>CAMCUD010000079.1 GCA_945878865.1 Bifidobacterium breve | reverse complement strand
GGGATGCGGATGGTGGATGGGGTGACGGCCGGCGGCGGGGAGAAGGAGGCGGTCGCCGCCGGCCGTCGGGGTCCTACGCCTGGCCGTAGCTCCCGGTCTGTGCCGGGGGCGCCGCGCCGTCGGCGCCGCGGCCGCGCCCGCCGCCCCGGCCGGGGCAGTCGCCGTCGTCGTCCGACGCCGCCGTGCCCGTGCCGTAGCCGTCGTCGCTGGTGTAGCTGTTGCCCGAGTCGGCGCTGACCTGCGCCTCGGCAGCGGCCTTCGTCGCGGCGATCTGCGTCAGCGCGGCCTGGACCGCCGCTTTGCCGGCGTCGGTCAGCGTGTCGTCGCTGAGCGTCTCGTTGAGGTCGTCGGTCTCCTCGTCGGCGTCATCGGCGATGCGGCCGAGGACGTCCTCGTAGTCGGCCTTCGTGTCGTCGTCGAGCGCGGCGATCGACGCGATCACCGCGTCGCGGTTGTCCAGCGCGGCGTCGAGCGTCGTCGCGGCGGCGTCGGTCAGCGTCCCGTCGGCCTCGTCGAACAGCGCGGCCGTCTCCGTCACGACGTGATCGTCGGTGCGGGCCAGGACGTTCGCCGACGCGACACCGGCGCGCCCGCCGCTTGCCGTGATGCGCTTCTGGCCGGCCTTCAGCGCCGAGGCCAGCGACCTGCGGACGGTCGCCAGCGCGGTCGCGGCCCCGGCGGAGTCGCCGTCCGCGGCCTTGTCGGCGGCGCGGTCCAGCGCTCGGTCGGCGGTCCGCAACTTCGTGGCGACCCGTGAGGGCACCGCGCGGTCGCCGCCGCGCCCGGGGCCGCCCGGGCCGCCGTCGGCGAGCGCGGCGCCTGGCAGGGCGAGCGCGAGGGAAGCGGCCAGCGCGCCCGCGCCGGCCTTCGTGCTGATGGTCATCTCGCTCCTTCGGATGAGGGACAGAACTGCGGGATGAGACGCCGATCGGCGCCGGTCGTCAGGGCAGACGAGCCGTTCTTACGAAGCTCTTCGGTTGCGCGCAGGACGTAGCCGGCCCCGCGCACGGTGTGCACGAGCCGCGGCTCGCCGGCGAGTTCCAGCTTGCGCCGCAGGTAGCCGATGTAGACGCCCAGGCAGTTCGACGCCGGCCCCGGGTCGTAGCCCCAGACGCCGAGCAGCAGCTCCCGCCGCGTGCGCACCGCCTCCGGGCGTTCGAGCAGCCGGGTGAGGAGCCGCAGCTCGGTGGCGGTGAGGTCGAGGCGGCGGTCTCCACGCCACACGGCATGCGCGTCGGGGTCGATCCGGATATCGGCGTAGGCGAGCTCGTCGGTCTCCCCGGCGATCATCCGTCGGGTGAGCGCGTGCGCACGGGCCACCATCTCACGCGCGGCGTACGGCCGGGTCAGGCAGTCGTCGGCGCCGGCCGTCAGCGTGGCGATCCGGTCGTCGACCGTGTCGCGCGACGCCACCGCGATGATGCCGATCCGCGGATCGGCATCGCGGATGCGCCGGCACGCGTCGAGGTCCGGCGCGGAGAGCACCACGGCGTGCGCGGAGCGGCCGGCCAGCCCGAGGAGCGCGCCCGCGGTCGATTCCGCGGTGCCGACCCGGAAGCCGCCGGCGGTCAGCGCGGCGGCGAGGACGTCGCGCTCGCGCCCCGGCGGGGCGACGAGCAGGACGGTGGCGGGAGGCGGCATGCGCGCACCATCGGCGGTGCGTGTCAGCGCCTCCCGGGAGCAGTCTGAGAGCTGCCTGAGAGCAGCGCGCGACTACTCGTCGATGAGGTCGCGGTTGGGCAGGTAGGTCTTGCCCATGTGGACCGCGGCGGCGATCAGCACGATCGTGACCGTGATGAGGAAGGCGTCAAGCGACTTGGCCCCGAGCGACCAGAGCACGAGCCAGATGACGAGGCCGAAGGTGGAGGCGACGACGAGTCCCATATGGCGCGGATCCTAGCGATCCGTCCCGCGGGTTGCGGTCAGCCCGCCAGCCCCGCCGCGAGGTCGGCGACGACCTGGCGCACGGCCGCGGCCGGGTCATCGGCCTCGGCGGCTTCGCGTACCAGCCGGGACCCGACGATCACGCCGTCGGCGCCCGCGTCGGCGGCCGCGGCGGCGGCGTCCGGCGTGGCGATGCCGAAGCCCAGGGCGACCGGCACCGACGTGGACGCGCGGGCGCGTTCGATGATCGGGGCGAAGCCTTCCTTCGAGCCCGTCCGCTCCCCCGTCGTCCCGGCCACCGAGACCGTGTAGACGAAGCCGCGGGCGCGTTCGCCGATGTCCCGCAGCCGCGCGTCGGGGGTCGTCGGTGCCACGAGCGGCACGAGCGCGAGGCCCGCGGCGTCGCAGGCGGCCAGCAGGTCGGGCGCCTCCTCGAGCGGGAGGTCCGGAACGATGAGGCCGCTGGCGCCCGCCTCCACGGCGGCGGCCACGAAGGCGTCATACCCCCGCGCGAGCACGAGGTTGATGTAGAGCATGAGCACGACCGGCACGCGCTCGGAGAGCGTGCGGCAGACGTCGAGCACGCCGTCGAGCGTCGTGCCCGCCGCGAGCGCCTTCGTCCCCGCGTCGTGGATGACGGGCCCGTCGGCGAGCGGGTCGCTGTAGGGCACGCCGAGCTCGATGAGGTCGGCCCCGCCGTCGGCGTACGCCAGGCCGATCTGCCGCGATGTCTCGAGGTCCGGGAACCCGCCCATGAGGTACGGCATCAGCGCGGCGCGGCCGCGCTTGGCGGCGAACGCGGCGGCGATCCGCTCTGCGCCCGCGTTCGTGCTCGCCGGCGCGCTAGCCACGGGCCAGCACCTCCGCGAGGTCCTTGTCGCCACGCCCGGACAGGCAGAGCAGGTCGAGCTCGGAGCCCTCCCCGTCGCCGTGCAGGATGTGGTGGAAGGCGTGGGCGGTCTCGAGCGCGGGGATGATCCCCTCCAGGCGGGAGACCTCGCGGAACGCCGCGAGCGCCTGCGCGTCCGTGACGGCGACGTAGCGGGCGCGGCCCTCGTCGCGCAGCCACGCGTGCTCGGGGCCGGAGCCCGGGTAGTCCAGGCCCGCGCTGACCGAGTGCGCCTCGAGGATCTGCCCGTCGGGCGACTGCAAGATCGCCGAGAGCGCGCCGTGCAGCACGCCGGACTGGCCGCCGACGGTCAGTGGCGCGCCGTGGCGGCCCGTCTCGATCCCCTCCCCCGCGGCCTCGATGCCGATGAGCTTGACCGACGGGTCGCCGTAGAAGCCGGCGAACGTGCCGATCGCGTTCGAGCCGCCGCCGACACACGCGAGCACGCGGTCGGGCAGCCGGTCGCGGCGCTGGAGGATCTGGGTCCGGGCTTCGTCGCCGATGACGCGCTGCAGCTCGCGCACGATCGCCGGGTACGGTGCCGGGCCGACGGCCGAGCCGATGATGTAGTGCGTCGTCGCGACGTTCGTGACCCAGTCGCGGATCGCCTCGCTGACCGCCTCCTTCAGCGTCCGCGCCCCGGACTCGACGCCGACGACGGACGCGCCGAGGAGCTCCATGCGCTGGACGTTGGGCTGCTGGCGGCGGATGTCCTCGGCGCCCATGTAGACGATGCACTCGAGATCGAGCAGCGCGCACGCGGTGGCGCTGGCCACGCCGTGCTGGCCGGCGCCGGTCTCGGCGATGATCCGCTGCTTGCCCATGCGCTTGGCCAGCAGCGCCTGCCCCAGCGCGTTGTTGATCTTGTGCGAGCCGGTGTGGTTGAGGTCCTCGCGCTTGAGCCAGACCTCTCGGCCGGCCACCTCGGAGAGGCGCTCGGC
>CAMCUD010000078.1 GCA_945878865.1 Bifidobacterium breve | reverse complement strand
CCTCGTCGCCGACCTCGTAGCAGCACCCACCCGCCCCGGGGCCGATCGCCGCAGTCATCGGGCCGGTGCCCCCGGCGGCGCGCAGCGCGCGGACGCCCTCGGCCAGGATCCCGCCTGCGAGGCCGCGCCAGCCGGCGTGCACCATCGCGACGGCGCCGTCCGCGGCCAGCGCGACAGGCAGGCAGTCCGCGGTGAGCACGAGCAGCGCGATCCCGGGACGGCCGGTCGCGTGCCCGTCCACGCCGTCGACGATCTCCCGCGGGCCGTCGACGACGTCCACCCGGCTCTCGTGGGTCTGGCGGCCCTGGACGACATGGTCGCGGGGTACGCCGACGACGTCCGCGACCCGCCGGTAGTTCTCCTCGACCGCCGCGCGGTCGTGACCGCCGTCGCCGATCGCCAGATCAAGGCTGGCGTACGCACCCGTCGCCGCGCCCCCGCGGCGCGTGGTGAACAGCGCGTGCACGTCGCCGCCGAGCTCGACGGCGACGTGGTCGCCCGCCCAGCGAAACGGCGCGGGAAGCGCAGGAACGAGGGTCGTCGGCATGGCTCGATCCTAGTCCCCGTCCCCGGGCGGTTCGGTGTCCGCCGTGCCCCGTGTCGCGGCGGCCAGCTGCGCGGCGCGGTCGGGCCCGACGACACCGTCGAGGACCTCGTCGAGCGTGGTCCGCAGGCGCACGCCGACCTCGGGGCCCTGCGGCACGCCGGCGCCGAGCAGGTCGGCACCGTCGATCGACAGCCCGACGTGCCGCAGCTCGCCGAGCCATCGCGCTGCGGCGTCCGCGTCGGCAGCGGGCGCGAGCGCGACAGCCTCCACGGGCAGGCCGCGGAACGCCGCGGCGATCTGCGAAGGACGCGGCCCGGCCGGATGTCTGCGGCCCCGGCGCACCGCGAGCGCCTCGAGCAGGACCACGCGCTCGGACGCGGTGAAGCCGAGCTCGTCGAGTACCGCCGTTCCGGTCCCGGCCGCGAGGAGCGCTGCGAGCGTGACGAGGTCGCCACGCGCCTCCTCGGGCGTCAGGGCACGCGCGGCCGTGAGCCGTTCCTCGTCGGGATCGAGCCACGGCGCCAGACCGAGCTCGTGGGCTGAGCGGGCGGCCGCGACCGGGTCCGCCTCTGCGGCCGCGAGCCGGAGCTCGTTGCCGATGCGGACACCGGACACGGTCGCGAGGGCTCCGCCCGCCACGGCATCGCGCGCGAGCTCGGCGGTCGTCGGCTCGAGCTCGAACCCGAGCCGTGCGCGGTAGCGCGCCAGCCGCCACAGGCGCGTCGGGTCATCCAGGAACGACGCGTCGTGCAGCACGCGCAACACGCCGGCCCGCAGGTCCGCGAGGGCGTGGTCGGCGGCGACCGGCTCGCCGCCGGCCAGCGGCACGGCGATGGCGTTGATCGTCGCGTCGCGCCGCAGCAGGTCGCGGTCGATGTCCGCGGGTTCGACCTCCGGCAGGGCCCCGGGCTGCGGGTAGCGCTCGGCCCGCGTGCGAGCCACGTCGACGCACCAGCCCTCGCCGCGCACCACCGCGGTCCCGAAGCGCTCGTGCCGGGCGGCCTCACCACCGAGCGCGTCGATCAGCGGCGCCGGGTCGCCCTCGACGGCCACGTCCAGCTCGCGGGGCACGCGGCCGAGCAGCAGGTCGCGGACGGCGCCGCCGACGAGATACGCGGGAACGTCCGTGGCCGCCGCGGCCGCGCGCAGCCGCGCGCCGCCGGGCAGGTCATCGAGGTGTCGCAGGACGTCGTCCATCGCCCCACAGTCTCGCGTCCCGGCGGGACGAGCCGCCGCGACTCCTACCATCCGTCTGATGCCTCGCCTGCCTCACGGGCGGTGGCGGTGGGTCCTGCTGGGCGCTCTGGTCGCGGTTCTGGCGGGTGCCGGGATCGTCGCCTTCGTCGCGCTCCGCAGTGAACGGGACATCTCCAACGACGACGTGGAGTTCGTCGAGACCGCGCCGCCCACCGCCACGCAGACCGTCCCGACCGAGCCGCCCGCGCGCCACCCGTCCGACGATGACTTCGTCTGGCCGCTGTACGGGTACGACAAGGCGCGCACGCACCTGCTCGCGCTCAACCGTGAGCTGCGTCCGCCGTTCCGCCCCGCCTGGGCGGAGCGCGGACGGGTCCTCTTGGAGTTCACGCCGGTCCTCTGCCGCCGGTCGCTCTACCTGCTGAAGAACAACGGCGCGCTGTACAAGATCTCCCGCCTCACCGGGCGCGTCGAGTGGCGGCGCAAACTCGGCTCGCTGGCGGCGTCGTCCCCGGCCTGCGGCGGCGGCTCGGTGTACGCCGTCCTCTTGCAGCGCGGCAAGGGCACCAAGGGCGGCCGCGTCGTGGCGCTCACCATGAAGACCGGCCGCACCCGCTGGTCGCGCAAGCTGCCGTCACGCGCGGAGTCCTCCCCGCTGCTGGACCGGGGCCGGCTCATCTTCGGCAGCGAAGACGGGACCGTCTACAACCTCAACGCCCACAACGGCCGGATCCGCTGGACGTTCAAGGCGAAGAAGGCCGTGAAGGGCGCGGTGGCGTTCGCCGACGGCAAGCTGTACTTCGGCGACTACAGCGGCCGCCTGTACGCGATCCGCCGCCGCGACGGGCGGAAGGTCTGGGTCACCGGCACGAAGGGCGCGGGCTTCGGGCTCGCAGCCGGCCAGTTCTACTCCACGCCGTCCGTTGCGTACGGCCGGGTGTACATCGGCAACACCGACGGCAACGTCTACTCGTTCGCCAGTCGCGACGGCAAGCTCGCCTGGCGCACGCGCACCAGCGACTATGTCTACGCCTCACCGGCGGTCGGACAGGTCGCCGGCGGCCCGCCGACCGTCTGGATCGGCTCGTACGACGGGACGTTCTATGCGCTGAACGCCAAGACCGGCGCAAAGCGGTGGACGCGCAAGGTCGGATCGAAGATCAGCGGGTCGGCGAGCGTCATCGGCGACCTGGTGTTCTTCAGCGACCTCGGCAAGAAGTCGACGTGGGCGCTCGGCGCGAACACAGGCAAGACCCTGTGGAAGACGCGGCGCGGCGCCTTCAACCCGGTGATCAGCGACGGTCGGCGCATCTACTTCAACGGGTACTCGTCCCTGTTCGGGCTCGACCCGTCGAACACGCGCTATCGCCGCCGCTGACGCGTTACGCTGCGCGACGGTGCATCGTCGCCTCGCAGCACTCCTCGTTCCGCTGTGCGCCGTAGTCTGGCCCGTGGCGGCGTCGGCGTGGCCGGCGATCCCGTCCTCGTCGACCGGCGGCGCGGTCCCCTCGTTCGCCGGGGCGCCTGCCCTACCCAACCCGTTCGCCGCGCCTGCGGCGCCGCAGCACCCCCACCTGGCGCCCGCCCCGTTCAACAACATCCACGACGACGCGTGGATGAGCGACGCCAATCCTGGCCCGGGCCCGCTCGGACGCAGCCCGCGCGTGCGCTCGGCGCTCTACGGCGGCGAATGCGGCAGCGTGACGTTCGATCGGCGCGGCCGGCTCGTCTCGGTGTGCGTCCGGCTGGACCGCCCGTCCCTCACCGTCATGGATCCCGTGACGCTGGCGCCCCTGGCGACCAGCGACCTCCCCCCGCGCCCTCGGGCCAACGCGGCGGAGCTGACCGATGTCAGCGGCGGCGGCTACTTCTATCTCGACGCCCACGACCGGGCCGTCATCCCGACCGCCGACCGCCGCCTGCGGATCGTCGCCATCGAGGACGGCCGCGGCAGCCGGCCGCGCCTGCGCCGGATCGCCGACC
>CAMCUD010000077.1 GCA_945878865.1 Bifidobacterium breve | reverse complement strand
TGATCACCGTCGCTATAGCAACGGTGATCAGACGTTCGGCGCCGCTGGGGGGCGATTCTTGGCTCGCCCGCGCCTCTGGAGGGCATGGACTTCGATGCGTTGCTGCTTCGGCAGGAGGGAATGTTCGGCACGTGGCAGCTGCGCCACGCGGGCTGGAGCGAGGCCAAGGCGCGCCATGCGGTGCGCCGGTTGCGTGAGATCCACCACGGCGTTCATGCCACAGGCCACGCCGGCCTGACGCCTCGGCAGCGCTGCTGGGCGGCGGTGCTCACCGAGCCGGGCACACGCCTCAGCCACGCGAGCCTGGCGCGTCTTGCCGGCTTCGACGACTGGGAGTTCGACCATGAGACCGTGACGCGGCTCGGGAACGGCGGCCGGGTCCATCACCCGGGGCTCGTCGTGTACCGCTCCGCGCGGCTCGCCTCCATCGAGATTGGCGAGATCCACGGGATTCCGTCCGTGCGCCCCGCTCGCGCGCTCCTCGACCTCCTTCCACAGCGAACGGAGCGCAACGCCGCACGGCTCGTCCGCAACGCGCTGCGCTCCGGGGCGGTCACGGAGAAGGATCTGCGCGTGATGCTGGCGCTCCATCCGGGCCGGCGCGGCATCACCCGTCTTCGGCGGTACACCGACGCCTACGGCCACCTCCCGCTGCACCGAACGAAGAGTGATGCCGAGGCGCTCGGCCTCGCGGTCCTCGACGCACTCGGCATCGAGATCCCGCTCGTCAACGTGAAGATCATGGGAGAGGAGGCGGACTACGTGTGGCGCGAGCACCGCTGGATCGTCGAGCTCGACAGCCGACGGTGGCACCACCCCGTCGAGGACGCGCGGAAGACCGCGGTGTGGGAGGGCGCGCGGTGGACGGTGCGACGTGTCGCTACGGACGACGTCTACGACCGGCCGGACCGCCTGCTCGCCGCGCTGCCGCCCGGTCTCCGGCGCTGAACGTCTGATCACCGTCGCTATAGCAACGGTGATCGGACGTTCGGCGGGGAGGGGCGGGGAGGGGCGGGGAGGGGGCGGGGTGGGCGGCGCGGCCGGCTACAGCAGCGTGCCCAGCACGAGCGGCGTGACCGCGCCGGCGCCCGCGCGGCGCAGCTGGCCGCCCACCATCGACAGCGTCCAGCCGGACAGGCGCCGGTCGTCGAGCAGGACGCCGGCGCTGCCGGCGGGCGGCGGCGTGACGACCCGGAACGCGCCCCGGACGTTGGACGCCTGCTGCACGGCGTTGGCCATCTCCCGCTGAGGCGGCCGGGGCTCGGTGCGCTCGAGCAGGCGGACGTGCGGGATGCCGAGCTCCCGCGCGATCACGTCGGCGACCGGGTCGAGGACGGACCCCAGCGCGACCGACGGCACCGTCGTGATCCACTGCGCCCGGACGCCCTGGCCGCGCAGCACGTCGGCGAGCGCGACGGCGATCTCGTCGTCGAGCCTCCCGGCGCGAAGGCCGCGCTCGACCGCCGGCCACCACCCGCCGTCGCCGACGCGGGCAAGCGCCCAGCCCGGCTCGGTGCGCACGTCGTCGGGAATCTTCTTCATCGCGCCGGTCGCGTCCGGCGCCATCTTGCGGACCTCAAGCTCGATCGGGTTCGCACGCAGGTGGCGCTGCGCGAGCTCGACGAGCGCCGGGTCCGGCGGGTCGGCGAACTTCGGCGCGGTGCATACCGAGCAGCGGCCGCAATCGCTCGGGTCCGGATCGTCGAGCTCTTCCTGCAGCACCCGCATGAGGCAGCGGCCGTCCGTCCCGTATGCCGCCATCGCCTCCTGCTCGGCGCGCCGCAGCGCCGTGACCTGCGCGTACCGCTCGGCGTCGTACTCCCAGTTCGAACCCACGACGAGCTGCCAGCGCGTGCCCTCGCGGCGCACCGCGCCCTCGACGTCGAGGATCTTCAGCATCGCGTCGATCCGGCTCGAGCCGAGGTTCACCGCGCTCATGAGCTCACGCGTGGTGCGGTCGCCGATGGCCAGCTCGGCGAGCACGGCGTCGACACGCTCGCGCGACGGGAACGCCTGGCTGATGAAGAAGTCCTGGATGCGGCGATCCTCACCGCCGCGCAGCAGCACCACATCGGCGTGCGCGACACCACGCCCGGCGCGCCCGACCTGCTGGTAGTACGAGACCACCGAGCCGGGTGCCTGGTAGTGCACGACGAAGGTCAGGTCGGCCTTGTCGTAGCCCATGCCCAGGGCGCTGGTGGCGACGACCGCCTTGAGCTCGTTGCGCAGCAGGCGCTCCTCCGTCGCGACGCGCGACTCGGTGTCCTGCTCGCCGCTGTAGGCCGCTGCGGCGACTCCGTGGGCGGTCAGGAACGAGGCCACCTGCTCGGCGTCGCGCTTGGTCAGCGTGTAGACGATCCCCGCGCCGTCGAGGCGGGGGAGATGCTCGACGAGCCACGCGAGGCGCTCGGCTGGGCGGGGCAGCTCGAGCGCCTCCAGCCGCAGGCTCGTGCGGGCCAGCGGCCCGCGGTACGTGCGCAGACGGCCCTCGTCACCGGCGGCCAGTTGCTCGCGGACATCGCGCACGACCCGGTCGTTCGCCGTCGCCGTCGTGGCGAGCACCGCGACGTCGGAGCCGATCGCGTCGAGCATGTCACGGACCCGCCGATAGTCGGGTCGGAAGTCGTGGCCCCAGTCCGAGATGCAGTGGGCCTCATCGATGACGAGCAGGCCGACCGACCGCGCGAACAGCGGCAGCATGTCGTCGCGGAAGCGCGGGTTGTTCAGCCGCTCGGGGCTGATGAGCAGCAGGTCGATCTCGTCGGCGGCCAGCCCGTCGCGGATGGCGTCCCACTCGTCACGGTTCGTGCTGTTGATCGTGTGCGCGCGCAGGCCGAGCGCCTGCGCGGCGGCGATCTGGTTGCGCATGAGCGCGAGCAGCGGGCTGACGATGAGGGTTGGCCCCGCATCGCGGTCACGCAGGAGGGAGGTCGCCACAAAGTAGACCGCCGACTTGCCCCAGCCGGTGCGCTGCACGCACAGCACCCGCGCGCGGTCCTCGACGAGGTCGGTGATCGCCTCGAGCTGGTCGTCGCGGAACTCAGCGGCGGGGTTGCCGGTGAGCGCGCGCAGCCGGGCGAGCGCGTCGGCGGGGGCGGTGGGCGAGGAGAGCGTCACGCCGCCCATCCTGGCAGCACCCCTACGATGATCAGCGTGGATCAGCCGGTTCGGGTCAAACACTGCGGGATCACGTCACTCGCCGACGCAGAGTTGTGCGCAGGCGCGGGCGCATGGGCGCTCGGGATGATCTTCGCCAAGGAGTCCAAGCGCCGGATCAAGCTCGGCGAGGCCGCGGCGATCGGCGCCGCCTTCAAGCGCCGGATCGAGCTCGCCGGCGTGTTCGTCAACGCGCCGCTCGACGAGGTCGTCATGACCGCCGACCAGGTCGGCCTCACCCTCGTTCAGCTGCACGGCGACGAAGGCCCGGCGTACGCCGACGAGGTCGCGCGGCGCACCGGCGCGAAGGTCATCAAGGCCGCGCAGATCGGCGACGCCGGCGACATCCAGGCGATCCAGGCCTTCACCCGCGTCGACTTTCACCTCCTTGACACGCGCGTCGACGGCGCGCGCGGCGGCACCGGCGAGACCTTCGACTGGCGTCTGGCCAGCCGTCACCGCGGCGACATCCCCGTCATCCTCGCCGGCGGCCTGACGCCCGACAACGTCGCCGAGGCGATCGAGACCGTCCATCCGTTCGCCGTCGACGTCGCCGGTGGCACCGAGGCCTCGCCGGGCGTCAAGGACGCCGCGAAGGTCCAGGCGTTCATGGAGGCCGTCGCATCCACCGTCCCGCAGGAGACGACCACGTGAGCACCTCCGAGGCCGCCGTCGAACACCGCTACGGGCCGTACGGCGGGCAGTACGTCCCCGAGACCCTCATGCCGGCGCTCGCCGAGCTCGAGGCCGCATGGGTCGCCGCGCGCGCCGATGCCGGCTACCGCACGGAGCTCGAGACGCTCCTGCGCGACTACGTCGGCCGTCCGTCCCCGCTGTATCTCGCCGA
>CAMCUD010000076.1 GCA_945878865.1 Bifidobacterium breve | reverse complement strand
CGCGATCGAGCGCGAACGCCTCGGCCAGCAGTTCGTACGAGCGCCGCCGCGCGGCCTCGTCGTGGGTGATCGTCAGCACGATCACCTCGGATGCGCCGTACTCGTCGGCCAGCGCCACGAGCCCGTCGCGCACCTGCGAGGCGGTGCCGACGATCTCCCGCCGGCCCTTCGATGGCGCCAGCGGGTCGCGGCCCTCGGCGCGCAGCAGCTCCATCGCCGTCTCGACGGGTGGGATCGGGCCGGGCTCGCCGCGGCGCAGGCGCCGGAACGCCAGCCGCGCGGACGCCGCCAGACGGCGCGCCTCGTTCTCGGTCTCGGCGGCCAGCGCCCACGCGCCCACGGCGATCTGCACCGTCGGGGTGCGCTCGGAGCCCTGGAAGCGCTCGACGTATGCCGCTGCGATCTCCGGGCCGCGCGGGTTGATGAAGTCGGCGAACGCGTAGGGCAGTCCGCGATCGGCGGCCCAGATGGCGCTCTGCGCAGATGAGCCCAGGAGCCAGAGCTCGGGCGCAGGCACGCCGGCTGACAGCGGGTGCAGCCGGGCGAACGGGTGCTCGGCGGGGAACCCGTCGCCGACGTAGGCGAGCAGCTCGGCGAGCTGCTGGGGGAAGTCGTCGGGCGCGCGGTCGCGCCGGTCACGCTGCAGCGCATAGGCCGTGAGCGGGTCCGTCCCCGACGCCCGGCCGATGCCCAGGTCGATCCGGCCGGGGAAGAGCGCGCCGAGGATCCCGAAGTTCTCGGCGACCTTCAGCGGGCTGTAGTGCGGGAGCATGACGCCGCCGCTGCCGACGCGGATGCGCTGGGTCGCCGCGGCGACCGGCCCGATGAGGACCTCGGGGCTGGGCCCCGCGACCATTCCGCCGCCGTGATGCTCGGCGAGCCAGTAGCGGTGGTAGCCGAGGCGGTCGGCGAGCCGGGCGAGATCGACGGTGTGACGCAGCGCGTCGGCGGGCGTCTCGCCCTCAGCGACGGGCGACTGGTCGAGGACGCTGAGGCGCAGCTCACGCACGCCTCCCACGGTAGAGGCTCGCCGTCAGCCCTCGGCGGTGGCTTCGCGCAGCAGCTCGTCGACGGGGCGCGGCCGGCCGAGGT
The DNA here is from genome assembly GCA_945878865.1 of Bifidobacterium breve. GTDB lineage: Bacteria > Actinomycetota > Thermoleophilia > Solirubrobacterales > Solirubrobacteraceae > Svornostia. The sequence continues at coordinate 3,003 of CAMCUD010000076.1, read as the reverse complement.
GGAACCCCTGGCCGTAGTCGACGCCCAGCTCGCGCAGCACCTCGATGGTCTCGTCGTCGCCGACGAACTCCGCGCACGTCTGGGTCCCCATCGCCCGCGCGATGTCCACGACGGCGCGCACCACGAGACGGTCGGTCGGCGTGATCGGCAGCTGGCGGATGAACTCGCCGTCGATCTTCAAGAGGTCGAACGCGAGGTGCTTGAGGTAGTAGAACGAGGCGAAGCCCGCGCCGAAATCGTCGAGCGCGAACCGGCAGCCCAGCGCCCGCAGGTCACGCGCGAGGATCCGCGCCCGGTCGATGTTCACGATCGCCTCGGTCTCCGTCACCTCGACGGTCAGCGCGCCCTCGCGGATCGGCCCGTCGCGCAGGAGCAGCTCGAGGTCGCGCGCGATCGTGCCGTCGTTGACCGTGCGGCCGGAGAAGTTGACCGTCACGTTGACCGGCCGGTCGGCCGCGTCGCGGGCGCGGATGAGCTCGACGGCGCGCCCGAGGACCCAGCGGTCGAGCTGCTGGACGAGGTCGTAGCGCTCGGCGAGCGCGAGGAACGTCCCGGGCGGGACGAGGGAGCCGTCCTCCGCGCGCATCCGGATGAGCAGCTCGAAGCGCTCGACCGGGTCCTCGGCGAGCTCCGGGCGCAACGGGACGATGGGCTGGGCGTGCAGGACGAAGCCGTCGTCGCCGTTGATGGCGTCGCGCAGCCGGTCGATCCACGTCGAGCCGAACGGCTCGTCGGCGCGGTGCACCTCCGGGTCGTGCACGGCGTACTGGTCGCGCCCGGCCTCCTTCGCCGCGTACATCGCCAGATCGGCCTGGATGAGCAGCTCGTGGGGCGGCGGCGTCTCCTGGCCGTCCCAGGTGGTCACGCCGATCGAGGCGGTGACCCGGCCGTGCCGCGTCGTGGTCACCACGACGCCGCCGCCGCGCAGCTCCTCCAGGAGCTTCTCGGCGACCTGGATCGCCGCCTCACGGTCGAGCTGCGGCAGCAGCACGCCGAACTCGTCGCCGCCCAGGCGGGCGACGACGTCGGAGGTGCGCAGTGAATGGCGGAGCACCCGCGCGACGCGCTCGATGAGCTCGTCGCCCACGGCGTGGCCCAGCGTGTCGTTGACCGCCTTCAGCCCGTCGAGGTCGACGACCATGAGCGCGCCGGGCACGTGGTAGCGGGACGCGTGCGACAGCGTGCGCTCGAGCTCGGACTCGAAGCGCCGGCGGTTGAACATGCCGGTCAGCGGATCGTGGTCGGCGAGGTACTGCAGCTGGCCCTCGAAGCGCTTGCGCTCCGTGATGTCGAGGATCTGCAGCACGGCGGCGCCCTCGTCGTCGTCGGGCGCCTGCTCGATGTCCGACGCCGCGCCGAGCAGTGCCCACACGAACTGCCCGTCGCGGTGCATGAGGCGCACCTCGCTCTGAAAGCTCGGCAGCTCGCGGGCCGCCAGCGCGGCGAGGTGGTCCTCCAGCGCCGGCATGTCGTCGGGGTGGATGAGCGTGTGGAGGTGCAGGCCGTCGAGCTCCTGCTCGTCGCGCCCGACGAGCAGCGCGAGCGCGCGGTTGGCGTCCAGGAGGCGTCCGCGGCTCGTCTCGCGCAGGTCCAGGAGTGCCACCCCGATGGGGGCATGGTCGAAGGCGGTGCGAAAGCGGGCTTCGGCACGCTGGCGGGCGAGCTCCGCGCGGTGCGGCTCGGTGACGTCGCGCGCGACGCTGATGTAGCCGGCGACGCGATCGCGCGCGTCGCGCTGCACCGTGATGGTCATCGCCATCCGGCGCCGCTCGCCGTCCTTGCGGATGAACGTCCAGTCCCGGGTCTCCGGCCCCTTCATCCGCGGGGCGAGCGTGAAGACGTCGAGACTGGGCGGGATGCCGAGCTCGGCGGCGCGGACGATGACCTCCTCGGGATCGTGCCAGACCCCCGGGGACCGCCCGACAATCTCCTCGGCGGTGTAGCCGAACATCAGCTCGGCGCCCCGGTTGACGTCCGTGACGACGCCCCACGGGTTCGTCGCGACGATGGCGTATTCCGTGACCGAGTCGAGCACGCCGCGGAGCTGGTCGCGCGCGCGGGAGAGCTCGCGTTCCATGCGGGCGGGCTCGCTGATGTCCTGGGTGGTGCCGACGACACGCACGACGTGGCCGTCGTCGTCCAGCCTCGGACGGCCGCGGACGCGGAACGTGCCGACGCTCCCGTCATCACGCCGGATCCGGTGCACGATGTTGAAGGCCACGCGCCCGCGGACGCTTTCGGCCAGCGTCGTCATCACGCGCTCGCGGTCCTCGGGGTCGACCATCGCCTCGAACGTCCGGCGGCCCTGCGGGATCGACCCCGGCTCCACGCCGACGAGGTGGTACAAGCCCTCGGAGACCACGAACTCGTCGGTGGCGAGGTCGTACTCCCACGTGCCGAGCATCGCGATGTCCTCGACCTCGCGCATGCGGTTGGCCCGCTCGGCCATATCGCGCAGCGAGGCCTGCTCGTCCGTGACGTCGGCGAAGCGCACGATGATCCCGCGCGAGCCGTCATCGGGGTGGTCGATGGGGACGGCGGTGACGCTCAGCCAGCGCAGCTGCCCGTCCGGCCGGTGGACGCCGACGAGCACGTTGCGCTGCGCGACGCCCGTGCGGAACGCGATCGACGACGGATGGTGCTCGGGAGCGAGCGGGCGCCCCTCGGCATCGACGGTCCTCCAGCGTGGGTCGACATTCGACCGGCCGTGCAGCTGGTCCGCCGTGAGCCCGAGGATCTCCGCGGCGAGCGGGTTCGCCGCCTCGATTGTGGCGCCGTCCGGCCCGTGGACGATGACGCCCTCTTCGAAGATCTCCGACGCCCGTTCAAGGGCGTGAGTCCAATCTCGGTCCAAGGCTCCGTGCGGCAGGTGGGGGTCCGCCGGGCCGGGTGAGGGCGGTGGCGTTTCGAGGACTCTACGGCCGCCGAAACCGGGGAGACTCCCGGGTGGACGAACGTCGCACCGGAAGTGAGGATGCGATGTGTCAGATGATGGAGCGGCCC
>CAMCUD010000075.1 GCA_945878865.1 Bifidobacterium breve | reverse complement strand
CCCGCCACGTGAGCGCTTCGCGCGCGACGTCGGCCAGGGCCGCGTCGAGCGCGCCGCGCTGTCCCGTCGCGCGGGAGAGGGCCACGCGACGGACGGCGTCGGCCAGCGCCTCCGGCGTCCCGACCGCGCTGAGCTGCGGGAGCGGGATCGCCGGGGCGCCGGCCTGGTCGTCGAGCACGCGCGGGGCCGGGCCCGGGCGCCGGGGGGTGAGCCCGGCGGCACGGACCGCCTCGTCGAACGACCCGTCGAAGCGGCGCTTCACGGTGTTCGTCGAGGGCCACGGCTCACCCGTCTCGGGGTCGCCGGCGCGGTAGCGGTCGATCCGCCACTCCTGCCGGCGCCACCGCGCGAGGGCGGGAGCCCAGTCAGCGGTCCCCGGAGGGGCGCCGAAGAGCTCGTCCCAGCGCTGGATGCGCTCGATGATCTTGGTTCTGGTGAGGGTCGCCGAGGACGGACGTTTCCGAGCCTCCTCCGCGACGAGCGCGGAAGAGGCCACAGAGTGTCCTTCCGCTTAAGAGCCCGTCGACGGGTGCTCGGACTGCCAGGTACGGCCCATGAGCACGCGTGCGCTCGCTGCGCCCCGGGGGGCGAACGTCGTCTCGGCGAACGTGTTGACGGTGCTGGTCATGGCGCGGAGAACCATGCCAGCCGGGACGGGAACTGTCCAGCGATCTCGCCCGAATCGGCCGGAACGGTGGGCTGGGCACGGGTTCGAACTCGGACAGCCGCTCAGTACGCTTCGACCATGGAGATCATCCGGCGCGACGACCTGGAGGAGCCCTACCGGCATCCCTACCGGTTCTGGCTCCCGCAGGTGTGGCGCCGGAACTACGGGACGCCGGTCACGATCGCAGGCGTGCTCTGCGTGATTGGCGGGGCGATCCTCGAGCAGACCTCCGATGTGGACGGCTGGCTCGTGCTCGCGGTGCTGCTCGCCCTCCTTGGTGCCATCGCCGTGCTGCAGTTCATGGCCAAGGGCGCGTGGGAGATCTGGCGGGTGACGCGGGGCTGGGGGCAGGGGGGTGAGCTCGAGCGCGTGCGCCGGTCGCGACCGCATGCAGGCGAACGTGACCCGGACCTGGTGCACGACGAGTTCGCGGTGACCGTCGAGGACTCCGGCTACCTGTACGTCTGGCGGTTCCGGACACTGGAGGTGTACGACGCGTACCCCGAAGACGAGGTCGCGGTCCCCGGGCGGCCGCGGCATACGGCGAAGGTCGTGACGGAGATCGCGCTCGATCCGCACGACACGGCGGTTGCGGCGGCCCAGCTGGCCGAAGCGCAGGACACGGCGGCCGAATACGAGCGCCGTGCGCGCGACCGCGTTGCGCAGGTGGCATCGCAGGACAGGGAGGTCGAGGCCGATCGCCGAGCCGTCGCCGCAGCCCTGCGGCACCTGACCGGCCAGGCGCGCCGGTGACACGCGACGAACAGCCGGCGCTCCCGGCATTCGGACTCCTCTGGGCCGTCTTCGGCCTGCTGCTCGTGACGCAGGGCTACCGTGACGGCTCCGCGGAGTGCTATCCGCCGTCGTGGTTCGAATCCCTGCAGGTCGCGCTCGTCGTCGGCGGTGCCGGCGCCGCCCTGAGCCGGCGGGAGCGCTGGCCGGCCTGGCCCTGGCTCGCGTTCATCGGAGGGACGTTCGTCGCGGTGCTCGCGCTGCACCTGCTCGTCGGTCCGGGAATCGCCGGCGGCTGCGAGAGCTGATCGGGTCGGCGCTGTCATCATCCCCGCCGATGGCCATCGAGTTCAACGACCGCATCCGCCGCATCCCGAGCTACCCGATCGCCGGGGGCTATTCGCTGCCCGACGACGTCGCGCTGCTCGCGTCCAACGAGTCGCCCGACCCGCCGCTGCCCGCGGTCATGGACGCCGTCCAGCGTGCGCTGACCGGGCTGAACCGCTACCCGGATCCGTCCTACCAGCCGCTGCGCAAGGCCCTGTCGGACCGCTACGACGTCCCGCAGGCCCGCATCGCGCTGGGCAACGGTTCGTGCGACATCCTGCTTGCCGCCGGCGACGCGCTGCTCGAACCGGGCGCTGAGCTCGTCCACGCCTGGCCGTCGTTCAGCGTCTACCCGCACCTCGAGGCGGCCTCGGGCGCACGCGCCGTCCGCGTGCCGCTCAACGATCGCGACGAGCACGATCTCGATGCGATGCTCGAGGAGATCACCGCCGCGACCCGGCTGGTCATCGTCTGCAACCCGAACAACCCGACGTCGACCGCGCTGCCGCTGCAGCCCATCGCCGACTTCATCGCGAAGGTGCCGCGCCACATCTGCGTGATCCTCGACGAGGCCTACATCGAGTTCTCCACGATCGAGGACCCCGACGCGAGCCTCGACCTGCTCAAGGCCCACCCGAACCTCGTCCTGCTGCGGACCTTCAGCAAGATCTACGGCCTCGCGGGGCTCCGCGTCGGCTTCGCGCTGAGCGGCAGCGAGGAGTTCGTCACCGCGGTCAACCAGGTCCGCCAGCCCTTCTACCTCAACATCCCCGCGCAGGCCGCGGCCGTCGAGGCGCTCCGCCACCAGGACGCGGTCGCCGAGCGTGTCGAGCGGGCGATCATCGCGCGCATCGAGGTGGAGGAAGGACTCGCCGACCTGGGCATCCGCGTGGCCGCCTCGCAGGCGAACTTCTGCTGGCTGCACCTGCCCGAGACCGCCGATGAATCCGAGGTCATCGCCGGCCTGGCCGAGCGCGGCGTCATCGTCCGCTCGGGCGCGGCGCTGGGCCGGGAGGGCGCGCTGCGCGTCACGTACGGCACGCCCGCGCACAACCGTCGGTTCCTCACCGCCCTGGGCGAAGTGCTCTAGACTCCAACCTCGCATGACCCCGGTCCACCACAGCGCCGTTCGCAGCACGTATGCCGCCGCGCAGTGGTCCTTCTACGCCTGGCGATTTATCTAGGCGCTCGGCCGGCGGTCTTCGTACCTCTTCATACATAGAACGCTCTCCATCTCTCTCAGGCCGAGCGCCGTCACCACCAGCAGGACAGGCAGGCGACAAGCGTTGGAAAGGAACTGAGCGAAGGATGATGATCGTGATGAAGCCGGGCGCGAGTGACGAACAGGTGCAGGCGGTGGTCGACAAGGTCGAAGCGGCCGGCTCGCGGCCGCACATCAGCAAGGGCGAGGTCGTGACGCTCGTGGGCGCCATCGGCGACCAGGAGCACGACCAGCGGATCGCCGACGGGCCGATCCCGTCGATGCCCGGGGTCGAGAAGGTCATGCCGATCCTCAAGCCGTACAAGCTCGCGAGCACGCAGTTCACCGCCGGGGAGCGCAGCGTCTTCGAGATCGGCGGCCGCAGGGTCGGCGGCGAGCACTTCGCGATGATCGCCGGGCCGTGCACGGTCGAGTCGCGCGACCAGCTGCTGACCAGCGCGGACGCGATGCAGGCGGCCGGGGTGACGATGTTCCGCGGCGGCGCGTACAAGCCGCGCACCAGCCCGTACAGCTTCCAGGGCCTCGGTCAAGAGGGCCTGCGGCTCCTGCAGGAGGCCAAGGACCGAACCGGACTGCCGATCGTCACGGAGCTCATGGACGTCCGTGACGTCGAGGCGGTCTGCGAGGTCGCCGACGTCATCCAGGTCGGTGCGCGCAACATGCAGAACTACACGCTGCTGAGCGAGATCGGGCGCAGCGGCACGCCGGCGATCATCAAGCGCGGCCTGTCATCCACGCTCGACGAGCTGGTCATGGCGGCGGAGTACATCCTCAAGGAGGGCAATGAGAAGGTGCTCCTCTGCGAGCGCGGGATCCGCACGTACGAGCCCGCGTACCGCTTCACCCTCGACCTCATGGCCGTGCCGGTGCTCAAGGAGATGACGCACCTGCCGGTCATCGTCGACCCCAGCCATGCGGCCGGCCGGCGGGATCTCGTCCCGTCGCTGTCGCTCGCCGCCGCGGCGGTCGGGGCCGACGGCATCATCGTCGAGGTCCACCCCGAGCCCGACGAGGCGATCTGCGACGGCCCGCAGCAGCTTCGGCTCGAGGAGTTCCCCGGATACCTCGAGCAGGTGGAGCGCGCCGCGGCCGTCGCGGGCAAGCAGCTCAGCACCGCTGTGGCGTGAGACTCGCGGTCCTCGGCGTCGGGCTGATCGGCGGGTCCCTGGGGCTCGCCGCGCGGGAGCGGCTCGGCGCCGAGGTCACCGGCTGGGATCACGCCCCCGGTGTCACGGACCGCGCGGTCGCGCACGGCGCGATCGATCGGGGCGCCGCGACGATGCAGGAAGCCGTCTCCGGCGCGGAGATCGTGGTGGTGGCCGCGCCGGTCGGCGCGCTGCCCGCGGCGGTCGGCGCGGCGCTCGCGGC
>CAMCUD010000074.1 GCA_945878865.1 Bifidobacterium breve | reverse complement strand
TCAACGATGACGTGACACGTGCCACACGACGCCTCACCACCGCAGTCACCGTCAATACCCGGAACACCGTTGCTCGTCGCGAGCTCCATCAGCGACGAGCCGTCAACAAACTCGACCTCGTGCTCGGTGCCGTCATGTTCAACGAAGGTCATGGTTCCCATGGAATCTCTCCTACGACTTGCCAGGTTGCTCATGCGTGCGCCGACATTGGCTTCGCCCCGACCTCATCGAGCAGGCCGAGCCCTCGGATCCATCGCTGCCCACCGCGCCCACATTCGTCGATCAGGTCACGAAGCGAGACGCACCGGCACGGGCTTGGGACCGGCGCCGTCTGGCAGCCGCGACATCGCGCGCTCGGTCATGGCCGTGATCGTCAGGCTCGGATTCGCGCCGATGTTGGCGGGCACGGCCGACCCGTCGCACACCAGCAGGTTGTCGTAACCGAAGACGCGATGATCGGCGTCGACGACCCCGGTCTGTGGGCTCTCGCCCACCACGGCGCCGCCGAGGATGTGCGCAGTCGTCGGGATCGCCAGCGTCGCCTCCGTCACCATCGCCTGCGCGGTGCCGCCGATGCGCTCTTGCACCCACTCAGCCGCGCGGTACGCCGCAGGGATCTTGTCCGGGTTGGGATTGTGCGGATCCTGCTCGGTCGTCAGGACCGGGTTGCCGTTGGGCCAGCGCCGCTTGACCTTCAGGCGCATCGCGCCGGGCAGCGTCTGCATGACCAGGAGGACCACGGTCCGCCGCGACCAGTGCCTCGTACGCGCCGCACGCACGAAATGCCCGGGGTTCCGCACGATGTTCTTGATCAACGCGACCGGCTGCGTGCCGCGTCCGCCCGCCTCCGTCATCAGCGTGAACAGCAGTGACTGCGAGTCACCGGCCTTGCCGTAGGTGACGGGCTCGATGTGCGTGTCCGCGTCAGGGTAGATCGACGATGTGATCGCGACGCCACGGGTGAAGTCGCGGGCGTCGTCGCGCGCGGTGACGGCGAGGATCGATTCGCTGTTGGTGCGGACCAGGTGCCCGAGACGGTCGGAGATGTTCGGCAGCCCACCGTCCAGCTTGCAGCGAAACAGCAGCTTGTTCGTGCCCAGCGCCCCCGCGGCAACGACCACCCCCTTGGCCGTGATGGTCTGCGGATCACGCCGCAGCCACCTCCCCGTCGCCTCGTGCGTGACGACGTAACCACCCGACCCGTCGGGTGGCCCTAGAGGACGGATGCTGGTGACCGTGCGCTCCGGCCGGATCTTGACGCCCCGACTCTCAGCGAGGTGTAGATAGTTCTTGACAAGAGTGTTCTTCGCACCAAACCGGCAGCCGACCATGCACGAGCCGCATCGCATGCAACCCGTGCGGTCCGGGCCCTCGCCGCCGAAAAACGGATCACCGACGGTCTTCCCGGGCTCCGCCAGAAACACGCCGACGCGCGTCTTGGCATACGAGTCGCCCACGCCGATCTCCTCCGCGTACTCCTTGAGCAACAGGTCCGCGGGAGTGTCCTGGTCGTACTCGACGACGCCGAGCATCCGCTCGGCCGTCTCGTAGTGCGGCGCCAGTTCCGCCTCCCAGTCTGCGAGGGCCTTGATCTGCGGGTCCTGGTAGAAGCCCGGGCGCGCGCGATACAGCGTGTTGGCGTAGCCCAGCGAGCCGCCGCCAACGCCGCTGCCCGAGACGACGAAGACGTCCTTGAACGCGCTCATGCGCAACACGCCCTTCAGGCCGAGCTTCGGCAGCCAGTAGTACCTCGACATCTGCCAGGTACTAGTCGCGAACTCATCGTCAGCGAACCGACGGCCGCACTCCAGCACCTGAACGCGGTGCCCTTTCTCGGCGAGACGCAGCGCGCTGGTGCTGCCGCCGAAGCCAGAGCCGATGACGAGCCAATCGGTGTCGAACGTTCCTCGCTGGGTGTCCATAGCCCGATGGTGCCGACGCCTTTACACCATGTCAAGGTTGATCTGGAACATCCTGCTCAGGGGGCCCGACGCTAGAGTCCGAACGTCTTGGCGATGGTCTCACGGTGGATGTCGCTCGTGCCGCCGCCGAAGATCATGCCCAGCGCCTGCCGGACCTGCATCTCCATGCCGTACTCGGTCGCGTAGCCGTACCCGCCCATCATCGCCTGGCACTCGAGCGACACGCGCTTCGCGAGCTCCGAGGCCTTGAGCTTCACCATCGACGCCTCACGCGCGAGCATGCGCTCGGGCTCGGCGTCCACGCGGCGCGCCACCTCATGCACGAACGCGCGCGTGCACGCGATCTCGGTCGCCAGCTCCGCGATGCGGTGCTTCTGCACCTGGAACGAGCCGATCTTGCGCCCGAACTGCTCGCGCTCGTTGACGTAGACGAGCACCTCCTCGAGCGCGCGGATCGCCATGCCGACGCCGACGGCACCCACGAGGACCCGCTCGACGTTGAAGCCGGCCATGAGCTGCACCCAGCCCTGACCCGCTTCACCGACGACCTGCCCGGCGTCCGCGAACACGTCGGAGAAAAAGACGTCGTTGACCTCCTTGCCGACCATCGTGTCGATGCCGCGGATCTCCAGGCCCTCGGCGTCGGTGGGGACGGAGATCATCGAGACGCCGTCGAACTTCGCGCCGTTCGGGTCGGTCCGGCAGATGAGGAGGATGTGGTCCGACGCGTGGGCGTTGGAGATCCACGTCTTCTGCCCATTGATGACGAAGCCGCCGTCGACCGGCTCGGCGCGGCACGAGAGGTTGCCGACATCCGACCCCGCGGCCGGCTCGGAGATCGCGATCGCCTCGGGCCTCCCGTGGCAGATGCCGCCGATGATGTCGGCCTTCTGCTCCTCGGTGCCGAAGTGCAGATACACGTGCGCGACGACGTGGCTGACCATCGGACCGACGAGCGGCAGGACCCGCCCGATCTCCTCCGTGAAGAGGCACATGTCGAACACGCCGCCGCCCGAGCCCCCGTACTCCTCGGGCAGGCCGACGCCCATCCACCCGAGGTCGGCGACCTTGCCGAGCAGCTCCTCGCGCCGCACCTCGCCGCCCGGATCGAAGATGGCGGTCCGCTCGGCGCTGGTCGGCGCCTCCCGGCGGACGAAGTCGCGGATCGCCTGGACGAACTCGTGCTGTTCGTCCGTGAGCCCCCACGGCACCGGCAGCGCTGTGGGGGCGGTGGCGGTGAGGCTCATGCGGTGACCGGCCGGTAGACCGTCACGACGGCCGCGCCGCCGAGGCCGATGTTGTGCTGCAGCGCCGTCGTCGCGCCCTCGACCTGCCGCGCGTTCGCGCTGCCGCGCAGCTGCCACACGAGCTCCGAGCACTGGGCCAGCCCGGTGGCACCGAGCGGGTGCCCCTTGGAGATCAGGCCGCCCGACGGGTTGACGACCGGGCCGTCGCCGCCGTACGTCGTCGCCTTGCGGTCGACGAGCAGGTGCCCCTCGCCCTCCTCGGCGAAGCCGAGCGCCTCGTAGGTGATGAGCTCGTTCGCGCTGAAGCAGTCGTGCAGCTCGCAGACGTCGACGTCGGACGGCGCGATCTGCGCCTCCTCCATCGCGCGGATCCGCGCCTGCTTGGACATGTCGAAGCCGACGACCTCAATCGCCGTCGCACCCTCGGCGAACGTCGCGGGGGTGTCGGTCACCATCGACTGCCCGGCGATCTCGATCGCGCGGTCCCACAGGTCGTGCTCGTCGACGTAGCGCTCGGAGGCGACCAGCGCGGCGCCCGCGCCGTCCGACGTCGGCGAGCACTGCAGCTTCGTCAGCGGCGGGCTGATCATCGGCGCGTTGAGGATGTCCTCGAGCGAGTACTCGTCCTGGAACTGCGCGTACGGGTTGTTCGTCGAGTGCTTGTGGTTCTTCCAGCCGATCCACGCGAAGTGCTCGGGGGTCGAGCCGTACTTCTTCATGTGGTCGACGCCCGCGTCGCCGAACATCTGCGGCGCCATCGGCGCCGGCGTCAGCTCGTGGGTCTCCATGAGCTTCTGGAGGTGGTGATCCATCGCCGGGGTCCGGTCGGTGTACTTCATCCCGAGCGAGCCCTTCTCCATCTTCTCGAAGCCGAACGCGAGCGCAAGGTCGGCCAGCCCGCCGCGCACGGCCTGGCGCGCGAGGTAGAGCGCCGACGACCCGGTCGAGCAGTTGTTGTTGACGTTGACGACCGGGATCCCGGTGAAGCCGAACTGGTAGATCGCGCGCTGACCGTACGTGGAGTCGCCGTAGCAGTAGCCGGCGAAGGCCTGCTCGACGTCCTCGTACGGGACGCCCGCGTCGTCGAGCGCGTTGCTGACGGCGTCCCCGACCCAGTCGGGGTAGTCGCCCTCCTTCGTGCCCGGCTTGTCGAACTTCGTCATGCCGACGCCGATGACGAACGTGCGGTTGCTCATGGTGGGTCTCCTCACATCCCCATCGGGACGCCGCCGCTGACATGGAGCACCTGGCCGGTGACGTAGTTCGACCAGGGCGAGCACAGGAACGCGATGCCGCCG
>CAMCUD010000073.1:0-4504 GCA_945878865.1 Bifidobacterium breve | reverse complement strand
GGCGCGGCGGGCGGCGCGGGCGCGCCGCAGCATGCGCCACGTGCCCGGCCCGACGACGCCGTCGGCCTTCAGGTGATGGCGGCGCTGGAAGCGCTTGACCGCGCGGTAGGTGCCGGTGCCGAACACGCCGTCGGCGCGCAGCCCGAGGTAGCGCTGGAGGATCTTCACGGAGCGGCCGTGGTCGCCGCGCTCGAGCGTGGGGTGTGCCGCCGCGGCAAGGCCGGGCAGGCTGAGGCACGCCAGCAGGACGCAGGCGAGCGCGAGCAGGGCTCGAGTGTCGAGACGGGACAACGGCATGGGATTCCTGCGCCTACGAGGTGAGCTGACGGGCTCGCGCGGGAAGGACCGCGCTACGGCCGCACGACGCGGCTGATTCGCCCCGGCGGCCGTGATGGCCGCATGTGGGTCCCCCGATCCCCGGCTGCGGACAGCGGGGACTCGGCGCGGGGCGCATACTACTGCGACCCGGTGTTTTCCTGCTTGATGCAGGATTTCTTGCAGGCGCGACGCGTGCGCGCCGAATTTCCCGGCGCGAGGACGTAAGTCGCGGAGTGGGGCGCGGTTGGGGTGTCGACCGACCACCCACCAGGAGTCCCGACATGCTCTTCAACCCGATCCGCCTCCTCGTCTCCGGCCTCATCACGCTCGTCGTGCTCGGCTTCGGCGGCTACAAGGCCATGAACGCCTTCGATCAGGCCGGCGACGCGCTCGATGAAGCGAACGCCAGCGCCGGCGACAGCGACTCGCTGCTGCATGCAGCCGAGTTCCGCAAGGCGCTCGACACGCTGCACGACGCCACGAACAGCAAGGACGCGCTGCGCATCACGATCTACCCGAGCTACATCTCGGCCGAGATGTCGACGGGCAGCGAGAAGGATGCGCAGGGCTACAAGGTCGACCGTGATGGCGACGTCACGAAATTCGGCATCACGCTCACCGGCCCGGGCGAGTTGGCGGACAACGTCTTCCCCGTCGCGAAGGTCGATCCCGCGGTGCTCGACAAGGTCATCGCGGGCGCCATGAAGCGCGACGGCAGCCTCGAACTCGATGACGTCTCCCACGCGATCGTCGGCATCGACCCGGTCAGCGGCAAGGCCGACTGGAAGGTCTACTTCAACGGCTCGGACTACTGGACGGCGAACCTCGACGGCTCGGACCTGCGCCGGGGCGGCGTGCCGGCGAAGGAGATCGCCGACGCGACGAAGGACGTCCAGGACGCCGCAGACCAGGCGCAGAGCCAGGCCGACACCGCGGTCTCGAACGCGCAGAAGGTGACGGACTGCATCGCGAAGGCCGCGGGCAACGTGGCCCAGATCCAGGCCTGCACGAAGTAACCGGACGTGGCGGTCGCCCCGATCGGGTACGGTCGGGGCGATGATCGCGTCGGAGGAGCTGCGTCATCTGGCCGGCCTGCGGTCCGAGCACGGAGTGCTCACCGTCGCCGCGCGGACCGACCCCCGGGATCCTGCCAACGGCAGTCACGATCCGGCGTGGTGGATCGAGGTCCGCAACGGGCTGCGCGAGGAGACGCACCGCGTGGAGGCTGCCGGCGATCACGCCGACCGGGTCGCCTTCCGCGCGCTGCGCGAGCGGGCGGAGCGCCGGATGGCCGCGCTGGACCCCGCCGAGTGCGGGCGCAGCTTCGTCTGGCTGCTCGCCGACGACCCGGCGATCGACCAGCTCGTGACGCTGCAGCTCCCCGTCGATCGCAGCGAAGTGCGCTGGGCCGGGCGGCCGCAGATCGCGCACCTCGCGGCCGCGCGCGGGCTCGGGGCCCCCACAGCCGTGGTCCTGCTCGGCCGTGACCTCGTGCGGCTCGTCTGCTGGGACGCCGGGGCGGTCGTCGAGGTCGAGGGCGGGCGGTTCGCTGAGGCACCCGACGACCGCGACCTTGCCGACGCCGACGTGCCCGATCGTCGCGACGCGCGGGTCGAGACGCATCACAAGCGCTTCCTGCGCGACGCCGCGCACGACGCGGCGACGGCGATCGCGCGGCTCGGCGCCGACGACGTGCTGCTGGTCGGCGACCCCGCGCTCACGCGCGCCTTCGCCGCCGAGCTGCCGGCCGACGTGCGCGACCGCGTCCTGGCGTGCGTCGACGCCAACCTCCACGAGGAGCCGCTCGGCGCGCTCGAGCACCGGCTGGAGCCGGAGATCCTCGCCGCACGGCGCGCCCGCATCGCCCGCACGGTGGAGGTGGCGGCCGAGCACTCGTACGCGGGTGGGCGCGGCGCGCTCGGCGCCTCCGCCGTCCTGGAGGCGCTCGCCGCCGGCCGGGTCGGGCATCTCGTGCTCGATCCGCAGGCCGTCCGGCCAGACGCGGCGTTCGATCCCGTCGCGACCGAGGCGCTGAACGGCGGAGGCTCCGCGCTGCTGGGCGAGCGGGCGGTGGAGCTCGCGCTTCAGTCCTCGGCGGAGGTCAGCGTGCTGCGCGTCGGCGAGTGCGACGCGCTCGCGCAGGGCGGCGGGATCGCCGCCACCCTGCGGTACTAGCTCGCCGAGATCAGTCGATCTCGTCGTCGTAGCCCTCCTCGACGCCCTCCCAGAAGGCGACGGCGACGGAGTTGTTGGCCGACTGGAACGACTGCGCCTGCGAGCGCAGATCCTGCGCTGCCTTCTGCAGGTCGGTCAGCGCGTCCTGCGGGTTGTCGGCGCTCTGCGCCTCCTTGACCGCCTGCTGGAGCGTGTTGCCCTGCGTGTCGACCTGCTCCTTGACGCGGTCCTTCGTCTCGGACTTCATGCTGTCGACAGCCGAACGGAAGTTGTCGATCGCCTGGCCGGCCTGCTCGGCGTTGTCGGCGGTCTGGAACTGCGCGACCGCCTTGCCGATGTCCTTGCCGGAGTCACGCGCCTGGTCCTCGGGGGACTCGCCGCAGGCGCCGAACGCCAGCGCTGCGAGCGGCACCGCGAGCAGCGCGGAGATGCGGGAACGGGACATGGTTCAGACCTCCTTGCCGAGCTTGCGCAGCTGGAACGCCAGGACGACCTCGAGCGTGCCCCGGAAGATCAGCGTGAAGCCGACGATGAACACGAGGGTGACCAGGCCGATGCCGGGCCACACGAGGATGATGATGCCGGCGATCGCGCCGATGATCCCGAGGATGATGTTCGTCCAGCGGTACTCCTTGACGGCGACGCCCTGCACGAACTCGAGGATGCCGGTGGCGATCCACCAGATGCCCATCACGAGGATGACGGTCAGGACGCTCTGGCCCGGCCGGACGATGAGCACGAGGCCGGCGAGCACGCCGAGGATCCCGATGATCACGCCGAGGACCTGCCAGCCCGTCGAGGCGCCGTGGTCGGCGATCGCGCGGTAGATCGTGAAGCCGCCCCAGATCAGGAGCCAGATGCCGAAGAGCAGACCGACCGCCAGCAGCGTCGGCCCGGGGAAGACCAGTGCCACGAAGCCGACGATGACCGTCAGCACACCGATGATGGCCAGCAGCCACCAGTACTTCGACGGCAGCGGCGGTTTAACCGCCTCCACCGCGACAGCGGTACCCATTGTTGCCTCCTAGGGGGGTGGAACAGCGCGCGAAAGGTATCCGAACGCTCGGCGGGTCACGGTGCCTCGACGATGACCGTTGTGGCCTTCACCACCGCGCGGGCCGGCGAGCCGGGTTGCAGCCCGAGTTCCTCGACGGCCTCCCGTGACATCAGCGAGACGATCCGGAACGGGCCGCACGCCAGATCGACCTGGGCCATGACGCCGTCGACCTTGACGTCGACGACGACGCCGTCGAGGCGGTTGCGCGCGCTCGTCCCCGTCTTCGGCGCGCGCTCGCGCAGCATCCGGGCGAGTTCCGGGCCGGGCAGGTAGCGGTCGCCGCCCTGGCGCACGAACGTGATCCGTCCCTGGCGCTCCCACCGGCGCAGGGTGTCGACGCTGACGCCGAGCGCGGCGGCCACCGCGCCGATGCGGACGAGGTGCTCCATGCGCGCCGAGCCTACCCGCGCCATGCTGTGCGCGTGGCGCTCGAACTCACCGGCCCGGCGACGGCCCTCCTCGACGAGCCGCTGACGCTGCGTGTCCGCGGCGCCGGCCCGGAGGCGGAGGTCGTCTGGCGGGCGCGTCTGCGCGACGACGACGGCCGGGTGTGGCGGGCCTCGGCTGCGTCCGCGGAGGCACTCGACGCCGGGTGGGCGCCGGCGAAGACGCCCGCCGCGCCGTGCGCGGCCCTGGAGTCCCTGCGGCCGGTCCAGATCGACGTGCGCGCGGAGGCGGCCGACGGCCGTGCTGCGGCGCGCACCGTGACGCGCACGCTGCTCGGCGAGGGCGTGAAGGTCCGGCGCTGGCGCGACCTGCCGGCCTCGCTGGTGCTGCCGGCCGGCGCGCCCGTCGCGACGGTGCTCGTCGTCCACGCGGCCGCGCCCGCTGTCGCGTTGCTCGCCTCACGCGGCGTCCTCGTCCTCAACGTCCGCGATGCGGGCGCCGCGGACGCCGCGGCCGAGCGGCTCGCCGCCGTGCCGGGCGCGACCGAGCCGCGTCGCCTCGACGCGC
>CAMCUD010000072.1 GCA_945878865.1 Bifidobacterium breve | reverse complement strand
CGCGTTGGGAATCCTCGTCGTCGTCGGTGACGGCGTGCCCTGGCAGGACGCCGCCACGGTCGGCATCCTCCTCGCGCTCGGCGCCGTGCTCTGCGTCTGGCAGGCGCGCAACCACGCGCGCCGGCAGGCCGAGCTCGCCCACGTCTCGCGCGCGGATCCGCTGACGGGCGCGCTGAACCGGCACGGCCTGCGCGAACGCCTGGAGGGCGAGCTCTCGGCCGCCGACCGCACCGCCCGGCCGCTCGCGCTCGTCCTCGTCGACCTCCAGGGATTCCACGAGGTCAACGAGACGCACGGCTTCGACGCAGGCGACGACCTGCTGCGCTGGACGGCCACCCGCCTGCGCGAGCTGCTGCGCCCCAACGACGCCCTCGGGCGGACGGGCGGCGACGAGTTCGCCATCGTCGCGCCGACAGCCAGCCGCGAGGACGCCGAGGTCATCGCCGCGCGCGTCACGGCGGCGCTGTCCGAGCGCACCGCCGTCTCCGTCGGCGTCGCCGCCTTCCCCCGCGACGCCACCACGACCGCGGGCCTGCAGGCCGCGGCCGACACCTCGCTGGCCCAGTCGCGCACGGGCGCCGACGGCGACGCCCGCGACCTCGGCTGGGCCGCGGCCCTCGCCCAGGCGATCGACCTGCGGCTCGCCGTGACGTCCGACCACTCGGGCGGCATGGGCGGCTTGTGCGCCGAGATCGCCGGGCGCATGGGCCTGCGCGATGACGACCTCTCCGACATGCGCCTCGCCGGCTCGCTGCACGACATCGGCAAGGCCGCCGTCTCCGAGGACATCCTGCGCCGCGCCGGCGGGCTCGACGACGCCGAGCTCCTGGCGATCCGCCGGCGGACCCGCGAGGGCGCGGAGCTCGTCCGCCGGGTCCCGGGGATGGAGCGCATCGCCGACTGGATCGGCGCCTCGCTCGAGCAGTGGGACGGGACCGGCTACCCCGATGGCCTGTCGGGCGAGAAGATCCCGCTCCAGGCGCGGATCCTCCACGTCGCCGACGCCTACGACGCGCTCATCAATCCGCGCCCCTACCGCGAGGGCGTCGCGTCCGACGAGGCACTGGCCGAGATCGAGCGCTACGCGGGCACCCAGTTCGACCCGTCCGTCGTCCGTGCCCTGCGAGAGGTGGTCACCGCGCATGTCCCCCGCTGAGGGCGCCGTGCAGGACGACGCGCTCGTCGCCTACCACGAGCGCAACATCAAGTCGGGCTGCCTCATCAGCCTGGCCTTCTGCGTGCTCTACGTCGTCTACCTGCTGCTGACCTGGGACCAGAGCCACCGCCCGCTCATCCTCGGGCTCGTGGTCGTGGCGACGGTGATGAGCGGGCTCATCCTCACGCTGCCGATCGGCCGCCTGATGCACGGCCGCTACGAGCTGTTCTTCACCCTGTGGACCATCGCGCTCGTCGCGCTCATCTCGGCGAGCATCGCGCTGGACGGCGGCGCGGACAGCCCGCTCGTCGTCGCGCTCTTCATGCCCGTCGGGTTCGCCGCGCTGAGCTACCCGCTGCGCCCGGCGATGCTCAGCGGCGCGCTGGCCGTCGCCGCGTACGTCGTGATCGTCCTCGCCGATCCCGGGCTGCCCTACCCCACGATCCTGTTCACGACCGCCACGCTCGCCGGCTTTGCGATCCTCGGCGCGTGGCAGGCCAGCAACACCGACATGCATCGCGGCGCCATGCAGCGGGTGTCGGCGACCGACGTGCTGACCGGCTGCCTGAACCGGCGCGGCTTCGAGCAGCACATCGCCGAAGCGCTTGACGCCGCCGTTCAGGCCGACGGGCACCTGAGCCTCATCCTCATCGACCTCGACGACTTCAAGGAGGTCAACGACGCCCACGGCCACGCCGCGGGCGACGACCTCCTGCGCTGGGTCGTGCACAGCATCCAGCACGAGCTGCGCGAGGGCGAGGTGCTCGGGCGCCTCGGCGGCGACGAGTTCGCCGTGGCGCTCAGCGGCACGCAGTTCGCCGCCGCCGACCGGCGCGCCGGCGAGCTCGAGACGGCGCTGACGGACCGGGCCGCCGCCTCGTTCGGCGTCGCGTCGTTCCCGGACGACGGCGTCTCCTACGAAGAGCTGCACCAGGCCGCCGACACGGCGCTCTACCGCGTCAAGCGCTCCCGCGAGGCGCGCCCTCGCGAGCTCGGCTGGGCCGCCGCGCTCGCCCGCGCGGTGGACCTGAGGATGGCCGGCGGGCACGACCACTCCGCCGCCGTCGGCGACCTCGCCGCACGGATCGCCACGCAGCTCGGCTGGACGGGCGACGACGTCGCCAGCGTCCGCCTGGCCGCCACCCTGCACGACGTCGGCAAAGCCGCAGTCCCCGACGCCATCCTGCGCAAGCCGGGCCGCCTGGACCCGGAGGAGCTGCGCATCGTGCGCAGCCACCCGCCGATCGGCGCGGACATGGTCGGCCGCATCCCTGGGATGGAGCGGATCGCCGGCTGGATCCGCTGCTCGCACGAGCGCCCCGACGGCCACGGCTACCCGCTGGGCCTGCGCGGCCCCGAGATCCCCGAGGCGTCGCGGATCATCCACGTCGCCGACGCGTTCGACGCGATGACGAGCGAGCTGCCCTACCGCCGGGCGCTCAGCATCGACCAGGCGCTGCGCGAACTCCAGCGCTGCGCCGGAACCCAGTTCGACCCCGACTGCGTGCAAGCGCTCGCCGAGGTCGTCGCCGGTCCGCAGGTCGCCGCGGCCTGAGACCGCGCCCGCACGCGGTCAGCTCACCGGCGGGCAGTCGCGGCGCACGTCGTTGTCCTGCTCGTCGGACTCCGCCACGACGGCCCCGGTGTCGAGGCGCACGCGGACGCGGCCCTTCGCGTCGCATGTGCGGGCCGTGACCTGCAGGACGCGGACCTCGCGCGCCGCCATCCCCCCGACGGTCGCGGCCGTCGCGGCGCCGCCGTCGTCGGGGCCGACCGCGATGTCGAAGGCGCCGGCTGGGCCCCGCCCGGAGTTGACGATCGTCAGCAGGTACGTGGTGGTGCCGGCCGTCGTCCCCGCCGTCGCGCGCAGGGCGAGCAGCCGGAGGTTCGGCCGCGGGTCGGCCTGGGCGCACCGCGGCGCGTAGCGCGTGGCGCGTGCGACGGTGCGGCCAGCGTCATCGAGCCAGCGGAACCGCACGACCGCCCGGTAGGTGGCCGGCGCCTGCATCCCGTCGACGCGCTTGCTGTAGATGAAGCCGCTGCGCCCGGGTTGCGAGCGCTCCCAGCGGCCGAAGCTCGGGGCGCGCACCGTGCGGAAGGCCGCGTCGCCGGGCTCGCGCAGCTGCAGGTCGAAGCGCATCGCCATCCGCGTGGCGCCGCGCTTGGCCGGCATCGAGCCGGTGAAGACGGCAAAGCGCTCGGCCGGCGTGACGCCCGTGCGGCACGTCGGCGTGTCGGCGCGCAGGACCGGCGCCTGCTTGGCGAAGGCGGGGGCGGACACGACGGCAAGGGTCGCGGCCGCGGCGAGGATCGTTCGCACGAGGCGCACGATCTCAGAAACAACGACGGCCCCGGAGGGTTGCGCTCCAGGGCCGTCGATTTCCAGCTGCGGTACGGAAGTTCGGCGCCAGCCGAACTTCCAGTGGCAATCGCCGCTAGGCGATTGTCACGTAATTTTGTACTTCGGCCCGTCGCCGCCCTGGGGCGTCGTCAGGCGACCGCCCTTCGCGGTGATGGCGCCGCACTGCACGCAGTTCGTGTAGTTGACGATGACGTCGACGTCGCCGGTCTCCGGCTGGTCCTCGTCGATCTCGTACACGCCCGCCGGGCACATCCACACCCACGTCTCCGCGACCTCGCGCGGCACGTGCGTCTGGATCCGGATGTGGTTCGGCGTGTTGTCCTCGTTGTCGTTGCCGGTGATGAAGACCGACGACAGCTTGTCGAACGTGTACTTGTTGTCGGGCTCCGGGTACCGGTCCTTCGTCTTGCCGATGTACATCGGCTTGGCGTCGTTGCGGTGCCACGAGGCGCGGCCGGGGAGCTTGCCCTTGGTGATCTGGTGGATGCCGCTGATCGGGCCGCCGAGCAGCAGGCCCTTCTGCAGCGGCTGGCGCGCGTTGCGCACCTCCCACAGCTCCTTGCCGACGGACGAGTTCTCGATCGCCTCTTCGTAGTTCTCGAAGTTCGTCTCGCCGCGCTTGAGCTGCTCGTAGATCGCCTCGGCCGCCAGGATGCCCGACTTGATGCAGTGATGGACGCCCTTCAGCGCCATCGTGTCGACCATGCCGGCCGAGTCGCCGACCATGACCATGCCCGGCGCCGAGAGCTTCGGCATCGACCAGTAGCCGCCGCCCGGCAGCGCCTTGGCGCCCCAGCCGACGCGCTCGCCGCCCTCGAGGATCTTCCGGACGAGGGGGTGCGTCTTGAACGCCTGGAGCAGGTCGTGCGGGGACGTCGTCGCGTCCGCGTACTCGAGCTCCACGACGAAGCCGATCGAGACGAGGTCGTCGCCGGTCTTCTCGTCCTTCATCGGGTAGATCCACGTGCCGCCGATCTGGCCCGCCTTCGAGCTGATCGACAGCGGCCACGGGCCCATCGTGTGGATGAGGCGATCCAGGGGCTTCGGGACCTTCCAGACCTCCTTGACCCCGAGCTCCCAGACCTGGGGCTCGGAGCCCTCGGCCAGGTTGAACTCGCGGATCGCGGCGCCCGTGAGGTTGCCCCAGCAGCCCTCGGCGAGCACGGTCGCCTTGGCGACGACGTCGACGCCCGGCTCGTACTGGCTGCCCGGCGTGCCGTCCTTGCCGACGCCCTTGTCGCCGGAGCGGATGCCCCGCACGACGCCGTCCTCGACGAGGAGCTTCGTGGCGGCGGTCTCCGTGAGGATGTACGCGCCGGCTTCCTCAGCCTGCTTCTGCTGGAAGCGGGCCAGGGCGCTGACGGAGATGACC
>CAMCUD010000071.1:0-5866 GCA_945878865.1 Bifidobacterium breve | reverse complement strand
GAGGCCCGGGCACATCGCGCGGCTGAACATGCGCATGACCTGCCGGGTGAGGACGCGGTCGCGCAGGCGGCCGATCGGCCCGCCCATCGGCTTGAGGCCCAGGCCGTACGGCGGGATGCCCGCGCCCGGGAGCGGCAGGAGCGTCGGCATGATCATCATCCACGGCAAGCCGGAGACGGTGGCGGCGATCGCCGCGCCGTAGGCGTTGATGTCGATGAGCAGCAGGTCCGGGTCGTGCTCGGCGATCGCCGCGCGCAGGTCGGGAATCTCGTGCTCGCCGCGGCCGATGAGCGTCTGGACGCCGCGGTGCAGCCGCTGGCGCGGGCTCTTGACCTCGTAGTCGCTGGGGACGATGGCCGCGACCTCGGGGGAGACCGCGCGGGCGGTGATCCCCTCGTCGGTGACCGTGTCGACGAACGCGTCCTCGGTGATCACGACGACATCGTGCCCGCGGTCGCGCAGGGCGATGAGGCCCGGCATGAGCGGGAAGAGGTGGCCGGCGGCGGGCGAGGTGTAGGCGAGGATGGTGCTCACGGTGGTCTCCCTGGGGTTCGTGGTGATCACACGGTCGGTCACCTCGGGGTTCGCGCCATCGGGCAGCACCCCAAACCCTGACCCCAGAACTGTGTTCGCCGCACCCCCAACCCCCAGGGGTCTGGGCTAGCGTTTTCGCGGCCGTGACGTACGACGTGGCCATCATCGGCAGCGGATTCGGGGGGAGCGCCTCCGCGCTGCGACTCGCAGAGCAGGGCCGCCGCGTCGTGGTCCTCGAGCGGGGCCGCCGCCACGCGCCCGAGGACTACCTCGCCGCGCGCCGCAACCCGTGGAAGTACCTCTGGGAGCCGTCGCTCGGCCTCACCCGCGGGTTCTTCTGGCAGCGGCTGTTCCGCCACGTCGGGATCATCGGCGCGACGGGGATCGGCGGCGGCAGCATCGTGTGGGCGGGCGTCCTGCTCGAGCCCGACACGCCGTTCTTCACCGATCCCGCCTGGTCGGGCCTCGGCCACGACTGGCAGGCCGAGCTGCGCGAGCACTACGCCACCGCGGCGCGGATGCTCGGCCGCACGCCCGCGCCCGTCCTCGGCGAGATGGACGAGCACCTGCGCGCCGCCGCGCGCGCGGCCGGCCGGGAGGACACGTTCGGCCCGACGCCGATGGCGATCTACTTCGGTGAGCCGGGCGCCACCGCGCCCGACCCGTTCTTCGGCGGCGAGGGCCCCGAGCGCACCGGCTGCCGGATGTGCGGCGGCTGCCTCGTGGGCTGCCCGTACGGCAGCAAGAACACGCTCGACAAGAACTACCTGTGGCTGGCAGAGCGGCGCGGCGCGGAGGTGCGCGCCGAGCACGAGGTCACGAACATCATTCCGCGCGAGGGCGGCTACGAGCTGACGGTCGCCGGCAAGCCGCCGGTCCACGCGCGCGAGGTCGTGCTGGCCGCCGGCGTGCTCGGCTCGCTCGAACTGCTGTACCGCTGCCGCGACGAGCTCGGCTCGCTGCCGCGTGTCAGCCCGCGGCTGGGCGACCGGGTGCGCACGAACTCCGAGGCGATCACCGCGGTGCTCGCCGACGACCCGGCGAAGGACCTCACGCACGGGCCGTCGATCTCCAGCGAGTTCTACCCCGACGCGGACACGCACGTCACGCAGAACCGCTTCGTCGGCGGGTGGCACCTGCGCTTCCAGCTCGGGCCGATGGTCGACGACGCCGACCCGCGCCGCCGCGCGCGCCGGACCCTGCGGGCGATCGCGGCGGACCCGCGTGCCCACGCACGCACGGTCTTCGCCCGGAACTTCGAGCGGCGCCTGAGCCCGCTCAGCGTCATGCAGCACGCCGAGAACGAGCTGCGGTTCGCCTACGGGCGCTCGCCGGTGCGGCCGTGGAAGAAGGTGCTGCGCTCCGAGCTGGGCGCGGGCGAGGCGTCGCCGAGCTACCTGCCGCAGGCCAACGCGGCCGCGCGCGCCTTCGCCGACTCGATCGGCGGCACGCCGCTGAACCTGCTCATCGAGAGCGTCGGCGGCAAGTCGTTCACCGCGCACATCCTCGGCGGTGCGGCGATCGGCGCCGACGCGTCGCAGGGCGTCATCAGCGCCGACCACGAGGTCTTCGGCCACCCGGGCCTGTACGTCGTCGACGCGTCGGCGATTCCGGCGAACGTCGGCGTCAACCCGAGCCTCACGATCACCGCCATGGCCGAGCGCTTCGCCGCGCGGCACGCGGCGCGGGCGCAGCTCACGGGAGCCGCCGCGTGAGCCCGGTCGTGACCGACCTCGCCGGGATCCCCGGGGTCCCGGAATCCGTCCTGACGCCGCAGGACGCGGCGGCGCTGCCGGCGACCGCGCCGCCGCCCTGGACGCTGAAGCTCGACGCGATCCTGTGGATGCATGCCGCGAGCGAGGAAGCGCTCGAGCACGTCCCGGCCGCGCTGCGCTCGACCCGGCGCCTGCCGTTCACCGTCGGCGGGTTCGTCCGCTACCACGACACGCCCGTGGGCCCGTACAACGAGGTCTGGGGCTCGCCGGTGACGCTGCTGCCCAAGGGCGTCCCGATGGGCACCGTGCCGTTCATGGTCGTCGACTCGCTGGCGTCGGTGCGCGGCGGGCGCGAGAACTGGTCGCTGCCCAAGACGATGGGGACGTTCGCCTGGGAGGGCGACGGCCCGGCGCACGCGCACGGCGACAGCCCGGCGGGCGCGTGGAGCGTCGATGCGGTCGCGCGGACCGCGGGCCCGCCGATCCCGGCGCTCGGCCTGCTCTACAACCGCCAGGCGATGCCCGACGGCCGGGTGCTGCGCGTCGGCGCGCGGGCGCGCGGCATGGCGCGGATGGCGACGGTCGACGTGCAGACGAC
Organism: Bifidobacterium breve; assembly: GCA_945878865.1. Classification (GTDB taxonomy): domain Bacteria; phylum Actinomycetota; class Thermoleophilia; order Solirubrobacterales; family Solirubrobacteraceae; genus Svornostia. The sequence continues at coordinate 3,019 of CAMCUD010000071.1, read as the reverse complement.
CGGGCCGTCGCTTCCCGGATGGCTGCTGCCCGGCCGCCACGTCGGGCTGGTGCTGCGCGGCGCGACGATGCGCTTCGGCCCGCCGAAGGTGCTCAGGTGACGCTCGTTGCGCGCTTCCGGGCGCTGCCCGATCCGTCGCTCTCGGCGATCGAGGGCACGCACGAGGCGGTGTTCGTCGGCCCGGCGGTGCTGCGAGCCGCGGCGCCGCGCGCGATCGCGCTGGGCGGGATGCCGCGGTGGTACGGCAAGCGGTTCGCCGCGTCGGGCGCGCCGGACGTGCTGGAGGGGGTGAACCTGCTGCGCGCGCCGGGCGGCGGCTTTGAGGCGAAGCTGTCGATGCGCGCGGCCGTCGCGCCCTCGTGGCTCGACGGCCGGCCCGCACTCGTCGTCTCGTACGTCGACGCGCCGCCGCCGTGGCGCTGGGTGCGCGACGAGTTCCGCTCGCTCGACGAGACGACGCTGCTCGGGCTGACGTTCGTCGCGTCGCCCCGGCTGCGCGCGCTGGCGCAGCCGTTCACGCTCGAGCGCCGGGAGATCGGGTCGAGTTTTGGGTCGTAGAGCGCACCAAACTCGACCCGATCCTTCGTCGCCGGGCTAATCGCCGCGGCGCTTGGCGCTGCCCAGCCACCGCCAGAACGCGGCTGCCGCAGCGGTGCGCGGCGCGTCGGCGAGGCGAACGACCCGCAGGTCGCGCCGCAGCTCGACCCCGCTGATCGGCAGCGCCTTCAGGGTGCCCGCCGCCACCTCCTCGCTGACGACGAGCCCGGAGAGCAGCGCAAAGGACTCGCGGTCCAGCGCGTGCTTGGCACCCAGCGAGCTGGCCATCTCTAGCTGCGGGACGAGCGCGACGCCCGCCTGCTCGAGGCCGGCGGTCGCCACGGCGCGCACCCCGGAGCCGACCTCGCGGGCGATGTACGCCTGGGTGCGCAGCTCCTGCGGCCGGACGCTGCGTCGTCGCGCCCACGGGTGGTCGGGGGTGATGACGACGAGGATCTCGTCGTGCAGCAGGACGCGGTGCTCGAACCCGTCGAGCGGGTCGAGCCCCTCGACGAATCCGATATCCGCGCGGTGGTCACGCAGCGCGTCGAGCACCGCGGGGGAGTTGCGGACGTCCACGAGCGGGCGGATCGTGGCGTCGTCGGCGCGGAAGCGCATGAGCCAGCCGGGCAGGAGGACCTCGCCGATGGTCTGGCTCGCGGCGATCGGCAGGCGCCGGCCCGTGCCCGCCTGGTGCGTGGCGACCGCGTCGGCGGCGTGGCGGAGCGCGGCGAGCGCCTGGCAGGCCTCCGGGTAGAGCACGAGCCCGGCCTCCGTGAGGCGCAGCCCGCCGGCGTGGCGCTCGAACAGGGCGACGCCCACGCGGCGCTCGAGGGTCTGGATGCGCTTCGTCGCCGCCGACTGCGTGAGGTCGAGGGCCTCGGCGGCGCCGTGCACGGTCCCGGTCTGCACGGCGGCGACGAAGGCGGCGAGCCCGGGGCCGGGCAGCGGATCGGCGGACGACGGCATGCACCGCCACTGTATTCCATTCTGGAATGTCTGCGGCGGGATCCGACTGGCCTGCGTGGGCGGTCGGCGTCATCGTCACCGGCGTGCTTCGTAACGTCGCTCCCGTCTGGTTCACCTGCGTCATGGGCACCGCGGCCGTCGCGGTCGCCGCGGCCCTGCTGCCCGGTCAGGGCCGCGTCCTCGAGGCGGCGGCGGTCGGACTCTGGGCGGTCGCGCTCCTCCTCCTGGCCGTCCTGGGCCTGGCCTCCGCGCTGGCCTGGCGGCGCGGCCACCGCTCGCTGCGCGCCGATGCGCTGGACGGTGCCGTCGCGCCGTTCCTCGCCGCCCCGCCGATCGCCGCGCTGACCGTCGCGTCGAGCACGGCGCTGTCGGGGACGCAGGTGCTCGGCGCCCACGTGGCGCTCGTCCTGGCGGGCGTGCTCTGGGCGCTCGGGACCGCCGGGGGCCTGGCGGTCGCGGTGATCGTTCCCGCCGCGAAGTTCACCCGCCACGACCTGCGGTCGGACACGTGGATGCCGACGTGGGTGCTGCCGACGGTCCCGCCGCTCGTCGCCGCCGGTGGCGCGGCGATCTTCGCGCCGCACCTGCCCGCAGGCCAGTGGCAGCTCACGCTCATCGCCGGCGCCTGGGCGATGCTGGGCGCCACCCTCGTTGCGACGTTCGTCGGGATCGCGATGCTCTGGACGCGCCTGGCCTTCCATCGCCTCGACGAAACCGCCGCGGTGCCCACGCTGTGGCTCGTGCTCGGCCCGCTCGGCCAGGCCGTCACCGCCGCGGCGCTGCTCGGCCACGCTGGGGAGGACGTGCTGCCCGCGCCGTACGGCACCGGACTGCGCGTGGGCGCGCTCGCGCTCGGGCTGCCGCTCTGGGGCTTCGCCCTGCTGTGGCTGGCGATCGCCGCAGTCATCACCGCGGACGCGGCGCGTCGGCACCTGCCGTTCTCGCTGGGCTGGTGGGCGTTCGTCTACCCGCTCGGCACGCTGACGATGGCGACGTCGCTGGTCGCCGACGCGACCGGCGGCGTGGTCTTCACGGTGCTGGCCGGCGTCCTCTTCGCGGCGCTGCTCGCCGCCTTCGCCGCGGCGGCGGCGGGCACCCTGCGGAACGCCGCGCGCGGACGCGCCGTCGCCGCTGGGATACTCGCTCCATGACGCTCGACGGCTGGGACGTGATCCTCTGGCTGCACCTGCTCGCCATGGCGACGTTCGTGGGCGGCCAGCTCTTCCTCGGCCTCGCGGTCGTCCCGGTGTTTCGCGCGCAGGGCGGCGGTGATCCTGAGCGCGCGTGGCTCGTGCCGATCGCGCGCCGCTTCGGCTGGCTCTCGCTCGGCGCGCTCGTCGTGCTGCTCGTGACCGGGCCGATGATGGCCTCGCACTACTCGCTGTGGGACTCCACGGCGCTGAACATCAAGATGGGCCTCGTGGTCGTCGCGCTCGCGCTGACGCTCTACCACGTGTTCGGCGGCCGCGGGCAGAACCACGTCCTGCAGGCGCTGATCCTGCTCGACTCGCTC
>CAMCUD010000070.1 GCA_945878865.1 Bifidobacterium breve | reverse complement strand
TCGAGAAGGCCCAGCGCAAGGTCGAGGAGCAAAACTTCCTCATCCGCAAGCGCGTGCTCGAGTACGACGACGTCATGAACGAGCAGCGCCGGATCGTCTACGCGTACCGCAACGAGATCCTCGAGGGCAAGGACATGGGCCCGACCGCCCGCGAGGAGATCTCCGGGGTGATCGAGCGGCTCGTCGAGGAGTACACGCCCGGCGACTACATCGAGGAGTGGGACTTCGAGGGCCTGTTCGACCGGGTCCTGGAGATCTTCCCCGTGGCGATCGACGCGGAGGACATCGATCCGGCGACGATCGACCGCGCGACGCTCACCACGATGATCGTCGAGGACGCGGTCTCGCTCTACGACGAGCGCGAAGAGGAGCTCGGCACCGAGCTCATGCGCACGCTCGAGCGCTACCTCCTGCTGCAGATCATCGACAGCAAGTGGCGCGAGCACCTCTACGACATGGACTACCTGCGCGAGGGCATCCACCTCCGCGGGTTCGCCCAGATCGAGCCGATCGTCGCGTACAAGAACGAGGCGTTCACGCTGTTCACCGACCTGATGAACAGCATCTGGAGCGAGTTCGCCACGCTCGTCTACAACGTCGAGGTCCAGGTCGAGGCCGACGAGCCGCCGCCCGAGCAGCGCTACAGCGCGCCCGGCACCGGCACGCGCCCCGGCAAGGTGTCCTACTCCGGCGGCGCGGCGGCGGGCGCGGGCGCGATCGCCGCGGCGGCCGGCGCGGGCGCTGCGGGCACGGCGTACGCCGAGGAGGCCGACGACGAGGAGGCCGCCGGCTTCCAGCCCGTCGAGCAGCGCCGCGTCGACACCGAACACCAGGTCGGTCGCAACGATCCGTGCTGGTGCGGGTCGGGCAAGAAGTTCAAGAAGTGCCACGGCGCGTAGCGCCGAGGCACTAGCCTCACAGGCCATGTCGACCGGGGACGCGCGGCCCACCGCGGAGACCGTTCCGCAGCGGCTCGCCGCCATTGGCGAGCAGCTGCAGCAGCTCGAGGCCTACCTCGATCCCGAGACGCTGTCCGCGCGGGTCGCCGAGCTCGAGGACCAGATGGGCGCGCCCGGGTTCTGGGACGACCAGGACACCGCCGCGAAGATCAACAGCGAGCACGCGCGCACGTCGAAGAAGCTCCAGGGCTTCGAGCAGCTGCGCGGCGACGCCGACGACCTCGAGGCGCTCGCGGAGATGGCCGACGAGGACCCCGAGCTCGCCGGGGAGCTGGAGGAGCAGGTCACCTCCGTCGAGACGCGCCTGGCGGCGCTCGAGGAGGAGCGGCTGTTCAGCGGCCCGTACGACGCAGGCGACGCGCTGGTCACGATCAACGCCGGCGCCGGCGGCACCGACGCGCAGGACTGGGCCGAGATGGTGCTCCGCATGGAGATGCGCTGGGCCGAGAAGCGCGGCTTCGACGTCGAGCTGCTCGAGGTCAGCCCGGGGGAGGAGGCTGGCATCAAGTCCGCCACCTTCAAGGTCGCCGGGGAGAACGCCTACGGGCTGTACGGCGCCGAGAAGGGCGTCCACCGGCTCGTGCGTCTCTCGCCGTTCGACAGCGCGAACCGGCGCCAGACGAGCTTCGCGGGCCTTGAGGTCGCGCCGATCGTCGATGAGGTCGACGAGGTCGAGATCGACGATGACGACCTGCAGATCGACACGTACCGCGCGTCGGGCGCGGGCGGGCAGCACGTCAACAAGACCGACTCCGCGGTGCGGATCACGCACAAGCCGAGCGGCATCGTCGTGCAGTGCCAGAACGAGCGGTCGCAGACGCAGAACAAGCTCACGGCGATGAACATGCTCCGCGCCAAGCTCCTCGAGCAGCGCGAGCGTGAGCGCCAGGAGGAGATCGCCCGGGAGAAGGGCGAGGCGCAGGACGTGAACTTCGGCTCGCAGATCCGCAGCTACGTGCTGCACCCGTACACCATGGTCAAGGACCACCGCACGAGCTTCGAGATGGGCGACGCCCAGCGGGTGCTCGACGGGGACCTCGACGGGTTCGTCCGCGCGGAGCTGCTGCGCAGCGCGGGCACGGCGAGTACGGCGGGGTAATGCCTGAGCAGCCCCGGACGCCCTACTTGGATGCGGTCGTCGGGTACGCGTTCAGGGGGCCGGGGCGCTGGCACGTGCCCGGGCACAAGGGTGGCTCGGGCGCCGATCCGGGGCTGCTCCACGCGATCGGCGACCGCGCGCTGCTCGCCGATGTGCCCCAGGACATCCGGGGCATCGACGTGGGGCCGTCGCCGACGCCCTACGAGCAGGCCGAGCAGCTCGCCGCCGAGGCGCACGGCGCGGCCCGCACGTGGTTCCTGACCAACGGCGCGACCCAGGGCAACCACGCGCTGACGCTCGCCCTCGCCCCGCTGGGCGCGCAGGTGGTCGTGCAGCGCAACGCGCACGCGTCGGTCGTCGACGGGCTCGTGCTCAGCGGCGGGGTCCCGACGTTCGTCGCGCCCGAGTACGACGAGGCGCTCGGCATGGCCCACGGCGTCACGCCCGACGGGTTGCGCGCCGCCCTCGAGCGTGCCGGCCGCGATCACGTCCGCGCCGCGTTCATCGTGTCGCCGACGTACTACGGGATGGTCGCCGATGTCGCCGCGTGCGCCGAGGTCGCGCACGACGCCGGGGTGCCGCTCATCGTCGACCAGGCGTGGGGTGGGCACTTCGGCTTCCACCCGGACCTGCCGCGCAGCGCTTTGCAGCTCGGCGCCGACGCCGTGCTGACGAGCACGCACAAGATGGCCGGCTCCATGACGCAGAGCGCGATGCTCCACGTCGCCCGTGATTCTCGGGTCGACGTCGCCGCGCTCGGCCGCGCGATCCGCCTCGTGCGCTCGACGTCGCCGAACTCGCTGCTGCTCGCCTCACTCGACGCGTCGCGGCGCCAGATGGCGGTCCACGGCGAGACGATCCTGCACGACACACTGGCGGCGCTGCGGGCGGTCCACGGACGGCTGAAGGACATCGACGGCGTCGCGCTGGTCGGCGAGGAGATGGTCGGCCGGCCCGGCGTCGCGGCGTGGGATCCGCTGCGGATCACCCTCGACGTCCGCGGCACGGGCCGCACCGGCTTCGATGTCGCCGACGCGCTGCGCCAGACCTACGACATCCATCCGGAGCTCGCGACGCACGCGATCGTCGTACTCGTCGTGGGGCTCGGGGAACCGGCCGAGGCGCTGGACCGGCTCGTCGGCGACCTCGACGAGGTCGTCCGCACGATCGCCGACCCGGGCGGCGTCGTCCCGGTCGTCAAGTCGCCGCTGCACGGCGCCACCACGGCCGCCGTGACGCCCCGCGACGCGTTCCTCGGCAAGGCCGAGGTCGTGGATGTCGACGACGCGGTCGGCCGGATCTCGGTGGAGTCCATCGCCGGGTACCCGCCCGGCATCCCCGCGCTGCTGCCCGGCGAGGAGATCACCGCCGACGCGGTGCGCTACCTGCGCGAGCTGGTCGCCGACGGCGCGCGCCTGCACGGCGCGAGTGACCCGTCGTTCCGCCGGGTCACCGTGCTCGCGCGCTGACCGCCGACCCGTCAGGGCCGGTCGGAGACGACCAACCGGACCCCGATGTCGTGGTGCTCGGCGTCGACGAGATGCGGATGCGCCGCCGCCCACGCCCCGGAGTCCACGTCGGCCTGCAGGCGCGTGAGCCCGGCCGCGAGGTCGTCGGGCGGCAGCCGCCGGAACAGCGAGATGCCGTCCGCGGCCTCGGGCGCGAGCAGCGCCTCGGGGCGCCGCCAGAAGGTGTGGATGAACTCGTCTGCGCAGTCGTAGGGCAGCGGCACGGGCTCGACGCGCGTGTCGCCGCCGAGCGCGCCGGCCACCTCGGCGGGCCCCCAGGCCGGGAGCATCGCCCGCAGGCCGGGCAGGTAGTCGCACAGCCACGACGCGGCGAGCGGCGCGGGGTCGAACGTCAGCACCACCACGCGTCGCCGCGCGACGCGCGCGAGCTCGGCCAGGCCGGCGGCGCGGTCGGCCCAGTGGTGGTCGCTGAAGATCGCCAGCGTCGCGTCGAATGCGTCGTCGTCGAACGGCAGCGCGTCGGCGTAGCCCCGGATGGCGGGCGCCGAGCCCGGCGGGCGCTGGGCGCGCATCGTCGCGGAGGGCTCGAGCGCGACGACGAACCGGTCGCGCGGCTCGTAGTTGCCCGTGCCGGCGCCGACGTTCAGCACCGTCTCGGCGTCGCCGAGCGCGGCCCAGATGAACGCGGCCAGCCGCGGGTCCTCGCGCCGCACGCTGGCGTAGGCGTCGCCGAGGTGGTCGTAGTCCGAACGCGTCGTCATGCGAGATCCCTTCGCACGACGCCCGGTGCTGTGACAGCATCGGGGGCGTGCTCCGCGCATATCGTCGCACGGGCGCCGATCTGCCCTTCGGCGACCCCCGCGGCTACCACGGCACCGGGTTCGAGGGCTACTTCTGGCGATTCACCGACGCGCCGCGTGGGACGGTGATCATCGTCCTCGCCGGGGTCAACCGCGACGACCGTGGCGGGACATGGGGCACCGTCGGACTGGCCGCCCACCCCGGCGGCCTGGTGCGCGACGCGGCTGTCGGTCACGCGCGGGCCGCGGCGACCGGGATCGAGATCTCCGCCGGCGACGGGGCGGGCGTGCACCTGCAGGCCGGCGACGATCGGGTCGACGTGCGCCTTGGCGGCGACCGGCTGCACGTCCGGCTCGACGGCCATGTGCCCTGGCCGCGCCGCGCGCTCGGCGGCGTGGGGCTCGGGCACGTCATTCCCGGGCTCAGCCAGTACTGGCATCCGCACCTCCTGGGCGGTCGCGCAACCGGCTTCGCCGTGTTGGGCGGGCGCCGCGTGGACCTCGACGGCGTCGAGGTCTACGCCGAGAAGAACTGGGGTCCGGGCGGGTTCCCCGACGCGTGGTGGTGGGGCCAGGCGCAGGGCTTCGACCGGCCCGACGTGTGCGTCGCGTTCGCCGGCGGCCACGCGACGCTCGGTGGGGTGGGCGCGCGTGCGACGTCGCTCGTCGTGCGGCTCGGGGACGAGGTCCACCAGGTGGTCCGGCCGCTGCTGCCATTGCGGGTGGACGTCGGCCGGGACGGCTGGCGCCTGACCGGCCGCACGCCGTGGCACCGCTTGGAGGTCGAGGGCCACGCCAACGGCTCGGCGCCGCATCTGCTCCCGGTGCCGCTGCCGGCCCAGCGGCGACATCTCCCGGCCGCCGCGACGCAGCACCTGGCCGGGCACCTGCGTCTCACGGTGCGCCGCGGGCGGCGCCTGGTCTACACGGGGGAGACGGCGTTCGCCGGCCTGGAGCGCGGGTCGACGTTCGGCGACGTCGAGCCGGCGTCACTGCCCGGCGGCGCGGGCCGCCGCAAGGGTCAGCGGTTCCGCCGCGATGAGCCGCTCGAACGGCGAGACCGCGAGCCACAGGGAACGCAGGCGTAGCGCCGCCCAGCGGTCGAGGGCCTGCACGCGGGCCTCGCTCACGAGCTCCGCGCCGCCCGCCGTCTCCTCGACCCAGTGCCCGAATGCCACCCGCACGGTTCCGGCGGCCGACCAGCCGAGGAACGCGTCGCGGTCGGGCAGCTCGGGGTAATCGCGCGTGAGCGTCCAGATCCGCCCGCACAGCCCGGACACGGACCAGCGTTCGCCCTCGTCGAGCACGGTGAACGGCGGCCGGGCGAAGAGCTCGGCGTAGGGGAGCGCCGCGGGCGTCCCCGGGATCCGCCATCGGACGAGGCGGCCGAGCGCACGCGTCTCGTCGAGCCGGACGGAGCGCGCGGCGGCCCAGAGCGCGTCGGGCGCCGCCCCCGCCGTTCGGCGGTGGTGGGTCACCACGTCCGCGTCGGGCAGCCACGCGCGCAGCGCGGCTGCGGCGGGAGCGACGGCGTCGGTGTCCGGTGCGGCGTCCACGAAGGTCCTGCCCATATCCTCGCGTACGCCCATGACCATCACCGCCGACCACCTGGCCGACCTCGTCGAGCGCGCCCTCGCCGAGGATGTCGGCGCCGGCGACGTGACGAGCCTGGCGACGGTCCCCGACGGGACACGCGCGCTGGCCACCATCACCCAGAAGGCGCCAGGCGTCGTGTACGGCCTCGACGTCGCCGAGCTCGTCTTCCGCCGCTGCGACCCGGACGTGCGCCTCGAGCGCCTGGGGCCGGAGGGGCGGTGGCGCGACGGCGGCCCGGTCCTCGAGATCGAGGGCGACGCCCGCGGGCTGCTCGCGGCCGAGCGCACCGCGCTGAACTTCCTCGGCCACCTCTCGGGCGTCGCGACGCTGACCGCGACGTGCGTCCGCGAGGTTGATGGGACGGGCGCGAAGATCCTCGACACCCGCAAGACGACTCCGGGCCTGCGCCTGCTCGAGAAGGCGGCCGTGCTGGCCGGCGGCGGGCACAACCACCGCATCGGGCTCTTCGACGAGATCCTCATCAAGGAGAACCACATCGCGATGGCGGGCGGCGTCACGCAGGCCGTCGAGGCCGCCCGCGGGCGCTTCCCCGACCTGCCGCTGGAGATCGAGTGTGAGACCGTCGAGCAAGTGCGCGAGGCGCTGGCGGCCGGCGCGACCCGGCTCCTGCTCGACAACATGGACCCGCCGACCCTGCGCGCCGTGGCGACGGAGGTCGCTGGACGGGCGCAGCTGGAGGCCAGCGGCGGCATGACGCCGGC
>CAMCUD010000069.1 GCA_945878865.1 Bifidobacterium breve | reverse complement strand
CGCCGTCGCCGACGCCGACCACGCCGACGCCGACGCGCACCACCCCGCCGATCCGCCCGATCCCGACGCGCACCACGCCGCCGCCGGACGTGCCACGCTGAGCCTCGCGATGAGGGAGCGCTCCGCCTTCGCGTGCCGCATGCGCGCCTGCCAGCGGCTGCTGGATTTCGCCGACGGCCCGTGGCTCATGGGCATCGTCAACGCGACCCCGGACTCGTTCAGCGACGACGGGAGCACGCGGACCCTGGACGCGCGCGTGGCACTGGCGCGCGAGCTCCTGGCCGACGGCGCGCGGATCATCGACATCGGCGGCGAGTCGGGGGTGACGAACAAACCGGCGGTCGCCGTGCAGGAGGAGATCGAGCGGGTCGTCCCGCTCATCGGCCGGGTCGCGTCTGAGCTGGGGGCCGTGATCTCCGTGGACACGTACAAGCCGGAGGTCGCCAAGGCGGCGATCGAGGCGGGCGCCGTCATCGTCAACGACGTCAGTGGGCTGCGCGACCCGGAGCTCGCCGACGTCTGTGCCGAGACCGGCGCAGGGCTCGTGCTCATGCACACCCGGGTCGCGCCCAAGCAGAAGCTGCTCGATCCCGGCCTCTACGACGACGTCGCCGCCGACGTCCACCGCTTCCTCGCCGAGCGGATGGAGCTGGCGGTCGCGCGCGGGGTGGACCCCGAGCAGATCATGCTCGACCCCGGCCCGGACTTCGCCAAGACCCCCGCGCAGACCGTGGAGGGCCTGCGGGGCATGGCCGCGCTGCACGACCTGGAGCGTCCGGTCCTGCTGCCGATCTCGCGCAAGGACTTCCTCGGCGCGATCACCGGCCGGCCGCCGCGTGAGCGGCTCGCGGGCACGCTGGCGGCGCTGGCGTGGGGCGTCGAGGCCGGCGGAGACGTCTTCCGGGTCCACGACGTCGGCGCCTGCGCGGACTTCCTCGCCGTCCGCGCCGTCCTGCGCGGCGAGCGCGAGCTCGCCACGGACGAGCTCCTCGCCGAGGAGCTGCGGCGCGAGCCCGCGACGTAGGACTTCCCGGGGCTGCGTCGAACCACCCGGCGCGTCCACTACGCTCTGCATCCAACGGGTCGCCGGCCGCTGACCAACGCGGACCGGACGCCGACCGACCATCGCTCACAGGAGGAACAAGATGTCCGTGCTGTCCCGCTCCGCGCTGGAGTCCAGCCCCCTCGCCGATCTGCACGAGATCGCGTCCGAGATCGGGCTCGAAGGGTTTCGCCGCCTGCGCAAGGCCGACCTCGTCGACGCCATCCTCGCCGCCCAGGGAGGTGACGCCGCGCCCGTCGAGGAGCGCGGGGGCGACGAGGAGGACGAGGCGCCGCGCAAGCGCTCGCGCCGTGGGGGCCGGGGTCGCGGCCGCGCCCGCGCCGAGAGCAACGGCGACGCCGACACCGCCGAGCCCGAGGTGGAGGCCGAAGCGCCCGCGCCCAAGGAGGACCGGGTCGTCGAGGGCACGGTCGAGCTGCTCGGCAACGGCTCGGGGTTCGTCCGCCTGAAGGCGGGGGAGACCACCGACGACGACGTCTACATCTCCGCCGCGCAGGTGCGCCGGTGTGAGCTCGTCGAGGGCGACACGGTCGCTGGCCCGGTCCGCGCCCCGCGCCGCTCCGAGCGCCACCCGTCGCTCGTCCGGGTCGACACGATCAACGGCCGCCCGGCCGACGAGGTCGCGGAGGGCACGCGCTTCGACGATCTGGCCGCGAGCTTCCCGACCGAGCGCTTCGCGCTGGGCACCGAGGACCCGACGCTCAAGGCGATCGAGTGGCTCACGCCGCTCGGCCACGGCTCGCGGGCGACGATCGTCGGCGCGGCCCGCGCGGGCAAGACCGAGGCGCTGCGCCGCCTCGCCGTCGCGCTGAAGGAGCATGCAGAGCTCGAGCTGTCCGTCGTCCTGGCGGGTGTCCGCCCGGAGGAGCTCGGCGAGTGGACGGGCGCCGGCATCGAGCCCGCCGCCGCGCTCACCCTCGGCGCGCCCGCCGACGCGCTCGGCCAGGCCGTCGACCGCGTCCTGCAGACCGCGCGCCGTCAGGCCTCGCGCGGCGCGAACGCCGTGGTCCTCATCGACGGGCTCGACGCGCTCGCGCCCGCCGCGGCGCGCAAGGCGCTGGCCTCGGCCCGCAACCTGGCCGAGAGCGGGTCGCTGACCGTCATCGCCACGGCGGCGGAGCCCTTCGGCGGCGAGACGACGGTCGTCGCCCTCGACGTCATCCTGACGAGCACCGGCCGGTTCCCCGCGCTGGATCTCGCGGCCAGCGGCACGCTGCGCCCCGAGCTGCTCGTCGGCGAGGCGGGTGCCGACGCGATCACGCAGGCGCGGGCGACCGCGCTCGGCGTCGCGTAGCGCCGCGGGCTACTTCGCGGCGCGCGAGTACGCGACCCGGCCCCACGAGGGCTCGGGCGCGAGCTCGATCGGCGCGCCGCCACGGTCGGGCTGCACGTAGGAGAACCGCAGCTCGGCGGGGTCGAAGACCACGTCGAGCTCGCCCTCCTTCACGCGCTGGTCCAGCCAGGCGGAGCGGAAGACCAGCCGCCGCAGCCAGTGGACGAGCGAGCGCTCGGCCGGGCCGCACAGCTCGGGCCAGCAGTCGTTGACGTGCTCGCCCAGGGCGGAGGCCGGGTCCTGGATCTCGCCGTTGACGGCGAGATTGACCAGGTCCTCGAGCTCGTTGTCGTCGAGCGGGCCTCCGACGAAGCCCAGCTTCAGCGCCGCTTGCTCGCAGCGCTCGGAGAAATCCCGCTCGTTGAAGGTGAATCGCAACTCTCCGTACTCGAGCACGAAGTCGTCGCCGGAGTCGTAGTTGCCGCGCCGGTCCATGAGCGTCGGCATCTTATGGCGGGTTCCTTCCTCGCCCCGGGTCCTGCACGGGAATTTGCAGCGGCCCGCTACTGCACGGTGAGGGTACCCCGCATCCCCGCCTGGTAGTGGCCAGGAATGTTGCAGACGTAGACGTAGGTGCCGGGCTTGAGGTCCAGCGTGGTCGACGCGGTCTTGCCGGCGGCGGTCTCGGAGATCTCGCCGACGCTGTCCTTCTCGCTGACGCGACCGTTGCTGACCGGGAGCTGGTCGGCGGGCGTGTCCGTCTTCAGGACGACGAGCTCGTGCTCCATCGCGCCGTCGTTGACCATCGTGAGCTTGACCTTGCCCGCCTTGGCGGTGGTGGTCGAGGGCGAGAAGGCGTACTCGGTGGCCTTGAACGTCAGGTCTCGGGAGGGCGCCGCGGCCGTCGAGGTGGCGGTCTGCGTCGTCGCCGCGGGGGTTGAGGCGGCGGAGTCGTTGCTGCCGTTGTCGTCGCCGCATCCGGCGAGCACGATCGCGGTCAGGCCGACGAGAGCGAAGAAGCTGCGCATGGGACCTCCTGCTGGGGAAGAACGCAGTGTCCCATATCGGTCGTCTGGACTCGGGAGGGGGGCGAATCTCCGGGGCCCGCCGCCTACGGGGGACATGACCGACGATCCCCACACCATCCTGCTGATCGAGGACGACGCGGCCACGCGCACGTTCCTCGCCGACAACCTCACGGCCGACGGCTACGAGGTCGTCCCGGCCGAGACGGCTCGCGACGGCACACGGCTGCTCGAGTCCAAGTACCCCGACCTGGCCCTCGTGGACGTCGGCCTGCCCGACGGCAGCGGCTACGACGTGCTGCGCCGCGTCCGTGAGGCCGATGGCCTCGCCAGCCGCGTGGATCCCGACACGCCCGTCGTGCTGCTGTCCGGCTCCGCGTCGGAGATCGATCGCGTGCGCGGATTCGAGCGCGGGGCGGACGACTTCGTCGCCAAGCCGTTCAGCTACCCGGAGCTGCGCGGCCGCGTCGGCGCGTTGCTGCGCCGCCGCGCGCGAGCGGCGCGGGGCGGCCGTCTGCGGGTCGGCGATCTCGAGGTCGATCCGGCCTCCCGGGAGACCCGCGTCCGCGGTGAGCTGGTCGCGCTCTCGCAGAAGGAGTTCGCCCTCCTTCGCGCGCTGGCCGCCGAACCGACGCGGGTGCACACGAAGAAGGAGCTGCTCCGAACGATCTGGGGGTACCAGGGGGCCGGGCAGACCCGCACGCTCGATTCGCACGCGTGCCGCCTGCGGCAGAAGCTCGGCGCCCACGGCGACAGGTTTGTCGTCAATGTGTGGGGCGTCGGCTATCGCCTCGTCGACGGGCCGGTGGTCGGATGAACGCCCTCGGCATGGTGGGGTGGTGCGCGGCGCTTGCGGCAGTGGGCGCTGCCGGGCTCCAGACCGTCCGCCTGCGACGCCGTTCCGAGCTCATGGCGCGCGCGTGTCACGAGTTGCGCAACCCGCTCGCGGCGGCACGGCTACTCGTCACGACGATGGACCGTCGCGGCGAAGCGCCCGCCGAGCGGCTCCGCGGGCTGGATGTCGAATTGCGGCGGGCCGGCGTCGCGCTCGACGACCTTGCGGCCGCGCGGATCGGGCGGACGGTCGTCCTGCGCGAGGAGCCGGTCGAAGTCGGCGAGCTCGTGGAGGAGCTGCTCGCCAGCTGGCACGCCGTCGCGCGCGCGTTCGGGGTGGATCTGCGAATCGGCGCGACGGCCGCCGGCGCGCATGTGCGCGGCGACCGGGTGCGCCTCGCCCAAGCGCTGTCGAATCTCGTGGCCAACGCGATCGAGCACGGGGGCGGCCCGGTCGAGCTCGTCGTTCGGCGACGCGGAACGACGGTGCAGGTCGAAGTCGTCGACCAGGGGCCGGGGCTCCCGGCTCCGGTCGGGGAGCTGACCCGTCGTCGTCGCGCCGGGCGCGGGCGCCGCGGCCGCGGGCTCGCGATCGCCGAGCAGATCGCGCGCAGTCACGGTGGACGGCTGGCGACGGCACCCTCTGACATCGGGGCACGGATCGCGCTCGAGCTCCCTGCCGGGGAGCACGCGGCGTGAGCGCCATGACGGACCGCTCACGCCGGCGGCGCGCGATGCTGCTGGGTGGGCTGGCGCTCGTCCTCGGCGGCGTGGCGGCCAGCGATATGGCCGGGCGCGAGCGCGCGCTGGACGAACGCCTCGGCGATCCCGTGTCGGTGCTCGTCAGCCGCGACGCCGTGGCCGAGGGCGACCGGCTGCGCCCGGCGGATCTCGCGATCCGCCGGGTCCCGGCACGCTACGCGCCGCGCGGCGCGCTCCAATCGCCCGCGGAGGTGGCCGGGCTCCGCGCGGCCACGGCGATCTCGCCGGGCAGCGAGATCCTCGCGGGGATGGTCGAGGACGGCACGACCGCGACGGCCGGAGCGCCCGTTCGACGCGGGGAACGGGTCGCCGAGGTGGTCGCGGCCGGATCTCCGGATCTCGTCCAACCCGGGACCCGCGCGGACGTCCTCATCACCCAGGAGGCACGGGACGGCGCGGCCGGTGGCACCCTGCTCGCGCTCCAGGACGTGGAAGTCCTGGCCGCCGCACCGGCGGCCAGCGCCGGCCGCGACGGCGCGCCGACGGGAGCGCTCGTCGCCGCGTCGCTGCGCGTCACGCTGCGCCAAGCGGTCTATCTCGCCGCCGCCCAGAGCTTCGCCCGCGAGATCCGCCTGCTCCCGCGCGCGGTGGGCGACCGTCGGCGTGTCCCCTCGGGCATCCACGTGCAGGAGAACCTGACTGGACGATGACGCGACACATCGGTCACCCGTCCGCTTGTCCACACCCGCTTCAAGGCAGGACGGCAGCCGTCGATCACTCCGAGGGATGCCCCGCGCCCTGCTTCCTGCACCGTCCCGGTACGTCGCGCTCCTCGCTCTCGTCGCGGTGGGGCTGCTCGCCGCGCTCCTTCCTGTCGCGCCCGCCGAGGCCAAGGCGAAGAAGAAGGCTGCGCCGGCGTTCCCGACGATCACGAAGGTGACCCCGAATCGCGCCCGCGTCGGTCAGCAGCTGACGATCCGCGGCAAGAACTACCTCGTCGGCAAGGGCCGGACGACGGTCGTGTTCAAGCGCCCCGGGAAGGCCCCGGTCTTCATCAAGGCCGACCTGTCGACCAAGACGCTGCTGAAGGTCACGCTGCCCAAGTCGCTCACGACGCAGCTTGTGACGAAGGACGGCTATCCGATCTTCACGAACTTCCAGCTGCGCATCGGCGCGAAGCGCTTCGGCAAGTCCTACACGTCGGGCAAGCTCTCCGTCGGGCCTGAGGTCCAGGCCGATGTCGACGTCGACGCCTGCGCGAAGGTCCGCACCGGCACGGATCCCAACGGCGACCTCGACGGCGACTTCCTCACGAACGCCGAGGAGCTCGGCCTGAAGAACCCGCTGAACCCGTGCACCGCCGACTCTGACGGCGACACGATGACGGACGGGTGGGAGTACTTCGCCGCGAAGGACCTCAATCAGCGTGCCGTGCCGTACCCCGGGAAGCGACCCTTTCCGAACGCCCTCGACCCGGCTGACTCCGGGTACGACTACGACGGTGACGGCTTGCGCGCCAAGCAGGAGTTCGATCTCTGGTACGCGTACGGCCGTCCTGCGCAGACGATGGCCAACCGTGAGGATCTGCTCTACAGCGACGGCACGCAGCGCTCAAGCGGACCGGGCCCCGATCAGCGCGCCGACCTCAGCGTCCTGCAGGCCAACGCGGGAGGCTGCGGCTACACCGTGGTCCCGCCGGTCCTCGGCTACCTGGATCCCTCCTACGACGACCCGTCAGCGGCGGTGACGGACGACGTCAAGGACGCCGACCACGATGGCCTGGGAAACTGGTCCGAGGCGAACGGCTGGATGACGCAGAAGTGGTGGCGCGCCGCGTTCCAGGGTGAGAAGGAATACAGCATCCGCAACTTCCAGGACACCGACCCGGTCGATCCTGACGTCGACGGCGACGGGTGCCTGGACGGACTCGACGACCAGGACGCCGACGACTGGCCGAACTGGATGGAGCAGAGCCAGCACGCCGCCACCTGGATCGACGGCGCGGTCAACATGACGACCTTCATCGGCGTGGGCGACTTCCCGGACTGGTACGGCTGGCAGGACGGCGGTGGCGCGAAGGCCGTGCCCTACGCAGCGAGCCCCTTCAATCCGTGCCTGCCCGACATCTACTCACGCACGTGCTCGCGGTACATCTCGGACTGGCCGCCGTTCACCTCGAACTACCAGTACGAGGCCTGCCGCCAGTACATCACCTACCGCGGCAAGACGGTGGAGACGTACGTGTGGAACATCGAGAAGCGCGAGCTCTGGACGACGCCCTGCCCGCCGTAGGCCAGGGGGGCGAGTTCTGACCGTCCATGCCCTAGGAAGGGCATGGACGATGCAGCCTTCGACGCGCTCGCGGCCAGCCTCCGCGAGCGCCTGATCGACGAAGCCGGCGACGCCGGTGACCTTCACGACCGCATCCGTGCGGTCGTCGACCGTGACGCGGCGATGCTCGACGCGCCGTCGCGCGCCGAGCTGGCGCGGCGGCTTGCGCGTGAGGCGTTCGGGCTCGGGGCGCTCGAGCCGCTGCTCGCCGACCCGGACGTCGACGAGATCATGGTCAACGGCCGCGGGGCCGTGTACGTGGAGCGCGCCGGCCGGATCGAGCCGGGCGAGACGCAGTTCGCGTCCGAGGAGGACCTGCGGCACGCGATCGAGCGGATCCTGGCACCGCTCGGGCGGCGGGTCGACGAGGCGTCGCCGATGTGCGACGCGCGGCTGCACGACGGCTCGCGCGTCAACGTCGTGATCCCGCCGCTGGCGCTCGACGGTCCGGTGGTCACGATTCGCCGCTTCCGCCGGCGGGGGTTCTCCCCGCGTGAGCTCGTCGAGGCGGGGACGTGGTCGCCGCCGCTGCACGATCTGCTGCGTGCGGCCATCTCGGCGCGGCTGAACGTCCTGGTCAGCGGCGGGAC
>CAMCUD010000068.1 GCA_945878865.1 Bifidobacterium breve | reverse complement strand
GGGTAGTTCGGCGGCGGCGCACCGGTCGTGCCGGTGATCGCGCTCGTGCCGTCTCCGCTGACGATGCCGGCTTCGCCGACCGGCTCGCCGAGCTTGTACGTCGAGAGCTCGGACGTCCCGATCGGGTTGAAGATGATCCCGGAGATGCGGGCGGTCTGGAGGTAGAGCGCCCGGCGGCCCGCCCCTTCGAAGGGGTGGCCGAACGCCCAGACCTTGTTCCCGTCGGTGTAGGCGGCTGTGCCGAGCGCCCCGAGGCCGACCTGCCCCGTGGAGTACCCGGCAAACACCGCGGACCCAGGCGCGATCGGCACCGTGGCGGCCGGAAGCGTGTCGGCCGCGCGGGGCACGGACGGCGTCGTGATGAGCTGCGTGCCCGCCTTCGCGGCGCCCGCCTTGAGCAGGGCGGCCGTCCGGCCGGAGATGCCCGAGAGCGTGAGCGGGCCGACGAGCGGCCTGGCCCCGGCGATGGCAACCGCTCGGGGCGTCGCCTTGCGAGTCGCGACGGGCGGGTCGATCGGCTCGGCGATGATCGGCTCGATCGGCGTGGCGAAGAGGACCTTGCCGCCGTACTCGCCGATGCCCTCGCTGATGGCTCCGGCGATGGCCAGCGTGCCGTCGGCGCGCGGGCAGCGGATCGGCGAGCCGGAGAACCCGGGACCGACACCCGTCCGGTCGACCGCATCGCCCGACACGCGGATGAGGATCCGCGAGAGCTCGGGCTGCGGGCCGGTGATGACGTCGAGCACCTCGGCGTCGAAGGTCGTGATCGCCTCGCCCTTCATGACGGAGGCGGCCTGGCAGGCCATCCCGGTCCGCACCTCGGAGAGCGGCATGATCGGCTCACCGGCGTACGCCGGAGCCGCGGCTGGCAGGAGCAGAGCGCTGGCGCTCAGCGCCGCGAGTGTGTACCGACGCATGGGACGCGCGACGGTAGCAGGGAGATCCCCGCCGGCACGTAGGATCCGGTGCATGCCACCGGCGCCGAATCCCCCCGGCCAGCGGGCGGCGGCGCTGCGGTGGGACGGCGAGCGCCTGCACCTGCTCGACCAGACGCTGCTCCCCGCCGAGGAGCGCTGGATCACGCTCGCCGGCGTCCCGGACACGGTCGACGCGATCCGCCGGCTGGCGATCCGCGGGGCGCCGAACATCGGCATCGCCGGGGCGTACGGGCTCGCGATGGCGGTGACGACCAACCCCTCGCGTGTGGCCGTGCGCGCCGCAGCCGACGCCCTGGCCAGCGCGCGGCCGACCGCCGTCAACCTCGCGTGGGCGGTCGAGCGGGTCGCCGCGGCGGCGGACGGCGCCACCGGGGAGCTGGGCGAGCGCGCCGCGGGCGCGGCCGCACGGGCTGAGGCCGAGCGCATCCACAGCGAGGAGCTGCTCGCCGCGATGGAGCTCGCCCGCCATGGCGCGGAGCTGCTGCGCGGCGCGACGAGGATCCTCACGCACTGCAACACGGGCGCGCTCGCCGCGCCCGCCGGGGGCACCGCGCTGGGCGTCATCGCCGCGCTGCACGACGCCGACCCCTCCGTCCGCGTCCTCGCCTGCGAGACCCGGCCGCTGCTCCAGGGCGCGCGGCTCACCGCCTGGGAGCTCCAGCGCGAGGGGATCCCGTTCGAGCTGCTCGTCGACGGCGCCGCCGCGGGGCTCATCCGCACGGGCCAGGTCGACGCGGTCGTCGTGGGCTGCGACCGCGTCGCGGCCAACGGCGACACCGCCAACAAGGTCGGCACCTACGCGCACGCCCTGGCCGCCGCGGCCGCGGGCATCCCGTTCGTCGTGGCCGGCCCGACGTCGACCGTCGACCTCGCGACCCCGGACGGAACGGCGATCGAGGTCGAGGAGCGCGCCGCCGACGAAGTCCGGGCGTTCGGCAACGCGCCGGTCGCCCCGGACGGTGTGGCGGTGCGCAACCCGGCGTTCGACGTCACGCCGTCGGAGCTCATCACCGCGATCGTCACCGAGCGCGGCGTCGCCCGCGCGCCGTACACCGAGTCGCTCACAGCGCTCTGACCCGCGCCCGACGCGCTGAACGTCTGATCACCGTCGTCATGGCAACGGTGATCAGACGTTCGGCGTGAGGGGTCAGGGGAGCAGACGGCCGAGCTGGCGCATCGCGAAGCCAGCCGCGCGCAGGGCCGTCGGCTGGCGGGTGCCCACCGGGGCGAGCACGCGCGCCTCGCGCTCGCGGTACCACTCAACGGTCGCCTCGAGGGTGTCCTCGTGGTGTGACGGGGTCCACCCCAGCTCGCGTTTGGCCTTCGTCGAGCGGAACGCCCACCACAGCGACGCGACGCGCACTTCCTGGACCGTCGCGGCCGGCCGCCCGGGGAGCGCCTCCATCGCCGCGGCGATCTGCAGCGCGGCGGCGTGCGGCACCTTCACCGCGGGCGGCTCGATGCCCGAGATGCGGCCGAGGTCGGCGAAGAGCCGGTCCAGCGTGAAGTTGCGGTTGCCCAGCAGGTAGCGCTCACCGACCGTCCCGTGCTCATCGGCGAGGAGCTGGCCGCGCGCGACGTCCTCGGCGTCGACGATGTTCAGCGCGCCGTCGATGTACAGCGGGATCTCGCGGCGCAGGAACCGCCGGACCAGCTCCGTGGAGGAGCGGCGCACGTCGCCACGGCCGAAGACATGCGTCGGGCAGACGATGACGACGGGCAGCCCGCGCGCGGCGGCGCGCAGCGCCTCGGCCTCCCCCTCGCGCTTGCTGTCGACGTAGTGGATGCCCTGCGCCTCCAGCGGGAACGGCTGGCGCTCGTCGGCTGTCTGCCCCCAGGCCGCCGGGCCGACCGTCGCCATCGAGGAGGTGTGCACCACCCGCGCGACGTCCGCCCTCAGCGCCTCCTCCATGAGGATGCGCGTGGCGTCGACGTTCGCGCTGAACAGCGCCTCCCGCGGAGCGCGCAGCGAGGTCGCGCCGGCGGCGTGGAAGACCCGGTCAACGTCGCGCAGCGCCCGCCGCACCGCGCGGCGATCGCGCAGGTCGCAGCGGACCTGCTCGGCGTCGAGGTCGGCCAGGCCGGCGAGCGGCGAGCCCTCGCGCACCGTGACCCGCAGCGTGTCGCCGCGCTCGGCGACCAGCCGTGCGACATGCGAGCCGACCAGGCCCGTGGCCCCCGTGACGAGCGTGACCGACACAGGGTGACTGTAGGGTCCGGCGCAGATGCGTGTCGCCATCGTCACGGACACGACGCACTACCTGCCCAAGGCGCTCGTCGAGGCGCGCGACATCCATCGCGTGTCCCTGTACGTGCGCTGGGACGACGAGATCGAAGCCGAGCGCGACATGCCGGACTTCGACGCGTTCTACGACCAGCTGCGTCGCGCCAGTCACCTGCCGCAGACCTCGCAGCCTTCCGTCGGCGACTTCCTCGCCGTCTACGAGCCGCTGCTCGAGCGGGGCGACAGCATCGTGTCGATCCACCTGTCGTCGGCGATCTCCGGCACGTGCGACACCGCCCGCCAGGCCGCCGAGGAGCTCGCCACGCGCGGGTACGCGGGCCGGATCGAGGTCTACGACTCGCAGACGGCGGCTGGCGGCATCGGGCTCGTCGCGCTCGCCGCGGCGAAGGCCGCGCAGGACGGCGGAGGGCTCACCGAGGTGCTCGCCGCCGCGCGCGCGGCCCGCGAGGAGCTGCACATGTGGTTCTGCGTCGACACGCTGGAGTACCTGCGCCGCGGCGGACGCATCGGCGCCGCGCAGGCGTGGCTCGGCGGCGCGCTGAAGATCAAGCCGATCCTGTCCGTGGAATCCGAGATCACGCCGATCGAGCGGGTCCGCACCTCCTCCCGCGCGTTCGAGCGGATGGTCGACTACCTGCGATCCATCCACGACGGCGGGCAGGATGGCTGGGTGGTGCAGCACATCCAGGCCGACGACACCGCCGCGCGCCTGCTCGAACGCGGACGCGAGATCTTCGGGACCGAGCCCGTGTGGGTCGGCGAGGTCGGCCCGGTCATCGGCGCGCATGTCGGCCCAGGCCTCGTCGGGGTCGGCGGCGTCCCGCGGAGGATGGTCGAGTGAGCACCCCGCTCCCGCCGGCCCCGCCCCCGTCCGGCGAGCCGCTTCCCGTCCGGGTCGAGCGCGACGAGCCGCTCGCGCCGAAGGCGATCCTGCGCAGCGTCCTCATCGTCGTCGCGGTCGTCCTCGCGCTGTACCTCATCATCCAGCTGCGCACGCCGCTGACGTGGCTCATCATCGCCGCGTTCATCGCGGTGCCGCTGGCCACGCTCGTGGCCAAGCTGCAGAACTACATGCCCCGCTGGGCGGCGATCTCGCTCGTCTACCTCGGGTTGATCCTCACCCCGATCGCCCTGGGCGCGGTCCTGTTCCCGCCGGTCGTCACGGAGGGCAACAAGCTCATCAAGGACGTCCCGTCCTACGCGCGCGACATCACGAAGTTCGTGCAGGAGAACGACCGCCTGCGCAAGCTCGAAGAGGACTACGACATCACGACGAAGCTCGAGCAGGAGGCCGAGAAGCTGCCGAGCCGGGTGGGTGACGCCGCGACGATCCTCCAGGACGTCGGCTTCGGGATCGTCAATTCCCTCTTCGCGATCTTCACCATCCTGGTCCTGTCGGTCTTCATGGTCGCCAACGGGCCGACGTGGATCAGACGGGTGATCGAGCTGCAACCTCCCGACCGCGCCGAGCAGCTCGATCGTGTGCTCAGACGCATCGGCCAGGCCGTCGGCGGCTATTTCGCCGGCGCCATCGCCGTGGCGTTCGTCGCGGGCATCGCCAACTACATCGCGATGAAGATCCTGGGCGTGCCGTTCGCCGGGCCGCTCGCCGTCCTGGCCGGGCTCGCGTCGCTCATCCCGATGGTCGGCGCGACGCTCGCGGCGATCCTCATCGGACTCGTCACGGTGTTCACGGACTTCCCCACCACGACGATCATCTGGGCCGTCTGGGCGATCGTCTACCAGCAGTTCGAGAACCACTTCATCCAGCCGCAGATCCAGCGCCGCACCGTGCACGTGGCGCCGTTCGTCACGATCGTCGCCGTGCTGCTCGGCGGCACGCTCATGGGCATCCTCGGCGCGCTGCTGGCGATTCCGATCGCCGCGTCGGTGCAGATCCTCATCCAGGAGTGGTGGGCCGCGCGGCGTCAGACACGGCTCCCGCCACCGGGTGAGGAGGGCCCCGCCCTGCCGATCGGCGGGACGGCGCACGACTCGCCCGGCGAGGACGACGGCGGCCCCGCCGCGGAGCCTTCGCCCGCCTAGAGCGCGCGGCGCTCGTCGTGGTACCAGGGCAGGACGAGCCGCTCGGCGAGCAGGACCAGGCCGTAGAGGGCGATGCCGATCGCGCCGAGGACGACGATGACGGCGAACATGTCCGCCGTGGCGACCTGGTTGTTGTAGGTCAGCACGAGATAGCCGAGCCCCTCGCCGGAGCCCACCCATTCCGCGAAGACGGCGCCGATCACCGAGAGCGCCGCGGCGACCTTCAGCCCGCTGAACACCGACGGCAGCGCGGCCGGCCACTGCGCGATCCGGAAGCGCGTGACTCGCCCGGCGCCGAGCGTCCGCAGGAGGCGCAGGAGCTCGGGGTCGGCCGCTTTCAGCCCGTCGATCGTGCTCACCGCCAGCGGGAAGAACGCGACGAGCGCGATGACCATCACCTTGGGCCGCAGGTCGAAGCCGGTCCAGATGACGAAGATCGGCGCGATCGCGACGATCGGGACCATCTGCGAGACGACGAGCCACGGGTACACCGCGCGCTCGACGGCGCGCGAGGCGTGGATCACGATCGCAAGGGACAGCCCGACCGCGATCGCGGCGGCGTACCCGACGAGGATCTCGCCGATCGTCACCCAGGCGTTGTCGGCGAGCACCGCGCGGTCGTCCCACAGCGCCGCGGCGACCTGACCAGGCGTGGGCAGCGAGCTCTCCGGGATACCCGTCACCGCGGTCAGCAGCGCCCACGCCGCGACGACGAGCGCCGCGAAGGCGACGGGCGGGCCGGCGCCGCGCAGGACCCGCATCACGCGAACCCCAGCGTGACGAGGAGCCGGCGCTGCAGCGCGGCGAACTCCGGGCTTGCGAGCACCTCGGGGCCGCGCGGGCGCGGCGGCTCGACGGTCTCCTCGAGCGCGACCCGTCCGGGCCTCTCCGTCAGCACGTAGATGCGGTCGGCCAGATAGGCAGCCTCGGTGACGTCGTGGGTGACGAGGACGATCGTGCGGCGATCGGCTTCGGCGACGTCGCGTAGCCAGTCCTGCAGGTCGCGGCGGGTCAGCGCGTCGAGCGCCGCGAACGGCTCGTCGAGCAGGAGCAGATCGCGCCCGGCCAGGAACGTCCGCAGCAGCGCGGCGCGCTGGCGCATACCGCCCGAGAGCTCGGCGGGCCGCCGATCCTCGAAGCCCTCGAGCCCGAACCGCCCGACCTCCGCCCGAGCCCGCTCGCGCGCCTGGCGGCGCGACGCGCCCGCGAGCTCGAGGCCGACGGCGCAGTTGTCGAGCACCGTCCGCCACGGCATGAGGCAGTCGCGCTGCGGCATGTACGCCGCGCGGCCGAGCAGCGATGTCGCGGGCGCGCCATCGACGAGGATCTCCCCGGAGGTCGGCGTCAGCAGCCCGGCGAACATCGCGAGCAGTGTCGACTTGCCGCAGCCGCTCGGGCCGACGACTGCGACGAACTCCCCCGGCTCCACCCGCAGGTCGAGACCGTCCAGGGCGGTGACGCCGCCCGCGAACGTCATCCCGAGCCCGCGGGCCTCGAGCGTCATCCCTGCAGCGTGTCGGTCGCCAGCCGATCCGGCGGGATGGCGCGCTTCGTCAGACCGTTGCGCGCCAGCCACGCCGAGAACGCCCGGAGGCGCTGCTCGTCGAACGTGCCGAACGCGGAGGCGTCGCCTTGGAAGAGCGGCGTGTACGCGCGCAGCTGCGCGGTGGCGATGTCGCGCTTGAGCGCCGGGTTCTCGGCGAGGAGATCGCGCAGCGACCGCTGCGGATCGGCGATCGTGTCCTCGTACCCGCGGGTCGTCGCGGCGACGATCGCGCGGAGCAGCGGCGCGTCGTCAGCGATGTGGCGCCGCGTCGAGAACGCCACGAGCCCGGGGAAGACCGGCCCGCCGTACTCGTCGAGGGCGAACACGCGCGGCCCGGTGCCGTCCACGCGCAGCTGCTCGCCGTCAGCCGGCCAGTAGCCGGTGAACGCGTCGATCTTGCCGGCCTCCAGCGCCTGCACGCCGTTGAAGCCGATCGTGACGGTCTTCACGCGCGCCGGGTCCGCCCCGGCGTCGCGGACGATCGTGTCGAGGACGACCTTGTCGGACGGGACCCCGGTGACGCCGACCTTCCTTCCGGCGAGCTGGGCGGGATCGGTGATGCCGCCCGCCTTCGTGGCGATCAGCCCGCCGAGGGGGCGCTGCACCATCGGCAGGATCGCCTGGGCGTCGCGGCCCGCGTCGATCTGGCCTGCGACGTCGACGGCGTCGGCCAGGCCGACGTCCGCCTTCCCCGCGTCGATGAGCTTCAGGGTGTCGGCCGTCGACGTCGGCTGGATGATGCGCAGGTCGACGTTGAGGTCGTCGTAGTAGCCGGCGGCCACCGCACGGTAGATCCCGGCGTGGACGGCGTTGGGGACGAAGTCGAGGACGAGCGTCGCCTTCGTGCGCTCGGGCAGGCGGGCCGCGCTCGTCGCGGTCGTCGTCGCGGTGGTCGTGGTCGCCGTGCCCCCACCGTCATCGTCCCCGCACGAGGCGAGGACGAGCGCGGTGAGGACGGCGACGAGGAGCGCCGCCGCACAGCGGGCGGCGCGCATCTACTTCTTGCGGCCGAACAGGCCGCCGACGGCGACGAGGCCGCCGGCGAGGATGAAGCCGGCCGCGGCAGCGCCGATCATCACCTGCTTCTGGTGCTTGACGATCTGGCGGCGCCAGTCGGTGATCTCACGCACGTCGTGCGTGAGC
>CAMCUD010000067.1 GCA_945878865.1 Bifidobacterium breve | reverse complement strand
GTCGTCGCCGTCATGCCCGACTGGGACGGCCGTCTGTGGTTCGTGACGGCCGCGGGCGTCGTCGGCACCGTCGACGAGCGCAGCGGCACCGTGCGCACCACCACGCTCGGCGAGGGCATCGACAACTCCATCGCCGTGGATGCCGACGGCTCGGTGTACGTCGTCTCCGACCGGGCGCTCTACCGGATGCGGGCGGGCGCTGACGGGAACCCGGGGGTGGTCTGGCGCGCGCCGTACCCGACCACGGGCACGCAGAAGCCGGGGCAGTTCAGCGACGGCTCGGGCACGACGCCGACGATCCTGCCCGGCGGGCTCGTGGCGATCACCGACAACGCCGACCCGATGCACGTCGTGGTCGACCGGATCGCCGACGGCGGCGAGGTCTGCCGCGTGCCGGTGTTCGCCGCGGGTGCGAGCGCCACGGAGAACTCGCTCATCGGCGCGGGTCGCTCACTGATCGTCGCCAACAACTACGGCTACGCGGGCCCTCTCGGCGCCCTGAGGCTGCGGCCCACCGCGCCCGGCCTCGCCCGGATCGACGTCAACGCCGATCAGCAGGGCTGCCGCCTCGTCTGGAGCGTCCCCGTGACGTTCCCGTCGAGCGTCAACAAGCTCTCGCTCGCGACCGGCCTGATCTACGGCGTGACCCGCACGATCGCGCGCGGCACGGAGGCGTGGTCGCTCGCAGCGGTCGACGTGCGCACGGGCGCGGTGCGGTGGTCACGTCTCCTGGGCGCGGGCGCCGGGTTCAACAACAACTACGCGCCGGTGACGCTCGGACCCGACGGCAGCGCGTACGCGGGCGCGCTGCTCGGGATCGTGCGCGTCGCCGATTCGGACTAGTCGACCGGGCGCACCGGGACGCCGGCGTCCGCGAGGAACGCCTTCGTCTCGGCGAGCGAGTAGGTGCCGTAGTGGAAGATCGAGGCCGCGAGTGCGGCGTCGGCGCCGGCGGCGAGCGCCTCGGCGAGATGCTCGAGGGTCCCAGCGCCACCGGAGGCGATCACAGGCACGCCGACCGCCTCGCTGACCTGGCGGGTGAGCTCGAGGTCGTAGCCGGCGTTCGTGCCATCGCGGTCCATGCTCGTGAGCAGGATCTCCCCCGCCCCGCGCTCGACACCTTCCCGCGCCCAGCCGATCGTCTCGACACCCGTCGGCGTGCGGCCGCCGGCCACGAACACCTCGGCCCCGTCGGGGCCCCATTTGCTGTCGATCGCCAGGACGACGCACTGCGCCCCGAACACGTCGGCAAGCTCGTTGATGAGCTCCGGCCGCTTCACCGCCGCGGAGTTCACCGCGACCTTGTCAGCGCCGGCGTCAAGGACCGCCTGGGCGTCCGCGACCGACCGGATCCCACCGCCGATGGTGAACGGGATGAAGACGTTGTCCGCCGTCCGGCGAGCCAGATCGACGATGGTGTCGCGCGCGTCCGACGTCGCGGTGATGTCGAGGAACACGAGCTCGTCGGCGCCCTCCGCGTCGTAGCGCTCGGCCAGCTCGACCGGGTCGCCCGCGTCGCGGAGGTTGACGAAGTTCGTGCCCTTCACCACGCGACCGTCCGCGACATCGAGGCACGGGATGACGCGCTTCAGGTGCATGACCTCAGACGATCGGGTCGCCGAACTCGGCGGGCTGCTTGGTCATCCCCGCCACGACCGCCGCCATCTGGTTGGGCTTGCCCATGATCTGGACCTGGAGGTCCGTCTCGAGCCGCAGGCCCTCGGCGGGCGCCATGTGCCACGCCTCGCGGTACAGGCGCTTGGTCATCCGGACCGCGTCGGGCGACCGGCCGGCGATCTCCTGCGCGAGCGCACGCGCCGCGCTCAGCGGATCCTCGCTGACGTGCGTGGCCAGGCCGACCTTCTCGGCCTCCTCACCGCTGATGATCCGCGCGGTGTACGTGAGCTCGAGTGCGTGGTCGATCCCGACGAGCCGCGGGAGCGCCGCGGTGATGCCCATGTCGGGGATGAGACCCCACTTGGCCTCCATGACCGAGAGCTTGGCGTCGGGCGTGACGAAGCGGACGTCGGCGCCCAGCGCGATCTGCAGGCCGCCACCGAAGCAGTTGCCGTGGATCGCCGCGACGACGGGCACCGGCAGCTCGATCCAGCCGTAGGAGACCTGCTGCGCGACGTTCGCGAGCTGCCCGTCCGGCCGGTCCAGAATGACGGTGGGATCCCCGTCGAACCCGGCGAAGTCCAGGCCCGCGCAGAAGCTCGGCCCGTCGCCGTACAGCACGACGGCGCGGATCGCGGTGGCGTCCTTCAGCTGCTCGATCGCGGCATTGATGCCGTCGAACATCGGGCGGTCCAGCCCGTTGTGCTTCGCGCCCCGGTTCAGCCGCACCTCGGCGATCGGCCCGTCGATCTCGACGATCACGCGCTCCTCGGACATGCCTAGCCCTCCTGCGTCAGCGGCAGCCGGCCCTCGAGCGCGGCCTGCCCTTCGGCGATCGTGAACTTCTTCTCGTACAGCGCCTTGCCGGCGATGACCCCGCCGAGGTTGACCTGGCGCAGCTCGGCGAGCGCCTGCAGGTCGGCGAGCGACCCGATCCCGCCGGAGTACAGGAAGCGGCCGCGGACGACCTCGGCGATCCGCTTGACCTCCTCGAGGTCGGCGCCCTGCTGCATTCCGTCGCGGTCGACGTTCGTGTAGACGAACGACCGCACCCCGCGATCCTGGAGGCGCTCGATGACGGCCTCGGCGGGCATCTGCGTCGTCTCGGTCCAGCCGGCGGTCGAGATGTGCCCGCCGCGGGTGTCCACCGACACGACGACACGCTCGCCGTAGGCGGAAAGGACGTCGTCGAGGAAGTCCACATCGGTGAATGCGGCGGTGCCGAGGATCACGCGCTCGGCGCCGGCGCGCAGCGCGTCGCGCACGGCCGGCAGCGACCGCAGGCCGCCGCCGGTCTGCACGGGGACGCCGAGTTCGGTCGTGATGCGCCGCAGGTGCTCGAGGTTCTGAGGCTCGCCGGTCTTCGCGCCGTCGAGGTCGACGACGTGCAGGAAGCGCGCGCCCTCCTCGACCCAGTGGCGCGCCGCCTCGAGGGGGTCGTCCTCGTAGACGGTCTTGGCGTTGAAGTCACCCTGGACGAGGCGGACGGCCTTGCCCTCGTAGATGTCGATGGCGGGATAAAGAATCATGCGTGGACGGCCTGGCAGATCGCCGCGAAGTTCCGCAGCAGGTCGAGGCCGTGGGTCGAGGATTTCTCAGGATGGCACTGGGCGCCGAAGACCGTCCCGCGCTCCACGAGCGAGACGAACTCCGCGCCGTACTCGCCGACCGCGAGGACGTCCTCGGGGTCGGTCGGATGCGCGACGAACGTGTGGACGTGGTACAGCGCAACGGGATCGGGGACGCCTTCGAGCAAGCGCGAATCGCGCCGCCGGCGGACGAGGTTCCACCCGATGTGGGGCAGCTTGCGGCCCTGCGGATCGAGGCGGCGGACCTCACCGCCGAGGAGGCCGAGACCCTCAGCGCCCTCGTGTTCCTCGCTGCGCTCGAACAGCAGCTGCATGCCGAGGCACAGGCCGATGAGCGGAACGCCCGCGTCGTGGCGGGCGCGGATGAGCGCGTCCAATCCGGACGCCGTCAGCCGGCGCATGGCCTCGGGGAACGCACCGACGCCGACGAGGACGAGCCCGTTCGCACGCTCCAGCGTCGATTCGTCGCTGGTCAGCTCGACGTGGGCGCCGACGCGCTCGAACGCCTTGACGACCGAGCGGCGGTTGCCCATGCCGTAGTCGACGATGCCGATCACGAGGTCAGCGTGCCCTTCGTCGACGGTACGCCCGTCTCCGTCGGGTCGATGCTCGTGGCGGCGCGCAGGGCACGGGCGAAGGCCTTGAAGAGCGCCTCGATGATGTGGTGCGCGTTCGTCCCGCGCTCGACGGTGAGGTGCAGGGTGAGCTTTGCGCTGTTGGCCACCGCGCGAAAGAACTCTTCGGTCAGCTCGTGGTCGAAGCCGCCGGTGACGCCCGGGACGAGCTGCGGCGCGTCGAAGGCGACGAACGGCCGGCCGGAGATGTCCAGGGCGCAGCTCGCGCGCGCCTCGTCCATCGGGACGGTCGCGGTGCCGTAGCGGAAGATGCCGGCACGATCACCGAGCGCCTGATCGAGGGCCTGGCCGAGGACGATGCCGGTGTCCTCGACGGTGTGGTGCCCGCCGGTCTGCAGGTCACCGGTGACCTTGACGTCGAGGTCCATCCTCCCGTGGCGGGCGAGCAGGTCGAGCATGTGGTCGAAGAAGCCGACCCCGGTCTCCCGGACGCCGTCCCCCGTCCCGTCGAGCGACACGCTCAGGCGGACGTCGGTCTCCTTGGTAGCGCGATCGATGCTGGCAGTGCGGGTCACGACGCGGGATTCTCCCCGATTCGGGCTTCCATGGACTGGGCGTGGACCTCGAAGCCCTCCGCGCGGGCGATCGCGGCGCCCGCCGGGGCCAACGCCGAGGCGGCGCCGCCCAGCCGGACCTCGCTCATACGGCGGCGGAAGACCCGCGCGGACAGGCCTGACGCGAAGCGCGCGGCGCCGCCCGTGGGCAGGCAGTGGTTCGAACCGGCGACGTAATCGCCGAAGGCCGTGCCGCTCGCCCCACCGACCAGCACGCAGCCCGCGCGCTGCACGCGCCGGGCCAGCCGCTCGCAGGACGGGCCGACGAGCTGGAGGTGCTCGGGCGCGAACGCCTCGCTGACGGCGAGCGCCTCGGCGGGGCTCGCGGCGTGGGCGAGGACGACGCCGCCGGCGTCGACCGTCTCGCGATCCGCCGCCAGGGTCGTGACGCGGTCGGCGAGCGCGTCGAGGGCCTCGAGCGAGTCGCTGGCGGCCAGCACGACGCTGGCGGGGCCGTGCTCGCCCTGGGCCAGCAGGTCCAGCGCGATCGGATCGAGGTCGGCATCCGCGTCGAAGACGACGGCGAGGTCGCTCGGCCCGTAGAAGCCGTCGATGCCGATCGCGTCGGAGACCTGCCGCTTGGCCTCCTGCACCCAGAGGTTCCCGGGGCCGGCGATGACGTCGGCGCGCGGAACGGACTCCGTGCCGTAGGCCAGCGCGGCGACCGCGTGCGCGCCACCCATCGCGTAGACCTCGAACACCCCGGCGAGCGCCGCGGCGCCCAGGATCACCGGGTGCACCGGCGGCGGCGTGACGACGCACACGTCTTCCACGCCGGCGGCGCGCGCGGTGACGACGCCCATGATGAGCGTCGACGGATACGGGTTGCGGCCTCCCGGGACGTAGATCGCCGCCCGCGTGACCGGGATCTCGCGCAGCGTGACCGTCTGCCCCTGCGGCAGGACGACCTCCTTGTCCTCGCCCACCCCGGCGTCGGCGACGATCGCGACGTTGGCGATCGCGACCTGCAGACCGTTGCGCAGTTCCGGATCGAGGTCGACCTCGAAGGCCTCGGACGCGACGCGCAACTCGGCGCCCTCCGGCGCGGCGCCGGCGTAGTCGAAGCGCTCGACGAACTCGCGAAGTGCTGCGTCGCCGCCCGTCCTGACGCTCTCGATGATCTCGGCGACGCCCTCGGCGACGGAGTCGGCCTTCGGCGCCATGTTCCGCGCCGCGGCAGCGACCGCAGCCGGGTCGCCGTCGACGGTCAGGCGCTCAACTCGCACCGGTCGGCTCCAGCGCGCGCAGCCGCGCGACGAGGTCGTCGATCGCCGCCGCCTTGAGCTTGTGTGCGACGGGGTTGGCGATGAGCCGCGCCGTCGAGTCGAAGAGGTGCTCGCGCTCGACCAGCCCGTTCTCGCGCATCGTCGTCCCGGTCGCGGTGAGATCGACGATGGCCTCCGCCAGACCCGTCAGTGGGGCGAGCTCGACGGAACCCTTGACCTCGACGATCTCGGCCTGGCGGCCGGTGCGCTCGAAGTAGCGCGACGCCGTCTTCAGGTACTTCGTCGCCACGCGCACGATGCCAAGCCGCCGGAGTGCCTCGTCCATGGGGTTCGGCCCATCCACCGTCGCGATGACCATCCGGCAGAAGCCGTATCCGAGGTCGAGCAGCTCGTAGACCTCGCGCTCGCTCTGCTCGATGAGGACGTCCTTGCCGGTGATGCCGATGTCCGCCGCGCCGGCCTCGACGTACGTCGGCACGTCCGACGGGCGCATCGTGACGATCCCGATGTCGGCGAACAGCAGCTTGCGGTCGTTCGCGCGCACCTCGGCGGTGTCGATGCCGAGGGTGTCGAGAAGGTCGAGTGTCTCGCGCATGAGCGCGCCGCGCGGCACCGCGATCGTCAGGGGCGGGGTCATCGGCGCTCGCCTCCGTTCAGCGCGAGGTGCAGACGGTCGACGACAAGCGCGAACCCGACGGCCGGAAGCGGCCGGCCGAAGCGCCCCAGCAGGTCGTCGTAGCGCCCCCCGCCGCCGAGCGGGACGCCGAGCGCGGGGTCGTACACCTCGAAGACGGCGCCGGTGTAGTACCCGAGGTCGCGGACGAGCCCGAGATCGAAGATGACGTGTTCGGCGACGTCGGCCGGCAGCAGCGCGTGAACATCGCGCAGCCCGGCGACCGCCTCGGCCGCGGCGCTCGGCACCGCTTCGAGCACCTCCGCGCCGCCGCGCCGCTGGGCGAGCGCCAGCAGCCCCTGGGCGGTGTCGCGGTCCAGTCCGGCCGCGATGAGTTCCCGCTCGACGCCGACGAAGTCGTGCGTGGCCAGCTCGTGCAGGATCCGCGACCGCGCGTCGTCGGCGAGGCCCAGCTCCTCGAGCGCCGTCGGATAGAGCGACGCGTCGCCGAGGCCGACCTTGAACTCCTGCAGACCGACCGCAGTCAAGCCGCGGCACAGGACGGTCAGCGCTTCGGCCGTCCCGTCGGGCGCCGGGGCGCCGACGAGCTCGATGCCGACCTGCAGCAGCTCGCGCGACATCCCGCGCCGCGGGCGAACCTGGCGATAGGCGTGCGCGAGGTACCAGAAGCGCAGCGGCGGCTCCGCGGTCGCGTACCTGCTGGCGACGACCCGCGCGATCGGGACCGTCATGTCCGAGCGCAGCACGAGCACGTCGCCGTGATCGTCGACGACGCGATACGCCGGGCGTGCGCCGGTCAGGTCGCCCTTGCTCAGGACGGACTCGTACTCGAGCGCGGGCGTGCTGACCTCGCCGTACCCGGCGTCCTCGAAGACGCCGCGCAGCGCGTCGCCGATGGCGCGCAGCTCGCGCATCTCGTCGGGCAGGACGTCACGCGTCCCGGAAGGGATCGGGAGAGTCATGGGCAGGTCGCCCAGCTTAGGCGTGCACAGCGGGCTGCGGCTCTGTGGCCACGCGCTCGATCTGGGCGCCCAGCTCCCGCAGCCGTTCGTCGATGCGCTCGTAGCCGCGGTCGATCTGGCGGATGTTCCCGATCTCCGAGACGCCGTCCGCGCACAGCGCGGCGATGAGCATCGCCATGCCTGCCCGGATGTCCGGGGACTCGACCCGCTCGCCGCGCAGCTGCGAACGGCCCGTGACGATCGCGCGATGCGGATCGCAGAGGACGATGTCCGCGCCCATGAGCACGAGCTTGTCGGTGAAGATCATGCGGTTCTCGAACATCCACTCGTGGATGAGGACCGAGCCCTCGCACTGGGTCGCCAGCGCGAGCACGATCGACGTGAGATCGGCCGGGAACGCAGGCCACGGCCCGTCCTGGACCTTGATCTTGTGCTCGCCGAGGTCGCGGGCGACCACGAGGTCCTGCCCGCCGGGCACGAGGACGTCGGCGCCGTCGAGCTCGGAGTGCAGGCCGAGCTTCTCGAAGGCGAGCCGGATCATCCGCAGGTCGTCGGGATACGTGTCCTTGATCCGCATCTCACCACCGGTGACACCGGCGAGCGCCATGAACGAGCCGATCTCGATGTGGTCGGGGCCGATCGTGTGATCGCAGCCGTGCAGGTCTGCGCTCCCGGTCACGGTCATGACGTTCGAGCCGATGCCCGAGATGTCGGCGCCCATCTTCACGAGCATGCGCGCGAGGTCCTGGACGTGCGGCTCGCACGCGGCGTTGCCCAGGACGGTCGTCCCGGGGGTGCGCGCGGCGGCCAGCAGCGCGTTCTCGGTCGCCATGACCGACGGCTCGTCCATGAAGACGTCACCGGCCTGCAGGCCGTGCGGCGCGCGGATGTCGATGTCCCGGCCGTGTTCGAACTCCGCGCCGAGCGCGGCGAACGCGTCGAGGTGCGGGTCGAGCCGGCGGCGGCCGATCACGTCGCCGCCAGGCGGCGGCATGACCGCCCGGCCGAAGCGCGCGAGCAGCGGGCCGGCCAGCAGGAACGAGGCGCGGATGCGCTCGGCGTGCTCGCGGTCGACCTGGACGCAGTCCTGGTCGAGCTGGTCGGCGCGCAGGGAGACGTCGTGGTCGTTGAGCCACTCCACGCGGACGCCCATGCCCTCGAGGATCGACAGCATCGAGCCGGTGTCCTTGATGCGCGGGACGTTGCGCACGATGACCTCGTCCTCGGTGAGGACGGCGGCGGCGAGGATGGGCAGGGCGCCGTTCTTGTTTCCGGCCGGGATGACCGTGCCGGAGAGCGGCGCTCCACCGTGGATGACGAACTTCTCCATGAGCGGGCGGGGGGCGATGCGAGCGGCGCGGACGGGGCCGTCGGCGAGGCTCGCGAGCTCGGTTAGGGTACCAACCATGTCGCATCGGATTTCGCCCGACGAGGCGCGGTCCCTCCTCCACGAGTGGGTCGAGAGCCCGTCGCTGCGCCGTCATTGCGAGGCGGTGGCGACCGCGATGGCCGCCTACGCGCGCCAGGGCGGGCACGACGAGGAGCTCTGGGAGGTCACCGGACTCCTGCACGATGCCGACTACGAGCGCTATCCCGATCTGGAGACCGGGCATCCGCGGTTCATCCTCGCCGAGCTCGAACGGCGGGACGCACCGCCCGAGATGATCCAGGCGATCGCGGCGCACGCCGACTCGCTGGGCGTGCCGGCCACGACCCCGCTCGACCACACGCTCCGCGCGGTCGACGAGCTCTCCGGCTTCCTCGTGGCGTGCGCCGTCGTGCGTCCCACGGGGATCGTGGGCCTGACCCCGAAGTCCGTGAAGAAGAAGCTGAAGACGCCGGCGTTCGCCGCGGCGGTCAACCGGGACGACGTGCGGGCCGGCGCGGACGAACTCGGTGTCGACTTCGATGAGCACGTGCGCTTCGTCGTCGCCGCGCTGGAAGCCCGCGCCGACGATCTCGAGCTGACGGGCTCCTAGTGCTCAGCCAGGCTTGACAGGCGCACTGGACAGCGCGACGATTCGCGCTGTCCCGTTTTCCTGAGAATCGGCGCTGCCA
>CAMCUD010000066.1 GCA_945878865.1 Bifidobacterium breve | reverse complement strand
ACGGACGTGCGAGCGCGTCACCGGATGCCCGATGGACGCGGCCGACGCCGCGCAGGACGCGATGCTCGCGACGCTGCGCCGGCTGCCCGAGCTCGATCTCGCGACCATGAACTTCGCGGCGTACCTCCACACGGCCGGCAGGCGCGCGGCGCTGAAGCGGGTGGGAGGCCGCGCGAGGACCGTCGCGCTGGACACGGTCATCGACCCCGCGGACCCCGGCGCGGGGGTGCCCGAGGGCCTGGAGCGCGACGAGCTCCGTCGCGCCGTCCGCGGAGCGATGCGAGAGCTGCCGGCCCGCCAGCGCACCGCGTTGTTCCAGTCGGCGTACGAGGGGCGCGCGCTCCTCGACATCGGCGAAGCGCTCGGGCTCTCGGCGAACGCGACGGCGCAGCTCGTCCACCGTGCCCGCCGCGGCCTCGCCGAGCAGCTCACCCGCCATGACGCGGGGCTGCGCTGACCCGGCGACCCTGGGGATAACCCCACGCCCACGGGCGGGGCCGCCTCGGCGAAGCTGGAGCGGCCCGTATGGGAACGGGGTGGTTGGGCGAAGAAGCTCTCGGCATGCTCACCACCACCGCCCCCGCCGTCTCCGACGACCGCACGCTCGTCCGCGCCATCGCCGCCGGCGACGCCGCTGCAGCTGACGCGCTCTACCGGAGGTACTGGCCCGACCTCCAGCGCGTCTGCCTGCGGGTCACCCGTTGTCCGGATGACGCGGCGGACGCCGCGCAGGACGCGATGCTCTCCACGCTCCGCCGGCTGCCCGAGCTCGACGCGGACACGCTGAACGTCCCCGCCTACCTGAAGGTGGCCGCCCGGCGGGCCGCGCTCGACCGCGTCGCCCAGCGCAGCCGGACCCGCGCGTTCGCCGACCACGAGCATGGGGCGCTCGCCGACCCGTCCGGTGATGCGCACGAACGCGCCGAGAGCGCCGATCACACCGCGCGGGTGCATGCCGCGCTCCGCGAGCTTCCCCAGCGCCAGCGCGAAGCGCTCGTCCGAGCGGCCTGGCATGGGCAGGAGGTGCCGGAGATCGCTGAGGCGATGGGCCTGAACTGCAACGCAACCTCGCAGCTCCTGCACCGCGCCCGCCGCGGCCTCGCCGCCCGGCTGGGCTGACGCGGGGGCGCGGCGGGACGATCACCACACGGGGACGTCGCCACCGCCGATCGCCGGGAGGTCCGGAAGGTCGCCGCCGTGGAGCGTCGTCGGGCGCTCCTGACGCGTGCAGCCTTCGGGCTCGATCTCGGGCCGACCGGCGGCGATGGCTGCGACGATCTCGCGGCGGGCCCGCCGCGCGCGGCGCCAGCTTGTCGTGCGCCAGACGACGTGACGCCGCTCGTCGCCCGTGCGCTGGTCTGCCTCCACGGTCCAGCGGCGCCCGACGGCGCGCGCGAGGAGGGTCGGCGCGAACAGGACCAGCAGGATCGTCAGCTCCACGAGGAGCACGACGGCGGGCACGAGGACCACCGCCACGAGCGACAGCAGGAGCACGGCCGCGCCCAGGGCGAGCGCGCCGACGCCATCCCACTCCGTTGGCCACAGCGCGTCGAGCGGGAGGCGGCGCCAGCGCGGCCGCCATGGCGCCAGCGGCACGCGGACGTTCCAGAGCTGGTTCT
This sequence comes from Bifidobacterium breve, assembly GCA_945878865.1. GTDB lineage: Bacteria > Actinomycetota > Thermoleophilia > Solirubrobacterales > Solirubrobacteraceae > Svornostia. The sequence continues at coordinate 7,724 of CAMCUD010000066.1, read as the reverse complement.
GATCATCTCGGGTTCTCATGACCTCCTGAGCGAGCGGACGGCGCGCGCCTTACGCCACTGCGGCTGCGACACTGCGCGCGGTGCCCGAGTCGTCATCGCTGCCAGGCGTCGAGCACGTCGAACCGAGCCGCTTCTTCCCGCGCTTTCACTACGAGCTGCTGGTCTGCGGGCTCGTCGGCCATCGCCTGATCGGCCTCGACGCCCGCACGCTCGACGACGGCGACCCGCTCGTCGCACGGGAGATCGACGGCGTGCGTTGGCATCGCTGCCTGCGCTGCGACTCGTGGCTGCCGGTGGCGGCGCCCGAGCACCCCGCGCGCGAGACCCCGCCGCGGCGCGAGGAGATCGAGCTGCCTGTCCGGGGACGACCGCTGCGCGACAAGATCATCCTGCGGGTCATCGCCGTCAACCGCGCGGTCCACTTCCTCGTGCTCGGCGCCATCAGCGCGGCGATCTTCCTGTTCGCCTCGCACCGCGCGCAGCTCCAGGACCGCGTCTTCCGGATCATCGCCGACCTCCAGACGGGGACCGCCGGCGGTCGTCCCGCGCCGCACGGCCTGCTGCACGAGATCGAGCACGCGTTCAGCCTGGAGTCCTCGACGATCCGGCTCGTGGGACTCGTCTTCGCGATCTACGCGCTCGTCGAGGGGATCGAGGCGGTCGGCCTGTGGTACCAACGCCGCTGGGCCGAGTACCTCACCTTCCTGGTGACCACGTCGCTGCTGCCGCTGGAGATCTGGGAGCTCGCCCGCAGCCTGTCCCCGCTGAAGGCGATCACGTTCGCGATCAACCTCGCGGTCGTGCTCTACCTGCTGCTGGCCAAGCGGCTGTTCGGGATCCGTGGCGGCGTGGCGGCGGAGGAGCGCGCCCGCGCCCGGGACGTTGGGTGGCCGGCCCTCGAGCGCAACGCGCCCGAGACGATCGCGGCCTAGGAGATCCGGAAGATCTTCACTTCACGCACGAAGCACAGGAAGTCGGACTCCTTCGAGCACTTCTTGTAGCTCTTGCGGGTGTCCCACTGCAGGCGCCACGTGCCGCGCTTGGCCGAGAACGGGAAGAGCTTGCGCTTGCTCGTCGACAGCTGGCCGCACGCGCCCTGCGCCTTGCCGAGGCGCTTGGTGATCTTCACCTTGCCACCCGGTGCGACGTAGTGCAGGTAGATCGTGCTGGCGGGACCGCCCAGGAGGTTGAACCCGTCTGCCTGGAAGTTGACCTTCAACGTGCGGGGATTGCCCGACGACGGCGAGAAGTCCGCGTTGAACGTCGAGACCTTGCTCGCGGTGGTGGCGCTGTTCGTGCCATCGGTCGCCGTGACCTCGATGTCCGACTGGCGCTGGGTGTCCGAGACCTCGGGCACCGAGTAGCTCGCGGTGAAGGACCCGAGCGCGTCGGTCTGCGCCGTGCCGATCTGCTGCCCGTTCTGCGTCACGGTGACCGGGGCGTTGGCCGCGAAGCCGCTGCCGGAGAGCCCGGCGGTGGCGCCCGTGAGGTAGCACGTGCGGTTGAGCTGCAGCGCGGCGGCGTCGGCCGCGGCGGGCACGGCGGCGGACAGGCCGGCGACCGTGAGGAGGATCGTCAGAGTTCGTGCGCGCATGAAGACGGCCAGGGTAGGGGAATCCCGCAAGAGGGGTGCTCGCCCGGTCATCGGCCGGATCGGATAGAACCTGAGCGCCACCTGTCTCAACCTCTCCGGCCACGGGAGCAACCCATGCCGACGTACATCATGCTCGCGACGCTCAGCTCCGACGGCGTCCAGACGGTCAAGAACAATCCCCAGCGCATCCGCGAGGTCAATCGCGAGGTCGAGCAGCTCGGCGCCACGGTCAAGGCGCAGTGGGCGACGCTCGGCGAGTTCGACTTCATCAGCGTCGTCGAGGCGCCCGACGAGAAGACGATGGCGCGCGTGTCGCTCGAGCTCGGCTCTCGCGGGACGTCGAAGTACGAGACGCTCGCCGCCATCCCGATCGACGACTTCATCGCCACGCTCTAGATGAAGATCCTCGTCATCGGCGCCGGTGGGCGCGAGCACGCGATCGTTCGCGCCCTGGCCCGGTCGCCGCAGCGGCCCGAACTGCTGTGCGCGCCGGGCAACGCCGGGATCGCCGACGACGCGGAGGTGGTGGATATCGGCGTCGACGAGATCGATCGTCTCGTCGCGGCTGCGAAGGCGCGGTCGGTGGACCTCGTCGTGGTCGGTCCGGAGGCGCCGCTCGTCGCCGGGCTGGTCGACGCGCTGGGCAGGGCCGGCATTTCGGCGTTCGGGCCGAGCGCCGCCGCCGCGCGGCTGGAGGGCTCCAAGGCGTTCGCCAAGGAGGTCATGGAGGCCGCCGGCGTTCCCACCGCCGCGTACACGGTGGTCGACACGGTCGAGGACGGCATGGCGGCGATCACGTCCTACCCGGTCGTCCTGAAGTACGACGGGCTCGCGGCGGGCAAGGGCGTGGTCATCGCGCCCGACGAGGAGACGGCTCGCGCGACGCTCGAGGACTTCCTCGTCAACCGCAAGTTCGGCCGGGACAAGGTCGTGGTGGAGGAGTGCCTCGTCGGCGAGGAGCTCTCGCTGCTCGCGCTCTGCGACGGCGAGCGCGCCGTGCCGCTTGCGCCGGCGCAGGACTACAAGCGTGCGCTGGAGGGCGACGAGGGGCCGAACACCGGCGGGATGGGGTCGTACTCGCCGGTCCCGGGTGTGGCGGCGGAAGATCTCGCGGACATCTCCGCGCTCGTGCACCAGCCGATCGTCGACCTGCTGCGCGAGCGCGGGACGCCGTTCCACGGGGTCCTCTACGCGGGCCTGATGATGACCGCCGACGGGCCGAAGGTCCTCGAGTACAACACGCGCTTCGGCGACCCGGAGACCCAGGCCGTGCTGCCCCGCCTGCGCAGCGACCTCGTCGAGCTGCTGGAGCGCTCGGTGCGCCCCGGCGGCCTGGAGGGCGCGGCGCTCGAGTTCTCCCCCGACTGGGCTGTGACGGTCGTGCTGGCCAGCCGCGGGTATCCTGCGTCCTCGTCGAAGGGCGACGTCATCTCGGGCCTCGGCGACGTGCCGGCGGGCGTCGAGGTGACCCACGCGGGCACCGCGCGCAACGACGCGGGCGAGGTCGTCACCGCCGGCGGGCGGGTGCTGAACGTCACGGCGCTGGGCGCCGACCCGGCGGCCGCGCGCGCGGCCGCGTACGCGGGAGTCGACGCGATCACGTTCGACGGGCGCCAGGTGCGCCGTGACATCGCGCAGCGCGCGGAGGACCGGGTGGGCGCATGAACGATCCGCAGCCGGCCGCGCAGACCGCGGACCCGGACACGCTGACGTCGGAGATGGCCGAGCTCGAGGCGCTTCCTGAGGACGCGCCGCGGGTCGGGATCATCATGGGCACGAAGCGCCACCTCCCGGTGATGGAACAGGCGGGCGCGGTGCTGAAGGAGGCGGACGTCGGTTACGAGGTCCGGGTGATGAGCGCGCACCGCGAGCTGCAGGTCCTCGTCGACTACTGCCGCAACGCGCGGCTGCGCGGGCTGCGGGTCATCATCGCCGGCGCTGGGCTGGCGGCAGCGCTGCCGGGCATCGCGGCGGCGAACACGGACCTCCCGGTCATCGGCGTGCCGCTGACGGCGCCGGGCACGGTCAGCGGCGGTCTCGACGCGGTGCTCAGCGTCGTGCAGATGCCCGCCGAGGTGCCGGTGGCCGCCGTCGGGCTCGACAATCCGGCCAACGCCGCGTACCTCGCGCTGCGGATCCTCTCCGCCTAGTGGCCGGCGACCCGCCGATCCGCCGGCTGTCGTCGCGGCTCATCTACGAGAACCCGTGGATGCGCCTGCGCGAAGACGCCATCCGGCGGCCGGCCGGTGAGGGCATCTACGCGGTGATCGAGAAGCCGCAGGCCGGGCTGGTGGTCCCGTGGGACGGCGAGCATCTTCATCTCGTCGGGCAGTGGCGCTACACCGTCGAGCGGTACTCGTGGGAGTTCCCGCAGGGCGCGCTGCACGACGTGGCGGGTGCGTCCGGCGAGGAGGTCGCGCGGACGGAGCTCGTCGAGGAGACCGGGTTGCGCGCCGCCCGGATGCTCCCGCTCGGCCGCTTCACGTTCGCCGTCGGCATGAGCAACCAGTGGTGCGACGCGTTTCTCGCGTGTGACCTGGAGGCCGGCGAGCCGCAGCCGGAGGCCGAGGAGGAGGGCCTGCTGACGACCCGCGCGGTGACGGTCGACGCGTTCGAGGCGATGGTCCGCTCCGGCGAGGTCTACGACGCGGCGAGCGTGGCGGCGTGGGGGCTGGTCCTGCTGGACCCGGCGGCGCGGACGGAGTTCGGCCGCTGACGACCCCGGCGCCCGACCCGTGCCCGTCGTGCGGCCGGAGGCTGCGCCCTGTGAGCGGGCGGTGCCCGCACTGCGGGGCGGTCCGGCCCGAGGTACCCGTGGTGGGCGGCACCGGCCGGCGCGCACCGCGCGTGGCGGGCGACGGGCTCACCGGTCCGATCTTGGCGTGGCTGTTCGGCTTCGGGCTGATCCTCGCGGCGCTGGCGATCGCCGGGATCGAGCTGCTCGCCCTCGCCGGCATCGCGGTGGTTCTCCTCGTCGGGCTGGCCGCCGTCGCCGCCCTGACCGGGTGAACGTTGGTTCACCGGGGTTCCGGCCCCGCATGACATACGTTCGGCCGGCCGGTCGGGGTGAACGTTGGTTCACCGGGCCTCTGACCCCGCATGACGGACGTTCGGCCCGTCGCGCCCCGCGGGGCGGACCGCGCGGCTAGGGTGAGCGCCGATGATCGAGCGCTACACGCGCCCCGAGATGGGCGCCATCTGGACGGACGAGGCCCGCATGGAGGCGTGGCGGAAGGTCGAGGTCGCCGCGTGCGAGGCGATGGACGGCCCCACCGACGCCGACCTGGAGGCCATCCGCGCCGCGACGTTCACCGTCGAGGCCGTCAAGGAGCGCGAGAAGATCACCGACCACGATGTCGCCGCGTTCGTCGACATCCTCAGCGCGTCCGCCGGCGAGTCGGGCCGCTGGATCCACTACGGCCTGACGTCCTCCGACGTCCTCGACACCGCCCTGGCGCTGCAGCTCCGAGACGCCGGCAAGATCCTCGTCGCCGGCGCGAAGCAGTACGCCGACGCGCTGGCCGACCGCGCGCGCGAGCACGTGCACACCGTCTGCGTCGGTCGCACCCACGGCGTCCACGCTGAGCCCACGACGTTCGGCATCAAGCTCGCCGGCTTCGCCACCGAGGCGCGCCGCAACGCCGAGCGCCTCGAGCGCGCATTCGCGCAGGCGGCGACCGGCGCGATCAGCGGCGCCGTCGGGACGTACAGCGCCACCAGCCCGGGGTTCGAGCGCGGGATCCTGGAGGGCCTCGGTCTCAACGGCGAGCCGGTCTCCACCCAGGTGGTGCCACGAGACCGCCACGCCGAGGTCCTTCAGGCGATCGCGCTGGCCGGCGCCGGCCTCGAGCGCTTCGCCACCGAGATCCGCCACCTCCAGCGCACGGAGGTCCGCGAGGTGGAGGAGCCGTTTCGCGCGGGCAAGCAGAAGGGCTCCAGCGCGATGCCGCACAAGCGCAACCCGATTACCACGGAGCGCATCACCGGCCTCGCACGCGTGCTGCGCGGCTACAGCCAGGCCGGGCTGGAGAACGTCGCCCTGTGGCACGAGCGCGACATCAGCCACTCCGGCGCCGAGCGCGTCATCCTGCCCGACGCGACGATCGCGCTGGACTACATGCACGGCCTCGCGCTACGGATGGCGACCGGCATGGTGATCCACGCCGATCGGATGCGCGAGAACATCGATCTCACCTACGGTGCGCTGTTCAGCCAGCGGATCCTGCTGGCGCTGGTCCAGAAGGGCCTCCAACGCGACGACGCCTACCGGATCGTGCAGGAGTCCGCGCAGGAGGCGTGGGACACCCGGACCCCGCTGCGCGAGCTGCTCGAACGCGAGGAGCTCGGCCTCGATCTCGACGAGATCTTCGACCTGAGCCATTACACGCGCTACGCGGACGAGATCGTCGGCCGGCTCGGCTGACGCACGGACGTCCACACATCGCGCCCAGGACTCCAGAAATGGGCCGTTTCGTCCGAGGTAGGGGGGAGATCCGCCCTGGACGTCTGGACGACCCATCTCCCGCACACCTGACATGCCGAATGCGCCCGTGCCCACGGGCGGTTTCGCGTTCGATGGCCTCGAGGTCATCGACGAGCTCGGCCGCGGTTCCGAGAACATCGTGTATCGCGCCCGTCGCGGTGACCGCGAATACGCGCTGAAGGTCCAGCGCGACATCGCCACCGCCGACGCGGACGCGACCCGGGCGTTCCGGCGCGAGGCGGCGATCCTCTCCCAGCTCCGCCATCCGGGCCTCGCGCAGATCCATGCCGTTGGCGAGCGCGACGGGCGTCCGTACCTCGTGATGGAGCTCGTGCTGGGCCGGACGCTCGGGGCGATGCTCGCCGACGCGCCGCAGCCGATGGGCGAACGGCGCGTGGTCTCGCTGGCGCGTGACTGCGCCGGGGCGCTGGCGGCTGCGCACCGCGCCGGGCTCGTCCACCGCGACGTCAAGCCGGACAACATCATTCTCAACGAGGATGGCCGGGCGAAGCTCATCGACTTCGGCCTCGCCACGCAGACCGGCGTGCGTCAGCGCCAGGACGTCGCCGTCGGCACTCTGCTGTACAGCCCGCCCGAGCAGACGGGGATGCTCAAGCGGCCGGTCGACGGGCGCTCCGATCTCTACGCGCTCGGCGTCGTCCTCTTCGAGGCCATCGCCGGCGTGCCGCCGTTCCGGGCGCGTGACGCGGGTGAGCTCGTGCGCCTCCACGCCGTTGCCCCGCCTCCGGATCTCCGCGAGGTCGCCCCCGGGACGAGCCCGGCGCTGGCGGGGATCGTCGCGCGGCTGCTCGCGAAGGATCCTGACGATCGCTACCAGACCGGCGAGGGGCTGCTTGCCGACCTCGACCGGCTCGCCGCCCACGAGGGCGAAACGCCCGCCGACTTCCCGCTCGGGCTCGAAGACGATCCCGCTGCGCTGGAGTACGACCTCCCGCTCGTCGGCCGCCGCGAGGAGCTCGCGGAGCTGCGCGGCGCCTGGGAGCGCACCCGCCAGGGCAAAGGCGCCGTCGCGCTCGTCGAAGGTCCGCCCGGCGGCGGCAAGAGCCGGCTCGTCCGCGAGCTGCTGACCGAGGCCCGTCGCGACGGGGCGCTCGTGCTGACCGGCAAGGTCGTCCGCGACAACCCGGTGCCGCTCGCGAGCCTCCGTGACGCGCTCGAGGCACACCTCACCCGGATCTCGCGCCTCCCCGCGGAGGTGCGCGACCAGGCCGAGGCGCCCGTCCGCGCCGCGGCGCTCACGGCCGCCGGCATGGCCGCAGCCTTCTCGCCTCAGCTCGGCCAGCTCGTCGGCGAGACCGTCGACCACGGTCACGGCGACGGCCAGCGCTCCGAGCAGTTCCTCGCCGCGGTCGCCGCGTTCCTCACCGGCCTGGCCCGCGAGCACGGCCGCATGGTGCTGTGGATCGACGACGTGCAGTGGCTCGACGACGCGAGCCGCCGCGTGCTCGAGCTCGCCGCGCTGGACATCGGCGACGCGCCGCTGCTGTTCGTCAGCACGAGTCGCGACGACGACGAGAGCACCGCCGCGCTCGAGGAGTTCGCCCGCGTCCTCGGCGACACGGTGACGACCCGCATGGTGCTGGGCCCGCTCGACGAGGCGGGCACCGCCGAGCTCGTCGCCGAGCA
>CAMCUD010000065.1 GCA_945878865.1 Bifidobacterium breve | reverse complement strand
ATAGGAGTTCGCGACGTACGCGAGGGGAAGGAACAGCCCGAAGGTCAGCGGGCTCGCGACCCCGCCGTCGAGCGCCGCGGCCGTCGTGATGACCACGACGAGCATGGCGCCCCAGGCGACGAAGGCCAGCTCGGAGATGCGGCTGCGGGCGATGGTCGCCCAGGGGAGCCGCTCGGCGCCAGCGCCGAGGGCGATCGCCGCGGCGGCGACCGCCAGCAGGCCGCCGCGGTGCGGCTCGCCCCACGTCGCGGCGGCGTACGCGGCGATGACCAGGCCGCAGATGACGGACAGGCCGACGCCGACGTGGACCGCGCGCAGGCGGAAGCGGACGTCGAGCGTGTCGTCGAACCCTCGGGTGGCCATCTCTCCGTCACCGGTATCGGCAGGTTCCCCGCCGATCTCAAGCGCGAAGGGGCCGCTACACTGGGTTGGACCATGAAGACCGGCATTCATCCCGAGTACGTCGTCTCCCACGTGCGCTGCACGTGCGGCAACGAGTTCGAGACGCGGTCCACCACGCCCAGCATCAACGTGGAGATCTGCTCGAACTGCCACCCGTTCTACACGGGCAAGCAGAAGCTGGTCGACACCGGTGGTCGCGTGGAGCGCTTCAAGCGCCGCGCCGCCAAGCGCGCTCAGGGCTAGCGCCCGCCGTCCGACCACCCGGGGGCAGAGATGTCCTCGCAGGTGCGCCAGCAGTCAGACGGGACGCTCACGGCGTCCCGTGACGCCCCCGTGGGCGGCCAAGCCGTCCTCGAGGGCGTGATGATGCGCGGCACCGGCCACTGGGCCGTGGCGGTGCGCGAGCCCGCGGGCGAGATCGTCGTCGAGCGCTTCGGCCTGCGGTCTGTCCTGCAGCGCCACCGCGTGCTGCGTTGGCCGGTGATCCGCGGGGCCGTCGCGCTGTGGGAATCCCTGGCGGTCGGCGTCAAGGCGCTGAACATCGCCGCCAACGCGCAGCTGCGCGAGGACGAGGAGCCGATCTCCAAGAGCACGTGGGTCGGCACGGTGCTCGTCGCGCTGGCGATGGCCGTCGGCCTGTTCTTCCTCCTGCCCGTCACGCTGGCGAACCTGCTCGGCGACACGCTGCCGAACTCCGTGGCGTTCGTCGTCGTCGAGAAGGTCATCCGCGTCTCGATCTTCCTGCTGTACCTCTGGCTGGTCTCCCGGCTCGAGCACCTCCAGCGGGTCTTCCAGTACCACGGCGCCGAGCACAAGACGATCTCCTGCTACGAGGCGGGGCTCGCGCTCACCCCCGAACACGCGCAGCGCTTCAGCCGCCTTCATCCGCGGTGCGGCACGAGCTTCCTGCTCATCGTGATGATCGTGTCGGTGTTCGTCTTCGCGCCGCTCGGGCGGCCCGACTGGTGGCTGCTCCTGCTCTCGCGCGTCGTCGGGATCCCGCTCATCGCGGGGCTGTCGTTCGAGGTGATCAAGACCCTCGGCCGGCACCGCACATGCCGGTGGGCGCGGACGCTCATGTGGCCGGGCCTGCAGCTCCAGCGCCTGACCACGCGCGAGCCCGATCTCGCGCAGCTCGCCGTCGCGATCGCGGCGCTGGAGTCGGTGCTCGAGGTCGAGGAGCCCGGCGCGGCGTCGGACGCCGAGCGGGCCGGCCTCGAGGTCGCCGCGTAGCCCTCAGCGCTCGCGCATGAGCGCGTCTGCCGCCTCGGTGAACGCGCCCTTCGCGGCGCCGTTCCACCGCCGCGCGCCGAAGTAGTTCTCCCGGTCGTCGTCGTAGCCGGGCGGCGCGAGGTCGTGGTTGTTGTAGAGGATGAACTGCTCGATCCGTGGGTACTCGGCGCGCATCTCGCGGACGACCCGCCGCAGGATCGCGCCGGCCTCGGCGGCCGTCAGGCACGTCGGCCACCCGTAGTTGTCGCTCAGACACCGCCCCGCGTCGTTGGCGACGCCGTACTCGGTGATCGCGATCGGCAGGCGCGGCGCGCCCTGCTCGTCGGTGCGGGCGATCGCCCAGTCCAGCCGCCGGCGCCACTGCGGGCCGTACGGGTGGACGATCCACGCCGCGGCGTAGCGGTGCAGGTCGGGCACCGCGCCGTACATCTGGTTGATCCAGCCGTCGACCTGGTTGGCGTCGTCGGCCTGGATGAAGAGCCCGACCCCGGCCGCCTTGGCGGCCTTCGAGGCGACGACGGCGCTGCGGGCGTACTCGGCGCCGCGCTTCTCCGTCCCCTGGTAGGCGAACGACGTCTCGGTGCCGAACTCGATGTCCTGGACGGCGAGCTCGGGGTCGAGCCCGCCCTGCTGCCACATCGCGCCCTGCGGCCCGACCACCCGCGCCCACGCGCCGACGTTGCGCGCCTCTGCCGCGGTGGCCACGCGCCGCTCGAATCCGGCGACCGGCTGCACCCGGATCCCCTCCCGGGCGTACGCCTCGACGACCGGGCGCAGCGTGGCGGCAGTCGTCTTGATGTCCCACTCGACCCGGGCGACGGGCGCGCCGAGCTTCGCGGCCATCCGCACGTCGCGCGCCAGCGTCCCCGCCTGGACGCCGGGCGTGAACGTCAGCGCGCGCTCGGGGCGACGCTGCTCCGGGCTCGTCGTCTCCTCGCCGCCCGAGCGCAGCACGACGAGCGCCGCGCCGCCGGCGGCGAGCAGCACGACGACGACGGCGGCGATGAGCCAGCGGGCGCGCACGGGCGCGGATCGTACGGCGCGGCTACGACGCGACGCCGACCGGCGTGCCCCGCTGCAGCAGGGTCGTCATCGCGCCGGGGTCCAGCGGGCGGGAGTAGAGGAAACCCTGGCCGAGCGGGCCGTGCATCGCGCGCAGCTGCGCCGCCTGCTCGGCCCGCTCGATCCCCTCGGCCACGACCTGGAGGTTCAGGCTCTCCCCGAGCTCCACGATGCCGCGCACGAGCTTGGCGCGGTCCGGGGCGATCTCCATGCCGGCGACGAACGACTTGTCGATCTTCAGGACGTCGATCGGGAACTGCTGGAGGTAGGACAGCACCGAATAGCCGGTGCCGAAGTCGTCGACGGCCAGGCGCAGGCCGAGCGCCTTGAGCTGGGAGAGCTGCTGGAGCAGGAGGATCCGGTCGTCGACGAGCAGGCTTTCGGTGATCTCCAGGGTCAGGCAGGCGGGATCGAGGCCCGACGCCGCGAGCGCGGTGCGCACCTCGGCCGGGAAGCCGGGGTCGCGAAGCTGCCGCGTCGAGACGTTCACGCTGATCGTGCGCAGGTCGTCGGCGACCCCCGCCACCTGCCAGCGGCGCATCTGCATGCACGCGCTGCGCAGGATCCAGGCGCCCAGGGGGACGATGAGGCCGGTCTCCTCGGCGACACCGATGAACTCGTCGGGCGCGAGGCGGCCGCGGCGCGGATGCTGCCAGCGAACCAGCGCCTCGCACCCGACGATCCGCCCCTCCTGGAGCTCGACGATCGGCTGGAAGTGCAGCTCGAACTCCTCGGCGGCGATCGCGGCCTGGATCTCCCCGGTGAGCTCGAGGCGCTCGAGCGCCGCGCGGTGCATCGCGTCGCGGAAGACCTCGACGGTCTGCTTGCCGTTCGCCTTCGCGGCGTACATCGCGGCATCCGCGTTGCGCAGGAGCTCGTCGACGGTCGCGCCGTCATGGGCGAACGCGACGCCGACGCTGCCGGCCACCGACAGCTCCCGGCCGTCGACGACGACGGGCGGCTGCAGCTCGTGCAGGAGCCGGTGGGCGACCATGAGCGCCTCGTCCTCGTCACGGACCTGCTCGAGGAGGACGGCGAACTCGTCGCCGCCCAGTCGCGCGGCGGTGTCGATCGCGCGGAGGCACCGGCCGACGCGATCGGCCACCTCCCGCAGGACGGCGTCGCCGGTGACGTGGCCGAGGCTGTCGTTGATCGTCTTGAAGTCGTCGAGGTCGAGGAATAGGACGGCGAGCGGCTCGCCGCGGCGTCCGGCGGCCTGCAGCGCGTGCAGGAGGCGGTCCTCGAACAGCGTGCGGTTCGCCAGGCCGGTCAGGCCGTCGTGGAACGCCTGATGGCGCAGCTGGTCCTCGAGGGCGAGGCGGTCGCTGACGTCGCGGATGTTCAGCAGGATGCCGTCGACGCCGTCGTCTTCGAGCCTGTTCTCCGCGACGATCTCGACGCTCCGCCAGACCCCCCGGTCGTCGCGCAGCCGCAGGTTGATCGCCCCGGCGGGACCGGGGTGCTCGGCCGCGGCGGCGATGAACGCCTGGGCGAGCGCCACGTCGTCGGGATGGACGAGATCGGTGAGCGGCTGGCCGACGAGCGTCTCCGCGTCGTGGCCGAGCACGCGCCGCACGGACTCGGACTGCCAGCGCACGACCGCGTCCGGGCCGATGACGGTGACGAGGTCGCTGGAGTGGCGGATCAGCGCGCGCAGCCGGTCTTCGCCCCGGCGCTCCATGGCGCGGTCGCGGTCGGCGAGGACCTGCTTGCGGCGCAGGCGCTCGAAGCGCAGCGTGAGCAGGAGGATCGCCAGCAGGCCGACGACCAGCGAGCCGACGAAGAGCAGCCGGGTGCGGCGCAGCGCGCTCGTGGCGGCCCGGTCCTGCTCGGCGATCGCGCGGGTGACCTGGCGCTCGATGCGCTCGACCCTGGGCGTGAAGACCGTCTGCTCGAAGCGGGCGGTCGCCGTCAGGTCGCCGCTGCGAAACCCGGTGATGGCGCCGCGGACGGCGGCGATGAGGGCGACCGCGTCCTCGCGCAGCCGCGCCTGGGTGGCCTCGGGCACGCCGCCGTCATCGAGCTCGTCCACGGCGGCGTTGAGGTCGTCGACGGCGACGGCGCCGCGCGCGGCCATCGCCGGGGTGAGCTGCTCGCGGGCCTTGCCCTCCCAGCGGATCGCGGAGATGTCGCGGGTCGCGCTGCGGATCCGCTCGAGCGCGGTCTCCCCGCGGCGCTGGCGGTCGGCGTCCAGGCGCGCGCTCTCAGCGACGGCGACCATCGCGACGATCACGGCGCCGACGGCGAGCAGCAGCAGCCAGGGCGTCCACGCGCCCAGCCTCCGGCCCAGCCGTCCTGACGGTGCGGCCCTCCTCATCCCGCCGCGACCGTATCAGATGCCACGAGCAACACTCGCCGTTCCGGTGCCTTGGCCAAGTCGAGGGATCTTCTACGCTGCTCGACGGTGATCGAGCAGCTCGTCTCCCAGATCGAGGCCCGCTTTGCGGAGCTCTCCCAGCAGATCACCGATCCTGAGGTGATCGGCGACCGCCAGCGCTACGCGCAGGTCCGCCGCGAGTACGCGCAGCTCGAGGACGCCGCGAAGCTCGCTGCCGAGTGGCGCCGCGCGACCGACGACGAGGCCGGTGCCCGCGAGCTGCTGGAGGAGGGCGAGGACCCCGAGGTGCGCGAGATGCTCGCCGGTGCGCGGGAGGAGATCGAGCGCCTCGAGGAGGAGATCCGCCTCGCGATGGTCGAGCGCGACCCCAACGACGACAAGAACGTCATCGTCGAGATCCAGGGCGGCGCCGGGGGCGAGGAGGCCGGCCTGTGGGCGGGCGACGTGTACCGGATGCTCACGAGGTACGCCGAGCGCAAGGGCTTCAGCACCGAGGGCATGGACATCGGTGACGGGAAGTACACGTTCGCCATCAAGGGCGACGGCGCGTACTCGATCTTCAAGTTCGAGGGCGGGACCCATCGCGTCCAGCGGGTGCCGGCGACGGAGTCCCAGGGCCGCATCCACACGTCGACGGCGACGGTGGCGGTGCTGCCCGAGGCCGAGGACGTCGACATCCACATCGACCAGAACGATCTGCAGATCGACGTCTACCGCTCGGGCGGGCCGGGCGGCCAGTCGGTGAACACCACGGACTCGGCGGTGCGCATCACGCACAAGCCGACCGGCGTCCAGGTGGCGATGCAGGACGAGAAGTCGCAGCTGCAGAATCGCGAGAAGGCGATGCGCGTCCTGCGCGCGCGCCTGTACGAGCGGGCGCTGGCCGAGCAGCAGGCCGAGCTGGCGGCCGACCGTCGCTCGCAGGTCGGCACCGGCGAGCGCGCCGAGAAGATCCGGACGTACAACTACGGCGAGCGGCGCGTCACCGACCACCGCATCAAGCTCACGCAGCACAACCTCGACGAGGTTCTCGAAGGAGCGCTCGACGAGTTCACGGCCGCGCTGCAGGCCGACGAGAAACGCCGCGCGCTCGAGGCCCAGGCGGTCTCGTGACCATCTCCGCGGGGGTGCCGGTCCGCGACGCCCTCGACTCGGCCGTCGTGGCCATCGGCGCCTCGGGCTCGGAGTCCCCGCGGCTCGACGCCGAGCTGCTGCTCGCCCACGTGCTCGGCGTCGGTCGCCAGCAGCTCGTGCTCGACCGCGACCTCGTCGTCGCCGGTCCGCAGATCCGGGCCTACCAGGACCTGGTCCGCCGTCGCGCGGTCGAGCGCACCCCGGTCGCCTACCTGCTGGGAACCCGCGGCTTCCGCCACATCGAGCTGGCGGTGGACCCGCGCGTGCTCGTCCCGCGGCCCGAGACCGAGCACCTCGTCGAGGCGGCACTCGGGCTGCCCCACGGCGCGCGGGTGGCCGACATCGGGACGGGCAGCGGTGCCGTGGCGCTCGCGCTCGCCGACGAGCGGCCCGACCTGCGGGTCGTCGCCACGGACATCTCGGCCGACGCGCTCGCCGTCGCCGGCGGGAACGCCGAGCGGCTCGGCCTGCAGGTCGAGTTCGCCCAGGGCGATCTGCTTGACGCGGTCGACGGGCCGCTCGACGCCGTGGTCTCCAACCCGCCGTACGTCGAGGATGGCGCGGCGCTCCCGCCCGACGTGGCGCGCCACGAGCCGGCCGGTGCGCTGTTCGCGGGCGCTGACGGGCTCGACGTCTACCGCCGGCTCGTCCCGCAGGCCGCCGCCCGGGCGCCGTTCCTCGCCGTGGAGGTCGGGGCCGGACAGGCCGGCGTCGTCGGCGCGCTCATGCGCGCGGCGGGGTTCACCGGGGTGCAGACGCACCGCGATCTGGCGGGCATCGACCGGGTGGTGGTCGGCATCCGTACCTCTGACGATGCTTGACGCCGCCGACGCCGAGACGTTCGCCCGCTGCCTGCGGGTCGGTGGCGTCGCGGTGTTCCCGTCGGACACGGTCTACGGCCTGGCGTGCGACCCGCAGGAGAAGGAGGCGGTCCGCCGGCTCTACGCGCTCAAGCGCCGCGACATCGAGAAGCCGTCGGCGGTGATGTTCTTCGACCTCGAGCTGGCGTTCGCGGCGGTTCCCGAGCTCGGCCCGCGGACCCGCGGCGCGCTCGAGCGGCTGCTGCCCGGCCCGGTCGGCGTGCTCGTCCCCAATCCCGCGCGGCGGTTCGGCCTGGCGTGCGGCGACGACCCCGGCACGCTCGGCCTGCGCGTGCCGGACCTGCCGGCGGCGGCGTTCGCGCTGCACACCGTCCGGTGGCCCGTGCTGCAGAGCAGCGCGAACCTCGCGGGCGGCCCGGATCCCATCGCGATCGGTGACGTTCCGCAGGGGATCCGCGACGGCGCGGACCTCGTGCTCGACGCCGGACCGCTGCCCGGGACGCCGTCGACCATGGTCGACCTGCGCGGGTACGAGGACGACGGGACGTTCGCGATCGTGCGCGAGGGCGCGGTGGCGGCGGCGGAGATCGCCCGGCGGCTGGGCTGATCGACGCTCGCGCCGTTGGTACGCTGGCCTGCGTGAGCGATCTTCCTTCGGACTTCTTCACCCGCCCTCTCGCCGATGTCGACCCGGAGGTCGCCGAGGCCGTCGGGGCCGAGCTGCGCCGTCAGCAGGGGACGCTGGAGATGATCGCGTCCGAGAACTTCGTCCCGCAGGCCGTCCTGGAGTGCCAGGGCTCGGTGCTGACGAACAAGTACGCCGAGGGCTACCCGGGCCAGCGCTACTACGGCGGCTGCGAGCACGTCGACGTCATCGAGCAGCTGGCGATCGACCGCGCGAAGGCGCTGTTCGGCGCTGAGCACGCCAACGTCCAGCCGCACGCCGGCGCGCAGGCCAACGCCGCCGTCTACCACGCGCTCATGGATCCGGGCGACACGGTCCTCGGTCTCTCGCTGGCCCACGGCGGCCATCTCACGCACGGGATGAAGCTGAACTTCAGCGGCAAGCTCTACGACGTCGCCGCGTACGAGGTCGAGCCCGACAGCCACCTCATCGACATGGATCGCGTCGCGGAGATCGCGCGCGAGCACCGGCCGAAGATGATCCTCGCCGGCTGGTCGGCGTACCCGCGCCAGCTGGACTTTGCGCGCTTCCGCGAGATCGCCGACGAGGTCGGCGCGTTCCTCTTCGTCGACATGGCGCACTTCGCCGGCCTCGTCGCCGCCGGCCTGCATCCCAGCCCGGTGCCCTACGCCGACGTCGTCACGACGACGATCCACAAGACGCTCGGCGGCGCGCGCGGCGGCATGATCCTGTGCAAGGACGAGCTCGCGAAGAAGATCAACTCCGCGGTGTTCCCCGGCCAGCAGGGCGGCCCGCTCGAGCACGTCATCGCCGGCAAGGCGGTCACGCTGAAGATCGCCGGCACCGAGGCGTTCAAGGAGCGCCAGCGGCGCACGCTCGCCGGGGCGAAGGAGGTCGCCTCCGCGCTCGTGGGCGCCGGCCATGGCGTCGACGTGCTGACGGGCGGCACCGACGTCCATCTCGCGCTCGTCGATCTGCGCAACTCCGAGCTGACCGGCCAGGACTCCGAGGACCGCCTCCACGAGATCGGCATCACCGTCAACCGCAATGCCGTGCCGTTCGACCCGCGCCCGCCGATGGTCACGAGCGGTCTGCGCGTGGGCACCCCGGCGCTGGCGACCCGCGGCCTGCAGGCCGAGGACTTCGCCGAGGTCGGGCAGATCATCGCCACGGCGCTGACACCGGACTTCGAGGCCAAGCGCGGCGAGCTCGCCGAGCGGGTCCAGGCGATCGCCGAGCGCTACCCGCTCTACGAGCAGCTGTCGGTCCCGACGCCCGCCTAGGCCATGGGCACGGTGTTCGACGAGATCACGCCGGATCTCGTCGACTGGATCGGCCGGCAGCGGATGTACTTCGTCGGCACCGCTCCGAGCGGTGACGACGGGCTGGTCAACATCTCGCCGAAGGGCTGGATGGACAGCTTCCGCGTGCTCGGTCCGCACCAGGTCGCCTACCTCGACGTCTTCGGCAGCGGCGTGGAGACCATCGCCCATCTGCGCCAGAACGGGCGGATCGTCGTGATGCTCTGCGCGTTCGAGGGCGGGCCGCGGATCCTGCGCCTGCACGGACGCGGCGAGGTGCTGGAAGCCGGGACGCCCGCGTTCGAGGAGCTCATCGGCGCGTTCCCGGCCGGCGCCACCCAAGGCGGCGAGCTGTCGATCCGCTCGATCATCCGCGTCGACGTGCAGCGCATCGCCGACTCCTGCGGGTACGGCGTGCCGGTCATGGACTACGTGGGCGAGCGCGACCAGTACGAGCGCGCGACCGCGGTCAAGGAACGCAAGGACGGCGCCGAGGAGCTCCTGGCCTTCCGCCGCCGGCGCGCCGCCACGAGCCTCGACGGGCTCCCCGCGCTGCACCAGGACTGACCGCCCACCCGGGTGAACGGTGGTTCACCGGGGTCAGGGCCCCGCAGGACGTACGCTCGGCCCGACGGGCCGGGTGAACGGTGGTTCACCGGGGTCAGGGCCCCGCCAAACGTACGCTCGGCCCGACAGGCCGCGGGGCGCGGGTCAGCTGCGCGCGGCGCGCAGCAGGAGCGCCGCGATCCGGGCAGCCTGCTGCTCGGAGCCGTGCTCGATCGCCGCGGCGCGCGCCGCCGGATTCGGGCACGGGAGCTCGAGCGCCGCCCGCAGGCCGCGCTCGATGTCGTCGATGCTCGTCGGGTC
>CAMCUD010000064.1 GCA_945878865.1 Bifidobacterium breve | reverse complement strand
CCCGCTCGGGGCCCGCGCCAACCGCCCTCACCCCAAGGAGGAGGCGGGACGCGTGCGCAGCGTCGTGCTGCGCTTCGCCACGCCGGGCTGGGAGAGATCCAGCCGGAAGTCCAGCCGCGGCCGCGTGCGCTGGCGCGTCAGCGCACCGACGCGCAGCGCGCCGCGGCGCAGGACCACGTTGATCCGCTGCGCCCCCTGGCCCGGGAGCCGCACGTCGATCCGCGTGCGGTAGACGGTGACCTTGGCCTTGCGGCGGTCGGCCTTCGACATGCCGGCGGCCTGGAGGCGGATGAGCTTGCGGACCTTCGCGCGGTCGAGCTGGATACCCGTCGGCAGCTTCAGCCGGGCGGTGGTGATCTTCTTCGTCGCCCCGTCGGCGCGCAGACGCAGCGACGGGCGCCCCGAGCTCAGCGACGTGATCTTCACCGTGGCGCTCGGCGAGCACGTCGGCGCGTCCGGCGTGACCGTCCGCGTCTTCGTCTTGCCGTTGTGACCACCGAACGTCGCCTGCACCGAGGGACGGCTCGTGCAGAGGTCCTCCGACGTCAGGAGCGGGCTCTTCGCGCCCGGCGCCAGCTGGAGGCGGAACTCTGAGAGCGGCACGTCGGGGATCCCGCCGAACTCATTGACGAGCTGCGTGCCGGAGATCGTCACCTTGCCGATGAGGTCGATCGAGAGCCGGCCGCGCAGCTGCAGGCGCAGCTGGGGCAGCCCGCTGCCGGGCACGAGGACGAACACGACGTTGCCGGTCAGCGGATCGGGCAGGAGCGGGGTGACCGCGGTCGCCGTGCCGATGATCGAGCTGGCCGGGCAGTCACCGGCGTCGAACTTCGCGACCGGACAGGCGAGCTTCAGCCGGTCGGGATCGGCCGCGATGCCCTTGGGCAGCTTGACCGCCACCGAGCTCGTGTTGGCCTGCGGGCCCGACTGGCGGACGGTCACGTCGAGACCCGGGTGGCCGTTCCGGCTGAGGTCCGCGCGTGAGCCCGTGAGCTGCGACTGGATCGTGGGCTCGAACGGGACGTTCTCGCACCCGGTCGCCTGGTACCCCGTCTCCGCGTTCGCCGAGCCGCCGAGGTCGCTGCCGAACGTCGCCTTCGCGGTCTGCGCCGCGCAGCTCGTGGCGTTGAACGTGAAGCCGGGGCGGTCGAGTCGCAGGTCGAGGCTGCGCAGGTCGAGCGCGATGCCCTTCAACCGGGTCGGGATGCTGTCGGCGACGACGTCGAGACCCTGGTCACCCCCGCGGATGAAGAGCTTCGCCAGCGTGACGGAGCTCCCCAGGTCCAGCGGGCCGACGGCCGCCGGGACCACGATCGCCAGGCCGGCGAACGACCCGTCGAGGCTGTCGGTCAGGTAGACGGGGCCGTTGACCGTCAGCGGCGCGGCGCCCGGCCCCGCCGTCGCGGTGACGGTGCCGACGCGCGAGTCCGCCGAGCAGTCGGCGCGGCGCGCGGCGTCGACCGCGCACGGCGTGACGGTGCTGATGCGGCCGAGCAGTCCGGGCGGCAGCGAGACGCGCATGGAGGTCAGGCGGGCCTGGCGGTCGGGCCGGCTCACGCTTGTCGTCACGACGGTGTCCCACTGCGCCTGCGCGGTGTCGGCGGTCAGCCCGACCGACGGCGTGAACGCGTTGGGGTCCGGGCAGTCGCCCTCGATGGCGATGCGCCCCGACGGGGTCACATCAGCCCCGCCGGACTGCGGCGTCAGGCGCGCCGAGCCCGTGTAGGTGCCGCACGCGCGCGGGGTCGAGACCACTGCGTGCTGCCCGCCGCGGAACGCGAGCTTGAACGTCGTGAACGGCAGCGGCGGGATGCCGTCGAGCGTCGTGCGGATCTGGCCGGTCTGCGCGTCGGGCTCCACGACGCCGGTGAGCTTGATGCGCAGCGCGTCGGCGGCGCCGCTCTGCTCGGCGACGATGAAGATCCGGATGAGCGGGGTGCCGTCACCGGGCTGGGCGAGGAAGACCTTGCCGTCGAGCGGCTGGTCGACGAGCGGCGAGCTGAAGTTCACCGTGCCGATCTGCGCGCCCGCCGGGCACGAGGCCGGCGCGGCGGAGTCCTTGGCGAACTGCGCGTCGGTGCAGCCCTCCAGGTCGCCGGCTGACCCGACGACGGGGGAGAGCTCGAAGCCCTCAGGCAGCTCGACGACCGCCCGACGCGGCTGCGTCTGCGCGCGGGTCGCCGGGTCGCGCGTGAACGGCATGGTCACCGTCGCGCTCGCGGAGGTCGGCACGTCCGCGCTCCGCGCATCGGCGCCCACCGCGAAGGACGGTGCGAACGGGACCGACGCGCAGTCGGTCGCGGTGAACGCTGCGTTCGCCGCCACGTCGATGCCCTCGTACGTGCGCCCGGTGATCTTCAGCGTCGAGCCGCCGCAGGTCGTCGGGTTCGTCAGGAACGCGTTGCCGCTGCCGGCGGTGCCCTGGAGGGTCATCTCCAGCCGGGTCATCTTGATCGCGGCGGTGCCCAGCGGGGTGCTCGCGGTGCGCGGCAGGTCGCGCAGCGACGCGGTCAGTCCGCCGTCGGTCGCGGTGCGGACGCGGACCGGGGACTCGAGCGCGATCGGGTCGAGCTTGACGTTGACGATCGGGATGACCGGGCGCAGGACGATGCCCAGGCGCGCGGGCTCGGTGCCGCGGGTCGGCACGAGGTAGATGTCGCCGTGGATGAGCTGGTTGGGCAGGTCGATCGCGCTGAGGCGCTCGTCGGCGCGGATGAGCGTCGTGCCGACCTTCGAGGCCGCGGCGCAGCGGTCGCGCTCGAGGTCCGCCGCCGTGCACTTCGGCGCGGCGCCGTAGTCGCCGATGAGCCCGGGCGGCAGCGCGAGGTCGAGGTCGCGCAGGTCGTCGCCGGGGGCGCCGGTGCTGCCGAGATCGTCGACGTCGAACCGGATGGTCGCGTCGGCGTGCGCGCCGGCCTGCGTGCTCTTCGGGGTGATCTGCGCCCCGGACAGGGACGGGATGGCGGCAGCCGGACCAGCTGCGGACAGCATGAAACCGACGGCGAACCCGGCCGTCGCGAGCAACCTGCGCATGTATCGCTCCTCGTGCCCCTGGGGTGGGCGTGAAGTTCGGTGTGTGTCCCACGCTTTGCGGGGGGCGCGTGGGATCCCCTGACCGTCCTCTGATCAGGAGAACCCGCCCGGAGGGGAAAAGGTGCGGTGGGCGCGCACGTCACAATCCCTGTCGATGGCCGACCTGACGCCCGGGACCGAGTTCGCCGGCTGCCGCATCGAAGCGGTGGTGGGTCGCGGCGGCATGGGCGTGATCTACCGCGGGACCGAGCTGCAGCTCGGGCGCCCCGTCGCGCTGAAGCTCATCGCCGGCGACCGTGCGGCCGATCCGGACTTCCGCGCGCGCTTCGAGCGCGAGGCGCGGCTGACCGCCTCGATCGACCATCCGAACGTCATCCCGATCTACGCGGCCGGCGAGGAGGACGACCAGCTCTATCTCGTCATGCGCTACGTCGACGGGACGGACCTGCGCCATCTGCTGCGCGAGGGCGGCCCGCTGCCGCCGCGGCGCGTCGACGCGCTCATCGCGCAGGTCGCCGCTGCGCTGGACGCCGCGCATGCGGCGGGCCTCGTCCATCGCGACGTCAAGCCCGCGAACGTCCTCATCGCGGCTGGCGCCCGGGGCGAGCACGCGTACCTCACGGACTTCGGAGTGGTCCGGCTCGCGGACTCCGAGACGCGGGTGACCGACAGCGGCGAGTTCGTCGGGACGGTCGACTTCATGGCGCCCGAGCACCTGCGGGGCGAGCGCACCGATGCGCGCAGCGACGTCTACGCGCTCGGCTGCGTGCTGCACGCCGCGCTGACCGGGACGCCGCCGTTTCGCCGCGACACGATCCCGTCGACGATCGCCGCGCACCTCCACGATCCCGCGCCGGCGCCGTCGGCCACGCCGGGCGTGCCCGCGGAGATGGACGCGGTCGTCGCCCGCGCGCTGGCGAAGGACCCGGCGGACCGGTTCCAGTCCGCGGGCGATCTCGCGCGGGCCGTCCACGCGGCGATCGTCCATCAGCCGGTCCCGGCGGGGCGCGGCAGCGTCGCGCGCGGCGAGGCGGCCGACCCGCCGACCCAGGTCGTCGCGCCGGCCGGCCCGGGGCTCTTCGACGATCCTGCGGCCGAGCGCACGGCCTTCACCCGCGTGGCCCCCTCGGACGCGACGGCCGCGACGCAGCTGCGTCCCTCGCCCGAGGCGGCGCCACCGCCACCGCCGCCGCCCCCGCCGGGCGACGGCACGCGCGTGCGCCAGGCTCCGCGGCCTGAGCCGTCACGTCGTCGCAGGCGCATCCGCCGGCCGCTGAGCGTCCTGGCGCTGCTCCTCCTCCTGGGCGTCGCCGCCGGCGGCGCGCTGCTCGCGTCGGATCGGGGCGAGGAGGCGACCCGCACCGATCCGGGCCCCCTCAGCGAGAGCGACGTGCGCGCCGCCGCGGACCGCTTCGCCGAGGCCTACGCTCAGGAGGATCCGGCCGCCCTCGCCCGCGCGGTGACCACCGACGTCAAGCGCGTGACCCCGGGGGACGAGCAGATCGGCCGCGCTGCGGTGCTGGCCGAGTACCGCCGCCAGTTCGCCGGCACGAAGGTGCGCGACTACCGCTTCGAGGACCTCGACATCCAGGGCGGGCGCGCCGGGCGCGCGAGCGGGCGCTACGTCGTGACCCGCGAGGGCGGCGGCCCGATCGAGGGCGACATCGTCCTCGGGATCCGCCGCGAGGCCGGCCGGGCGCGCGTGGCGCTGATTGCCGCCGAGCCGCGCTCGTAGCCCTCAGCAGAGCTTCGAGACGACGACGTCGACCTGCGCGCCGCCCGTCACCTCGGTTCCCGCGTCGGGGTCCGTGGAGCAGACGACCGCGTCGATGGGGAGGAGGTTGTCGAGGATGCTGCCGTTCTGCTGGATCTTCGGCCGCAGCCCGAGGGCGGCGAGCCGGTCGCGCGCCTCGTCGGCCGAGACGCCGCCGAGCTCGGGGACGCGGACGGGCACCTGCCGGGTGACGCGCAGCGCCGCCATCGCGGGCCGTCGCCGGCCGGCGCTGGCCAGCACGTCGACAACGTTCGCGCCGACATCGAGCGGGACGGTCGCGGTGAACGTGCCGCCCTCGACAGGCACATCGTCGCCCATGACGCGAACCTGCGCGGTGGAGGGGGTCACGCGGCCCGTGAGCCGCACGTTGTCGTCCCGGACGATCGCGTTGTCGGTGGGCGCTGTGACGTTGAGACGGACGCGTCCGGGAGGCGGCGGCTGCGTCGGCTTCGCATCACCGCTACAGCCAGGCGCCGCAAGGGCGATCACCAGGGTGATCGGCGCGATGACACGGCCGGAAATCATGATCCGAGCGTACGCGGTGCTACCTTGACCCACTTCATGGACCGTCTCCGGCCCACGACGTTCGTCTGTCTGCTGTCTGCCGTCGCCCTGCTGGTGCTCGCCGCGGCGATGCCTGCGCAGGCGGCCGCGAAGAGCTCGCCGTGGTACGCGCTGCAGGGCAGCGCAGACCCGCGTGAGGCCGATGCCGCCAAGCAGCTCGGCGCGAAGGTCGCCCGTGTGGAGTTCGACATCTCCACCCCGGTGGCGAAGATGCGCCAGACGATGAAGATGTACGACGACCTCGGCATCCGCGTCCTGCTCCTGGCCGGGTTCCCGTACCGGGTGGCCACGCCGCGTGAGGTCAGCAACCTCGGCAACTGGGCCCGGGCGTTCGGGCGGGGCGGCGAGCTGAAGAAGCCCGTCCTGCACATCGAGCTCGGCAACGAGACCGGGTTCTCGTACTTCCGCACGAACCGTCGCGGCTTCGAGTACGGCAAGCGCTGCAAGCAGGCATCGCAGGTCCTGAAGTCCGTGGGCACCGGCGTGAAGATCCTCTGCCAGGCCGACGACGGCAACACCGGCGACGGGTGGATCAAGGACATGTACCGCGCCGTGCCGAAGCTGCACCGGTACGTCGACGGCTGGATCGTCCATCCGTACGGCGATTACTGGCGCAAGCGCCTGAACGACAGCCTGCGCGAGCTCAAGCGCGCCGGGTCCCCGTCGTCGAAGAAGATCGACATCACCGAGTGGGGTGTGGCGAGCGCCGACGGACGTCTCGTTCGTTACAACTACGGGATGCCGCGCAACCTGTCGTACGCGAAGGCGGGGACGATCCTGCGCGGCGTCACGAGCGGGATGCGCAAGAAGCTCGGCAAGCGGATGCGCTACTTCGTGATCTACCGGGCGATCGACGGCGCACCGGTCGGCGTGACCGAGGATCCGGAGAAGTACTTCGGCATGGTCACGAACACGGGCGCGCTGAAGGGCGCGCTGGGCCAGACGGCCGAGCGGCTGCTGCGCTCCTCCGGCGCGTCCTAGCGTCCATGGCCGCATCAGCTCCGGGCGGCGCCGTCTTCGCGCCGGCGGCCGACGGCCTGGTCGCGGCCACCGAGCTGGCGCGCGGCCCGTGGAACCCGGGCGAGGCGCACGGCGGCGCGCCCGCGGCCCTCATCGCCGGCGCCGTGGAGGCCGTCGACCAGGACTTCGCGGTCACCCGGCTGGCGTTCGACTTCTTCGGCCCTGTGCCGCTCGACGTGCCGCTCCGGGTGACGACCGAGCTCCGCCGCCCGGGCAAGCGCCTGCAGCTCGTCGAGGCGGTGCTGCGCGGGCCCGACCGGGACCTCATGCGCGCCCAGGCGGTGTTGCAGCGGCGCTCCGCCCAGGACGCCCCGCCCTCACCCGGCCCGGCCGCGCCGCCCGGCCATCAGGGGGACTTCGCCGAGCATCCAGGCCTCGTGCTTCACGCCGACGATCCCGATCGCCCCCGCGGATTCTTCCCGGACGCCATGGAGATCCGCGTGGTCGACGGCGCCCCGGGTACGGGCGCGGCGACCGCGTGGTTCTGCCTGCAGGCCGACGTCCTGCCCGGCACGCCGCCCTCGCCGGTGCAGCGCGCGGTGGCTGCTGCGGACTTCGCCAACGGGTTGAGCTACCGCGTCCCGATCGCCGAGTGGCTGTTCGTCAACACCGACCTGACGGTGCACCTGTCTCGGGATCCGGTGGGCAAGTGGATCGCGCTGGCAGCCCGCACCGATCTGGGAGACGCCGGCGCGGGGCTCGCCGCGGGCACGCTGTTCGACGAGCGCGGCCGGATCGGAACCGTCGCGCAGTCACTTTTCGTTGCGCGCCGGTAGGCTTGGTGTCTCACATGATGCTGCGACGAGTCCTGCCTCTGCTCGCCGCGGCCGCGCTCCTCGCGGGCGCCGCCGCGCCCGAAGCCTTCGCCTCCCCAGGCCCGAGCCCCTCGGGGACGGTCACCAAGGGGTCGACGGGCTCCGCCGCGAAGGGCACCCGCGTGTGGTGGTGGGTGCCGCAGCGTGAGGACGGCAAGCGCCCGCCGGTCGTCGTGGTCGTCCACGGCTTCAGCGCGCTGGACCCGGCGCTCTACGGCGCGACCATCGCCCACCTGTGGCGCGAGGGCTACGCGGTGATCTATCCGCAGTTCCAGCGCGCCGACGCCGGGTTCATCACCGAGAGCGACCAGAACGTCTTCCTGCGCCGGGCCGTCGAGACGACGAATCACGCGCTGGACATCCTCGGCGACAGCGTCGACCGCTCGGACCTCGTCGTCTACGGGCACAGCCTCGGCGGGCTCATCGCGTCGGTGTGGAATCCGGCCGGGGGCTCGCGTGCGCGGGCCGCGGTGCTCGCGAACCCGTCCACCGCCACGGAAGTCCCCGCGAACGTCCCGGTCGAGATCACGCCGATCCCGGTGGAGACGCTCGCGCCCCAGGTCGACATCCCGGTCTTCATCCTCAC
The DNA here is from genome assembly GCA_945878865.1 of Bifidobacterium breve. Taxonomy (GTDB): domain Bacteria; phylum Actinomycetota; class Thermoleophilia; order Solirubrobacterales; family Solirubrobacteraceae; genus Svornostia. The sequence goes on along the minus strand of CAMCUD010000064.1, from coordinate 2,386 downwards.
GGGCAACGACGACCGGATCGCCCCGCCGTCGCAGTCGACGGACCTCTGGGCGCTGCTCACGGGCGCGCCCGTCCGCGAGGTGTGGATGGCCCGGACGGACTACCGCGGGCTGCCGCCGGTGCGCGCCGATCACGTCGCGCCGCTGAACTTCGCCAACGGCATCGCCTACGGCGTGCTCGACAAGCGCTACTACCAGGGCGCACTCGACCAGGCGATCTCCGGGGCGACCACGCTGACGTTCTACCTCGGCAGCCGCCCGCTGACCGGGCCGATCCGGCCGCCCGTCCGCCTGCGCTGAGCGAGCGCGAGCGCGCCATGCGGTCGGCCGGGGAACCGGTGCTGCGCGCCGCGTCGTACCTCCGGGCATGACCACGCTCCTTCGTCGCGCCCTCGTCCCGCTCACACTCTTCGCCGTGCTCGCGCTGCCATCCGCCGCCTCGGCGGTGCAGCCCGTCGCGAAGGTCGAGGTCGATCGCTACCTGGGCACGTGGAAGCAGCTGGCCGCCATCCCGCAGTGGTTCGACGTCGGCTGCCTGCGCGACACCACCGCGACCTACTCGCTGAACCCCGACGGCACGGTGCGGGTGGCGAACAAGTGCGGCGGCCCGCTCGGGACGACCATCAGCATCACGGGTCGCGCGCGAATCGCCGATCCCGTCTCGAACGCCCAGCTGCAGGTCACCTTCCTGAACATCGGCGGGCCGATCTACACCGGGACGAACTACGTGATCATCGGTCTGGCCGACGACTACTCCTGGGCGGTCGTCACCGACCCGGACCGCACGTCGGCGTTCGTCCTGTCCCGCACCGCCACCCAGCCGGACGCCGTGCTGGCGAAGATCCGCGGGATCCTCACGGACAACGGCATCAACACGTGCCGGCTCCGGGTCACAAAGCAGGCGGGCGGTGCCACGACGTCCTCGCCGTTCTGCTGATCCTCAGCCCGACGCGAGTGCCGCGGCCTGCTCCTCGAGGAGCTGCCGCGGCACGAGGCGGAACGACACGCCGGCGGCGTCCACGGTGACGATCGCGCCCGGGACGAACTCGGGCGCGGCGCCGCGGTCGAGCTCGGTCCGCGGAAGCGCGGGCAGCCCGAAGATCGCTCGTGCGACCCTCGCGCCGTGCTGGCGCAGCGCACGCTGGGCGTCACGTTCGGAGAGCCGCCAGCCGGCTGCGTGCAGGCGGCCGCCGTGCCACAGCTCCCAGCGCCAGCGCCGCAGCGCGATGCGGCCCGGCTTCATCGGGCTCAGCGTGTAGGCGAACTGGAGGCCTTCGACGGTGCCGAGCACAGCCAGGACACGGTAGCGAGGCGCCGGGCGGCGCACCCGGCGTCAGCGGATGACCGGCCCGCTCGGCGTCGTCGCGCCGATCGTGATCCCGGTGGTCAGATGGTCGGGGCGCAGGACCGTCGACGGGCCGGAGGGCAGGTCCGGCGCGGGGTCGGTGGCCGGCGCCGGATCGACGGCGGCGGGCGCCGTGTCGGCGACCTGCGGCCCGGGGTCGGGAATCGGCGGCGTCACGGCGGGCTGCTGGGCGGGCAGCTCGACGCACGCCGCGCACACGGAGACGCGGTCGATGATGTTCCCGGGGATCAGCACGGTCGCCCACAGCGTCGACGTCGTCCTCGCCGTGCCGTTGGTCAGGGTCTCGGTCAGGCGCACACGGAAGGTCTCGTCGCGCTCGTCGACGTCGTCGGCGAACACGATGACGGGCACGGTGAGCGCCACCCGGCCACCGCGTGAGGTGCTGGCCGTGCGGCGGAAGCGCCGGTAGTCGCGGCTCTGGGCGCTGGCCGACCCGTCGATCGTGTCGAGGCGGTAGCGACAGTCGTCGGCGTGGCACGTCGTGTTCAGCCGGATCCGGCGGTCCTTCGTGCCCTCAGCGGCGCGCACGAACGTGGGCCCGAACGGCGCGCGGAAGACGGGGGAGACCTCGTCGACGCTGCTCAGCGGACCGGCGTTGGCGGCGGGGGTGCTGGACAGCGCGGCGGTGGTGGCGGCGAGGACGGCGAGGGGAAGGCGGCGGCGCATGGCGGAGAGCTCCTTGGTCGGCGGGGCGGTTCCGGCGATGCCCAGGAGCTTCACGCGGCGGCGGCAGGGTGTCCGTACGCGGCGTGACGAGCGAAGTGTCGGCTGCGCGACGGAGAGGGGAGAGGCGCGGGCGGCGTCGCGGGGGGATGAACCCGCGGCGCCGCCCGCCCGCTCAGCGGACGGCCGACCCTGTCGACGCGGCACCGCTGCGGATGCCGGTGAGGGGGCGCGCGAGGCGCGTGACGAGGGAGAGGCCGTACGACGGCGACGGGATGTCCGTTCCGGTCATGTCGACAGCGTCGCGCCTCGCCGGGGGCTGTTCTGCGGCGTCCGTGACGGTCGTTCTGTCGCGTTGG
>CAMCUD010000063.1 GCA_945878865.1 Bifidobacterium breve | reverse complement strand
GCGTCGCAGTCGGCCGACCGGGCGCGACAGATCGTGGCGCCGAGATCCATCAGCGCGTGGTTCCAGGCCGCCGCCCGGTCGGGTGGGACGAGCGCGGCGGCACGGGCCGCGAGCTCCCGCGGCCGCGCGTCGACCAGACCCGTCGCGCGCGCCACGACCCGCTCGTGGTTGACGTCGACCGCCGCGACCGGCTCGTCGAAGGCGAACGTCGCCACGGCAGCCGCGGTGTACGGCCCGACCCCGGGAAGGGCCCGGAGACCGGCCGCGTCAGCGGGCCATCCGTCGCGTGCCACGACCTGCGCGCACTCGTGCAGACGGATCGCGCGGCGGTTGTACCCGAGACCGACCCATGCCCGCAGGACGTCCGCGCGCGCCGCGCCCGCGAGCGCCGCCGCATCGGGCCAGCGTTCGAGCCACGCCTGGTAGCGCGGGATCACCCGCGCGACCTGCGTCTGCTGGAGCATGAACTCGCTGACGAGGATCGCGTACGGGTCACGGGTGCGCCGCCACGGCAGGTCCCGCGCATGCGCGTCGTACCAGCGCAGGATCGCCTCCTGCAACGCAGCGTCAGCGCCCACGGCTTCCCCGGACGAAGCAGCCGCAGGCGAGTTCGTCCAATGCAGGCAAGCCCTTAAGGCGCCGTCTGCACCTGGTCCAACCGCGACCGCAGCTCCCGGATGTCGTCGCGCAGCTGCGCCGCGTACTCGAACCGGAGGTCCTCCGCCGCGGCGAGCATCTCCTCCTCCGCCTCGACGATCGCCTGCTCGAGCTCGTGCGCGCTCATCTTCTCGGTGTCCGCGCCCTTGCGCCGGCGCTTGCGCTTGCCCGGCACCTTGCTCTCGCCCTGGAGGAATTCGGCGATGTCGCTGATGCCCTTGACGATCGTCGCGGGCGTGATCCCGTGCTCCTCGTTGTAGGCCAGCTGGATCGCGCGGCGCCGGTTCGTCTCGTCGATCGCCGTGCGCATCGCAGCGGTCTCCTTGTCGGCGTACATGACGACCATGCCGTCCTGGTTGCGCGCAGCGCGGCCGATCGTCTGGATGAGCGACGTCTCCCCGCGCAGGAACCCCTCCTTGTCGGCGTCCAGGATCGCGACGAGCGAGACCTCGGGCAGGTCCAGACCTTCACGCAGCAGGTTGACGCCGACCAGCACGTCGTACTCACCCAGCCGCAGGTCGCGGATGATCTGGATGCGCTCGAGCGTGTCGACCTCGCTGTGGAGGTAGCGGACCTTGAAACCCATCTCGAGCAGATAGTCCGTGAGGTCCTCGCTCATCTTCTTCGTGAGCGTGGTGACCAGGACGCGCTCGTCGTTGTCGGCGCGCTTGCGGACCTCGTTCATGAGGTCGTCGATCTGGTTCTTCGTCTCGCGCACCTCGACGACCGGGTCGACGATGCCCGTCGGGCGGACGATCTGCTCGACGGTCCGCGTGGAGTGGTTGCGCTCGAACTCCCCGGGGGTGGCGCTCACGAACGTGATCTGCGGCGTGATCGCGAGGAACTCGTCCCACGTCTGCGGGCGGTTGTCCAGCGCACTGGGCAGGCGGAACCCGTAGTCGACGAGCGTCTGCTTGCGCGAGCGGTCGCCGTGGTACATGCCGCCGATCTGCGGGACGGTCTGGTGCGATTCGTCGAGGAAGCAGATGAAGTCGTCGGGGAAGTAGTCGATGAGGCAGTACGGCCGGTCGCCCGGCTGGCGGCCGTCGAGGATCCGCGAGTAGTTCTCGATGCCGTTGCAGAAGCCCATCTCGCGCAGCAGCTCCATGTCGTACTGCGTGCGCTGGCGCAGCCGGTGGCTCTCCAGCAGCTTGCCCTCGGCCTCGAGCTCGGCGCACCGCGCGTTGAGCTCGCGCCCGATCTCCTCGACGCCCTGCTCGATCGTGCCCTCGCGGACGTTGTAGTGCGACGCCGGCCAGATGGCGACATGCTGCAGGTCGTCCTTGAGGATCTCGCCGGTGAGCGGGTCGAACTCCTGCAGGCGCTCGATCTCGTCGCCGAAGAAGCTGGCGCGGTACGCGGTCTCGGCGTAGGCCGGGAACACCTCGAGGGTCTCCCCCCGCACACGGAACGTGCCGCGCCCGAGCGCCGTGTCGTTGCGCGTGTACTGGATCGAGACGAGCTTGCGCAGCAGCGCGTCGCGGTCGGTCTCCTCCTCCCCGAGCTTCAGGAGGATCATGTTCATGTCGTACGTCTCCGGCGAGCCGAGGCCGAAGATGCACGAGACCGACGCGACGACGATGACGTCGCGGCGGGCGAACAGGGCGGCCGTCGCGGCGTGGCGCAGGCGCTCGACCTCCGCGTTGATCGCCGAGTCCTTCTCGATGTAGAGGTCGCGCGAGGGGACGTAGGCCTCAGGCTGGTAGTAGTCGTAATAGCTGACGAAGTACTCGACCGCGTTGTCGGGGAAGAACGTCCGGAACTCGTTGCACAGCTGGGCGGCCAGCGTCTTGTTGTGGGCCATGACGAGCGTCGGGCGCTGGAGCTCCTGGATGACGCCGGCCATCGTCATCGTCTTGCCGGTGCCCGTCGCGCCGAGCAGCGTGGTGAAGCGGTCGCCCGCGGTGATGCCCTCGGCCAGCCCGGTGATCGCCTTGGGCTGATCGGCGGTGGGGCTGAATGCGCTGTCGAGGCGGAACTCAGGCATCTGCGGTCACGCTAGCGGGCTTTGCGGCCAGGAGCTGGCCGGAATTCCGCGCGGGCGCCGACTGGCGCGCCATCACGCGGTTGGCGGCGACGAGCGCGCCCACGGTGATCGCCGCACCCACAAGCTCCACGGGCGTCGGGGTCTGGCCCCGCGCCGCCTCGATGGCGAACGTGACGACCGGAACGAGGTTCATGAAGAGCGACGCGCCCGCCGGCCCCAGCCGCTGGACCCCGACGTTCCACGACAGCACCGCCACCACCGCGCCGAAGACGACGACGTAGCCGAGCTGGGGCGCGATGTCCGCGACGTGTCCGGAGGTCGGCGCGTGCAGCAGACCGGTGGCGTCGGCGACGCCGATGATCATCGCCATGCCGATGAGACTCGCCGACGCCGTCAGCGCGGTGAACCGCAGCGACGACCAGTCGCCGTGGCGCTTGGCGCCCATCGTGTAGGCCACCCAGCACATCGCGCCCACGAGCACGAGGAGGTCGCCACCGACGCTGCCGTGCTCGAGCACGCTCGCCGGATCGCCGTGCGTGATCACGAGCGCGACACCGACGAGCGCGGCGCCGATCGCGACGAGCAGCGCGCGTGGCGGCTGTGCCCCCTGCCGCCACGCGACGGCGACGGTCATGAGCGGCATCGTCGCCACCAGGAGCGAAGCGTGCTGCGGCGTCGTCAGCTCGAGCGCAGCGTAGGCGAGCATGTTGAACCCGGCGAAGCCGAGAACACCGAGGCGCAGGATGTCGGCGAACCGCCCGTCGAAGCGCACCGCGCGCCTGCCCTCGACCACCGCGAGGATGCCGAGGAGGATCGCCGAGGCGGCGAGGTAGCGCAGGAACGTCAGATGGAAGGCGTCGACGCGGTCGACCGCGCTGGCGGCGATCGGGAACATCGCCCCCCAGCAGATGGCCGCGGTCACCGAAGGCAGAACCCTGGACATGCCTCGCTCCTTGTTCGACAATGATCGAACCATCACGCTAGCACGTCGTTCGATGACCATCGAACAAGACGGTAGACTCCGCCTGTGGCCACGCTCGACCATCCCGACCTCGAGGACCTCGACCTCGTCACCGTGCTGCAGGCGCTCGGCGATCCCGTGCGCCTGGAGATCGTTCGTCAGATCGCCGCGTCCGGCGAACGCGCCTGCGGCACGTTCGACCTGGGCATCTCCAAGGCGACGCGCTCGCACCACCTGCGGCTCCTGCGCGAGGCCGGCGTGACCCGCACCGTGCCCGAGGGCACGCGGCGCATCGTCTCCCTGCGCGAAGAGGACCTCGAGGCCCGGTTCCCCGGGCTCCTGTCCTCCGTCCTGGCGGGCGCGCCGCCCGTCGTCAGCCGCTGACGGGCGCCGCGGCGCCCGCGCCGACCTCCTGCACGGCCAGCAGCGCCGAGCAGCAGTCGACCATCGCGTCGTGGCTCGTGGGGCTGATGGCCGTGAGGTTCATGAACCCGTGGATGAGGCCGGGGTAGCGACGCAGCACCGTCGGGATGCCGGCCGCGCGCAGCTGCGCGGCGTAGGCCTCGCCCTCGTCGCGCAGCGGGTCGAATCCGGCGGTCACCACGACCGTCGGCGGATGCTCGGCGTCGACCGCGCCGAACGCCGGCGACACCCGCGGGTCGGTCAGCTCCCCGTAGGCCTGCAGATAGCGGTCCTGGCACCAGTCCATGTCGGACTTCTCCAGCAGGAAGCCCTCGGCGAACAGCGAGCGCGACGCCGTGCCACCGGTGAAGTCGCACGCCGGGTAGATCAGCAGCGCCGCCGCCGGGCGCGCGCCGCCGGCCGTCTGCTGCGAGACGACGGCCGCGAGGTTGCCACCGGCGCTGTCACCGCAGACCGAGATGCGGGCCGGGTCGGCGCCCAGCTCGGCCGCCCGCGCTACGACGTCGGCAAACGCGGCGAGCGCGTCCTCGACGGGGGCCGGGAACGGGTGCTCGGGCGCGAGCCGGTAGTCGACGGCGAGCACCCGCGTGGCCGCCTGCCGCGCGATGAAGCGGCACGGCGCGTCATGGGTGTCGAGGTCGCCCGTGACCCAGCCGCCCCCGTGGTAGAAGACCATGAGCCGGCCGTCGGTCGCCGTCGGCGGGATGTACAGGCGCGCGGGCAGCGGGCCCAGCGCCCCGGCCACCGTCGTGTCGCGGACCTCGGCGGGGTACGGGACCCGCGGCGACGCGGTCAGGGAGCCGCGGCGCGTCGACGCACGGCGCGCGACGGGGTCGTCCCCCGCGCCCAGCGCGCGCTCCCCGGTCACCTGCATGATCCGCAGCAGTGCCGCGATGTCCGGCGCAGGCGGGACGCCCTCAGGCTGTGCGGCGGTCCGCCCGATCAGCCGCTGCAGGCCGCGCGGCAGCGACGACAGCGCCTTGGCGGCCTGGTGCTCGACGGCGATCATGGCGGGGTGGTCGGGCGTCTTCATGACGCCCAACCCTACCCCGCGCCGATCAGTAGTCGGGCCCCTTGCGGTCCAGCGGCCTGGTCACGAGCTGCCCCTTGCCGTCACGGACGGTGAGCGACAGCGTCCGGCTGCTCGTGATCGGCCCCGGACGCAGCGCGCGGTAGGCGAACTGGATCTTCCGGGTCCCGATGTTCATCGGCAGGATCACCGTGATCCGGCCGCCCTTGCGGGACTTCAGCCCCGTCTTGACGAGCTTCCGCTTGCCGTCGACCACGTGGTAGACGTCGAGACGCGCGCCGACCACCGGTCGCTTCCTGGGATCGAGGAGGTTGCCGCGGATGACCACCCGACGGCCGTAGCGCGACGTGTACGCCTGCTTGCGGTTGGCCTGGAAGTACGCGTACACCCGGGCGTTCAGCGCGGAGGCGACCGCGTCGGCCTGCGACCCGCTGCCCGCGACGCTCTCGGCGTTCAGGCGCGGGAGCGTGACCGGCCCGTAGACCGAGGTCGCGTTGCCGGCGGCGTCCTCGACCTGCACCTCGATGACGTGCTCGCCGGCGGGAAGGCTCTTCAGGTCGATGCCCGCGCTCAGCCCCGGGGCGGCCAGCGGGCACGGGACGGGCGCGACGAACTGGTACGGATCGGTGTCTCCCGGCGCCGCGTCCGCGCAGGTCGCGCCGGCGACCGGGGTCGCTGAGACGAGCTTGCCGTCGGCCTTGACGAGCACCCGGTACACCCCGGCGCCGCGGTCGGCGGCGTCGAAGCCCACGGTGACGCTCGTCGAGGCGCCGTCGGTGCTCGACAGCTTGACGTTGCTCGCCGTCGGCGCGATGGCGTCGCGCAGCGTGACCACCGCCTGCGCGGCGTCGACCCGCAGCGCCGGCCCGCCGCAGACGTCCGGGAAGAACGCGCCGCAGCCGGCGTTGAAGCGCACGAGGCCGGCGTCGAGACCGCCCGCGTCGACGTCGCCCGACAGGTCACCCACGCACGCCGAGCCCGGCCCGGGCGCACAGCCCTCCAGGACGCGGCCGTCGGCCCGCAGGTAGTACCCGAGGGCCTGGCCGCTGCTCGGCGCCAGGCCGCGGGTGGTCCGCCGCAGCTGCACACGGGTGATCCGCGTATCCGCCGGGGCGGTGAACTGCTGGTTGGCGCCCGTGCCTCCGTCCCAGGGCCCGGTCCCGATGAGGGCGACCGACAGCCCCGTCGGCGTGCAGCCGTTCGACGCCTCGGCGCTGCCGGCTCTCGTGCCCTGCCATCCGGCGGCGGGCGCGGCGACTCCCGCGGGCGTCTGACAGGCGTGAACGGCGTAGGTGTCGGCGTGCGCGCTCGCGACAGGGGCGAGCACGAGCGCGAGCATGGCGGCGGTTGCCGCACGCGTGATGCGCATCGATGGATCCTTCGGCGGCTCGGAGGTTGGACAGCACGGCCGCGCGTGTACTTCCCCCACTCCCCACGCGGCGACGCTGGCGGGCAATCTGCCAGAGCGTCGTCGCCCCGGCGACCGGCGCAACAGCGATTGCAGGGTGTTAAAGGCCGAGTTCCTGCGCGTACGTGCGCTGATACTCCCGACGCATCTCCTCCACCTTCTGCACGTAGTGCCGGGTCTCCGGGAACGGGATGGTGTCGGCCGTCAGGGCCGTACCGGCGGCGCCGTGCTCCCCGAGCCAGCGGTCGACGTTGCCCTCGCCGCCGTTGTAGGCGGCGAGCGCGAGGAACTCGTTGTCCCCGTAGCGGTCCAGGAGATAGCGCAGATACCAGCTGCCGTACGCGATGTTGATCTGCGGCGTGCCGAGGTCCTGCAGCTCGAAGGCCGTGCCGCCGGACTTCTGGGCGATGAACTTCGCCGTCTCGGGCGTGATCTGCATGAGCCCCTTCGCCCCCGCTGGCGACGTCTGGTCGCGGAAGCGCGACTCCGCGTAGATGACGGCGGCGATGAGATCGGCGGGCACGCCCTTGTCTGCGGCCTGCTGGCGGATGATGTCCTCGTGGCGCAGCGGGAGCGAGATCTCCTGCGCGGCGTGGTGCAGCCTCGGGGCCAGCGCGATCGCGCCGATGGCGGCGGCGGCCAGCGCGACGAGCACGATCGCCGCGCGCCGCCGGCGCAGGCTCTTGCGCCGCGCGACGGAGGCGCGCGAGGGGCCGCGGCTGGCGGTGCCGCTGCGCAGTCGATGGGCGGACGGACGGGCGCTCATGGCGGGAGCTACAGCTTGGCGCGTGCGGCCGACGGCTCGCAACGCCTCTCCCAGACTACGACCCGGACGTTGCGGGCACGAGATCGTCGAGGACGCCGGCGAGCTTGCGCTCGAGCTCCTCGACGGACCCGTCGTTGACCACCGCGTAGGTGGCGCGCTCGGCCTTGTCCTCCTGGGAGAGCTGGCGCGCGGCCCGCTCGTCGACGGCGGCGTGCCCGCGGGCGGCCGCGCGCTCCTGGCGCAGGCTCTCGGGCGCGATCACCGCGATCGTCGCGTCGTAGGCGGCGTCCATGCCGGCCTCGAACAGCAGCGGGGTCTCGACGATCGCCGCGCGCGGCGGCGGGTCGGCCGCGTCGGCCTCGGCGCGGAAGTCGATCACGCGCTGGCCCACCCGCGGCCAGAGCAGCTGCTCGAGCCATTGACGCTCCTCAGGCGCGGCGAACGCGTGGCGGGCGACCACCTGACGGTCGACCACGCCCCCGGGCGCGACGTCCGCGCCCCAGCGCTCGACGACGAGATCGCGCACCTCATCGGTGCGGTACAGCTCATGGACGACCTCGTCCGTGGAGAGCGTGACCGCCCCCAGCCGCCGAAGGGCGGCCAGGGCGGTGGACTTGCCGGCGCCCATGCCGCCGGTCAGTCCGACGAAAGGCACCGGCATGACGGTTGGTGCGGCTAGGCCTCGTCCGTGGACTCGGCGTCGGCCTCGGGGGCCTCCTCGGCCTCCTCGGAAGGTTCGGCGTCAGCCGAACCTTCGACCGAATCGGCGTCAGCCGATTCGGCGGCCTCAGGCGCCTCCACCGCAGCGTCCTCGGCCTGAAGCTCCGGCGCGATGTCCGCGTCGTCCTCGGCCACGACGGGCGGCTCGGCGAAGACGTCCTCGCTCAGCCCGAGCTCGGGGACGTCGTCGAGCGCGCCCTCCTCGCCGGTGAGCACCTTCGGCTCGAGGACCTGGCCCTCGACCCGCTTGACGCTCAGCGACAGACGCCGGCGCTCGGAGTCGATCTCGAGGATCTTGACCTTGACCTCGTCGCCCGGCGAGACGATCTCGCGCGGGTTCTCGACGTGGTGCGGCGCCAGCTCGGAGATGTGGACGAGCCCCTCGACGCCGTCGAGGATCTCGACGAACGCGCCGAACGTGACGACCTTCGTCACCGCGCCCTCGAGCTCGTCGCCCACGTTGTACGTGTCGACGACGCGCTGCCACGGATCCTCCTGGGTCTGCTTGAGACCCAGCGAGATGCGCTGGCGGTCGCGGTCGATGTCCAGCACCTTGACCTGCACGGTGTCGCCGATGGCGAGCACCTCGCTCGGGTGGTTGACGTGCGACCACGAGAGCTCGGAGATGTGGATGAGGCCGTCGATGCCGTTGAGGTCGACGAACGCGCCGAAGTCGACGATGTTCGAGATCTGGCCCTCGACGATGTCGCCCGGCTGCAGGCGGTCGAGGATCTCCTGGCGCTGCTCCTTGCGCTCCTCTTCGAGGACGGCGCGACGCGACAGGACGACGTTGTTGCGGGAGCGATTGAGCTCTATGACCTTGCACTCGATCTTCGTGCTCATGTACTCGTCGAGGTTCGGCACACGCCGGATGTCGACGAGCGAGGCGGGCAGGAAGCCGCGCACCCCGAGATCGATGATGAGGCCGCCCTTGACGACCTCGATGACCGTGCCCTCGACCGGCTCGCCCGATTCGGCGGCAGCCTCGATGCGGCGCCAGGCCTTCTCGAAGCGCGCGCGCTTCTTGGACATGATGAGCCGGCCGTCCTGGTCTTCCTTGGTGAGAACCAGGGCGTCGACCTCTTCGCCGAGCTCGACCTCGTCCTTCGGGTCGACGTTCTTGCGGATCGACAGCTCGTTGGCGGGGATGACTCCCTCGCTCTTGTAGCCGATGTCGACCAGGACCTCGTCGTTGTCGATGCGGACGACGGCGCCGGTGACGACGTCACCCTCCTCGAAGGGGGTGAGCGTGGCGTCGTAGTTGGGGACGATCTGCCCGTCGATCTCGAGCAGCAGGCCGTCCGAACCTTCGACGACCTTGGGAGTTTCTACGTCGGTTGCAGTTGCCATTCGACCCCAGAGCGTAGCGGCTTCACCGCTGAGGGACCGCCCCTGCGCCGGCGGGGCGCCCGACCTCGAACGCCCAGCCGCCGTCGAGCGACAGCGTCCGGCCGTCGCCGAGCGTGAGCGTTCCGTCGGCCACCGAGCAGTTGCGCACGTCGCGGCCGGGCCCGTGCGGGGCCGCGTAGTCCCACGCGACCGTGCACGCCGGGTCGCCGGCGACCTCGATGCGCACGCCCTCGGGCAGGCGCACGTCGGCGCGGTCGGGCGCGATGACGACCTTGAACCCGCGCAGGCGCGCCGTCGGCCCGCCGAGCCGGCGGCGCACCCCGTCGACCTCCATCGCGCCCGACGCCATCCAGGGCGACGTCAGCGGCCCGATCTTCACGCGCGCGAGGACGAGGTCGACCCACGCGCCGCCCGGCAGCCCGGCGGCGTGGATCCATACCCAGTGTGCGGCGTGGTCGGTCCCCCAGTTGTGGCCGACCATGCCGGGCCAGTCGCGGATCTCCCAGCGGGCGCCGTCGACCTCGACCGTCCCGTTCGCCATCGCTGAGGGCACGAGCGCGACGCCGTTGGACTTCGGAAAGGGCCGGTCGTAGAGGGTCTCGGACGGCAGATACGGCGACGGCGCCGTCTGCGCGGTCCAGGTGAGATCCCACGCCAGCGGGGCGAGCGCGCCCTGAGCCGCGCCGGGGCCGAGCTGCGCGCCCCCGAAGCTCGCCCACGCGCCCGGCCCGGGATCGGCCACCGGCGCGTCGAAGGTCTCGCGGCGCTGCAGGACCCGGCCGGCGGGCCGGTCGAACGCGATCGCCCAGACCGTGCCGCGCGCGGGAGCGCCGGGCCGCTTCAGCGACGTCTGGCGGACCCAGAGGGCGCGGCCGCCCTGCGGGTCGGCGACCTTGACGTAGTGCGACTCGTAGAGCGGGTCGTCGAGGGCGACGTGCGGCGCGCGCGGACGGTCGAGAGCCAGGCGGGACATGGCGCCGACGCTACCGGGCCCGTGCGGCGCGCCGGCCCAGGGCAAGCCACGCCGGGTAGAGGGCGAAGAGGGCGAGCGCGCCGGCGTGGCCGGCCACGCCGCGCGGGCCGTCGGTCGTCCCCAACCCGGAGGTCAGCATGAACTCGCGACCGTTGCGCGCGCCGAACGGCCGCCAGAACGCGCGCAGGCCGGGAGCGTTCGCGTACAGCGCGAGGCTCACGCCGACGAACACCGCAACGGTACCGCGGGACGCAAGGCGCGCCGTCCGGTCGTCGGGCGCGAGGCGCTCGATGGCGACCCCCGCGGCTGCGAGCATGGGCGGGTCCAGCAGGAAGCTCACGCCGTGAACGTATCTGACACGCGTGCGGTCCGGCGCGGTGTGCGCGCCT
>CAMCUD010000062.1 GCA_945878865.1 Bifidobacterium breve | reverse complement strand
CGAGCGCCTCGGCTTCACCGTCTACGACACGCTGCGGTACCGCGAGGCGCTGACCCCCCTGGTCGAGGAGGAGGTCCGCACGTTCGTCGGCCGCCTCGCCGGGCAGGTCGAGCCCGACGAGGCGGTGGACATCGTCAGCTCGGGCGTCGAGCCCCTGCGCGCGCTCCTCGGGGCGATGCACACGCGGATGCTGCTCGCCGAGGTACGCCGCCAGCGCGACGGCCAGTGACGCCGGCCACCCCGAGGTGCGGGGTGAAGGTCCGCAGGAACCAGCCGTCGTCGCGGACGCGGACGGCCTCGAGCTCGGCCCGGAGATCCGGGGCGTCTCCGGCGGCCACCTGCGCGCGCGCCTGGTCGAGCCCCGGGTATGCGCCGACCGCCTCCGTGCACCGCGCCTCGCGCTCGGGGGCGAGGTGGAGGTGGAGCATCCGCAGGTAGTTGTGCAGGACGCCCTCGTCCTCGACGACGAACGCCCGCTCCGTGCGGAAGTGGTGGGCGACCGTCGCGGCAGGCGCGCCGAGGACGCGGTAACCGAGCAGCCACGCGCGCAGGCAGATCTCGATGTCCTCGAAGCCCCAGCGCGTCATGCCCTCGTCGAACCGCCCGACCGCGGCGAACGTCTCCTTCCTCCAGGCCTGGCAGCCGCCCGGCGCGAACGGAACCTCGGCGGGCGCGGCCGGGCCGGGCGCCGCGAACCACGCGGTCTCCAGCCGGTCGTTGACCCACGTCATCCCGCACCCGCGGTACGGGTCGTCGCTGTCCAGGGCGGTGAACGCGGGGCCGACGACCGCCACGTCGGGCGGATCCAGCGCCGCGGTCAGCACGTCGAGCCAGTTCGGCGAGACCTCGCAGTGCGCGTCGAGGAACACCACGACGTCCCCGTCCGCGTGGGCGGCGCCGAGGTTGCGGGCCGCCGGGAGCCCGAGCTCCTCGCCGCGGACGAGCCGCACCCGCGCGTCGGCGGGCAGGTCGTCCGTGCTGCCGTCCGTCGACCCGTCGTCGACGACCACGACCTCGAAGGAGGGGAATGCGGTCGCGGTCAGGACGCTCGCCACCGTCCGCGGCAGCATCGCGCCCTCGTTGCGCGTGCAGATGACGACGCTGACGTCCATCACGCCGCGCTCGCGAGCTGCCGGAGGTGGTCCTGCGCGGCGCCGACCAGCGCCGCCGCGTCCTCGGCCGGCGTCCCGAGCGCGTCGGCGAGCGCGGCCGGCTCGGTGGCGGCGACCTGGTCGATCCCCTGCAGGCCGGCCGCGGCGAGCGGCTCGGCGACCGCGGCGAACGTCTCGAAGCGGTCGAGCGTGAGCTCCGCCGGATCCAGCAGCGCGCCGGCGAACCGCACGAACGGCCTGATGACCGGCCCGCCGCGCCCGCCGAACGGATCGCCCGGGTCGAAGGTGAACCGCGTGATCGGCGTGAACGGGGTGAAGCGCGTCCACCGCGTCGGCGTGTTCAGCGTGAACTTCGTCCACGGGGTAAAGAGCGTGAACAGGGTGCGCGTGCTCAGCGTGAACTTCGTCCACGGCGTGAACAGCGTGAACAGGTCACCGCAGCGCAGCGCCCTGGGCGCGTCGACCCGGCCGTGGCCCCAGGCGTTGTCGAACGACCCGCCGCCCAGCTTCTTCGCCGTGTTCTGCAGGCAGTCGCGGATCTTCTGGTTGGTGAAGCCGGGGTGCCGGCTCCACATGAGCGCGACGAGGCCCGTGACCAGCGGCGTGGCCATGGACGTGCCCGAGAGCTCGTCGTAGTTCAGCGCCGCGGGGATCCCGACGGCGTACGTCGGCATCGTCGAGAGGATGTCCCGCCCCGGCGCGACGACGTTGACCTCGGGCCCGACGTTCGAGAAGCTCGAGACCGTGTCGTCGTCGTCCGTGGACCCGACGCAGATCACGCCCGGGTAGTCCGCCGAGTACGCGGCGGGGAAGATGACCGGCCCGCCGTTGTCGTTGCCCGCGGCCGCGCAGAGGATCATGCCGCGGTCGCTGGCGTACTTGCAGGCGTCCTTCTTCGTCTGGTTCGCCGCGCCGCCGCCGCTGTAGTTGATGACGGTCTTCTTCCCGGCGGCGACCGCGACGTCGACGATCTCCTCGACCGCCGCGGCGAAGTTCGCCGAGCTGCCGTTGCCGCCGGCGTCAAGCGTCCGGCAGATGTAGACGTCCGAGCCCCAGTTCATCCCGCTGACGCCCTGGGCGTTGTTCGCCTCGGCGGCCGCGATGCCGGCGACGTGCGTGCCGTGGCCGTTGAGGTCGCGCGGGGTGCCGCCGTCGACGAAGTCGGTGCCCAGCTGGTAGCGCGAGGCGTCGAGGTCCGGGTGGTTGAGCCCGCCGGTCGCCGACATCGAGATGCCGCTGTCGATGATCCCGATGATGACGTTGGCGTCACCGGTCTCCAGGTCCCACGCTGTCGGCGCGTCGACCTTCGGCAGTGCCCACTGCTCGCTGTAGCGGGTGTCGGTGGGGACGACCTGGGCCGTGTCGATGACGTCGGGCTCGGCGTACTCGACGTCGTCGCGGGCGGAGATCTCCGCGGCGACCTTCGCCGGGTCGGCGTCCGGCGCGACCGAGTAGAGCATCCGGCCGGTCGACCCGGAGGGCGTCCACTGCTCCCCGCCGGGGATCGCCTCGGCGATGTCGGCGCAGATCTCGTCGACGGACTTCGCCGACTCCTCGGCCGGCGCCTTGAGCTTGACGATGAGCCGGTCGGACCGGTACGCGGTCTGCTGGCCCTCCCACTCGCCGGTGGTGACGTTGCGCGCCTGGGCGTCGTTCGGTTCCTTCGGGATCATGCGATCCGGCCTCCCACGGTATGTCCGCCGGCCCGGTGCCGGCGGTGACCGTCATGCGTGACCGCGGCACGAACATCGTGCCTCGTCGCCGTTCAGTCGGGGCGAACAGCGACGAAGAACGGCTGGTCGCAGCCCCACGCGGTGCGTCGCCCCTCCTGGGTGAACCCGAGCTTCTCCAGCACGGCGCGCGACGCGAGGTTCTCGTCGCGCGTGACGGCGACGACGCGCTCCAGGCCGAGGTCGCCGAACGCCTCGGCGAGGATCGCCCGGCCCGCCTCCGTGGCGAACCCCCGGCCCCAGTGGCCCGATCCGAAGGCGTATCCCAGCTCGACCTCGGGGCCACGGCCGTCGAAGGGGTGCAGGCCCGCCTCGCCGACGATGAGCCCGGTCTCACGCTCCTCGACGACCCAGAACGCGTAGCCGTCTCGGATGTGGTCCTCGGCGTAGCGCCGCGCGATCCGCACGGTCTCGTCGTACGTCTTCGCGCCGCCGATGAGCCGCATCGTCTCCGGGTCGCGGTAGACCACTTCGTGCATCTGCACGGCGTCGTCGGGGTCGTACGGGCGGATCGCCAGGCGCTCGGTCAGCAGGGGCAGCACGACCCCATCCTGGCGCACTCCGCGTTCGCGTAGAAAACCCGGAGGGCCCGTCGTCTACTATCCGCGCCGTGGAAGGACCAGGGCCTCAGGACATCCAGCCGGTCGAGAACGAGACCCGCGACCGGATCATCACCGGACTGGTGACCGTCATCCCGTTCATCGCGCTGTTCGTCGCGGCGTGGGTGGCGTGGAACTCGTGGCTGCACTGGAGCGATCTCGTGGTGTTCGCGATCCTCTACGCGCTCGGCGGCTTCGGGATCACGGTCGGGTTCCACCGGCTGTTCACGCACCGCAGCTTCAAGACCGGCCCGCGCACCCGGCGCTTCTGGGCGATCGCCGGCTCCACGGCGATCGAGGGCCCGGTCATCTCGTGGGTGGCCGACCATCGCAAGCACCACGCCTTCAGCGACAAGTTCGGCGATCCGCACAGCCCGCACGTCGACCACGGCTCCGGCTGGAAGGGCGCGTTCCGCGGTCTCGTCCACGCGCACGTCGGCTGGATCTTCATGCACGACCAGCGCGGCTCGCACGAGCGCTACGCGCCGGACCTGCTCGCCGACCCGGTGGTCAAGAAGGTCAACGACCAGTTCATCCTGTGGGCCACGGGCGGCATCCTCGCCGGCGCCGTCCTGGGCTTCCTCATCGGCGGCTTCTCGTGGCAGGCCGCGCTCACCGGGCTGCTGTGGGGCGGGATCATCCGCCTGTTCGTCCTGCACCACGTGACGTTCTCGATCAACTCGCTGTGCCACTTCTTCGGCAAGCAGCCGTACGAGACCGACGACCACTCGCGCAACTTCGCCCCCCTCGCGATCTTCTCGTTCGGCGAGTCGTGGCACAACAACCATCACGCGTTCCCGACGTCGGCCGCGCACGGCATGCGCCCGTGGCAGATCGACCTCTCCGCGGGGCTCATCTGGTGCATGGAGAAGACCGGTCTCGCGTGGGACGTCGTGCGCATCCCGCCTGAGCGGCGCGTGCGCAAGGAGAAGGAGCCCGGCGCCAAGCCAGGGCCCACGCCGCAGCCTGCGCCCGAGCCGGTCGCGGCGAGCAAGTCGTAGATGACCGACGCCCCGCACGTCGTGGGCTCGGCGGGCGTCAGCGAAGCGGATGGTGTCGTCGGCTCGGCCGGCGTCCGCGAAGCGCGGGGCATCCTGGCGTCCGCCGGGATCTTCCGCGCGCTGGGCGTCACGCACAGCGCGGGCGTGGCACGCGCGGCCGGGGTCGTCGGCAGCATGGGCGTGGCGTTCAGCCTCGGAGTCGCCGGCTCGCTGGGGATCGTGGGCGGGCTGGCCAACGCGGGCTGCCTGGCGTGTGTGGGCTGCATCGGCTGTGTGGGGTGCAAGGGCTGCGTCGGCTGCATCGGGTGTGTCGGCCTGACCGGCGCGGTCGGCAAGGTCGGCGTGCGCGCGTAGCGCCGGGCCGCATCGATCAGGATTCGAGAAGCGCCGCAGCGTGGCCGGGCGTAGCGTGGCGCCCATGTCCACCACCGTCGACTTCACGACCGTCTCGACCGCCGGCCTCGAGTCATCGCCGCACGCGGATGCGCTTGCCGGCCTTCGGGCCAACGAGGCCCGCTACTTCAAGAACAAGTACGACCACGAGTTCACCGTCGAACCGGCGGGCGACGCGGCGGAGGCCGTCGCGTGGGTGCACCGGATCCTCAAGGAGGAACGCGACCTCGAGATCGCCTCGACGCCGCTGGAGGCCACGAGCTTTGAGACGGGCGGCATCCGGTTCGCCTACGTCTTCTACGAGAGCGGCCTCTCGATCAACGTCATGTACGGCCCGGAGAAGCGGGCGGTCGGCTTCAAGCTGTCAGACGGCATGGAGATCCCCGAGGAGCTCGAGGCGGCGGGGTTCAAGTTCGCCCGGCAGAAGTCCAAGCTCGCGGGGACGATCCGCGGGTCGTACTTCGTGATCAAGGGCGAGTACGAGTGAGCGTCGCGCATGCGCGAGCACCCTCGTTCGCGTAGGCGTCGTGGCGAACGCGGCTGAAGAAAGGTCCGCCCAGCGACCCTTTCTTCAGTCGGGTCCTGGCGCGCGCCCTACTCCGCCATCCCGGCGCGCTTGCGCCAGATCGCCTCGATCTCCTCGAGGCTGCGGTTCCGCGTCTCAGGCACGAGCGCGATGCTGAAGATCAGCGCGATCACGCCCACCACCGCGTAGAAGCCGAACGCCCCTGACTTGCCCAGGAAGTCGATGAGCGGCAGGAACGTCAGTGACACCGCGAAGTTCGACGCCCAATTCGCCGTCGTGCCCGCGGACGCCGCCGCGCCACGCTCACGCAGCGGGTAGAGCTCGGCGTTCAGCAGCCAGAAGATGGGGCCGAGGCTGATCGCGAACGCCGCCACGTACGCCATGAGCGACACGACGGTCAGCGGCGCCGTCAGGCCGCCGTTGGCGTCCGGATCCAGGCCGAACGCGAGACTCAGCGCGAGCAGGGCCAGGATCATCCCGCTGATGCCGATGATCAGCAGCGGGCGGCGGCCGCTTCGGTCGACGAGGCGCACCGCGACGATGGTGGCGATGAGGTTCACCACGCCGATGCCGACGGTCGACAGGATCGCCGCCGAGCTCGAGGTGACGCCCGCGAACTCGATGATCGTCGGCGCGAAGTAGATGACGGTGTTGATGCCGGTGACCTGCTGGAGGATCGCCAGGCCGACACCCACGACGAGCGCCGCGCGCACCGGCTGCTTGAGGAGGTCGGCCCACGTCGCGCGCTCGGTCCGCAGTCCCTCGTGGATCGTGGTGAGCTCGTGCTCGATCTCCTCGTCGGTCATGCCCAGCGAGGCCATGACCATGCGGGCCTCCTCGTCGCGGTTGACCATCGCCAGCCACCGCGGGCTGGCGGGGACGCGCAGCATCCCGAGGCCGAGGAGGAACGCCGGCAGCGCGCCCAGGCCGAGCATCCAGCGCCAGGCCTCTGCGTGGTCGAGGGCGAGCGCGACGAGGTAGGCGATGAGGATGCCCACGACGACGGCGAGCTGGAAGAGGGAGACGAGCCGGCCGCGTTCCTTCGGCGGGGCGACCTCGGAGATGTAGACGGGGCACATGGCCGAGGCGAAGCCGATCGCGATGCCGAGGAGGAACCGCGCGGCGGCGAGGACCGGCACATCGGGCGCGATCGCGCAGATGAACGACCCCGCGATGAACGCCAGCGACGCGGCGAGGATGACCTGGCGGCGGCCGTAGCGGTCGCCCAACCGGCCGGCGAACAGCGCGCCGAACGCGGCGCCCAGTGGGACCATGGCCACGACGAGCCCCTGCTCGAACGAGCTCATCGTCAGCGTGTCTCGCGCGAACAGCAGCGCGCCGGCGATGATGCCCGTGTCGTAGCCGAAGAGCAGGCCGCCGAGCGCGGCCACCAGTGCGATGCGGCGAACGCTCACCAGCGTGCCTCGTGTCGTTCCATGACGCCCATGCCGGACCGGAGTTCCACGCCACCGGGCAGGACTCCTGCGAACGTTCCGAACGGCTGCTCGTAGTCGCTGCTGACGAGAAGCAGGTTGTCGTGGCGGGCGCGGGTCGCCTCGGCGGTGAAGTCCAGCCGCTCGCCGTTGGCGCCGTTGATGCCAGCCAGGCCGTCGAAGCGCACCGGCGGCGGCTCGAACGGCAGCTCGTCGATCCAGATCGTCCGCTCGCTGTCGTGCTCCGGGTCGTTGATGCCGGTCACGAGGTTCCAGCCGACGATGTGCCCGTCGGCGGCCTCGCCGACGCCGGCCGACCAGAACCAGGACGTGCGCCTGGGGTGGTACCCGGCGCTGTCGTCGACCACCGCGAGGCCGCGCAGCCCCAGCACCGGCGCGCCGGGCAGGGCGATCCGGCCGCGCACGGGCCGGGCGGCCTGCTTCTGCGTCCACGTGTACGCCGCGGTGTCGTCGACCTGGCAGATCGTCTCGACGACGCTGCCCTCGTCCACGCGCAGCTCGATCGCGGTGTCGCCGTCGCGGACGATCACGCCGCCGTCGGAGAAGCGCACCCCGCCCCGGCGCAGCCACGTCCTTCCGTGCAGCACGCCGGTGCGCCGGTCCCACGCCGCCCACCACGCATTGGCCGCCGGACCCACCCGCGCGGAGCCGACGCAGATCATCATCTCCTCGCAGAACGCTCCGATGTAGCGCCATCGCTTGAGCGGACGCCGGGCCCGCATCATCGGCATGCCGCGGGGCGGAAGGGGAAGGTCCGGGCGGACGGCGGTCGCCTCGCCGGCCGGGCGGCTGGACGGAGACCTGTAGGGGAGGTCCATGCGGGTAGCATCCCGCACTGAGTTGACTCGCGAGTCAATCCCTATGCGCGTCGCCGCCGTCCAGCTCAACGCCACCGCCGATGTCGCCCGCAACCTCGAGCGGGCGGATGCGCTCGTCCGTGCCGCCGCGGCCGACGGGGCGCAGCTCGTCGTGCTGCCGGAGAAGTGGGTCGCCCTCGGCGACGACGATGTCATGCGCGCGGCCGCCCAGCCGCTCGACGGCGAGGCCGCGACGTGGGCCTGCGCGACCGCTCGGGAGCTCGGGATCGACCTCTTGGCCGGCTCGTTCGGCGAGCGGGTCGCGGGCGACGAGCGGACGCGCAACACCTCCGTGCACGCCGGGCCCGACGGGGAGATCCACGCGATCTACCGCAAGATCCACCTCTTCGACGTCGAGGTCGACGGGACGTCCTACCGGGAGTCCGATCTCGAAGCGCCCGGCGACGAGATCGTCGTCACGCGCACCGCAGACGGCACGAAGCTCGGGCTGAGCATCTGTTACGACCTGCGCTTCGCCGAGCTGTACCGGATCCTCGCCGTGCGCGGCGCCCGCGTCCTCGTCGTCCCGGCGGCGTTCACGCTGGCGACGACCCGCGACCACTGGGAGGTGCTGCTGCGGGCACGGGCGATCGAGAACCAGTGCTTCGTCATCGCCGCCAACCAGATCGGCGAGCACCCGCCGACGTACCGGTCAGGTGGGCGATCGATGATCGTCGACCCGTGGGGCGTGGTCCTCGGGACCGTCCCGGACCGGGAGGGCTTCGTCCTGGCCGACCTCGACCTCGCCGCGCAGGACGGTGTGCGCGCGAAGCTGCCCGCGCTGGCCAACCGCCGCCCGTCGGCGTACCGGTGGCCGGAGGGGAACGGCTGATGGCCCAGCGGATGGCCGGGGAGGACCGGCGGCGCCAGATCCTCGATGCGGCGGTGCGCGTGTTCGCGCGGCAGGGCTTCCACACGTGCCGCGTCGCGGACATCGCCGACGAGGCCGGGGTCGCCTACGGCCTCGTGTACCACTACTTCGGGTCGAAGGAGGAGATCCTCGACCGCATCTTCCTCGAGCGCTGGAACGTGATGCTCGAGGTCATCCGGGAGATCGACGCGGGCGACGCCCCCGCCCGGGCGAAGCTCGAGGGCGTCGCCGGGTTCATCGTCGAGTCCTACCGCCACGACCCCGACGTGATGAAGGTCATCATCGTCGAGGTCACCCGCGCGGCGAACTCGTTCGGGCGCACGCACCTGGAGAAGATCGGCGAGGCCTACGACCTCATCGCGCAGATCGTCGCCCACGCGCAGGAGGACGGGGAGTTCAAGGACACCGTCACCCCGAAGTTCGCGGCGATGGCGTTTTACGGGGCGATCGAGCAGGTACTGACCGGCTGGATCTTCGATCTGCTGCCCTCCGGCGACGTCGAGTTCGACCGGGCGAAGGGGTTGATCGTGGAGACGGTCTGCGGTGGACTCGATGCAACACCGGCATCTGCCGGCACGGTCTGATTGGATTCGGTGCGAATGAAGGACAACGAACTCGTCAAGCGGCTCGTGTGGTCCGCCCTGCTCGCGGGCATCGGCGCCATCGCCTCGATGGTCACTGCCCGGACCGCGGCCATCGTGTACCGCCAGATCTTCGATGGGGAGGATCCACCCGAATGAGCGAGGAGACCCCCAGGGAGCCGGAGGAGACCCCGGCCGACGCGGGCGCCGAGCCCGGCCCGCCCCCACCCGAGATTCCCGTCTGGCCCGAGCCGAGCACCGCCGAGCTGCTCGCCGTCGCCTCCGGTGACGCCCCGGAGCCCGACCAGCCTGCCGACATCCCCGCCCCGGCGCCGCCGGAGCCCGCCGCCGCGCCCGAGGCGCCGGCGTGGGCGCCGATCGAGCCGCCGAGCGCTGTGCCCTCGGCCGAGGCCCCGTCGATCCCCGAGCCCGCGCCCGCTCCCGCGCCGCAGGCCGAGGAGGCGCCTCCGTGGGCGCCCGCCGAGCCCGCGCCCGCCGACAAGGCGCCTGCGTGGCCGCCGGCCGAGCCGGCTGCCGAGACACCCGCCGGCTACAGCATCCCGCCGAGCGAGCCGGTCGCGCCGCCGGTGGCCGAGGCCGCCGACGCCACGACGGAGGGCGCGCCCGCCGGATACTCCGTCCCGCCCGCGTCCGAGGGTGGCGAGCCGCTGCCGGCCGAGGCGCTCATCCCGCCGCCGCCGGTGGAGGAGCCGCCGGCCGCTGAGAACCTCATCCCGCCGCTGCCCGAGCCCGAGCCCGAGCCCGAGCCCGTCGCGGCTGCGCCCGAGCCCGAGCCCGTGGCCGAGAGCCCGGCCCCGCCGCCGTGGGCGCCCGCTGAGGCCCCAGCCCCGGCCGAGCCCGTCGCGGCGGAGCCCGCCCCGGTCGTGCCCGAGCCGGCGCCGATTCCCGAGGGTCCCGCGCCGCCGCCGCCGTCGTGGGGGCCGGAGGGCGAGGCGCCCGTCGCGCCCGCGCCCGCGCCGGAACCCGAGCCCGTGGCCGAGGAGCCGGTGCCGGTCGTCCCGGAGCCCGTGCCCGCGGAGGAGCCGGTCGCCGAGCCCGAGCCTGAGCCCGTGGCCGTCGCCCCGGAGCCGGTCGCCGAAGAGGCGCCGCCGGTCATTCCGCCGCTGCCCCCCGTCGCCGAGCCCGAGCCGGTGACCCCGCCCCCGTTCGAGCCCGCACCCGCCGGTGCCGGCGCACCCGCGGGCGGTGGCCTGACGTCCCGTCCGGAGGTCCTCGTCGGCGCAGCATTCGCCGGCGGCGTCCTCATCGCCCTGATCATCCGTCGCCTTGGCCGCTGATCCCCGCACCCCACAGCGCGGCGAGCCGGACATCGCCGCGACCGTGCAGCAGATCACGGACAAGGCGACCCTGCTCGTCCGCGAGGAGATCGAGCTCGCGAAGGTCGAGATGACCGAGAAGGTCACGAAGCTCGCGCAGAGCGCGGCGATCTTCATCGCCGCCGGCGTCTTCGCGATCTTCGGGCTGTCGATCCTGCTCCAGGGCTTCGCCTGGTTCGCCTGGTGGGTCTTGCCGGTGCCGGCGTCGCAGACGTTCTGGGGCTTCTTCCTCGTCGCCTTCCTGCTCTTCCTCACGGGCGGGCTCGCCGGGTACGGCGCGTCGCGGATCGTCAAGAAGACCGGAGCGCCCGCGCCGACGATGGCGATGGAGGAAGCGCAGCGCATCAAGCAGACCGTCGACGAGGCGAGGTCCTGAGCAGCATGGCCACCCGTCCCCGCACGCCCGAGGAGATCCGGGCCTCGATCGAGGCCAACCGGGTCGAGCTCGGCCAGGCCGTCGAGGCGCTCACGC
>CAMCUD010000061.1 GCA_945878865.1 Bifidobacterium breve | reverse complement strand
GTCAAAGCACCACACGTGCCGCGATGACAGCATCGGGCCCGATGCGGATCCTCGTCACCGGCGCGACGGGCTACCTCGGCTGGCGGAGCACGGTGTTGCTCCGCCGCGCCGGGCACGACGTCACGCCGCTCGCCCGCCCGGGCGCGCGTGATCGCGCCGCGTCGCGGGGACTGGAGGGCGTGGTCCACATCGACGCGGGCGCGCCCGAGGCCCGGGACCTCGTCGCCGGGCACGACGCCGTCCTGCACTTCGCCGGCGTGCCCTCCCCCGCCTACGCGCGCGACGACCCGGCGGCCGCGGTGCTGGGGAACGCGGGGACGACGCTGAACCTCCTCGAGGCCTGCCGAGACCACGACGCGTTGCTCGTCTACCCCTCCACCGTCCGCGCGCCGGTGCTGCCGAGCCCGGACCCGTACGGGGCCTCCAAGCGGCTGGGTGAGGAGGCGTGCCGCGGGCACGAGGCACGCAGCGTGATCGTGCGGCTGACGTCCGTCTTCGGGCCCGGCCAGGTGCGCGAGGAGGGCGCGACAGGCGCGATCGCCGCGTTCGCCGACCGCGCGCTTCGTGGTGAGCCGATCGTCATCCCCGGCGACCCGCGCCGCACCCGGGACTTCGTCTACGTCGACGACCTGGTGGCCGCCCTCGACGCGCTGCTGCGCGGCGGGGCCAGCGCGCCCGTGCTGCTGGCCGCCTCCGGCCACCCGACCGCGCTGCTCGACGCCGCGCGGGCGGTCGTGGCCGCGACCGGCACCCAGGCCCCGATCGAGACGCCGGGCGGCGCGCCCCCGCCCGGAGACGAACGGTCGTACGAGGCGGGCCCCGACGACGTCCTCCTGCCGATGACGTGCCGGCCCGTCGAAGACGGGATCCGCGCGTACGTCGACTGGCTGCGGCGTTAGACCGCTGCGGCCTCAGGCTGCGGCGGAGCGATCGCCGGGCCGAGGATCGCTTCGAGCTCGGCCTTCAGCGTCGCCGTGGGCGCCACGCGATAGTCCTTGCCCAGCTTCAGCTTGCGCGGGTCGCCCTCGCGCATCTGGACCTCGAGGATCACGTCGGACTCGCCGGGGAAGTTGTGGAGCACGTCCCGCAGGTCGTCGATGACGCTCGACGGGAGGTTGGCGGCGTCAAGCACGAGGTGCAGCGGCTCGGGGCCGACCTGCCGCGTGGCCATCTCCTCCTTCGCCGCCTCGACCTCCTCGGCCGACGGCTGGAAGAGCTCGACCGACTGCACGACGATGTTCGTCTTCGACTGGTCCTTGTGGTCGACGCGCCCGCGAACGAGCACGACGCTGTCCACGGCGAGGATCGCCTCGCACTCGGCGAGGGTCTTCGCGAAGACGATGAGCTCGACCGAGCCCTCGAGGTCGTCGAGCGTGGCGAACATCATGTTGTCGCCGTTGCGCGTGCGGATCTTCTTGGCCTGCGTGATGATGCCGCCGGCGGTGACCCAGTCCCCGTCCTTGCGGTCGGCCATCTCGGCGAGCGAGGCGTCGACGCGCACGCGCAGGGCGTCGCGGACGTCCTTCAGCGGATGTGCGCTGATGAAGAGGCCCAGCGACTCCTTCTCGATCGCCAGCAGCTCGTTCTGCTCGAACTCCTCGGTGGGGATCGGCGGATGCGCCGGCGCAGCGAACGCCGCGGCGGCGCCGTTGCCCGTGTCGCCCCCGCCGAGCAGGTCGTCGAAGATCGAGCCCTGGCCGATCTGCGCGTCCTGCTGCGCCTTCTGGCCCGCGGCCTGGGCCTGCTCGAGCACCTCGAGCATGCCCTTGCGCGTCGCGCCCGTCTGCTCGAAGGCGCCGCACTTGATGAGCGCCTCGATCGACTTCTTGTTCACCGCGCGGGAGTCGACCCGGGCGCAGAAGTCCCAGAGGTCGGTGAACGGGCCGCCTTCCTCGCGGGAGGCCTTGATCGCCTCGACCGCGGCGTAGCCGACGCCCTTGACCGCATCCAGGCCGAAGCGGATGTTGCCGTCGACGACGACGAACGCGTGGTCGGACTCGTTGACGTCGGGCGGCAGCACGCTGATGCCCATGCGCTCGGTCTGGTCGACGAAGAACGGGACCTTGTCCTTCGTGTCCATCACCGACGAGATGAGCGCGGCCATGTACTCGGCCGGGTAGTTGGCCTTCAGCCACGCCGTCCGGTAGGCGATCAGGGCGTAGCAGGCGGCGTGCGAGCGGTTGAACGAGTAGTCGGCGGACTTCTCGTTCGTCGTCCAGATCTGCTCGATGAGTGACTCCGGCGTGCCCGACTTCCGGCAGCCCTCGTAGAAGGCGGGCTTGAGCTTGGCCATCGCCTCGCGGTTCTTCTTGCCGATCGCCTTGCGGAGGTCGTCTGCCTGGGCGCCGGTGAACCCGGCCAGCTCCTTGGAGATGAGCATGGCCTGCTCCTGGTACAGGATCACGCCCTTCGTGCCGCCGATGATCGGCTCGAGCCGCGGGTCGGGGATGTTGACCGTGTCCGGATCGCGCTTGCCGCGCGCGTACGTCGGGATCTGATCCATCGCGCCCGGGCGATACAGCGCCACGAGCGCGACGAGGTCGTCGAACTCCGTGGGGCGCACCTTCTTCAGCGCCTCCTGCATGCCCTCGGACTCGAACTGGAACACGCCGACCGAGTCGCCGCGCGCGAGCATGTCGTAGGACTTCGCGTCGTCGAGCGGGAGCGTCGCCATGTCAGGCCGCTCGCCCGTGGAGCGGGCGATGATGTCCAGCGCGTCCTCGATGACGTCGAGGTTGCGCAGGCCCAGGAAGTCCATCTTCAGCAGGCCGAGCTCCTCGACGGGCTTCATCGAGTACTGCGTGACCATGCGGTACTGCCGCTGGCCGTCCTCGCCCATGCCGGCGTCGGCGAGCTGCAGCGGGACGATGTCCGTCAGCGGCATGCCCGCGATGACGACCGCGGCGGCGTGGATCGACGAGTTGCGGACGATGCCCTCGAGGCCCTGAGCGACGTCGACGATCTGCTTGGCGACCGGGTCGGCGTCGTAGGCCTTCTTGAGGTCCTGCCCCTCGGCGAGGCAGTCGGCGAAGCTCGGCGGCCGGCCCTGCTGGGGGTCGGGGATGAGCTTGGCCAGCTCGTCGCCCTTCTGGTACGGGTGACCGAGCACCCGCGCCGCGTCGCGGGTCGCGGCGCGCGGGAACATCTTGCCGAAGGTGACGATCTGCGCGACCGACTCGCGGCCGTAGCGCTCGACGACGTACTGCATCACGCGCTCGCGGCCGCGGACGGAGAAGTCGATGTCGATATCCGGCATCGACACGCGCTCGGGGTTGAGGAAGCGCTCGAAGAGCAGGTCGTACCGCAACGGATCGACGTCGGTGATCTGCAGGCAGTAGGCGACGAGCGAGCCGGCGGCCGAGCCACGGCCCGGGCCGACGGCGATGCCGTTGTCCTTCGCCCACTTGACGAAGTCCCAGACGATGAGGAAGTAGGCGTCGAAGCCCATCTTCGTGATGACGCCGAGCTCGTACTCCATGCGCTCGATCGCCTCGGCGGGCGGCGGATCGCCGTAGCGACGGCGCAGCCCCTCCATCACCCGGTCGCGCAGGTACTGGTGCTCGTCCTCGCCCTCGGGCAGGTAGCGCGGGATGAGCTGACGCCCGAGCTCGATCTCGACGCTGCACCGCTGCGCGATCTCCAGCGTCGTCGGCAGCGCGTCGGGCCACTCGGCGAACGCGGCCGCCATCTCCTCGTTGCTCTTGAGGTAGAACTCGTTCGTGTCGAAGGTCATCTTCGGCGCGGCGAGCGTGCTCTTCGTCTGCACGCACAGCAGCGCCGTGTGGTGGTGGTAGTCCTCCTTGCGGAGGTAGTGCACGTCGGCCGTGCCGACGAGCGGGCGCCCCACCTCGCGAGCGATCTTGACGATCCCCTCGTTCGCCTTGTTCTGGTCGTCGATCCCGTTCTTCTGGACCTCGAAGTACACGTTGTCGCGACCGAAGACGTTGAGCAGGTCGTCGGCGTGCGCGCGAGCTTCGTCGACGCGCCCGTCGACGAGCCGCTGGCAGAAGCGCGAGGCGAGGCAGCCGGTGAGCGCGATGACGCCGCTGCTGTGCCGCTCGAGCAGCTCCATGTCGACCGACGGCTTGCCGCGATGCAGCCCCTCTAGGAACCCGGCGGACGAGAGCTTGACGAGGTTGCGGTACCCCTCGTCGCTCGTGGCCAGCAAGGTGAGGTGGTTGCGCTCGCGCCGGATCGACGGGTCGGCCTTGCGGTCGTCGACGTAGTAGATCTCGCAGCCGACGATCGGGTTGATCCCGTGCTTCTTGGCCGCCTTGTACAGCTCGACCGAGCCGTTCATCACACCGTGGTCGGTCAGGCCCAGCGCGGGCTGCCCGAACTCCGCGGCCCGCGCGGCAAGCGCATCGATCTTGCACGCCCCGTCGAGCAGCGAGTACTCGGAATGAACGTGGAGATGGGCGCAGGACGGCGTACTCACAGACACCTCAGACTAGGGACCACACCGGACGTCGAACACCGCCCTCCCCGCACATTGCGAGAGTTGCTCACACGCACCCACAACGCCGCGAGAAGGAGGCGCAGCCGAGTTCTCGCAATGGCATCCAAGGCCGCAGGCCGCGGGATGTCACGAGTTCTCGCAGTGGCATCCAAGGCCGCAGGCCGCGGGATGTCACGAGTTCTCGCAGTGGCATCCGAGCCGCCAGGCGAGGATGTCACAGGACCTTGAAGCCCTGCGCCCGGTCGAACCACCGCGCCAGCGATGCGGCGGCCGCCGGATCCCCGGCGACGACCGTCGGGCCCTCGGTCGGTGGCTCAGTCCGGGTCAGGTGCGCGAGCAGGCCCGCACACGAGGGCGCTTCCACCGTGGCCGTCGCCGTCGGGTCGATCCCGTCCGTCACGGTCAGCGGGCGGCCGTCGGCGACGCGGATGAGCCAGCCCTCGCCGTCATCGTCGCCCACGCGGTAGCCGACGTGGAACACGTAGCCGGCGGTCCACGCCGGGTCCACCGACACGGCGAGGAGCCGCAGTGCGACGCCGCAGTCGAAGTCCAGGCCGGCCCTCGCGACGTCGCTGAGCATCACGGGCTTGCGCCGCGCGCGGAACAGCCGCTTGAGCTTGCGCTTGCGGCCGGTGACCTCGAGGTCCACCCCGCGCCACGCCCCGCCGGCAGCCAGCGGGGCGACATTCGCGGGGGTACCGGCGACCGCGACATCCGGCTTGGCGTGCTCTGCGCCGGACTCGTGCTCCTCCACGGAGAACGTCCGCTTGCCGAGGACGATGCGGCGCCCGCCGAGCGGCTCGACCGTGAGGTCATACGTGAGCTTGCGTCGCATCGCCGGGCCCTGGAGCGGCAGCAGCGAGACGACGGCCTGCGCGGCCGCGGGCCGGTCGATCGCGTCGAGCTTCTCGATCGCGTTCGTCAGCCAGAACGTGAAGAGGTGATCGTTGACGACCCGCGGCGCGAGCTCGACGACCCGCTCGACCCGGGGCGCGACCGGTTCCGGGGCCGCCGGCTCGATGATCGCCTCAGGAGTGATCGCGTCGTGCTCCATCGTCACGCCGAAGCCGTCGACGACCTGCGCGAGCGCCTCGGGGTCGTCCATCGGCGACGCGATCGGCGCGACGCCCTCTGCCGGCGCGGCGTCGGCGGCGAGGTGCTCGGCGCGTTCGCGCAGGCGCTCGGCCGCCCGGCCGAGGTTCGCGATGGTGGCGTCGACCTCCGGCGGAGGCGCGAACTCCGGCGGCAGCGCGGGGGGCGCAGGCGCCGGCTGACGGTCGCCGCGCAGGGACGCGACCTCGGCCCGCAGCGCGCCGACGTGCGCGCGCTCGGTGCGCAGCTCGGCTTCGGCGACCCATCGAGCCGCCGCCTCGTCACGGAGCCGCACGCGCCACTCGCCGGCCAGGGCGATCAGTGCGTCGTTGAGCTCGTCGACCCGCGTGCGCAGGCGGCGCAGCTCATCGAGCTCGAGCCCCGCTGCGGGGGCCGCGGCGCGCGCGGCCGCGATCTCCTGGGCGAGCGCGTCACGCTCCGCCTCGGCGCGAGAGCGCGCCTCGCGCTCCTGCCCGATCTTCTCCGCCAGGCCCGCCGTCTCGTCGCGCTGCGCACGGCGGTCGACAAGCACCGACGAGTCGATGACGTCGCCTCCGCCGACGGTCGCCCCGACACGCGCGGCGGGAAGCGCCATCTCCGCCGCACCAAGCCGCAGGGCCGCGCCGGCCTGCAGCTCGCCACGCAGACGATCGGGCAGCGAGAACGCCGCGCTGAACGCGCCCTCGGCGGCCGGCAGCTGCTCCCCGCGGGCGCCAAAGCGCCGGCGCAGACCCGATTCCTCGACGAGCAGCAGCGGCGTCGTGGGCAGCGGTGTGCCGCGCCACCGCCCCTCCACGACGACCTCGACGGTCCCGCTGTCGGGGCCGGTCGGCGACCACACGACGCGGTCGACCTCGACGGGGGCGAACTCGGGCGGAACGGCGGGAACCATGGGAGCAACGTACGAGCCCCGGCGGACGGTTCCGGAGCGGTCCGGCGCGATATCCGGAGGGTGCAGGAAGAACGTCGTCCGGCCCGGCGCCGGCGGGTGTACGCTGCCGCCCCATGCGCATCTCCCGCTACCTGATCGTCGGCTACGTGACGCGGTTCTTCGCGCGCCAGTTCGCGCGCAACGCGCTGCCGTTCTGGTCGCCCCGGCGGTGGCTGATCCTCGCGCTCGTCGCCGTCCTGCCGGTCAAGACGCTCGGGTTCCTGACGTGGCGCGGCGGCGCGTGGTACCTCTCGCCGAAGGTCCGTCGCGCGACGCGGCCGCACCCGATCGCCGCGCTGGCGGTCGTCGCCACGCTTGTCGGGCTGGCGATCAATCGCGAGCGGCTGCCCGCATGGGCGGCCGCCCGCCTGCCGGTCTGACCCTGAAGGCGGCGGCCGCTAGGCCTCGCCGTCGCGCTCGCGCATCTGCCACGCCAGGCGCGACTGCAGCGACCACAACTCGATGAAGCCCGGCGACGCGTCCTGGGCGAACAGGCCGCCCGACTCGGCGAACGTCGCGAGCGACGCGTCGTAGACGGCGTTCGGGCTCTCGCGGGTGACGACCCGCGCACTGCCCTTGTAGAGCTTCATCCCGATCGTGCCGGTCACGCGCTCGTTGACGTGATCGATGTAGGCCTGCAGGTCGAGACGCAGCGGCTCGTACCACAGGCCGGCGTACACGAGGTACGCCCACTTCTGATCGAGCATCGGCTTGAACTGGTTCTGATGGATCGTGCCGGTGAGGCGCTCGAGCTCGCGGTGGGCGGGCAAGATGATCGCCGCGGCCGGGACCTCGTAGATGTCGCGGACCTTCAGGCCGACGATGCGGTCCTCGATGTGGTCGAGGATCCCGACCCCGTGCTTCATCCCCAGCTCCGCGGCCTTCTCGAGCAGCGGGACGATGTCGAGCCGCTCGCCGTTGAGCGCGACGGGTACACCGGCCTCGAAGGTGACGGTGACGATCTCCGCCTCGTCCGGCGCTTCCTCGGGGCGCGTGACGAGCTGGAAGACGTCGTCCTCGGGCGCGTGTGTGAGGTCCTCGATCCAGCGCCCCTCGCTGGAGCGGCCCCAGAGGTTGTCGTCGATCGAGTACGGCGCGCTCTCGCCCGACGAACCCTTCACCGGGATGCCGTGCTGGTTGGCGTAGGCGATCTCCTCGTCACGGCCCATCTTCCACTGGCGGACCGGCGCGATGACCTTCAGCTCGGGCGCGAGCGTCGCGACCGTCGCCTCGATGCGGACCTGGTCGTTGCCCTTGCCGGTGCAGCCGTGCGCGATCGTGTCGCAGCCGTGCTTGCGGGCGTACTCGACGGCGAGCTTGGCGATGAGCGGCCGGCCGAGCGACGTGAACGCCGGGTAGCCGTCGCCGTAGTTGACGTTCGCCTTGATCGCCGGGATGAGGTACTCGGTGGCAAACTCCTCGCGCGCGTCGTGGACGATCGCCTCGATCGCGCCGAGCTGGCGGGCCTTGCCCTGCACGACGTCGTAGTCCTCGCCGGGCTGGCCGAGCTCGACGGTCAGCGCGACGACCTCGGCCTCGTACTCGTCCTGGATCCACTTGAGCATGACGCTGGTGTCCAGGCCGCCGCTGTACAGCAGCAGGACGCGGCCCACCTCCTCCGGCTCCGCGAGATAGCTCGCGACGCGGACCTTGTTGGGGTCGGCGACGTGGCGGACTTCGGTGCGGACGGGTGCGGTGGGGTGCTCTTCGGTCATGTCGCCTGTGAGCGTATCTCCCGGACCCCGCCCGCCGCCGCGCGGGGTCCGGGATCAGCGTTCAGCGCGTCACGGTGACCGTCGTCGTCACTGACCTGCCCGGCAGGCCCGCCGCCGACCTCACCCACACCTGCGCGCGGAGCCGCAGCCGCCGCTGGCTGCGCAGGAGCTTGCGGCCCTTCGCGTTGAGGGAGAACTCGAGGACCTGGCTGCCGGAGCGCAGCTTCCGCCGCGTGTTGAGGACGACCGCGCCGTCCTTCTGCGCGCGCACCTGCATCGTCGCCGCTGTGTCGACGCGCATCTGCAGCCGCAGCCGGCCCCGCTTGGACGTCAGCCCGCGCACGGTGTAGGGGAACACCCGGACCTGCGAGGTCACGACCGGCCTCGTCTGGCTGCCGGGCGCCTGCGGGGTCACGCCGGCGGAGGTCGGCGTCGTGCCCGTGTTCGTCTGCCCCGGAGCCTTGGGCGCCGGGTTCCCGTTCGAGGTCGGCTTGGGCGCGGGCGGGGCGACACCGGGCGTGAGCAGGTTCTCGGAGACGAGCACCTGCGAGTGTTGTGTGTTGCCGTACGTCGCGACGACCGTGCACCACAGCCCGACGCTCACGTCGCTCACGGTCACCTTGACCGTCTGGGTCGTGGCGAAGAGCTTGCCCGAGCCGCGGTACCAGGCGTACTGCAGGGACGGGCCTCCGGAGAACAGGCCCGGATCGCACGTGAGCGTGTCACCCGGGACCGGCGTCACATTGGGCGTGACCATGACCTTGCCCGCGTGCCGCGACGACGACCCGCCGAGGAAGCGCAGCACCGTCGCACGGGTGACCGTGTCGTCGGAGGCTTCGCCGGCCACGAGGATCCGGCCGTTGCCGTCCAGATGGGGGACGGCGTCCCGCACGCCCTTCGCGTCCTGGGGCCGGCCACCGGTGATCACCGCGCCCTGCGGGGCGAAGGACGCGTCGGGGGTCCCGTCGGCGAGGTACCGGGCGACCACGACCATGTCGCGATCCTCATCGGCGTACCCGGCCGCCACGATGCGCCCGTTGGGCTGGACGGTGACCCCCGTGTGGTACTGCGCCATCTTGCCGATCGCGTGGCTCGCGATGCCGGTGCCCTTGCCTCCGTATGCGGCGTCGATCGTGCCGTTGGCGTTGACGCGGGCGGTCATGAGGCTGTTCGAGCCGTAGGTCGATCCGGCGATGATGATGTCGCCGTCCGGAGCGACGGCGAGGGCGTTGGCCGACCACCCGCTGTTCGTGCCCGGGAACGTCACGCTTCCGCCCGATCCCCACGCCGCAGGCTGCAGCGAGCTCGTGAACTTCTGCACCCCGATGCCGGGGCCGTCGTCGAGCATGAAGTAGTCGCTGCCCGAGCGCACGATCTTCGTCTCGCCGTACTGGCCGTACGGGAACGCGTTGATCTCGGCGGACCCGCTCACCGCCCCGCCGACGCTGAAGCGCTGGAAGAACCGGTCGCCATCGGTCTCGCCGACCATGAGGGCCTTGCCGTCGGCGTCGATGACGACGTCCGTCGCCGAGGCGGGCTCCCCGCTCGTCGGGGTGAACGTGATCACGCCGTCGGTGCCGTACTCATCGCCGGGCGTGCTGTCGGCGACGGTGCCGTCGTCGACCGAGCCGTCGGTGTTGAAGCGGACCAGGACGGCGCGGCTCTCGTCCTTGCCGGCGTCGACGACGGTCCGGTACCCGGCCACGACGTACCGGCCGTCGGCCTGGCGCGCAACGGCGACCGCCTCGTCCGCCTTGCCTGCCGACAGGTCGAACATCCGCGCGCCCGTGCCGGCGAACGACGCGTCCGGCAGCCCGGTCGAGCCGAAGCGGGCGAGGTACAGCCGGGTGTCGCCGTTGTGTCTGGCGGCGCCGGCGATCACCACCTTTCCGTCGTGCACAAGCGATCCATGGACCTGGGTCTCCTGGTTGCCGACGGCGATGATGGCTCGACCGCTGGTGCCGAAGCCGGCATCGAGGTCGTCGGAGTACGCCTGGGCGGCGGCGGGCAGCGCCAGGGCGGCCGCGAGGGTGAGGACAGCGGTGGTCGTGCGCATACCCCCTCAAGCCCGCTGGGGGCGGCGCATTACGCCGGGCGCGCCAGGCGGCAGAACTGCCGGACCGTGGACGTCACCGTCGATCCCGGCGCCACGACCCGCAGCGGCAGCATCATCTCGTGGTCCTCATGGTCGAGCGCGTGGCAGTGCCAGACGTAGCCGCGCTCGCTCGCCCCCGTCGGCGTGACGAACGGCGCGTCAGGATCGAACCCGAGCTCGGCGGCGGTCGGCCAGCGCACGAGCACGCTCGTGACCTGCTTGGTCGGGCAGCGCACCGTGTCCTTCCACCCTGCCTCGTACGGCGCCGGCGGGTCGGAGGCGCCGCGCAGGTACCGGTCGGCCACCGGGGCCCAGCGGCGGCCGAGCGACGGCGTGGGGTTGTCGCGGAGATACCGCGTGACGTCGAGATCGCGGCGGGCGATCACCCGGAACTGCACGAGGTGCACGTGCATCGCGTGCACCTGGATCGTCAGGTCGCAGTTGACGAAGTCCCACCGCTCGACGGTCCCCTGCTCCGGCGCCTCGACCTCGGGGTCGGAGAACCGCAGGTTGTTCATGTTCATCACCAGCGCCGTCATGCCGCGGAAGCCGCGCAGGTTGATCGCGGTGTTCAGCGTCGCAGTGCGCCTGCGTGTCGCGGCGGGCGGCGCGGGCAGCGGTGCGGGGCGACCGGTGCCGCCGCGCAGCACCCGCGGGATCGTGGTGTGCCGCCCGCGGGCGGGGCCGACGGCGAAGCGCATGACGTCGGGGACCTGGACGGCGCCGATCAGGCGGCCCGCCCAGTTGATGCGCATCGAGTTGCGCAGGTCGACGCGCGCGCCCGGTTCCAGCTGCGAGAAGTCGACGAGCAGGTCGTAGCGCTCACCGGGCGCCATGTTCAACGCGGCGACCTCGACCGGCGCGTCGAGCAGCCCACCGTCGCTGCCGATGACCCAGAAACTCATGCCGTTGGAGAACGACAGGCGGTAGTCGTTGAGCTGCGTGGCGTTCAGCGCACGGAATCGATAGACGCCGCGGTCGACGTCGAGCTTCGGCCAGGCCTTGCCGTTGACGACCATGACGTCGCCGCACAGCCCGCCGCCCCACTGATCCTGCGGCACGACCGGCGTGCCCTGGTAGCGCAGCCGGCCGTCGGGCATGAAGAGCTTGTCGCAGATCGCCAGCGGGATCTCGTACTCCCCTGCCGGAAGCCCGAGCGGGTTGTCGGCCTCACCGGTGTCGAACTCGTCGCGCAGCTGGAACATCCCCGCGAGGCCCGCGTACACGCTCAGGCGCGTGGTGCCCATCGCGTGGTCGTGGTACCAGAGGGTCGTCGCCTCCATGTCGAGGCCGAACGTGTACGTGTGGCGGGCGCCCGGCCGGAAGGCCGACATCGGATGACCGTCGGACCCCGGCGGGTTCGGCGCCCCGTGCAGGTGGACGACCGTCGGCGGGCGCCAGCGGTCCTCGTCGGAGGCGCCGTGGAGCGTGCGGTCGATGTCGCGCCACAGGACATGGCGGCCCAGGCCGTTGACGAACGTCGTCGGCGTCTGCTCACCGCGATGGGCCTCGAGCGTCGGGCCCAGATGCGTCACGCCGTCGTAGCCCCAGCTCGGCACCGCGTCGAGGTCGCGATGGAAGCGGTGGCGCGCCTCGGCAAGGTGGATGTCGCCGCCCAGCCCACGCACGGGCAGGCGCGGCAGCTCGTCGACGAACTTCGCCAGCCGCGGCGACCTGTACTCCAGGCCCAGGGACCCGGTGGGCGGCTGATCGAGCCGCGTCGGCGGTGTGTACGGCGCGGCAGCCGCGCGCGCGGCGATGGCCAGACCACCCAGAGCGGCGCCGGCAAGCACCTGGCGGCGAGTCC
>CAMCUD010000060.1 GCA_945878865.1 Bifidobacterium breve | reverse complement strand
CCCCCCCCCCCCCCCCCCCCACCGGTCATCGCGAGTACGGGTCCTTCGCCGACCGGTCCTGGGAGAGCGACGAGCGCGTGCGCAGCGTGAGGTGCTCGATCGCGTCGGCGAGATGGATCGGCGCGATGTTGTAGTCGCCGCGCTCGGTGCGCAGCCGGTGCGCCTCGAGGAGGACCTCGCCGTGCGTGACGCCCTCCGGCGGCTCGAACCGGTAGGACGCGAGCTCGATGAGGAACCCGAGCGGGTCGCGGAAGTAGATGGAGTCCATGAACCCGCGGTCCTTCACGCCGCTGTGCGTGATGCCGCGTTCGTCCAGGCGCTCGACGGCCTGCCGGAACGACGCGTTGGACAGTGACAGCGCGAGGTGGTGCACGCAGCCGGGGTCCTGGGGCACGGGCGAGGGGTCGGGAACGCGCGTCTCGTTCGTGAAGATCGTGATGAGCCGGCCGTCGCCCGGGTCGAAGTACAGGTGGCTCTCGTCCGGGTTGTCGAGGTTGGGCTGCTCGAAGACGAACGGCATCCCGAGCACGCCTTCCCAGAAGTCGATCGAGGTCTGCCGGTCGGCGCCTGTGAGGGTGATGTGGTGGACCGCCTGGCTCTGAAGCTTGCGCATGTCGGCAGTCTCGCGGACGTGACGCCGCGGCGGGGCGTTTGGCCATCTGGTCCAACACCAGGCGGGTCCGTTTGTACATGAGGTCGAAACGCGCCGCGATCCCGTTGGACAGCGGGCCAACGACGCGCGGCCTCCGACGCGAGAGCCTGCCACGTCCCCGCAGTCAGGAGCCCGCCGCATGAAGCTCGTCATCGGGATCGTCCGGCCTGAGAAGGTCAACGACGTCCTGGAATCCCTCTACCGCGCCCGCGTGCGCGGCCTGTCCATGACCCGTGTCCAGGGCCACGGCGGGGAGCTCGACCGTGTCGAGACGTACCGCGGCACCACGGTGCGCATGGGCCTGTCGGAGAAGGTCCGGTTCGAGATCGCGGTCTCCGACGAGTTCGTGGACCCGACGATCGACGCGCTCTGCGAAGGCGGGCGCACCGGCGAGGTCGGCGACGGGAAGATCTTCGTCGTCCCGCTCGAGCGCGTCGTGCGCATCCGGACGGGCGAGAGCGACACCAGCGCCGTCACGCCGGTGGGTGCGGCATGAGCGCGGGAGTCAACGCGGGCGATACCGCCTGGATGCTCGTCGCCACGGCGCTCGTCCTTCTGATGACCCCGGCGCTCGGGCTCTTCTACGCGGGGCTCGTGCGCTCGAAGAACACGCTGAACACGTTCATGATGTGCGTCGCCGCGCTCGCCATCGCGACGATCACCTGGGCGGCCATCGGCTACTCGCTGGCCTTCAGCGAAGGCAACGGCTTCATCGGCGGCTTCGATCACGCCTTCCTGCAGGGCGTCGACTTCACCCCGCGGGAGGGGACGGCGATCCCCGGCCTGCTCTTCTTCGCCTTCCAGGCCACCTTCTGCATCATCACCACGGCCCTCGTCTCGGGCGCGGTGGTCGAGCGGATGCGCTTCGGCCCGTTCCTCGTCTTCAGCGCGGTGTGGTCCATCGTGGTCTACGCGCCGCTGGCGCACTGGGCGTGGGGCGGCGGCTGGCTGCAGGCGCAGGGCACGCTGGACTTCGCTGGCGGCGTGCCGGTCGAGATGGCGTCGGGCTTCAGCGCGCTGGCCGCCGCGCTGGTCGTCGGCGCGCGGCGCGACTACGGCCGCCAGGCGTTCCTGCCGCACAACGCGGTCTACGTGCTGCTCGGGGCCGGGCTGCTGTGGTTCGGGTGGTTCGGCTTCAACGGCGGCAGCGGGTTCTCGGTCGGCAACGCGTCGATCCTCGCCTTCGTCAACACGCTGCTCACGCCCGCGTGTGCGCTGGCGACGTGGTTCATCCTGGACATCGTCCGCGCCCGCCACGTCACGGCGATCGGCGCGGCGACCGCGATCATCGTCGGGTGCGTGGCGATCACGCCCGCCGCGGGCTTCATCAGTCCGGGTTGGGCGATGGCGCTGGGCGTCGTCGCCGCCGTCCCGAGCTACGCGGTGATCATGTGGCGTCCGCGCACCCGCGTCGACGAGACGCTCGACGTCCTCGGCGCCCACGGGCTGGCGGGCTTCGTCGGCATCCTGTTCATCGGGCTCGTGGCCGGCTCGTCGTGGAACGGCGTGGCCGACGGCGCGATCTACGGCGACTGGGGCCAGCTCGGCGAGCAGGCGGTCGCCGCGGTCGCCACGCCCGCGTACGCGTTCGGCGTGACG
Source organism: Bifidobacterium breve (assembly GCA_945878865.1). Classification (GTDB taxonomy): domain Bacteria; phylum Actinomycetota; class Thermoleophilia; order Solirubrobacterales; family Solirubrobacteraceae; genus Svornostia. Next base: position 9,873 of record CAMCUD010000060.1, on the reverse strand, counting down.
TTCGTCCTGCTCAAGCTGCTCGGGCTCGTCACCCCGCTGCGCGCGACCGCGTACCAGGAGGCGATCGGTCTGGACATCGTCGCGCACGGCGAGGAGGCCTACGCCACCGGCGAGGGCGCGATCCTCGTCGCGCACGACGGTGCGGTCGAGGTCGAGCGCGAGGCCGAGCGGGAGAAGGCGCTCGTCTAGGTGACGGCTGTGACGACGTGGCCGACGGCGAACCCGACGGCCGCGCTCGCCGAGCCGATGAGGAGGACCTGCAGGCCCGCGCGCCACCACGCCTGGCGCGCGATCCTGCCCTTCCCGACGCCCAGCGCGAACAGGGCGAGCAGCGTGCACGCGATGCTCGTCACCAGCGCGGGAAGCGTGAGCGGCAGGACGATGTACGGCCACAGCGGGACGACCGCCGCGGCCATGTAGCTCAGCCCGACGACCAGGGCGTCGCCGACCGCCGCGCCCCCGGAGTCCGGCGAGAGCCCGAGCTCCTTCTGCACCTTGGTGCGCAGGAAGACGTTCGCGTTCGTGGCCAGGCCGTGCGCGACGCGCTCGGCCGCCTCGCGGGGAAGGCCCTCGTCCTCGAGGACCAGCGCGAGTTCGGCGACCTCGCGCTCAGGCTCCTCGTCGATCTCGCGGCCCTCGTCCTCGATCTCGGCGGCGTACAGCGCCTCCTCGGCCTCGCTGGCGAGGTACGAGCCGCCGCCCATGGCGATGCAGCCCGCGACGGCCTCGGCGATGCCGGCGACGAGGATCGCCGGCCGGCCCGGCGCCGCCGCGGCCATGCCGGTGACCACGCCGAGGGGGACGAGCAGGCCGTCCTGCACGCCGAGCACGACCTCGCGGATTCGCGAGAGCCGGTCGATGCGCGCCGCCTCGCCGAGCGCGTGGTCGCGGATGTGCTGCGCGGCCTCCTCGCGCGCGGCGTCGCTCAGGGGTGGCGCGGGCGAGGAGACCTGCACGTCAGGCGGTGGTGTGCGGCGCGCGGTGGGTGTCCAGACCGAACGGCACGTACAGCGGGCACGAACCGATGACGCCGGTCAGCAGCATCACGAACGCGAGCGCGACGAGGATGACGCCGACGGCGACCGCCTGGACGACCGTGAGCGCGACGATGACGAGAAGCGGGGCGACGACCGCGGCGCGGATGACGCGGTCTGCGGTGCCCATGTTGTGCGGCATGACGACCTCCCTTTCCGCATCTCAGGATCCCGTGCCGCTGGGCGTGTGGCATCCGTGCCGCGCCGACGCATCGCTGCGGAAAGGTGCTGACGCAAGCACCGCGCGGCCGGGGTACGGTGTCCCGCATGGCCGACGAGACGACGGACACTCAGCCCGAGGCGCCCGCAGAGGGCCGGCGCCGACCGGTGAAGAAGATTCTCGGCTACGGCGCGCTGGGTCTGCTCGCCGTGTTCCTGCTCATCCAGCTCGTCCCCTACGGCCGCGACCACACGAACCCGCCGGCGACCGACCCGGTGACGTTCCAGACCGCGTCGCAGAAGCAGATCTTCGCCAGCGCGTGCCAGGACTGCCACAGCAACGACACGACGTGGTGGTGGTACTCGAACATCGCGCCCGCGTCGTGGCTCATCCAGGACGACGTCGACGGCGGGCGCTCGAACATGAACCTCTCGGAGTGGAACAAGCCCCAGCCGGAGCTGCAGGAGATCAAGGAGGTCATCTCCGAGGGTGAGATGCCGCCGCTGAAGTACAAGATCGCCCCGAACCACGCCGACGCGCGGCTCAGCGACAAGGAGAAGGCCGACCTCATCGCCGGCTTCGAGCAGCTCTACGCGACGAACCCCCCGCAGACCCGCCAGGGCGGCGACTAGCGCGAGCGCGCGTGGTAGATCTCCGGGTGGCTCCAGCGTTCGGTCTGGGCGCCCGGGGACTGCGGGGACTTCCCGGCGCCGGTCGAGTTCCCCCACCGGCCCGGCCACGTCGCCCACGACCCGAAGTCGCGCCAGGCGATCGCGCTGAGCGTGCGCCCCCGCCCGTCGGCTTCGTCCTCACCTCGCGCACCGGCGGTGAAGTAGTTGGCGTGCGAGCCCCGGGCGACGTAGATCACGGGCCGCCCGCCGTCGAGCTGCTCGCACCGCCAGTACTCGCGCTTCTCCCCGGTCTGGTGCTGCGAGGCCGTGAGCAGCACGGGTTCCTCGCCGGCCGCGTCGACGCACCCGATCTGCACGAACTCCCAGTCGCCCTCGTGGCGCCCGACGCCGGCGATCGACCACGGGTTGTAGAGGTACCAGAGCCAGAACTGGTGCCAGTGCAGGAAGGCCGCCTCCACCACGCGGTGGTAGCCGACGACCGGCGTGTCGGCCGGGTCGACCATGTCGGGCGGGAAGTCCATGCGCCCGCCGCCGGGCGGCAGCGCGGCGAGGTCGACGGCGGCGCCGCCGATCGTCGCCAGCCGCTCAGCGGTCTCCACCGGCTGCGGGCGCCAGCGCTCACGCGAGTCGAGTTTGAAGACCGGCGTGATCACCCGATGGAGTCTTCCTGATCGGCGTCCGGCCCGCCACCGCAGATCCGTGGCCTTCCCGCGCCGGCGAGCGGAGGAGTACGGATGCCTCGCCTTCCCGGACCGGCGAATGTGCAGAGGTGAACACGAGGAGGGGGAGCATGTCCACGAGGCACGTCGGCAGGTCGCGGGTCGGGCGCGGCGTCAGGTTCGCCGGCGGCGCTGCGGGCCTGGCCGCCCGGCAGGCGACGGCGCGCGCGATGGCCGGGCGTGACAGCGAGGCGGGCAGGCGCGCGGCCACGAAGCAGCAGCTGAAGGCCGCCGAGGGTCTCGTCAAGGTCTTCAGCGGGATGCGCGGCGCCGCGATGAAGGTGGGCCAGACGCTCTCGGCCGTCGACATCGGATTGGTGCCCGAGGAGATCCGCCCCCAGTTCCAGGAGACCCTCGCGCGCCTTCAGGACGACGCCGAGCCCGTGTCGTTCTCGGCGATCACGAACGTCGTCGAGCGCGACACCGGCACGCGGCTCGCCGACGCGTTCGCCGACATCGACCCCGAGCCGATCGCCGCCGCGTCGATCGGCCAGGTGCACCGCGCCACGCTGCATGACGGCCGCGATGTCGCGGTGAAGGTCCAGTACCCCGGCATCGCCGAGGCGATCCACGCCGACATGCAGAACCTCCGCCTCGGCCTGAAGCTGCTGAACGTCCTCGCGCCGGGCATCGACACGCGCGCGATCGCCGACGAGATCCGCGAGCGCATCGGCGAGGAGCTCGACTACGAGCTCGAGGCCGATCACCATCGCGAGATGGCCCGCCTGTACCGCGGCCATCCGTTCATCGTCGTGCCCGACGTGATCCGGTCGCTCACCGGCGAGCGCGTGATCGTCACGGAGTACGTCGAAGGCCGGCGGTTCCGCGAGGTCCTGGCCGACACGCCGCAGGCCGACCGTGACCGGTACGGGGAGATCCTCGTCCGCTTCTATCTCAACGGCCCGCTGCGTCACCGGCTGCTCAACGGCGATCCCCACCCGGGAAACAGCCTGTTCCTCGACGACGGCCGGATCGGGTTCCTCGACTTCGGCTTCGCCAAGCACCTCGACGACGTCAACGTCCGCCAGGTCGTCGCGTCCACCCGGGCGACGTATGAGGGCGACGCCCAGAAGCTGCTGGCGATCGCCAGCGAGCTGCACGCGCTCGACCCCGACCCGGCGATCGCCGAGTCCTTCCTCGCGAGCTACGCGGCCATCTTCGGCTGGGCGCTCGTCGACGAGCCCGTCCAGGCCGACGCGAGCAAGACGGCCGACATGATGCGCACGTACACCGACATGCGCGCGAGCCAGGGCTTCGAGGGTCTGACGCTCCCCGCGGAGCACTTCGTGATCTTCCGCGGGATGTTCCTGCTGCTCGGCCTGCTCGGCCAGCTGCGCTCGTGCAACCGCTGGCTCGACATCACCCGCGAGTGGCTGCTCGACGATGACCCCGCCACGCCGCTGGGGCGTGACGAGGATGCGTTCTTCGCCGGCCGGTTCAGCTACCCGGCCGTGTGACGCCGGTCAGGAGGCGGCGGGCACCGCCACGCCCCAGGCAGCGAGCGCGTCGTCGGCGCTCGGCTTCGGGCGGATCTCTCCCGGGGTGCGGGAGAACCGCGGCGCCGGCGCTGGCTGCGTCACGCCATCGATCTCGACGAACGTGCCGCGGGCGACGTTGTGCGGATGCGAAGACGCGTCGCCGAAGCCGTAGATCGCCGTCGCGCACGCCTCGGCGGGCTCGAGGATCGCGGCCCACTCGTCGCGCGTCTTCGTCGCGATGATGCCGGCGATCCGCTCCTTGAACTCCGGCCAGCGCGACTGGTCGAACTGCGGCATCTCCTCGGCGGGGATCTCCAGGAGGCGCAGCAGCTCGGCGTAGAACTGCGGCTCGATCGCACCGAGCGCCACATGACCGCCGTCCTTCGCGGTGTAGACCTCGTAGAAGTGCGCGCCGGAGTCGAGCAGGTTCGTGCCCGCCTCGTCGTTCCACGCGCCGACCGCGCGCATGCCGTACATCATCGCCGCGAGCAGCGCCGAGCCGTCGGTCATCGCGGCGTCGACGACCTGGCCGCGGCCGCTCTGGCGCGCCTCGATGATCCCGGCGAGGACGCCGACGATGAGGAACATGCCGCCGCCGCCATAGTCGCCGACGAGGTTCATCGGGAACAGCGGGCGCTCACCGGTGCGCTGGATCGCGCCGAGGATGCCGGAGATCGAGATGTAGTTGATGTCGTGCCCGGCGACGCTCGAGAGCGGGCCGGTCTGCCCGTAGCCGGTCATCCGGCCGTAGACGAGCTTCGGGTTGCGAGCCAGCAGATCGTCCGGGCCGAGGCCGAGGCGCTCCATGACGCCCGGCCGGTTGCCCTCGATGAGCGCGTCGGCCTTCTCGGCGAGCGCGAGGACGAGCTCCTTGCCCTCCGGCGTCTTCATGTCCGCGGTGACGACCGCGCGGCCCCGGAGGGTGGGGTCGGTCGGGCCGAACGCGGCGGCGCCGCCCGGCCGCTCGACGCGGATGACGTCAGCCCCGAGGTCCGCGAGGACCATCGCGGCGAACGGGCCCGGCCCGATGCCCGCGATCTCGACGATCTTCACTCCCTGCAGTGGTCCCACGTGGCGTCCTCTCTCGACGGTCCGATGGCGCGGCGCGCAAGCTTACAAAGCACCTGTTCGGTTTGTATTACCGCGTGAACCGGCCGCGGACACCGACGAGCCCGCGCACCATGCGCGTGGCCCACGGCGAGTACGGGAACCACAGCACCTCGCGCTTGAGCGGGCGCCTGTTGTCCGTGATGACCTGGGTCGCGCAGAACCGGCGGATCCCGGCCGCGCCCGCGTTGCGCCGGCCGATGCCCGAGGACTTGCGCCCGCCGTACGGGGCGGCGAACGCCGCGAGGTTCACCATCGCGTCGTTGACGTTGCAGGTGCCCGCCTCCACGCGCGCGGCGAGCTGCGCGCCGCGCTCGCGGTCCGCGGTCCACACGGAGCCCTGCAGCCCGTAGGGCGTGTCGTTGGCCAGCCGCACGGCCTCCTCGGCGTCGGCGACCTTCATGATCGGCAGGACCGGGCCGAACGTCTCCTCGGTCATGACGTCCATCGTGTGATCGACGTCGACGAGGACGGTCGGCTCGTAGAACCGGCCCGGGCGGTCGGCCCGCTTCCCGCCGGTGAGCACCCGCGCGCCCTTGGCCACGGCGTCGCGGACGTGCGCCTCGATCTTGTCGATCTGCGGCGGGAAGATGATCGGGCCGATGTCGACCTTGCCGGCCTTGTCCGACGCGCCGAGGCGCAGTTCGCGGACCTGCTCGACGACCTTGGCCACGAACTCCTCGTAGACCGGCGCCTCGACGTACACGCGCTCGATCGACATGCACACCTGGCCGGCGTTGAACATCGCGCCGTACACCGCGCCGCTGGCGGCGCGCTCGAGGTCGGCGTCGGCGAGGACGAGCATCGGATCCTTGCCGCCGAGCTCGAGGGAGACCTGCGTCAGCGACTTCGCGGCGCGCTCCATGACCTTGCGCCCCGTGCGCTCGCTGCCGGTGAACGCGACGTAGTCGCTGACGTCGACGACGGCGCCGCCGGCCTCGCCGTCGCCGTGGGCGAGCTGAAAGACGCCCGGCGGCATCCCCGAGTCGAGGTACATCTCCTGGATGAGCTCGGCCGACAGCGGCGTGAGCTCCGACGGCTTGAGGATCACGGCGTTGCCCGCCGCCAGCGCCGGCGTGGCGTCGAGCATCTCAAGGCTGTAGGCCGCGTTCCACGGTTCGATGATCCCGATGAGGCCGAGCGGCTCATACCGAGTGACGACGGTCCGGCCGACCAGGAGGGGCGCCGGCCCGCGCATGCGCTCGTCGGCGAGGTAGCCCTCGGCGTTCTTGGCCCAGAACGCGAGCGCCTCGGCGCCGAGGGTGAGCTCCACGGTGGCGTCGTCGCGGGGCTTGCCGCTCTCGGCGGAGATCGTTTCGATGACGCGGTCGCGGTTGCGGCTCAGCCACTTGCGCGCCTCGACGAGGATGCGCCGGCGTCCGTCGAAGCCCATGGTCTGCCACGTGCGCTGCGCCTCGCGGGCCCGGGCCGCGAGGGCGTGGACGTCGCCCTCGGTCATCCGCGGAACGGTCCCGACGACCTCTCCGGTGGCGGGGTTCTCGACGTCGATGGTGGCGCTGCGCTCGGGGGCGACTTGGAGCATCTCGATCCTCTCGGCGGCGGGACGGCCGTTGCTGGCGGTTCGCCAATGCTACGCCGTCCGAACCTTCGCATGCGAGGACCGAGGCGTGGTACGGTGCCCCGCGGAAATTGGCGAGCCGCCAAGAAAGTCGAACGGACGGACAAATGTCACCACGCACTCACCTGGTCATCGCCGGACAGGTCGTCGCCATCACGGGCGCGGCGCGCGGCATCGGCAAGGCGACCGCGAAGGCGCTCATCTCCAAGGGCGCGAAGGTCTCCATCGGCGATGTCGACGTCGCGCTGGCCCAGCAGACGGCCGACGAGCTCGGCGCGGGCACCATCGCGCTGCCCCTCGACGTCACCGACCGCGCGTCGATGGACGAGTTCGTCGCGAAGACCGAGGAGCAGCTCGGCCCGATCGACGTCTTCATCAACAACGCCGGGATCATGCCCACGACGTGGTTCCTCGAGGAGGACGAGGCGAGCATCCAGCGCCAGTTCTCCATCAACGTCATGGGGCCGATCAACGGCATGCGCGCCGTCATCCCCCGCATGCTCGAACGCGGCCGCGGCCACGTCATCAACGTCGCCTCCTCCGCCGGCAAGTTCCCCGTGCCCGGCATCGCGACGTACTGCGGCACGAAGCACGCGGTGGTCGGCATCACCGGCGCGATGCGCGGCGAGCTCAAGGACACGCCGGTCGACGTCTCCGTGGTCATGCCGGTCATCGTGCGCACGGAGCTGACCGACGGCGTGCCGGACACCCGCGGCGTGAAGGCGCTGCAGCCCGAGGACGTCGCTGACTCCATCGTCGAGGCGATCGAGACCCGGCGCTACGAGGTGTGGTGCCCGAAGTCCACGCAGACGATCTACAAGACGACGGCACTCATGCCGCTGCGCCTCAACGACGCGATCGCGAAGGTCACGAAGGGCGATCGCCTCATGCTCGACGCGCTCGGCGCACCCGAGCGGCAGAAGTACCTCGAGCGCATCTCCCAGGACACCCCGGCCATGCTCGGCACGGGGAAGGAGGACTAGACCATGGGCATCGCGACGCAGGAGTCCCTCGACACCCTCGATCTCGGCGACGTCGAGCTCTGGCGCGACGGGCCGCCGCACGAGATCTTCGACCGCCTGCGTCGCGAGGCACCGGTCCACTGGAGCCCGATGGCGACCTGGCCGGAGGAGGCCGGGTTCTGGTCGGTGACGACCGCTGAGCTCATCCACGAGGTCAGCCGCGACTGGCAGACGTTCTCCTCGGAGAAGGGCGGGATCCTCGCGGTGGATCACGCCACGCCCGTCGAGGTCCAGAACGCGATGTTCATCGGGATGGACCCGCCGCGCCACGACCGCATCAAGGCGCTGTTCCAGCGCGGCTTCACCCCCAAGCGGATCGCCGAGCACGAACGCGACATCCGGGAGATCGCCACGCGCGTGCTCGACCGCGTCGCCGCCCAGGGCGAGGCGGAGCTCATCAAGGACGTCGCCCAGCCGGTTGTCGGCCGGGTCATCGGCAGCTTCCTCGGCACGCCCGAGGAAGACGACGTGGCGTGGGCGGAGCTCGCCAACCAGGGCCTGGGCTTCGGCGACGACGAGCTGCAGCCCGAGGGCAACGCGACCGCGCACAAGGTCATCGCGGAGGTCTTCGAGCGCGTGATGAAGATCGCCGCCGAGCGGCGCGAGCATCCGACGGACGACCTCACGAGCCTGCTCGTGCACTCCGAGGTCGACGGCGAGAAGCTCGAGGACCACGAGATCGCCTTCGGGTTCGGCCTGCTCGTCGCGGCGGGCAACGACAGCACGAAGGCGACGTACTCCAACGGGATGCTCGCGCTGCTGCGCAACCCGGAGGAGATGCGCAAGCTCGTCGACGACCCGTCGAAGATCCCGGCGGCCGTGGAGGAGTTCCTGCGCATGTTCCCGGCGTTCGCGCACTTCCGCCGCACGGCCACGCGCGACGTCGAGCTCGGCGGCCAGCTCATCCGCGAGGGCGACAAGGTCATCCTCTGGTACCCGTCGGGCAACCGCGACGAGGCGGTCTACCAGTGCCCGCACCAGCTCGACGTCGAGCGCAACCCCGAGCACCAGGCCTTCGGGGCCGGCGGGCGCCACTTCTGCCTCGGCACCGCCCTGGCCCGCCTCGAGCTGAAGATCCTGTTCGAGGAGACGCTCGCGCGCTTCCCCGACATGACGCTGACGAGCCAGCCCGAGATGGTGCGCTCGCTGTTCCTCAACCAGCCGCGGACGGTGCCGGTGCGACTGCGCGGCTGATGCAGTTACTGGCGCTTCGCCAATAACCTGGGTACAGTCGCCGACGTCCACGAACGGGAGGCGACGAAGTGGGGATGTTCGAAGGCAAGGTCGCGGTGGTGACCGGCTCGGCCCGAGGGATCGGCCGGGCCACCGCGGAGCTGCTCAGCGCGGGCGGCGCGAAGGTCCTGATCAACGACCTCGACGCCGACGTCGCGCAGCAGGCCGCGAGCGAGATCGGCGGGGAGACCGCGGTGCACGCGGGCAACCTCATGAAGGACGGTGAGGCCGACCGGCTCATCGAGGCCGCGATCGACGCGTTCGGCCGGATCGACATCATCGTCAACAACGCCGGCTTCACGATGGACGCGCCGATCCACAAGATGACCGACGAGGCGTGGGACCAGATCATGGACATCCACGCGGGCGTGCCGTTCCGCGTCCTGCGCGCCGCGGCGCCCCACCTGCGCGAGCCGGCGAAGAAGGAGCGCGAGGCCGGGCAGGAGGTCTTCCGCAAGGTCGTCAACGTCAGCTCGCTGGCGGGCACGCTCGGCAACGCCGGGCAGGCGAACTACAGCTCCGGCAAAGCCGCCGTCACCGGCCTGACCAAGACGCTGGCCAAGGAGTGGGGCCAGTTCAAGATCAACGTCAACGCCGTCGCGTTCGGGCTCGTCGAGACGCGCATGACCGCCGCGAAGGGCGACGACACGATCATCGACATCGACGGGCAGAAGATCCAGACCGGCATCCCCGAGCAGATGCGGGCCATGATGTCGATGATGATCCCGCTCGGCCGCGGCGCCACCCCCGAGGAGGCCGCCGGCGGCATCGCGTTCCTGTGCTCGCCCTGGTCGAACTACGTCACCGGCCAGGTGCTCCATGTCAGCGGCGGCGTCCCGATGGGGATGTGAGGAGACCCACCATGAGCAACCGCACGTTCGTCATCGGCGTCGGCATGACGAAGTTCGA
>CAMCUD010000059.1 GCA_945878865.1 Bifidobacterium breve | reverse complement strand
CGCTCGGGGCAGGACGCGCTCGATCTCATCCGCCACGACACGGCGCACGTCCTCGCCGCCGCGGTCATGGAGCTCTACCCGGGCGTGAAGATCAGCATCGGCCCGCCGATCGACCAGGGCTTCTACTACGACTTCGAGTTCCCCGAGGGCGTCACGCTCAACGAGGGCGACTTCGCGCGCATCGAGGAGAAGATGCGCGAGCACGTCTCCGCCGACGAGACGTTCGACCGCGAGGACGTGTCGGTCGCCGAGGCGCTCGAGCGCTTCAAGGCCGAGGGACAGGACTACAAGGTCGAGCTCATCGAGGATCTCGTCCGCAACCAGGGCGTCGAGACGGTGAGTCTCTACACGAACGGCCCGTTCACCGACCTCTGCCGCGGCCCGCACGCGCCCTCGACGAAGCGCATCGGCGCGTTCAAGCTCCAGAGCGTTGCGGGCGCGTACTGGCGCGGTGACGCGAGCCGGCAGATGCTCACGCGCGTCTACGGCACGGCGTTCTTCAAGAAGAAGGAGCTCGACGCGCACCTCGAGCTGCTCGAGCAGGCCCGTGCACGCGATCACCGCAAGCTCGGCGCCGAGCTCGAGCTCTTCATGTTCAGCGAGCTGTCACCCGGCTCGCCGTTCTGGCAGCCCAACGGCATGCAGATCTGGAACTCGCTCACGGAGCTGTGGCGCAGCGAGAACGCGCGTCGCGGGTACCGCGAGGTCCGGACGCCGATCCTCTTCGACGTCGACCTGTTCAAGACGTCGGGCCACTGGGACGCCTACCGCGAGAACATGTACTTCACGGAGGTCGAGAAGCGGGCGATGGGCCTGAAGCCCATGAACTGCCCGGGCCACATCCAGCTGTACAAGCAGCACCGCCACAGCTACCGCGACCTGCCGATCCGCTACTCCGAGGCGGGCCTCGTGCACCGCCATGAGCCGAGCGGCACGCTGCACGGCCTCATGCGCGTCCGGCACATCACCCAGGACGACGCCCACATCTTCTGCACCGAGGACCAGATCGAGGCCGAGGTCGTCAACTGCCTGAACTTCGGCTTTCACATCTACGAGCTGTTCGGGTTCGAGCCCCGGCTCGAGCTGTCGACCCGGCCGGAGAAGCGCGTCGGCACCGAGGAGATGTGGGATCGCGCCGAGGCGGCGCTCGAGGCTGCGCTGAAGTCGCAGGGCCTGGAGTACGACGTCAACCCGGGCGACGGCGCGTTCTACGGGCCGAAGATCGACCTGCACATGACCGACTCGATCGGGCGGTCGTGGCAGCTGGGCACGGTCCAGTTGGACTATTCGATGCCCGAGCGCTTCGACATCACCTACACCGGGGCGGACAACGCCGACCACCGGCCCGTGATGATCCACCGCGCGCTGCTGGGGTCGTTCGAGCGGTTCATCGGCATCCTCATCGAGCACTACGCCGGCGAGTTCCCGCTATGGCTCTCGCCGACCCAGGCGATCGTGCTGCCCGTCTCCGACCGGCACAACGACTACGCCTTCGAGGTGCGCGACGAGCTCCTCGACGCGGGGCTGCGTGTCGTGGTCGACGACCGCAGTGAGTCGATCGGCCGCAAGATCCGCGAGGCGGAGCTCAAGAAGGTGCCGTACATGCTCATCGTGGGCGACCGGGAGGCCGAGTCCCGCGAGGTCAGCGTGCGCGAGCACAAGGGAGGCGACACGGGCGCGGAGCCCGTCGCCGCCCTCGGCGCCCGGCTCGGCGAGCTCGTCCGCGCGCGCCAGTCGTGACCGCCTGGCGCCGCCGCCTCGATCCGTTGCCTGCACGCGCCCTGCCCGGAGATCTCGTCGTGCACGTCGCCGACGGGCCGCTGTCGCGGCTGCGCGGGCTGGCGCGGCTCGACGAGCTGCCCGGCGACCGCGGGCTGCTCCTCACGCGGACGAAGTCCGTGCACACGCTCGGCATGCGCTTCGCGCTCGACCTCGTCTGGCTCGGCCGGCGCGGGGACGTCGTCCGCGTCGATCACGGCGTCGAGCCGCGCAAGCACCGCGCGTGCCGCGAGGCCCGCTCGGTCGTCGAAGTCGCCGCGGGGGCGGGGGACCGGTTTGCCGCCGCGCTCGCGTCGCAGGTCTCCGTGCAACGTGCGCGTCCGTCCTGACGACGCGGCTATACTCGCTTGCGTTGACCAAGTTCTGCTCCACCATCAGCGCGCCCCGCACTTCTTGACGCGCGCTCTCCAAAGCTAGATGCCGGTCCCGAGAAGATTCGACCGGCGCCCGCCTGAGCGGGATCAGACCCGGATCAACGAGCGCATTCGTGTGCCCGAGGTCCGTCTCATCGACGAGTCCGGCCAGCAGGTCGGCGTCATGAAGACCGAGAAGGCGCTCTCGTACGCGCAGAGTCGCGATCTCGATCTCGTCGAAGTCGCGCCCGAGGCGCGGCCGCCTGTGTGCCGGGTGCTCGACTACTCGAAGTACAAGTACGAGCAGGCGCAGAAGGCCAAGGCCGCGCGCAAGCACCAGACGAGCATCAACGTCCGCGAGATCAAGTTCCGGCCGAAGATCGCCGAGCACGACTACGCGACGAAGAAGGGCCATGTCGAGCGCTTCCTGCGCCACAAGGACAAGGTCAAGGTCACGATCATGTTCCGCGGGCGCGAGGTCACGCACCCCGAGCGCGGCGCGATGATCCTCGAGCGTCTCGCCGAGGACCTGTCCGAGCTCTGCCAGGTCGATCAGCGTCCGCAGCAGGACGGTCGCAACATGACGATGCTGCTCGCCCCGTCCAAGGCGGTCCTCGCGGGCACGCTCGACGAGGACAAGGCCGAGGCGGACGGCGACGGCCCCGCGGCCGAGGCGCCTGAGGCGCCCGAGGCCGAGGCGCCCGTGACGGACGCCCCCGAGGCTGAGGCCGAGGTCGAGGCTGACGCAGAGGTTGAGGCCGAAGAGGCCGAAGCCGACGCCCCTGAGGCCGAAGAGGCCGAGGCCGACACGGCCGACGAGTAGGCACGAGAACGCCCGCCGGGCGGGCGTTCTCAGACCTCGCCGACGGACCTGCTTTACTGTTCCGTCCTCATGCCGAAGATGAAGTCCCACTCGGGCGCGAAGAAGCGCTTCAAGGTCACCGCCAAGGGCAAGGTGAAGGGCCGCCACGCCTTCACGAGCCACATTCTTGAGAAGAAGTCCCCGAAGCGGAAGCGGCGGCTCGGCAACGCGGCCGTGCTCAGCGACCATGACGCTCCGCGCGTGAAGAAGCTGCTGGGAGCCAAGAGCAAGTGACCCGCGTCAAGCGTTCCGTCCACGCGCGCAAGAAGCGCCGCGCCACCCTCGAGCGGGCCAAGGGCTTCCGCGGGGAGGCCAACTCGAATTACCGCAGGGCCAAGGAAGCCGTCATGAAGGCGGATTCCTACGCGTACCGCGATCGTCGCAACAAGAAGCGCGACTTCCGGCGCCTGTGGATCACCCGGATCAACGCCGCAGCCCGCCAGAACGGCCTCACGTACGGCCAGTTCATCCACGGGCTGCAGCTTGCCGGCATCGAGCTGGACCGCAAGGTGCTGGCCGACATCGCCGTGCGCGATCCCGAGACGTTCTCCCGATTTGCCGAGGCCGCCCGGGAGGCGTCGGCTGCCTGATCTCAGCCGCCACGCAGTCCTCACGGGCGTCGACTCCTTCGGGATCGGCGCCCTTTTTCGTTTCTGAGCCCATGACCATCACGAGCCCCCACAACGCCAAGCTCAAGGAGATCCGCGCGCTGCACCGCCGGCGCGAGCGCGACGACCGCGGCCGCTTCCTGGCCGAGGGCGAGGACCTCCTGGCGGCGGCGGACGCGGCCGGGTGGCCGGCCGTCCACCGGCTCGTCGCCGCGGGGAGCGGCCTGGAGGGCGAGGAGGTCGAGCCCGACCTGCTCGGCGGGATCTCCACGCTGGGCTCCGGCACGCGCGTGGTCGGAGTCTTCGAGACCGCCTGGTCGCAGCCCGTCGGCCCGCTCTGCGTCGCGTTGTGGGGCGTGGGCGATCCGGGGAACGTCGGCACGGTCATCCGCAGCGCGCTGGCGTTCGGCGTGGACTCGGTGGCGCTCGGTCCGGACAGCGCCGATCCGTTCTCGCCGAAGGCCGTCCGTGCGTCCATGGGCGCGCTCTTTCAGGTGCCGGTCGCGCGGGTCACGTCGCTCGACGAGCTGCCGGGGGAGACGCTCGGCCTCGCGGCGCGGGCCGGCGACGAGCTGCGCGGCGACGGCTCCGGGACTCCGCGGACGCTGGTGATCGGCGCGGAGCGGACGGGCCTCGGCGCGGAGATCGAGGCGGCGTGCGACCGGCTTGCGCACATTCCGATCCGCTCTGAATCGCTCAACGCCGCGATGGCCGCGACCATCGCGCTCTACGAGGTCACCCGTCGACCATAGGATGGCGCCCGCAATGGCCGTGACCGACCGCATCACCGAGATCCAGACCGAGGCCGAACAGGCCATCGCCGCCGCGGGCTCCACCGCGGAGCTCGAGGAGCTGCGCGTCCGCTTCCTCGGGCGCAAGGCCGAGCTGCCCAACCTCCTGCGCGGCGTCGCGCAGCTCCCGCCGGAGGAGCGCGGCGCCGTCGGCAAGGCGGCGAACCTCGCGCGCCAGGCGCTCGAGGGGCGGATCTCCGAGCGCGAGGCCGCCCTCGCCGCGGCCGAGCTCGAGGATCAGCTCGAGCGCGACCGCGTCGACGTCACGCTGCCCGGCACGCCGGCGCAGCCGACCGGCTCCCTGCACGTGCTGCACCAGACGTGGCGCGAGCTCGAGGACGTCTTCCTCGGCCTCGGCTTCACCGTGCTCGACGGACCCGAGGTCGAGACGGTCCACTACAACTTCGACGCGCTCAACCACGACCCCGCGCATCCGGCGCGGGCGTGGACGGACACGTTCTACGTCGCCGACAACGTCGTGCTGCGGACGCACACGTCGCCGATGCAGGTCCGCGCGATGGAGGCCCACCCGCCACCGCTGTACGTCGTCATTCCCGGCCGCGTGTACCGGCGCGACTACGACGCCACGCACCTGCCGCAGTTCCACCAGGTCGAGGGGCTGGCCGTCGACGAGGACATCACGCTCGCCGACCTGAAGGGCACGCTGCTGAGCTTCGCCCGCACGGTGTTCGGCGACGAGCGCCAGATCCGCCTGCGCCCGCACTTCTTCCCGTTCACCGAGCCGAGCGTGGAGATCGACGTGTCGTGCTCGAACTGCAAGGGCGGCACCTTGAAGGACGGTTCGCGCTGCCCGGTGTGCAAGGGCACGACCTGGCTGGAGATCCTCGGCGCGGGCATGGTCGACCCGAACGTCCTGCGCGCCGTCGGCTCAGAGGCCTACGACCCCGACAAGGTGCAGGGCTTCGCGTTCGGCATGGGCATCGAGCGGATCGCGATGCTCAAGCACGGGATCCCCGACCTGCGGTTGTACATCGAGAACGACGTGCGTTTCCTGGAGCAGTTCGGATGAGGCTTCCCCTGGCATGGCTGTCGGAGTACGTCCACCCGGGCGGTGACCCGTGGGAGCTCGCCGACGCGCTCAGCGCGACCGGCACCGAGGTGGCGGGCGTCGACCGGTTCGGCATCAAGGCCGAGGGCTTCGAGCACCTCGTGGTCGGCAAGGTGCTGACCGCCGAGCAGCACCCGGACGCCGACCGCCTGAAGGTGACGACCGTCGACGTCGGCGAGGCTGAGCCGGCGCAGATCGTCTGCGGCGCGCCGAACGTGGCGGCGGGGCAGACCGTGGCCGTCGCGCGGCCGGGCACCGTCATGCCCGACGGCATGAAGCTCAAGAGGGCCAAGCTGCGCGGCGTCGAGTCCCAGGGGATGATCGTCTCCGAGCGCGAGCTCGGCCTCGGTGACGACCACAGCGGGATCATGGTGCTGCCCGACGGCATCGCCGCGCCGGGCACGCTGCTGGCCGAGCTCTTCGAGATCTCCACCGACGTGCTCGAGCTCGAGCTCACGCCCAACCGGCCCGACTGCCTCGGGATCTACGGCATGGCGCGCGAGGTCCACGCGGCGACCGGTTCGCCGCTGACCGCGCCGCCGTGGGCGGGCGTCGAGCTGCCGCCGGCCGGCGAGCTGGAGGGCGTGACGATCACGGTCGAGGACCCGGAGCTGTGCCCGCGCTTCACGGCGCTCGTCTACGACGACGTGACGGTCGGCCCGTCGCCAACGTGGATGAAAGCGCGCCTGGCCGCCGCCGGGCAGCGCTCGATCAACAACGTCGTCGACATCACGAACTACGTGATGCTGCTCACCGGCCAGCCGCTGCACGCCTTCGACCTCGACCGGATCGCCGGCGGCGAGCTCACCGTGCGCACCGCGGGCCCGGGCGAGCAGATCACGACGCTCGACGACGTCGTCCGCACGCTCGACGACCAGATGGTGATCATCGAGGACGCCGACGGCCCGACGTCGATAGCCGGGATCATGGGCGGCCAGCGCAGCGAGGTGGTCCCCGAGACCGCGCGCGTCCTCATGGAGGTCGCCAACTGGAACGGGCCGAACATCAACCGCACCTCGTGGAAGCTCGCGCTGCGCTCCGAGGCCTCGTCGCGCTTTGAGAAGGGGCTCGCGCCCGAGCAGACGTTGGAGGCCCAGGCGGTCGCGCACCAGCTCATGGTCGACCTGACCGGGGCGAAGGTGCGCCCGGCGCTCATCGACGTCGGTGGCGCCCCGGCCGAGCCCGTGGTGATCCGGCTCCGCGCCCAGCGGGTCGAGTCGCTGCTCGGCTCCTCGATTCCGCTTGAGCGCCAGGAGGCGATCCTGCGCTCGCTGGAGTTCGAGGTCGCCCCGGCCGAGGACGGGCTGGACGTGACCGTCCCGGCGTTCCGGCGCAACGACGTCACCCGGGAGGCCGACCTCGTCGAGGAGGTCGCCCGGATCGACGGCGTCGACAACCTGCCCGCCACGCTGCCGCGGCGGCGCGACGCCGCTGGGCGGCTGTCGCCCAAGCAGAAGCTCCGCCGGCGCGCTGAGGACGCCGTCGTCGGGCGGGGCCTGCGCGGGATCATGGGGTGGAGCTTCACCAGCGAGGCGGTGCTCGATCGCCTGCGGATCCCTGCGGGGACGCAGCGGCGCGCCGCCGTCCGCCTGGCGAACCCGATGAGCGAGGACCACGCCCTGCTGCGCACGACGCTCGTCGGGTCGCTGCTCGACGTCGCGGCGCACAACCTCGCGCGCGGCGCATCGGACCTCGGGCTGTTCGAACGCGGCGCCGTGTACTTCACCAACGACGAGAGCCCGCTCGCGACGGAGGAGGACCACCTCGCGGTGCTGCTCACCGGCCGTGTCGCGCCGCCGACGTGGGCGGACGGTGCGCCGCCCGCGGCTGACTTCTTCGCGGCGAAGGCGGTGCTGGAGGCGGTCGCCCGGCGGCTGCGGGTCGACCTGGAGTTCCGCCAGGCCGAGCAGCTCACGCTGCATCCGGGCCGCAGCGCCGACGTGTACGTGGGCGACGAGCTCGTCGGCTGGGTCGGCGAGATCCATCCGCTGGTCGCGGCCGCGTGGGACATCGAGCAGACGGTCGCGATGTTCGAGGTCGACCTCGGCGCGATCCTTGACGTCGCCGTCACCGTGGCCGGCGAGGAGCAATACGTCGACGTCACGAGCTTCCCGGCCGTGCGCCAGGACATCGCGGTGGTCGTCGGCCCGGCCGTGCAGGCCGCGGACGTCGTGGCCACCGCGCGGGACGCCGGCGGGGCGCTGCTGTCTTCCGCAGAGGTCTTCGACGTCTATGAGGGCGAGCAGGTCGGCGAGGGCAACCGGTCCCTGGCGGTGCACCTCGAGTTCCGCGCGCCCGATCGCACGCTGACCGACGAGGACGCGGACAAGGCGCGGGCGAAGATCGTGACCGCGCTCAGTGAGAAGCTCGGGGCGGTGCACCGTGGCTGACTCCGTCCTCGTGGCCGGGGCGTCCGGGTACGCCGGCGCGCTGGCCGCCCGGCTCATCGATCGCCACCCGCACTTCGAGCTGGCCGCGGTGACGTCGCGCAGCGACGTCGGCACCCGGCTGGATGCGCTCTACCCGCATCACCGCGTCACGCGTGAGCTGGAGGAACTCGACCTCGACCGGCACGCCGACGTCGACGCGGCCATCGTCGCCTACCCGCACGGCGCCGCCGCGCCTGTCGTCGCGGCGCTGCGCCAGGCGGGCGTGAAGGTCGTCGACCTCTCCGCGGACTTCCGGCTGCACGACGTGGCGGTGTACGAGCAGTGGTACGTGCCCCACGCGCACCCCGAGCTCATCGAACACGCGCGCTACGGACTGCCGGAGCTACATCGCGAGCAGTTGCACGGCGCGGATCTCGTCGCCGGGCCGGGCTGCTTCCCGACCGCCGCGCTGCTCGCGCTCGCGCCGCTCGCGCGGGCCGGTGTGATCACCGACGCGGTCATCGACGCGAAGACCGGCGTGTCCGGCGCCGGCCGCGGGGCGACGGCGAAGACGCACTTCGTCAGCGTCGACGAGAACGTCAAGGCCTACGGCGTCGGCCACCATCGCCACATGCCCGAGATCGACCAGGAGCTCGCGCGCCTGGGCGCGGAGATTCAGCCGGTCTTCACCCCGCATCTGCTGCCGCTCGACCAGGGCGAGCTCGTCTCGTGCTACGTCTCGACGGACCGCGACATCGACCAGGACGCGCTCGTCGAGCTTTACGCCGACGCCTACCTCGACGAGCCCTTCGTCGAGCTCGCCGACGTTCCGCCGGGGGTGCGCGACGTGCGGGAGACGAACATGTGCCGCATCCAGGTCCACGCCGACGAGCGGACCGGCAAGGCGTTCGTGTTCGCCGCGATCGACAACCTCTGGAAGGGGACGGCGTCGCAGGCGGTGCAGAGCCTGAACCTCATGGTGGGGCGGCCGGAAGCGGAGGGCATCGCGCCGTGAACGCCCGTCCCGAGAGCTACCGGTGGGTCCCGCAGTTCGACCACGTCACGCCGTCGGACGCGTCCACACTGGCCGCGGGCTTTCGCGCCGCGGGCGTCGCCGGCGGCATCAAGGCCGACGGCTCCATGGACGTCGCGATCCTCGTCGCCGACGCGCCTGAGACCGTGAGCGCCGCGCGGTTCACCCGCTCGGCCGTGCTCGCGGCGCCTGTGCAGGTCACCAAGGAGCGGGCCAAGCTCGACACGCTGCGCGCGGTCGTGGCGAACTCCGGGAACGCGAACGCCGCCACCGGCAACCGCGGTCTCGACGAGGCCGCGCGGATGCAGGGCGCGGCGTCGATGGTTGCCGGGGTTCCCGTCGAGGGCGTCGCGGTCGCATCGACCGGCGTGATCGGCGTGCAGCTGGACGGCAACAAGGTCGTGCAGGCGCTCGTCGGCGCCCGCGCGGAGCTCCGCCCCGACGGCGTCGCGGACTTCACCGCGGCGATCAGCACGACCGACGCGTTTCCCAAGACCGTCGGCTTCGACGTCGAGCTGACCGGCGGCACGGTCCGCATCACGGCGCAGGCCAAGGGCGCGGGCATGATCCGCCCCGGCTTCGCGACGATGCTGTGCTTCGTCCAGACCGACGCGAAGCTCTCCGCCGAGACGGCCGACCTGCTGCTCGGCGTGTGCGTGAAGCGCTCGTTCGACCGGATCAGCGTCGACGGCCAGCTGTCGACGAACGACACGGCGATCCTCATGGCCTCCGGGGCGTCCGGGGTGGAGGTCGCCCCCGAGAGCGAGGACGAGCTGCGTTTCGGCGAGGCGCTTGACGCCGCGCTGCGCACGCTCGCGCTCGACATGGTCGCCGACGGGGAGGGCGCGACGCGCATCGGCCGGGTCGTCGTCAACGGCGCCGACCTCGCCGAGGCCGAGCACGTCGCCCGCGAGGTGGCGAACTCCCCGCTCGTGAAGACGGCGCTGTTCGGCCAGGACCCGAACTGGGGCCGGATCGCCCAGGCCGTCGGCGCCGCACTTCCCGGCCGTCACCCGCTGGCGTTCGGCATCGACATCGAGGGCGTCGCGGTGGCCCGCGGCGGCCAGGGGATCTCCTTCGACGAGCACGCGCTCATCGAGGCCGTGGGCGGCGACCAGGTCGAGTACGCCATCACGCTGCCCGTCCCCGACGGCGCGCTGCCGGCTGAAGCCGAGGTGTTCTTCAGCGACTTCGGCTACGAGTACGTGCGGATCAACGCGGAGTACACGACATGAGCGAGACCCGGGACGTCGCGACCCTCCTCGAGGCGCTGCCGTACATCCGCGAGTTCCACGGCCAGACCGTCGTCATCAAGTACGGCGGCGCGGCGATGGAGGACCCGGCACTGCGTGAGGACTTCGCGCGCGACGTCGTGCTCCTGAAGTACGTCGGGATGAATCCGATCGTCGTGCACGGCGGCGGGCCGGACATCACGCGCTACATGGAGAAGCTCAATCTGCCGGTGGAGTTCGTCGGCGGCCTGCGCGTCTCGGACGCCGAGACGGTCGAGATCGCGAAGATGGTCCTCGTCGGCAAGGTCAACAAGGACATCGTGCTGCGCCTGAACCGCCACGGCCAGCCGGCGGTGGGGCTCTCCGGCGACGACGGCCGCCTGTTCCGCGCGTCGCGCCAGCTCGCGCCCGACGGGCAGGACATCGGCTTCGTCGGGCAGATCGATCGTGTCGACGTCGACGTGCTCGAGCACATCGCCCAGGACTACATCCCGGTCATCGCGTCGGTCGGCGCCGACCGCGAGGGGCACTCGTACAACATCAACGCCGACGATGCGGCCGCTGCGGTGGCGCGGGCGATCGGCGCCTACAAGGTCGTCTTCCTCACCGACGTCGCGGGCTGGCTGCGCGACAAGGACGATCCCGCGTCGCTCATCAGCGAAGCCGGGGCCGACGAGGTCGAGGAGGCGGTCGCGACCATGGAGGGCGGCATGCGACCGAAGCTCCAGGCCTGCCTCGACGCCATTCACGGCGGGGTGAGCGCGGCGTACATCATCGACGGCCGCGTGCCGCACTCGCTCCTGCTCGAGCTGTTCACCCACAGCGGCATCGGCACGAAGATCCACCCGGCGCGATGACGACGTTCGACGAGCTCCAGGACCTCGACCGCGAGGCGATCATCGGCACGTACGCGCGGCTGCCTGCGTGGTTCGTGCGGGGCGAGGGCGCGCGCTTGTGGGATCACGAGGGCGCGGAGTACCTCGACTTCCTCACGGGCATCAGCGTCTCGAGCGTGGGGCACTGCCACCCGAAGGTCGTCGAGGCGATCCGCGAGCAGGCCGGCACGCTGATCCACACGAGCAACCTCTTCTACACCGAGCCCATGGTGCGCCTGGCCCAGCGGCTGCGGGCCAACAGCCTCGGTGGCCGGGTGTTCTTCACGAACTCCGGCGCCGAGGCGGTCGAAGCCGCGCTGAAGCTCGCGCGGCGCGCCAAGCGCGGCGGGGACATCGTCGTCGTCCACGGCGGGTTCCACGGCCGCACCTACGGCGCGCTGAGCGCCACGCCGCAGGAGAGCAAGCAGGAGCCGTTCGCGCCGCTGGTGCCCGGGTTCACCGCGGTGCCGCCGACGGTCGACGCGGTCAACCATGCGGTCACCGAGAACACGGCGGCGGTGCTCGTCGAGCCCATCCAGGGCGAATCCGGCGTGCACCCGATCCCGGTCGAGGTGCTGCGCGCGGCGCGCGAGGCCTGCGACGTCCACGGCGCCGCGCTGATCTTTGACGAGATCCAGACGGGCCTGGCTCGCACCGGCGCGCTGTGGGCGTGGCACGACCTCGGCGTCGAGCCCGACGCGATGACGACCGCGAAGGCGCTCGGCGGCGGGCTGCCGATCGGGGCCCTCGTCACGAACGGTGGCTTCGAGGAGGTCTTCCAGGCCGGCGACCACGGCTCGACCTTCGCGGGCGGCCCGGTGCCGTGCGCGGCGGCGCTCGCGGTCCTCGACATCGTGGAGGACCCGGCGCTGCACGAACGCGTCAAGGCGCTCGGCGCGCGGCTGAAGGCCGGCCTGGAGACGCTGCCGCGGGTGACGACCGTGCGCCAGCGCGGGCTCATGGTCGGCTTCGACGTCGAGGCGGTCAAGGCCCCCGACGTCGTGCGCAACGCGCTCGTCGAGCAGCGGCTCGTGGCCAACGCGACGGGGCCGTCGACGATCCGTCTCCTGCCGCCGCTCATCGTCGGTGAGCAGGAGATCGACAGCGCGCTGGATCGCCTCGCCGCCGTCCTGACGTGACTCCGGCGCCGTTTCCATACCCTATGGTATGGTCGCTCTCGGGTCTGCTCGGGAGGGAGCGCGCCATGTCGGGAATTCATCCGTCGTCCGGCCGC
>CAMCUD010000058.1 GCA_945878865.1 Bifidobacterium breve | reverse complement strand
CCCGTTCTCGATCGGGGAGGCCGTGGCGTCGGGGTTCTTGTAGGAGCCCTGGAAGATGTTCGGGCCCTTGATGAGCAGCTCGCCGTCCTCGGCGATCTTCAGCTCGACGCCCGGCAGCGGCCGGCCGACCGTGCCGAACTTGAACGCCTCGACCGTGCCGGCGGTGGCGATCGTGGCGGTCTCGGTCATGCCGTAGCCCTCCATGACCGGGATGCCGCACGCGTAGAAGAACTCGAGGATCTCCTTCTGGATCGGCGCCGCGCCCGTGACCGCGTGGCGGATGTTGCCGCCAAACGCCGCGCGGACGTTCTTGAAGAGCCGCTCCTCGGCCTGGTCGTAGCCGGCCTGCAGCTCCTCGGGGATCGGCTGGCCGGCGCGCTCGAGCTCGCGCACCTTCAGGCCGACGGCCACCGCCTTCTCCAGCAGCTCGGGGTCGGCGTTCGCGCTGACGAGGGTGTAGAGCTTCTCGAAGATGCGCGGCACCGAGGGCAGGTACGTCGGCTTGACCTCGGCGAGCTCGCCGATGATCGCCTTCGTGTCGCCGCCGAAGTAGGCGATCTCGTTCCCGGTCTCGAACGTCAGCAGCTGGACGAGCAGCGCGAAGGCGTGGGCGAGCGGGAGGAAGAGGTACGTGACCTCCGGCTCGTCGCTGTAGACGCCCAGGTCGATGCACATCTGCAGCACCGGCCGGTAGTTGCCGTGCGTGAGCACGCAGCCCTTCGGGGGACCCGTGGTGCCCGAGGTGTAGATGATCGTGAAGACGTCGTCCGGCGTGACGGCGTCGACGCGCGCCTGCAGCTCTGCGGCGTCGCGCTCGCGTCCGCGGGCCCGGACCTCGTCCAGCGTGATCGCGTCGCCGATGTCACCGGCGCCGTCCATGACGATGAAGCGCGTGAGCAGCGGCAGGCGCGACTGCACCGCGCGGACCTTCGCGAGCTGGTCGGCGTCCTCGCAGATGACGGCGACGCACTCGGCGTTGCCGAGGACCCACTCGCACTCCTCGGGCGAGTTCGTCTGGTAGATCGGCACGACGGCCGCGCCGGTCATCGTCACGCCGAAGTCCGCGTACGTCCACTCGACGCGCGTGTTGGCGAGGATGGCGACGCGGTCACCCGGCTGGATCCCGAGGTCGATGAGGCCGCGGGCGACCTCCGAGACGATCTCGCCGACTTCCGCGTAGGTCTGCTCCGCCCACCCGTCCGCGGTCTTGAACCGCACCGCCCGGCGATCGGCGTACTGGGCGAACGACGCGGCCGCCAACCCCGCAATCGTCGTGCTATCCGTGGTCGAAATCGTCCCCGTGCTGGCTTCCATACGCCGCTCCTCCCCGCGACCCGAAGTGCTGTGGGGCGAAATGTATCGCGGGGACGAGTCCGGCAAGCCGCGCTGGCCGCGGCGTCTAGACCTTGACGGTCTCGCGCTCTTCGCGCTGGGCCGCTTCCAGCGAGGAGAGGAACAGGGTCTTGTCGATCCTCCCGTCGAAGATCGGCACCCCGAGCTCGAGGCACTTCGTGATCACCTGGCGGCGGTGCAGGCCGGACTCCTTCGCGAGCTCGGTCGGCGTGAGGTGCACGGACATCGGACTGACCCTCCTGGGTAGATGTCTTCCTGCCTGCCACCGACTGTAACGAGGCGTGCGGATCGACACAAACGGTCAGGCGCGTCGGCGGTTCAGATGGGGTTCGGCACGTCGACGAAGACGTGCCTGACCCCGAATTCCTGGGCGATGAGCTCACCCAGGCGCCTGATGCCGCGCACCTCCGTGGCGTAGTGCCCGGCGGCGAAGACGTGGATGCCCTCTTCGCGGGCGATCGCCATCACCCGCTCCGCCGGCTCGCCGGTGAGGAACGCGTCGAGCCCGGCCGCGACGGCGTCGGCGACGTAGTCGATCGCCGCGCCGGAGATGATCCCGATCCGGCGGATGGTCTCCGGCCCCTCGAGGAACGCGAGCGGCTCGCGGCCGAAGCAGGCCTCGCGCACGCGGGAGACGAGCTCGGCCGGCGTGACACCGCCGGCGCCGAAGTCCCCGGCGACGCCGATCGCGGTTCCCTCGTGGTCGCCGAACGGCGTGTGTGCGACGCACCCCAGCGCGTCGGCGAGCAGCGCGTTGTTGCCGATCTCCGGATGACCGTCGAGCGGGAGGTGGTAGGCGGCGAGCGCGATGTCGGCGTCGAAGAGCAGCTGCAGCCGGCGCTTGAGCGCGGGGGTGATGCCGAGCGGCGCGCCCTTCCAGAAGATCCCGTGGTGGGCGAGCACGAGGTCGGCGTCCTCGGCGACGGCGGCCTCGAAGAGCTCAGCGTGCGCGCTCACACCGGTCACGACCGTGTGGACGTGCTCGGGGCCGGGGACCTGCAGGCCGTTGGGGGCGTAGTCGCGGAACCGCCCCGGTTCGAGGAGGCGGTCGCAGAACGCCAGGATGTCGGCGGTGGTCGCCGGTGCGTCACCCATGGGCGCGAACGGTACAGTCGGCGCAGCATGTCCGCTGCCGACACGCCGCTGCCCGACTACACGGACACGAGCCTCTATTCGCTCGGCGCGTACTTCGCCGACCGTCACCCGGAGCTCCTGGACGAGGTGATCGCCCAGAGCGAGGAGATCGAGCGCCGCGGCCTGGCCGGGTATGCGACCCGCGAGAAGGTGAGCGTCGAGCAGGCGTTCCAGACGCTCGTCACCGGTCTGGCCGTCCGGTACTTCAAGGCCGTCGCCGGCTCCGGCTGACCCGCGCTGCGGCCGAGAACGCCCCGCCCACCCCCAACGGCTATTCTCGGTAGTCCCTCGGGGCGTGGCGCAGCCTGGTAGCGCGCACCGTTCGGGTCGGTGAGGTCCCGGGTTCAAATCCCGGCGCCCCGATGAAGGAACCACGGGAGGATCACTCGGGCCACCAGGGGCCCGAGCTCCCACCCCGCCGCTCCGTCGGGTCCAGGCGTCACCGTGGCGCCCATGGAACCCGCCGCGCCGCTCGGCGCTCAGCACCGCGTGCGCTTCGTCGTGCTCGCGCTCGCCGGCATCGGCGGCTGGCTCGACGGGCTGACGTTCACCGCGTTCGGCGGCGTATTCGTCTCCGCGGTCACCGGGGACCTCGTCCAGGTCGGCATCACCGCCGAGCGCGGCGACTGGCGGGACCTCGCGCTGCTGCTCGTCGCGCTTGTCGCCTTCGCGGCGGGCACCGCTATCTCGGTGCTCCTCGTCCGCGCGGTCGGCGCGACGGCGTGGCCTGGGCCGGTCCGGCGGCCGCTGCTCGTGCACGCCGCGATCCTCGTCGTCTTCGCGATCGCCTGGACGCTCGCCGCCGACCCCCGCCACGGTTCGCTGGAGGCGTACGCCATCGTGGCGGTCGCCGCCCTCTCCGCAGGGGTCCAGGGCGCGGCGGTGCTCGGTCTCGGCGTGCGTGGGGCCAGCGTGAACGCCGTCACCGGCGTGCTCATGCTCCTCGGGGCGAGCCTCGCCGAGCGCGGCGGCCGGATCCCCGGTCCCAGGGCCGGCGTCCCCGCGTGGATGCTCGCGATGATCCTCGTCGTCTACACCGTGAGCGGGTTCCTCGTCGCGCTGGCGTTCGGCGCGCACCGCGTGGTGGCCTGGGTGCCGGCCGCCGTCGCGCTCGCCGTGCTCGTCGCTGTCCCGAGGGTCCGGCCGCCTCAGGGCTCGACGGCCTCGAGCGCGGCGTCGAGCGTCGGGTAGAAGTGGTCGCGGTCCAGCGTCTCGAACAGGCCGTAGCGCAGCACGAGGTCCTGGAGGCGGTCGCGCATCTCCGCGAACGCCAGGTGGATGCCGTCCGCGTTGAGCTCGCGGTCGAGGTCCTCGAGCATCTCCGCTGCGGTGACATCGACATCGGTGATGGCCTCGCACTGCAGGACGACCCAACGGGGCTCCTGCTCGCGCACGAGGTGGCGAATCTGCCGGCGGAAGATCCCCGCGTTGGCGAAGAACAGCGGCGCCTCCCAACGGAACACCACGACGCCGGGTCGTGTCGCCGCCTCGGGGTAGGCCTCGACGCTGTGCCAGCCGTCGAGCCCGTCGACCCGGCCGAGCACCGCGCCGTGCGGCCACCAGCTGCGGCGGAAGAACAGGAGGATCGCCAGGACGACGGCGACGATGATCCCGTCAAGCACGCCGAGGAAGATCACGCCCGCGGTCGCCACGAGCGAGATCGCCAGCGCGCTGCGGCGCACGCGCCAGTACGTGCGCAGAACGCCGAGGTCGGCCAGGGAGAGCGCCGCGCCGATGACCACGGCGGCGAGCGCCGTCTGCGGGAGGTCGGCGAGCAGGCCGTTGAGGAACAGCAAGAGCAACGCGACGAGCCCGGCACCCACGAGCCCGGTCAGCTGGGTCTTGGCTCCCGACTGCTCGGCCACCGCCGTCCGCGACCCGCTCGTCGACACGGCAAATCCCTGGAACACGCCGGCCGCGACGTTCGCGACGCCGATGCCGACCATCTCCTGGTCGGGCCGCACCTCGTCTCCGCGGCGCGCGGCGAAGCTCGTCGACGTCGCGATCGTGTCGGCGAGCGAGACGAGGGTGATCCCCACCGCGGCGGTGAGCAACGGGAGCAGGTCGTCGGTCTCCGTCCACGGCAGCGACGGCGTCGGGACGCCCTGGGGCAGGGTGCCCACGGTCGCGAGCCCGTCGGCGGAGAGCCCGAGTGCGGCCGACGCGATCGTCGCGCCGACCACGCCGACGAGAATCGCCGGCACGCGGGACGTGATCCGCGGCAGCACGAGGAGGACCGCGAGGACCGACAGGCCGACCGCCAACGCGGTCGCGTTCGTCTCGCCGAGACCGTCGACGAACGCGCGCAGCTCGTCGATGAAGCCGTCTGCGTCGGTGGAGAAGCCGAAGAGCTTGGGCAGCTGGCTGACGAAGATCGTGACGGCCAGGCCGTTCATGTAGCCGACCTGCACCTCCTTGGAGAGCAGGTCGGCGACGAAGCCGAGCCGGCCCAGCCCGAGCGCGATCTCCACGAGCCCGACGAGGATCGCGAGCATGCCGGCCAGCACCAGCGCCTTGCCGGGGTCGTCGCCGGCCACCACCAGGGGCGTGATCGCCGCGAGGATGAGCGGCGAGATGGACGAGTCGGGCCCGAGCACGAGCACGCGCGACGGACCGAAGATCGCGTACCCCACGAGGCACGCGATCGTCGTGTACAGGCCGGTGACCGCGGGCAGTCCGGCGAGCTCGGCGTACGCCATGCCCTGCGGCACGAGGATCGCCGCGAGGACGACGCCGGCCACGAGATCCGCGCGGAGCCAGCGGCGCTGATATCCGCGCAGGAGGCCGAGCCCGGGCACCCGGCGCTCGAGGGCGGTCGGGGCGGCGTCGGCGGGGGCGGGCGGCACGGCGCGGACCCTAGATGATGAATTCCGCGGAATCGCCCGGATCGGGTGGTGCGCCGCGGTGCGCCGCGCGGAGAAGATGCGCGGTGATGCCCGGCCACGACACCCCGACCCGCTGGCTCGATGAACGCGAGCGACGCCGCGGCCTGCGCCCGCGCGACGCCGCGATGCTCATCGTCGTGGTCTGGCTCATCGCGGTGATCCTCTTCGGGGTCCTCGAGCACCTCCTGGACGACACGACGTTTCCGACGGTCTGGCTGGGGATGTGGTGGGCCCTGCAGACGGTGACCACGGTCGGCTACGGCGACGTCGTGCCGCAGTCCGACGTCGGCCGCGCCATCGGCTCGCTCCTGATGCTGGGCGGCCTGGCGCTGCTCTCCGTCGTGACGGCGACGATCACCAGCGGTTTCGTCTCACGGCGCGAGCGCAGCGAGCGACGTGACGCCGACATCGAGCTGCTCGCCGAGGTCCGGGCGCTTCGCGCGCAGGTCGACGAGCTCCAGCGCAGGCCGGATCAGTAGGGCGGGAGCGCCGGCCGGTCGTCGCGGCTGGGAAGCGGCAGCAGGTCGGCGACCGCCTCGTCGTAGGCGGTCTCCGTCAGGCGGCCCGCGTCGCGGTCGCGCCGCAGCAGTCGCATCGCCTTGATCACGCGCACCGCGCCGGTCGCCAGAACCGTGACCCGGCGTGCCTCCTCCGAAGGGGCGCGACTTGGCACGTTCGGATGGGAGGGGCGCGGAGGCATACGTCGCGCCAGTAGCGTTCCCGAAAGGGCCACGCATCGTCGTCGCCCCGAAGGGGTGACATCCCCGCACCATCCCCGGAACAGGGGATGGTGTCTCACTATGATCGCGCTGCTGTGCCTGCCCTGCACGCTCTTTCACCCCCATCGTCGACGCGGCTTGCCCCACCCGCGTCCGAACGCGTCGTCGCGCGTCCGCGGCTGCTGCGGAGGCTGAGCTCGGCGCTCGACGCGCAGGTCGTGCTCGTCCAGGCGCCCGCCGGGTACGGGAAGTCCACGCTGCTCGCGCAGTTCGCCGCCGTGTCGAAGCGCCCGGTCGCGTGGCTGTCCTTGGACGCCCGCGACGACGATCCGATCACGCTGCTGCATGACCTGGTCTGCGCCCTGACGCAGTTCGGGCCGGTCGACGAGCTGCTCGCCGAGCTCGGCGCGGAGCCCAGCACGGTGCTGACCTCGGCGATCCCCCGGGTGCTCGCCTGGATCGAGGCGCTGGAGGTCCCGCTGGTGTTCGTCCTCGACGACGTGCACCACGTCCAGCGGCCGGCCGCGCTCGACATCCTCGCGGTCCTGTGCGCCGAGGCGCCCGGGGGGATGTCCGTCGTCCTGGCCAGCCGCACGCGGCCGCAGATGCCGTTCGCGCGGCTCAAGGCCGAGGGGCGGCTGTGGGAGCTCAGCGCCCAGGATCTGCGGATGACCCCGGTGGAGGGCACCGCGATGCTCCAGGCCGCCGGCGCGCAGGTCGACCCGGCCGAGGGGGCGCTCGTCGTCGACCGCACGGAAGGGTGGCCGGCGGCGATCTACCTGGCCGCGCTCATGCTCCGTGAGGGTGGGGACCCGATCCCGCTGGGCCCGAGCCGCGAGGACCTGCGCGCGTACTTCCGTGAGGAGGTCCTCGATGCGGCGGCGCCCGACGATGCGGAGTTCCTCCTGCGCTGCTCGATCCTCGACGAGCTCGATCCGGCGGTCTGCAACCGGCTGCTCGACCGCGCGGACGCCGACGAGCGGCTGCGCGAGCTCGCGGCGGTCGGCCTCTTCGTCACGCCCGTCGACCAGCGCTCCGGCGTGTACCGCATCCATCCGCTGTTCCGCGAGATCCTGACCGCGAAGCTCACCGCCCGGCCGGGGGAGGACCTCGCCGAGCTGCACGGGCGCGCGTCGGAGGCCTACGCCGATCAGGGCGATGCCGAGCGCGCGATCCGCCACGCGCTCGACGGCGGGGACGTCGAGCGCGCGGCGAACCTCTGCTGGGCGGTGACGCCCGCGCTCTCCACGCACGGCCAGCGCGCCACGCTGCGCCGCTGGGCCGGGTGGTTCACGGAGGAACAGCTGGCGGCGCACCCGCAGGCCGCGCTCGGGGCGGGCTTCGCGGCGTTGAACGAAGGCGACGGCGCGACGGTCGCGCACTACGCGGCGATGGTGCTGCGCGCCGACCCGGCCCGCCGCCTGCCGGACGACATCCAGGTCGTCGCCCTCGGTCACATCCTCCGCGCGTCGCTCGGCGAACGCGGCCTGACGCAGATCGCGCGCGATGCGCAGGCCGCGCTCGAAGGCATTCCGGAGGGGCATCCGATCTCCGCGATCCCGCAGTACCTCCTCGGCGGCGTCGCCATGCTGCGCGGCGATCGCGAGGAGGCGCAGCGCTCGTTCGAACGCGCCGAGACGCTCACCGCCGGCGTGCTGCCTGGCCCGTACACCCTGGCGCTCGCCCAGCAGGCCGTCCTGGCGATCGACGACGGGGATTGGGACGTCGCCCGGGCGCTCACCCACCGTGCGGCGATGTACCAGCGCTCCGCGCGGGTCGACGAGTACGCCACCCAGGCCATCGTCGTCGCGGTCCGCGCGCTGGTCGAAGCCCACGAAGGGGAGCACGTCAAGGGCCGCGAGACCGCCGAGCACGCCGCGCGCAACCTCGCGCTGATGGGGTCGACCGGGCCGTGGCAGGCGCTCGAGACCCGGCTGGTCCTCAGCTGCGCGTTCGCCGCCCTGGAGCAGCGGGGCCGAGCCCGGGCGCTGCTGGCCGAGGCCCGGGATCTGCTGAGGCCCGACACCGGCCCGTTCCTGCTCGCCTGGGAGGCCCGCGCGCGCGATGCGCTGCAGACGCTCCGCGGCGACGCCGACGGCGTCGGGCTGACGACGGCCGAGCTCCGCACGCTGCAGTACCTGCCCACGCATCTGTCGCTGCGCGAGGTCGGTGAGCGGCTCGTGGTCTCGCGCAACACGGTCAAGACGCACACCGTGTCGATCTATCGCAAGCTCGGGGTCTCGACGCGCTCGGAGGCCGTCCGGCGCGCCCGGGAGCTCGGCCTCATCGACGGCTGAGCGCCGCCTCGCGGTTGGCGCGCAGCCACCGAACCGGGGTTCGGGGCCGGCGCGTACCTCTCGTCACACCCCGACGAAAGGACCACGTCCCATGCGCTCTTCACGCCTCGCCCTCTTCGCGGCATTGCCCGCCCTCGCCTTCGGCGTCGTCGCCTGCGGTGACGACGATTCCGATTCAGCGAGCACCGGGACGGCTGCGACCGAGACGCAGATGTCCACGACGGCGTCCGGCGAGGACATCGTCGCGCTGGCGCAGGCGACGCCGGACCTCTCGACGCTCGTCAAGGCGGTTGGCGCGGCCGGTCTCGTCGAGACGCTGCAGGGCGATGGCCCGTTCACCGTCTTCGCGCCGACGAATGCCGCGTTCGAGGCCCTGCCCGCCGGCACGCTGGACAGCCTGCTCGAGCCGGCCAACAAGCAGCAGCTCACGGACATCCTCACGTACCACGTGGTCCCCGGTGAGCTGATGGCCGCCGACCTCAAGGACGGCCAGAAGCTCAAGACCGTCCAGGGCGACGAGCTGACCGTCGAGGTCAACGGCGACACCGTGACGGTGAACGGCGCGAAGGTGACGATGCCGGACGTCGACGCCTCCAACGGCGTGGTCCACGTCATCGACCAGGTCCTCACGCCGCCGGAGGGCGGCACGTCGACCACCTCCTGACACACGGCGTCGCGTGAACCCCCCGGAATGGGGGGTTCACGCGCGTGAAGGTCTCCCGGGCGGCGCGTACGCCGTGCACCCTGTGGTCATCGCGCAGACCGATGACACCGCCCGCTTTCGCGTCGACGATCCCGACGAGCTCGTCGCCGCGTCGTTTGCGTGTCCGATCTGCCTGCACGCGCAGTCGGAGGTCTCGGTGTCCGGCGACGACGACGCCTACGACGCCGCATGCTCGTGCGGGCACTGCGACGCGCAGTGGACCGTGGGCCTGACGACGTGGCAGGTCCTGCGGCTGCGGATGAGCCCGGCGGGCCCGAAGGGCTTCGGCGCGCTCGGCCTGCGCGTCCGCGCGCCGTTCGACCTGCGCTAGGCAGGGGTGGAGGCGTGTCCCTCCGCGTCGAGCTCGAACACCGTCACCGGGACGCCGAACTCGCGCTCGGTGCGTTCGATCAGCTGCCAGGCGCGGTGGCTGGAGCGGTGGACGAGGCAGAGGATGTGATCGGGGCGAACCCGCCGGATCGCGTCGCCCATCGCGAGTGACGGCATGTCGGCGCCGACCTCGCCGTCCGCGGAGACGCCGACCGCGTCCAGGGTGTCGATGAGGCGCTCGAGCCGCTCGCTGGCGAGCTGTCGGTCACCGTCCACGTCGGAGTACAGCCAGTGCAGGCGGCTTGGTGTGGTCGGGGCTACCACGAAGACCGAGGCGGCGTCGTCGACGAGGGCGCGGACCCCCGGGGGAAGCTCACCGGCGTCGGCGAGCTCCTCGCCGGAGAGGATCAGCAGTCGCTGGATGTGCATGGTCCGACCTCCTGGGTCAGTGGGCACGTCGCTGGTGCTCTTCCCGAAGGCTACGCCCCCCACACCTCACCTGCGCCCGGTGTGCCGACACGACACTCGCGCCGCCAGGGTGACCCGGAGGATCGACGGCAATGAGCACGACCGCACCCACACCTTCCGAGACGGCCTCACCGCAGGCCGCCGAGCTCGTCCGCGCCTCGCGCACCCTGGCTGAGGCGTTCCAGTCGACCGTCGCCCGGCGGCCGGACGCGGTGGCCCTGCGGACGCTCGACGGGGCGACGACCTTCACCTTCTCCGAGTACGCCGCGCGCGTGCAGTCGATCGCGGCCGGTCTCGCGGCCCTCGACCTCCGGCGCGGCGACGCGATCGCGCTGCTGCTGCTCAACCGGCCGGAGTTCCACCTCGTCGACACCGCCGCGATGCACCTCGGTGCGACCCCGTTCTCGCTCTACGCGACGAGCTCGCCCGAGCAGGTCGTCTACCAGCTCGGCCATGCCGCGGCGCGGATCGTCGTGACCGAGCCGGCGTTCCTGCCGCTCATCGACGCGGCGCGCGCCCAGGGCGCGGCGGTGGATCACGTCGTGCTCGTCGACGGCGAGGCCCCGGGCGCCCAGACACTCGCGCAGATCGAGGCGGCGCCCGCCGCGGGGTTCGACTTCGAGGCGGCGTGGCGCGCCATCGAGCCCGACGATGTCCTGACGCTCATCTACACGTCCGGGACGACCGGCCCGCCGAAGGGCGTCGAGCTCACCCACGCGGGCACGTTGGCCCAGTGGCGCGGCCTCGTCGAGGTCCTGCCCGTCCGGCTCGGCGGCCGCGTGATCTCCTACCTGCCGGCGGCGCACATCGCCGACCGCTCGGGCATCCACTACGCCCAGATGCTGTTCGGCTCGGAGGTCACGAGCATTCCCGACCCCCGCGAGATCGCCGCCGCGCTGCCGCAGGTCCGTCCGGCGATGTGGGGCGCCGTCCCGCGCGTCGCCGAGAAGCTCAAGGCCGCCATCGAGGCGCAGGTTGCCGCCGACCCCGACGAGCAGCGGCGCGCCGCCGTCCAGGGGGCGATCGCCATCGGCATCGACGTCGTGCGCCATCACATCGCCGGGACGCCGGTGCCCGGCGAGCTCGACGCGCGCCACGCCGCGGCCGAGGAGCACGTGCTCGGGCCGCTGCGCGCGAAGCTCGGCCTCGACGCCGTGGACTGGGTGATGTTCGGCGCGGCGCCGCTGCCGCAGGACGTCCACGAGTTCATCCGCGGCATCGGCATCCCGACGACCGAGGTGTACGGGATGTCCGAGAGCTCGATGGTGGCGACGACGTACGACCCGAACGAGTGGTGTCTGGGGACCGTCGGCCGGCCGATCCCCGGCGTCGAGCTGCAGCTCGCCTCCGACGGGGAGGTCCTGCTGCGCGGTCAGACGCTCATGAAGGGGTACAAGGGCGCGCCCGAGAAGACGGCCGAGGCCATCGACGCCGCCGGGTGGCTGCATACAGGCGACGTCGGCGCTCTCGACGACGCGGGGTGCCTGCGCATCGTCGACCGCAAGAAGGAGCTCATCATCAACGCGGCCGGCAAGAACATGTCGCCCGCGCTCATCGAGGGGCACATCAAGGCGGCCAGTCCGCTCATCGGGCAGGCGACGGTCATCGGCGACGGCCGTCCGTACAACGTGGCGCTCCTCGTCCTCGACCCGGACGCGGCCGTCGCGTACGCCCAGCAGCACGGCATCGAGCCGACCGTCGGCGCGGTCGCAGCGGACCCGGGTGTGCAGGCGGCCATCGCGGCGGCGGTGGAGGCCGCCAATGCGAAGCTCTCCCGGGTCGAGCAGGTCAAGCGCTCCACGCTGCTGACCGAGGAGTGGATGCCCGGCGGCGATGAGCTCACGCCGACGATGAAGCTCAAGCGCCGGCCGATCTCTGAGAAGTACGCCGACGCGATCGAGGCGCTCTACCGCTGAGATCCGGTCAGGGCCCGGCCCGCAGCGCGTCGCGGATGACCAGCGCCGCGAGCAGCTCGGCGGGTGGTCCCTCGACGCGGTCGCCCACGATCGACTCGATGGTCCGCAGGCGCTTGGCGACGGTGTTCTCGTGGACGCCGAGGCGCTTGGCGGCGCGCCGCGGGCTGCCCCGCTCCTCCAGGACCGTGCGCAGCGTCTCGGCGAGCCGCTGGGTGGTGTCGTCGTCGGCGACGAGCGGGCCGAGGCGGCGCTCGGCGAAGACGCGCGCCTGGCCGAGGTCCTGCGTGAGCAGCGCGAGCAGCGCGATGTCCTCGTAGGCCGTCGGGGTGTCCGAACAGCCGAGCAGGCGCGCGACGCGGCGGGCCTCCATGGCCTCGTGGTGGGTGACGCGGAAGCCCGGGACACCGGGTGACGGCGAGCCGACCGCCACCGAGGCCCCGCCCGCCGCCTCGGTCCGGAGTGCTCCCGCGGGCGCCCAGCCCGCCACGA
>CAMCUD010000057.1 GCA_945878865.1 Bifidobacterium breve | reverse complement strand
GGGCTCCGCCGGCGCACCGCCGACGGCGGTCGTCACGCTGGGATCCCCGGTCGTGGCCGCGGTGCTGACGGCCGCGGTCTTCGGGGTGTCCTCCCCACCGAAGACGAGCTGGCCGCCCAGGAGGAGCAGCAGCAGCGCGCCGACCAGGCCGCCCGCCAGCGCGGCGCGACGCCGCCCCGCGTTCGCCGTCTCATGGACCGCGGTATCCGCGGCCGTGTGCTCGGCCTCCGCCGTATCGGCGCCCGCAGCGGCACCGGCGGCGGCGCCCGTCGCCGCGCCTGCGCCGCCCGACCCGGCGCCCGCACCGGATCCTCCGCCCGAGGACGACGACGCGCTGGTGCGGCCCGCCTCGATCTCCGCGCTCCAGTCCGCGCCGACCTGCTCGGCCGCTTTGGCGATCGCGGCCTGGCGCAGCCACACGACGGGGACGATCGGCAGCCAGGCCCGGTACGACGTGCCCGCCTCGAGCATCGACTCGACCATCGCCCTGCCGCGCTCGTTGTCGCGCAGGTAGTCCTCGAGCCAGGCGCGGTCGGCGTCGTCGGTCAGCTCGCCGTCCATCCGCTCGGCGATCAGGGTCGCGGCGCGCTCGTCGTCGGGCGTGGCGGCCGCCACCCCGGCCAGGGCGCTGCCCCGCAGCTCGTCCCGCAGCTTGATCCGCGCGCGCGAGATCAGCTGGGCGACCGAGTTGCGGTTCATGCCCATGATCTCGGCGATCTCGTCGTACGAGAGCTCCTCGAGCTCGCGCAGCACGAGCACCTCTCGCTGGCGCTCGGGCAGCCGCGCGTTGGCCTCCCGGACCTGGAGCTGCAGCGCGCCGAGCATGGCCGACTTCTCCGGATCGAGATCGAGCCGGTCGCCCATCTCCCCGTACACGGGCTGCGAACCGTATTCCGGGATCTCGTCGACCGACTCGGCCTTCTTGCGCTTGCCGATCATGTCGTAGCTCGCGTTGCGGGCCGCGGTGAAGAGGTACGCGCCGAAGTTGAGCTCGCGGTCTCCGAGCTTGGGCAGCCGCTGGAGCACCTTGACGAAGGCGTCCTGTGTCGCGTCGGCGGCGTCCTGGTCGCTGCCGACCAGCCGATGGCAGAACGTGTAGATCCGCTGCTCGTAGCGGTCGTACAGGGTGGCGAAGGCCGCGCCGTCGCCGTCGGCGGCGCGGCGAGCCAGACGCGCCTCTTCCGCGCGCAGGCGCGGGTCGTCCGCTTCGCGGGCCATGGCTCCGAGGTTACCTCTCCCTTTCCCAGGGGCCAAGACCCGTCCACGGCATCACGTTCTGGCGATCCTCAGCTGCTTCGTGACGACGGTCGCCCCACCCGCCTTGTCCGTCGCGCTCACCCGCAGCGTGAACGTCCCGCGCGGATAGCGGTGCGTGAACGTCCCGCGGAACGCCTTCGTCGTCAGCGACGCGCCGTCGCCCCACTGGATGCGCACGCGCGCGAGCCCGGACCCGGTGGGGTTCTGGACGTCCGCCGCCCGCACCGAGACCTTGATCGGCTTGCCGGCCTTGCGCGCGCCGCTGAGCTTGACCGTGAGCTCCGGCGGCGTGGCGTCGACGCGCAGCAGGCGGACCCGCGAGCTCGTGATCTGCCCGCGGCGATCGACGGCCTGGACCTGCCAGCGGTGCTGGCCGTCGGGGATCGGGTTGACCGGCGTCCACGACGTCTTGCCCGGGACCTCGGTGACCTGCTGGCCGTCGATGAACACGCGGTAGGTCACCGTGCCCCAGAGGTCCACCGCGTCGCCCCAGGACAGCTTCGGCCGCGACAGGGAACGGAACTTCTGGGTCGTGTAGGCGTTGAACGCCCGCGGCGGCACGTCGTAGTAGCCGGCGACGATCGACCGCGCGCCGGGCTGCGTCGGGCTCTGCTGGACCCAGGCGACGATGCCCGATCCGGCGCGGTCGGCGACCGCCTCGAACCCGCGTGTCGGGTCGACCGGGCCGAGCTCGGGACGCGACAGCGTGGTCTCGGCCTGCGGGACGAAGTCGTCGAACGGGCGCAGGCGCACGCTCGGGGCGTCCGTGCCAGGCGACTGCACCCAGGCCAGCAGCGCGTCGCTGTTGTCGGCGACCGCCGCCGTGGCGGCCGAGGTCACCGAGCCGCTCGTGCCGTACCGCTGCCCCTTGCCGAACAGGTCGTTCTGCAGCAGCGCCGCGATCGGCTGGTTCGTCGTGGCGCCCGAGAGCGTGGCGATGCCCTCGCCGCGGCCGTTGAGGTCGATCCGCGGGGCGTAGGTGTCCTCGTCGGCGGGGACGCCGAAGCTGTCGACCGCCACGGGCGGGTCGAACTCGGTCCCCCGCTGTCGCCGCGCGACCGTCCGCAGACGGGTGGCGCCGTTGACGTCGGCGATCGCCTGACGGAAGACGACCCACGCGAAGCTCGAGTCGTCCTCCGCGTCGACGTCGGGCATGTCGGCGCTGCCGGCCGGGCGGCCGTCGACATCCGTCGCCGTGAGGTCCTGCGGGCGGGTGGACGGCGTCGTGCCGAAGACCTTGCGCGCGTAGACGTGCGTGCGGCCGTCCGCCCCGTCCTCGCCCCAGACGACGATGCCGACGCCGTCGGCGCTGATGGCGACCTTCGAGCGCTTCGTGCCCGTCCCGGCGTCGCGGGGCTGGTCGACATCGAACGCGCCTGACACGGGCGTCCACGCGTTCGTCTTGCGGTCAAGCCGGGCGACGTTGACGTCGCCGTTGTTCGTAAAGCTCGCGTACGCGGTGCCCGTCAGCGACATCGCGACCGACGGCAGCGCACCGTTGCCGATCGCGACCGGGCCGCTCCACGGCTTCGCCCCGTCGGGCTTGACCGCGGCGTAGACGGTGCCGCCCGCCGAGAAGACGGCGACGACCCGGCCGCCGTTCGTCGCGGCGACCGAGGAGCCCTCGACCGCGGCGCTCAGGCCGGCGTCGACGCGCTCGGCCCCGATGAACGCGCCGTTGACGAAGCGCGAGACGAAGGCGCGCGGCGCGCCACCCTCGTCGCCGATGAACGCCAGGGCGCCGGTGCCGTCCCGCGCCATGTCCATGTCGGAGAGGCGCTCAACGTCACCGCTCGGCCCGACGACGGGATCGCCGAGGAAGACGCCGGCCGACGCCGGTCCCGCCCAGGCGAGTGCGGCCGCGCCTGCGGCGAGGGTCGTGGTGAGGGTCCGGGTGGTCAGGCGGCGCATCGGGTCTCGTACGGCTCCAAGGCGTTGGGGACAGCGGGGACAGCTGGTCTCCGGGGCTTCAACCAGCCTGGGACGGCAAAGTTACGGCGTCGGCTGCAGGCCGACGCCTTCGAGCGCGGCCTCGTCGGCCCACGCGCGCAGCTCCGCGGCGATCCGGGCATCGTCCCAGCCCAGCTCGACGGCCACGGCGCGGGCCACCCGCTCGGCCGCGGCGCCGGCCGCGTCGACCTCTCGCGCGGCCAGCAGCGCCAGGCGCGTGCGGCGCAGCAGGACGTCGCCGAGCGACCCGGCCTGCTCGGCCCGCGCGGCGTGCACCGCCTCGGCCAGCAGGTCGGGGAGGCCGCCGACGATCGGCTGCGCGAGCTCACCTCGCTCGGCCGCGACGGCCAGCACCTCGTGGGCGGTGTGGCCGTAGCGCGCGGCGAGCGCGGCGTAGGACTCCTCGGGGACGCCCTCCACCCGCGGCAGCTCCGCGGGATCGACGACCTGGCCGAGCGGGATCTCGTGCGTCCGGCACGGCGCGTCCAGGGCGTCGCGCTCGACGAGCCGGTCGACGGTCATCTTCGCCATCCGCCGCCAGGTCGTGAGCTTCCCGCCCGTGATTGTCACCATCCCCGACGAGGTCTCGTACAGCTCGGCCTTGCGGCTGATGTCGACGGACTTGCGGGGGTCCCCGGTGGAGATGAGCGGACGTACCCCGGCGTACGCGCCGGTCAGGTCGCCCGCGCCGAGGTCGGTGCCGAAGAACGCGTTCGTCGCCTCGAGGATGTACTCGATGTCGTCCTCCGACGGGGCGATGTGGTCGAGCTCGCCCTCGTAGTCGACGTCGGTCGTGCCGATGAGGGTGCGTCCCAGCCAGGGCAGCGCGAACAGGAAGCGTCCGTCGCCGACCGGCACGATCGCGCCGGAGACCAGCGGGATGTCCTCATGACGGAAGGTGACGTGGGTGCCACGGCTCGGACTGATCCGGGGCACCTCGGCCTCGTCGTGCAGCTCTTCGGGGCGCAGGCGATCCGCCCACACGCCGGTCGCGTTGACGACGTTGTCGGCGAGCACGTCGAACGCGTCACCGCCCACGGTGTCGCGGCAGCGCACGCCGACGGCGCGGCCGCCCTCCTCCACGAGCTCGAGGACCTCGACCCGGTTGGCGCACACCGCGCCGTAGCGCTCGGCCTCGCCGAGCACCGTGAGGACGAGGCGGCTGTCGTCGGTCTGGCAGTCGTAGAAGAGGTAGCCGCCGGTGGGCTCGCGCGGCCCGAGCGCGGGGACGTGGTCGACGACCTCCTCGCCGGAGATCGAGCGATGCCGGTCAGGGCTCCAGCTCGACGGCGCCTGGAGCGCCTCGCCGCCCCGGCCGGGCCGACCCAGACGGCGCGCCAGGCGGCCCGGGCGCCGTTCGAACGTCATCACGTCGTAGAGGTTCAGCCCCGCCCCCATGACGCGATCAGGCGCCTTGCCGTCGAACGCCGCGATGACCAGCGGCAGCGGCGTCACGAGATGCGGCGCCAGTGCGACCATGAGCTGGCGCTCGACGAGCGCCTCGCGCACCAGGCCGAGATCGAAGTTCTGCAGGTAGCGCAGCCCGCCGTGCACGAGCTTGCTCGATCGGCTCGACGTCCCCGACGCGTAGTCGGCCTTCTCGACGAGCGCGACGCTGTAGCCGCGCGACGCGGCGTCGAGCGCCACGCCGGCGCCCGTGATGCCGCCGCCGACCACGACGACGTCGAACCGGTCGGCCGCCAGGGAACGCAGGGCGGTGGCGCGATCGAGCACCCGGTCAGGATGCCAGACGGCCCCGAGCGATCCGGCGGGCGGCCCGGGTGGCGAGTGCCATGATCGTCAGCTGCGGGTTCACGCCGGGAGACGACGGGATGACGCTGCCGTCGGCGACGTAGAGGTTGCGCAGGCCGTGGACGCGCAGGTCGCCGTCGACGACCGACCGCGCCGGGTCTGCCCCCGCCCGCGCGGTGCCCAGCGGGTGAAACGCCATGAGGTGCAGGTCGCGCGGGCGCACGCGCGCCCGTTCCAGCGGCCCGATGTCGCCTCCGGTCAGCGTCGGGACGCCCGTGATGGGCACGATGACCTCACGCGCCCCCGCGGCGAAGAAGATCTCCGCGAGGCGCGCAAACCCGCGCTGGAAGCGCCGGGCGTCTTCGGGATGCAGGTCGTAGCGCAGCACCGGGCGCCCGCGGACGCTGTGGATCGCACCACGGCCCTCGTCGGTGACCATGACGCCGAACGTCGCGGTGCGGCCGACGTCGAGCATGAGCTCACGCAGCTCCGGGCCGACCCGCGGCGTCGCCATCGCCGCCTGGTCGGGCGGCGCGGCGATCCCTTCGAGCATGATCCCGTCGTCGGCCCACTCGTCGACGTAGTAGCTCTGCGGGACGCCTTCCCACATCCGCACCTCGTGGTCCATCCGCGCCCGCGCGGCGCTGGCCGGGTGGATCGAGAGGTTGCGCCCCAGCTGCCCCGAGCCGGTCGCCAGGCCGTTGCGCCGCAGGAGCAGGGGCGTGCCGATGGCGCCGCAGGCGAGCACCACGACGTCGGCGCGCACGCGCAGCGTTCCGCCCCCGCTCGTGGCGGCGACGACCTCGGCGATCCGATCGCCGCGGACCGCCAGCTCACGAACGCGCGTCCCGGTGAAGAGCACCGCCCCGGCCGCCCACGCCTTGGGGACGAACGTCACGCCGGTGTGCTGCTTGGCGCCCGCCGGGCAGCCGAAGGCGCAGACGCCGGACCCCACGCACCCGCGCGCGTTGCGGCGCAGGAAGCCGCCGGAGTAGCCGAGCGCCTCCACACCGCGGCGGACGATCGCGGCGTTCTCGCCCGCGAGATCGGCCGGCACCTCGGCGACGCCGATCGTGGCCTCCACGTCGTCGAACACCGGCGCGAGGGCCTCGTCGGTGAGCTCATCCAGCCCGAACTCGTCCCGCCAGCGGGCCAGGATGCGCGAAGGGGTGCGGAAGCAGGTCCCGCTGTTGATCAGCGTCGTCCCGCCCACGGCGCGGCCGGTGGGCAGCACGATCGGCGGGTCGCCGATCGTCACGCTCTGCCCGCCGTCGCGGTACAGGCGCGGCATCATGTCGCGCGGGCTGGCGGTGAACGCGTCGGCGTCCTGCCAGTCGCCTTCCTCGAGCATCGCGACGCTGAGCCCCGC
The DNA here is from genome assembly GCA_945878865.1 of Bifidobacterium breve. Classification (GTDB taxonomy): domain Bacteria; phylum Actinomycetota; class Thermoleophilia; order Solirubrobacterales; family Solirubrobacteraceae; genus Svornostia. The sequence goes on along the minus strand of CAMCUD010000057.1, from coordinate 7,917 downwards.
CGCAGCGAGCTCGGCCGCCGCCGGCGCCCCTCCCGCGCCGGTGCCGACGACGACGGCGTCGAATGTCACGACCCGCTCGCGCGCCTCCTCGGCGCCGCGCACGATCTCCCCGGTCGTTCTCACCAGCGCCCCTCCGCCTCTCGCAGCGCCCGGCCGCGGGCGGCGTTGGCCGCGGCGTCGTAGCCCAGGCCGCGGCTCACGCCGGGGTCGCCGAAGTACGAGAAGGCGAGGACGGCGGTCAGCCCTTCGAGCGCACCGGCGAGCGGCCCGCGCCCGAGGCGGGCGATGACCGCGGTCCGCCGCTCGCGCGTCAGGCGGCGCAGTCGCGCCCGTTCACCGAGCGCGAACGGCGCGAGCTCCAAGCTCAGCAGGAGCGCCTTCAGGCCGACCCGCGCGGGTCCCGTGCCGGCCGCGAGGGTGGCGTCGAACGACGCGATCGTGTCGGTCTGCGCGACCGCCGGCAGCCCGTCCGCCGGGGCGACGACGGCATCGCAGACGCTCGCGGCGATCGACGCCGTGCGCGGCGTGAGGACCCTCATCGCAGGAGCTCCAGGACGGCGTGGCGCTGCGCTTCGGCGAGCTCGAACGCCGTGCGGCGCGCCGCTTCGACCTCACCGCTCTGCACGGTCGCGGCCAGCTGCGCGTACCGCGGCGCGAGCGCGGCGTGCTCGGCCGCCACGGGGATGGCGGCGGCGTGCGGCAGGTAGACGTCGCCGATAGCGTTGAGCAGGAGGACGAAGACGATGTTGTGCGACGCCTTCGCGAGCGCGGCGAAGAAGGCGTAGTCCGCGGCGGTGGCCGCCGCCATGTCTTGGGCGCCCGCCACGTCAGCGGCGAGCTGCGCGAGCGCGCGATCGTCGTCCTCGTCGGCGCGCGCGGCGGCCAGGCCCGCGATCTCCCGCAGCGTCATGGATCGCGCTTCGAGGACGTCGCGCAGGACGTCGGCGTTGAGGGAGCCCGAGCCCAGGAGGAGATGCGCGAGGACGTCGAGCGTGCCGTGCTCGCGCCAATCGCGCACGTACGTCGCGTCGCCGTGGCGGACGTCGAGCAGCCCCATCTGCTCCAGGCGCTTGAGCGCCTCGCGCAGGGACGACAGCGTCACGCCCTGCTCGGCGGCGAGCGCGCGCTGCGTCGGCAGGCGCTCTCCCGCCAGGTACTCGTCGGCCAGCACGCGGCGCAGCAGGTCGTCGAACACACGGTCCGACACAAGGCCAGAGTTCGGAACACTCATGCGAGGGTCGTCACAGTAGCAGAGAGTTCGGAACAATTTTGGCGCCCGTTCCTACACATACGTAACTGTCACCAGTACGCTCCGCCGGTTCCTGTCCCGGAAAGGCCCGCTGTGTCCTCGACCACCCTGCTGACCGGATTCCCCGGCTTCATCGGCACCCGCCTCGTCGCCCGCCTACTCGACGACCGCCCCGACGCGCGGATCGTCGCGCTCGTGGAGCCGCGCATGGCCGACCGCGCCCGCGAGGTCGCCGCGGGCCTGCCCGGAGCCGATCGCGTCCAGGTCGAGCCGGGCGACATCACCGACCCGCGCCTCGGCCTGACGGACGCGCGCTACGACGAGCTGGCCGGCGAGGTCACCGAGGTCTTCCACCTCGCCGCCGTCTACGACCTCGCGGTCGGCGAGACGATCGCGCAGAAGGTCAACGTCGAAGGCACGCGCCACGTCATCGCCTTCTGCGAAGCGTGCTCGGGCCTCACCCGCCACAACTACGTCTCCACGTGTTACGTCGCGGGGCTGCGGACCGGCCCGGTGCTCGAATCCGAGCTCGACGAGGGCCAGGAGTTCAAGAACTTCTACGAGTCCACGAAGTTCGGCGCCGAGGTCCTCGTGCGCGCCTCGATGGCCACGGTCCCCACGACGATCTACCGCCCGGGCATCGTCGTCGGCGACTCGCGCACCGGCGAGACGCAGAAGTTCGACGGGCCGTACTTCATCCTGCGCGCGATCAGCGCGTTCGCCCGCTACGGCCTGCCGCTCATGAAGATGGGCCGCTCCGACGCGACGTTCAACGCCGTGCCGGTCGACTTCATCATCGACGCGCTCGCCGTCGGCTCGCAGCTTCCGGAGACCGCCGGCGAGACCCTCCAGCTCGTCGACCCGCAGCCGCTGTCGGCCGCGTCGCTCGTGGAGCTGCTCTCCAAGACGTACGCCGGGAAGACGCCGGCGATCCCGACCTGGCTGCCCAGCCTCGAGGTCGCCCTCTCGATCAAGCCCATCCGCCAGCTCGTGGGCGGTGTGCCGCCCGAGTCGCTGCGCTACCTGTCGCACCGCGTGCGCTACGACGGGACGCGGACCCAGGAACTGCTCGGCCCGCACGGCGTGTCGTGCCCCCCGTTCGCGTCGTACGTCGGGCCGTTCGTGGACTTCTTCCGCGTCCACGAGCACGACCCCGCCTACGCACCCAACCATTAAGCCGGGGCGGGCACGCGCCGAAGACAGGGCGGTGCGCCGCACGCTCCTCACCCTGGCCACCGTGCTCGCCGCGGGCCTCGTGCTCGCGCCGGCCGGCGTCGCGGAGAAGCCGCGGGTCATCCGCGCGAAGGCGGGTGACATCGTCGCCCGGGCCAGCGGCGGACCAGGCCGCGACCTCGTCCTCGGCACGTCCGGTCCCGACCGCCTCTACGGGCGCGGAGGCGACGACGGCCTGCGCGGGCAGCGCTCGCGCGATCGCCTGTACGGGGGCGCGGGCGACGATCGGCTGCTCGGCGGCTCGGATCGCGACCGCCTGAGCGGGAACAGCGGGAACGACCGGCTGCACGGCGAGTCCGCCGACGATCGGCTCTGGGGCGGCGCCGGGAACGACCTGCTGTCCGGCGGGACAGGCGACGACCGGCTGCGCGGCGGCGCTGGCGACGACGTCGTGCGCGCCGGGCCGGGCAACGACCGCGCCCGCGGCGACAACGGCCGCGACCGGCTCGCCATGGAGTTCGGCCACGACCGGGCGCGCGGCGGGGCGGGCGACGACTGGATCTCCGGCGGGAACGCGGCGGACCGGCTGTTCGGCGACGGCGGAAACGACGAGATCCTCGGCGGCAGCGGCAGCGACATCCTCCGCGGCGGCGCGGGCGACGACCGCCTCGTCGCCTCCAGCGGCAAGGACTCGCTGCGCGGCGATGCCGGAAACGACACGCTCGCCGGAGGCCGCGGCGAGGACACGCTGCGCGGGGGTTCCGGCGACGACACCGTCGAGGGCGGGCCAGGCGTCGACGTGCTGCTCGGCGGCGAGGGCGACGACATCGTCAACAGCACGGAGATCCTCCCGGCCGACACGGAGCTCGCAGAGGCCGCCGATGCCCGCATCGACTGCGGGCCCGGCACGGACACGGCGCTCGTCGACATCGCCGACCGCGATGCCGGGCGCATCGTCAACTGCGAGACCGTCGAGCTCGCCGCCGCCCCGCCCCGGGACCCCGGCTACGACGGGCTCCGGCTCATCGTCGGCAACAAGGCCGGCCAGACGCTCACCGGCACGGAGAAGCCCGAGAAGATCATGGGCCTCGCCGGCGCCGACCTCATCTTCGGCTTGGCCGGCGACGACAAGATCCTCGGCGGCTCAGGCAACGACCGCGTGTGGGGCGGCCCGGGCGACGATGTCATCGAGGGCCAGGCCGGCCACGACGCGCTGCAGGGCGGCCCCGGGCGCGACGTCATCGCCGGGCGCAAGGGCAACGACCGCATCTACGGCGGCAGCGGCGGTGACCGGCTCACCGGCGACCGCGGCCGCGACGTGATCCAAGGCGGCCCGGGCAACGACCGCATCTGGGGCGGGATGAACCGCGACCGCGTCAACGGCGGCCCGGGCAACGACGTCATCAACCTCGTCGACGGCGTCCGCGACCGCGTGCGCTGCGGCAGCGGCACGGACACCGTGCACCTCGACCGCCACGACGAGGTGCTCGGCCGCAGCTGCGAGCGGATCACCCGCTGACGCGGAACCTCACCGACTTCTGCCCGAACGCGCCGGTCAGGCGCACGGTGTAGCGGCCCTTCGCGAGCCTGGGGACGACGAACGCGACGCTCGTGGCGCCCTCTTGCAGCGTGCGCAGCGGCGATGTCCGCCGCGCCTTGCGCCGGCCCTGCTTGAACAGCCGCAGCCGCACGCGATCGCCCGCGTTGGCCAGCTCGACCGTCGCCGTCAGGACGCGCGTGTCGCGCGTGACCTTCTTCGGCGTCACCGCGAAGCGCTCGAGCACCGGCTTCGGCGGCGCCGCCTGCGCGTCGATCTCCGCCGCGACGGCGGGGTCCTCAGGGACGGTCGGATCGACCGCGCCGTTGGTGACGCTCGCGCTGTCGGGCGACGCGGCATTCGGCGTCTCGAAGTGCGGCGTGCCGAAGTTCACGCCGGCGGGGATCTGCGCGGCGCGCAGGATCTCGGCCTGGTCGTCCGTCAGCACCGACGTGCCGTCCTCGTTGGTGACGCGCCACACCGCGAACTGCAGGCCCGTCACCTCCTGCAGCGGTCGCTCCTGCCGCGCCGCTCCCTCGTTGAGCACCCGCGCCAGCTCCGCCATCCCCGGCTGGGGGATGTCCTTGGCGTTGCCCAGCACGTCGAAGACGTCCCCGACCGCCGGCGTGTGGTCCTGCAGGTCGATGCAGAACGCGACGAGGCCCTCCTTGACGGCCGGGCGCCCCGGGGAGACCGTCATGTCGAACGGCGCGCCGACACCCATGTTCTGGTTCTTGCCGTTGTGGTTGAGCAGGATGTCGCCAGGATCACCGTGGATCGTGACGATCTTCGCCGAGCGCGCCCATATCCCGGCGAGCGCGGACTCCGGCACCTCGAAGCCACCCTGGGCGCTGCCCATCAGGTCGTTCTCGTGGCCCTTGTGGGGGACCGAGTGCAGCTTGGCGTCATCGAGGCTCAGGCCCTTCGACTTCGCCCACGCCTCCAGCGCGGCGCGGTCCTCCCCGTCGACGGTCGGCGGGACCGGGTACTCCTTCCCGCCGACTTGCAGATAGTCGCGGTACTGGTCGTTGAGCCCGGCCAGGTGCATCGTCTCGTGCGCCCAGATCGTGGCGTCGTCGGGCCGGCCCCAGCTCCAGTCGCCGCCCTGCGGCTGCGGGTTGGTGAGCCCGTCGAGGCCGTCGATGTGGTCGCGGACCCCGCGGCCGGCGTCGGGGTAGAAGTAGATCTGGTGGAAGCACGGCGTCGGCGGTTCGGTGCCTGCGCGTCGCGTCGCGGTGACGTCCACGGTGATCGGCTGTCCCTTGTACGACAGCTTGCCGTTGAGCTGGCCCTCGATCGCCGCGGCGACGGCCGCCGGGCTCGGCGCCGACGGGCTGGCGCCGCTGTCGACGAGCTCGATGTTGAACTTCAGCTTCACCGGGCCCTTGACCGGCTTCCACTGGCCCTCGACCTTCACGTTGTCGCCGCTGATCTTGCCCTTGCTGGTGAACTTGACCATGCCGGCCTTCGCGGCGTCCTTGAGCGGGACCTCACGCGACGCCGTCGTGGCGGTCTCCCCCGGCGCGCACTTCGCCTCCGGGAACGACGTGGCCTTCGTCGCGACCACGCCGTCGGGGACGGGCAGGAACCGCGCGGGCGGCAGCGCGGCGTTCAGCGCGTCGATGAGCGCCTTGACCTGGGGCGAGATGCCGTTGAGCCCGAGCGCGGTGCGCTGCTTCGTCCCGATCTGCACCGTCACCGCCGCGTACATCTCCCCGCGTGCCGCGGGAATCGTGACCTTCGCGTTGGCGTAGACGCCCTTGGCCGCGCCTCGGATCGCGGCGAGCTTCGCCGGATCGGGGGAGAACGTCCCCACCACGCTGCTCTTGCCCGTCGCGCGGTCCTTGCCCGGGGCGACGCGCAGGATCGTCCCCTTGCCCGCGGCGTTGAGGGTGACGCCGCGCAGCTCGCTCGAGGGGATCTTCGCGCCGACGAAGATCCGGACCTCGGGTTGCGGCGCGGCGACCGCATCCGCGACGACGGTCAGCAGCACGGCGACGGCGACGAGCGGGGCGGTGAGGCGGCGCATTGCCGCATCGTTCCACGCGGGCGTCAGATGAGCGAGCCCTGCGGAGGGCCGGCCGGTGGCCCGGGATCCTGTCCGAGCAGGATGCGCATCCGCGTCGCCGCCTGCGGCGCGAGGTCGTCGCGGTTGTTGTTGAACATCATCCGCAGCTGCCCGGCCTCCTCGGCGAGCCCCTCCGCCCGCCCGGCGAGCTCGCGCAGCTCGTCGTCGCCGTAGTCCCAGTCGAAGCGCTCGGCGACGCTCTTGCCCTTGAGATACCCGTCGACGTTGCGGCCGTGCATGCGCAGGTACGCGAGGTCGGGATGCGTCACCGCGTCGACCCGCGGCATCATCGTCGGCGCGTCGCCCTGCGGCGAGTCCGTGCAGACGAAGGCGGCGCCGTGGTCTTCCAGCCACGACAGCGTGGTCTCCAGCCGGTCGTCCTCGACCCAGCCGCGGTGACGAAACTCCACGGCCACGACGTGCGGCCGCAGCGCCTCGATCATCGGGGCGATCTCGGCGAGCTCGTGCGCGCGCGGCGCGAACGACGGGGACAGCTGGAGCAGGAGCGCGGACAGCTTGCCCGCCTCCTGAAGCGGCGCGACCGACGCCTTGACCGCCTGCACCATCGCCTCCTCGAGCTCCTCCGAGAGCACCGCGCGCCCGCGCGGCGTCGTCTCGGCGAGATCGCGCAGCTCGGGCGGCAGCGACTCGACCGGCGCGGCGTGGCGGCTCAGGAGCCGGTGGAGTTTGACGTCGAAGGTGAAGCCTTCGGGCGTGATCTGCGCCCACCGCTCGACCGTCTTGACCTCGGGGACCGCGTAGAAGCTCGCGTTGACCTCCACGCCCTCGTACCGCTCGGCGTAGAAGGCCAGGCGGTCGCGCGCCGCCAAGCCGGGCGGATACCACGTCTTGATGAAGCCGGGATCGGCCCAGCTCGAGGTCCCGACGACGATGTGACCGCTCACGCCACGCAGCGTACGCGCCGGCGCTCAGGCCACGCGCTCGGGCGGCCGCGGATGCGACCCCGTCCGCCGCGCCCACGCCTCGCGGGCGCGGTCGAACTGCTCCCAGTCGACCGGGGACGGCCCTTCGGGGCTCGGCGACGTCCCGCCGCCTCCCCCGCCGCCGTCGTCATCGCCCTCGTCGCGCGGGACCCCTCGGGCCAGCCACACCGTGGCGCACAGCCCTTCGACGGCGAGCGCCATGAGCAGCGCGGCCTCAGACCGGCCGAACGCGACCGCCATCGCCGCCGCGGCGTAGCAGCTCACGCCGATCGAGCCGGTCCAGACGACCGCCTTCACCGAGATCGTGCGCTTCGGCGCGCGGCCGAAGAACGCCCACACGATCGTCGCGGCCAGCGCCGCCGCGAGCACACACCTCACGAGGAGCGGAAGCTCTCCCATGACTGTGCATCATGTGCCCCATCGCCCGCGCGTGCAACCCCCCACCGTGAACTGGTGAGGGGTCGCGCGCAGGAATGTCCTAGAGGTTGCCGAGCTCCGAGGTGATCTCGGAGATGCTCGCCTTCGCGTCACCGAAGAGCATCGCCGTCTTCGGATTGACGAAAAGCGGGTTGTCGATGCCCGCAAAACCGCTGGACATCGAGCGCTTCAGGACGATCACCGACGACGATTCGTCGACGTTGAGGATCGGCATGCCGTAGATCGGCGAGTCGGGCTTCGAGCGGGCGTCCGGATTCGTGACGTCGTTCGCGCCGATGACGAGTGAGACGTCGGTGCGCCCGAACTCGCCGTTGATCTCGTCCATCTCCTTGAGCTGGTCGTACGGCACGTCCGCCTCGGCGAGGAGGACGTTCATGTGCCCGGGCATGCGGCCGGCGACCGGGTGGATCGCGAACTTGACCTCGACGCCCTTCTCCTCGAGCGCCTTGCTCATCTCGCGGACCGCGTGCTGCGCCTGCGAGACGGCCATGCCGTAGCCGGGGACGAC
>CAMCUD010000056.1 GCA_945878865.1 Bifidobacterium breve | reverse complement strand
GGACCGCGCCCTGCTGCTTGACGGCGAGCGCCGCCTTCGCCAGCCCGGGGCCGATCGCCGCGGCGGCGTCGGCGCCGGTCGCGCCATCGTCGAGGTCCAGTGGAGTGCCGTCAGGAAGGGTGACCCGCATCGGCGATGCAGGGTACGTGGTCTGCGGGCGGTAGCGTCGTGCTCGTGAGCTCCGATGCGCTGCGCACCCTCCGCCAGGGCTTCCCCGTGCTCGAACGCAGCGCGTACCTCAACGCGGGCACCTGCGGGCCGCTCGCCTGGGCGACCGCCGACGCGCTCGGCGACGCGATGGCCCGCGCGACGGTCGTCGGACGTGCGGCCGCCTACTACCAGACGCTCCAGGCCACGCACGCGCGCCTGCGCGCCGCGTACGCCGGCGCGCTCGGCGCGCGGCCCGACGACGTCGCGCTGACGACCTCGACGAGCGACGGCCTGGCCCGCATCCTGGCGGCGCTGCCGTTGGGCCCGGGCGACGAGGTCGTGACCTCCACCGACGAGCACCCGGGGCTCGACGGCGTGCTGCTCGCCCTGCGCGCGGCTCGCGGCATCAGCATCCGGGCGGTGCCGCTCGCCGACGTCGCCGACGCGGTCGGGCCGGCGACCCGCGCGGTCACCTGCTCCCACGTCTCCTGGATCACCGGCGAGCGCGCGCCCGAGGACGCGCTGCGGACGGTCGGCCGCGACGTTCCTGTGATCTACGACGGCGCCCAGGGCGCCGGCGCGGTAGCGGTGGCCCCGGAGGCCCTCGGCTGCGCCGCCTACGCGGGCGCCGGGCAGAAGTGGATGTGCGGCCCTGTCGGGCTCGGGATGCTCTGGGTCAACCCCGCGTGGCGCGACGCGCTCACACCCCTGGCCTTCGCCTACGGGAACCTCGCCGACCCCGCCGCCGGGCTGGCCGCCGAACCGTGGCCCGACGCCCGGGCCTTCGACACGCCGGCGCTCTCCGCGGAGACCGCGGTGGCCGGCGCCACGGCCGCCGAGCATCTCGCCGAGGTCGGCTGGGAGCAGGTCTTCGCCCGCGGGGCCGGACTCGCCGACCTGCTCGAGGCCGCACTGCGCGAGCGGGGGTTCGACGTGGCGCCGCGCGAGCAGACCACACTGCTCTCCGTCGTCGTGGACGACCCGCCGGCGACGCGCGACGCGCTGGCCGCCGCCGGCATCGTCGTCCGCGACCTCCCGGGCCGCCCCTACGTCCGCGTCTCGACGGGGGCGTGGAACGACGAGCGCGACCTCGAGCGACTGCTCGAGGTGCTCACCGCGTAGCGGGCGCCCGCGCCTCGTGGTGCGGGTACGCGGCCTGGTACTCCAGGGCGATGCGCAGCAGCGCGGCGTCGCGCCCCCACGGGGCGGCGAGATCGACCCCGACGGGCAGGCCGCCCGCGGCGCCCGGCCCGACCGGCATGTGCGCGCACGGCCATCCGAGCGTGTTGGCGCGGGCCTGGTCGACGCCCTCGAAGCGCTCGGTGAAGTCGTCGTCACGGCGGGGCGGGCGCTGCACCTTCTGCGGCCACAGGACGGCGTCGAGCCGGTGACGCGACATCGTCCGGCCCCAGTCCGTGCGGTAGGCGCGGCGAAGCAGCTCGGCCTCGGCGATCGCGGCGGGGTCGGACGGAGGACCGCCGACCAAGGCGTCGCGCTCGTCGGGAGCGTGGCGATGGCGCAGACGCACGGCGGCCTCCACCGCCGCGTCCTCGGCCTGCGCGTAGGTCGCTGCCAGGACCTCGCGCCGGTGGTGGTCGACCAGACGGTCGTGCGTGCCGGCATGCACGCGCTCCGGCGGTGTGACCGGCACGATCTCCGCGCCGAGCGCCCGCAGTTCGTCCTCGCACCGGCGGAGTGCCGCCAGGATCTCGGGATCCCATCGGTCGCGTGACGGCTCGCGCTCCGTCTCGATCGTCGAGCCGATCCGCACGCCCGCGAGCGGGCGGCTGCCGCCGTGGGCCAGGAGCGGGAAACGCGCCGGCGCCGCCCACCCGGTGGCCCGGCGGGTCCGCGGGTCCGTCGGCTCGAACCCGGCGAGCGTGGAGAGCATGAGGCTCACGTCCTCGAGCGCGGGGGCCATCGGGCCGGCGTGATCAAGACCGGGAATCAGCGGCGAGACCCCGGTGAGCGGAATGAGCCCGTGGCTGGGCTTCAGCGCGGAGATTCCCGCCTGCTGGGCGGGGTTGCGCACCGAGTTGCCCGTGTCCGTCCCGACGGTCAGGGCCGCGAGTCGCGCCGCGGCCGCCGCAGCCGACCCGCCGCTCGATCCGCCGATCGCCAGCGACGGATCCCACGGGTTCGCGGTCTGCGGGCAGAGGTCGTCCGCCGTCCACGGGCCGGTGTGCGTGTGGCCGAGCAGCACCGCGCCGTCGGCCTCGAGCCGGGCCCAGATCGCCGAGTCGCCGGCCACGCGCTGACCGCGCAGGGACGGGCAGCCCAGCGAGAGCGGCAGGCCGTCGACGGCGATGACGTCCTTCAACGCGACCGGCAGGCCGCACAGCAGCGGCGCAGGGATGCCCGAGCGCGCGGCCGCGTCCAGGCGGATGTCCGCGGCGCGGGCCGCCCGCCGCGCGGTCTCCGCGTACACCGTGACGAACGCGTTGAGTGCCCCGTTTCCGGCGTACACGGCGTGGCTGGGATCCGGGCCCTCGGGCCCCCGGCCGACGGCGATCGCGCCGCCGTCGCCGTTCAGCCGCGCGATGCGCGCGAGGTAGGCCTCGGTGAGCTCGACGCTCGAGAGGTGGCGCGCCTGGAGCATCGCCGCGAGCGTGACCGCGCCGTGTGCCGTTGGATCGCCGCCTGCCCGGCGGGCGGCCGCGGCGCGGGCCCGCAGCTCACGACGCAGACGTGGAGCGATCCCGCGCAGCCGCGGCTCGGCAGGCGCCGCGGAGCGACCGCCGCTGGCCGAGAAGACGAGGGCCGTGAGCGCGGGATTGGTCCGTCGCGGCGAGGGCCGTAGCCGCCGTCCGGCCCCGGGGGCGACCGCCGGCCCCGAGGGGTCGACGTGCACCGCCGGCATCCGGTCCTGACCTGCCACACCTTCACGGTGGCGTTTCCACTGGACGGTGACTTTGGCCCAGCGTCGAAAGGCCCGGCGCCTGGGATGGACACCCGGGACAACCAGGTGGCGCCGACACGCTCGGCGCGGCTGCTATCGCCGTTCCCAGGCGTCTGGATCGGCGATGAGCTTCGGCACGGGCTTGGGCAGCTTGCCCTTCGCCACGTCGGCCAGCGTCACGTGTTCGAGGACCGCGCGCAGGTTCGCCCGGACGGCGACCCACACGTCACGCAGCGGCTCAGCAGAGCCGTGGAACTCCAACTGGTCCGGCGACTGGCCCGACACGCCGGCCAGCGGCCCGTCGATCGCCCGGATCACGTCGGCCAGCGAGATCTCGTCGGCCGGGCGCGCGAGCAGGTGCCCGCCGTCGGGCCCGCGCTTGCTCTGCACGATCCCGGCATGGCGCAGCGACTGCAGGATGTTCTCCAGGAACTTCACCGGGATGTCCTGCGCCTTGGCGATCGCCTCGGCCTTCGTGGGGACGGAGGGATCGTCCGCCGCGGCGAGCTCCACCGCGGCGCGCAGGGCGTAGTCGACTTTCGCGGAGACGCGCACCCGCGCATCATGCCGAACCGGCAGGCGGCACGGCGTCGCGATCACGCCACGGCGAACTCGTGCACCCGATGCGGACGCAGCCAAATGATCTGCCCCGGCTCGAGCTCCTGCTCGGCGGCCTGGTGGCGCGTGACGAGCACGGAGACCGGCGCGCCGTCGGCCAGGTGCGCCTCGACGCGCGCCTCGAACCCGACGCGGGCGACGTGCTCGATCTGCGCCTCGTAGCCGCCGTCGACGGGCTCAAGCTCCAAGTCGATGTCGTGCGGGCGCACGTACACCTCACCGAGCTTGGCGACCGGGCCGACGAAGCCCATGACGAACGGGGTCGCCGGGTCCTCGTAGAGCTCCTCGGGGCTGCCGGCCTGCTCGATCCGCCCCTCGTTGATGACGACGATCTGCTCGGCGACCTCGAGGGCCTCCTCCTGATCGTGCGTCACGAACACCGTGGTGACCGGCACCTCGTCGTGCAGGCGGCGCAGCCAGTCGCGCAGCTCCTTGCGGACCTTGGCGTCCAGCGCGCCGAAGGGCTCATCGAGCAGCAGCACCTTCGGCTCCACGGCCAGCGCCCGTGCGAGCGCCATCCGCTGGCGCTGCCCGCCGGAGAGCTGCGCCGGATAGCGCGACGCGAACCCGTCGAGGTGCACGAGACGCAGCAGCTCCTCGACGCGCTCTGCGATCTCCGCCTTGGGCTTCTTGCGGATCTTCAGCCCGAACGCGACGTTGTCACGCACGGTCATGTGCTTGAACGCCGCGTAGTGCTGGAAGACGAACCCGACGTCGCGGTGCTGCGGCGCCACGCCGCTGACGGACGTCCCGTCGAAGAACACCTCACCCGCGTCGGCGCTCTCCAGGCCGGCGATGACGCGCAGCAGCGTCGACTTGCCACCGCCGGACGGGCCGAGCAGCGCGGTGAGCGAGCCGTCGGGCACGACGACCGAGACGTCGTCGAGCGCCTGGAAGTCGCCGAACGCCTTGCTGACGTTGCGCACCTCGATGGCCATCAGGACTTCTCCTTCCTGCGATCGAGCAGGTTCATCGAGAGGATCACGAACACGGCGATGAGCGCGAGCACCACGCTCGCCGCGTACGCGCCGGTCAGGTCGAACTGCTGGAACTGCTCCTCGACGTGGAGGGTCAGCGTCTGCGTCTCCCCCACGATCTTGCCGCTGACGACCGCGACGGCGCCGTACTCGCCGAGCGCCCGGGCGGTCGTGAGGATCACGCCGTAGGCCACGCCCCAGCGGATCGCCGGCAGCGTGATGCGCCAGAACACCTGGGCCGGTGACGCGCCGAGCGTGAGCGCGGCCTGCTCCTGCTCGGTGCCGATCTCGCGCAGCACCGGCACCACTTCACGCACGACGAACGGCAGCGAGACGAAGATCGTCGCGATCACCATTCCCGGCACGGAGAAGATGACCTGGATGCCGTGCTCGGTCAGCCAGCCGCCGAACCAGCCCTGGCGGCCGTAGACGAGGATGAGCGCGAGGCCCACCACGACCGGTGAGACCGCGAACGGCACGTCGATGAGGGCGCTGACGATCGTCTTGCCGCGCCACCTGCCACGCACGAGCGACAGCGCGGCGGTGATGCCGAAGATCGTGTTCAGCGGCACGGCGATCGCGACCATCACGATCGTCAGCCAGAACGCGTGCTGGGCCTCGGGCGTGGTCACCGACGCCCACGCGGCGGCGAGGCCGTCGGAGAACGCGTTGTAGAAGACCATGCCGACCGGCACCGCCACGAGCAGGCCGAGGTAGAGCAGCGCGATCGTGCGCAGCGTCAGGCGCGTGGCCCGGGACTGGTCAGCGCGCATGGCGCTCCGCCCTGGTCCCGACCCAGCTGACGGCCAGCAGGAGCACGAAGCTCAGCACCAGCAGGACGACGCTCACGGCGGCGGCGCCGCGCGTGTTGTTCGACTCGATCTGGCCGAACAGGAACACCGACGCCACCTCGGTCTTGAACGGGATGTTGCCGCTGATCAGCACCACCGACCCGAACTCGCCCAGTGCCCGGGCGAAGCCCAGGCCGGCGCCCGACGCGATGGCCGGCAGGAGCGTCGGCAGGATGATGCTGCGAAAGACGCGGAAGCCGCCGGCGCCGAGGGACTGAGCGGCTTCTTCCATCTCGCGGTCGAGCTCCATGAGCACCGGCTGCACGGAGCGCACCACGAACGGCAGCGTGACGAACAGCAGCGCCGCGGCCACACCGACCTTCGTGAACCCGATGTCGACGGGCGCTGGGCCCTTCGGACCGTAGAGCGCAAGCAGGGTGAGGCCGGCGACGATCGTCGGCAGCGCGAACGGCAGGTCGATGAGCGCGTTGACCGTCCGCTTGCCCGGGAAGTCGTCACGGACGAGGACCCAGGCGATGAGCGTCCCGGTCACCACGTTGATCGCCACGACGATCGCCGAGACGATCACCGTGAACTTCACCGCGGCGATGGCCTGCGGCGCGCTGATCGCCTTCCAGAAGCCCGCCCAGCCGTCGGTCATCGACTCGGCGAGCACGGCGGCGATCGGGATGAGGACGACGAGGCTGAGGTAGGCCGTCGCCAGCGCGCCCGCGATCGCGGGACGCGCCGAGACCAGGCCCCAGCGCCGGGCGCGCGGGAGCGCGACGTCGCTAGCCGGTGCTGACGCCATTGCTCTCCTGGATCTTCTGCATCACGGAGTCCTCGGGGTCGAAGAACTCCTGCATGACCTTGTCCCAGCCGCCGAGCTTCTCGATCGTGAAGAGGCCGGAGGGCTCCGGGTACTCCTTGGGGTCGTTGAGCTCAGGGATCACCGACCGGTAGCCCTTTGAGACGAAGATCTTCTGCGCGGGCTCGGAGACGGCGTAGTCGACGAACGCCTGGGCGGTCTTCGCGTTCTTGGCGTCCTCGGTGACCGCGATCGGGTTCTGGATGAGGATCGTCTGGTCGGGGATGACGTAGTCGACGTCCTCGCCCTTCTGCTGCGCGGTGATCGCCTCGTTCTCGTAGGAGATGAGCACGTCGCCCTTGCCGCTGGTGAACGTCTGCAGCGACTCACGTGCGGACTTGTCCTGCACCGGCACGTGCTTGAAGAGCTCCTGGAGATAGGCCTGCGCCTGCGCGGGCGTCTTGCCCTGCTCGATCTGCGCGCCGTAGGCGGCCATGACGTTCCAGCGCGCGCCGCCCGACGTGAACGGGTTGGGCGTCACGACCTCGACGCCGGGCTTGACGAGCTCGTCCCAGCTCGTGATGTTCTTCGGGTTGCCCTTGCGGACGGCGAGAACGACGACGGAGTTCGTGACGAAGCCGTCGGTGGGCGTCTTGTTCCAGTCCGGCGCGACGAGCTTCTCGTCGACGAGCTTCTGGATGTCGGGCTGCAGCGACAGCGCCACGACGTCTGCGGGCAGGCCGGCGATGACGGCCTTCGCCTGGTCACCGGAGTTGCCGTAGGACTGCTTCACGCGCGTCCCCTCGCCTTCAGGCGTCTTGGCAAACGCGGGAATGATCTCCTCGTAGGCCTCCTTCGGCGTGGAGTACGCCACCAGCGAGAGGCTGCCTCCCCCGCCCGACGACGAGTCCGACGTGCCGCCGCACGCGACGACCGTCAGCGCAAGGCAGGCGAGCAAAACGTGAAACAGCCGTCGGGTCATGATGGAATACAGGTCTCCGTCGCAGGAAGAGGTGAAAGTGCAGCGCGAGAATATACAAAAGACAGATCGGGAATGGGGTATTTGCCGATGAGCGCCATCGACGAGTGCGTGTCGGCAGCCGCGAGGGCCGCCGAGGATGTGGCCACGCCGACGCTCGGCGCTCCGCCCCGTCGTGGTCTGGCCGTCGTGATGTGCATGGACGCGCGCATCGACCCCATCCGCATCCTGGGCCTGCGCCCGGGCGACGCGCACATCCTGCGCAACCCCGGCGCGCTGGTCGGAGACCAGGAGCTGCGGGCGTTGGCGATCAGTCAGCGCAAGATGGGCACGACCGAGGTGATGGTCATCCACCACACCGACTGCGGCGCCGCGTCACTGGACGAGGACGAGCTCATCGCTGAGATCGAGGCCGACACCGGGGAGAGCCCGGCGTGGCAGCGCCGCCCGTACGAGACGGTGGCGGAGTCGGTCGGGCGCGTGCGCGAGTGCGACGCGCTCCCCCATCGCGACAAGGTCCGCGGCTTCGTCTTCCACGTGGAGGACGGCCGCCTCGTCGAAGTCGCCTAACCCCGTTCGATGCGCTCCAGCGCGGCGGCATCCGCCGCGCCGGGCGCGCCGGGCAGCTCGACGCCCGCCGGCAGCTCGAGCCGCAGCGCGCTGACGCGGTCGACGCGCAGCGTGCCGCGCGCGAGCTCGGCGTCGAGCACGTGGCCGCCCCGCGTGCGGCCGGCGTCGATGACGTGCAGGTGGTAGCCGGGCAGCTCGATCCCGGCCGCCACGTCAGGGAAGCGAAAGCCCACGAGCGTCGCGTCGAGATCGCGCCACTCCGAGATGATCTGCTGCTCGGCGACGGCCGACAGCGGCGGGTACGGGCGGGACTGCGCGGGCACTGTCCTCGCGCGCACGCGCGCGAAGTGCCCGTCGACGCGCACCGCGACCGTCCCCGTCGTGGCGTCGACGTGCTCCTCGACGGCCGCCAGAAGCTGCTCGTAGCCGCAGGGGCCGAGCGCCTGGGACGCGTCGGGGGCGAAGCGGCAGACGACGGCGAACGGCGTCCGCTCCCGCGGCTCGATCCGGCGCAGGACGCCGTCGGCGCGCGCCTGCCAGAACTCGCCGTCGACGGCGATCATCTCGCCGTCGAGGTGCTGGAGCGTTCCAAGCCCGAGGTCGCCGTGCTCGGCCAGCTCGGCGAACGTCACGTCGCCCTCGTAGGCGCCGTCGAGGAGCGCGGCGAGCGTCGAGGTCTGGAAGGCCTCGTGGGTCGCGCCCTCGTGGGAGAGCCCGTCGTGACGGACGGCGCCGGGGTGCAACGCGCGGACAAGACCGGGATCGAACGGGGCCATGTCCGCGGGATCGGTCATCCTCGTGGCGCCTTGAGCCGGGTCAGCGGCCGACCTTCGCGACCGCCTCATCGATGCGCACCGGCCCGGAGACGAGGTCGAACGCGACGCCCACCGTCCCGGGCGTGGTGATCGTCCCGGCCACGACGGCGGCCACATCCGCGCGAGGAATCTCGCCGCGGTCGAGGCTGGGCCCGGCGACGACCCTGCCCGTCGGCGCCTTGTCGGTGAGCATCCCAGGGCGCACGACCGTCCAGTCGAGCCCGCTGACCTCGAGCGCTCGATCCGCCGCGGCCTTCGCGCGCAGATACTCGCCGAAGACGTCGCCTCCGGCGGCCGGCGGGTTTGCGGCGCCCATCGCGCTGACCATGACGTAGCGGGACACGCCCGCGAGCTTGGCGGCCTGCATGAGCAGCGCTGCGCCACCGAAGTCGACGGTCCACTTGCGGCCTTCGCCGCTTCCCGGGCCCGCGCCGGCCGCGAAGACGACCGCTTCCGCCCCGGCGATCGCATCGGCCACCGCCGCCGCGGTCGTGTGCTCGAGGTCGCAGAGGACCGGCTCGCCGCCGGCCTCCCGGACGTCGTCGGCGTGCTCGGGGTTGCGGATGAGGCACAGCCCGCGATCGTCGCGCTCGGCGAGGATCTGGGCGAGCAGCAGAGCGATCTTGCCGTGGCCTCCGGCGATGGCGACATGCATGCGTTCATCGTAGGCTGCGCGCGCCGGCGTGAAACCTCTGTGACCACGCCTCAAGAACGACAACCACCAGACCGAACGACCTTCTCGTGACGACCACCCCGCTGCCTCTGGGTGCCGCGCTTGACGCCGCGCGCATGGGCCCGATCCACCGGCGCATCTGGCTGCTCGCAGGCCTGGGCATCCTGCTGGACGGCTTCGACTTCTTCATCATCGGCGTCGCCAACCCGCTCATCGCCAAGGACTTCGGCCTCGACGCGGCGGAGAAGGGCCTCGTCTCGGCCGCGGCGATCGTCGGCGCGATCGTGGGCGCCGGGCTCCTCGGCCCGCTCGGCGACAAGCTCGGGCGCGCGCGGCTCTTCAGGTTCGACCTCTGGCTGTTCGTCGTCTTCAGCGTGCTGTGCGTCTTCGCCTGGGACGAATGGTCGCTCATCGCCTTCCGCTTCCTGCTCGGCGTGGCGATCGGCCTCGACTACCCGATCGCCGCCGCATACCTCGCCGAGGTCCTGCCCCAGAAGGCGCGCGGCCGATGGCTCGTCGGGGCGTTCAGCCTCCAGGCCGCCGGCATCCTGCTCGGTGCTGTCGTCGGCGTGTTGATCCTGCTCGCGCTGCCCGAGGTGAACTCGTGGCGGCTCATGCTCGGCTTTGGCGCGATTCCGGCGCTCATCATCATCTGGCTGCGCCGGGGAACTCCGGAGAGCCCGCGGTGGCTCGCCGCCCACGGGCGTGAGGACGAAGCCGTCGCGATCACCGAGCAGCTCTGCGCGGGCCAGCCGGTCGTCGTCACCGACGACGACCGCGGCGGATTTGAGGCGCCGCCCGAGGGCCTGCGCGCGCTCGTGCAGCCGAAGCTCTTCGGCCGTGAACTGCGTCGGCGAACCGCGCTCACCGCGATTCCCTGGTTCCTCATGGACATCGCGACCTACGGGGTCGGCATCTTCACCCCGACCCTGCTGGCCGCGATGGCGCTCGCCGGCCCGGACGCGTCGTTTATCGCCGACGACATCGCCTCGACGAAGGGCACCGCGGTGCTTGACGTGTTCCTCGTGTTCGGATTCCTCACCGCGGTCTTCTTGGTCGACCGCGTCGGCCGGATCCCGCTCCAGCTCACGGGCTTCGCCCTCATGGCGCTCGCGCTGGGGATCCTCTCGCTCGCCGACGGATTGCCGGGCGGCGGCGAGGACCACCTCGCGCTCGTCTTCCTCGGCTTCGCGGTGTTCAACTTCTTCATGAACGCCGGGCCGAACGCGACGACGTACGCCCTTCCCGCCGAGGTCTTCCCCGAGGAGGTCCGCGCGGCGGGCCACGGGTTCGCCGCCGCGTGCGCGAAGTTCGGCGCGGCGCTCGGGGTGTTCCTCTTCCCGATCCTGCAGGACGACCTGGGGACGAGCACGCTGCTGGCGGTCATCGCCGGGCTCTGTCTCGTCGGGCTCATCGTGACGGCGGCGCTGCGGATCGAACCGAAGGGCCGATCGCTCAACGAGATCTCCGGGCGGGAGGCGGCGGAGCTGCTGCCCCACCCCGTCCCGCCCTAGGAGATGCTCCTACGCGTGCCCGAACCGCACGTCCGGCAGCACCTTGTGCAGCGGCTTGGGCAGCCACCACGCCCACTTCCCCAGCAGCCGCAGCGCGACCGGCACGAGCAGCAAGCGGATGAGGAACGCGTCGAGCAGCACGGCGACGCCGAGGATCACGCCCATCTCCTTGGGCGGCAGCGGACCGCTCAGGGCAAACGTGAAGAACACCGCGACCATCACCGCGGCCGCCGCGAACACGACGCGACCGGAGTGCGCGACCCCGCCGACCATCGCCTCCTTGGGGTCGTGGCTGCGATCCCAGTGCTCCTTGGCGCTGGAAAGCAGGAACACCGTGTAGTCCATCGAGATGGCGAACACCATCGCGAAGAAGAACACCGGCGCCCATGCATCCAGGAAGCCCTGGACCTCGATGCCGAACAGCCCGGCGCCGTGGCCCTCCTGGAAGATCAGCCGGGCGACACCGAACGCCGCGCCGACGGCCAAGAGGTTCGTCACCACACCGACCGCGGCGAGGATCGGCGCCTGCAGCGCCACGAGCAGCAGCAGGAACCCGAGCAGCAGCACCACCCCGATGACCAGCGGCGTCTTGGCGTTCAGCGCCGTCTTGAGGTCGTGGTTCTCCGCGGGTGCGCCACCCACCAGCGCTGACGCGGGCAGCGTGTCGCGCAGCCGGTCGATGGTGTCGCCGACGGCGAAGTCCGACGGGTCCTGCTTGGGGACCACCTGGATCATCGCGCTGCCGCCGCTGCCCGGCATGGCGGGCATGACCTGAGCGATGCCCGGGTCCGCCTTCGCCACGGCGGTCACCTTCGCGGCGTCGTTCTGCGCGCTGACGATCTGCAGCGCGCCGGGCGCGCCCTTGCCGAACGCGTCCTGCACCTGCGTGTAGGCCACGCGCGAGCCGTCGCCGTCGGGGACGACCTTGATCGACGGCATGCCCGTCTTCAGCCCGAACACCGGGATGATGAGCACGGCGAGGATGACCAGCGCCAGTGAGCCCCAGGCGATCGGGTGGCGCCAGAGACGCTCGGCCCATGCGGCAAACTTCGGCGAGCGGTGTTCACCGCTGTGCACCCACGGCAGTGAGATGTTGTCGACCTTCGGACCGAGCTTGCCCAGCAGCGCGGGCAGCAGGGTCAGCGTCGCGGCCAGGATGAAGACGACCGACACCATGATCCCGAGCGCCATCGACCGGAACGCCGGGCTCGGCACGAGCATGACCGCCGACAGGCTGATGAGCACCGTCAGGCCGCTGAACAGGACCGCCTTGCCGGCCGTGTCCATGGTCTCGCCCACGGCGTCCTCCACGGTTTCATGCTGGCCGAACAGCGCCCCGCGGAAGCGGTACACGATGAACAGCGCGTAATCGATGCCCAGCGCGAGCGCGAACATCAGCGCGAAGTTCATGGCCCAGATCGAGATGTCCATGACCTTCGTGCCGAGGTAGAGCGTGCCGGCCGAGGCGACGAGCCCGAGGATCGTCAGCACCAGCGGCAGGCCCGCCGCGACGAGCGAGCCGAACGCCAGGACGAGGATGGCCATCGTCACCGGCCACGACAGCATCTCGGACTTCATCATCGCCGACCGGTTGGCCTCGTTGAAGTCCGACCACATGCCCGACGCGCCGGTCAGCGAGACGGTGATCCCGTCGGCGCTCTGGAGCTCGGTCTTGATGTCGTCCGCAGCGCGGACCATGTCGTTACTGGTGCCGTTCGCGCCGGCCTGGATGACGGCGGTGTGGCCGTCCTGCGAGATGGACATGCCGGGCTGCGGCGGCACGACGTCGGTCACCCGGTCATCGGCCTGCAGCGTCTTCGTGGCGTCAGCGATCGCGGCCTTGAACGCGGGGTCGCTGACGGTCTGGTCCTTGGAGTGGACGACGACCATGAGGGCCGAGGAGGAGAGACCGTTGAACTCCTGGTCGATGACCTTGCGGGCGTCGACGGACTCCGAGCCCGTCGCCTCCCAGCCCGCGCCCGAGAGCGCGTGCTCGACCCGCGGCGCGAGCACGCCGAGGCCGATGGCGATGATCGCCCAGGCGATGAAGACCACCTTGCGATTCGTGGCGGTCCAGCGGCCGAGCCGGCCGATCGGTCCGAAGGTCATCGGGACACCTCCTTGCAGGCGGAGCGGAAGCCGAACCGCGTGAGGATCAACGACGCCCCACAGGCGCCGAACAGGACGAACAGCCACTGGTTGACGCCGACGAAGGCGGTCAGCAGCAGGAACCACGGCGAAACCGTGGCGGCGAGAAGCGCGCTGAGCAGCGTCATGGTCCCGGCGAGGGCGAAGAGCACACGCTCGAGCGGCCAGAGGCGACGCGGCTGCGCGGAGACGGCAGTCGTGGACATAGCCGGAGACTATACCACTGTTTGGTTGTGGAGTGGTACTTATCCTGGACTTGACGTCCCACGCCGAACGTGCAGCGCGCGGTCGAGGAAGCCGACGACCCGCTCGGCGTACGCCGCGGGATCGGTGGAGAACGCCCCGGTGTGGCCGCCGGACCGCACGGTCCACACCGTCGCGCTCGGCCCGATGCGCCTGGCGTAGAGGACGTTGAGCGCTTCGTCCGCGTTGCCGTCCACGGCGCGGATGAGCAGCACAGGGCGCGGCGCGATCCGGGCGACGACATCGGCCAGGTCCGGCGGCGGCATGCGCCCGGTGATGACCGCGGTGGCGGCGGTCTCGGCGGCGATGGGCGACATCCACCGCAGCCCTGCGGGCGCGTCCGGCTCGTGCAGCTGCTCGCGCAGCGAGCGGACCCCGGCCCCCTCCGAGACAACCGCGCGGAGCCCCCGATCCTCGGCCGCCGCCTCGAGCAGGAGCTCACCGCCGACGGACATCCCGAGCCCGCCGACCTTCCCCGGCTCGACCTCCGGGCGGCTGCGCAGCCAGGCCACGGCGGCCCGGACATCGGGCACGCCGCCCCAGCCGCGCGCGTTCGCGTCGCCCTCACTGCGCCCCTCGCCCCGGCGGTCGAGCAGCAGCACGCCGTAGCCATGGCGCGCGAGCATCCGCGCCTGGCCAGGCGCGCTGCGGCCTGGCACGACGACGATCGCGGCCCCGTTGCGCGACGGCACGTACGTCGCGCGCAGGCGCAGACCGTCCGACGTGCGCAGGGCGACGTCGCGTCCGAACGCGGCTGCGTCGTCCGCACTGCGCGCACGGCGCGTCCCCACGATGGCGAATGCGATCGGCAGCACGACGTAGAACCCGACGATCAGCCCCGCCACGGCGATGGCGGTGCGACGGAGCACCCGCCGCCGCAGTGTCCCGTCCCGACGCCGGCTGCGGACGAGGACGACGATCCCGACGACCACCAGCACGACGCCCGCGACCAGCGCCAGCAGGGCGAACACGTCGTCGCCGCCGAGTCCGGCGACCGCGACGTGGCGGGCCCCGTCGACCACCCCGGCGACGATGGCGAGGACGCCCCACACCAGCGTCACGACGGCGCGCGCGCCCGCCCGTGCGCGGATCACCGCCCATGCGCTCGCCGCCAGCAGCGCCAGCGCGACCACGACCCCCACCGCGGGATCGGCGGTCGAGGTGCCCGACTCGCGCAGCAGCACGCCGTCG
>CAMCUD010000055.1 GCA_945878865.1 Bifidobacterium breve | reverse complement strand
CATCTGCGCGGCGGTATCCGCGATCTGGGCGACCGCCGCGGCGATCTCCTCGACGCGCGAGCCCATCGAGCCGATCGACGTGCCGATCTCCTCGAACGAGCGACGGGTCTCGTCGACCGTCTCGCTGCCCTCGGCGGTGCGCTCGGCCCCGAGATGGACGGTCTCGACGGCCTTGCCCGTCTCGGCCTGGATCTCGGCGATGAGCTCGCTGATCGAGGCGGCCGCGGCCTGCGACTCCTCGGCGAGCTTGCGCACCTCGTCGGCGACGACCGCGAACCCGCGGCCCTGCTCGCCGGCGCGCGCGGCCTCGATGGCCGCGTTGAGCGCAAGCAGGTTCGTCTGCTCGGCGATGCCGGTGATCGTCGCGACGATCCCGCCGATCTGCTCCGACTTCGCGCCGAGCTCGCCGATCGCGTCGGCGGCCTGCTGACTCGCATCGCGGACGGCGACCATCGCCTCGCTCGCGGCGGCGGCGGCCTGCATGCCGGCCTCGGCGACCTCCCGGGTCTCCCGGGCGGCCTGGACGGTCTCCTTGGCGGTCTCGGCGGACGTGCGCGTCGCGTCGGCGACCTCTTCGGTCATCCGCTTGGCGTCCTCCACCGACTGGACCTGGCGCATGGCGCCCGAGGCGACCTCGCCGACGGCGTTGGCGATCTCGCCGACCGCCCGCCCGGCCTCCTCGGAGGTCGAGGCCATCTGCTGTGACGCCGTGGACACGGTGCCGGCCGTCTCGTTGACCTCGCCGATCATGCCGGCGAGCGAGGCGCGCGCCGCGGCGTAGGCGTCCACCGAGGCGAGCGTGTGCTCGCGGGTGGCGTTGACCGCCTGCGCGACGTCGCCGATCTCGTCGTTCGACCACTTCTCGATCGGGGCCGTCACCGTGACGACCTCACGGGTCAGGTCACCCTCGGCGAGATGCTCGAGGCCGTCCTTGAGCTCCGCGCTGTCGCGCTCGGAGAGGCTCTTCAGGCGATCGAGGACCTCGCGGACGCCCTTGGCAATGCTGCGCGAGAGCAGCAGCGCGATGGCGAGCGCGACGAGGATCGCGACGACGAGCAGGACGATCGTCGTCTTGCGCGCGGTCGATGCCGTGTCCTGCGCGTCGGCGTACGTCTGATCGCCGGCCTTCTGCACGACGTCGTTCCACGCCTGCATCTGCGCGTCGAAGTCGCTGAACGAATCGCCGCCCGAGGCGAGGACCTTGCCCGCCGCGGCACTCTGACGCGCACGGCTCAGCGCGGTGAAGCCCTTGACGGTGTCGAGGTACTCAGCCCAGGTCGCCTTGGCCTTGGCCAGGCGCGCCTCGTCGGCCTTGTTGCCCTTCGAGAGCGTCGCCAGCTCGGCGAACGACTGGTTGATCGTCTTGAGATCCAGCGGGAAGTCCTCGTTCTGGATCTCGTTGAGCTTCGCCATCGTCGGCGCAGCCGCGTGGCGGAACTGGTCCTTGCGGTAGGTCTGCGACCAGATCCGCAGCTCGTTGACCGCGTTGACGCTCGGGACCGTCGTGTTGTTGATCTTCTCGGCCCCCTGCTGCACCGAGGTCACGTTGTTCAGGGCCAGCAGGCCCAGCACGGCCATCAGCGCCACAACGGCGCCAAACCCGCCGAGCAGCTTGAGCCGCAGCGGAAGTCGGATGGATCGCATCATTCGTCCTTGTGATGGGGGTTCGATCACGGCGCAGGCGAGGGGGGACAGCGCCTCTCACCTCGGCAGATCGGACAACCGGACGTCCGTCCACAGCGGACGGACACACGGACGAACGGCCACTCCCCGAAAGGGGGTCACCGGAAGTGTCGACCCGTGCCCCTGTGTTCCGACGAGCGGAACGTCTCGCTCGATGGAGCGCGTGGATCGAGCCATGAGACGCGCAGGCGCTGGGCCATGCGCCGCCCCGCCCCGGGGCCGCGGATCGCGTCGGTCATGCCCAGCGGGACGAAGAGGACCGGTTCGAGGCGCAGCTCGCGCCCGCGGCGCTGGATGCGGCTCGCGGATGCCTGGCGGCGGACCGCGGGGTCGAGGTCGCTGCGCGCCCACCGCGCGCGGTGCGCCGCCGCGATGGCGGACACCAGTCGTGCAGCCGCGCGACGCCGCATGGTCACCTCAACGGACAGACGGGAGGCCGAGGTGGCACTCGGCGCGTGGATCAGCACCTCGATGGCGACCGTCGCGCGCAGCCCGTGCCGGACGAGCCGGAGCCCCGCGATGCGCTCGAGTGCCGTGTGCGCGCCGAGCGTGGCGCCGTGCAGCACGACACGGCGCGTCGTCACCGACACGACGGGGCGAACGGCCTCGATCCAGCGGGCCTCGGCGTCCGGGCGCCGGGCCCCGACGGGCACCCGGGTGACCACCGCGTCACGGGCCGCCCAGCGGCCGAGCCGACGCTCGCCCGGGGCGAGCGTGACGCGGCCGATGTCGTCGATGTGCGGCACCGCGACGTCCTCGGCGTCGAACGGCGTCCCGAGCAGAAGGAAGCGATCGGGGTCACGACGTCCGAGCCCGTCAGCGAGGTCGGGGGCGCCCGGCGCGCGCCGGACATCCACCACGCGCAGGCGAGGGCGCTCCCGAGACCCATTCCTCATGCACCAGAAGAAAGCACATCTAGCGTCGAAAGGTCTTCACCTTTCGGCCAACATGGCGCAGTCCTGCTTGGACAACGTGTCGAACGGGCGCCTGCGTATCAGGCGCGTGCGCCTGCGAGGCCCCGCTCGACGGCGAGTTCGGCGAGCTGGACGGTGTTCAGCGCCGCGCCCTTGAGGAGGTTGTCGCCCACCACGAAGAAGTTGAGACTGCGCGGATCACCGAGGTCGGCGCGGACGCGACCGACGAACGTCTCGTCACGCCCGGCGGCCGCCAGCGGCGTGGGCGCATCCTCGACCACGAGGTTGGGGAACGCCTCCAGCACGGCCTTCGCCTCCGCGACATCGACCTCGCGCTCGTACGTGGCGCGGACCTCGATCGCGTGCCCCACCATTACCGGGACGCGCACGCAGGTCGGGGACACGGCGAGCTCCGGGAGCCCGAGGATCTTGCGGCTCTCGTTCTGGAGCTTCATCTCCTCGTCGGTGTAGCCGTTCTCCCCCAGCGTGCCGAGCATCGGCACGACGTTGTAGGCGAGCGTGTCGGCGTGGATCTCCGAGGTGACGAGGGTGCGGGCCTGCTCCCCGTCGTTGACGAGCAGTTCGACGCGCTCATGCAGCACCGGCATCTGGGCGGCCAGCTCGTCGATGCCCTTCTGGCCTGCGCCGCCCGCGGCCTGGTAGCTCGTGGCGACCATCGCGGTCATGCCGAAGGTGTCGTGCAGCGCCTTGGCCGGAAGCATGACGACCATCGTCGTGCAGTTCGGGTTGGCGACGATGCCCTTCTTCGCGCCGTCGATCGCCTCCGGGTTGACCTCGCTGACGACAAGCGGGACGTCCGGGTCCATCCGCCAGGCCGACGAGTTGTCGACCACGACGGCGCCGCCGGCGACGAACTTCTCCGCCCACGCCCGCGAGGTCGACCCACCGGCGCTGAACAGCGCGAGGTCGTAGCCCTGGACGGTGTCGTCGGCGAGCGGCTGGATGACGCCGTAGCCCTCGAGCACCTTGCCGGCGCTGCGCTCGGACGCGAACGGGACGATCTCACTGGCCTCGAACCCACGACGGGCCAGCGTCTGCAGCATGATCTGGCCGACCGCGCCGGTGGCGCCGACGACGGCAACGCGAGGGGCGGACATCAGCGGACCTCCGATTGGCAATGGGACGTACGAGCGCAGCGAGTACTCCCGGCCTCATGCGAGCGCGCAGCGCGAGTCATGAGGCGAATTCCCCAAAAGGCCGTTCAACCTGGATCGTCCCCTCGCCCGCGAGCTCGAACTCGCTGTGCAGCGCGCGCACGGCGTCGGGCACCCGATCGCCGTCGACGACGCAGCTGATCTTGATGGGCGAGGTGGAGATCATCTCGATGTTGATGCCCTCCCGGCCGAGCGTGCTGAAGACGCGCGCGGCCACGCCCGGGTGGGTCTTCATGCCCGCCCCGACGATCGAGACCTTGCCGATCGCCTCCTGGGCGGTGAGCGCCATCCCGAGCTCGTCGGCGAGCGGCTGCAGCGCGACCTTCGCGCCGTGCAGGTCGTCACGCGGGACGGTGAACGAGAGCTCGGCCGCCGCGGCGTCCGACACCGGCTCGTTCTGGATGATCATGTCGATGTTGATGTTCGCGTCCGCGAGCGCGGTCGCGATCCGCCCCGCCACACCGGGCGTGTCCGGCACGCCGGTGAGCGTGATGCGCGACTCCCCGGTGGAGTGCGTGACGGCGGTGATGAGCGGGTTCTCCACGGTTTCCTGATCTCCGACGACAACGGTACCCGGCTCGTCGTTGAACGAGGACCGGCAGTGGATGCGCACCCCGTGGTTCCGGGCGTACTCCAGCGAGCGCAGCTGCAGGACGCCGGCGCCCGAGGCGCTCATCTCGAGGACCTCCTCGAAGGAGATCACGGGGATCTTGCGCGCGTTGGGGACGATCCGCGGGTCGGCGTTGAAGACGCCCGGAACGTCCGTGTAGATCTCGCACTCGTCGGCGTCGATCGCGGCGGCGAGCGCGACGGCGGTCGTGTCCGAGCCGCCGCGGCCGAGCGTCGTGACGTCCTTGGCCGTCGAGACGCCCTGGAAGCCCGCGACGAGGACGATCTTGTCGTCGTCGAGCGCCTCGCGGATGCGGTCGGCGCGGACCTCGAGGATCCGGGCCTTCGTATGGGACGTGTCGGTGACGATCCCCGCCTGCGAGCCGGTGAGGCTGATCGCCTGGTGGCCGAGGTCGTTGATCGCCATCGCGCACAGCGCGCACGACTGCCGCTCGCCCGTGGAGAGGAGCATGTCCATCTCCCGCGGATCGGGGTGCGGGCTGATCTCGAAGGCGTCGGCGATCAGCTCGTCGGTGCTCTTTCCGCGCGCGGAAAGGACGGCGACGACGCGCAGACCCTCCTCGCGCTTCTTGACGATGCGCTGCGCGGCGCGCTTGAGACGTTCTGCGTCGGCGACGGACGTGCCGCCGAACTTCATGACCACGGTGCCCGGCATGGGACTCCTGAATCTACCGCCCGAGGGCGGTCAGGAATCTTGAGCCTGCCGCTCTCCCTGCCGATACAGGTCTGGTGGGGGTCCCGCGCGCGCTGCAATCGACGGAGGCGCAGCGCCTGCGTCAGAACGAGATCGAACGGCGGATCCTGCCGATCAAGATCGTCGTCGCGGTGGTGCTGTGGATCGGCCTTGGCCTGCTCGCGCTGAGCCATCCGTGGTCGGATGTCGTCGCGACGGCGATCCTCGGCGGAGCCTTCGTCGTCTACCTCGTGATCTCCGACCGCCGGGCCCGGCACTCGCGCGCCCCGCTGCTCTGGCTCGCCGGGCAGGAGCTCGGCGTCATCGCGATCCTCGCGTTCGTCATGACCTGGTCGGGTGGCCCGGACAGCGCCGCGATCCCGATGCTGATCCCCATCGCGATCATCCTCGGGACGCGCTTTCCGCTCACCTGGCTCGTCCCGCTCGTCGGGGCGTGTGTCGCCATGGCCGTCTCCGCCATGGTCGTCGGCGACGTCGACGCGCTGCGCGACGCGCCGGTCCAGGCCCTGTCGTGGATCGTCTGCTTCTGCCTGGCCGCCGCCCTGGCGCACATGCTGGCCAAGGCCGAGCGCCGCGCCCGCAAGGACGCCGTGCACGACGCGCTCACCGGCGTGCTCAACCGCAAGGCGCTCGATCTGCGGATCGACCGCGAGCGCGAGCGGCCGTCCCGGCGCGCGGAGACGCTGAGCGTGATCGCGGCCGACCTCGACGGCTTCAAGGAGGTCAACGACGCGTGCGGCCATGACGCCGGTGATGCGGTCCTGCGGGCCGTCGCGCGGACGCTGGCCGACGCGATCCGCGCGCAGGACCTGCTCTACCGGATGGGCGGCGACGAGTTCGTCGTGCTGCTTCCCGGCACCGCCACCGTGGAGGCGGCCGAGCTCGCCGAGCGGCTGCGCGCCACGGTGCGCGCACTGCGCCCCGACGGGCACGCGATCACGCTCTCGGCCGGCGTGGCGGGCGTCGTCCACGAGCGGGTCGACCTCGAGCACCTGATCAGCCGCGCCGACCGCGCGCTGTACGTCGCCAAGGCCGCCGGACGCGACCGCGTCGAGCTCGCCGACCTGCCCGGCATGCCGACCCCCGCGGCAACGTAGTTCTCCTGTTTTCCGGGTGTTTGCAGGGCCTCCGCGACCTGTCGAGGTGGGCCGCGGACGCTTGAGCGCAGGCCGGCGATGCCGATCACAACCAGGTGCGTCCCGCCTCCGCGATCCACACCCCCGCCCTGGACCGCATGCGCCTGCTCGAGCAGGAGGCGCGGCTGCGGCCCGTGCGCCGGATGGCGGAGGCGCTGCTGGTCGCGGGGATCGTCGGCGTCGGCGTGGCGGCGAGCGCCCCGACGGCCACCGTGGGCGCCGTGGTCCTCGTCCTGCTCGCCAGCGCGCTGGACGGCCAGGCGCAGCGCTCTGCCGCGCCGGATGGCTGGCTCGTCGTGCAGGAGCTCCTGACGCTGGCCGCTGTCTGCTGGCTCATCGGCGCAACCGGCGGCCTGGCCTCTCCGGCCCTGCTGCTACTGGCGCCCGGCGCGGCGATCGCCGGCGCGCGGCGCCAGGGCGGCCCGCTCGCCGTCTCGCTGCTCGTGGTGGTCGTGGGCGCCGGCGCCGCGTGCGCGCTCGCCACGGAAGGCCCGGCCTTGGCGGACACCTATGGCGCCGCGGTGGCGGCGGCGGCCACCATCGTCGCCGTGGCGCTCGTCGCGTCGCATCTCGCCCACGCCGAGCGCGGCGTCCGCGCCGACGCCGTCCTCGATCCGCTGACCGGCCTGCTGAATCGCGGCGCCCTGGACGCCCGCATGATCGAGCTGCGCGGCCAGGCCGAGCTGGACGACCTGCCCCTGGCCATCGTGCTCTCCGACCTCGACGCGCTCGCGCAGATCAACGCCGTCCACGGCACGGCGATCGGCGACGGCGTGCTCGTCGGCGCCGCGGAGGCGATGCGCCGCTCCCTGCGGACGTTCGAGCTCCTCTACCGGCTGGGAGGCGACGAGTTCCTGCTGATCCTGCCCGGCGCGACCACGGCCGAGGCCGCACGCCTGGCCGAGCGTCTCCGCGACGCCGTCGCCACGGCGCGGCCGCACGGAGTGGACGTCACGGCGTCGTTCGGCGTCGCCGGCGGCAAGGGCGGCCGCCTGCAGTTCGGCGCGCTGCTCGCCGAGGCCGACGTCGCGCTCTACGAGGCGAAGTCCTCCGGCGGCGACACGGTCCGCACGGCCGACGGCGGCGGCTCGGCCAGCGACGCCGGCCCGGTCCCGCAGCCCGTCTGATCAGAGCCGGCGGCGCCCGGCGAACGCCCGCCCGAGCGTGACCTCGTCGGCGTACTCGAGGTCGCCGCCGACCGGCAGGCCGGACGCCAGGCGCGTGACCGTGACCTCGGGCGCGAGGTGGTGCAGCTCGTCGGCGATGTGCAGCGCCGTCGCCTCCCCCGTCGTCGTGGGGTTCGTCGCGACGACGACCTCGGTGACGCCGTCGGCGCGCACCCGGTCGTACAGCTCGGCCAGCCGGATGTCCTCGGGGTCGACGCCGTCGATCGGGCTCAGCGCGCCGCCCAGCACGTGGTAGCGGCCGTGGAACTCGTGCGTGCGCTCCATCGGGATGATGTCGCCGAACTCCTCGACGACGCAGATGACCTTCGGGTCCCGGCGCTCATCCAGGCAGATACGGCAGCGCGGACCCTCGGCGAGGTTGAAGCACACCTCGCACGTCCCGATCTTCTCCTTGACCTCCGTGATGGCCTGCGCCAGCGCCGCGGCGTCCTGGTCGGTCTCCCGCAGGATGTGGAACGCCAGGCGCTGGGCGGTGCGCTGGCCGATG
This sequence comes from Bifidobacterium breve, assembly GCA_945878865.1. Classification (GTDB taxonomy): domain Bacteria; phylum Actinomycetota; class Thermoleophilia; order Solirubrobacterales; family Solirubrobacteraceae; genus Svornostia. The sequence goes on along the minus strand of CAMCUD010000055.1, from coordinate 8,432 downwards.
CCCGGCAGCTTCGAGAGCTCGGCGATCAGGCGCTGGATCGGGGGCGCGTACACCCGCGGGCTACATCCCGAGCAGGCCGCCCAGGCCGCCGGCGCCGCCGCCGAGGCCGCCGGTGACCGCGTTCATGCGGGTCGCCGCGAGCTCCTGGGCCTGCGTGAGGGCCTGGTTGACCGCGGCGAGGACCATGTCCTGCAGCAGCTCGACGTCCTCCGGGTCGACGGCGTCCGGGTCGATGGTGATCGCCTTGATCTGCAGGTCGCCCGTGATCTTCACGGTGACCATGCCGCCGCCGGCCGACGCCTCGACCTCCTCGTTGGCCAGCGACTCCTGCGCCGCCGCCATGTCGGCCTGCATCTTCTGCGCCATCTTGGCGATCTGGTTGAGGTTCGGCTGGGGCATGTCAGGACTCCTTGGGGGCCTCGTCGCCTGGGTGGATCTCCTCCGCGTCGAACGCGGCCATCAGCTTCTCGATGAACTCCGGCCCCGGGAGGGGCGCGGCGTTCGGCGCGTCGGTGCCGCCGGCGGCCTCCGTGAGGTCGCGCAGCTCGTAGACGATCTGCGGCGACGCGCCGGTGACCGCGCGCAGCGCCTCGCCGACGCACACGCGCATGTCCGGCGCCTCGGCCTTGCGCCGCAGGAACTCCTGGTCCTCCGGGAAGGCGATCGTCAGCAGCTCGGCCTCGAGCGAGACGGGGCGCGCGGTTGACAGCAGCCCGGCGCAGAGCGCGTGGCGCTCACGGACCCCGTCGAGCACGGCGGGCCACACGTCGAGCAGCTCGCCGAGCGTCATGCCGACCATCGGGGCGGAAACCGGCGCAGGTGCAGGAGAAATGGGCGAAGTCTCAGCCTCGACTTGAGGGTGAGACTCGATCTCCGGGGCCACGGCGACCGCCGCGGCGGCGGCAACCGGGGCCTGGTCGCGCTCGAAGCGCCCTGTGGGCGCAGCGGGGGGCGGCTCGGGGGCCGGAGCCGGGGGCGGTTCGGGCGGCGGGGCCGCCGCCTCGGGGGCCGGGACCGGCTCGGGCGCAGGCTCGGCCGCAGGCGCCGGTTCAGGCGCGGCGATCGGGGGCGGCGCCACGGACACCGCCGCGCCGCTGTTGACGGCGCGCTCGAGGCGCTCCAGGCGCGCCGCCATCGCCTTCGTCGACGGATCGACCTCCGGCGCCGCGGCCTTCACGAGCGCCAGCTCGAGGAACGTGCGAGCGTCGGCCCCCTCGCGGATGGCCGCCATCGACTCGGCGAGCAGGTCGAGCAGCCGGACCACCTGCGCGCGGCCGATCCTGCCGGCCTGCGCGGCGATCCGCTGATCGCGGTCGGTGGTGATCCGCATCTCGGCGGGAACCTCGCCCAGGGTCTGCACCACGAGGAGGTCGCGCGCGTGCGCCTCAAGATCCTTCATGAACGACGACGGGTCGCGGCCGGTGCCGACCAGGCGCGCGCAGCCGCGCAGCGTCTTGGCGGCGTCGCCGGTGGCCACCGCGTCGAGCATCCCGAACAGGAGATCGGCGTCGGCGATCCCCAGGACGTTCATGACGTCCTCCGTGGTGATCGTCGTCCCCGAGTAGGTGACCATCTGCTCGAGCGTGCCCAGCGCGTCGCGGAACGAGCCCGTGGCGTGCCGGGCGATCAGGGCGACGGCGTCGTCGCCGATGGTGATCTGCTCCTCCCGCGCGACCCGGCCGACGACCTCGGCGAGCTGGCCGACCGTCGGGCGCGTGAAGTCGAAGCGGTGGCACCGATCGACCACCGTCGGCAGCACCTTGCTCGCCTCGGTCGTCGCCAGCACGAAGATCGTGTTCGGGGGAGGTTCCTCAAGTGTCTTGAGGAACGCGTTCCACGCCTGGGACGAGAGCATGTGGGCCTCGTCGAGGATGTAGACCTTGCTCTTGCCGGACACCGGCGCGAGCGACACCCGCTCCCGCAGGTCGCGGATGTCGTCGACCGAGTTGTTCGAGGCGGCGTCCATCTCGATGACGTCCATCGAGGTGGCGTTGGCGATCGCCACGCAGCTCGGGCAGACGCCGCAGGGCTCCACGGTGGGGCCGTGCTCGCAGTTCAGGCAGGCGGCGAGGATCTTCGCCATCGACGTCTTGCCGGTGCCGCGGGAGCCGACGAACAGGTACGCGTGGTGGACCTTGTTCTGCTCGACCGCGTTGCGCAGCGTGCGCACGACGTGCTCCTGGCCGACCACCTGGGAGAAGGTCCGCGGACGGTGGCGGCGGTACAGAGAGGGAGCCTCGGGCACGACGACCGAGTCTAAGACAGCAGCCCGACACGGGCGTTACCGTGGCAGCCCCATGCGCCGGTTCCTGCTCGGCGCCGGCGCCGCCGTGGCGCTCGCGCTGCTGCTCCTCGTCGTCTTCGACGCGGTGCAGCTCATCAACTACGACACGCTCTACACGGTGATCTGGGGCCGCGACCTGGCGCGCGGCCACGTCCCCGACCTCCAGGTCGCGCTCGCCCCGACGCCCCATCCCCTCCAGGAGCTCGCGGCCATGCCGCTCGTGCTGCTGTTCGGCGGGCAGCCGGAGTTCGGCTCGGCCGCGGCCTGGGTGGTCAGCGGCGGCGCGTACCTGCTGCTCGGCGTGCTCGGCGTGCTGGTGTTCGCGCTCGGCCGCGCGTGGTTCGGCTGGGCCGCGGGCGCGCTGGCCGCCCTCATCATCCTGACCCGGGAGCCGGTCCTCTCCTACGGGCTGCGGGCGTACGTCGATCTGCCGTATCTCTGCCTCGTCCTGGGCGCGCTGCTCGTCGAGACGAAGCGCCCCCGCGCCGGCTGGCCGGTGCTGGCGCTCCTCGTGCTGGCCGGGCTGCTGCGTCCGGAGGCGTGGCTGTTCAGCGGCGCGTACGTCCTCTTCCTCGCCTGGGGCGACGAAGGTGCGCGTGGGCGCGAGCTCGTCGGCCTCGTGGCGCTGGCGGCGGCCGCGCCGGTGCTGTGGGCGTTCCACGACCTGCTCATCACCGGGAACCCGCTGTATTCGCTGACGGGCACGCGGGAGAACGCGGCGGAGCTGGGCCGCAAGACCGGGATCGCGAACATCCCGACGACCGTTCCACGCCGGCTCGGCGAGATCCTGCGCGAACCGGTGCTCCTCGGCGCCGCGGGCGGGCTGGGCTTCGCGATCTGGCGCCTGCGCGACCGGTCGCGGCTGGCCATCGCCGCCGGGGTCCTCGGGCTCGCGGCGTTCTGCGTGCTGGCGACGGCCGGCCTGTCGATCCTCGTGCGCTACCTGCTGCCGGTCGCGACGATCGGCGCGATCTTCGCCGGTGCCGGCGTGTTCGGCTGGATGCTCCTCGACCGCGACGACCGGGCGCGACCATGGTGGATCGGCTTCGCCGTCGTCACCGTGCTCGCCCTCGTGGCGTTCACGCCGAAGCAGGCGAAGCGCCTGGATTCGCTGCAGCGGGCGCTGTCGACGCAGGAGGCGATCGTCGGGGACCTGGAGACGTTCTTCTCCGAGCGTCCGCCGGGGCCGGTGTGCCCGGTGTACACGGTGCCGAACCGGCGGCCGGTGCCGTACGTGGCGCTGTGGACGGGTGGGCAGCCGGAGGATGTGGGCGTCGTCGGCGACGGGCCGCTCCCTCGCCGGGGCACCGTCTTCGCGCCGCGCACTGCGGAGATCGGGAAGAAGTTCGTCTTCGACCCACGCGACCGCCCCGACGAGGCGGCGCCGGAGGTCCAGCTCGTCGACCCGATCGTGACGCGCTCCTGGCTCGCCCAGCCGGCCTTCTGCTGAGGGGTGTCGCCCGAAAGCGTCCGATCTCGACGCTTCTCGGCCACACCCCCCCTCCCCTACTGCGCCGTCCACCCTCCGTCCGCCGCGATCGCCTGCCCGGTCACGAAGGACGACCGGTCGCTCAGCAGCCACACGACGACGTCGGCCATCTCCTCGGGCTCACCCAGGCGGTGCACCGGCTCGGCCGACGCGTAGGCCGCCTCGGCCTCCGGGTCGCCGCCGGTCGCGCGCGTGATCATGGGCGTCTTGATGACGCCGGGGCACAGCGCGTTGACGCGGATCTTCTCGGGCGCGAGCTCCAGCGCCGCGGTCTTCGTCAGCCCCACGACGCCGTGCTTGCTGGCGACGTACGCCGGCGCGCTGGGGAACCCGACCAGGCCGGCGATCGACGCGCAGTTGACGATCGCCCCGCCGCCGCGGGCGCGCAGCGCCGGGATCTCCGCCCGCACCGCGTAGAAGACACTTGTGAGGTTCACCGCGATGGTGGTGTGCCACGTCTCGTCGGTCGCGTCGGCGGTGGGCGCCATGGTGCCCTCGGTTCCTGCGTTGTTGAACGCGAGATCGAGCCCGCCGTACTCGTCGACGGCGCGCTGTACCAACGCCTCGACCTGATCGCGGGACGTCACGTCGGTGGCCTGGAACACCGCGACCCCGCCGGCGCCGGTGATCGAGGTGACTGTCTCCTGGCCGCCCTCGACGTTGACGTCGGCCACGACGACGCTCGCACCCGCCGCAGCGAGCTTGATCGCCGACGCACGGCCGATGCCCGAGCTCGCGCCCGTGACGATCGCGGTCCTGCCGTCCAGCTCGCCCATCGTGGCCTCCTCGGATGTGGGTGGACTTCCGGAGCGTCCCGCATCCGATCAGCTCATGCGCAGGATGTCATCGCCGACTCCCCGCACCTTTGCGCCGTAGAAGCCCGAAGGCGTCAGTCGTCGTCGCCACCGCGGTCGCCGCCGTGATCGTCGCCGGGCTCGGACTCGCGGGTCGCGGTGGGCGCGGGCGCGGGCGCAGCAGCCGGCGCGGGAGCGGCCGTCGTGACCGTGACGGTCCGCGCGACCGTCGTCGTCCGTGCCGGCGTGGTCCCCGTCGGGACGAGCTCCTGCCCGGCGGTGATGGGCTCGTCCGCCAGCCCGATCCGCTGGGACGTCAGGCTCGTGGCGGTCATCGTCACACCCACGGCCAGCGCGACCCCGGCGACCCCGAGCAGCACCCATCCGATGACGACACGCGCGCGCACCAGCCCAGAGTACGGAGCCGGTGCGCGCACGGAGTCAGGACGCGGTGGCCGCGGGGAGGGAGGAGCGCATCGAGGTGGCGGCCAGCCCGATGAAGACCGCCTCGGCGACCATCGAGATGATCCCGGAGAGCTCCCATTCGCTCTCGTGGAAGCCGGGCAGGCCGACGGTGCGTGACAGCACGAAGCCGACGAACATGCCGGCGCAGGTCAGGGCGCCGAGGCCCCATGCAAGCGGTTCGTCACGCTGCCAGAGGGTCACGGCGACCCCGGCGCAGACGACGAACGCGCCGAAGAAGAGCACGCCGACGTACAGCTGCTCGGACGCGTACTCGGGGATGAGGACGAGGTGGATGAGGCCGGTGAGCGCGGCCATGGCGGCGGCGGTCCGGCGGCGAGTCTGATCGGTCATGCGCCGACGGTACGAACGCGTCGGGCAACGGCCCGCCAGGGCGGGGTAAAGGTTCGGCAAAGTCAGGCCGGCGGCGGCAGCACGAGTCGTGCGACCGCCCCGACGACGGGCCCGTTGGCCAGCGTGACGTCGCCGCCCCACCGCCGCGCGAGCTCCCGGGCGATCGGCAGCCCGAGGCCCGTCCCGCCCGGGCCGCCCCGTCCGGCGGAGCCGCGGTGGAACCGCTCGAAGACCGCCTCGGCCTCGCCGGGCGCGAGGCCGGGCCCTTCGTCGGCGACCGTCACCGCCCCCGGCGCCGCGTCCACGGTGACCGTGGTGTCCGCAGGCGCGTAGTGCAGCGCGTTCTCGATCAGGGCGTCCAGGACCCGGTCCAGGTCGGCCCGCGACGCGTGGACCGGGCCGGCGTCGCCTGTCACGACGACCCGCTGGGCGCGCGAGGCCGCCTCGCCCTCCCACCGCGTCGCGGCGCGGCGGGCCGCGTCACCGAGGTCCACGGCCTCACCGGGCACATCCCGCTCGCCGGCACGGCTGAGCTCGAGGAGCTCGCCCACCATGACCGCGAGGCGGTCCACCTCGGCCAATGCGGCGTCGACGTCCTCGCGGACCTGCGGATCGGTGCTCTCGGCGTGGACCTCCTCGAGCCGCAACCGCATGCCCGTCAGCGGCGTGCGCAGCTGATGCGAGGCGTCGGCGACGAATTCGCGCTGGGAGGCGACGAGCCGCTGGACGCGTTCGGTCATCTCGTTGAACGTCCGTGCGAGCGTGCGCTGCTCGGCGCTGCCCTCCACCGGCGCCCGCGCCCCGAGGTCGCCCTCGGCCACCTGCCGCGCGGTCTCCTCGAGCGAGAGGACCGGCCTGGCGATCTGCCCGGCGATGATCCACCCGACCGCAAGGCCCAGGAGGAGGACGAGCACGCCGACGCCGGCGAGCCCGAGCCAGGCCCGGCGGACCGCCCGATCGACCGCGGCCATGCTCTGCGTGATGCGCACCGCGCCGACGGGGCGCCCCTCCTCGACCACGGGCACCGCCGTAGCCAGCAGACTCTGATCGAGGGAGGCCGACGAGCGCTCGCGCTGGTCGGCCTGGCCGCGCAACGCGCGGGCGATCTCCGGCCGGGCGGAGTAGTCGGCGCCGATCGGCGCGCCGCGCGCGGCGGAGTCGGCGAGCAGCCTCCCCTGCGCGTTGACGACGATCACGCGACCGCGCACCGAGCGTGCGGCGGAGTTCACGAGGGTCTCGAGCCCCTGCACGTCCGGGGGCGACACGAGCTCGGACGCCGACGACGCGACGACGTCGGCCTGCCCGCGCGCCTGCGAGCGGATCTCGGCGTCGACCCGATCGGCCGTGCTGGTGGCCAGCGGCACCTCGAGCGCCACGATCGCCAGCACGAGCACGTAGGCCAGTGCCAGCAGGAGGCGGGCTCTCAGGCCGACGGTTCCAGCTCCTCGGGCGCGGTGAAGCGGAAGCCGACGCCGCGCACCGTCGTGATGAGGCGCGGGGACGCGGGGTCGTCGCCGAGCTTGCGGCGCAGCCAGCCGATGTGGACATCGAGCGTCTTCGTCGAACCGAACCAGTTCTCGTCCCACACGCGCGCCATGAGGTCCTCGCGGGTGACGACCGTGCCGGCGTGGGCCACGAGCTCGGCGAGCAGGTCGAACTCCTTGCGGGTGAGCTCGACCTCCTCGCCGTCGACCCGCACGCGACGGGCCGCGACGTCCAGCGCGACCGGGCCGATCACCACCGGCCCGTCGGCCGCCGCGGGCTCCGCGGCACGCCCGGTCCGGCGCAGCACCGCCCGGATCCTGGCGACGACCTCGCCGCCGGAGAACGGCTTGACCACATAGTCGTCGGCGCCGAGTTCGAGCCCGACGATCCGGTCGACCTCGGTCCCGCGGGCGGTCACCATGATCACCGGCACGTCGGACTTCGCGCGCAGCGCGCGGCACACGTCGCGCCCGTCGCCGTCAGGGAGCGCGAGGTCGAGCAGCACGAGGTCGGGCGCCACGCGGTCGAACGCTTCGAGGGCCTCGGCGGCGGTCCCCGCGATCGTGGGGTCGAAGCCCTCGCGCGCCAGCACCCGGGAGAACGGCTCGGCGATCGAGACCTCGTCCTCGACGAGCAGGATGCGGGGTCCGGTGCCGGTCATCTGCCGCCGAGCGTACCCGGCGGATCACCCGCCCCGCGCAGGCTTTGCCAAGGCTTTACCCGCGCTTGCCGGGCTGTTGCGCGGCCCGCCGTCACGGTGGTCGCATGAAGCTCACGACCCGCACCTTCGCTGCCGGCTGCACCGTCGCCGGCCTCGGCGCGCTCGCCGCCATCGCCATGGCTGCGGGCGGCGACCCGGCGGTCCCCGCCGCGACCGTCGAGCCGATCGCCCAGCCGCCCCGCGTGGAGACCCAGGTGGTCCGCACCACCGTGCACGTCACGAAGCACCGGCCGGCGCCGGCGGCCACGACGACGCACGCTGCACCCGCGGCGGCACCGGCACCGGCACCGGCGCCCGCCGCCGCCGCGACCCCGGTCGTCGCCTCACGCGCCGCGACCCCGGCCTCCCAGCCCGTCGCCGCGCGCGACGACGATGGAGAGCGCTACGACGACGACGGCGGCGCCGAGAGCCGCGACGACCGCGCCGAAGCGGGCGACGACCACGGCGACGACGACCGCTGGGAGTACGAGGATGACTGAGCCCGCCCCGCGCCGCCGCGTCGTCCGGCCGATCGGGCCGCTGCCGGTGTGGACCGCCGCGACGGGCGCGTTCTGCCTGGCGCTGACCGGCCTCGCCTTCCAGCTGCGCGCCGGGGACGACCCCGCGCTCGGGGCCGGTCCGCCGGCCGCCGTGCAGGTCGCCGCCCGGCCGAAGCAGCCGACCGTCACGGTGCGCGTGCACGAGCGGCGCGTCGTCACGCGGACGGTCGTCGATCCGCCCGCCTCGCCCGCGGCCGCTCCCGCCCAGGCCGTGGCGCCGGCGGCGGCCCCGGTTCAGGCCTCCGCCCCGGCGCCAGCCCCCGCCCCGGCGCCGGCCCCCGCGCCGGCGGCGGCACCCGCTCCC
>CAMCUD010000054.1 GCA_945878865.1 Bifidobacterium breve | reverse complement strand
GCGCGACGACCACGAGCCCGCCCAGCGCGACCGTGCGCTCGGCGGAGGACGGCACGCCTACCGGCGCCCCCACCGCAGATACGCGATCGGGCCGGCGAAGTTGATGAATGAGGCAGCGAACCACGCAGCCTTCGGCCCGCGAACCTCATCGGCGGGCCGCTTGCGGAGGTCCCACAGCGCCACGAGCTGAAGCGTCACCTGCACCGCACCCAGGACGATGATTCCCGTGCGCTGCGAGGAGCTGAGATCGCTCCAGCGGCGGGACGAGGACGAGGGGTGTGACATGCGCCCGATCCTACGCGCATATGCTCGCGCCAGCATGTTCAACCCCTTGTCGCCGCAGCACGTCGGGGACGCCGCGGCGAACGTCTACGACATCCTCACGGGCCGCGGCCTGGCCGACCTGCGCCCCACGCCCCGTGTGATCGTCGCGGAAGAGCGCCAGCGCACCGTCTACCGCTACCTCCCCGCCGACGCGCGACCCGCGTCCGAGCTGCCCACGCTGTTCGTCCCGCCGCTCGCCGCGTCGACCGACTGTTTCGACCTGCACCGCCGCGTGTCGCTGGCCGGCCACCTCCTCGCCGAGGGCCATGCCACCTACCTCCTCGACTATGGCGAGATCGGGTTCAGCGAGCGGGACCTCGGCCTCGAGCACTGGATCGACGAAGTGCTCCCCGCCGCCGTGCAGGACGTCATCGACGACGCCGGCGTCCCCGCCGTCCAGCTCGTCGGCTGGAGCCTCGGCGGCATCCTCGCGCTGCTGGCCGTCGCCGCGCATCAGGAACTTGCCGTGCAGACCGTGACGGTGGTCGGCTCGCCGTTCGACGTGCGCAACATCCCGCTGGCGAAGTGGCTGACGCCAGTGCTCGATCCGGGTGACGGCGTCGTCGGCACCGCGATCTACAGGACGATGGGCACGGTGCCCGCGCCGATCGTCAAGCGCGTGTTCCAGCTGACGTCGTGGGACCGGTATGTGACGAAGCCGGTCGCGATGGCGGTCAAGCTCCACGATCGCGAGGCGCTCGCGCAGATGGAGGCCGTCGATCACTTCATCGACAACATGATCGGCTACCCCGGGCGCTCGGTCGCCCAGCTCTACCACCGCGCGCTGCGCTACGGCGAGCTCGCCGAGGGGCGCATCACGCTCGGCGGCCGGGTCATCGACCTCGCCGAGGTCCGCCAGCCGGTGCTGGCGTTCGGCAGCGACGCCGACGTCCTCGCACCGGCGCCCGTGGTCTTCCACGTCGCCGATCTGCTGACCGGCTCCCAGGAGGTCCGGCTGCGCAAGGTCCCCGGCGGGCACCTCGGAATGCTCGCGGGACGGTCAGCGGTCGGGACGACCTGGGTCGAGCTCGACCGCTTCCTGCGGGATTTCGGCACGCCGCCCGCCCGGCTCTCGCCGGGAGATGCCGTCCCGGCTTCTGACTAGACAGGGCGTCCGCGCATCGCGGATTCGGGCCTTCGGCGCAACGTTTTCCGACGACGGCGCCGATACCTCCGGGAGATGACCGGCGCAGAGCTCACCGGCCCTGACGACCCCCGCGCGCCACGGGCCGGGCGGCGTCCCGTGCCCGTCGATCACGCGCGGTCGTTCGCGGAGGACGAGCTCTTCTTCTCCACGACGGACCCGAAGGGCATCATCACCTCCGGCAACGACGTCTTCGTTCGTGTCAGCGGCTACGGCCTGGACGACCTGCTCGGTGCGGCCCACAACATCATCCGCCACCCGGCCATGCCGCGCGCGGTCTTCGCCGCGCTGTGGGACTACCTGGAACGTGGCGAGACGATCGCCGCGTACGTGAAGAACCTCGCCGCGGACGGCGCCTACTACTGGGTGATGGCGCTCGTCGTCCCGCTGCCCGAGGGCTACCTCTCGGTCCGGCTCAAGCCGTCCGAGCCGCTGCTCGGGGCCGCGGAGGCGATCTACGCCGACGTGCTCGCCACCGAGCAGCGTGTCGAGAACGGCGACGTCCGCCGCCGCCGCGAATCCATCAGCGCAGGGGTGCAGCGGTTGCAGGAGCTCCTCGCCGGCGCCGGATACGCCGACTACACCGCGTTCATGCACGAGGCCTTCAGCGCGGAGGTCACCGCCCGGCAGCGCCGCGCGCAGGCGTCAGCCGCCGGCGCCACCGACGATCCTGACACCACGCTCGGCGAGGCGGCGGCGACCAGCCTCGAGGCGGAGCGCGCGCTCCAGGAGATGGTCGACGAGCTGGCTCACTCGGAGCATCTCGCCGTCGATCTGCGCGAGAAGTCCCGGTTCGTGTTCGGCCTGGCCGAGGAGATCGAGCTCTTCGCCCTGAACGCGGTGCTTTCCGCTGCCCGCCTCGGAGACGAAGGGGCCGCGCTGGCCGCGGTCGCGAGCATCCTCGGCCGGCGCTCCGGAGAGTCCGCGACCGACATCCGCGCCCTGAACGGACGGCTCGGAGAGACGGCCGACCACCTCGGCGGGATGCGCTTCCGCGTCGCAGGCGGGGCGCTCATGGCCGAGATGGCGCGCCGGTACCTCGACGGCCTCCGGGACTCGGGCGCGCCCGCCTCGACGTGCGCGGTCGAGCTGCGCGCGCTCTCCATGGGTCTCGCCGACGCGGCGAACGAGATGGCCACGGCGGTGGACTGCTTCACGGCAGGGACGAGCCAGGTCGAAGCGGCCGTCGCCCGCGTCGATGCCCACCTGCGCGCCATCCGCGCGCTGGAGGTCAACGGCCAGATCGAGGGCGCCCGCCTCAACGACACGGTGGTCAGCGAGCTGTTCGTCGCGATCTCCCACCAGATCGAGGAGGCCCGCGAGCAGTTGCAGGTCTTCCACACCCTGAGCGAGGTTGCCAGCGGCGCGCAGATGCGGGGCCGCAGCGCGGCCACCACGGCGATCGCGACCCGCGCCGCCGAGCTTGTCCGGTGCCTGAGCGCAGACGGTCGGCAGGCGGCCGAAGCGGCCGCGCTGGCGCAGGCCGCGTAGCCCGGCGACTTGACCGATCGCCCGATCGACGAAAGGCTGTGCGCTCCCCGCTCGCCGATCGCCCGATCGACGAACCCCCCGATCACGTCAGGACGCGCATGACCCCCGATCACGAGATCGTCATCGTCGGCGCCGGCTTTGCCGGCATCGGCACGTCGATCCGGCTCGCCAACGCCGGGTTCCTCGACCAGGTCATCCTCGAGGCGGGCGACGACGTCGGCGGGACGTGGCACTGGAACCGCTACCCCGGTGTCGCCGTCGACATCCCGTCGTTCAGCTACCAGTTCTCGTTCGAGCGGCGCACCGACTGGTCGCGGATCTACGCGCCCGGCCGCGAGCTGCACGCCTACGCGCGCGACCTCGCCGAGAAGTACGGCGTGATCCAGCGCGTGCGGTTCAACACCAAGGTCACCGACGCGCAGTTCGACGAGGACGCGGACCTCTGGGAGCTCACGACGGCGGACGGCGAGACGATCCGCGCCCGGCACGTCGTCGGCGCGACCGGGGTGTTCAACGAGCCGCGCAAGCCCGACATCGAAGGGGTCGACACGTTCGCCGGCGAGACGATCCACACCGCACGCTGGAACCCCGACATCGACCTGCGCGGCAAGCGCGTGGCGATCATCGGGACGGGCGCGTCGGCGGTGCAGGTCATCCCGGAGATCGCGCCGATCGTCGAGCACCTCACGGTCTTCCAGCGCACGCCGATCTGGTGCATGCCCAAGCCCGACCGCGCGATGCCCGGCTGGGCGCGCTGGTTCATGCGGCGGGTTCCCGGCGGCGACTACATGAGCTGGCTGGCCGGGCAGGCGTTCGTCGAAGCCACCTTCCCGATCCCGCTGCATTTCGGCGGCGTGCTGCCGGTGCCGAAGCTCGCCGAGCGGACCGGCCGTGACTTCCTGCGCCGCGAGGTCCGCGATCCCGAGGTGCGCGAGAAGCTCACGCCGAAGTACGCGGTCGGCTGCAAGCGCCCGAGCTTCCACAACTCGTACCTCTCGACGTTCAACCGCGAGAACGTCCTGCTCGAGACGACGCCGATCACGCGGATCACGAAGACCGGCATCCGCACCGACGACGGCGAGTTGCACAAGGCCGACGTCCTCATCCTCGCCACCGGCTTCAAGATGTTCGACGAGGGCAACGCGCCGTTCCCCGTGCGCGGGCGCGACGGCGTCGACCTCGAAGCCTGGTGGGACGAGCACCGCCTGCAGGCTTACGAGGGCGTCAGCGTTCCGGGGTTCCCCAACTTCTTCTCGATCATGGGACCGTACGGCTACAACGGCTCGTCGTACTTCACGCTCATCGAGAACCAGTCGCGCCACATCACGCGGGTGCTCGGCCGCGCGCGCGGCGCGGGCGCCACGCGGGTCGAGGTCACGCGCGAGGCCAACGACCGCTACTTCCAGCGGATGCTCCGGCGGCGCGGCACGCAGATCGTCTGGCAGGACAGCTGCAGCCTGGCCAACAGCTACTACTTCGACAAGCACGGCGACGTGCCGTTCCGGCCCGAGCTGACGATCGAGACCATTGTGCGCAGCGCGCGGTTCGACCTCGACGACTACGCATTCGAGCGCACCCCGGTGGCCGCGTGAGCGGCGTGAAGATCGCCGGCGCGCGCGTGGTCATCACGGGCGCCGGCAGCGGCATCGGCCGCGCGACGGCGCTGCGGTGCTCCCGGCTGGGCGCGGAGGAGGTCGTGTGCGTCGACATCGACGCCGAGGCCGCGGAGGCGACGGCGGAGACGTGCGAGGGCGCCGCGGCGGCGTGGCGGTGCGACGTCAGCGACGCGCAGGCGGTGTCCGAGCTCGCCGAGGGCATCGAGGAGCGCCATGGCCCGGTCGACGTACTCGTCAACAACGCGGGCGTCGGCGTGGGCGGCCCGTTTCTCGAGACGTCGGTCGAGGACTGGGACTGGCTCATCTCGATCAACCTCGACGGCGTTGCCTACGGCTGCCACGCGTTCGGCCCGGGGATGGTCGAGCGCGGCCACGGCCAGGTCGTGAACATCGCATCGGCGGCCGCGTTCCTCATGACCCGCGACATGGCGGCGTACTGCGCGTCGAAGGCCGCGGTCGTGGCGTTCTCGCGGTGCCTGCGTGCGGATTGGTCGGGCACCGGGGTCGGCGTCAGCGCGATCTGCCCGGGCGTCATCAACACGCCGATCCCGGGCAACAGCCGGATGGTCGGCGCGATGCGCGACAAGCAGGAGCAGCTCGAGCGGACGTTTCGCTACGGCCACTCGCCCGACCTCGTGGCCAAGGCCATCGTCAAGGCCGCCGAGAAGGACCACGGCGTCGTACCGGTCGGCGTCGAGGCGGAGGTCGCCTACCGCCTCGTGCCGTTCGTGCCCGGGCCGATCCAGGGGCTGATGGCGCGGACGCCGCTGGGGCGCTTCGTCTAGTCGTGCGCCTCGACCAGGTTCCGCATCGCCCGGTACTCGTCCGCGGTGATCGGCCGGCCGCGCACCGTCGACAGCGCGGGATCACCTTCGAGGTAGGCCTCCTCGTTGCGCCGCCAGACCGCGAGGTACCGGTAGAACGGGACCACCGGGTGCAGGTGATGGACCAGGTGGTAGTTCTGGTACAGCAGCAGCGGTGAGACCCAGCGCTCGCCGCCGACCCGGTTGCGCGTCGCCTTCATGCGGTCTTCGGTGGGCGTGTGGTGCAGCCGGCTGTGCGGCAGGTAGTCGAACGCCCACGCGAGGTACATCACCGCGATGCGCTGCGGGACGAGGTAGAGCAGCACGAGCTCGAGGCCGTGGCCGGTCGCGACGAGCGCGACGGCGATCGCCAGCACGATCACCGACTGCACGACGGTCTCGACGAGCTCCCGGCGTGGGCGGCTCGCGCGGCGCGCCCAGTAGAAGCCGATGTAGTTGATGTCGAGCGTCGCCCACCGCGGCAGCCGCTGCCAGGACGGGCCCTCCATCGTGTAGTGGTCGGGGTCCCGGCCGTCGTCGTGGTTCGTGAACCGGTGGTGCTGCATGTGGATGAAGCGGAAGGCGCCGAACCCGAAGACCGGCGACAGGAACGCGATGCTGATCCGCCCCATCCACGTGTTCAGCGTGCTGCCGCTCGACGCGGCGTGGTGCGCGGCGTCATGAGCGACGGTGAACGCCATGTAGATCGCCACCGCGTTGAGCAGCGTCGAGATCGGCCACGGCCAGATCTCGGTGACCGCCAGCGCCGTGGAACCGACGAAGAGCGAGACCGCCGCGACGAGGAGCGCGACCGTCGGCCACGCGACGTCCGGAACCGGCTCGGCCGGATCGGGGATCCGGGTGACGGTGACCGGGGCGCCCGGCGGCGGAGACGCGGTGGTCAGCGAGGATGTGGTGGTCGGCGGGGTCATCGAGGCGGCTCCTCCCGTGGAATCACTCTGCCCACCGTACGCGCGGTTCGAGGGGGTTCCCATAGCCGAAGCGCCTCAACGTATGTGCACGGTGCACACATCTGGTGCGCTACCTTCCGGCGATGGCCACGCTTCCCGAGATTCGCGTCGAAGCGCCCGAAACGCGCGCGCTCGCCGACCAGCTGATCTCTGAGCTGCCGTCACTCGCCCAGGGCATGTTCGACTTCCTCACTGCGCGCATCCCGGAGATCGCGCTGGACGAGGAGCTGCGAGGGCTCACGCTCGCCAGCTGCATGTCGAGCATCGAGGTCGGCATGACCATGGTCCGGCACGGCATCCCCGCCGAGCGGACCGAGGCGCCGGTCGCATCGCTGGAACACGCGCGCGCGATGGCGGCCCGCGGGCTGAGCATCGACGACACCCTGCGCTTCTACCGCCTTGGCCACGCGTACTTCTGGGACCTGTGGATCGCGGCGTTGAGCGCGTCGGTGACCGACATCGCCCGCTTGAGCGATCTGCTGCGCGAGACCGCTTCGTTCATGTTCGCCTACACGGACATCGTCTCCACGCAGGTGAGCGTGGAGCTGCTCGCCGAGCGCGATCGCCGGCAGCGGCGGATCACCGCCCAGCGCGAGGAGGTCGTCGCGGCGATCCTTGCGGGCGAGCCGGTGGACGCCGCGGCCGCGGAGCGCACGCTCGGCTTCACGTTCAGCCCGCGCCACGTGGCGTTCATCTGCTGGACGACGGGCGACGCCGCCGACCTCGAGGCGGCGGCGCTGGAGTTCGCGGCGTCGTTGGGGCCGGGGCGCCCGCTGCTCGTGGCGCACGGCGGCGCCGAGATCTCAGGGTGGCAGGCGGCCGACGGTACGCCAGCCCCCGCGCCCGCCCCACCGCCGGGCGTCCGGATCGCCACCGGGTCTGCGCAGCGCGGCATCGACGGCTTCCGTGCGACGCACGACGAGGCGCACCGGGCGCAGCGGTTCGCCCAGCTTGCTTCGCGTGCCGCCGAGCCCATCACCCGCTTCGAGGACATCCGCTACCTCGACCTGTTGACGCGCGACCTACCTGCGGCACGCGCCTTCGTCGCCGAGGAGCTCGGGGCGCTCGCGCGTGACGACGAACGCGCGCGGCGGCTGCGGGAGTTCCTGAGCGTGCTGCTGACCCACGACGGCAATGCGACCGCGACAGCGGCTGCGCTCGGCCTGCACCGCAACACCGCGCGTCAGCGGCTGGAGCGCGCGGAGGAGCTGCGCGGCCGGCCCGTGACGCAACACGGCGCGGAGTTGCGAGCGGCGCTGGCGATCGCGGAGGCGCTGGGCGACGAGGTGCTGGCGCCCGCATGAAGCCTGTGGTCTTTTGTCGTCGCCTGCCGGCGGAAAAAGACCATGGGCGTTGCGTGGCCTGGCCCGGAAACGACGAAGGCCCCGGAATTCCGGGGCCTTCAAGGTGGGCGATACTGGGCTCGAACCAGTGACCTCCTGCTTGTCGAGCAGGCGCTCTCCCAGCTGAGCTAATCGCCCGGGAGAAATCGCAGAGTAGCAGCGCCGCGCAGAGCTCAGCGCCCCAACGCCTGCCGCACGTTGTCGACGAGCACGAACGGGATGTTCTTCCGCGCCGAGTCGAGCGCGTCACGCACCGCCTCGCGCGCCTCGGGCCCGTCGATGCCGTGTCCGTGGCCGAGCAGCAGCCGCTGGACGTCGAGCTCGGCGAGCTTGCGCGGCGGGAACGCCCGCATCATCGGGTGGACCCCCACCCGCTCGCGTCGCGCGGTGTAGCCCGGCGCGGCAGCGAGCGCGTCGGCGCAGACGAGCGTCTTCTCCGCGGGGAACCACAGCGCGACCTCGTGCCAGCCCGGGATGTCGAGGATGGGCACGACCTGGAACGGCGCGTCGGCGACCCCACCGAACGGCACCGCGTAGTGCGGAACGCCCAGTCGATGGGCGACGTCCGCGCAGTCGCGGTTGTGGCGGTCCAGCAGCTGGATCACCGCGCCCGGCACGCCGAGCTGCACGATGCGCTCGAGGACCCCGTCGCCGGCGGGCGGATCGATAATCCAGACGTTGCCGCCGCTGAGGATCGCGTGGCCCGCGCGCAGCATCCAGGACGGCTCGGGGTGGATCCACCCCACTGTCCCGGGGAACTCGTCGCAGAAGACGACGTCGGCGGCGCTCACAGCGTGTCGACCAGGTCGGCCATGCGGCGGAGGATACGCGCGGCCTCAGCGCGCTCCGCCGGTGACATCGCGCGCGCGATCTCGCGGCGGCGCTCGCGCATGTACTCCTGCTTGGCCTCGAGCTTCACGCGTCCCTCGTCCGTGAGCCGGACATGGACGACGCGCCGGTCCTTCGGACAGTTCGAGCGCTCGACGATCCCGCCACGCACGAGCGTGTCGATCATCCGCGTGGCGCTCGGGGGCGAGACCGCGGCGCGAGCCGCCAGTTCCCCGCTGGCGAGCGGCTCTTCGTCGAGCAGCGGCACGAGTAGGAGGTACTGCGCGAGCGAGAGACCGTCGGCGTCGTGCTTGCCCGCGTTGCGGGCGCGGGCGCGACGGATCGACCGGACGAAGTCGTCCCACGCGGCCGGCAGGAGATCGAGGTCAGCGTCTTCGTGCCGATTCATAGGGACGACAAAGGTTAGCTACTACAATTACCTGCCGTGACTGCCTCTCCCCCTGCCACGGATCGGCTCGACCGGCACGTCCTGCTGATCGCCTCGGTCGTCGTCGTGGGCGCGATCATGTCGATCCTCGACACGACGATCGTCAACGTCGCGCTCGAGACGCTGAGCCGCGAGCTCGATGCGCCGCTGAGTGACGTCCAGTGGGTCTCCACCGGTTACCTCCTGGCGCTGGCGACGGTCATCCCGCTCACCGGCTGGATGTCCGAGCGCTTCGGCGCCCGGCGCGTGTGGCTGACGTCCGCGGTGCTGTTCGTCGTGGGCTCCGCGCTGTGCGGGTTGGCCTGGAACGTCGAATCCCTCGTCGTCTTCCGCGTCCTGCAGGGACTCGGCGGCGGGATGCTCATGCCCGTCGGGATGATCCTCATGGCGCAGGCCGCCGGCCCCGCGCGGGTCGGGCGACTCATGAGCATCATCGGCGTCCCGATGCTCCTGGGCCCCGTGCTGGGCCCGGTGATCGGCGGCGCGATCGTCGAGCACATGTCGTGGGAGTGGATCTTCTACGTGAACGTCCCGATCGGGATCATCGGCATCGCGATGGGCGTGAAACTCCTGCCGCGCGTGGCAGTCGGCGCGCGGCCGCCGCGGCTGGACGTCCTCGGCCTGCTGCTGCTCTCGCCCGGTGCGGCCGTGCTCGTCTTCGGCCTTTCGGAGGTCGCCTCGGAGGGGACGATCACCGCGCCGATCGCGTGGATCCCGATGGTCGCGGGCGCGTTGCTGATCGCCGCGTTCGTGGTCCACGCGCTGCGCGCCGAGCATCCGCTCATCGACATGCGCCTCTTCAGCGGCACGGCGTTCAGCGCCGCCGCGGCGACGACCTTCGCCGTCGGCGCCGCGCTCTTCGGCGCGCTGCTCATCCTCCCCCTCTATTTCCAGCTCGCCCGCGGCCAGACCCCGCTGGAGGCCGGCCTGCTCATGGCGCCACAGGGGCTCGGCGCGGCGCTCGTCATGCCGCTGACGGGCCGTCTGACCGACCGGGTGGGCGGCGGCCGCGTCGCGGTCGCTGGGCTCATCCTGCTGATGGTCGGGACGATCCCCTTCACCCAGCTCGCGCCCGACACGCCCTACCCCCTGCTCTGCGCCGCGCTCGTCGTCCGCGGGCTCGGCCTGGGCGCGACGATGATGCCGGCGTTCGCCGCCGCCTACGCGACGCTCGAGCACGACGACGTCCCCCGGGCCACCAGCGCGCTCAACGTCATCCAGCGGATCGGCGGCTCGATCGGCACCGCGCTGCTCGCCGTCGTGCTGCACCAGCAGATCGCCGACCAGTTCCCTGCCAGCAGCGGCAACATCGAGACGATCGGCGCGTCCGGGAGCCTTCCGCCCGAGGCGGCCACTGGCATTACGGACGCGTTTGCCACGACGTACTGGTGGGCGCTCGGGTTGACCGCGGTCGCGCTCATCCCCGCCGTGATCCTCGCGCGGACCTCGAAGCCCGGCGGAAACCCCGAGCTGGCCGACGCACTCGACGAGGACGAGGTTGGCGCCACCCCGATCGGGGCCGGCTCCCGCTGAACGCCGGCGCGGGCCACTAGGATGGCCTTCCCCTGGCACCGTGGCGGAGTGGCTACGCAGCGGCCTGCAAAGCCGTGTACACCGGTTCGATTCCGGTCGGTGCCTCTGTTCTGACGCGACCTGAGGGAGCTGTCATCGATGCGGATGCGCCGACGCGGGATGCTCATCGCAGGACTGCTGACCGGCCTCGCCGTCATCGGCGTGGGCACCGTCCTGATCGCCAACGCGGTCGTGTTGCTGGGCTCCCGCGGTGACGTCGCCGCCTCACCCGAGCGTGCCCCCCACGCCCAGGTCGCGATCGTCCTCGGTGCGAGGGTGAACCCGAACGGGACGATGACCGACATGCTCGCCGACCGGGTCGCCGTGGGCGCCCGGCTGTACCGCGAGGGCAAGGTCGACACGGTCCTGGCCTCCGGCGACCACGGCACGCGCGGGTACGACGAGGTCAACGCGATGCGCCAGGGTCTGCTCGCCGCCGGCGTCCCCGCGCGCGACATCTTCACCGACCACGCCGGGTTCGACACGCTCAGCAGCATGGTCCGCGCCCGCAAGGTCTTCGACGTGCAGTCGGCGCTCGTCGTCACGCAGGACTTCCACCTGCCGCGCGCGGTCTGGCTCGGCAAGCGCGCCGGCCTCGACGTCCACGGCGTCTCCGCCGACCTGCACGGCTACGGCCCGCAGAACCGGCGTTCGACGATCCGTGAATGGCTCGCCCGCCCCAAGGCCGTGCAGGAGATCGTGACCGGCCGGCAGCCACAGTTCCTGGGCCCGGAGATCCCGATCACGGGCGACGGCCGGCGGAGCCTGGGCTGACCGTCAGCGGCGAAGGCGCAGCCGCGCCTTCATCACGACCATCATCGCGATGGAGCCCGCGATGCCGATCGCGACGCCCTTGAGGACCTGCTTCGTCTCGACCTCGGGATCGCGGATCAGCCGCACGATCCCCGCGACGCCGAGCGGCAGCATGAGCAGCGAACCCGTCGCCGAGCCGGGGTTGTAGGACCGCGAGCGGATCAGTTCCCCGGCGTGCAGCGCTGCGTTGCCGACATCCATCGACAGCACGACCGCCGGGATCGCCGGATGCTTGCGCCCCAGAACAGCCCCGAGCAGCGTCAGCGTCCAGCCGATCTGCGTGTTGATGAACAGACCGAGCCCGCGGGTGATCGGGAACTCGTCCTCACCGCTGCCGGTGACCTCGCGGTTGAACCACGGGAGGAAGCCACCGGGGATCACCCACTCCTCGGTCTGATGCCAGAACAGGACGGGCAGGGGGAGCCAAAGCGCCCACTGCCCGTCCCGTCCCAAGCGTTCACGAGCGACGTACACCGCCACGGTGGAGGGAACCGCAGCAGCCGCCGAACCCCACGGCCACCGGCCGTGCGTCTCGCGGTTGCGCAGAGCGGGAGGCATGCGCATCGCGGGGCTCATCGGCAGGAGCGGCGGCAAGGTTGAGCCCGGGCCGCAAGTCGCGTTGCGGGGGCGCTATCATCGTCGGCCCCTGCGGATGTAGCTCAGTTGGCTAGAGCGTCTGCTTGCCATGCAGAAGGTCGAGGGTTCGAGTCCCTTCATCCGCTTGATCAGAAGGCCCGCAACCGCGGGCCTTCTGCGTTTCTGACGTCCTACGAGACGCCTCCCGCCCGCTCGGGCGGACCAACCGGGCGGACCAAATTGCACGCTGGCGTCAGTCCGCTCGTACTCGCGGCGACGCGGCAAGGATGACCTGCTCGACCTGCGTGCGGAGGAAACGGACGTGCCGACCGAGCTTGACTCTTGGCAGGGTCCCGTTCCGCCCCCACTCGAGGACGGTGGAGACAGGAACGTCCAGGAGATCGGCGACCTGCGTGGCGGTCATGAGGTCCGCGCGTGTCAGGCCGCGCGTCACCGAGGGGACTGGGAGACTTGACGGAGGTTTCAGGTCGCTCGTGAGGACGGTGGATCGTGCGCTCTGACCTAATGACGCCTCTGACGTCTCCTGCATGTCAGCTCAGAGGCGCTGCCGGCGGAGTTGGCCCCCGTATGGCGGCACGACCCGATCGGCGTAGTCGAGGATGGTGCGTCGGAGCCGTGTCGACCCGCTCTCGACCAATCACGGCGAACGACTGATCCGATCGCCCGGGCCAACCAGCACAAGCCCGGACGGCACGGCGAACAGCTGCGGCGCGCGTGACCCGCCAATCTCCCGCGCGGTGAGCGCGTGCTCCGGCAGTCCAAACGCGCCGACGCCGTTCGCGCGGGCGAAGCGGACGTGCGTCACGCCAGGATCGCGGTCGTTCCAGGCGACGACACCCTGGCCGTACGCCAGGGCAACGGGCGCGGTGTCCTCCTGCAGATCACGAGAGACGACCCGGATCGGCAGCAGCCGGCCCGACGCGGTGCGGATGCGCGCCTCGCCGGCCCGGTCCCAGTACGCGCCCCACGCGAGCACCATCCGACCGTCGGGGCCGCCAGAGACGGACCGCCCGCTGCCCGAGACGAGCCGGCGCGAGATACGTGGCGCTGCCGAACCGCCCTTCGCCACTGCGGAACGCCGCGTAGATCGCGGAGAAGAACTCTCCGCGCTCCGGCTCGTCTTCGATCCAGGCCACGACCGCGTCTCCGCGGTCGTTCATGTTGAGGACTGGTTCCTGTGGCGTGTCGCGTTTCAGACCGGCGACGACCTGCGGTACTCCAAACCGACCGCCGGCCGGACGTGTCGCGACCGCGACCTGGGTCCTCGGAAACCCCCCGGTCGGGATCCGCGGTGTCTGCCGCCACGTCGCCACAGCCGCGCCGGACGACGCGAGCGCAAGCTGCGGTCGGAACGCGTTGGGCGCGCGGATCTCATCGCGCGACGACCAAGATCCATCAGGCGCGCGCTGGCGCATGACGACCGACCTGCCTGTCGTGCTCGCCCACAGCACGGTCGCCGTGCCTGAGGCGTCAAAGGCGGTCGTCGGACCGTCCTCCCCGAACGCGGCGTCGACGGCTATCTGCTCCGCGGGGCCGAACGCGCCGCCCGGTGGCCGGAACGCTGCGAGCGCGATGTCGTTCGGACCGCCCAGCGTCCAGACCGCGAGCGCCTCCCCGCTCGGTCCGAGCGCGACCACGGGGGCGTACCCGCCCTTCCCCGGGAGCGGAACCGGCGGCCCGAACGCCCCACCAGGATCCGCGAACCTGATCACGAGCCGGAAAATCCGAGGTCTCCGACGGCACCGCGAGATGCCCAGCGGACGACGCAGCCACCTCGCGGTTCCCGATCCACGTCCCGACATCGGGCAGCTCGGCTCGGGAGTCACCCGCCGACACACACACGCCGACACTCAGCAGAAGGATGACGGCGCGTCTCACGACGCTCCTCGTGCCCCAACGCAGCGACTCTCAATCATTCAACTCGCGGTGATCGTCGGAAGAAGCATCAGCTGCTGCCGGCCTCGACGGCTCGCTGCGCTTCACGATCGAAACGGCTCAGCTCATGCATGAGTAGTCCGCGTAGATGAGCGTGGTCTTGTAGCCGGGGTGGCCCATCAACTCGCGCAGGCGTTCGCATAGCCACCCCGGTCGCCCGCCAACGTGTTCCACAGGTGTGACGAGGTCGTTCTGCGAAAGCCCTGCTCCAAGTCGGCCGGGAGCGACCCGCCGTCCAGACGTAGGTCCGAAGCATCCTGCGCTTCGCCAGCCCGCGCGGTTGGGCGAAGGCGCCGCGCGACATGGCGCCTGAGCGGAGGGTCGTACTCCCGCCGCGTCAGATGCCGTAGATGAAATCCAGACCGAGTTCGCCGAGCAGCCGCTGAGCCTCCGCATTGAGCCGGAACATCTCGCCGCTGAGGACGAGGTAGCCCATGGCGATCAGCACGACTCCGGCGGTGAGCTGGATGGCGAGGTAATGCCGCTTGAGCACGTTGAACGCGCTCGTCGCGCCGTTGAACGCGATCGCGGTCAGCAGGAAGGGCACGCCCAGCCCGGCCGCGTACACGGCGAGCAGCAGGCCGCCCTGCGCCGTGCCTGAGCTTGTCGCCGCGAGCCCGAGAATCGCCGCGAGGGTCGGACCGATGCAGGGTGTCCAGGCGATCGCGAACGCGGCGCCGGCGATCACCGGCCCGCCTCTGCCGGCGCGCTCGATCAGACCCGGCGGGCGCCACTCGCGGTTCAGGCTCGTAACGAACGTCGACGTGATGAAGAGGGTGCCCATCGCGATCACCGAGATTCCGGCGACGGTATTGAGCGTTTCGCGGTTCTCGAACAGCAGCGAGCCCGCGGCCGTCGCACTCAGGCCGAGCAGGATGAAGACGAGCGAGAACGTTCCGATGAAGGTCAGGCTTCGGCCGAGCACCGCGCCCTTCGGGCTGCGGTCGAGCTCGCCCGGCGCGCCGCCGGTGACCGTCGCGAGATACCCGGGCACGAGCGGCAGGCAACACGGCGAGATGAACGACAGGAAGCCGGCCGTGAAGGCCAGGACGATGCTGGGGGCCGCGACGTCCATTTACCGCCGGGGCCTGAGCGCAGGCGCGACGTGGATCATCCGGGCGTCGCCCAGCGACTTCGGGTCTTCCGCCTCTGACGGCAGCGCGGCGCCGACCTCACGACAGAACTGCTCGGCCATGTCGGCTGCCATCTCGTCTCCGTGGACTTCGGTGGGTGCCGTGCACCACGCACGGTCGGCGAACACGAAGGTTCGCCGCGGTTCTCCCCAGTGGTCGGCAGCGCGACCAGGCATCACGACCCACCGTAGGAGATCCGTGCAGCCACGAGACGACGCGTCGCTCCTGGTGAGGGCCGGGACAACCCGAACGCCGCCTGCTCGATGTCGTCGCCACCACCATCCGCGGCGGCGGCCACCGCCGGGCGTGCGACTGATTCGGTTCACGGCGTTGCTCGCAGCGTCCAGTTGGCGCGGCCGTCGGTCGAAGCCTTGACCGTTCCGTCGTGCAGGGCGGCATAGAGCTCGTCGCCGGCGGCAAAGAATGCGGCCGGCTGGCCGCCGAGACGGCAACGAGGGCGAGTCTGCGCACCTGCTCATCCTACTATTCGTCATAGTAGAAGCCTGGTCCGAGTCGGCGCATCGGGCTCAGCTTCCGCTCCTCCCCGCCTGGCGGGCGTAGCGCTCCGGCTTGCGCAGGAACTCCTGCGCGCACGACGGCGAGCAGAAGAAGACCTCGCTGCCACCGTGGCGGATCGCCATCGCGGCACGCTGGACCTCGACCCGCATCTGACAGACGGGGTCGACTGACCACATCCTGCTGACCTCGAAGGGGCCTGTCGCCCGGGCACGGTAAAGATGCGCAGGCGCCGTCACGTGGCGTAGCTCATATGTCCCACGGTCCTCGAACCCCACGCCGTCGAGTGTCCCCGCGGCCTGCAGCGTTGCCGCGGTGAGCAGCACCTCGGTCGGGCCGGCGAGCTCGGCGACGCGAGCGGCGATATTGATCGTGGAACCGAACCAATCGTCGCCGCGACGCGCCGCGCCGCCGGTGTGCATGCCGACACGCGCATCCGGAAACCCGTGGCGGCGCCCGAGCTCATCGGTCAGCCGGAGGCCGAGTGCGACGGCGTCGCGCGCGGCGGCGACGCGCAGGAGGCAGGCGTCGCCGAGCATCTTCAGATCCTCGGCGTCGTCGGGCAGCCGGCGGTTGAGCTCGCGGCAGAACTCCAGCGCGATGTCCGCCGCGTGCTCGTCGCCGTGGGCCTCCGTGAGCGCGGTGAAGCCGGCGAGGTCGGCGAATACGAACGTGTGGTGCTCGTCGGTCACGGCGCGTCGTCCTCCTCCTCGCGGGACTCTCGCCACGCCTCTGTGCCTTCCTTGACCGCGATCCCTGCGACGCCCAGAGCGACGACGGGGTCTGCCCACCACAGCCCGAATGCGACGTTGAGGCCGAGGCCGACCAGCAGGCTGATCGACAGGTAGTTCGACAGCCGTGTCTCCGCGGACTGCGCGACAAGCACCTGGTTGCCGAGGTCGAGCCCTGTTCGGCGCTGGGCGATCGCGACGGGGACCATCACCGCCAGCGCGACCATGTTGAGCACGATGCCCAGGACCGACTCGCCGGCCTTGTCGGCGTTCACCAGATCGCGGACGGACTCAAACGCGACGTATGAGCCGAGCAGGAAGAAGCTGATCGCGATCAGACGCAGCGCGGTGCGCATGCGCGCGTGGGCCCCGCCGCGCAGCTGCCAGATCACCACGCTGGCCGCGAACACCTCGATCCCGGAGTCGATTCCGAAGCCGACCAGCGCGATCGACCCCGCCGCCAGACCGGCCGTGACGGCGACGACGCCCTCCACGATGTCCCACGCGACGATGAACCAGGCCAGCCGCAGCCCGCGGCGGCGAAGACGCTCGGTGGCGTCGTCGGTCGCGGGCGGGCCGCTCGTGGCAAGGGCGGTGTCTGCGTCGGGAATGTGACCTCACGCTCCAGTCGGTGCGAGCCGGGGCGGACGCTGCGCCGAGGAGACGCGGACGACGAGGAGTGCGGCGTCCAGCGCGTGGCGCAGCGGCCCATCCTCGTCGGTCATGCCGGCATGCCGTCTCGGTCGGCCGACCGCCCGGAGGCACTGTCGCAGCAGCCGTCGGCACAGCCCGCCGCCGCGACCGGAAGCTCCGGTTCCGGCACGGCGCCGACGAGCGTCACCGAGCCCGTCGCGCCGGCGGTGCGCAGCAGCCGCATGCCGTTGAGCGTCACGAGCAGCGAGACTCCCATGTCGGCGACGACGGCGATGACAAGCGTGACGTACCCGAGCGGGGCCAGCACGACAAACACCGCCTTGGTGAGCAGCGAGATCGCGACGTTCTGGCGCATGACGCGCAGCGCCCGGCGCCCGTGCTGCAGCGCGTCGGGCAGGCGATCGAGCTCATCGCCCATCAAGGCGACGTCTGCCGATTCGAGCGCGATGTCGCTGCCGGCAGCGCCCATCGCGATGCCGACCGTCGCGCCTGCCAGCGCGGGAGCGTCGTTGACGCCGTCACCGACCATCGCGATCGGCCCGTACTCCTCGCGCAGAGCTTGAACGGCGGTGAGCTTGTCCTCGGGCAGCAGTCTGGCTCGCCACTCCTGCACGCCCGTCCGCCGCGCCACAGCGTGCGCGACGCGCTCGCTGTC
>CAMCUD010000053.1 GCA_945878865.1 Bifidobacterium breve | reverse complement strand
GATCGTCGATCGTCGTCGTGAACGCGGCCGCGACGACGGCGCCGAGTGCCGCGATCCCCAGGAGGCCCGCCACCCGTGCGACGGCGTTGTTGACCCCCGAGGCGATGCCCGCGTTCGACTCGTCTGCGTCGGCGAGGACGGCGGCGGTCAGCGGCGCCACGGTCATCGCCAGGCCGAGGGAGAAGACGAGCAGGCCGGGCAGCACGTCCGTGACGTAGTCGACGTCCGCGCCGATCCGCTGGAACCACGCGAGTCCGGCGGCGGCGACGAGCGGCCCGACGCCCATGAAGAACCGCGGGCCGTGCCGGTCGGCGAGGCCACCGAAGCGCTTGGAGAGGAAGAACATCACCAGGGTGGACGGCAGCGTGGCCAGGCCCGCCTGGAGCGCGTCGAACCCCGCGACCTGCTGGAGGTACAGCACGAGGAAGAAGAAGGTGATCGACAGCCCGCCGTACATCGACAGCGTCTGCAGGTTCCCTGCGGCGAAGTTGCGGCGGCGGAACAGGCCGAGCGGCAGCATCGGGTCGGCGGTGCGCGCTTCATGGAGGAGGAACGCGGCGAACACCGCCGCCCCGCCGGCGAACGGGACGATGACCTCGGGCGACGACCAGCCCGCATCGGGCTGGCGGATCAGGCCGTACACGGGGCCGGCGAGCCCGATCGCGCACAGCGCCGCGCCCGCCCAGTCGACCGTTCGTGCGGGGCGCGTGCCGTCTGGGGAGGGGATCGCGGTGACGATGAGCGCGATGGTCGCCAGGACGAAGGGCACGTTGATGGCGAAGATCCAGCGCCACGACGCGGCATCGATGAGCCACCCGCCGACGAACGGGCCGACGACGGTGGCGATGCCCGCCCACGCGGTCCAGGACCCGATCGCCCCGCCGCGTTGCTCGCGGGGGAACGCGGCGACGATCACCGCCAGCGCGCTGGGTGTCAGCAGCGCGCCGAAGATCCCCTGGATCGCGCGGGCGCCGACGAGCACCTCGATGGTGGGGGCAAGCGCGCACCCCAGCGACGCGATGCCGAAGCCCGCCACGCCGAACGCGAACACGCGCCGCTCGCCGTAGACGTCGCCGAGCGAGCCGCCGATGAGGATGAGCGACCCGAGCGTCAGCAGGTAGGCGTTCGACACCCACTGCTGGCCGGCCAGGCCCCCGCCGAGGTCGTTCTGGATCGCGGGCAGCGCGACGTTGATGACCGTCGCGTCGAGGCCCGCCACGAACGAGCCCATGATCGCGGCAAGCAGGATGAGGCGCTGGCGCCCCGGGGTGAGGCCGGTCGCGGCGATGCATCGACCCTACCCGTCCAGGCCCGTGCCTTCGCACCCACGATCCATACCGGGGCGCGCCCCGGCGCATACGCGCGCCGCCGACCGCGAGAGGAGATGCCTCTCACCACGTCTGCTCGCCCGCTGACGATCCGCATCCTCGCCCTCGTCGGCGCGGTGACGGGTGCGTTCGTCCTGACCTCGCCTGGCGCGGCGCGTGCCGCCGAGCAGGTGGCGTGCGAGCAGCCGCCGACGACTCAGGCCTTCGCCAAGTACGGCGACCGGGCCGACTACGCGGTCGCGCCTGGCGGGACCTTCGAGGACGGCGCGCCGGGCTGGACCCTCATCGGCTGGGCGCACATCGTCAACGGCAACGAGCCCGGCGGCATCACCAGCGGCTCGAAGTCCCTGCGCATCGGCCCGGGAGGCGTCGCGATCTCGCCGGAGTTCTGCGTGGATCCCGCCAACCCGCACTTCCGGTACATGCTGCGCCCGATCGTCTCGGTGGGGTCGCTCAGCACGATGCTCAACGTCCGCTCCGCGCTGACGGGCAACCTGGGCTGGCTGCACTACAGCACCCTGAACCTCCGCTACCTGCCGCTGCTGTGGCTGCCGTCGTCGCGCAACGCGTTGGGGAACGTCATCCCGAGCGTGGCGCTCGGCGGCAAGGCGGTCGCGGTGCGGTTGATCTTCACGGCGAAGGACGGGATCTACGACATCGACTCGGTGATGGTGGATCCCTACCGCAGCCGGTAGGCGGCGCTGCGGCCCGGCGGGGCGAACGTACGTCCCGCGGGCCCCTGACCCCGCACGACAGACGCTCACCCGGCGCCGCGGGGTGAGCGTACGTTTGGCGGGGCGATGTCCCCGCGAGACGTACGTTCGTCGCGGCGGACGGTGCGGGCATGGCTCGCGGTGCGTGAGCGTGCGCGCGTCCGCGGAAGCGCTTTTTCCCGCAATTTGCGGCTTTCTGCGAATCGTGGGGGGCGAAGATTGGTGTTGGCTGACCTCTGAAGCTCGACCGAGCAGCGAGCTGGGGGCGTCAGCGTGGCGACAGTGCACCATCGAGCAGGGGACGAGGCGGCTGAGCCGTCCCCACTCGCCGTGCTCGAGGACACGCCGTCGCGCGTGCTCCTCTCAGAACCCGAGGCCGAGCGGCTCGTCCTCTCAGTCCTGGGCCGGCACGCGGATGCGTTGTTGCGGACCGCGCGCAAGCACTCGCTGAACGCCGACGACGCGCAGGACGCCTACCAACGCGGGTTGGAGATCTTCCTCAAGCACGTCAGGAGGCTGGAGCCTGACCGGGCGCACTCCTGGCTGCATCAGGTCGTCAAGCACGAGGCGATGGCGATCCGCGCGCATCGTCAGCGCGATATGGCGCCGGAGGACATCGACTTCGATCTGCGGGAGTCCGAGGATGTGGAGGATCCGGCCGAGCGCGTGGTCGGGCTCGATCGGGTGCAGCGGTCGGCCGCAGCCCTGCGCGAGCTCAAGCCGCAGGAGGTGCAGGCGCTCTGGCTGAAAGCGAGCGGGCTGAGCTATGAGGAGATCGGCGAGCGGCAGGGCTGGACCCGGACGAAGGTGAAGCGTCCTGTTCGGACGAGGCGCCGGCCGCGATGAGCTGCGGCCACGTGCGGCCGTCGTACTCGTCGGGGTAGAGAGCTGAGAGGACGTGCTCGCCGCGTACTCGGCGACGGATGCCGGGCCGATGCGCGGCTTCGCCGGCGGGTTCGGGCGCTCGGAGCACGGTGTGCACGCGGACGCGGTCGCGGCGGTGGTCGCCGGTGTGTCGGTCGGCGCTGATGGACTCGAGGAGGTCGGCGAGGACTGCGCGGACGGCGGTGGTGCCGTCGGCTGCGCTGAGGCGGCGGACGATGGTGTCGCGGAGCTCGTTGAAGAAGTCGAGGGCATCGTCGACGGTTGCGGTTGTGGTCCACTCCTCCAGTCGGGTGCTCACGGCGTCGATCGATGCCTGCCGCTCTTGGCGGCGCCTCTCGGTGGTCTGGAGTTCGGTCAGCGCGATGTCGGCGAGATCCGAGCCGGCGAGGAGGTGGCGGCGATAGCTGGCGCGCAGGGCGTCGGCCTCGCGCTCGATCGCGGCGAGTGCGGTGCGCTCATCAGCGATGAGCTGCTCGAGGCGACGTCGCTCCCCCTGGAGTTCGGTGGCCTTCCGGGTGAGCCAGGCGTCAATGCGCGGGGTGATCGACTGGAGGTCCGCGACGACGGCGGCCTCGAGCATGTCCGCGGGGATGCGCGGCGCGTCGCACAGCCCGGTCGCTTCGCGGACGTTGCGGCAGAGGTAGTGCCGACCGGAGGCGTACCGGCGCGTATAGAGCGCTTCGCCGCAGCGTGAGCAGAACGCGAGCCCGCGCAGGAGGTACTCCTCCTGTGGGCGGCGGCCGCCCTTGCGGCGCTGGACGGCGGATGGGTCGAGTCGCCTGAGCTTCTCCTGGATCGCCCGCCACCGGTCGGCGTCAATGAGCGGTTCGTGGTCGCCACGGCGGCGCTCGCCGTGCATGGAGATCTGGCCGGCGGAGTAGGGGTTCTCGACGATCTCGCGGACTGCCCGGGTGGTCCAGCGTTTGCCGGTTCGGGTCTTGAGGCCCTCGCTGTTGTAGGTGCGCGAGACGTCGCCGAATGTGTATCCCTGCTCGACGAGGTCGAAGATGCGCCGGATGATCGGCGCGCGGTCGGGGTCGATCTCGCGGCGTTGCGAGACACGTCCGTCTCGGGCGATGATCGGCGCGCCGGCTTCGTCGGTCTCCGGGACGAGGCGGTATCCGTCGTTGACCGGGCCGCCGACGGCTTTGCCGGCGTCGAAGCGGCGGCGCTTGCCGCTCCGGGTTGCGTCGGACTTCCGGCGGGAGTCTTCGGTGTTCCGTTCGCCGATTAGGACGGCGCGGATCGCGTCTTCGAGGTTCGCGTCGTCCTGGACGCTGCGCAGCCGGACGCCGGCCTTGCGCATGGCGAAGAAGACTTCGGCGAGGTGGTCCGCGGTGCGGCCGTCGCCGCGGGCGATGCGGTCGGAGTGTTGGACCCAGAGCTCGGCGGAGCCGTGCCGGTCTGCGGCGTCGATTGCGTGGCGCTTGGCCCGCTCGAGTCCTGGGCCACGGCTGCGCCGAAACCCGGAGATGCCCTCGTCGTGCTCCTGTGCGAGGACGTGGCGGCCACCTTCGCGCGCGATCGCGTTGAGGCAGTCCGAGATCTGTGTGTCGATGGATCCCCGCAGGTCCTCCGTCGATTTCGCGGCGTACACGACTGCTGGGGTCGAGTGCCGGGGTACGTCGGTGGTGGGTGGTACCTTTGCCACGCGTCGCAGCTCCTACCTGCGAACTTCGCGAACGAGCCGCCCGCCAGCGGCTCTTCGCCTTTCAGGACCCGAACGTACCGTTTGCGTCGGGCGGAAGCCACGAATCGACCCTGGCTAGCCACCGACCCTGTTGGAGGGGCCTAAGCCTTTCGGGACGGGACCGGGTTTGGGCTCGCATTCGATCGGCTCTGGAAGCGGGGGTTCGCCTGTCGCGTGCGCGAGGGGAGCGAGCGCGCCGGCGGCGATGCGGATCGACCGCAAGTCCATCAGCACGTAGCAGACCTCACCTTCGGTCAGGCGTCGTCGTCCGCGCTCGAGCAGTGTGTTGACGAAGGTCTCGAGCTGCTCGATGTTCGACATTGATTCCTGCAGCAAGCCCCAGCCCTCCATGTCGATCCGCGACGCCACGAGCCTCATGTCCTCCGCGCGCATCTCGACTCGATACGACGAGTCAAATCGCCGGAGGATTCTGTCGTTCGCAAGAATTGCCATCTGCGATGCGGCTTGCAGGTACTCGGCAAACAGCATGCGCGCCGCTCCGGTTGCATCCTGTTCGGAGCGATGGTCTTCTCGCCTCTGGTCCCGTTGTTGAATCAGGACTGGACCGATGAAGGCGATCAACGCCCCGAGGAGCAGGAACACGCCGGCGATGACCTCGCCGCGCTGACGGGATAGGGGGCTGCCGGGCTTCAACAGTTGACCCGTGGCCCTCCCGGGGGGCGTCCGCCATGCCGTGCGAAGACGGCAATAGGGCTCAGAACCATTCGACCAGTCTGGGCGTCATACGACGCGATCGTTGCCAGAGCGCCGGCGTGGACTCGTTCCGCCAGCCGCTCCCTCCCCGACGTCGTGATGTGGTCGGTCGAGAGGTGTGCGTAGATGCGAACCCCGGGCGGCATGGGCGTCGGGTCACCCCTTTGGAGGCCGCGGTCGTAGCCGTCGTTGAGTTCGTAAGCGAGCACGGGCGGCCGCAAGGATCCCAGCAGGAGGCTCACACCCCCGTTGGCGGGCTCGGCCAGCCAATCTCCCTCGATGAGCACGAAGGGCCTCCGCGCAAACGCTGCCTCCAGCTCCTCGCGTTTCTCCATCGTGATCAGCCGAGCGAGCGTCTGATCCGCCGCGTCGGCCCCGTCCTCTTCTCGAATGACGTCAAGGTACCGCCGCATGCGATCCTCGTCGCCGACCATGGCCACCATCGGGGCGTACCCGAGGCCCCGTTCGAGGTGGCCGTCGGTTTCGAGCTTGGCGAGGACCTGACGGAGCAAGTCGTTCGGATCGACACGGGGGTCGTACGTCTCCCGCTCCGTCGCAGTTTCGCCGCGCGAGCTATCAGCGCCGGCACCTCGGGCGAAGAACCTAAGGCGCCGACTCCGCGAGACGGTCTTTTCTCGCTCGAGCTGGCTTGGCGTCATCTCGATCCCGCGTTGACGAGCGACTGAGGCCAACGTCTCATGGTCCACGTAGTCGCAAAGGAGAGTGCCGTCTCCTGCAGCTCGGTCGGGGTGGACGTACTCGTCACCGGCAAGCCCGCGCATCCCCCACCGATCGAAGAGGGATATCCCGAGGGCTCCGATCAGGATCAGGCCGATGGCGACCAGGCTGACGATGCCAACCCATTCGAGAAAAGTGAAGGCAAGCGGCCCGTGCATGGGTTACCGATGGTCACACACTGAGCGGATGGCGATCCGTCCTCGGGGCCCGGATGGACCTTGCCCGTCGGTGGCGTGATTCGCTGGAGAGGTGACCACGTCCGAAAACGTCGGGAAGACCCCGAAACCCCGGATGTCCTCGCGGGAGCGGGCTGTCCGCGACGCCGAGATCGTCGCGATGCGTGCTCGCGGTGCACGGTGGTGTGACATCGCTTCGCGGTTCGACGGCGTCAGTCAGCGGCAGGCACAGCGAATCTTCGCGTCGTGGCGCGATGACGAGTCGTCCTCGGAGTTCTTGAACGCAGGCGAGGTGATTCGGTCGACGATCGAGCTGCTGAGGCAGGGCATCGCGGACATGGCGGCGTTGGAGATGTCGGCGGACAACGACAACGCGCGGATCGGTGCGACGCGGCTGAAGGTGGAGATCGCCGAGCGGCTCATCGTGATGCTCCGTGCTGTCGGTGTGCTGCCGCGCAATCTCGGTTCGTTCGCGGTCGAGCGGCAGGTGCAGGAGATGATGCGGGAGTTCATCGACCTCTTGCGTCGCCACGAGGTACCGGCCGAGCTGCTGCAGGACCTCCAGGCACTGGCGGATAGCCGCCGCGACGGACACGCGCCGGCGTCGCCGGCCTGGCTGACAGAGGGAGAGGCCGCATGAACGGGATCCGCGGGGGCCATGTGGCGGACGGCGATGCGCTGATCCGCTCGGTGGAGGCGGCGTATCCGCCGGAGCTGCGCGAGGCGATGACGCGGCGCGGTGAAGAGCTTCGGCCGCAGGCGTTCGCGGCGGTCGCTGCCGCGGCGGGGTTGCCGGACGTGACGGTGGCGCGGGTGCACGGCGAGCACGTCGTGTGGTCGCGCGTCGAGGAGGACGGATCGGTGCAGCGCGGCTGCATCACATACGAGGCGTACGCGGAGGCGGTCGCATGAGCATGACCCTGATGGAGGCGCTCCAGACGCCTGAGGTGCGCGATTTCATCGCGGCGGAGATCGCCCGGGAGGTCGACGAGGCGCTTCGCGTTCAACTGCCGGCGCTGGTGGAGGCGCGGGTCGCGGCGATCGGGCCGCGGCTGCGCGAGGCGGCACACGCGGAGGCTCACGCTGAGGTCGAGCACGAGCGGCTGGCGCTGAAGGCGCGGCGGCTGATCGACGACGCGCGGGGTCTGACGCCGGCGGCAAAGCAGCGTCTGCTCGAGTCGTACTCCGTACGGGCAGGCACGCCTGGCACTGGGCTCGCGCTGATCGAGGCAGTGACGGCCACGAACGGCACCGTCCTCAAGACGTCTGACAAGGTGCTGGCTGAGGCCGTCGAGCGAGACGCGGCTGAGCTTCGGGCGGTGATCGCGGAGGCGGCGCCGACGGTTCCGTCGGTGCCGGGTGGCGCTGGGTTCGCTGGCGACGCCGCGGCCGGCGTCGGCCGGTCGGCGTGGGACACAGCAGCCGAGAAGCACGGCATCGACTCCGCCGCGCTCGGCGTCGGGGCCACGGAGGCCGCGTGACCGCGCTGGCCCTTCATCTCGTCGAGGCGACGGCCGGGACACCTTCGACGTTCAACGCCGATGGCACCCTGAACGTCGTCATCCTCCGGCCGTGCCGGGGCCGCGGCCCGGGTGGGCGGATCTACACCGCGGAGATGCTGCGCGAGAACGCCGAGGCGTTCGCGGGGTTCCCGATGTTCGACAACCACGAGCCCGAGGCCGCGAAGCGCGCACGGCAGGGGTTGCCGCGGCCGCCGTCGGATCTCGCGGGGCAGGTGCTGGAGTCGTGGTGGGATCCGAACCACGTCGGTCCCGACGACGCGAAGCTCGGGTTCGACCCTGGCGCTGTCGTTGGCCGCGCGGCGGTCACGGACGCGATGGAGCAGCTCGTGCGCCGTCTGCCGAAGGCGGTCAAGTTGAGCGTGAACGCGCTCGCGACCGGCGTTCGCCCGGGGGTCTGGAAGGGCAAGCGCGGCGCGATCGTCGAGGGGATCGTCGGCGATCCTGAGCGCGGGAGCGTGGACTTCGTCACGACGGCCGGCGCGGGCGGCGAGGTGCTGCTCCGCGAGTCCGCCGTCGACGACTCCCTGCCGGCCGGTGACGGGTCCGCCTGGGAGCGAATGCTCGACCGCATGGGCGACAGCGGCACGAACGACGTTGTGGGCCGGGCTCGCCTGCGCGAGTCTCTCCGCGCTCAGCGGGAGGAGAACGTCGTGCTCGTCGAGGCGTCGAGCCGGTCGGCATGGGCGCGTCGCGAGGCGGATGCTGGCCTGCCGCTCGGCACCTTCGGGATGGGCGGCGATCGGTGACGAAGCGCTACGTCGAGCCGAAGCACCGCGCACCCCTGAACGGCCGGGAGGAGTACGGCACGTCGAACGAGGCCACGGCGCTCTTCGGCGAGATTCAGCGGATGGCGGCGTCGGTTGGGGGTGCCCGGCTTCATGCGCGGACGTTCGCGCGCAGCGGCCGCGGCTTCGGTCAGGTCGACGAGCTGCTCGAGGAGCTCGCCCAGGCCGGCCTCGTGGGGCTCACGACGCCACCGCCGGCGGCGACCCACCACGCGCGCGGCGACTTCGGTCGCGCCGGGGACCACGGCCACGGCGCGACGCTCATCGAGATCACGCCGGGCAACGAGGACGTCGACTTGATTGGCGGCTACTGGCAGCGGTGGTCGTTGTGAGCAGGTTCGCGCGGGTTCTCCGGCGCCGTTCGGAGCGGCTCGAGGAGCCGGTCGACGCGCCGCAGCTTCAGGACGGCTCGCCGATCCTGACCGAGGAGCCGGTGGACACTCCGCCGATCGACGACGTCTCTCCGTTGTTGATCGAGGTCGCGGTCGGTGAGGCGCAGGAGCAGCGTCGGGTCGATCCGGCAACGCGGGCGCTCGCGGCGACGCGCGCTGCGACGGCTGCGGCTGAGCAGGCTGAACCGGACGAGGTTGATGCGGCGCGCGCGGCGGCGGTCGCTGCTGCGATGGCAGGGATCCTCGCAGCGTTCGACGCGTTCAGCGCGCGGCATCAGGCGGCGCAGGCGGCGGTAGTCCGCGAGGAGCTCGACGCGACGGCGCCCGAGATGCCGCGCGGCGATCGCGACCGGTTTGTCGGGATCGAGGTCGATCGTGAGCGCGAGTTCCTGCGCAAGGCACGTGCGCGCATGGATGCAGACCTGCCGATCGCGCTGCGGATCGTCGACCCGGTCGCGCGGGAGGATGCCGTCACGCGGCTGCTGGATCGCGAGGAGCGGTTCGTCGCGCAGCGCGACCAGGCGGTGGCAGAGCGCGCGGCCGGCCACGCGGAGTATTGGCTCACGCGCCAGGAGAGCCCGGCGGGCGCGTATTGGCTGCTGTCGGACGAGGTGATCGAGCACGACGCGGAATGCCTGGCCATGGGCGGAAAGGTCTGGCCGTGGGGCGTCCTCGACGCGTTCCATCCGCCGGTACACACGGGGTGTCAGTGCATGCTGGTGCCGATCGACGCGGCTCGACAGGCTGGCCTGATCCGCGGCGATGCGTTCGTGCCTGCGGGCCGGGCTGGTGAGGCGTCGCTCGGGCTGAATCGGCCCGCGAGCACGCGGCTGCGTCGTGACGGGCTGCCGGTGGAGTTGCCGCGGTGAGCCTGCCACCGTTGGAGACGGTCGACGGAGGCGAGCTCGCGGCAGGTGAGGTCCTGCAGGGGCTGCTCGGCCGGCGCGCGGACGTCCAGGTGCGGCACGCCGTCACCGTCGGCCGCCGGGAGCATGAGCTCATCATCGCGGAGATGTCGGGCACTCTCGGCTCGGTCTCGGGCATCGCGCCGGGCGAGACATTCGGCGACGACACCGGCTTCGCGATCAACCTGTGGACCGACGAGCAGCGGAAGAACCTCGCGATCGTCAACGTCCCGCGCATCCACCGGGTCCAGTCGTCGTCGGGGTGGGTGGAGATGGGCGGCTTCGAACTCGCCTGGACCCTGGTCGTCCTCGAGTCGGAGGACCTCGTCGCGATGGTCAACGCCTACGGGCCCGCCGTACGTCGCCTGCCGTGGGGCGGATAGTGGCGCCGGCGCGTGTCTACCCCACGGTGCCCGAGCAGGTCCTCGCCGGGCTGCTCGCGTGTCGGGATCGCGGGCTCGCGTTCGATCAGGCTTGGCTCGAGACGATCGGTGATCGGCGGCGCAGCGGAGTCGTCCGGTTTCCGCACCTGACGAAGGAGCGCCGAGGGTGGCGCGACGCGCTCGCGGCCACGCGCGCGGAGTGGCAGGCCGCGTACAACGGCGAGCCGACGGAGGTGTCGGACGTGGTCCTGCGCATCGGCCGGCTTCTTGCGGAAGGCGATGACGCCTCCGTCGCGGCGGTGGGATCGGATGTCGGCGTGGTCCGGACTGCGTTCGTGCTGCCGCCGGGGAGCATCTCGCACCATCCGCGCTACGTCCGCAAGGACGCCGCGTGAGCCCCTGCGCGGCTGACAGCCCGTCTGACCGGCGGGAGGGCTGACCGATCGCCGCGACGATTGAGAGCACCTTCCTGCTCATGGATCGAGCGTCCGGGCCAATTCGCAGCATTCGGCGCGAGCTGCGTGGGATGGAGCGCGACGCGCGGTCTGCGGGCCGCGCGCTCGATGCCATCGACGGGCCCGGCGCGGAGCTCGAGTCGGCCGCTCTCGCGTCCCGCGGGCTCGGCGACGGGCTCCAAGGCGTTCGGCGCGAGGCACGCGGCGCCGTCCCGGAGCTCGCGCGGTTCGAGACGCGCGTGCGTGGTGCCGCGCGCGAGATGCGCCGCGCCCGCGTGGACGCCGATCGCCTGACGGTCAGCCTCGAGCGCCTCGGGCGGGTCACTGCGCGCCCGTCGGTCGACGTGCGTGGGATCGCTGCGGGGCGCGCTCAGGTCGCGGCGCTGCGGGCCGATCTGCGCCGGCTCGGTGCGGAGCAGGCGGCCGCGACGGTCGGGGTGACTCGTGTCGGCGCCGGTGGTGGTGACCGCGGCGGCATCGGCCTGGGGCGCTTGGCTCTGCTCGCTGGCGTGACCGCCTTGCCGTTCGGGCAGGCGCTGGGCGGCGCGGGTGTCGCGACGCTCGGGTCGGCGGGTGGTGCTGCGCTCGGCGCGGGTGGCGTCGGCCTGTCGGGCGGCGGGGTTCTGGCCGCGGGCCTCGCGGCCGTCGCGCCTGTCGCGAAGCAGGTGAAGTCCGGGCTCGAGGACCTCACGAAGGCGCAGGAGGCGTACACGCAGGCCGTGCAGGCGTACGGCGCCGCGTCGGTGCAGGCGGCGGACGCCGACCGGGTCCGGCAGCGAGTACTGCGGCAGAACCCCGGAGCTGGCTATGCGGCGAGCGAGACGCGGATGCTGACGGGCGCGTTCCGCCGGCAGACGCAACAGGGGCGTCAGGACCTGTTCGGGCTCCTGGGTGATGCGGCGCAGATCGGCCGCCGCGCCACGCCGCGCCTGGCGCGGAACGCGAACACGTCGTCGGCCGCCGTCAGGCGCGCCGGCGTCTCGCAGGCGAGGTTCCTCGCCGGCGACTTCTCGCTCGACACCCTCTCGATCCTGAGCCGGGAGTTCGCGCATGATC
Source organism: Bifidobacterium breve (assembly GCA_945878865.1). Lineage (GTDB taxonomy): Bacteria > Actinomycetota > Thermoleophilia > Solirubrobacterales > Solirubrobacteraceae > Svornostia. The sequence goes on along the minus strand of CAMCUD010000053.1, from coordinate 10,256 downwards.
TCCCGCTGGCGGAACGGTCGCTGCAGGACATCGAGGTCGTCCTCGCGCGCACCGCACGAGCGGGCCTGCCGTTCTTCCGCGAAGGCGTTGAGTGGGTCAACGACACCACGGCGGGCTGGCGTGCCAACACGAAGAGCATCACGGAGACCCGACGGCAGATCGGCGGGTACGTCGACGACCTCCGCGCGTGGGGTCACCTCACCCACTCTGCGTTCGAGCTCGCGAAGGACGTGCTCGATGGCGGCCGTCCCTCTGGACGTTCAGCCGTCGAAGACCTCACGAAGACGCTGGACCGGTGGGATCGGTGGGTGGACCGCAATCCCGAGAAGATCGACGCGTTCTTCCGGGGCGCCGTCACCGACACGAAGGAGATCGCGGGCAGCGTCGGGGACATCACGCGTGGCCTGAACGACATGGCCTCCGAGCTCCGGCCGATCATCGCGCCCCTCACGCGCATCGCGTCGCTCTTCGGGGACATCACCGCGGCGACGTCCCCGGGCGTCGCGATGGCGGCATTCATGGGGCTCGGCGCTGTCCGCCGAGGCGCGCGCAATGGGTTCGGCGGTGCTGGTGGGGCCCCTGCTGCCGGGATGCCGGCCGGTGGGATGCCGGGCGCGGTGGGGCCGGGCGCCGTTGGCGGGATGCTGCCGTTCCTGTTCGGGTCGCGCGCCGCGGGTCCGGCGGGCCTGACGCAGTGGCAGCGCGCGATGCGGGCGTACGGCGGCGCGGCGTATGGGGCGCGGCAGGGCGGCGCTGGCGCGCTCTCGTCGGCCCGGGCGGGCCTAGGTGGTGCGAGCACCGCGATTGGCCGCAGCGGCGGTTACGGGCGTCTGGCGGGCGCCGCTGCGGGCCGGACGGCGGGCGTCGCGGGCAGGTTCGCGCTGCCGGCGCTCGCGATCGGTGGTCTTCAGGGCGCGTTCGGGCCCGCTGGCGCCAACCAGGGCGAGGGCATCATCGGCAAGAGCGCCGCCGCGGTCGTGAACACCGCGCAGGGCGCGGTCAACATCTTCGGCATCGGCAACCCGGTGCTGGGGACCGACGAGCGCACGAACCGCGGCCTCTCGCGGGCTCAGCAGCTGGTCTCGCAGCTTCCCGGCGGGCAGACGCCGACAGCCCGTGAGGCGCGCGCCGCGCAGCGACAGCTCGCACCCGACCTGGCCGCTGCTGAGCAGGCGTACGCTGACGCGTCGAAGCCGAACGACCTCGCCGAGTCGCTCGCGTACCTGCAGACGCTCCGGGCGCAGGCCAGGGCGTACAAGGACATCGCGAAGGAGGCGAAGCGCGCTCGCGAGATCGAGCGGCGCCGGGTCAGCCGGGAGCGCGGCGCCGGCATCTTCAACGACCTCGTCGGCGCCTACGACGTGCGCGCGCCGAAGCTCGGGCCCGAGGCGGCGATGGAGCGGCTGACCTCCGGGATGCTCGACCGGCTGCGCACGCTCGCCCCGCAGGGCCGGCGGATACTCGCCGAAAGCACGCTGCAGTGGGCGCGCGACCAGGCCCGCGCGAACCCTGCGCTACTCGACGAGTACGAGGCGCTCGCGAAGGGCGTGGAGCGGCGGTACAGCCGGATCGGCCGGCGTGTGCAGGTCGTCAACGGCGAGATCCGCACCGGGACGGCCAAGGACTGGTCGCGGATCCGCGAGCTCATGACGTCGCAGACCGAGCGGGCGCGGCAGGAGGTCTCGGCCGACCTCACGGCGATCCAGCGGCAGGCCGTCGGTGGTCTCGTGGCGATGGGGTACTCCGAGCGTGAGGCGCAGAGCATCGTGCGGAACGCTGAGCGCGGCGGCCGTCCGGGCCGCGTGTCGCGGCACATCCTTCAGAACCCGCGCAGTAGCGGGGCGCCGTTCTCGCCGAAGTCGATCCGCTCGGCGACCCGCACCGGGGACGCGTGGGGCATCGACGCGCACCGCACGGGCCGCAACCCGTCTGGGACGCCGACGCGGTCTGCGGCCGGTGGCGGGAACCTGATGGGTGCCGATCCCGCTCTCGGGGGCTACGCGGCGCTCGCGTCGCAGTTCGGCAACCACGTCACCTCGGGGCTGCGCCCGGGTGCGATCACGTCGTCGGGGAACCGGTCATATCACGCATCCGGCGACGCGATCGACGTCGCTGGCGGCGACATGGCCGGCTTCGCTCGTGCGATGGCCTCACGGTACGGCTCGCAGCTCGAGGAGCTCATCTTCAGCCCTCTCGGGTGGGGGATCAAGAACGGGAAGCGCGTGCCGCTGTCGACGTTCGGCGCGCAGGTGATCGCCGATCACTACGACCACGTCCACGTCGCCGATACGCAGCCGTCTGCCGTCCCGGGCGGCGGGTTCGGCGCGACGCCCGCGATGGGCGGCGCGCTGACGGGAAAGATCAGCCTGAAGGGCCCCGGGAGCGACCTGCCGGGCGCTCCGGGCGCGCTCGTCGGCGCGGCGGGCAGCGTCTACGCCGCGGGGCTGGAGAAGGCGATCAACGACCACTTGGGCGCCGGAGGGACGATCGGCGGGGATGTGCCGGTCCCGGCGGGCGGGAAGCTGTCGCAGTCGCAGATCGCGGCGCTCGCAGCGCAGGTGGGGTTCCCGGACCCGAAGCTCGTGTCGGCGATCGCCATGGCGGAGTCCAGCGGCATCGTCGGGAACATCAACTCGATCGGCGCGACCGGGCTGATGCAGATCTTGCAGAGCGCGCATCCGCAGTACGACCCGCGGCGGCTCGCGTCGGACCCGCTGTACAACCTGCGGGCGGCGTATGCGATCTCGAGCGGCGGCCGGAACTGGCGGCCGTGGGAGGTCTACACGAACGGGATGTACCGGAAGTTCATGGGCGATGGGATCGGCCGGAGTCGGGTCACGGGCGCGGTCGGTGGGCCCCGTCGTGGTGTTGCGGGCGGTCGGCGCTCCGGCGGCGCGGGCGCGTCTGTGAACTTCGCGCCGAGCATCACCGTGCATCGTCGGTCGGATCTCGCTGGGGTGCGGTCGGAGATCTCGGCGTACGTGGACCAGGTGATCGACGCGCTCGCGGCGGAGCTCGAGACCGGCGACGAGGATGAGATGGCGGTGATGTCGTGATGTCGTACTCGGGCCCGGAGATGTACCCGATAGATCAGGCAGGGCTCTTGAGCCTCGTCGCGGGCGTACTGCACCGACGCGTGATCGTGAGCGTGGAGACCCGCGACGGGGCGCCGGTCTGCGGCTTCGACGGGCTCTTGGAGAGCGCTCATTCGAGCGCCGTCGTCGAGGCGGACGACACGCTCACGCTGCACGTGAGGGTGAGCGACGGCCGCGCGGCAAGCGTCTCCGTTTGCCGACCCGAGCGCGCCGGCGCCGATGGCCTCCAGCTCCGCGTCGAGACGGCGTCGCTGGTCATCACAGTGAACTATCCAAAGGAGTTTCAACGTCATGTCGCGTGAGGTACACGCCGTCCGCGGGACACCGCTGACCTCGGAGTGGATCAATCGGATGCAGGAGGCGTGGTCGCTGGCGGCGTGGGGAGTCACGCTGGTGAAGCTCGACGCGAACACCGTGGCGGTCCAGCCCGTCGACGACGGCGAGGAGGAGCGGGCGGGTCTGTGGATCGCCGGGCACGCGCGCTGGATCAGCAGCGATGTGACCCTGACGGTCTCGGGGGCGGCTGGTACGAGGAGCGTCTACGCGGTCGCGCAGGATCTTCCCGCGACGGGGTTCACCTTGTCGATGGCGTCGGGTGCGGGGCGCCGGAAGATCGCCGAGGTCGACTGGGATGGGTCGGCGATCACCGCGATCCGGAACCTCGTGGATGCGGTCAGCGGTCACGGTCATCTTCACCGACCCGGCGGGCCTGATCCGCTGCCCGCAGCATGGGGGGCCGGGAAGGCGATCATCCCCGACGAGGAGTCGCGAACAAACACCGCGTACGGGACGCTGCCGACGCCCGATGTCGTCGAGAACGTCGTCTTGCCGACCGATGGGCTGCTCTTCATCGCCGCGGCCGCGCTGTGGAAGGAGTCCGCCGGCGACGTTGCGCGCGCGGCCCTGTTCATCGGCGCGAACCAGCTCAAGGTCTCCAGGATGGACGCCGCCGACCCGAAGAAGCAGGCCGCCTCGATGACCCGCGGCGGCACCACCACGAACGTCGGGTACCGCCACCTGACGACCTGCCCCATCGGCCTGACCAGCCAGTACATCGCCGCCGACCTCGACGCCGCCGACGTCTCGACCGGTGTCGCGCTCGGGCTCATGTCCACCGACACGATCGGGCCCGACACGGTCAACGACACCGACGACGCCCAGATGGCCATGTCCCCGCACCTCGCCGGCGGCGTGTGCGTCGTTCGCGCCCCCGCGGGCACCTACGACGTCAGCGTGCAGTACAAGGCGACGTCCGGCACCGTGACGGCCAAGAGCAGAAAGCTCTGGGTGTGGACCCAGGGATTCCCCGCCTAATCGTGACCGACGGTAGCGTCGGCGGTCTACCTCCGTGACCGGCGTCGGCTTCGTGTGAGCCCGCGGTACCCGGCAAAGATGACGGTCGCGATGATCAGCCAAGCGAGCGCGTGGCCCTGGAGGTCCGGTTCGGACGTCGCGTAGATCGTCTCGGCGCCGATCGTGAGAACGACAAGGGCCGCGTAGATCCATGTGCTGGTGCGCCATCTGGGAATGGTCGCCGCTCCGTGGTCTGGTCGCCGTGACCGGGTCGGCTGGGGTCGCTAGCTACTCGTCGTCCTTCTTCGAGCGCAGGGTGATGGTGGTGTCCTCGTTCACCTTCGATCCGGCGGGTGGGTCCTGCGAGACGACGGTCCAGTTTCGGTCGATGATGAGTGCGCGTCCCTGGCCTGTCGCGTCTTCTTCGGCGAGGTTGTAGAGGCCGGCGGCCTGCATCGTGTCCTGCGCGAGCTGGTGGTCCTTTCCGACGACGCTCGGGACGGTGATCTTCCCGCTGCTCGAGCCAGCGTCGGACGCCGAGGTGTCCTCGGAGATCGATGCGTCTTCGACGTCTGCGGGCGCCGCGGCTTCTTCCTTCTCCGTGACGGTCACGCGCTTCTCGACGACGGTGACCGTCGACGGTGCCGATGCTTGGTCGCTGGAGTCGCTGCCGCAGGCACCAAGGACGAGAGTGAGCGCAGCGGCGATGAGCGGGAGGACGTGACGTGGCATCGGTGGGACCTCTGGCAGGTTGGTCGGACTGCGCGACTCTACGGTTCCTGACCGGAGGTCGTCAACCGGTCAGGAGGTCTTGTTAGACCAGCGGTAGCGCGCGCATTGAAGCCTTGCGATACCGCCGGTAGCACAGCGGGGAATTCGCCCGCATCCTGGGACTTTCCTCGCGCCGAGATGCGTGCTAGCGTCGGCTCGCACACCAACAAGAGTGCCCCCGCGCTGCGCCAACAGCCGGGGGCGTGACCCACGGAGGAATCAGCTCCATGAGTGATCCGAAGCGTACGCACGCAGCGCCCCGCGTGCACAGCCGGGCAGAGATCCCGACCTCGCTCGACGACCTGCAGCCGATCACCGGCTTCGATCCCGGAGGAGACGCGCCGTTGCCGCCCGTCCGCCACGACGTGCCGTTGCGGCGCCGTGAGGAGGCGGCGCTGATCGTGTTCGCGATCGCGCGGGGTCTGACCCCGGAGGAGATCGCCGACGGCGTGCCGGACGACGTCGTGGAAGCGTTCGACGGCGACCCGCTCGAGCGCGCCGAGGCGCTCGTACACGTCGACGCGCTGCTCGAGGCGTTGGCCCCGGAGGAGGTGGTGTCGCGTGGCTAGGGGAGGGCTCCCGACGGGGGTGCAACGCAAGCACAGCAGGTCGTGCCCCGCACGGGGTGACTCGGCCGCGCGGTGCAAGCGGAAGGGCTGCAAGTACCAGGTCCAGGCGGGACCGAGGAACGCTCGGCAGACGGCGACGTTCGCCGAGCTGGCAGACGCGGTGCGGTGGCGCAACTCGATGCGCGCCGATCCGTCCCGCGTCGGGCGCCGGTCGACGACGGTCCGCGCTGTCGCTGAACGCTGGCTGGCCGCGCTGACGGCCGGCGACGTTCTCTCACGGAACGGGCGCCCGTACGCGCCGTCGACCGTCCGCGGTTACGCGCGAGACATCGCGATCTGGACAGCGGAGTTCGGTGACCGGCAGGTCGACGGTGTGTCCCGCGGAGAGGTCAGCGCGGTCCTTGCGCGGATGCAGTCCGGGGGAAGGCCGCCAACGACTGCCGCGAACGCCGTCATGCCGCTCCGCGCGATGTATCGGTGGGCGCAGGACCACGACATCACGACCGTGAACCCGACGGTGGGGATCAGGATCGCGGGTAAGGCACACCGCCGGCGCGAGCACTTCGCGCCGGCGGCCGCCGCCTCTGCGCTCGTGGCCGCGCTGCCATCTAGCCACCGGGCGCTGTGGGCGACGGCGTTCTACGCGGGTCTGCGCCGAGGCGAGCTCATGGCGCTCAGGTGGGCAGACATCGACCTCGAGCAGGGAGTGATTCGGGTTCGTGCTTCCTGGGACCAGCAGGCCGGTCGGGTGGTCACGAAGACGCCGGCGAGCGTCCGAGATGTGCCCGTACCCGAGGTCCTGATGGCCGAGCTGCTCGCGCACCGCGAGCGGCATGACGGCGACGACGGAGCGCTGGTGTTCTCGCGTCGCGCGCTCGATGGGCGAGTGCGGTCGGTATACGAGATCCACGCGAAGCGCTGCGCGTCGCGTGCGGGTGAGCGGTGCGACTGCTCTCCGCGGTGGATGGCGCAGGTCCGGCACCGCGGCGGCAGGTACCGGCGCCGTACCTTCGCGACGAAGGAGCAGGCGACGCGGTGGCAGGTCGCGAGCCGGCGACGGGTCGTTGCCGAGGAAGGAGGGCGCCTCGCGCGGCCCGACGCGCCGTTTCGGGATGGAACCGTCGCAAACGTCGCTCGGCGGGCGTGGGCACATGCGGACCTGAAGGGGGTGGGGCTCCACGAGGCGCGGCACTCGTTCGGGTCGATGCTCGCGGCAGCCGGCGTCGCGCCGGAGGTGGTCCGGGATCTGATGGGCCACTCCTCGATCGCGACGACGTTCGGCGTGTACGTGCACGCGGAGAAGGCACGCCACGCCGAGGCTGTGGCGACGCTGGACGCCCACGTTGCCGCTGAGGCCGCTCGCAGCGCCCTCGGGGCCTCATGAAGCAGTCGGCCACCCAGACGCACGCGGACGCGCTCGCGGCGGCCGTCGTGGGCCTGGTTGGCGAGGTCGTCTCGAGGCCGGCGGCTTCCCGGCCCTCCGAGGTCTCCGCGGGCATCGAGGGCCTGTTAGAGCAGATTCTCGAGCAGGTCACCCTGATCGCGTCGAGGGAAGACGCGGTGCCGATGGCGGTCGGGCGGCAGGAGGCCGCGCGGCTTCTCGGCGTGGGGGTGGACTTCTTCGACGAGCACGTCGCTCCCGAGGTTTCGGTCGTTCGTCGCGGCCGTCGCGTGCTGGTACCGCGTGCCGAGCTCGAGCGGTGGCTCAGCACCCACGCCGAGGCGCCGGCCTGGGATTGACCTTGGGACGGCGTCTCGCCGTAGCCTGAAGCTGCACCGTCGGTGCGACGACTCATCGCGAGGGCCCGCTTCCGGCGGGCCCTCGTCGTTGTGCGAAACGGCGAGCTGGAGGCGAATCCCGAAACCCGTCTGCGCTCGCGCACTCGCGGGCAGGTCTGCTTCGGCGACCTAACCGGCGCGTCGTCGATCTGGCAGCGCGGCGACCTTGGACGTGGTGCGGGCGGTAATCAGACGCTCTTCCGTAAGGCGGTAGACCCGGTTCATCACCATCAGCAGGACCAGAATCAAGTGAGTGCCCAACGCGAGCGCGACGCCGGTAGCGATCGTCAAGGCGGTCTTCGACACCGCAGTCGCGACCAGCGCGACAACCGCAGTGGCGATAGCAACCAGGGCCGCGTATCCCGCATTGGCGGAGATCTCGCCTAAGAAGAGCGCATGCCGGCTGGTCTCCGCGCCACGACCGGGGGGTTCATCCGCCAGATCCATCGCCCTCTCGAAGACCTGCAGCATCACGGCGAATAGGAACGCGCTCAGGAGGCCCGAGACAGCCAGGATCGCGGCGCTCGCTTCGCCAGCAAGTTGGACGCCCGCGACGACCGAGGCGCCCATCACAAGTGCGGGCAAGCCCTCGAAGACGAGATGGTCCGTCCAGAGGATTCTCCCCGTCGCCGCGTCGCGATACGAGTCGTAGTGGCGCCTGATCAGCGCCATTGGGCTGGACTTGATCACGAGTGCACCATCTCAGGTTACGTCGTCGAGCGCACGTCCCAGGGCGGCGAACAGACTCTGGGACGACGGTTCTCCGTCGATGATCGTCAGGTCGTCCATCTCGACCGTCAGCGCGTGGCCTGCCTCGGGCTTCTCAATGTTGATCGTCCTGTGGCGGTCACCAAGTTCGACCTGGACCTTGGCCTCGTCGAACTCCATGCCCTCAAACGTCAGGATGTCGGAGAACGCCGTACGGTCGCCATCAACAAAGCGGCGTAGAAGCCCCGTCTTCAAGTGATTCTTCCCGGTGATCTGGAGTTCAATCGTTCCAGCGTCACCATCTCGCACCCACTTCTCGGTTGCGGCGACGGCGCGATCGCTGGGCTGCTTGTACTTGACGAGGGTGACGCGGTCGATCTTGTTCGCCTCGACCGCGGCTTGTAGGTCATCGCCCCGCACGAAGGGCGTTATCTTCAGCGTCAGATCCTCATGCTGGTGCCGGAACATCTCTATGAGCTTGGACTCGATGAGGTTCTTGGCACTCCGGCGGTTGTTGATGTGCACCGCCCACCAGCCGAGGGTGCGGTTGTGTGGGAGTCGGAGCAGGCTGGCACATCTCACGAGGTGTGTGTGGTCGGCCTCCTGACGGAACCGCAGTTGCCCGTCTGCGTCGACGATGCGCGCGACTGTCCCGGACTCGCCGTGCTGGAAGGTGCACCGCACATCGTCGTCGTTCTCCAGGACAGAGGTCTCGCAAACGACGCTCCGGTCGCCGTCCTCGTTCCTGTTCCAGAAGCGGCCCGGCGCGAGGTACGAGTGCAGCTCATCTGCGAGATGCGTTCCCGCCTCGTCGAAGTCACCTAGCCGACGGAGATCCGCTTTTCGACGGCGGCGATAGACCTGGACCATGTAGAGAGCAACTCGGTGCGACAAGAACGGCCTCCAGTGCTTGACCGCAGGAGCATATTTGCGCGGTAGGAGGGACTGCGGCCCAAGCTCCGCCAAATGCAGTTCACCGGGTTCAGGCAACCTCGGACCTTTTCCCGGCATCCCTCCTGGGGCGTGGGGTTCTCGACGGCGGTGCTGGATGTGCTGGTCCTGAGGGGGTCGGTGATGCGCGCCCGGCGCCTGAGTTCGTCGTCGCTCGTTGGGGGAGTCGCCTTCGACCGTGTCGCGGTTGCGACGCGCGCCCGGCGCTGCACTTCCCCGAGCGGGACTCCCTTGCCTTGGGCAGGTGGTCTTCGCGCTCGCCGCCCTTCGCGGGCAGTTGTCGAGGTGAGCGGCTAGCCTTCGGCGGCCTCCCGATCGCGAGCGGGTGGGTGTTGATCTGTTGGCGTCAGCCGGGTTGCAGCCCGGCCGTCGTCGTTCTGGAGGTCGAAGGTGAGCGGTGGCAGCGCGATGCCGGCGTGCTGGCCGAACTGGACGTCATACGAAGGTCAACCGCTGCCTGACCGAGGGGCGCAAGGCGTTCCTCGGCCGCTACGCGAACCTGGAGTCCGGCGCGGAGTGCGAGCGCTGGGCGCCGCTGCTGAGCGCGCTGCTCGACGGCGAGGCCAAGGCGAAGGACGCGCAGGCGCTGCGCGGGCATCTGCGCGCGTGCCCCGGCTGTCGAGGAACGCTGCGCGCGCTGCACGAGGGCGCCGCCGACGCGCGGGTGCTCTTCCCGGTCCCGCTGGTCATCGGCGAGCAGGCGGTCAGTCGCCACGAGGACACGGTGAGCCTCGTCCTGCGCGTCTATGAGGCGATCGCGGGCGGGGTGCACGAGAAGGCCACGGCGTCGGTGCTGCGGATGCAGTCGCTGGTGGAGGGGGCCTCGGCGGTGAAGGTCGCTGCGGTGGCGGCGTCGGCCGCGGCCGTCGCCGGGGGCGGAACGGTGGCGGTGCGTGAGGCGCGCGACCGTGAGGCCCCGCAGTCCGCGCCGCGCGAGGCGATCGCCGCCCAGTCCGCGCCGCGCGCGGCGCCGCCCGCTGCCCGCCCGGTCGTCCGGACGACCGCGGTCGCGTCGGTCACGCGCGTGGCGAGCGCGTCACGCCGGGCGGCCCAGCGCGACGTTGCGGCCGAGCGGCGGCGCAAGGCGGCG
>CAMCUD010000052.1 GCA_945878865.1 Bifidobacterium breve | reverse complement strand
GCGACTGGTGTTAGGGGCCGTTCACCCCGAGCAGGCACCATAGTTGCAGTTGGCACCACCACCCGCTAGCGTTGTGTGAGCGACCGTTTCGCGATGGGGGTTGAGAGATGCATGGGTCTTGTCGTTCCCGGGTGGGGAGTGTGCTCGCCGCTGGGTGTTTGGCTACCGCATTGGTCGGTTCGGCGACTGCGGGTGCCTCTGTACGGGTGGACGTTCCAGCGGCCACGCCGGTGACGAGCTCGTCGGCGTGTTCGACGACGAGCTCGGTGACCGCCGCGCCGCAGGCGGGTGCGCGTGCGGACTTCTGCCTCGCGCTTCGGCTTGATGGAGGTCGAGGAGAGGTCGGCGACATTGCGGGCTTCGGTGACGACGCCCGTGCTCTGACCATCTCCTTGCCGCCAGGGCAGATCGGGAACCCGGGAGCCGCCGACCTGTGTTCGCCAGCACGGTTCAGGTCCGCTTCGGGGTGCCCGGGCACCGCCAAGGTCGGGGAGGTGACCGCAAGAGCCGACGCCGTCGGCGTCTCCGTCGGCGAGCGGCTCCTAAGCGGTTCGGTCTATCTCGTGACGCCCTCCGGAACGGAAGCGGTGCAGCTGGGCGTAACACTCGGCCTCACAGGGACGCCGCCGTCAGCGTCGCTGGTCAAGATCCTCGGGCAGGTCCGGCTCCGAGCGGCCGATGGCGGACTGAACGCACGCATCGATGATCTTCCGCGCAGCCTCTTCGGCCTGCCGATCGAGATCCGGCGGCTCAACCTCCGGCTCTGGGGTTCGCCCGGCGACCACCCGACGCTCAGATCCCCGTTCATGACGACGCCGACAACCTGCACGCCCGCGGTGACCCGGATCAGCGTCAGCTCCTACGCCGGCGACGTGACGGCCGGGGAGACCTCGTTCGTCCCGACCGGATGCGGGGCTGTCCCGTTCGCGCCGGAACTCATCGCCGAGGGCGAGCGAGCGGCAGACGCTCCGATCGAGTTCACCGCGGGGGTGCGGATGCCGGTCGACGACCAGCCCCTCGCCCAGTCGCACGTCAACGAGGCGCGAGTCGTCCTGCCCGAGGGGATCGAGTTGTCCGGCACCTCGGGCAACAGGCTGTCCGACCCGGGATGCACGGACGAGGAGTTCGACGCGCGGGGCGGTGGCCCCGTGTCGTGCCCCGCGCTGAGTGCCATCGGAACGGCGCAGATGGCCTCGCCGCTCCTGGCCCCGCTCGGTGGCAGGCTGGACGGGACGATCTTTCTCGCGCAGCCACGGCCGGGGAAGGCATTGATCCGCTTGTTCGTCCTCGCAGAAGCCGGTCCCGAGAGCGACGCGCTTCGGGTCAAGCTCACAGGGGACATCATCCCTGACCCGCAGACCGGCCGACTCACCGCGATCCTCCAGGGGCTTCCGCCGCTGCCGTTCACCGAGTTCCGTCTGACGTTCAGGGGTGGTGATGCGGCAATCGTCAGCTCTCCTCGCGCCTGTGGCACGTACGAGGCGGTGGGAGGTATCACGCCGGACAGCGGCGGTGCCGTCGCGCGCCCGTCGGCGCCCGTCGTCTTCGACCAGGGATGCGGGGACCCCGCCGCCTTCACGCCCGAGATGACACTCTCGACATCGCCGACGAACGCCGCGTCGCCGACATCCCTAACGGCGCGGTTCGTGCGTCCCCAGGGCAACGCGCGGCTCGCTGCCCTTGACCTGAACCTCCCTGCCGGGCTGATCGGCCGGCTCACCGCTGCGGCGCAGTGCCCGCTCGCGCAAGCCACAGCTGGCACATGCGGACCCGAGAGCCTGATCGGTTCCGTCGTGGCATCATCTGGTCCGGGGCCGAAGCCCTTCGTGATCGACGGGGGGCAGGTGTTCCTCACCGAGGGGGCGAACGGCGCTCTGGCGGGTATCTCCATCAAGATCGCGGTGAGGGTCGGCCCCCTCGACCTCGGAACGCTGATTGTGGGCGGCGCGATCCTCGTCCGGCCGGACATCGGGCTCACCCTCCGCGTCGACCAGATCCCGCAGCGGCTGCCCATCGGCGTCGCGACGGCCATCAGGGACCTCGCGGTGACACTCGATCGACCCGGCTTCATGCTCAATGGGACGAGCTGCGTGGCCGCGACCGCCGTCGCCTCCATTCGCTCCGACCTCGGCGCACTCGCCAGTCCGGAATCGGTGTATCAGCCGACCGGTTGCGCCGGACTCCCGTACGAGCCGCGCCTCACGACCAGCTTCGGAGGCGGCGCGGAGCAGATCGCCGAGGGCGGCCACCCGTCATTCGATGTCACGCTTACGCAGAGCGGGCAGCAAGGCAACACAAGGAAGGTCGAACTCACGCTCCCGAGCACCGTGTCAGCTGACGTGACGCGCCTGCGAAACGCCTGTCCCGAAGAGCGGTACCTGCAGGACGCATGCGACCCGAAATCGGTCGTCGGCACCGCGACCGCTGCCACACCGCTCTTGGCCGGCGAACTCAGCGGGCCGGTGACCTTCGTGTCCCGAAAGGGCACGCCGCTCCCTGGGTTGGCCATCCGCCTCTCGGGCCCCATCAGCGTTGACCTTACCGCTGCGATCTCGCTCACCAAGGACAACAGGTTGACGACGGTAATCGACAACATCCCCGACGTCCCGCTCTCCCGGTTCCAGTTGCGGCTGGACGCCGGGCCGAAGAGCCCGCTCATCGCCAACAAGGACATGTGCGCCTCCGGGGCAGCGGTCAATGGCGCTGCGGAGGCCCATTCCGGTGGGCGCATCGTCATCGATCAGCAGGCGCTCTTCGATGGCTGCGGTCCGACGGCCACGCTCAAGGTGGGCTCACTCAGGGGCGGGCGTCCGGCGCTCGACCTCCGGGTCGTCGGGGGGCCCACGCGCGTGACCGCGACCCGGCTCATCCTGCCGAAGGGGCTCGAGTTCCAGCGCTCCGCCGTCGTCAAGCGACGACTGCGCGTCAGCGCTGTCGGGTTGAAGAAGGGATCGAAGGCGCGCATCAGCGTGACCGGCCAGAGCATCGGACTCGTGATGCCCAACGGTCAGTTCGCCCGGACGCTGCGCGTCCGGCTTTCAAAGGGCTCGGTCCGCGTCAGCAAGCGTCTGCGACGCCAGGGTCGGCCGAATCTCGCGTTCCGGCTGAACAGCACCGTCCAGCAGACTCAGTCGGGCGGCGCACCGCTGGTCAGCCGCGCCGTGCTCCGTGTGCGGCCGGCTTCGGCGCGCGGGCGATGAGCCGGTCGGTCAAGGTCAGCGGTGCGGGCCGGGAGCGGCCCCGGCCCGAGTGACCCTCGCGTCAGGCGATGGTCCTCGCCCGGGCCGCTTGGCCGGCCCGCGCCGATCCGCTTCCCCTGCACAGCCCTCCGACGAGGAGAGTGCACCGCTCGGTGCTGGTCTTGTAGCCTCCCGCCTCGTGCAGTCACGGGTTGACAGGTTCGCCGCCCAGGCTGTTGCGGCTCGGCGGCGCTTGGGGAGGATCTCGATGCGCGACGCGATCGGCGCCGCCTCCGGCACCACCTCCGTTGAGGTGACGGCGCGCTTCATCGAGGGCACACTCGACCACGTCCGAATGGCCGCCGTGAAGACGGTCGACCGCCTGCAGCGGTGGTGTCAGCAGACGGCGGTCGGATGAGCCACCTGGGAGGAAACCGCCAGCACTACGGGATCACCCTCGCGGTTCTCGCAACCGGGGCGCTGGCGTTTGCGCTCTCCCAGACGATGGTCGCGCCGGCGCTGCCGGAGATCCAGCGCGAACTCGATGCGACACCGACGACGGTCACCTGGGTGCTCACGGTCTACCTACTGACAGCGTCGATCGCGACGCCGATCTTCGGTCGCCTGGGAGACATCTTCGGGAAGGAGCGCATCCTCGTCATCGTGCTGGGGATCTTCGCGGTCGGATCCGTCGTCGCCGCCCTGTCGCACAGCATCGGGGTTCTCGTGCTGGGCCGGGCGATTCAGGGCGCAGGGGGCGCGATCTTCCCTCTCGCGTTCGGCATCATCCGGGATGAGTTTCCTCGCGCGCGTGTCGCCACCGGCATCGGGCTCATCTCAGCCACGTTCGGCATAGGAGGCGGCGCGGGCCTTGTGATCAGCGGCCTGGTCGTCGACAACCTCAGCTACGAGTGGCTGTTCTGGCTCGGGTTCGCCGTCGTGGTCATCGCACTCGTCGCCACGCACTTCTTCGTTCCCGAGTCCCCTGTCAAGACGCCCGCGCGGATCGATTGGGCAGGCGCGGTCCTGCTCTCGGCGGGGCTGACGTCCCTGCTCGTCGGCGTGAGCTACGGCAACGACTGGGGCTGGGGGTCGACGCGTGTCCTGAGCCTGTTCTGCGGTGCGGCAGTGATCCTCGCCTTCTGGGTCTGGTTCGAGAACCGTCAGGCGGAGCCCTTAGTCGACATGCGCATGATGCGTCGACGCGGCGTGTGGACCACCAACCTGACCGGCCTGCTCATCGGCTTCGGCATGTTCGGATCGTTCATCTTGATCCCGCAGTTCGTCCAGTTGCCTGAGTCCACCGGCTACGGGTTCGGCGCCTCCGTCACCGAGGCGGGCGTGTTTCTGCTCCCGTCCGCCGCCGTCATGCTCATCGCGGGGCCGCTCGCCGGCGTGCTCGCCGGTCGCTTCGGTTCGCGAATGCCGCTGCTGGCGGGCACGCTGTTCTGCGCGGCGAGCTTCTCAATCCTGGCGGCCGCGCACGATGAACGCTGGCACATCTACGCGACCGGGGTGCTGCTCGGAGTCGGTCTCGGGTTCTCGTTCGCGGCCATGGCGAACCTCATCGTGGAAACGGTCGATGAGACGCAGACCGGCGTCGCGACCGCGATGAACACCATCATGCGGACCGTCGGCGGCGCGCTCGGCGGGCAGATCACCGCCAGCATCGTCGCTGGCCATCTGATCGCGTCGAACGGCCTGCCGGCGGAGTCGGGGTTCACCGAGGCGTTTGTCATCTCGGCGGTCGCCGTGCTCATCGCGTTCGGGGCGGCACTCGCCATACCGCGCACCCCGGCGTCCGCGCGCTCCTGAACGACGACGGCTTGTCACTCGGTCCCCGCCCAGCCGGAATCGGGGTTGATCGTCGAGACTCTCGCTGAAAGTCCCCGATCGCGGCCACGAGTTCCGGCGGCCCCCCGCGGGCGAGGTAGCTACAGGAAAACCCTGGATGTCGCGAAGCGCGCGACGCAGCGCGGTTGACCGGTCGCGGGGCTGTCCGTCCGGGTCCCCGCCTGTCGCGATCGGTGCTAGCCCCTCGTCATCGGGCCCCGCCAGCCGGCAGGTCTTGACCTGTTCAGCAACGGTGCGTGGGCTGGGGTGCCTGCGACGTTTCCCCATCGTCGGCATCGGGGTTCCAGCAGGACGACCGCGAGAAACGCCCGACCTTTCGGATGGGCGCTCGCCGACGAAGGCCTCTCCCGGCTCACCGCCCGCCTCGAGAATGGCGGCCGGCTCACGCCGGCCGCCATCAACGAACTCCTCCCCCGTCCTGGTCTGCCGAGCCGCACAGCTCTCTCCTGGGACGTGTCGATGTGCCCGCATCGCGCTCGATGAGCGGGCTACACATCACCCGCCCGGGGGAGGGCCGCCGAGCGCTACGTCAGCCTCTCGCCAGAGAGTGTGCGGAGAGCGAGAGAGCGTGTCGTCAGCCCTTCGAACACTTGAGTGTCCGGGACGCGGAGTACTTGGTGCCGTCCGCGTAGTCGAACGAGCCCTCCCCGAACCACTTGCCTCCGTCGCAGCGATCCACTTCGATGATTCCGCGGGACACACCCTTGACCTTGCGTGTCTTCTTGATCGAGATCGAGAAGAGCGTCACGGCGACGGGGACGCCCGGAGCCGGTTCCTGCAGGTTCTCAGGGATCGGGATGTCGGTCCGCAGCCCGAACTTGCCCGACAACTTCGAGATCTTGACAACGATGTTCGACTGGATCCTCAGCGGACTGACGCCCTCCACGAACATGCTGAGGCTCGACGGCCCCCCGTTTGCGATCGAGATCTTGAGGTCGTTCTGAGTGATGGGACCGGGGGCGAGACCGGCGGCCTTGCCAGACCCGATGATGGAACCGGCCGGGCAGTCCGCGGTCGACTTGGCCTGGCTAATCGACGTGGGACTGCACGTCGGGAACAGGCCGCCGTTCCACCGCGAGCCGCGGGGGAAGAGGATTCGTACGAACTTCGTCGAGGGAGGCTGGGCTCCGGTGGTGTCCCTCGTGCCGGTACTGATCTTGAGGTTGACACTGCGCTTGACCTTGGCGGTGCTGGCCTTGCTGGGCGTCGCACTGATGGTGAAATCCTGAACAACCTCGGCCTTGGCTGTAGCCGGGAGAGCCATCCCCGTCGCGGCCAACAGCACCGCTGTGGTACGTCGTGTCACTTGTCTCCTCCGTGTGTTGGTTGAAGCGTGGTATCCAACTCCCCGAGCATAACGGTCGCTAACCGTGGCTGCGACAGTGCGTTTGCCGATGCGGCAGGCGTATTGCGGCGTGGCCCGAGGGGAGAGGGTGGGGGCTACGCGATGCGTCCCCTCCGAAGAACGACCGGAGATCGCTAGCCGTTCGTTAGCGAGATGTGCGACGCGGCCCGAATACAACCATGGGCAGCGAGCGAACGCAAACCTGTTCCCAGCACGCCAACCCGGGTGCCATTCGCGCAACGGCCAGCAATAGCGGGCAATATGGAACTCTCCCGGCTCGGATCCAGAGCTCTCAGAGAACGAACGTTCCTCACGTGATGGTAGAGTACGCGCAGGGGTTCCCGCGCCGCTGGTGCCAATCCCAACTGTTGGCGACCAGCCGGTCGGTGCGGGAGGGCGCGCTCACCTACGCAGGCGCGTCTATCTCCAGGGGGACGGGGCCGGGCCACCTTGAGGCCCGGCCCCACCTTCTCAAGCCCTGGTGTCACCGCCGCTGGGAGTGAACCGATGGTCACTTTCCTGACGGCCTGGAATGATCACGAGACCCCAGCAATCCCAGCGGCCTGAACGTCACCACGCAGGTGTCGGCGACGTGCGCCGGGATCGCCGTTGCCTCCGCGGCGACGCGTGATGCCGTTCTCGCCGAGGCGTGCGCGGAATCGGGCGGCTCGTGAACTGCCGGTGGAGCCGTCCGGCGTCCTGGGAACCATCGGTTTCCCGGGGGCGTGGGCGTGTTCTGTGAAGCCCTTGGAGCGCCGCTGGTGACGATGTGAGCCGGGCTGACTTTCGCGGAGACCGTGATCTACCCCTGATTCGTGGAGTCGGGTTCTGGAGTCAGGCGGCGTGGTCACGTCCCGTAGCGGTCTAGGAGCGGGTCGGGCGGAGCGCAGTTCCGGCCACCGCGGCGCTCAGACTCGTCGGGCTTCTTCAGGGTTCGACGAAAGGAGGCCGGCGATGGCCGGTCCGAACAGGATGACGATCGAGGAGGTCGTCCGACAGGTGCTGCGCGATGAGCACGCGGACGTGATCCGTGAGTCGGTGCGTGTCGTGACGCAGGAGATGATGGAGGCCGAGGTGTCCGAGCTGATCGCGCCCGGCTCGGCGAGCGCAACCCCGAAGGCCGCGCGACGCATCGCAACGGGCTACCGGCCGCGCAGGTGGGGCACGCGGGCCGGGGAGCTCGAGCTGCGGATCCCCAGGCTGCGGCAGGGCTCGCATTTCCCTTCGTTCCTGCAGCCGCGCAAGCGCTCAGAGCAGGCCCTGGTGGCGGTGGTGCAGCAGGCGTATGTGTGCGGCGTCCCGACGCGCCGCGTCGATCAGCTCGTCAACAGCCTGGGGCTGCGCATGTTCAAGGGCGAGGTCAGCCGGATCGCCGGCCTGCTCGACGAGCAGGTCACCGCGTTTCGTGAGCGGCCGTTGGAGGGCCGGTATCCGTGGGTGCATCGTCGATGCGAAGGAAGGTCCGCGATGGAGGCCGGGTGGTCAGGAAGGTCGTCGTGATCGCTCACGGCGTGCACGAGACGGGCCGCCGGGAGATCCCGGGCCTCGACGTCGGCGAAGCGGAGACCGAGGCGTTCTGGACTGACTTCCTCAGGAGCCTGGTCGCCCGAGGGCTGGTCGGCGTGCAACTCGCGATCAGCGACGCTCACCCGGGCTTGAAGGCCGCGCTGGCCAGGGTGTTCGGCGCGCCGTGGCAGCGCTGTACCGTGCACATCCGGCCCGTGTTCCGCCGAGAACGACAAGGAAGCGCGCGTCCGGTTGACCGAGGCGGTCGCGCAGCTCGAGGGGCAGCTGCCGAAGATCGCGGCGATGCTCGAAGACGTCGAGCCGGACATCCTTGCGTTCTACGCGTTCCCCGAAACGCACCGCGCGAAGCTCCGGTCGACGAATCCGCTTGAGCGGTTCAACCGCGAGCTCGGCCTGGCGCACCGACGTCGTCAGGATCTTCCCCGACGATGCCTCGCTGGTTCGCTTGGTGTCGATGCTCGCGATCGAAGCCAACGACGAATGGCTCGTCGGCCGCGGCTACATGAGCCTGCAATCGATGCAGCCGCTCCTCTCAGAGCACCGGTCCGAATCGACTCCCTCTCACAAGGGGATCTGAGGACAAGGAGGTCTCCGAGCTCGTCGCCGCATGACGAGCCGGGCAGGTCACCGACGAGAAGAGCGCTCAGCTCCTACACCGCGTCCGGGACTTGACTTTTGGGACTGGCTTCGACAACTACCGGCCTCCAAGGAGGTCCGGATGAACAACGTCCTCAGGAACTACGACGACGGCATGTCTGCGGGTGCGGCCTGGCTCGCAGCCCGTGCGGTCGGCCGCCAGTGTGCGACGCATTCGGCAAGACGGAGCGCCGGGCGAGTAGCCGGCGAGCATCAGGCTGCCGCTCGATGAAGGCGTGACGACCGACTGGGGTCCCAGCTCGACTTCCACGACGCGCGGGACCGAACTACGCGCGCCTTCGCCGGCAACGAGGACGCGCGGTACCGATCGTCTAGCATTACCTTGATGCGTGCAGAAGGAGTGCTTACCCCGAAGGGGCAACGCCGCGCGCAGGAAATCCTCGAGGCTACACTGCGCTGCCTGGCGCGCGACGGCTACGCGATCACCTCGATGCAGCGTGTAGCCGACGAAGCGGGCGTCGGCAAGCGCGCAGTCGTCTACTACTTCTCAACCCGCGAAGGCCTGTTTGAGCACGTCATTCGCTACGTCGGAGGCCGGCTGGTGGATCGTCTCGAGGAGGCGATCCACGAGTTGGATGACCCTGCGGACATCGTCGAGAAGGGCTTCGAGATCATCTGGAGCACCATCACTACCGACCGTGCCCTCCTGGTGGCCTGGTTCGGCCTTCAGGCAGAGTCAATCACCAATCCTGAGCTCCGCGCAGCCGCGAGCTATATCGTCGGTCGGCTGGACGGTCTCGTGGCCCGCATCATCGACTCTCAGACCTCTCGCGGAAGCCGCCTGCGGATCGACCGCAATTCGCTCAGGGTGCTGGTGCTCGCCAATGTCCAGGGATTGATCTTGTATTACCTCGACCGGGGAGCGACCCCCGAGCTGAATGCAGCGATTGTTGACTTCCAGCGGTTTCTTACCAACGTGGCCGTGCCGGTGGATGATCTTTCGCTTTCGCGGGCTTTGATTCTCGAAAGTGGCGATTACGGCGACGCTGCCGGAGCCGAACGCTAGTTCGCGCCGTTCGCGGACCGGACGTGCGCTGGGCAGCTCAACAGTCTGTCGCCGCTGAGCTGAGCTGACTCCGCAGGTGAGCGCGGGTCGCTGCTGCGTCGTGGCGTGCGCCTGCTTGACCTGCGTGAACTCCAACGTAAAGACACAGGGCGCCTTTGAGCGGCGTGAACGAGCGTTTGGCACCGACTGGTACGCTCTGTGCATGGCTGCGCTACTCGCTCGCGTTCCACAGCGGATCGGCCCAAACCATCCCACCCTTCCTCCGCGGGTCGGGCTCCCGCCGCTGGTCCAGACCGCATGGTTCCTACGGAGTCCCCACGGGTTCCTGGAGGAGCAGCGTGATCGGCACGGTCGCGTCTTCCGAGGTCGAATTCTGGGATTTGGAACGGGTGATTTCGTCTTCGTCGCAGATCCCGCACTCATCCAAGACGTGTTCACATATCGCGGGGACAACCTGCTTGCGGGCCGTGCCGCTTACTCGACGATCGAGCCCGTTGGCGGTCCAAACTCTCTTCTCGTCCTCGATCCACCCCGTCACCTCGCCGAGCGAAAGCTCCTCTTGGCTCCTTTCCACGGGGAGCGGATGCGGTCCTACCGAGACGCCATGGAGGAGGAGACCAGGCGCGCCGTGGCGGCCTGGCCACGCGATGAGCCGTTCGCCCTGAGACCGCGGTTTGCCGAGATCGCTCTCGACATCATCATGCGTGTCGTCTTCGGACTGGGCCGCGGAGAACGATACCGCGCACTCCGATCTGCGCTGCTCGAAGTTGTGGAGAACGATCGGATGATCAGCTTTGCCCTGATGGTGCCGTCCGCGCGCCGTGATGTCGGCCCGTGGAAGCCATGGTCACGGTTCCGTGACCAGATCCGCAGCGCTGACGCCCTGATCTTCCGGGAGATCGAGGATCGCTGGAACGACGACGCGACCACGTCGCGCGAGGACATACTCTCGATGCTGATTCTCGCACGACGAGAAGACGGTTCCGCGTTGTCGCTGGAGGAGTTGCGGGATGAGCTCATGACCATCTTGCTCGCGGGACACGAGACCACGGCGACTGCGCTCGCGTGGACCTTCGACCAACTCTTCGCCCATCCGCACGCGCTCGAGCGCGTGCGATCGGAGGTCCGGGAGGCGGGAACAGACGCCGCACCGTTCATCGACGCTGTGATCCACGAAGCGCTGCGCGTCAGGCCGGTGATCCCGTTCGTCGTCCGTATGCTCGTTGAACCGTTCACGTTGGGTGAGTACGAACTGCCGGCTGGGACGACGGTGTCGCCCGCTATCCACGCGGTTCACCGAGACCCCGACCTCTACCCCGAACCGAGCCGGTTCGAGCCGAACCGGTTCATGGGGCGCCGTCCCGGATCGTACGAGTGGCTCCCGTTCGGTGGGGGGACCCGGCGCTGCCTGGGGGCGAGCTTCGCGCTTTTCGAGATGAAGACGATTATCGAGACTGTCCTCGGCAACGTGGACGTTCTGCCTGTGTCGGATGCGCCCGAACGGATCCGACGCCGTGCGTTCATGCTCGTGCCCGCGACCGGCACCCGCGCGATTGTGCGTTCGGTGGGTCCCATCGCCGCATGAGCGCGTCCCCGAGGGGCTGCGGGCTTGCTGGGTGCCGGGGTCTCTAGGGGAAGCGCGCCGGTGGGAGCGCGGTACGGCGTCTCCGCGCTGCACGCGTCATGTCGGGGTGACCCATGTCGAGAAACGTTCCACCTGGTACGTTTCCTGTCGTGGCGCTTCAGAACATGTCTCTCGTCATTACCGGTGGCAGCGGATTAGCGGAGATCGCGGAGTCCGCACGCATGGCCGAGGCCGCCGGATTCGGCTCCGCATGGGCGACAGAGTTCTACGACCGATCGGCAACGATTTCCCTGGCTGCCATGGCCTGCGCGACATCGACGATGACGCTCGGCAGCGCGATCGCCTATGCCTTCGGACGGACGCCTCTGGTGTGGGCCGCCGAGGCTCGCGATCTCGATGAGTTGACCGGCCAGCGGCTGATCATCGGACTCGGCACCGGCACCCGCCGCATGCAGCGTGATTGGCACGGACTCGACGGCGAGCACCCCGCCAGCCGCATGGAAGAGCTCGTTCCCCTGATCAGGCGCCTGCTGCGGCTGCATGAGGGTCCGGTGCATCACGAGGGCCGGTTCTACCGTGTCGACGTCCGTCCGACGGCCCCTGTCGGTCCGCCCCCGCGAATCGACCTACCCATCTACCTCGCCGGCGTGAATCCCCGTATGGTCCAGGCGGCCGGCACCGTCGGGGATGGTCTGATCGGCCATCCATTGTTTACCCCGGAGTACGTCCGCGATGTCGTCAGACCCGCCCTCGGACGCGGCGCCGAGATCGCAGGACGCGACGCGCCCGTCCCGATCGCGAGCTACATCACGTGCAGCGTCGCCGAGGATCGAGAGGCAGCGCGCCAAGCGGCACGGGCCGTCGTCGCCTTCAACAGCACCGTCAAGACCTACCGCGTGATCCATCGCCACCACGGCTTCGAGTCGCAAGCCGAGGCCATCCGCGAGCGCTGGCTCGCTGGAGACTTCATGGGCGCCGTCGAACTCGTCAGCGACGACATGCTCGACACGATCGCGCTCGCCGGCACCGCCGACGAGGTCCGGGCCCGCTTCGCTGAACGCTGGGACGGCGTGTACGATCGGCCGCTCCTGTGGCCGCCGGCGTTTCTCGGACACGATGGTGTGCGTGCCGTCGTCGGCGCCTTTGCAGCTGGGGGGTGAAGAGATTGCCGCATCGATGCATCGGTGGGGCGGCAGTGAGCGTCTTGCTGGCCCTGCTGGCCCGCCGCCGTGATCGCGCCGCGCGCGCCGGCGGCTGAATCGCTCCGGCTTCGTCGGAGGCTCTCCAGTCGAGAGGATGGAGTGATGTCGACGAAGTCGCCGAATCCGGGTGCGGCCCGCGAGCGGGCGATCAAGATGACGTCGCAGTGGAAGGCGATCACGTCGATCGGCAAGTTCGGGATGACCGCTTAGAGCTGCGCAGTTGAGTTCGCCGGGCGGGAGTTAGACCGAGGCAAGCGTCCCGGGAGCACGACCGCTGACCTTCCGGCGGGCGTTCGACGCGCAACGATCGAACCGCTGACCGCGTTCATCGAAGACCAGAGAGTTTCCGGCGGTACTGCAACACCCCCGCAGGGCTGGCTGGCCGAAGGCTCGCCGTTGGCAGCAGTATTCGGGGCACGCGTCGATCCTGCCGTGCACTATCTCCTCGAGGCGCGCTTCGCGTTTCCTAAGCAGCGCCCGGTGCCGCGCAGCCGTCGCTCAGGCCGTCGCTTCCCAGCTGCCGTCGGCCCGCTGGCGCGCGACGTTCTGCCGCCGGAGATGATTGAGATGGGCGTACGTCTCCATCAGGGCGAGCATGCGATCCTCGCGGGTGTTGGCGCGGGCGCCGAATGTCGCCGATGTGAGGGCATCGAGGGTCATCCTGCCGGTGCCGAGCGCCGTGCCTAGCTGGTCGAGCCGGCGCGTGTGGTGGTCGAGCAGGTCCTGGGCTCGGCCTCGCGCGTCCGAATACGCCTCACCGTGGGCGGGCAGTACGAGGTCGATCGGGAGCGCGGCAACGCGGCGCACTGAGGCGAGGAACGCGGCGAGGGTGTCCGCGCCGTTTGCCGTTGGCTGGACATTCGGGGTGAACCCGGGGAGAAGGAGGTCGCCGCATACCAATGTCCGGTCGGTCGCGCGGTAGAGGCACAGGTGCGCCGGGTCGTGGCCCGGGGTGTGGAGCGCGGTCCAGTCGCCGAAGCGATCGCCATCGCGCACCGGAATGACAGCCGGTACGTCGCCGACGAGCTCCTGGAATCTCGCGAAGGCCCGCATGATCGTCTCGCCGTCGGCGACCCCGGGAGCGACCCCCTCGACTGGGAGATCGCCGCGCGCGAACGCGAACGTCTGGTCGATCTCCGGATGTGCGTAGACGGTGGGGCTGTATTGTGCGGCGATCCCCCAGTGATCGAGGTGGCCGTGCGTCAGGAGCACGCGTGGAGTGTCGACCTTTGCGCCGGTGAGGCCGGCCTCGAATGCGGACTCTGACCCCTTCGCGCCGGTATCCACGACCAGCGGTCCCTCGGGCGTTTCCAAGACGTGGACGTGCAGGTGATCCGGCGACCCGAGCACGAGCGGAACCGTGAATCTGATGACGCCTGGGACCGGGCTGTGCAGATCGAGCGAGATGGTCATGTCGGTGACGTGTCTGCTTTCGTGGGGCCATCAAGGTTGAACTCGGGGAGCAGGCGGTCCAGCCACTTTGGGAGCCAGAACGTTGCGGGGCCCACGAGACTCGTCGCGGCTGGGAGCAGGATCAGGCGAACGAGCGTGGCGTCGATCAGAACGGCGGTGGCCAGCCCGACGCCGGTCTGCTTGATCGTCGTCAGTTCCGCGGTGCTGAAGGCGACGAACACGCCGCCCATGATCGCCGCCGCGCCCGTGACGACGCGGCCGGTGCGATCGATCGCGTGGGTGATCGCTGGCCGAAGCTGGCGATGGCTCAGCCAGCTCTCACGGATCCGGGTGAGGATGAACACTTGATAGTCGAGGGAGAGCGCGAAGACGATCGTGAACGTGCCGAGGAGGCTGAGTGTGTCGGCCCAACCGGGCCCGCCCAACAGGGGTGGATCGCCGTCGAAACACAACGCCACAGCGCCGAAGGATGCGCCGACGGTGAGGAGGTTCAGCGCGACGCTGATCAGGGGGAGCACGATCGCGCGCAGCAGCACCACCAACACGAGGAACGTCACGCCCGACAGTGCGGCGATCAGCCAAGGGAGTCGTCCCCCGAGCGTTTCCTGATGGTCGGTGAGGTGCGCCGCGATGCCGGCGGTGCCCGCCTGCGCGTCGGTGGCGCGGCTGAGGTCGTTCATGTCGGCGTTGAGGCGTTCATCGAGCTGCCGCGTCGGGGCATCGTTCGGCCCCGTCGTCGGAACCACCGTGATGCGCGCCGCCTGCCCGCCGGATTCGTGACTCACGGCGAACTTCGCCCGCGGGTCGTCGACACCACCGCCGGTACGGCGTCGTTTATCGCGCAGCGGCGCGGGCTGCCCTGTCGTTGTGTCACCGGGGCCGATCACGGCCGCGACCTCGGGCCAGCGCGCGATGTCGGCCTGCCATCGTGCCATCGCGTGCAGGCGCGCCTCGGTCGTGACCGGGCCCGAGCGGGTAGCGATGTAGACCTCGAACGGCGCGGCCCAACCTGGACCCATCGTCGATGCAACCCGCTGCGCCTCGGCCCGAGCAACGCTGGAGGCCGGCAGGGCCCGGGCATCGAGCGGGCCGGTGTCGAGCGTGAGCGCCGGCAGGCTCAGCGCGACCAGTGGGGCCAGGGCCGCGCCGCCCCAAAGCAGCGGACGGCGCTGCACGCCCTCGGCCAGCGCGGCCCACCGACCTCCCTCGCGCGGCCTTTGCCCGATCCTCCAGCGGTCGAGGTTGGTTCCGAGCAGGGCGAGCAGAGCCGGCACGGCGAGAAACGCGCCGGCCATGCTGATGATCGCCACCGTCGCGACGCTCGCGGCCGCTGAGAACAGGAAGTCGCCCGGCGTCAGCAGGATGGCGGCCAGCATCGCGACGAGCAGGGTCACCCCGGCGAAGAGCACGGTGCGCCCTGCGGTTCCCTGCGCGGCGGTCGCCGCATCGACGGGTGCGAGACCCCGGGAGAGTTCTTCGCGGAAGCGTGAGACGAGGAGCAGCGAGTAATCGACGCCGAGCGCAAGTCCCATCATCGATGTGAGCGCGGTCGCCACGTCGCTGATGGGACGCAGCTCGCCGAGCAGGCCCACGGCGCCATACCCGGACTCGACGGCCGCGATCCCGAAGATCGCGGGCACCAGCGCAGCGATCGGCGAACGGAACACCAGCAGGAGGATCAGCGCCAAGAGCGGGATCGCGAGGCGCTCGGCGTCGTGGGCTGCGCTGAGGGAGGCGTCCTTCAGCTCCCCGCCGATGACCGAGAACCCACTCATTGAAGCGCGAACTGGGGACTGCACGCGGGCGCGAACTACGGTACGCACGTCCTTGCCGATCCCGCTGGCGAACGTATTGCGCGTCTGACCGGCCACGAGCACCAGCGCGGCACTGCCCCGAGGCCGGAGCTCGGGCACCAGCCGACCGCCGTCCCACGGTGACAACACGCGAAGGCCGCCGTTCGCGCGCAGCGCCGCCGCAAGCTCAGGCCCCTGCTCATCGAGCTCGACGCGGGGCCCCTCGAGCAAGACGGGGATCGACGCCTCGGTGCCGAAGTACCGATCGGCGACCGCCTGCGCCCGTGCGCTAGAGGTGCCCGGGACATCGAGCGAACTCGGAGTGATCCGCTCACCGAAGCTCAGGCCCTGGACCGCCAGGATCAGAGTCAGGACAACCCAGACCGCCAGGGTCAGACACCGGTGGCGCACTGCGGCCGCAGCCCACCGCATCAGCGCTTGCCTCCAAGGTGATGCTTCAGCACCACGCGGTGTACCAGCATGCCTCGGACGAGGACATCGCGATCGCTCGGGGCTGGTGAGCGCGATCTGCTGCGAGCGGCACGGGGACCGGGGGGATCGGTGCGGTGCAACGCGACGTGTCGCCGGGCGCTCGCCGGAGACGCTGATACGGACCGGTTCGTGAACCCGCCGACTGGTGACGGACGAGGGCCGTCAGTCGGCGGCGGTCCGCGGTCCGCGTGTGTGTGGCCGCTCCGTTGGTGTTATCGGACACCGCTGGCACCGGAGCCGTCTGCCGAAGGCGTTCGCGCTTGCCCGATCCAGTCTCCAAACGGCGGGCCGGCCACGTCGGCGTGGGAGGAGAAGTGCTCGAGACCGACCCGGACGAAGAGCGCTGTCGCCTCGGTCGTGATCGCGTTGGCGTCGGTGACGGTCCCGTGCATCCAGAGCTTACGGCCCGCGCTGCGCGTGCACGTGGCGCTGAGCGTCAGGGTTCGGCCGAGCTTGACGGGCGCGCGGTAGTCAACGCTGAGATTGGCCGTCACGGCGGGCACCCCGAGCACGACGAGCACACCGCCGAAGAGGTCATCGAGTGCAGCCGCGACCACACCGCCGTGAGCAAGACCGGGCGCACCCTCGTGGCGTTCGTCGAGAACGAGGTCGGCGACGACGCCCATGCCGTTCCGTTGCATGCGGAGGTGCAGCCCCGCGGGATTGCGCGGGCCACAGCCGAAGCAGTTGTCCTGATGTGGCGGGATGCTCTGCCCTTCGCGGATGGTCACAGGAGAGCGTCCACCAGCAGGGCGTCCATCGCTTCGACGCCGGAGGCCTCCATGCGGTGGATGTCCTCGACGATCGGTATGCCGGCGGCGTGCTCTCCCTGGGCTGCGTGCCGTCCGAGCGTGCGCCATGCTTCGGCGAGTTCGTCGTAGATGGCGGCAGCTGTCCCCAAGGCAGGCGCCCCAATCATCTCGTGCATTTCGCGCAGGAAGTCGGCATGCAGAGAACGGAACATGGCGCCGGCGGTGCCTGCCTTGACGATGAAGATGCGTAGACCGGCGAGCGCGTGCTCAAGTCCCTCCCCGAACTTCTCCGGCCACGCCGGGTAGCTCAGGGCAAAGCGCCTCACGCCGTCAAGTCCCGTGCCTCCTGGTAGATCCCCGACACTGACAGTGCTGGCGCGCATGTTGCTGACGGCACGTGCCAGCGCGCGACGAAGGACAACGTCGGGCGCTGGTAGGCGCGTGGGCCAGTCGTAGAAAAACGTGGCGTGCCGGTTCGGACCAGGGAAGCCGCTGGAGTTCCTCGCGGCGGCAAGCGCCCGGAGTGAACAGGCTTGGATTTCGTCGCGGTCATTGTCGGCGATCCAGGCGACGCCACGATCCTCGTCGTAGTCCACCACCACGATGTCGTGGCGCGTGTTGCTCATGCGAACGCGCAGGTACTCGAGTTCAGCGATGTCGGCCCAGACCATCGTCGGACGTCCGGCGTCGATCTCCTCCCGTACCCATCGCCACCCCTCCTGGGGGTCGTCGCTCTCCCGCACCTCCAGCTTGGCGTCGATGTGTTCGGCGATGTCGCGTTCGAGATCTCCCGTTCTTCCCACGAGGTAGAACGGCGGAGCGATACCCGGGAACTCCGCAAAGAAGAATCCGAGGCCGCCGGCGAGACCGAACACCGTGCCTTCACTCAGGGGGCCGTCCCCGAAGTCGAGTCGGTGGTACTCGAGGAGGTCGCGCAGCGCGCCCGAGCCGCAGTGCCCGGCGCGTTGGTGGGGGAATGTGTCCGCACGTGTCTGCTTCATCGTCGGCGACTCTACCGAGAAAACGCACCGGCTGGTACGCTGCACGCGCTTGTCAGCTCAATTCACCCCCTGCACACAGGAGGCACCAATGGCCGTCACTGTGGAACGCCATCTTGAGGGCATTGATGTCAGCGATCTCAGCCTTTGGGAGGAGGGGCCGCCTTTCGACCTGTTCGCGCGCCTTCGCCGTGAGGCACCTGTCCACTGGAGCCCGCTGAGCCAGTACCCCGACGAGGCAGGGTTCTGGTCGATTACTCGCTGGGACGACGTCCATCGCATCAGCCGCGACTTCGAGACCTTCTCGTCGGAGCGCGGCGGCATCCTCCTGCTCGACGAGCCTGGGCTGCCACTCGCGTTGCAGCAGCAGCAGATGATCTCCATGGATCCGCCGCGTCACGATCGCATCAAGGCGATCTTCCAGCGGGGCTTCACGCCGGCGCGGATCAATGAACACGAGGACCGCATCCGCACGATCGTCGTCGAAGCGCTTGACAGGGTGGCTTCGACGGGTCGCTGCGACCTCGTCGCCGACGTCACTCAGCCCGTGGTATCTCGAGTGATCGGGTCGTTCATCGGCTCCGACCCGGCGGATGACGCCAAGAACGCCGAGCGGGTCAACATGGTCCTCGCGTTCGGCGACGAGGAGGTGTCGCCCGGGTTCGAGGAGGTCGCAGCCAGCATCGAGGAGGCCTATGGCGAGTTCATGGAGCAGGTCGAAGTCCGGCGTCAGACGCCGGCGGATGACCTGCTGACCGTGCTGGCGCACGCTGAGGTCGATGGCGAGCGCCTCAACGACCTTGAGATCTTCACCGGTATCGGGCTCCTTGCCGCGGCGGGCAACGATTCGACCCGCTCCACGTTTGCCAGCGGGATGCTCGCCCTCCTCGAGCACCCGGAGCAGATGGACCTCGTGCAGCGCGATCCCGGTCTGATCCCGGGCCTCGTGGAGGAGGCGCTTCGTTGCTTCCCCGCCTTCTCGCACTTCCGCCGGACCGCGCAGCGCGATGTCGAGATGCATGCGCAGACGATCCGCGAGGGAGACAAGGTTCTGCTCTGGTACGTCTCCAGCAATCGCGATGAGACGGTCATCGACGATCCGGACCGCTTCGACATCCTCCGCGAGCCGAAGAACCACCAGGCCTTCGGTGCGGGAGGCCGTCATTTCTGCCTCGGCGCGGCGCTCGCACGCCTGGAGTTGCGGGTCCTGTTCGAGGAGACGCTGTCGCGGTTCCCGGACATCCACCTCGACGGGGAGCCCCGCCGGACGCGGTCCTGCTTCGTCAACCAGCTCAAGGAGATGCCGGTCGCGTTCGCGGCGCGGTAGGTGAGAAGGCCACCGAGCGGCGTCCGCCTACTGCGATGACAACGACACCACCCACGAGCGAGGACCTGCAGGAAACGTGGTTCTTGGACTATCACCACCCGTCCGTCGCCGCCTTTGTCGCAACGGCGACCGAGGGGGTGACGGACGAGGCCGAGCGGCTACGGCGGCTCTTTGAGGCTGTGCGCGACGGCGTGCGCTACGACCCGTACTCGCTCTCGCAGGACCCGCGCGACTACCGCGCGAGCACGGTGGCCGGTGCCGCGGGCGCGTACTGCGTGCCCAAAGCGGTCTTGTTCGTTGCGTCGTGTCGCGCGGTCGGGGTCCCGGCCCGGCTGGGCTTCGCGGATGTGAAGAACCACCTGCAGTCCGATCGGCTGCTCGAGGTGATGGGCACCGACCTGTTCCGCTATCACGGCTACGCCGCGGTGTGGACTGGGTCCCGGTGGGTGAAGGCGAGCCCCGCGTTCAACCGGGAGCTGTGCGCGCGGTTCGGCGTTCCGGCGCTCGAGTTCGACGGGACCGAAGATGCGCTGCTGCACGCCTTCACCGGCGACGGCCGCCGCCACATGGAGTACGTCACCGATCACGGCACCTTCGCCGACCTTCCGCTCGACGAGATCCTGGACGCATACCGCCGGGCGTATCCGGCGATGGAGCTCACCGGCCCGGAGGCGGTTGGCGATGAGGTGTTCAGCGAGTGATGTCGCCCGGAGCGCCTAGGCGCTCTGGGCATGGTCAACGAGAGATGGGAAGTCGATGCTCGAAGGGTTGATGCAGGATGAAGCGCTCACCGTGCAGTCGCTGCTGCGCCGCATGCGCACGGTCGGTGCGTCCGGCGAGGTGGCGACGCTGCAGGCTGACGGATCGCTGGAACGGTGTTCGTACGGCGAGGTGGCCGAGCGGGTCGACAGGCTTTGCCGGGGGCTGTCGATGCTCGGTGTGCAGCCGGGGGACCGCGTGGCGACGCTGGCGTGGAACAACCAGGCGCACCTCGAGGCCTATCTGGCTGCGCCGAGCATGGGCGCGGTGCTGCACACGCTGAACCTGCGCCTGCACCCCGATCAGCTCGCCTACATCATCGACCACGCCGAGGACGCGGTCATCCTCGTCGACGAGTCGCTGGTGCCGATGCTGGCGGCGATCGCGCCGCGGCTCACGTGTGCTCCCAAGTTCGTCGTGGTCGGTGCCGAAGACGGCACGTTGCCCGGCGCGTGGTCGTATGACGACCTGCTCGCCGCGGCCGACTCGCCGTTCGAGTACCCGGACGTCGAGGAACGTCAGGCCTCGGGCCTCTGCTACACGAGCGGGACGACCGGCCACCCGAAGGGCGTGCTGTACTCGCACCGTTCGACGTACCTGCACGCCATGGCCGCGTGCACGGCCGACGCGCTCGGGGTCTCCGGTCGCGATCGCATCCTGCCGATCGTTCCGATGTTCCATGCCAACGCGTGGGGCATCCCGTACGCGGCGGCGATGGCCGGGGCCGATCTCGTGCTGCCGGGCCCCCACCTGCAGGCTGAGCGGATCGCGGCGCTCATCGAGGGCGAGCGCGTCACGATCGCCGGTGCGGTCCCGACGATCTGGATGGACCTGCTCCGCTACGCCGACGCACATCGCCCGGACCTCTCATCCCTGCGCCTGGTGCCGTGCGGCGGGGCGGCGGTCCCGCGGAGCCTGATGGAGGCCTTCGAAGAGCGGCACGGCGTGCGGATCGTGCAGGCCTGGGGGATGACTGAGACGAGCCCGCTCGGCGCGGTGGCTCACCCTCCGCGCGGCGCGGAGGGCGAGGACTACTGGCGCGCGAAGGCCATGGCCGGGCGCATCTGCGCGGGCGTCGAGGCGCGGCTGATCGACGGCGACGGTCGGGAGGCCGCTTGGGACGGCGTGGCGACGGGCGAGCTCGAGGTTCGCGGTCCGTGGGTCGCGGCGGCGTACTACCGGGATCCGGCGCCGGACAAGTTTCACGACGGCTGGCTGCGCACGGGCGACGTGGCGGCGATCGACGCCACCGGCTACATCCGCCTGACCGATCGCGCCAAGGACGTCATCAAGTCCGGTGGCGAGTGGATCTCCTCGGTCGACCTCGAGAACGAGCTGATGGCGTATCCCGGTGTCGCCGAGGCCGCGGTGATCGCGCGTCCGGACGACCGCTGGACCGAACGCCCTCTTGCCTGCGTGGTCGCAGAGTCCGGCGCCGAGCTGGCGGCCGAGGACCTGGCAGCGCACCTCGCGTCGCGCGTCGCGCGCTGGTGGGTCCCGGAGGAGTATGTCTTCCTCGAACAGGTGCCGAAGACCAGCGTGGGCAAGTTCGACAAGAAGCTGCTGCGGGCGCGGCTGTCGGAGGGCGATCTCGACGAACCGCAGATCGTCGACCGCTCCGATCTTCCGCCGGATCGCTATCCGTCTCCCCGGGCGTCTGCCTGACCTTCCACATTCGACGAGAGGAGGACGGACACATGTCATCACGTACGCACATGGTCGTCGGGGGTCGGGTCGTCGCTATCACGGGGGCGGCGCGTGGTATCGGCAGGGCGACTGCCAGGGCGCTTGTCGCGAAGGGTGCGAGGGTGTCGATCGGTGATGTCGATGTCGCGCTGGCGCGGCGGACGGCGGAGGAGCTCGGGGCGGGTGTGGTCGCGCTGCCGCTTGATGTCACCGATCGTGCGTCGGTGGATGAGTTCGTCGCGCAGACCGAGGAGCGGTTGGGCCCGATCGATGTCTTCATCAACAATGCCGGGATCATGCCGACGACGTGGTTCTTGGAGGAGGATGAGGCGAGCATCCAGCGGCAGTTCGCGATCAATGTGCTGGGTCCGATCAACGGTATGCGTGCGGTGATTCCGCGGATGCTCGAGCGGGGGCGTGGTCATGTCATCAATGTCGCGTCGTCGGCGGGGAAGTTTCCGGTGCCGGGAATCGCGACGTACTGTGGGACGAAGCACGCGGTCGTCGGGATTACGGGTGCGGTGCGCGGGGAGTTGAAGGACACGCCGGTTGATGTCTCGGTGGTGATGCCGGTGATCGTGCGGACGGAGTTGACCGACGGTGTGCCGGATACACGGGGGATGAAGACCTTGCGTCCGGAGGATGTCGCTGACTCGATTGTCGAGGCGGTTGAGACGCGGCGGTATGAGGTGTGGTGTCCGAGGTCGACGCAGGGCATCTACAAGGCGACGACGTTGTTGCCGCTCGCGGTGAACGATGCGATCTCGACGGCGCTGAAGAGCGATCGGATTATGCTCGACGCGCTCGGCTCGCCGGACCGCCAGGAGTACCTGGAACGGATTTCCCGAGACACCCCGGTACTGGGTCCGGGTGCCGGCCAGGACTGAAGTTGTCGACACATCGGAGGAGACGCGGTGGGGATGTTCGAAGGTAAGGTCGCGGTGGTGACCGGCTCGGCCCGAGGGATCGGCCGCGCCACCGCGGAGCTGCTCAGCGAGGGCGGCGCGAAGGTCCTGATCAACGACCTCGACGCCGACGTCGCACGGCAGGCGGCGAGCGAGATCGGCGGGGAGACCGCGGTGCACGCGGGCAACCTCATGAAGGGCGGCGAGGCCGACCGGCTCGTCCAGGCCGCCGTCGACGCGTTCGGCCGGATCGACATCATCGTCAACAACGCCGGCTTCACGATGGACGCGCCGATCCACAAGATGACCGACGAGGCGTGGGACCAGATCATGGACATCCACGCCGGCGTGCCGTTCCGCGTGCTGCGCGCCGCGGCGCCCCATCTGCGCGAGCCGGCGAAGAAGGAGCGCGAGGCCGGGCAGGAGGTCTTCCGCAAGGTCGTCAACGTCAGCTCGCTGGCGGGGACGCTCGGCAACGCCGGGCAGGCGAACTACAGCTCCGGCAAGGCCGCCGTCACCGGCCTGACCAAGACGCTGGCCAAGGAGTGGGGCCAGTTCAAGATCAACGTCAACGCCGTCGCGTTCGGGCTCGTCGAGACGCGCATGACCGCCGCGAAGGGCGACGACACGATCATCGACATCGACGGCCAGAAGATCCAGACCGGCATCCCTGAGCAGATGCGGGCCATGATGTCGATGATGATCCCGCTCGGCCGCGGCGCCACCCCCGAGGAGGCCGCCGGCGGCATCGCGTTCCTGTGCTCGCCCTGGTCGAACTACGTCACCGGCCAGGTGCTCCATGTCAGCGGCGGCGTCCCGA
>CAMCUD010000051.1 GCA_945878865.1 Bifidobacterium breve | reverse complement strand
GCGACTGGTGTTAGGGGCCGTTCACCCCGAGCAGGCACCATAGTTGCAGTTGGCACCACCACCCGCTAGCGTTGTGTGAGCGACCGTTTCGCGATGGGGGTTGAGAGATGCATGGGTCTTGTCGTTCCCGGGTGGGGAGTGTGCTCGCCACTGGGTGTTTGGCTTAGTTCCGTGGCGCCCCGCCCACGCGCTCGTCGCCCACCCCTCGCCCCATCGCGGAGCAGCGGCCAATACCTCGGGGAGCGTGTCGAGGTCCAACGGTGGGCCGAGGCCGGGAAGCGGCAGTAGGCTGCTCTCGTCGGGCGGGCAGAGATCGAGTCCGGCGACGCGTTCCGCGACCCAGGCGCGCGCCTTCTGGCACGGAAAAAACGCGACTGCGCGAGCATCGGGTGCTCAAACGAGGCCCCCTTCTTGACGATCCACCGTGTGCGGCGGATGTGGCTCAGATCCCACCCCTCTGTATCGATGTCTGCGTCGAAGTCATAGGCACCAAGCACACCGATCCCGAGGATGGTTCTCAGTCCGCGCTTAGCGATCACCAGATCGCCGCGCCGCGCATCCTCGGCGAAGGCGTGCACGCTGCTCTGATATTCGTGGCTGTCCGGCCCCCGTTGTTCGGTCCATTTCGAGTGTTAGTGCTCGCTCGTGTGTAAGTGCCGGATGAGAGGATCGGGGACCTAGTGGCGGCAGCGAAGAAGTACTCGCCGGAGCAGATCGTGGCCAAGCTGCGGGAGCACGAGAAGCTCCAGGGGCAGGGGTTGACGATCCCGCAGGCGTGCAAGCGGATCGGGATCAGCGATCAGACGTTCTATCGCTGGCGCGCGAAGTACGGCGCGCTGAAGGAGGACGAGGCGCACCGATTGAAGACGCTTGAGTAAGAGAACGCCAGGTTGAAACGGATCGTCGCGGACCAGGCGTTGGACATCTCGATGCTCAAGGATCTGCAGAAGGGAAAATGGTGAGCCCGTCGCGCCGCCGCGACGCGATCAAGTACCTGCTCGGGCGCCATCCGGTGTCGGAGCGACGGGCGTGCCAACTCGTCGGTCAGCACCGTTCGACGCAAAGGTATGCCGCGGTGCCGGCGACACTGGAGCTGCAACTCGTGGCGCGGATGAACGAGCTTGCCGCGCAGTATCCGCGCTATGGGTACCGGCGGATCTGGGCACTGCTCAGGTCCGAGGGGTTTGCGGTCAACAAGAAGCGCGTCGAGCGGCTCTGGCGGCTGGAAGGCCACAAAGTCCCGCCCACCAAGGGCAAACACGGCCAAAAGGCCATCGGTGGCCGCGCTGGATCGACGTGGAACCTGCAAGCGACCAGGCCGAACGAGATCTGGTCCTACGACTTCGTCGCCGCCCGTACCGACGACGGGCTGCCGCTCAGGATCCTGAACGTCGTCGACGAGTTCACCCGGCGTTGTTTGGGCTGCCACGTCGACCGCAACGTCGGCGCTGGGCAGATCGCCGAGATCCTGACCGGCCTGTTCGAGCGTCACGGCCGGCCCCGGTTGATCCGCTCAGACAACGGCCGCGAGTTCATCGCCGCGAGCCTGAAAGCCTGGCTCGAGGTCCAAGGCGTCGGGCAGGTGTTCATCGAGAAGGGCAGCCCGCAGCAGAACGCCTACGTCGAGCGGTTCAACGGCTCGATGCGCGACGAGAAACTCAACGGCGAACTCTTCCGCTCGGTCCTCGAAGCCCGCGTCGTGCTCGCCGAATGGGTGCAGGAATACAACGAGCGGCGCCCGCACCGCGGGCTCCAGATGCAGACGCCGCAGCAGTTCTATGAGAGTGTCCGTGAGGGCAGTCAATGAGAGGAACTTCCCTCACCGGCGCTGGACCAGTTCACAGCCGTCCTCGGGACTCTAAGAACACCGGTGCCGATCGACTCCCACACCAAGAAGACGACAGAGAACCTGGACCAAACCCAGGGGGCCGGTCAACTCGATCCTCTCAAGAGATCAAGCCTCCAACGAAGCCGAAGCGATTCATCACGCCACTTCCGCAGCAGGCTGTCGGCGACGTTGTGCTCGCGGCACAGCACGGTCATCGTCTTGTTGCCCCGCAGCGACGCGAGCACGACCTCGGTCTTCTGCTGCGCGCTGAACTTCCTGTACTTCTTGGTCTGGCTCAACACATGCTCAACGTGGGTTGAGCTGCCGATGATCGACTCTGAGCTAGACGGTCCGAGGGCCCGCTTCGCGGGCACCCCCACCACCTCAGACTTAGCTGGGTGACAACACTGTCACGGGATCCACACCACGTCCCGCGCCGGGCGGCTGAAAGCTCTCACGCTCGCATGCAGGCCTGGCGGGGGGCTTTCTCGGCGGCGTGTGCCCCTGCGGTCGTCGTTTCTTAGTCTGCGCCCCGGAAGAACTCAAACAAGAGAAGAAAGGCGAGCGTTAGAGCAATTGCGGATGGCCATCCGAGCACGAGCAAGGCAAGAACACCCGTCGCCGCTGCTCCGACAAACGTGCTCGCCTGGGGCATCCTCATCACTTTCTTGCAGCCCTCTTCACGGATTCGTAAGCGAACTGACCAACGCACCCCGCCATCAGCCCGCCTCTAACGGCCCTCAACGCCCTCGTCACCTTCTTGCTGCGAAGGTTTCCATGTGCCTGATAAAGCGCGGCCGTAATCCCTCCTGCAGATCCCAGGCCGCCACCCCGCCAACAAGCCGACAAGGCCTCGTTTATCGAAAGGCTGTCGGAGACCTCCTTGACACAGAGGGATTGTGGCAGGTTTGAGCACCGCGCCTTACGCATTTGGTCTCTCAGGTACTTGGCGACATTGATGCCGACGTACCGGTGCTTACCATACCCACGGCACGCGTCGCGGTATGCGAGATCGCCACTCCGTCGGTAGTTTGAGCAATCTACGTACTGCCCTTTGGAGCTCCCGCAATCCGCGCAGTTCTCGTTTAGACCGTCGAGGTCAATCCGGTTGATCGGGTCTTGACTCGTGTAGTCATACGCGTTTGCTGATCCGCCGGACACGGGATCGACCTGCAGGAAACGCCCGATTTGCGGGACGTACACCCGTGCACCCATTTCGATGACGCCGGTGGGCAGCGTCGTATTGCGTTGCTTGGCGCCGAGGTACGCGTACTTCGGCAGGCTGATCGGTGTTCCGGGCGTGCCGCTGCTGCCGGTGCTGGCTGGCGTGATCGCGGCGGTGATCGCGGCGTTGCTGCTGTTGGCCGACTGGCCGGTCAGGTCCGTCACGGTGAACGTGCCGGTCGCGGCGTTGGCGCCGCCGGTCAGGACGCGTAGGGCCATGCCCGCGGAGCGGTTGCTGCTTGAGCTCGCCCCAGTGGCGGTGCTCCAGTCCAGGCTGAGCGGTGAGCTGACGCTCCACGCTTCGCCACCGTTGTTGTCTCCGGTGTTGTTGCCGAACAGGAGTTCGATGGCCGATCCGTCGGCGGTCGGCGTGACCGACGGGGCGGTGATGTCCTTGCCGTAACCGGTAGAGGTGCTGACCGCGTTGACCGGGCTGCTCGTCGCCGTGTCCCGCAACGCGGTGATGCCGCCGGCGTGCTTGCTG
Source organism: Bifidobacterium breve (assembly GCA_945878865.1). Classification (GTDB taxonomy): domain Bacteria; phylum Actinomycetota; class Thermoleophilia; order Solirubrobacterales; family Solirubrobacteraceae; genus Svornostia. The sequence continues at coordinate 19,782 of CAMCUD010000051.1, read as the reverse complement.
CTTCCGCTGGCCGTGAATGTGTAGGTCGATGCCTCGCTGGCGCCGGCGTACTTGCTGAACAGCTGGAACCGGGTCGAGCCGCTCGTCACGTCCGCGCCGGACACCGCCGACCAACCCGAGGGCGGGGTGATCGTCGAGCCGTTGTTGACGGCCAGGCCGGCGAGCATCAGGTCGCCTTGCTGCACCCCGGTGGGCTTCGTGATGTCAAGTGTTGTGCCGTTGGTGGTGCGGGCGGCCTTCGTCACACCGACCCGGGTGATGGTGGCCGGGCGTGTGCGGCGGCCGCGAGGATGAACCGGTCCAGTCGCTCCGGGCTGTAGGTGTCGGGGGTCGGCTGCAGGTCCTGCCAGCGGACGGCTTGGCGGAGGATCCGTACCCCAGCCGTTCGCTGCTGGGTGAGCATGACGGCCTGATGCGCGGGGTCTGCGGCGAACGTCTCCTCGCTGACGGTGCCGAAGAAAGGTCGCGAAGCCGCGGCCGCTGCGGTTGAACTGGCGAGCGACGTGATCGCTGCGAGTAGCGCGATGGTTGCCCATCGCGTCAGCGGCCGGGTCCGTCGCGAGCGTGAGGTGATGAGGGTCAGGGCCGAGCGGGTCTTGCGGGGGGAGGTCGGTCGCTCCTGGCACCCGGTGTCAGGCGGTCAGGGCGACGCGATGATGCAAATCGCCCGGTCCGGCGTTTTTGAAGAAACGTCCTGACGGGCTTTGCGCCCCCCGGCCGCGTCGACGCTTCGCGCATGTCGAGGCCCCTCACCCAGGAACGTCCGCGTCCCGTGTCGCCGGCCAGCGTGGTTTCCGCCGCGGCGGTGTCGCGATGACCGCGTCGATCGCCGACGAGATCCGGCTGGCCCTCATGAACGTGGTCGACCCCGAGCTCCTCATCGACGTCGTCGAGATCGGGCTCATCCGCGGCATCACCGTCGACGACGCTGGCGTGGCGACGGTCGTGTTCACGCTGACGACGCCGGCGTGCCCGTTCGGAGAGCAGATCGCCGCGCAGATCCAGGAGTACGCGGCCGCCGTCGAGGGCGTCACCCAGGTAGAGCTCGAGCTGACGTTCTCTCCGCCGTGGAAGATCAGCGACCTCGGCGACGACGCCCGCTTCGCACTCGGACTCGACTAGGCCCGCCGCTCCTCGGCCGGCCCGCCCCCGCTACTTGACGGTGCGGGCCGCGCTTGCCGCGCGGTATCCGTCGGTCTTCGCGATCGCGATCCGGATCTTCGTGGCGCCCCGCCCCGCCGGAACCGTCAGGCGCAGTGTGAAGCGCCCACCCGTGAGCGTCCGGGAGTACCGGCGCGTGCGGCCGCCGCGTGTGACGGTCACGATGGCGCGCGTGCCATCCAGGTAGTCGTCGATCGTGCCGCGAACGGTGATCTTGCGGCCAGCGCGTCGCGCGGCGACGATCCGCAGCCGCGGATTCATGAGGGTGTCGGCGGCTTCGTCGGCGTCCGTGTCGCTCGAGGTCTTGTCCTTCCGCGCCGTCGTCGTGGTCGTCTGCTGGTTCGACGTGTTCCCCGGCACCGTGGTCGAGCCGCCCGTCGGCGTCTTCGGAGGAGCCGGTGTCGTCGGCGTGGTCGGCTGCGACGGCGTGTCGGACCCTCCCCCACCGGGCGGGGCCGGTGCGGCAGCTTGAATCGTTGCGGTGGAGGGCGCGGCTTCGCTGCTGTTGCCGGCGGCGTCGACCGCCCAGACCTTGACCGTCCAGTCACCGTCCGTGGGAACGGTGATCGTGGTGCCCGTCGCGGTCGACAGGTGGTCCTGCGCCGTGTCGCAGACGCCGGAGCTCGAGCACAGGGTCGTCTTGATGGTCGCGATCGCCGAGCCGTTCCCGGGGTCCGGCGCGGACCACGTGACCACTACCTGTCGGTTAGTCGCCGCGTAGCTCGGCTGCGCGATCTGCGGTGCCGTAGGCGCCGTGTTGTCGACGGTGATCGTGTGCACGGGCCCCAGGATGCTGTTGCCGGCTGCGTCGATCGTCTCCGCTCGCACCTGGTGGCTGCCTTCGGCGAGCCCTGCCAGCGGGACAGCAGTCGTGGTCGCGCTGCTCGGGTGCGGGCACGGGTCGACCGTCATCACGCCACCTTGGTCGGTCGCGCGGCTGTAGTCACAGGCGAAGTTGATCGTCGCTGCGGCAGCCCCGTCGACCCGGACGCGCGTCTGCTTGATCCCGGTGCTGTCTGTGCCAGGCTGCACGGAGGCGTTCACCGACGCCCCAGTAAGCCATCCGCCGCTGAGGATCGACCCGCTGAGATCCCCGGCGACCGGCGCGGTGTTGTCGGTGATCGTCACCTTCGATCGGTAGATACCCGCGTGCAGGGTGTAGTCGCCGTACGTCCCCGTACTCCGCGCGCAGGTCGTCCCTCCGGGATTGCACAGCACCCCCCAGGCCACTGAACTCGTCGCAAGGCCACTGAAGACGGCATCGCTTCCACCCGACCACGCGCCAAGGCTCGCGCTCCCGATGTACGGCTGGTTGCTCTCGATGTACGAGCCATCCGCGCTGCGCCCGTACAGCAGCCAACTCGAAGCGTTCCACTGCTGGACGTACCGCCAGATCTTGACCTGGCTGATCGACGTCCCGGACGGTGCCGTGAGCCGAAACTCCAGCCGCGAACCTGCGGGCACGTAGGTGTTGCCCCAGATCTCGCGGGCGATCAGACCAGCGTTCTCGGCCTGGCCCGCGGTCGAGCATCCGTCGGGTGCCTGTGTGAGATAGCTCGAAGCGTTCGTGACGAACTGCCACGCGTTGTCTGCGCCGCCGGCGGGGCGGTAGCCGCACGAGCTCACCTCGAATGTGGCGGCGTCAACGGACGAAGCCGATGCCATCAGCACGACACTGGCGATGAGGGGTATGAGGGCGCGCGCGTTCATGGGTCCGTCCCGCTGGGGTCGGCCCACTCAACAAATACGCACGTTCAGAATCGTCTCCGCTGCGTCGATGGTCAAGATTCTCGACCCAATCTGGACGTTCGGCTCGCGACGATGGCTACAGGACCGCGAGTGACGTCCCGCGCTTCCCGCGAGCGGACGACGCGAGCGCCATGGCCTGCGCTGCGGAACGACCGCGGACGAGGTAAGTGACGCGGAGCTCCACCCACCGCTTCGGTGTGCGGAGTGAGACCCTGCCGGGTCGGAGCGCGGACGCCGAGAGCACGCGGGTTGCGACCCTTCGAACGCTGAACTCCGTCCTGCCTCGACCGAGGAACGTGACTCGAAGACGCGCGTTCTCCGGGATGCAGGTGAGGGTCATGCGCGCAACGCGCCGGCGCACCGTCACGGTACCTCGAGGCGCGTGGACCTTCCGGGTCTCCGCCGGGCATCGAGACGGCTGCCATGGCGCCTGGGGCTTCTCGTCGGTCCCAGGCTCCGACGTGGTGCCGATCGGCGTGGGGGCAGCGGCGGGTGTGTCGACGAGCGCGCCGAGGCCGGCTGCGCGGAAGGCTGCCGCCGCGTCGACGACCGGCCCGGGAGCCCCCGCTGGCCGAGCCGCCGTCTGTGTGAGCAGCCCCTCCACCGCGGCGGCTGTCAGATCGGGGCGGTACGCACGGAGCGCCGCGATCACTGCGGACACGGCGGGCGCGGCGAACGACGTGCCCGCGGCCGCGGAGAGGCCGCCCTTCCCGGACGCGACGACGTTGCAGCCACCGGCGTAGAGATCCACCCCGGTCCCGAAGTTCGAGAAGACACAGCGCTCGCCACCGGCCCCGACGGCACCGACGCACAACGCGTCGTCGGCGAAGCCACCCCCGGGCAAGGGCGTGTGGCCGGGATCACCACATGCGGGCTGCCCCGCGTTTCCAGCCGCAGCTACGACGTCGACATCTCTCGCCGTGATCGCCTTCTCAATCGCGCTTGCCGTACGCCACGACGCTTGCGTGCCGGTGAATCCAGACGGAGCGCCGAAGCTCAAGTTGATGACACGCACGGATGGCTCACCGCAGAACCGGCCGTCCTCTCCCGCGATGGCGTCGGGATAGAGCGAGGCTGCGAGGGGCTGCCCGTATCCGGGCGACAGGCGGACGCTCACGATTCGCAGATGCGGCCAGAGCCTGGCGGCGGTCGATGCGACGAGGGTCCCGTGTTCGGCGACGGCGCTCGAGCCGGAGAGTCCCCCGACATCTTCGCCAGTCTCGTTGGGTCCGAAGACGCTGACCGACCGGATGATCCTGCCGTCGCCGAGCTCGGCGACGGGGCTCACCCCGGTATCGACTACGCACATCGCGGTCGGCGTCGCGGGCGCCGGCGCGGAACGCAAGAAGTCGGCGTTGATCACTGCCGCCTGCGGATACAGCGGGTCTGCGGTTGCCGGGGCGGTGACTGCCGCGCTGGCGGCCATCAAGGCGATGGCGAACAGGCGCCGGCGGTAGGTCATGGCTCGATTGAACGGGGTGGCACGGTCATCATCGTTCTCCGCGAGCGCGCGCGAGTTCTTGACGAACTGTCCCGATGTGCGCGTTCGGTCGCCCGGGCGCATGGTGCCGCGCCCGGGGTCCTGTGGGTCATCGCGGCCGCCTCGGGCCGACCCGGAGCACGCGCGACGCGGTGAACGTGCCGGGGACGAGATCGCTGCAGATCGCTCGCAGCCTCATCGTCTTGCGCAGGGTGATGGCGGTGAGGAACGTGCCGTTGCGGCGCGTCGCGACCGTGGTGATCGTGCGCCACTGCCCACGCCGGTTCTCCTGGATCGCGACCGGGATGCGAGCCTTCAGCTGGCCCTCCCCCGTGCGTGTCACCCCGCCGATCACGACCTCGGATCCGCGGCGCATCTGCTTGCGCGTCGGTGACAGCAGGCTGAGGGTCAGGACCTCCTCATGGCTAGGAGGCACGGACGTCGTCACCACGGTGGTCGTGCCGCTCGCCGTCACCGGCGGCGGCGCGGGGTCGTCGTTGGCCTTGTCGGTCACGACCGGGGTGGCATTGCTCGTCGACTCGACGCTCCCGCCGCGCGTCGTTGCGGTCACGCGAATACGCAGGCGCGATCCGACGTCGGCGGGGTTCACCGTCCGAGTGGCGGTCGTGGCGTCGCGGATGGGGCGGCACGCTGCAGCATCGGTGCCACAGCGCATCCACTGGTAGGCGTGTGTGACGGCCCCGGTGCCGTGAGTGTCGACGGCCGGAGGCGACGCGGTCAGGGCCTCTCCGACCGTCGCGTTGCCGGCGATCGACGCGTCGGAGGTGATAGTTGGGGTCGCGCCGGCCCGGTTGTCCACCGTGACGGTGCGGTCCATGAGGGTCGCGGAGTTCCCCAGCGCGTCCTGCGCGTCGATGACGAAGCGATGCTCGCCATTGGCGAGGTCGGTCGTGTCCAACACGGCGTCGTCGGTAGCGGCCGTGTCGCACGGGGTGCCGCGTCCGTAGAGGGGGACCGCACCGGTTCTGATCGGGGCGCAGCCCGCGCCGAGTGAGATCTCCCGGACGACCTTGCCGTCGATCCGTAGGCGCGCGCCGATAACACCGATGCCGAAGTCCTGGGCGTTGACGGTGTAGCTCTCCTTGCCAGAAAGCACGGGGTCGAGGGCGAGCGTGCCGAGGACCGTCCCGTCGGGCGCCGTGTCGTCGACGACCTCGACCTCGGGCCGCGACATCGCGTACGAGGCGCGGGGCTCGTAGCACCAGTCCCCGAGCGCTTCGGTGTCGCCGCAGAACGCTCGGAGCGCGAGCTGCGAGGGATGGATCGGGGCGTCGAGGTGCACATGGCGCTCTCCGGAGAGCGTCGCTGCGGGCTGCCCCGGCGTGCCCTCAACGGTGTCGAGCGGCACGTACGTCGAGAACCCGGTTCTGGCGAACAGGCCTGTCTGGATCGCGCTGGCGTCCCAGTACGGCGCGGCGGTCTCCGCCGATGCGTCGCGGGTGACGTTCACGCCGACGAGATCAACGCCGCCGGGCAGCGCGTGCAGGAGCCGTCCGTTGGCGTAGTCGTTGAAGACATCGCCGTAGATGAGCGAGATCCCAGCTTTCCCATCGGCGGTCTCGCATCCGCTCTCGAACGTGTAGATGTGCGAGGCGTTGGTCTGCGACGACCACGGATTCAACCCGGCGCTGTCGGGTGACGGGCACGCGGTGTAGTCGTAGCGCGCGGCGTGCGCGGCCGGGATCGCGACGGCCGCCGCGAGAGCGGTCGCGGCGAGGGTCGAGAGGGTGCGGACGATCATCGGGTCACCTTCACGGGGTCAGGGGTGCTGCCGCTGTTCTGACGGCTGGTCTTCTTCAACGCGCACGTGCGGTACTTGCGGGTGTCGATGACGCGTTGACCGTCCTGGAGCCGCATCTCGGCGCGGACGGTGAACCTCCCCTTCGGAAGGCCGGTCAGGTTGACGACGCCGCGTCGGCGCGCCCGGTCGCTGACGGCGACTCGCTCGCCGGCGACGGTGAGGGTCACGTGCCGGATCGCGAGGTGCTTGTTGCCGGGGCCCTTGCGCAGGCGGATGGTGAACGCGCGTCGGCTGACACAACGCTGGGCGCGGATGGTGGGAAGGTTCGATGCGCGTCCTGGCACGGTGATCGTGGTGCGGGTGTCCGTGACGGCCGCGGCGCCGCTCAGCGTCGGCGACGGGTCGAACTGCCGGTCGTCAACGGTCGGCTCTGTGACGGGCGCCGCCGCTTCTCCGACCCGCCAGAGGCTGATGTACCCGAACCCGGTGGAGGACCCGAGCGACCGCGAGGAGGTCTGCGAACCGATGCTGCCGGTCACGTACACGGCTGCTCCGAGCGCGAAGGGACGAAGGAGGCCGGAGACCTCGTAGTTGGGCGGGATCACGCCCGTGGGAACGTGGAATGTTCCGGCGGTGCCGTAGCCGGGGTCCGGCGTGCCGTCGTGCTGGAGGCGGACGAGTTCGGCGCGCCCCTTGTCCACGCCGGCGAGCAGGACACCGTCGCCGGGGTAGACGAGCAGGCTCGGCGCACGGTACGGCGACGGGTATGCCGTCCACGCCGGGTCGGCGTGGTCGTTGCTCCACCGCTCGATGAAGCGCGCGTCGTCGCGGTTGGTGTCCCAGTACGTCGCAATGCCGTCGCTTCCGAGCAGACGCTCGACGGTGCCTGACTCGGGCCCAGTCGCCTGGCCGCTCGCACCGAAGACGCCTGCCGTGTTCAGATGCTCGTCGAGGTCGATGGCGACCGCGAGCCCTTCCTCGTGCCGGGAGGCGACGATGATGGTGTCGCGGTCTCCGCGCGTCATGCCCGCTGGGTCGGTGATCGCCGTCAGCGGGCGCTGGGCCGTCGGCGCGCCTGCCTGGTCGTATGCGTAGGCGTGGTACGTGCCGTCCTCGCGGTTGACCGCGAGGATCATCGGCTGGCCGGTGCTGCGAAGGAGCCCGTCGGTGTACCAGTCGCCCTCGTCCAGACCGAGGTCGGTGAAGTGGTGTGTCGTGCCGGCGGCGTTGATCTGCAGCAGCCGTGCCGTCCCGTTGCTCGCGTCGCCGACGAGGATGCTCAGGGTGCCGTCGGGGAGCTCGAGCGCGTCGGCGACCTGCTCGCCTTCCATGAGCGGGATCTGCAGCGTCCCGTCGGTCCCGAACTCGGCGGTCTTGCCCTGGTTGGTCAAGGCGACCACGCGCACGGTGGCAACCCCGGTGAACGTGTCGAGGTCGAAGCGGTAGGTGCTCCCGACCGCGTAGATCCGCTGCCCGTCTCGGCTCGTCAGGAACGGAGCGGACGGCTGCGGGGTGCCGTCGAGGCCCCAGAACACCGATCCACCGCTGCCGAAGGTCGGGTCGAGCGCGGTGCTGGCCTTGGCGACGCTCGGAAGGATGGTCAGCGCGGCGGTCAGCGCGAGCAGGGTCAGGATCGTCCTCAGCGGCGCGGCCAGCGTGCGGCGCTCATCGAGATGGGCGGGTCCCGCGTGCATCCGTGGCGGGCGTGGCGTGATCGGCATAGTGGCGGTCGAACTCCGAGCTTGTGGGTTGAGGCCGTCCCTGTCGCCTTCGTCGAGTCGCTGGCCTCGGTGCGCTCGACGGTTGTGTTGCTGCCCGCGTGAGAGACCCGGGCGGCGTCCCGGCGCGGGAACGTGTTCCCGGGGCTGTCGGGCCCCGGGAACACTGCGAGCGGTTACGTCGCGGTGCGGGTCGCGATGCGGCTCACGCCGACCAGGACGCTGCGGTCGGCGGCCACCACCCGGGCGCGCAGCTGAATCTCCCGGCCGGTGCGCTGCTTGAGGCGGTAGGAGCCACGGAACTTGCCCGTCGTCGATGAGCGAACCGTCTGGATGGTCTGCCACGACGAGCCGGCGGACCGGCCCTGGATCTGCACGAGCTGCCGGCCCGGCAGCGCGACGCCGCCGAACCGGACGACGCCGGCGTTGACGCGGAACGTCGCCTTGACCTTGGCCTTGATGCTCAGGCTGGCCAGCTTCTTGTCGGCCGTCAGGTCACGCCCCAGGTACGGCCGGTAGATGAACTGGATGCTCCGCGACGTCGCGTTCTGCGCCACGGTGTAGCGGAACGTGCCGTCCGCGCGCGTGCGCACGCCGCCCTTGTCGATCTGGCCGATCCCGCGCCCCTTCGGGGACTCGAGGACTTGCACCCGGGCGCCGACGATCGGTGCGCCCGTGCTGTCGACCAGGGTGCCGCGGATCGACGCGCGCCGGCCGTAGAGCGCGGTGAGCGTCGTCAGGTCACCCACCTTGCAGGCGGCGCGCCGCTTGCTGCTCTTCCCGGCCTTCTTGACGCACGCGCGCTGGCGGAGCATCTCGTCCTTGCGCTTCTGGACGAAGTACAGGTCGGTGATCTTCGCGCCCTCGAGCGCGTCAGCACCGTTCTTGCTCGCCCCGTTCATCGCCGCGTCGGTGCTCTTCTCAACCACCACGGAGCTGCTGTTGACGCTGTTGCTGGCCGGGCAGCCGCTCGGGGCCGGGCCGGGGACGGTCGGGCACTGATCCGAGGTGTCCGGGATGCCGTCGCCGTCCTGGTCACCGCTGACGGTGAATCCGAGCTGCTTGACGGTCGACTGGTTGCCCGCGACGTCGACGGCGCTGTAGGCGAGGACGTGCTGGCCGTTCGCCGACGAACTCGTCGCCACCGGGCCGCGCGTCTTGACCGGGGTGCCGCCGTCGACGACGGCGAGGATGTACCCGCCGGCCTCTTCGGGCTTGTCCGATCCGCCGGCCTCCATGCCGGACTTGCCGTCGGCGAGCGCCGGGGCGGGGGCCTCGGCGTCGGTGCCGGTGATCGTGTGAACGACCCCGTCGGTGTACGTCGCGCCGGCGGCGTCGGGGCTGATGGCCACGTCGGGGGCGCGCCGGTCGGCACGCAGCTCGATCGTGGCGAATCCGACGGCCGCCTTGCCCGCGCCGGAGATGGCGCGCGCCTTGACGATCGTCTTCCCCTCGGGCACATCGCCGAGGACGAGCGTCGCGGCCGGGCCGGAGCCGGTCACTTCGATGTCGGTGCTGTCTCCGAGGTCGCTGTCGGGGTCGGCGGCCGCGTCGCCGGGCTTCTGGATCGTGACGCTGTAGCCCTTGATCCCGGCGTAGGCGGGGATCGCCTGGCCGACGGCCATGCGGACGGCCTGCGGGAAGTCGATCGCCGTCGTGGTGTTGATCCACCCGTTGTGCTCGACCTGCGTGTTGCGGGGCAGGTCGGCGGTGCCCGGGGCCTCGTCGTCGTACTTGAACGTGACCCACTCCGACCACGGGCTGTTGTTCCCCGCGCCGTCGGCGACCTGCACGCGCGCCTTGTACAGGCCGCGGGCGGGCACGTTGACCGTGTTGGTGAACGCGTCGCCGTTGGACCGCTTGGACGTGAAGCACGCGCTGCCGTCCTGGCGGCAGACCTCGATCGTGTTCGAGGAGATGCCGGACGGGCCGCCGTTGTGGTTGGCCCAAGTCAGGGCGACGGCCGGCGTGATCTGCCAGCCGGTGTCCTTGCCGTCCAGGATGCCGCGGTTCGGCGCGGCCTTGATCGCCGCGGTGAGGTCAGCGTTGGGCTTCGCCGGCGCGTTGTTGTCGATGTAGATCTGGCCGACGGAGTCCGTCACGTTGTCCGCGGCGTCGATGGCTCGCAGCAGGATGCGGTGCGGGCCGTCACCGAAGCTCGCGGTGTTCAGGGAGGTGGACAGGTTCTGGTTCTGCGGGCAGGGACGCGTGTAGGCGTAGTTGCAACCGGCGTTCGTCGCGGTCTCGTCGACCGGGTACCAGTCGCCTGCGCCCTGGTTGCCCTCGACGTACGCGCTGAGCTTCTTGATGCCGATGTTGTCGTAGCCGTGGAAGCCCAGGCTCTTGGTCCCCGAGTGCCAGATGGACCCGTTCCACAGGCTCCCGCCCTGGCTGTCAACGCTCGGCGAGTACGGGTCGTAGATGTCGACCCGGATGTTCTTGGCGAGTAGCTGCGAGGGCGGGTTGACGTTGCGCGCGCAGTTCGGGGACTGGCCGCAGATGTTGCCGATGGTGACGCTGCCGTCCCACAGGCCGCCGATGCCCTGGCGGTTCCACCCGTTGATCGCGAAGCCCCAGGAGCCGCAGTTGCGGAACTGGTAGCCGCCGCCGGTCTGCGCGAACGGGTACCAGCCCGTGTTGCCGCAGTACACGCGCCAGTCGGCCTCGATGCCGGTGATCGCCATGCCGCCGTCGGGCACCTCGATCTTCAGCTTCGCGCCGCGGAACGGGTACTGCGCGTAGGGGCTGACGCCGTGTCGGGCCTGCAGCCCGTAGTAGTCGGAGGTGAACGGCGGGGCGTCACCGGAGGGCTGGCAGGAGCCACCGTTGGTGGTGTCGTCGGCGCCGTCGGTGACGTCGGCCCAGGCGCCGTTGCCGTGCTGGCCGGCCCAGCACGTGTAGACCGGGTAGGTGCCCGCGTGCGCGGAGGCGGCGAAGGTCGCCGTGGCGATGAGGGGGATGACGAGCGCGGCCGCACGATGTGCGGCGCGGCGGAGGGTGAATGGGAGCATTGGGGCGAGGTCCTTTCTGGCAAGCGAGGCCGGTCTGTTGCTCGGTAGTCGCAGCGAGCGGCCGGCTGACCCCCTCCCTTGTTTGTGTGGCGAGCGCCTCGGGAGAGGCACGCCGACTTGTAGCCCCGCCCCGCGCGGCGAATCTGCAAAAAACGTCCGCCCGGGTTGGTCGCGACCGCACCCGGAGCGCTCCCAAGCCGCGTACGGCCCCTTAAACGCGTCGAGCCGCCAGGCCCCGGCTCTTTCGCCCGGCGCGCCCGGTCAGGGCTGGCGTTTGCCCAGGCGCTGCGCGAGGGTTCGTGCGGCGTGATGCGTGAGCGCGACCACCGGGGCCAGCGCGGCACTGAGGCCGATCTCGTCGACGAGGCGGCCGAGGTCCTCGTTGCTCCACGCCGGTGAGCCACTGAGCGCCTGGTGGGCGATGACGGCTTCGCACAACGCCGTCTCGCACCACTCCCGCACGACGGCCTCGATCACCGGGCGGGCGCCCGGGACATCGGCGAAGGTGGTCTCGAAGTGCGAGATGAGCGCCTGGATTGGTCGGTAGTCGGCGTTGATGAGCAGCGCGTGGTCCTCGGCGTCGTAGCGCGCGGCACGGTCTTCGAGGTCTCCTGCTGCCCTTGTGCCGTCATCGACGCTCACCCAGCGGCACTGCGGCAGTGCTTCCCACGGCTCGGCCGCACGCACGGGTGCCCGAGCGTCGGTGACGGTGTGGACCTCCGTGCGCTTGAGGCGTGCGCTGCCCGTGGCCCGCTGTGACGCGCGTCGCGGCTCGCTGCTGCTCTCGCGCGGGGTGGAGGGTTCGGCTCGCGGCGCGCGCTGCGTGGCGGGCGGACGGTAGGCGGGCAGCCGATAGACCCCGGCGTGGACGCTCATGCGACGTGCGATCGCTTCTCGGCGGTCCTCGCTGCCGTGCCGCGATGCCGCGTTCTCTTGGAGTTCTCGAAGCGCGTCGGGGAGCGCTCGGCGAAACGCGCGGGCCCAGGTCCCCCACGGGAGATCGTCACCGTCGAAGAGCAGTCGGGTGCGCGAGGTGTTCGCGACGACCCGGCGGTCTTCCCGGTCGGGCTCGAGGTAGATCACGACGCGGTCGTAGGCGAAGCGGACCCCGAACTCCTGCAGGCGCTGGTAGCCGCCGCGTGTGCTCGGCAGCGTCTCGTAGGCCTCCCCGTCCATGAGCGCGGCCATGTGTCCGGAGGCCTGCCACTTGTGGGCGTGGCGGCGACGCTCGCCGGAGTCCTCGTTGAGGATCCACCAGTGCGCGGTAGCCGCCGGCGCGTCCGGGCCACCGGGCAGGTGGGTGGACCCCGCGTGCGTGGCGTGGAGTTCGAGGAGCGCGCGCATGCCGTTCACGCGCTCGAGCTTGGGGATGCGACCGTCGGTGGGGGTCGCTGCGCGGCAGACGGGGCGCACGAGGATCGTGGCGTGGCGGGGCAGTTCGAAGTACCTGGTGTTCAGGTAGCGCAGCAGCCACCAGTCACGCCCATCGGCGCCGCGTGGCGCGCGGGTCGTGTCCTGTTGGGGCTTCTCCCCCATGAGCGTGACCTGCGTTCCGCAGCCAGCCTGGCGAATGCTGTCTGGCATGTCCGTGTCGTCGAGCTCGACGGTCCAGTCGGTGGTGCCGTCCGGAAGGGGTAGTGGCAGCAGGCCCCAGCGCCCGTCACGCGACCGACCGAATCGCACGACGGACGGCGTGCCCTCCAGCGGCCAGGATCGGTACTCCAGCCCGGTCGGGTTGCGTACCCCGGCGGCGATCTTGGCGCCGACGCCGAAGTTCCCGCGATCCCCTCTCCCCTTGTATCCGCCGGAGGCGGCGAGGTGATTGATGAGGTCGCGCATCTGCTCTGCGGTCATACCGATGCCGGTGTCGGCGATCGACAGCTTGCGCTGCTGCCCATCGGTATCGGAGAGGTGTCGCCAGTCGACGTCCCAGACGATCGTCTGGTCGCCGTCGCGCTGGGCGACGGCCTCGATGGCGTTCGTGGTGAGCTCGCGGTACTGCTGCATTGGGTGCGTGTCAGCACCCAGGCGTTCGACGAGGCGGGAGGCGTCGGCGACCGCGAGTTCGGTGTGAGGCGCGGCGTTCATGCGAGGTAGTCGCAGCGGCGCGCCTCGGGACCCCCGGTCGTGATGACCGAGGGCCCCGGGGGTTGCTGGACGGTCTACGACGTGTAGCCGATGTCCTTGATCGTGACCGACGCCGGGTTGCCGACGACGAGGTACGGGAGGACCTCGGAGAGCTCGTCGGCCTGCGTGAGGTCCAGCGACGCGGTCTCGCTGTAGACCGGGGTCGGCGAGCCCACGGCCGGGTCGGTGTCGTACGCCTTCACGGCGACGTCGTTGCCCTGCTTGTGGAGCTGCAGCCAGATCTCGTTGGTGATCGGGATGTTCTGCATGGGCGTGATCAGCCCGGGCGTCTCGTTGAAGATGCCGGCGCCGTAGACGTTGTCGCTGCCGGTGGCGTTGTGCATGTATCCGATCGCGACGCTGGAAGCCATCAGGTTGCCGGCGTCGAGCTGGTCTCGCCGCCCGAGGCCCAGCGCCATCACTGCCTGGTCGGAGAACGCGACCTTGGTCGTCACGGTGCCGTTGGTGAACGGGCCGGGTGCCTGCCAGATCAGCGCGGCCTGGTAGCTGGCGCCGGTGTACCGCATCGCGCCCGGGGTCAGGTCCCAGTCGTTGATGTCGCCGAGGTTCCCGTAGGAGGAGAAGCCGCCGACGGTGGGGTTGCTCCCGCCGCCGCCCGAGCCGCCGCCCGATCCGCCGCCGCTGCCACCGGAGCCGCCGCCCGGGTCCCCGCCCGACCCGTCGCTGGAGCCGTCACCCTGCGTGGCCGACCAGCTGAACGTGATCCCGCCGACGCTCTGGTTCATGTCGTCGTTGTTCAGCTGCGCGTCGTAGGCGATCTTGTAGGAGACCGAGTCGCCGGGGTTGTCGAGGGATGACAGTTCGACCGCGGTCTGCGCCGGCGTGTCGGCCACCCCGCCGATCGCGACGGGCATCTTGTCGTCGGTGGACGCGTCGAACGCGGCGCAGTCGCCGTCGGCGGTGTTGACCGGGGGGCCGACGATCTTCGTCACGGTGAACGAGATGTCTTCGGCGAGATCACCGGTGCCGGCGGTTCGCGTGACGTTCAGCGCCTCGTAGTCGATCGTGCCGTCGTTGGTCACCGTGAGGCACTTCGCGCCGGTGGCGTCGTCCTCGAGCCCCGCGAGCTCGAAGAGCGCGCTGCTCGACGGGTTGTCGTCCGTGATCGAGAGCTCGCCCGACTCGATGGAGTTGTTCTGGGTCTGCGTGGTCGCGCTAAGTCCCTGCCACACGGCGACCGCGAGGCCGGCGAGTCCAACGAGAGCGACGGTGATCCAGAGCGCGCGCTGCAGCGTCGATCGCGCGGGTGGTGGCTGTACGGGAGTCGTGTGCATGGTGCCTTTCGCGGGGTTGAGCGCGGGTGCGCCCGGGTGGACGAATAGGCGAGATCATGCGAACGGCTCACAGGCCAGTTCTGCGAAAAACGTCCGGTCTAGGGCAGTTGACCGCTTCCCGTCTCATGCGTTCGGCCTGGTCGCGCCGCGGGCCCGAAGACGACCCGGATCGCGTCGGCGTACGTCATGGCGTAGGCGCGGCGCACGGATTCGGCGCTGATCCCTGCCGCGCGCTGTCGTTCGAGCGCGTCTCCCCCGGCCTTGCGAGCGAGCGTTGGGTTCAGGTCGGTGCTAGTGGGGATCCAGCCGTGCTCGAGGTGCCACGCGCGGAGCGCGGCCTCGACGGTCGTCCGCGTGTGGACTCTTGAGGCGTCGGCACTGTGCGCCCGGCACGTTCGCTGCCCGGTCATCGGGTTCCCGCACACAGGGCACGGAGCGCGGTGCCGCGCCTTGCGCCGGCGGACTTGATCGCCGGTTGGGTCTCGCAGGACCTCGCTGGCCCACGAGCGGCTGATTCCGAGAATCCGAGCAGCAGCGGCGATCGAGAGATCGCGACCGTCCATGAGGCGGCGAAGCCGCTGGGCGGTCTGGTCTCGAGGTGGCCCGCTCACCCGCGGCTCCGAGCCGCCCCGGGATCTAGAGGTCCGGGATCTCGCACGGTGCGATGCCCGCGGCGCGGATGATGCGCGTCGCGGTGTCGCGACGGATCGTGGTGCTGATGCGGCCGTCCTGGCGCGGTTTCAGGCCGAGCGCGCGCATGAGGTCCCCCTTGTCCATCCCGACGTTCGACGCGAGACGGCGGAGGCTCATGAGCGGGTCGCGGCGCTGCTCTGCTCGCAGGCGCTCGACGAGCGGCGCGACGGGGATCTCGTCGGGCACGGGCTCGAGCTCGACGTAGGCGCCGGGGCCGTACTGCGATTCGATGTCCTGGCGGATCTGCTGCTCTCGGGTGGCGGCCAGCATGGACCTGACGCGTGACACGCTGGTGTTCAGGGCGGCGGCCATCTGCTCGAGCTCTGCTTGCTCGATGGACTTGAGGATCTCGGTCGGGGCGATAGCGGTCATGGGACCGGTAGTCGCAGCGTCGGGGCTGGTGACCCCCCCGTCTTCTACGCGGATGTCAAGGTCGGCTGTGGCGGGCATATCGGACCTTCTGTGGTAGTGAGAGGTGAATGGTGAGGAGATTCTTACACACCCCGTCGGACATACCCGCCGGTGTTACACGCCGTGTGGGACGGACATAGTGGAGAAAAATCGAGGCGCCCGGTGGGCGCCTCTCGAGGTTGCCGTCCGCCAGTCGCGTGAGGCGACTGGCGGACGTGGTGTCAGGCCGGGATCAGAACGGGATGTCCGGAGAAGCCGTGGGGGCGCCGGCCGCGACGGGCGCAGGCGCGGGCGCGGGGGGCATCGCCGCGGCGGGTGCCATCGCGGCGGGCGCCGGAGGCATCGCCGCCGGCGCGGGCTGAGGCGCGGGCGCCGCCTGCTGCACCGGCGCAGCCTGCTGCACGGGGGCGGGCTGCGTCGCCGGGGCGGGCGCGGGCTGCTGGTAGGCGGGCTGCTGGACGGGCGTGGGCTGCTGCTGCATCGGCGCCGCCTGCGGCTGCTGGTAGGCCGGCTGCTGAGCGGGCTGCTGGTAGCCCTGCTGCTGTCCCGCTGCGAACCCGGGCTGCGCCTGATCGTCGTTCGGCGAGCCAAGGAACTGCACGCGGTCCGCGACGATCTCGACGCTCTGACGCTTGTTGCCCCCCTGGTCCTGCCACTCGCGCCAGGACAGCTTGCCCTGGATGGCGACGGGGCGCCCCTTGGCGAGGAAGCGCGCGCAGCTGTCGGCCTGACCGCCCCACACGGTGACATCGAAGTAGTTGGGGTTGTCGACCCACTGGCCGGTGGCCTGGTCCTTGCGCTGGTCGTTGACGGCGATGCGCAGGTTGCACACCGAGGTTCCGCTGTTCAGCGTGCGGAGCTCGGGGTCGCGGGTGAGGTTGCCGGTGATGGCGACCAGGTTGAGGTTGATGACGCTCATGTTGACTCCTTCTCGCCGCCCCGATCGCGGGCGACGCATGGTGGTGAATGGGTTGGGTGCGCGATCGGGTGGTCGCGCTGCATTTCAGACGCGCCCGGGGGGCGCAGACCGGTCACGCGCGAGGTTCCGGGTGACCGCAGTGGGGTCAGCGCGGCCGGCGCTGGGCGGCGAGTTCGGCGACGCGCGACGTCATCGCGACGGGTGACGAGTAGCCGAACGCGTGGGCGATCTTCTTCTGCAGTTCGCCGGCGGATGCTTCGTCGCGCTCGCGGCGGGTGGCGGCCACGCGGGCGAGGAAGTTGCGCCGCATGGGGTTGATCGCGTCGGGGTCCTCGACGGGCTGTGGGTGATGCGGTCCAAGGTGCGTTCCCTTCGATTGTCGGGTGGCGTGCGGGGTCGCGTCAGGCGGCCATGTGGGCCGATGGTGTGCGCGCTGCGGCGAGCGCGGTGAGGCCGGCGGCGACGATGTCGAGGTGTCTGGCCTCGAAGTACCGTCCGTCGATGGAGGCGCGCCCCGCCTCGCCGATAGCGATCGCGGCGACGTGCCGCAGCGAGGCGGGATCACCATCGGCGAGTTTCCGTCGGATCTCGCGGTCACGGTGCTCGTCCGCGGTGAGGAACGGTAGGTCCGCTGCGTCAGCGAGCAGTTCGCTCATGAGCTCGCCGCTTTCGGGTCACTCCTTGCGAGGTCTGGGAGGTCGAGGTGCTCCGCGACCCGGCGACCGAACTCCTCGTAGTCGGCGCATGTCTTCAGCAGGCTGGTGGCCTCCGCCTGACCGATCGCGATGTCCCCGTCGCTGATCGCGTCTCGGCGCCGGATATCCGGCCAACCCGGCTCCCAGGCGATCTCGTTGGCGCAACACTCCACGCCGTCTCCGTCGTCATAGAACCGGAACGCGATGCCGGCGTCACGGAGCTTCTCGGGAAGGTCCTCGTCTTGGACCCTGCCCGTCCCATAGTTCAGTTCCTCATACAGATGAACGCGCCCCTCGTCGAGGTCGTAGTCGTTGCAGTCTGCGTCGTCGAACCCGATCGCTTCGATCGCCTCGGCGACGTCGGGCATGCCAGCGTCACGGAGCGCGGCGGTGTCGATCTCGGCGGTCGTGTAGGTGCCGCCGACGGGGGAGCAGGCGGGCAGCGTGACTTCTTTGATCGCCCCAGCGGGCATCCCCGCTAGCTCGATCGTCGTCATGATCAAGTTGCCCATGAGCGGGCCTCCTTCGCTGGTGGTGAATGGGATGCGCGCAGCTACGCGCTGGTGATGTGAAGCGTGTAGTCGTCGCCGGGTTCGAGGTCGTTGACCGCACTCTCGAGGTCGCTCATCGTGATGTCGGCCCCGAGATCCATCGCGTCCTCATCGAGGTTGAGCACCGCTCCGCCGTGGGTGCAGGCGGCTTCGAAGATCAGTCGCGGCGCGATGCCTTCCGACGGATCACCGTCGGAGAACGTGAACTCCAGGTGGGCGATCTCGGGGTGGTTGTGACGGATCTGGCGACGCGTCTGCTCGACGATCGCGAGGTTGCGTGCCCGGGTCGTCTCGCGCAGCTGGTCTTCCTGCTGGTCGCGAATCTCGGACAGGCTGCGAAGGTGGCTGCTCAGCGCGTCGTCGGTGAGGTCGTTGACGTCGATGTCGTGGGTCATGCCCTGGGTCCTTTCAGGACGTAGGTGTGAGCCCGCTCGAGGTGGTCGGGGCGGGCAAGGTTGAGGATGGGGATGCCGTGGTGGTCGGCGACGCGGATGGCGTGGCCGGTGCCTCCGGTTTGCCGTGTGGTGGCTGCGCCGGTTGTGGCGCCGTCCGGGGTCCAGCAGACGACGAACGCGCTCGGGCAGAGCCCGGTGGCGCCGAGTACCTGGTGGACGTCGCGGGCCATCAGCGCGCGGATTGGGTCGCGCAGTCGTCCCCATCCGTCGTGGTGGGTGGCGGCGACGTCGTAGGTCCAGGCGGCCGGACGGGACGTCGCCACCCCTTGCACCTGTGGGGGCTGGTTGAACGTCGGCCATGGCAGGTAGATCTCTGCGTTGCCTGCCGCGCCTCGCTCGAACGCCAGGTCCGCGCCGTCGGCGTGTCCGGAACGCAGCACCCATCCGCGGCTACTGAGCGCCGCGGCGAGCGCGGTCATGACCGCGAGGACGTGCGGCGGGGCCCGGCGACTGCCGACGCCGGCGTAGTAGCCGGTCACGGATGCGCGCCGAGCGCGGCCGCTGCGCTCACGAGCGCGATCGTGGTCGCCGTCTGCGGGTGCAGGCCGCTGCCGCCGCGCGCCTGCTGCTCGCCGTCAGCTAGCAGCCGCAAGGCACCGGCGATCTGCTGCTGGCCCAACCGCCGGACGGCACGCAGCCGCTTCTCGACGGCGAACTGTTGCTTGCCCGTGTGCTCGGCGATCTGCGCGGCCGTGAGGCCCTGCGCCGCGTAGCTGGCCGTCGCGGCCAGCGCCTCGACCTCCCGGATGGCGACGGTGAGGACTCCCCCATCCGCTCCGCGGGCGACGATCTCTTGGTACTCCGCGACGAGCGCGGCTGCGTTGCCGGTCGCGAGCGCGTCGATGGCGCCCCACATCTTGTGTTCGCCGTCGCCGGTGACCAGCGCGACGGCGTGCGCGTCGATCGTGTGGGTGCCGGTATCGGCGAGCGCCGAGAGTTGCTCGATACGTCGGCGGATCCGCGACCGGCTGTTGCGACAGCCCTCCGCGAGGCTGCGTGCATCGTCGTGACTGATCCGCATCCCGGCGAGGTCGGCGGCCATTTGGACGACGGCGTTCGGCGCTTCCCGGGGACTGAGCGGAGTGAAGCTGATGCTCGATCCGCCCGCCTCGGCGACCGCGTCCTTGAGCGCTTTCGGGCAGCGCGACTGCTTGCTGTCGCGGGCGACGAACACCAGCGACACCTCCGCGGGGATGGCGGCGATCTGCCGTCGGGTCGCGGCGTTGATGTCCTTGGCGCAGAGGGCTTCTGCTCCCTCGGCGACGATGAGCCGCTCGCTGGCGAACAGGCTGAGTTCGGAGGTGGCCGCTAGCACGGCCTCGATCCCCGTCTCGTCGCTGGCCATGTTCACGCGCGTCACGTCGACGTCGCGGTCACGGGCCCCCGTGATGCGGCATGTGAGGTCGTCGGCGATCGCGGTGTGGTCGCTGCCGAATAGCAGCGTGTGCGCGCTCATCGCCGTCCGCTGAGCCCGTCGACGGCGACCACCTCCAGCTGGACGCGGGCGTCGGCACCGTCGCTGATCGCTCGCAATCCGCCGGCGATCCGGTCGATCACCGCGACGCAGTGCGCGGCGGTGACCGTGCTGGCTTGCTGGGAGAGCTGGTGGGCGTGCTCGGCGTTCTGGACGAGGGTCTCCGGGACGATCTGCGCGGTGCAGCAGATGAGGACCTCGCGGCTGTGCCGTTCGAGGTCGCGGAGGATGGCGTCCGGTTCGGTGCCGGCGGCGATCGCCTCGGCGACGATCTGCAGGGC
>CAMCUD010000050.1 GCA_945878865.1 Bifidobacterium breve | reverse complement strand
CGAGGTCGGCGACGAAACCGTCGGCGCGGTCGCCGAGCCGCTCGGCCGCCAGCTCGACCATGGCCGGCGACGCATCGACGGCGATGACGCGACCGTGCGGCAGCCGCTCGATGAGCTGCTCGGTGACGCCGCCGGCGCCGCACCCGGCGTCGAGCACGGTCTCGTCGCCGCGCAGCGGGAGCCGGTCGAGCACCTCGCTACCGAGGGCGACGACTCCCGTGGCGACACGGTCGTAGCTGGGCGCGTTCCAGTCGTGCGGACTCATGCCCGACACTGTAACAGACAAGTGTATGTTTTTACATACAGCGCTCAGCCGGGCGTGTCGCCGTACGCGGCTTCGAGCCCCGCCGCCGTTGCCTCGACCTGCTCGCGGAGCCCGCGCACGTCACCGGCCAGGGCATGCTCGCCGGCCTCCTCCTCGGCCACCGCCATCCGCACGAGCCGGGCGTTGACCCCGCCCAGCTGCGCGTTGACCTCCTCCATCTGGCCGAGCGAGCGGTTGAGGATCCCGCTGAGGTCCTCGAGCGCCGCGCGCTGATCGCGCAGCGCCGCCAGCGTGCCTGACGACGCCGAGGGATGCGGCCCCGACGCGGTCGCCTCCAGCTCGGCCAGCCGCCGGTCGAGCCCCGCCACGTCCTGGGCCTCGAGGTAGGACCACACCCGCTGCGCCCGGCCGGCGATCTTCTCGATCGCCTCGACGAGCGCATCGATCTCCGGCCCCACCTCGGAGAAGGACAACGACGAGCCCGCGATCGTGTCGCGCACCGTCTTGGCCTCCCGCCGCGCGCGCAGCACCTGGTCGCGGATCGGCGGCGCGAGATCCCCGGCCTTCAGCGCCTTGCGCTCCGGCCCGGCGCTCCGACTGCGCCCGTACACGCGATCGCCGACCTTCTCCGCCTCCCCGCCGTCGAAGAACGTCAGCGCCGCCAGGACGAGGTAGACGACCACGGCCACGCCGACCAGCCAGAGCTGGCCGAGCAGGAGGCCGGCGACGACGACCGCCGCCGAGACGCCGATCGTCACCGGCTTCGTCGCCGCGTTGACGACGAGCGCGCGCTGCAGGTCGCTGCGGGTGACCTCGCGGGCCACGACTCAGAAGAAGCTCGAGATCGAGCGGTAGACCGCCTCGATCTGCTTGGGGTCGCCGCTGAACGCCTTGCCGCCCGACGCCTCGGCGATCTCCGTGAGCGCCGCCTTGTTCGCCCCCGCCCCGTAGGCGATGGTGTAGACGCGGACGGGCTCGCCCTCCTGGGTGTTGCGCTGCTTCAGCGCGCTGACGAGCTGATCGAGCGTGGTCGAGGACTCGTTGTCCTCCCCGTCGGTCAGCGCGACCACGGCGTTGATCCGGGTGTCGTCGTTCAGCGCGATGATCTTGCCGACGCCCTCACCGATCGCGTCGTACGCCGCGGTCTGCCCCTCCGGGATGAGCCCGGTCACCGTGCTGCGCAGGGCGGCGCGGTTCTGCCCGAACGGCGCGATGTCGACGAGCGGGAACACCTGGCTGTTGAACGCGATGAGCCCGACCCGGTCGCGCGGCGACAGCTGCGCGAAGAACGTCGTCAGGCCGCGCTTGGCCTGCTCGAGCTTGCCCTCCTCGCCCATCGAGCCGGAGGTGTCGAAGACCAGCTGGATGTTCGCGGGCTTGCGGTCCTCCCGCCACGCGCTCTTGATGCGCGCCAGCACGCGCGGCTCGGGCAGCGAGAGGGTGCGCTTGGGCTGCGCCGGGTCGGCACCGTTCTCCTTGGTGACCGGCGGGATCGGCGTGACGTCCGGGTCGCCGGAGCGGAAGCCGGCCTTCGCGGCGACCTCCGGCGTGATCCGCTCGGCGAGGAACTTCTGGAACGCGGCGGCGCCCTGCTTCTGCTCTGCCGTCACCCACGGCGCATCGAGCACGATGAACGGGTTGTCGCTGTCGAACGTGCCCTCGGGCGGATAGAGCGCGATGAGCTTCGGCTGCCCACCGCGATCGCGGTTGAAGTCCAGGAGCGTGACCTCCTCCATCGCCACCGCGGACGCGTAGGCCGGCCCGAAGCGCTTCATCTGCTCGGCGAAGAACAGCGTCGTGTCGCCGTAGTGGACGATCGACCGCTCGATGTCACGGATCTCCTTGCGGACCTTCGCCTTCTCGACGTCGGCGACCGTCAGGCCCTCCTTCTTGCCGGTCGCCGCGTAGTACTCGGCGGCGACGGCGGACAGGCCCGACGTGGAGAAGTCCGGGTTCGTGTGCCCGAGCTTGAAGCTGCCGTACTCCGGCTTGCCGTAGTTCGCCCACCCCTTCTCCGACGTCGCGAGCGCCAGGATCTGCTCGAAGCCGATCTGCTTCTTCGGCCAGCCGAGGGTCCGCGCCATCGGCTCCCACATGGCGATGACGAGCGGCGTGCGCACGAGCGACGGGTTGTCCGCGGGCGCCCACTCCTGGTCGGCCTGATAGTTCAGCAGGCGGCCCCACAGCGACGACGCCGGCGACCAGACGACCGGCCGCAGCTGCTGCTTGCCGATCTTCTCCTGCGCCTCTCCGGAGGACACGACCTGCGCGTCGACGAAGACGGGACGGCCGCCGACCTTCACCTGCTCGGCGTTGAAGGCCTCGATCTGCGGCTTGAGCAGCTGCTCCTTCTCCGGCGAGTAGGCGAACGCGACCCGCACGGCATCCGAGGATGGGCCCGCGGCCTTCGTCGTCGTGCCGCCGCCGGAATCGTCACTGCCGCCGCCGCCCAGCGAGACGATGGCCGCGATGGCGACCGCGCCGATGGCGACGAGGATGACGGCGAGACGACCGGCGCGCATGGCCGGGAAAGATATCTAGACCGTCGTCCGGCCAAGGACGAGGTCCTCGGCGATGTCCCGCGCGCGGTCGACGAGATCCCGGACGTCGGCGGCCGGCTCGGCGAAGCGGCCGAGCACCCACGAGGCGACGATCTCCGGGTCCGTGCTGTCCGGGCGCCCGACGCCGATACGCACCCGTGCGAAGTCCGGGCTGCCGAGATGGGCCTTCAGCGACTTCAGGCCGTTGTGGCCGGCCAACCCGCCGCCGAGACGGGCGCGGATGTCACCGAAGGGCAGATCGATCTCGTCGTGCAGGACGAGCACGCGGTCGAGGTCGACCTTCAGCGCCCCGCGCGCGGGACCCGCCGAGCGCCCGGCCTCGTTCATGAAGGTCTGGGGCAGCAGGACCGCGACCCGGGGGGCGGTGGGACCGAATCCCGCTCGGCCCTCCGCGAACAGGCCCTGGTACTTCTTCTTCGGCTTCCCCAGGTCCCAGCGCTCGATGAGCGCCTCGGCGACGTCGAAGCCGATGTTGTGACGGGTCCCCGCGTACCGGGGACCCGGATTGCCGAGCCCGACGATCAGCCAATCGGCGGGCGCGCTGGCCCCCCGCAAGCGCATCGGGCCGCGGCGCTACTCGTCGCCGGACTCGTCCGAGGACTCGGCGTCGCCGCCGGAGGCCTCGCCCACGACCTCGGTCTCCGTCTCGACGCCCTCGTCGGCCTCGGTGGAGAGCCGCGGCGCGGTGACGCTGAAGAGGACGACCTCATCGAGGCCATCGCCGACCAGCGTGACGCCTTCGGGCGTGTCGATCGAGGAGACGAACACGGTGTCGCCGATCTGGACCCCGGACGCGTCGTACTCGAGCGTCTCGGGAATCGCGGTCGGGAGCGCCTCGACCTCGACCTCACGGGCCTGCTGCTCGAGGACGCCGCCCTCCTTGACGCCGGGCGCACCCTCGGCGCCGACGATCTCGACCGGAACGGTCGCGGTGATGGCGACATCGAGGCGGACGCGCACGAGGTCGAGATGCGTGGTGGCACCCGTGACGGGGTGCCTCTGCGTCTCCTTGACGACCGCGGTGCGGGTCTCGTCGCCGAGCGTGAGCTCGAGGACGGCGCCGGAGGCGGCCAGGGCGGCGCGCAGCTCGCGCGCATCGACGTCGAAGGCGAACGGCTCGCCCTCGCCGCCGTAGAGGACGCCCGGGACGCGGCCTTCGCGGCGCAGGCGGCGCGCGGAGCGCGACCCGCCGCTGACGTCGCGGGCGGCGATGGGAAGCTTGGTGGCGGTGGTGGACATGCGGCCGAACAGGGTAGCGCCCTCGCGCACCTGCTCGCGTTTGGCCCGGTCTGGACACCCTGATAGGTTCGCCCGGAACCCGGTGCGAAGGAGTCCCGCCATGCCCCGCCGCCGTCCCCGCGTGACCGCCGCCGCCTCGCTTGTCACCCTCACGGCCGCAGCGGTGCTCGCTGCGCCGGCGGCGGCCGCGGTCACCCTCGGCCCGCCCCTGACGACGCAGGCGAACGTCACCGGCGGCTGCACGCCGGCGATCGTGTTCGTCGCCCCCGGACTCCCCGGGGCGCCGAGCTGCACGATGCTCGGCGCGGACCCGTCCGGGCAGTGGACGATGCAGACCCCGCGCGGCCAGTGGGTCATCACCCGGGCGCGCATCCGGGCGGGCGCCGCCAGCGGCCCGATGGTGTTCACGATCATCCGCGGCACGCGCTCGCAAGCCTCGCCCGGCGGCGGCGCGGCCGGGATCATCTGCTGCACCGTGCCCGTCGAGAGCCAGGTGGTCACCCCCACCGCGGGCACCGTCTCGCAGTTCGCCGTGCGCCTTCCCGTCAAGAACACCGTCGACGTGGTCAACGGGGAACCGATCGAGACCGTGGACTACCTGGCGATCAGCACGCTCGGCCCGGCCACCTCGCCGCCCGTCTTCCAGGGCCCGGGCGCCGGCCAGACCTCCTACATCGCGCCGGCCATCCGCGCCGGCCAGGAGCGGCTGTCCGACGGCACGTCGTTCACGCCGTCCACCCCGCTCATCCAGGGCGACTACGAGCCGGACGCCGACGGCGACGGCTTCGGCGATGAGACGCAGGACAGCTGCGCGACCGACCCTGCGATCCGCGCCGCGCCGGTCGCCCGCGCCGCGCAGTGCCGCGCTCCCGCCTCGACGGGCGCGCCCGGGCCCGCGACGGGCACGGGGACGCAGGGCGCGTCGTCGCCCGGCCTCGCCGGCCTCCCCGCCACCCTCCGGCGCGTGACCCCCGGGCGGCGGTCGGTCGCGCTGCCCGTGGCATGCCCCGCGGCGACCGGCGCGTCGTGCACCGGGACCGTGAGCGCGCGCACCACCCGCCGCATCGGCCGGGCGCGCCTCGCGCTGACGTCCAAGCGGTTCACGGCGAAGGCGGGGCGCACCGTGAACGTCCGGCTGCTGCTCCCCGCCTCACTGCGGCGCGCGCTGGCGCGCGGCCGCGCGATCGGCATCGAGGTGACCGTCCGGCAGAAGACGCCGGCCGCCGGGACGACGACCGCCCGCGTGACGCTGCGCCGTCGCTGACGCCCGTCAGGTGAGCGGCTTGAGCTGCTGCACCTGCGAGATCAGCTGCTGGAAGTCGAACCACGCCGGCTTCTTCGAGCTGTCGCCGAAGCGCAGGAGCCCCTTCTCGTGCACAGGCGGGTTCGGGCGCGGGTTGCCGCCCTCCCAGCCGGGGCGGACGCGGAACTCGCGCAGGCCCCAGTAGACGGCGCCCGTGAGCCACGGCTTCGAGGCGTAGACGCCCATGTGGTACCGGATGAAGTCCTGCTGGAACTCGTACGTGCCCTTCTCCTCGACCGGCCCGTTGCGGTTGGCCTCGGCGCCGAACTCGGAGATCACGACGGCCTTCGTGGGGTAGCACGCGCGCACGCTGTCGAGGTAGTCCGAGAGGACCTCGCGGTCGGCGATCACGCCATTGGGACCGGGGTACCAGCCGAAGTACTCGTTGATGCCGATGACGTCGACCGGGTTGTACTCGGACTGGCAGCCCGCGCTCGGGTAGCCCGCCACCGCGATGCCGACGGGGCGCGTCGGGTCGAGCGCCTTGGCCTGCCGCACCGCGCGCTGGATGTAGTAGCCCTGAACGGGACCGGGCCGCGACGACAGCTCGTTGCCGATCGACCACACGATGATCGACGGGTGGTTCTGGTTGGCGACGATGTTGTCCTCGAGCTCCTTGGCCGCCAGCTCCCGGACGGCGCGCTGCTTGAGGTACTGGGTCTTGACCGCGTAGACGGGGATCTCCGACCACAGCATGATCCCGGCCTCGTCCGCCAGCTCGGCGAGCTGCGGGTGCAGCGGGTAGTGCGAGCGGATGAGCGTCGCGCCGAGCTCCTTGACCTCGGCGATCATCGCCTTGCGCTGCGCGCTGCCGATCGCGAAGCCCAGGTTCGGGTCGTCCTCGTGCAGGCCGACCCCGCGGAAGTCGAGCTTCTTGCCGTTGAGCAGCCACGAGCCGTCCGGCTGGACCTTGATCGAGCGGATGCCGGTACGGGCGAACCACCCGACGCGCAGCGCGTTCTTGCCGCGGCCCCGGATCGCGATGCGGGTCGTGTAGAGGTTCGGCGCGCCGGGCTCCCACAGCTTCGGGTTCTTCACCGTGAGGCTCTTCGACACCGTCGCGAACTTCTTCGGGCTGACCACCACGGATCCGAGATTCACCGGCCGGCCGCCGAAGGTCGCCCGTGCCGTGACGCGCTCGGGCTTGTCGCCGTAGTTGCGCAGCGTCGCCTTGATGAGCACCTTCGCGTCGCAGGCGGCGCAGTCCAGCTGCGGCCGGATGAGCGCGCTGTTGATGTCGACCCGGTCGATCTGCCGGAGGTAGACCTCGCGCAGAATGCCGCCGTAGTTCCACCAGCCGCCGGTCGGCGTGCCCGTCGTGGTCAGGCCCGACGGCGGGAAGTCGGTCGGGCGGCGGCGATTGTCGACGCGCACGACGAGGCGGTTCGTGCCCTCGCGCTTCAGATAGCCGGCCGGCAGGCGGACCTCCCACGGCAGGTAGGCGCCCGTGTGACCGCCGATCGGCTTGCCGTTGAGCCACACCTTCGCGCGGTAGTTGACCGACTCGAAGCGGACCACGTAGCTGTAGCGCTTCGACGCGCTCGGCAGCTTGAAGTCCTTGCGGTACCAGCCGATCGTGCCCGACATCGACTCGACGCTGGTGTCCGTCGCGTTCCAGGCGTTCGGCACGGCGGTCGGCGCCCACCCGGCGCGGCCCGTCTGCTTCTGGAAGCCCTGGAGATCACCCAAGCCGGTCTTGTCCAGACGGAACAGCCACTCGCCGCCCATGAGCAGGCGATTGCTCGGACCGGACTGGTAGTCGAGGTTCTTCGAGAGGCCGCTCGGCAGGCCCTGCGCGGAGGCGGGCGCGGCGGCGAACATGGCGGCCGCGGCTGCGGCGAGCAGGGTGAGAAGCGTGCGGGGGGACGTCATACCGGGGCTTGCAACACGCGCGCGGCCGAAAGGTCGCGGCGAAAGCGTCAGGGGCAGCTGGACTCGCGACCGATCGGGGCGCTCAGGCGCTGGAGCGTAACGGACGCCCCCGTCAGCGCGGACCCGCTGCGCGCGACCCGCACGCACTGCACCGTGGGCAGCCGCCCGGGCGCCTGCCAGACGACGCGTACCTCGCCCTCCTTCGACCCGAGGGCGTGAGACGTCGGCGAGTCGTAGCGGAGGATCTCCACCTTGCCCGGCGTGCGCAGCCGCCGGGCGTTCTCCCGGGCGAGCCGTTCGCACGCCGCGTCGGCGCACTCGAGCTTGGCGACGACGGCGTCACCGTCCCCCGCTGCCTGGGCGCGCAGCAGCGTGACGACGTCGCCGCGCTCGACGGTGTCGGTGTTCAGCCAGCGGGCGACGAAGAACGAGACAACGAGGAAGACGACGACGGCGAGGGCGATGAGGGCGACGCGCACGGCGCCGCACCGTACCTACAGCGGCCGATCGTCGTCCCCGTTGAGCTCGAGGAACCGCTGGACCGACGTCTCCTGCTGGGTCAGCCGCTCGGCCGTCGCGCGTGCGTGCTCGGCCGCCCGCTCGAGGAAGTCCTCCAGGCAGGCCTCCGGGTCGTCGCTCAGCGGATAGACGTGCGTGACGTCCTGCTGCGCGCAGGCGATCCCGAGCGGCGGGCGCCCCTCGGCCAGCGGCCGGGCGCCGCAGACGGGTGCGACCGTCAGGTGCCGCTCAGGGGCGCGCAGCGCGACGGGCAGGAGGCGGTAGGCGGGCAGCTGGACGGGCAGGTCGATCGACCGGTCGACGCCGACGCGTGCACCGGCCGCCTCGGCCAGCGGCTCGGCCCACACGGCGAGCACCGTGTCAGCGGCGACGATGGCGTCGCGCAGCACGCGGGCCTGCTCGGCGTAGAGCGCCTCGGCGGTGTCGCGATCCTCGGCGTCGTGGAGGTCGAGATCGACGGGAACGCGGAGCAGGTCGCCCTTGCCGACCTTCGATCCCGCGCCGCGCGAGCCGTGCGTGACGTACGTCTGGATCGTCCCGAGGTCGCGGCGCCCGTGGAAGATCACGGTGAGGTGGTCGGACATGGGCAGGCCGCCCACGCTCAGCGCCACCGCGGCGGAGTCGTCGGGTTCCAGCAACGCCCGCTGCAGCAGGTCGTCAGCTTCGTCCATCCTGCCCTCCTTCGGTCCAACTGCCCGTCGGGCACATCCTCGCCCGAAGGGTCCACACAGTGTTATCGACCAAGAGGCGGAAACGCAGCACCCGGAGGTCGATACGCTGCGGACGATGAAGCTGCTCTACAAGCCGCTGGGCATCGTGCTCGGCCTCCTCGCCGGCTGGCTCGGCCGCGAAGCCTTCCAGCGGGTCTGGGCCGTGATCGACGAGGAAGAGCCGCCCAAGGCGAACACCGAGGACGCCGGCTGGGCGAAGGTCCTGACCGCCGCCGCGCTGCAGGCCGCGATCTTCGCCGTGGTCCGCGCCGCGGTCGACCGCGCCGGCGCGACATGGTTCCGCGAGTTCACCGGCGCATGGCCGGGGCCGAAGTCCCAGGAGCCCAAGGATGCGTGACCCGGGCCTCACCGCCGTCGGCACGTGGAGCGGCGGCGTGTTCATGCACTTCGGCGAGGACATCGGCGACGAGCGGCTGCAGCGCGTGCTGCGCCCCGGTGACGGCATCGACACGGTCGTCACCGCCGACGTCTACGGCACGGGCGACGCCGACCGGCTGCTCGGGCGCGCGCTCGAGGGCGTCCCGCGCGAGGACTACTGCGCCGTCGGGATCGTCGGCCACGACTTCTACAGCGGCGCCCGCAGCGGGGCGAAAGGCTACGCACGCTTCACGGACCCGTCCCTGCGCGGCCCCGACGAGTACGCCGGCTACCTGCGGATGGCGACGGAGAAGAGCCTCGAGCGGGTCGGGATCGACCAGTTCGACGTCCTGCTGCTGCACAACCCCGACAAGATCGGCTACTCGCATCCGAAGGTCTGGGAGGGCATGGCCGCCCTGCGCGATGCGGGCCTCACGCGCCTGACCGGCGTCGCCCCCGGCCCGGCCAACGGCTTCACGCTCGACCTCATCTCGTGCTTCGAGCGGTACGCCGAGCTCATCGACTGGGCGATGATCATCCTCAACCCGCTCGAGCCCTGGCCGGGCGAGCTGTGCCTGCCGGCCGCCGAGCGCCACGACATCAACGTGATGGCGCGCGTCGTCGACTACGGCGGGGTCTTCTGGGGCGACATGGGTCCCGGCCACGAGTTCCTCGGCCGCGACCACCGCTCGTTCCGGCCGGCCGGGTGGGTCGACGAGGCGCTCGGGAAGGTCGAGCGGATGCGTCCGATCGGCGAGCGCCACGGGCTGACGCCGCTGCAGCTGGCGTGCCAGTGGGATCTCGCCCACCCCGCCGTCCGCAGCGTGGTGCCGACCCTCCTGCAGGAGCGCTCGACGCCCGAGCGCCCCGCCAAGTCCGTCGAGGAGCAGCGGGCCGAGCTCGCCGCGCTGCCGGCCGACATCCGCCTCACGGCGGAGGAGGTCGACGAGATCCGCGGGATCGGCGACAACGCGAACTGCATGGCGCTCAAGGGCGCCGCGCCCGACCATGAGGGTCCCGCGATGCCTGACCGTTGGGAGATCGACCCGGAGCTCGCGGAGACCGCGGCGCGCTGGGAGATCGACCCGGCGCGTGACCTCGCGCCGGCTTAGCGATTGCGGGTCGGCGTGAGCCGGCGCATGAGCCGGCGCGCGATCTTCACCACGAGCTCGCGGTCGTACGTGATGCCGAACATGAAGCGGCGCTCCATGTCCGGGCCGGCGTCGCCCAGGTCGCGGGCGACCATCGCACCGGCGAAGTGCGCGCCGAGCACGCAGACGTCCCACTCGGTCGTGAGGGACTCGCCCGGGTCGAGCGACGCGCCGCGGACGTGGCGGTCCACATGGTGCTCGAGGCCCTCGCACAGCGCGCCGACGAAGGCGAGCTCCTCGCTCAGCCGGGCGTAGCGCGCACGGGTCGGGCCGGTGAACCGCTCGGCCGTCTGGAACGTCGAGAGCAGCACCCCGGCGCTGCTCAGCCGCTCGGCGTGGGCCTCGAGCTGACGCGAGAGGGTGAGCAGGAGCTTCTTCGGGCCCTCGCGGACGTCGAGCAGCGGCGCGACCGTCTCGAACGGCGTGCCCTCCCCCAGGTCGTGCTCCGCGCCGCCGGTGGGCAGGGTGAGCGGCGGCCCGAGCATGCGGCTGGCGGCAGGCAGCGGCCCGGGCTTGCCGAACAGCCACCCCTGGCCGTGGGTGGCGCCCAGCGCGCGGGCGCGCAGCAGGTGCTCGGTCGTCTCGATGCCCTCGGCCAGGACGAACGCGCCGGTGCGCTCGGCGTGGGCGTTGACGGCGTGAACCGTGTCGGCGAGGTCAGCGCTGAACGGCGCCTGCGTGAGCGTGAGATCGAGCTTGATGACGTCCGGGTCGACGAGCGGCATGAGCGCGAGTGAGCGCGGCTCGACACCGACGTCGTCGAGGGCCAGCCCGACACCGCGTCGGCGGATGGTCGGCAGCGCGTCCAGGAGGGTCGACGGATGATCACTGAGCTCGCGCTCGGTGAGCTCGACCACCGGCTGGAAGCGCGATTCGGCCTCCTCGATCAGGCCGAGCGCGTCAGCCGGGGGCGGGGCGCCCAGCGCGTCGGGCTCGGCGTTGAGGAAGAGCGGACGCCGCAGGCCGTGCGCGATCGCGTCGCGCATCGCGGCCAGGCGGCATGCCCAGTCGAGTTCGACGAGCCGGCCCTCCCGGCGCGCGGCGTCGAAGAGCAGGTCCGGGCGCGCGAGCGACGATGCGCCGTGCACCCGGGCCAGCGCCTCGAACGCGACCACCTGGCCCGTGTCGAGCTCGACGATCGGCTGAAACGCAGGGCGCAGCCGATCCTCGGCGAGGATCCGGTCGAGCTCGGACGCCTGGTCAAGCGCACGCGACACCACCGACTGCGGCATGGCGTGTCCTTCGGCATGTGACCCGCATCACCTGAGAGCCGAGGGCCGGCCCTCGACGCGTCGTCGAACGCGCTACTCCCAGTTCGTGGCGAGCTGGTAGAGCACGACGAAGTTCAGCGCGATGAGGATGCAGCTCCAGATCGGGTAGGCGCCGATGGAGAGGAAGTTCACCATGATCGCCAGGAACGACCCGAACATGCCGAGCGCCGCGCCCCACCCGTGGCCCTGCCAGATCATGAACGCGACGACGAGCTGGATCGCGCCGACGACGAGGTAGACCCAGCCCCACGTCTGCAGCGACTCGAACAGCAGCGAGCCCTCGCGGAAGAACTCCTTGTTCGACAGGGCGGAGATGCCCCAGATGAGGTTCAGCGACCCGCCGACGAGGATGATGATCGCGGCGAACACCCAGCCGCTGGGGGCCCGGGACGACGTGGTGGTGGACATGGCGCGGACCCTATCCGTCGCCGCGGCCGCCGCGCAGGACGAACCCCCGCTCGCGGAGCAGGTCCACGGCGTCCTCGAACGCCGCGAAGTCGCGGGCGCGGAGCAGGTCGAGCGGCCGACCGGCGGGCCCCGTCGCGCGGACCCACCGCTGGAGCGTTCCGTCCCCGAGCTGCTCGGCCGGCTCGTTGGTCAGCGCGAGCAGGATGGGCAGCTCAGGCCGGTGGTCGAGCTCCCCGGTGATGACGCTGATCGGGTCGACGTCGAGGATCTCGCACAGCTCGTCGTCGCTGAGCCCGAGGCGGGTCATCAGCGTGACCGCCGGCGAGATCATCGGCTCAGAACAGCTGGTTCTCGCCGCCGAAGACCTCGCTCACCGAGTCGTCGGTGAAGATCCGGCGGATCGAGTCGGTCAGCAGCTCGGCGCACGACAACACCCGGATGTTGTCCGGCGCGCCCTCGCGCAGCGGGATGGTGTCCGTGACGACGATCTGCTCGAACTTGCTCGCGGCGAGGTTCTGGAACGCGTTGCCCGACAGGATCGGATGGGTCGCGGCCGCGTACACGCGGGTGGCGCCGGCGTCGAGGACGGTCTGCCCGGCGGCGGCGAGGGTGCCCGCGGTGTCGATCATGTCGTCGACGATGACGGCGGTCTTGCCCTTGACGTCACCGATGACGTAGCCGATCTCGGCGACCTGCTGGGCGGGCCGCTCCTTGTCGAGGATGGCCAGCTCGGCGCCGATCTTCGACGCGAACTTCTTGTTGAGCTTCACGCGGCCGGCGTCCGGCGCCACGACGACGAGGTCCGTGAGGTTCAGGTCGCCGAAGTACTGCGTGAGCATGAACAGCGCGGTCATGTGGTCGACCGGGACGCTGAAGAACCCCTGGATCTGGCCGGCGTGGAGGTCCATCGTCAGGACGCGGTCCGCCCCGACCGCCTCGAGCATGCGGGCGACGACACGGGCGGAGATCGGCTCGCGCGGCGCCGACTTCTTGTCCTGCCGGCTGTAGCCGAACCACGGCGCGACGGCGATCACGCGGTGCGCCGACGCGCCGACCGCCGCGTCGATCATGAACATGAGCTCCATGAGCGCGTCGTTCGCGGTCAGCCCGGCGCTCGGGTTGTCGCAGATCGGCTGGACGATGAAGACGTCCGCGCCTCGAATCGACTCTTCGTAGCGGCAGTACACCTCGCCGTTGGAGAAGGTCTTCAGCGTGACCCCGCCGAGGTCGACGCCCAGCTTGTTGGCGATCTTCGCAGCGAGTTCCGGGTTCGCCCGGCCGCTGAACAGCATCAGGTGCTTGTCGTACCCCAGGTCCAGACGGCTCGCCGGCGTCGGCTGGGTCTGCATGGCGCTCATCTGCAGTCGAGTGTAGACCGGGCGGGTGACGCCGTGCGGCGACGAAACCCCGCAGGATGCGGGGTCGCCCGACGGTGCGTTCTGCGGGGTGAGCGCAGAGCGGGGTGAGCGCAGACGCAACGTCGAA
Source organism: Bifidobacterium breve (assembly GCA_945878865.1). Classification (GTDB taxonomy): domain Bacteria; phylum Actinomycetota; class Thermoleophilia; order Solirubrobacterales; family Solirubrobacteraceae; genus Svornostia. The sequence goes on along the minus strand of CAMCUD010000050.1, from coordinate 10,500 downwards.
CTGCGGGCAGCATAGCGGAAAACGAGACAGCCGTCTCGACTGGCGTCGGCGCGACGCGGTCAGGCGTCGTCGCGCTGCCGCGCGTCGTAGCCCTCGATGGTGCGCTGGCGCGCGCGGGCCACGGCCAGCGCGCCGTCCGGCACGTCCTCGGTGACGACCGACCCTGCGGCCGTCCACGCGTCGTCGCCGACGGTGACCGGGGCGACGAACGAGGTGTCGACCCCGCCGTGCACGCGCGCGCCGATCGTCGTGCGGTGCTTGTTGCGCCCGTCGTAGTTCGCGGTGATCGTGCCCGCTCCGAGGTTCGTCTTCTCCCCCACGTCGGCGTCACCGATGTACGAGAGGTGCGGGACCTTCGCGCCCGGCCCGATGTCCGAGTTCTTGATCTCGACGTACGTGCCGACCTTCGCGCCCTCGCGCAGGACGGTGTCGGGGCGCAGGTAGGCGAACGGCCCGACGCTCACACCGTCGTGCGCAGCGGCGCGCTCGGCGTACGCGTGGCGGATCGTCACATCGTCGCCGAGCGTCGTGTCGATGAGGGTGGCCTGCGGCCCCACGTGGCAGCCGGCGCCGATGCGCGTCGCGCCGCGCAGCGTCACGCCGGGCTCGACGAGCGTGTCCTCGCCGATCTCGACACCGACGTCGATGCTCGTGGCGGCCGGCGCGACGATCGTCACGCCGCCGGCGGCGAGCCGGTCGAAGATGCGCTGCTGGGCGATCGCGCGGACCTGTGCGAGCTGGCGCCGGTCGTTGACCCCCAGCGTGAGGTCCGGGTCGGCGACCTCGTGGCCGGCGACCCGATGACCCGCGGCGCGAAGCACCGGCAGCACATCGGGTAGGTAGCGCTCGCCCTGCGCGGTGTGCGCGCCGACCTGCGGCAGCGCCTCGTGCAGCGCGCCGCCGTCGAAGACGATCAGCCCGGTGTTGACCTCGTCGATGAGAAGCTCCTCGGCCGTCGCGTCGCCGGCGACCTTCGTCTCGACGACCCGCTCGACGTCCCCGCTCGCACCGCGCACGATCCGCCCGTAGCCCGAGGGGTCGGCGAGGCGCATCGTGGCGATCGTCGCGGCGGCGCCGGCGCGCTCGTGCGCCGCCAGCAGCGCGCCGAGCGCCTCTGCGGTGACAAGCGGCACGTCGCCCGCGAGCACGACGACCGGCGCGTCGGCAGGCAGATGCTCCGCTGCCGCAGCCACCGCGCCGGCCGTCCCGTCGGCGACGGGCTGCACGGCGACGACGACATCGTCCTGGCCCGCGAAGTGTTCCCCCAGCGCGCCGGCGGGACCGTCCACGACGACGATCCGCCCGCCGGCGTCGCGCGCGGCAGCGACGGGCCAGTCGACGAGGGGGCGGCCACAGAGGTCATGCAGGACCTTGGGCGTGGCCGAGCGCATGCGCGTGCCCTGCCCGGCGGCGAGGACGACGAAGGTGGGGACAGCCATGGAGGTGATCGTAGTCGCGGACGCGACGGCGCCAGGTTACGACGGCGCCGCCAACCCCTCCTCCCGCTCGTAGGCCATCCTCCACTTGCGGATGGCGTTGCCGCTGACCCCGAAGCGCCGTCCGGTGGCCTCGTAGCCGTCCGCGGCGATCATGGCCAGGAGTTCGTCGTAGGGCGGGCGCTCGACGCGGCGGAGGTCGTGACGTGCGCCCTTGACCTTCGGCGCCCGACTGCCGCAATACGACGAGCAATACCGCTGGCTGCGGTACCGCGCCCTGAACGCCTCGCCGCATCGCACGCACGCACGCTGCGGCAGAGACTCATTCTTCCGCCCGCAGTGCGTATCCAACGTGGCGTTGCAGTTCGGACACAGCACCCGCAGGTTCTCCAGGCGGTTGTCGTCTGGCACGCCGTTGACGTGGTCCAGGACGAGCGCCATGAGGCGCCCACGCCACATCTCTCCCTGCCCGCACAGCTCGCACCGCCGCTCCTTCAGCCCCTCAGCGAACAACCTGCGCTTGAGCGCGCCACGTGAGTACGTCGACCCCTCGATCAGGATCTCTTCCAGCGGGCGCTTCGCACGGGCGCGGAAGCGCGCACCTCGTCCGGCATCCGGGTCGAAATGGTCGGTCGAGATGTCGTGCGTCTCGAGGAACGTCCGCAGGACCGCGTGATTCCCGCCGGCGGGTCGCAATCCGAGCCGACGCAGCGTCTCGGAGTAGTTCGACGACGCCGCGACGGCGGCTCGCGCTTCGTCAATGCTGTATCGCGGCATGCGAACACATGTTCGCATGCCGCGCAGACGTCACGCCGCCGTCTCTCGCCCTAGGCTCTGAAGAAGCACCGCTGACACACTGGGGAGTGGTGTAACAGGCAAACACGGCGGGTTTTGGTCCCGCAGTACGCGGTTCGAGTCCGTGCTCCCCAGCTAGATGGTTGGCTCCATGGCCCGGTGGCACTGACGCACCGGCGGGCCATGGAACCGCATCTAGTCCTCGTGCACCGCGCTGTCCGCCTCGCCGTACTCGTCGTCGCTGACGCGGTAGCCCGCCTCGGTCTCGACGATGCCCTCACGGTCGACGAACGGCGATGGCTGCTGCATGTCGGTCGCGCGCTCCTCGAGCAGCGCCTCGGCCTCCTCGAAGCCCTCGGCCTCACCCCCGCCGGCCTCCTCGACGGCGCGGAAGGCCTCACCGGAGCGGCCGTCGAAGCGATCGGGGTCACCGGCGCGGGGATCGCGGCCGGGGTTCCCTCCGATGTGCGCGGCCTCTTCGGCCGCGGCATCCTCCTGCCGGCGTTCGTAGTCGTCATGACGTTCCATGGGGGCATCATCCCCGCTCGGACGCCCGGCGCAACCCGAACCCGTGCAAACCCGCAGTCAGTCCCAGCGAAAGTGCGTACCCGTGGGCGCCAGCGACGCGGGCTCGATCCGCATGACCGCCTCCGCGAGCGTCGAGGCGAACGTGGCCGTCGACGCCTCGATCAGCCGGATGAGCGTCTCGACGGGCGTCGGCTCGTCCTTGACGCCGTTCGCGTAGTCGGTCGCGTACCCGATCAGCGCGTACGGGATCTCCGCCTCCCCCGCGAGGACCGTCTCGGGGCCGCCCGTCTGGCTCACCGCGGTGACGCCGACGCTGGTCAGCGACCGGATCTCCGCCTTCGTGTTGAACCTCGGGCCGTCGACGTGGCCGTACACCCCGCCGTCGCGGACCTCGTGGCCCGCGGCGCGCGCGCCCTCGAGCAGCGCCGTGCGCAGCGGCGGCGCGTACGGGTCGTCGAAGATCCAGTGCCCGCGGCCCGGCGCGCCCGGGACGGTGTGCAGGGTGCACAGGGACCCGTCGCCCAGCCGGTTGCCGAGGAAGTGCAGGTCGTCGAAGACCACGAGCGAGCCGAGCGGCAGAGCGGGATCGCACGCACCGCACACCGTCGCGGCGAGGATCGCGTCGGCGCCGCGCTCCTTCAGCGCGGCGATGTTCGCCTGGTGCGTGACCTGGCTCGACAGCCGCTCGTGGCCGTCGCGGTGGCGCGAGACGTGGAGGACCTCCACGCCGTTGAGCGTGCCCTCGGTGACGAGCGCGCTGCCGAACAGCGTGCGCACGAGGTCGGCGGAGCGCACCTCGAGGCCCGGCAGCGCGTAGGTCCCGGAGCCGGTGAGGATCCCGATGCGCATGGCGCGGGATCCTATGCGCCGCCGCGCCTCAGGAGCGGCGCGGCGAGCGCACGCGCCCGCCCGTCGTGCCCGACTCGCTCGCCGGACCGCCGGGCGCGGTCACGCCGAGCACGCGCATGGCCTTCAGGCCGAGCGAGAGCTTCTCACGGCCGTCGGTCGAGCCGACGTCGAGGCCCGAGAGCTCACGCACCCGCTCCAGCCGGTAGCGGATCGTGTGGCGGTGGGTGAACAGCTTCTGCGCGGTGCCCGCGACGTTGCCGTCGTTGTCGAGGAACGCGGCGACGGTCTGCACGAGGTCGGTCTCGTACTGCTCGTCGTAGGCGACGAGCGGTTCGACGGTCTCGCTGTAGAAGCGCTGGAGCTCGGCCGGATCCTCGCTCATCGCGCTGAGCAGCAGCCGGTAGGCGCCGGTCTCGTCGAACGCCAGCGCGGGATGCTCCTCGTCGCCCTCGGCGACGTTCGCGGCCAGCAGCGCCTCGTTGCCTGCGCGGTGCAGCTCACCCAGATCCTGCGCGACGCGGCTGCGGCCCACGGTGTAGCCGTTGCCCGGCAGCCCGGCGTGAAGTTCACGCAGGACAGCGTCACCGGCGCGGGCGGCGAGATCCTCGTCCGCGCCGGGCACGAGGACGATGATCTCCGCGGCGGGCGTCTCGCGGTCGGCGTGCGCCGCGACGGCCGTCGCCGCGACGGCGCGCGCTCCACGCTCGACGGCGGCCAGGACGCGGGCGCGCCAGCCGTCCTCGGTCGCCGCCAGGCAGTGCGCCCGGGCCACGAGGATCGTCGCGCCATCGCTGAGGTCGAGCCCGAGCGACTGCGCCTGGGCATGCGCCTCCTCCAGATCGCCGACCGGGCCGGCGAGCACGCGGTGCAGGAACGCCGTGGCGGCTTCCTGGGAGGCGCGCTCCGGTGCGCGCAGGCGCTCCACCTCGGAGGCGACGAGCGTCGTGACGAGCCGGAGCAGCGTGGTCGCCGGCTCACGCGGACCGCGGAGTCGCAACTCGCCCACGACATCGTCGGCGACGCGCAGTTCCATCGTCCGCACCCCGCGGGCGCGCTCCACGAGCGCGCGCTCATCCGAGGACGACCGCGCGGCGACCGCGAGGATCGCACCGGCGCGATCCAGGACCACCAGGCTCATCTGCAGCGCGCGAGATGCGGCCCGGACGACCTCGGGCAGACCGGCGCCCGACTCGACCGCGTCGGTGATGGCGCCCAGCGCCTGGAGGTCTCCAGTCGGGGCGCCTTCAGGAGCGGCCGCTTCAGGCGAGACGGGCTCACCGATCTCCTGCGCACGGGCAGTCATGAGCCATGAAGTGTAGGGCGGCCGGGCGGGAGCCGGACGTCCGGACTGGCTGTTATGCCGCTATCCGGTCCCAGTAGTACGCGACGGCGGCGCCGCCGAGCGCGCCCAGGACGAGCAGCGTGGCGAGCACGTACAGCGTCAGGAACGACGCCGCGATCCGCTCCCAGACCCGGCTGTAGGACTGCCACGCCGGCACGACGAGCAGGCCGATCCAGGCCGCCAGGACGGCGACGCCGCACACCCCCACGACGAGGTAGATGATCGTCTCGTTGCTCATGTTCGGCGGCGATTCTCCCGCACGTGGACGACGACGAGGGCCACGACCGCGCACGCGGCGTAGATCGCGGCCGCCTGCGCCCATCCTGCCGCGACGTCCGACAGGTAGTGGACCTCGAGGTACACGCGGGTGAGCCCGACGATAGCGGCGAACACGATCGCGCCGACGATCACGACGACCCGCCCGGCGAACCACGGCACGCCGCGGGCGAGCGCCACCGCGAGCGCGACCCACACGATCGCGTGGGCCGCGTGGGCCGACGGAAACGACCATCCCGCCGCGTCGACGAGGGCGCCCGCCGGGCGCGGGCGCTCGACCAGCTCCTTCGTGAGATGCACGGCGACCTGGCTGAGCACCAGCCCGACGAGCAGCACCATCGCGTAGGCCACGCGGCGGCGGGTGAGCAGCACGACGACCACGACCAGGGTCGCGGCGAACACCACGGGGAACGTGCCGAACGCCGTGACGACCTTCGCCGCGTCGATGCCCATCGGCGTCTGCAGGCGCTCGGCCATGTCCGCCGCCGCGCGGTCGCCGAACGCGAGCGCCTGCTGTGTCACGACGATCGTCAGCTCCGTGAAGATGAACGCCCCGACCGCGAGGATCGCCACCACCGTGGTGAACTCCAGGCCGAGACCGCCGGGCGTGACCCGCTGGATGGCGAACCAGACCGGGCCCTTCAGCCGGGTCGCGACGGGCAGGACGACATGCGCGCCGATCCACCGCAGCACCGGCGCGAACGGGCGCAGCACCGGCCGCTCGAGCTGCGTGTCGATCCACGCCTTCGCCTCCGCTCGCCCCTCCTGATCGCGCAGCTGGCGCGCCAGCAGGATCACCCCGACGGTGATGACGATGACCGTCCCGAGCGCGAACGCCCCGCGGCTCGCGTACTCGGCGACCTTGTCGAAGCTCTGCCAGAAGACGTAGCCGAGCGTCGTGAAGAACGTCGCCCAGAGACCCGCGCCGAGGATGTCGTACGGGATGAAGCGCTTGTACGACATGTTCGACGAGCCGAGGACGAACGGCGCAACGGCACGCACGACGCCCACGAACCGCCCGATGAGGATCGTCGTCCCGCCGCGGCGTTCGAGGAACTTCTCGACCTGGATCAGCCGCTCCTCGGTGATCTGCACGCGCGGGCCGTGCCGGAGCAGGAAATCGCGGCCCAGCCGTCGGCCGAGGAAGAACGAGACCGTGTCGCCCGCCACCGCCGAGACCCAGACGATGAAGATCAGCGGGCCGAGCCGGATCTCGCCCTGCCCGGCGATCACGCCGCCGACGATCATGATCGTCTCTCCGGGCGCGATGAGGCCGACGAACGCGCCCGTCTCGAGGAACGCGCCCGCGGCGACGAGCAGGTAGGTGTACGGCCCGAGCGCCTGCCCGAGGTCGCCGATGAGGTGCTTGATGTTCGGCAGCTCGACGAGCCCGGCGCCATAGACCGCCAGACCGACGACCGCGAGCGCGAGGAGCGTGAGCTCCACCTTGCCGCGCTTGCGCCGCGTGGCGATGGCGAAGGCCGCGACCGCCGCGGACGCGAACAGCCACAGCGGCTTCACGCGGGCGCGGCCTCCGCGTGGACAGGGAGCCGTCCGGCCGGGTCGCCCGCGAGCAGACGGCAGGCGTGCCCTCCGACCGCCGCGAGCGCCGGGCCGAGGTCGGCGCCGGCGGGAAACAGCCCGAACACGGTCGGGCCCGACCCGGAGACGCGCGCCAGCTCCGCCCCCGCCGCGTCGAGCGCGCGCAGGGCCTCGGCGATCGGTGGGCACAGCTCGAGCGCGGGCCGCTCCAGGTCGTTGTCGACGAGGCCGGCGGCGATCACGCCCTCCGCCCCCTCCGCCGCGGCCACGCGCGCCCGGAGGTCGGCGAGCTCGTCCGGAGCACGCTGGAGGCCCAGCCGGTCGAACTCGGTGTAGACGGCACCCGCGCTCAGCTGCGCGGCGAGCGGCACCACGAGGACGGCGCGCTCCTCGCGCGCCCGGCTGGCGGTCAACCGCTCCCCGGCGCCTTCGGCCAGGACCCGGCCGCCGCGCACCTGGCTCGGGACGTCGGCGCCCAGCCCGGCGGCGATCTCCTCGAGCAGGGCCGGGTCCTGGACTCCCGCGGCCGCAGCGACAAGGCGCAGCGCCGCGGCCGCGTCGGCCGACCCGCCGGCCATGCCGCCCGCGATCGGGATGCGCTTGGCGATCGCGATGCGAACGGGCGGCGCGTCCCACCCGGTCGCCGTGCGGAACGCCGCGACGGCCTCGGCGGCGAGGTTCGGCCCCTCGACACCCGGGCAGATGACCTCGTCGATGTCGGCGGGGGCGAGGGTGACGGTGTCGTGCAGGTCGACGTTCTCCATGACGCTGACGAGCTCGTGGCGCCCGTCGTGTCTCGTACCGCCGACGTACAGGCAGAGGTTCACCTTCGCGGGCGCGGTACATGTCCACGCGCCCGTCACGCCAGCGCCTCCCAGAGGGCGGTGAACTGCGCGGGAGACAGCCGCTCGGCGCGCGCGTCAGGGGGAAGGTCCAGCGCCTGCAGCGCCGCGCGCGTGCGGTCGCGGACGTCGGGGCCGAACGCGCCGGAGAGCTGCAGCGACTTGGCCAGCGCCTTGCGCCGGTGCGAGAACGCGGAGGAGACCAGCCGTCGCAGCTTCGGGTCGGCCGGGGGGCCGGTCCGGCGGAGCCCCACCAGGACCGAGTCGACGTTCGGGACCGGAGCGAACACCGTCCGCGAGACCCCGCGCAGGACCTTCACGTCGCACGACAGCTGCGCGAGCACCGACGGCGCACCGTAGGCGCTCGTCCCGGGCTGCGCGGCGAAGCGCTCGCCGACCTCCTTCTGCACCATCGCGACCCAGCGGTCGACGGACGGCAGCTCCTCGACCGTGCGGAGGATCGCCGTCGCCGCGATGCCGTACGGCAGGTTGGCGACGACCGCCGTCGGCGCGGGATCGAGTGCCGCGAGGTCGAGGTCGAGCGCGTCGATCATGTGCAGCGTCACGTTCCCGAACGGCGCGAGCGCCTCACGCAGCGGCTCCTCGAGTCCCCGGTCGAGCTCGACGACGTGCAAGTGCCCGACCCGTGGCGCCAGGTGCTCGCTGAGCACGCCCAGGCCGCCGCCGATCTCCAGGACGACGTCGTCGTCGCGCAGGTCGGCGGCCCGCTCGATCACGCCGAGGATGTTCGAGTCGACGAGGAAGTTCTGGCCGAGGTCGCGCTTCGGCCGGATGCCGAACTCCCGCATCCGCCGCAGGCTCGGCTGGGTGGGCGTCTGCTCGCTCACCACCCGAAGACGGTCGCGGCGTTGCGCTCGACGGCGGCCTCGAACTCCTCGTACGTCTCGCCGCGGGCTTCGGCGAGGAACCGCGCGGTGTGCACGACGAACGCCGGCTGGTTGCGCTCCTTGCGGACGGCCTGCGCCGTCAGGTACGGCGCGTCGGTCTCCACGAGGATCCGCTCGGCCGGCACGCGGGCGGCGGCGTGCGCGAGCTCGAGGTTGGCCTTGTACGTGACGTTGCCCGCGAAGCTGATCCACCAGCCCTGCTCCAGGCACTCGTCGAGGCGGTCGGGCATGGAGAAGCAGTGCATGATCACCGTGACCCCGTCGGCGCGCTCGCGCAGGGTGGCGATCGTGTCGTCGTCAGCCGCGCGCGTGTGGATGACCAGCGGCTTGCCGGTCTCCCGGGCGAGCTCGATGTGCGCGTGGAAGGCGTGTGCCTGCGCCGCCGCGGTGGTGGTCTCGCGGAAGTAGTCCAGGCCCGTCTCGCCGATCGCCCGGCACTTCGGGTGCGCGGCCAGACCGCGGAGCGTCTCGAGCGCGGCGTCGTCGAAACCCTCGGCCATGTTCGGGTGGCGCCCGAGCGCGCAGAACACCTCGTCGAACGTCTCGGCGGCCGCGATGGCCTGCGGCCAGGTCGCCTCGTCCATCCCCACGGTGAGGATCCGCGTGACCCCCGCCTCCCTCGCGGCGCCGACGAGCTGCGCATCGTCGGGCGCACAGCTCGACAGGTGCGTGTGCGAGTCGATCACGTCAGTCCTGGGGCTTGGGGAACAGCGGGGCGATCCGCTCGACGCGGGTGACGAGGCCGGGCTGCAGCCGCGCGGTCGACAGCGCGAGGTCGTCGACGCCGATCGCAGCGAAGAGCTTCTCCACGCTCGCCGGCAGCCACGGGTGCAGCAGCACGCCGATGAGGCGCAGGCCGTCGGCGAGCGTCGCGAGCACGAGATCGAGCTGGGCCGCGTTGCTGTCGTCCTTCGCCAGCGCCCACGGCGCCTGCTCCTCGACGTACCGGTTGAGCCGCCGCACGGCCGTCCAGGCGACATCGAGCGCCTGCGTCAGCTCGCTGGCATCGATGAGCTCCTCGATCTGCGCGGCGAGCGGGTCGAGCTCCTGCGCGATCGCGTGGTCTGGCTGGATCGCCGGGACCTCGCCGTCGCGGTACCGGTGGATCATCGCGGTCGTGCGGCTCGCGAGGTTGCCGAACTCGTTGGCCAGCTCGCCCTCGTACCGTGCCGCGAAGCCGCTCGTGGACACCGCGCCGTCCTGCCCGAAGCGCACCTCGCGCAGGCAGTAGTAGCGCAGGGCGTCCGCGCCGAAGTCATCGATGATCTGGAACGGGTCGAGCACGTTGCCCAGCGACTTGCTCATCTTGTGCTCGGTGCCGTCGGCGTCGCGCATGAGCAGGAACCCATGGACGACGACGTGCTCGGGCAGCTCCAGTCCCGCGGCCATGAGCAGCGCCGGCCAGTAAATCGTGTGGAACTTCAGGATGTCCTTGCCGATGAGCTGGATCTGGGCGGGCCAGAACCGCTCGGTCAGGTCATCACCGGGGCGGGCGTACGACAGCGCAGTGACGTAGTTCAGGAGGGCGTCGAACCACACGTAGAAGACGTGCTCGGGGTCCCACGGAACCTCGACGCCCCAGGTCAGCTTCCCGCGTGACAGCGACACGTCCTGCAGGCCCTGGGACAGAAACGCATGCGCCTCGTTGAACCGGTGTCGCGGCCGCACGAAGTCCGGGTTGTCCGCGAAGAGCTTCTCGAGCGGCTCCTGAAACGCGGAGAGCTTGAAGAACCAGTTCTCCTCGGACTCGCGCACGAGTGCGATCTTGTGGATCGGGCACGTGTTGCCCTCGGCGATCTCGGACTCCGTCTTGAAGTCCGCGCACCGGGGGCAGTACCAGCCCTCGTAGGTGCCGAGCTCGACGTAGCCGTTGTCCTTGACCCGCGTGAGTATCTCCTGCACGCACGCCTTGTGCTCCGGGTCCGAGGTCCGGACGAAGAAGTCGTTGCTGACGTTGAGCCGCGGCATGAGGTCGCGGAAGC
>CAMCUD010000049.1 GCA_945878865.1 Bifidobacterium breve | reverse complement strand
CGGCGGCATCGCGTTCCTGTGCTCGCCCTGGTCGAACTACGTCACCGGCCAGGTGCTCCATGTCAGCGGCGGCGTCCCGATGGGGATGTGAGGAGACCCACCATGAGCAACCGCACGTTCGTCATCGGCGTCGGCATGACGAAGTTCGATAAGCCCGGCACGAAGGAAGGCGACTACCCCGACTGGGTCGGCGACGCCGTCAGCAACGCGCTCGACGACGCAGGCGTCCCGTACGAGGACGTCGAGCAGGCCTTCGCGGGCTACTGCTACGGCGACTCCACGTACGGCCAGCGCGCGATCTACCAGTTCGGCTTCACCGGCATCCCGGTGGTCAACGTCAACAACAACTGCTCGACCGGGTCGTCCGCGCTCTACCTCGCGCGCCAGGCCGTCCGCGGTGGCCTCGCCGATCTCGCGCTGGCGTTCGGCTTCGAGAAGATGGAGAAGGGCTCGCTCGGGATGAAGTACACCGACCGGACCCCGGCGATGGACCACCACCTCCAGAAGCTCATGGAGACCCACGAGCTGACTCCGGCGCCGATGGCGCCGCAGATGTTCGGCGACGCAGGCGTCGACCACATGAAGAAGTACGGGTCGACCCCTGAGCACTTCGCGTGGATCGGCTGGAAGAACCACAAGCACTCGACGAACAACCCGTACGCGCAGTTCCAGGACGAGTACTCGCTCGAGGACATCCTCAACGCGCCGATGATCAGCCCGCCGCTGACGAAGCTCCAGTGCTCGCCGACGTCTGACGGCGCGGGCGCCGCGCTGGTCGCCTCCGAGCGCTACGTCGACGAGCATGACCTGTGGGACCGCGCGATCGAGATCGCCGGGCAGTCGATGGTCACCGACACGCCGGCGACGTTCGCCGAGGGCGCGACGGCGATCGAGGTCGTGGGCTTCGACATGTCCAAGCAGGCGCGGATCCGGGCGATGGAGGAGGCGCAGGTCGCGCCGTCCGATATCGACGTCTGCGAGCTGCACGACTGCTTCAGCGCGAACGAGCTCATCACCTACGAGGCGCTCGGGTTCGCCGAGGAAGGCGAGGGGCACCTGCTCGTCGACCGCAAGGCGACGACGTACGGCGGCGACGGCCCGGTCGTCAACCCGTCGGGCGGCCTCATCTCCAAGGGCCACCCGCTCGGGGCGACCGGCCTGGCGCAGTGCTCCGAGCTCGTGTGGCAGCTGCGCGGCACGGCGAACGCCCGGCAGGTCGAGGGCGCGACGACCGCGCTGCAGCACAACATCGGCCTCGGCGGCGCGGCGGTCGTCACGGTCTACCGGCCGGTCAGCGCGTGATGCTGGCGGCGACATCCCCATCTGAGGAGACGACATGACGGAGACCCAGCAGGAGGCGTGGAGCGCCGAGAAGCTCGGCACGTGGACGTCGGAGCAGACGCACGAGATCACCGCCGACGCGACCATCGCCTACGCGAAGGCGACGAACTCCGAGAACGCCGCGCAGCTCGCCGGTGAGGTGGCGCCGCCCGTCTACGCGATCGTGCCGGTGTTCCCGCAGATCGGAGAGGCGATGGCGGGGCTCGTGCCGCCCAGCGTGCTCATGCGCGTCGTCCATGGCGAGCAGGACATGCGCATCCACCAGCCGATCGTGCCCGGAATGACGCTGAAGACGCGTGCGGCGCCCGTCGGGATGACGACCGCGCCCAACGGCGTCGTCGTTCACATCGCCGTCGAGACGAAGACCGACGCCGGCGAGCCCGTCAACGATCAGTCGATGGTCGCGTTCTTCCGGGGCGCCGACGGCGCGCCGACCGAGGGCGAGATGGCGCCGTCGCATCGCGTCGGCGCCGACGAGCGGTCGGCCGAGCCGGTGGCGACGGTCACGCAGGTCTTCGACGAGGACCAGACGTTCCGCTACGCCGACGCGTCGGGCGACCACATGCCGATCCACAAGGACGATGCGTTCGCCAAGCAGGTGGGCCTCCCCGGGATCATCATCCACGGGCTCTGCACCATGGCGTTCAACGCCAATGCGGTCGTCGCGGAGTGCTGCGACGGCGACACCGCGCGGCTCAAGCGCCTGGCCGTGCGCTTCTCTCGTCCGAACCTGCCCGGGCAGACGTTGACGACGCGCATCTGGGAGGTCCTGGACCCGCCCGCCGGCCGGCGCGCGTTCGCGTTCGAGTCAGAGAACAGCGGCGGCGACGTCTCGATCAAGGACGGCCTCGCGGAGGTCCAGGCGAGCTGACGGATATCGTCGGGCGACCCGTGGCCTCCCCGAAGCCGAAGCCCACCCCGCGTCAGCGTGCTAGGCGCATGGCGCCCGAGGAGCGGCGCGAGCAGATCCTCCAGGTGGCAACGCGGATCTTCCGCACGCGGCACTACGGCGACGTGTCGCTCGACGAGATCGCCGAGTCCGCGGGCATCGCCCGCGGGCTCATCAACCATCACTTCGGCACGAAGCGCGACCTCTACGTCGAGGTCGTCCGCCGGTTCATGCAGGTGCCGGAGATGCCGGTTCCCGACTACGTCCACGGCGCGACGCTGCGCGACCGGATGGACCAGAGCGTCGGGGCGTGGCTCGCGACGATCGAGCGCAACCGGGACCTGTGGAGCGACTCGGTCCGCGGCGCGGGTCTGGGCGACCCGGAGGTCGCCCGGATCACGGAGGAGGCGCGCGAGGTCGGCGCGGTCCGCTCGGCGCAGATCATGGGGCTCGGCCCGGTCGACGAGCTCACGCCCGAGCGGCTCGGGATGCTCCGGGCGTGGGGTGCGCTCTCGGAGGGCGCGATCATCCAGTGGCTGGAGTACGGCCGGCTGACGCGTGAGCAGGTCCACCATCTCGTCGTCGAGACGGGCGCCCGTCTGGCCGAGGGGCTGATGGACGAGTTCGCCGAGGCGATCGGCGAGGGCGGCCGCTAGACCGCCGCGGCGGGCACCGGCGCCGGCCGCTGGATCTCGAAGTGCGCGGGGATCGGGTGCGAGAGCATCTCGCGGTGGCGCTTGGCCGTCCACGGCCACAGCTGCACGTTTCCCTGGGCGTCGTGGTACCAGCTGTGGCAGCCGGTGTCCCAGACGGTGTTGGGGATCGCGGCGCGCAGGTCGCGGTAGTAGGCGTCCGTCGCCTCGGCGGTCGGCGACACCGCGACGACCTCGCCCGCGCGCATCTGCTCGAGCCACTGCATGACGAAGTGCACCTGCGTCTCGGCGATGCGGATGAGCGAGTAGTTGCCGACCGGGCTGTGCGGGCCCTGGAGGGTGAAGAGGTTCGGGAACCCGGGCAGGGCGACCGACCGGTACGCCCGCGGGCCGTCCTTCCACGCCTCCTCGAGCGTCAGGCCGTCCTTGCCCGTGATCTGCATGGGGCGCATGAACGCGCCGGCGTTGAACCCGGTGGCGTAGACGATGACGTCGGCGGGGTGCAGCACGCCGTCCTGCGTGCGGATGCCGTCGGGCTCGATGCGGTCGACGTGGTCGGTGATGAGATCGACGTCGGGCCGCTGCAGGGCGGTCAGGTAGTTCGGCGCGATGATCAGCCGCTTGCACAGCGGCGGGTAGTCCGGCTCGATCCGCGCGCGCAGCTCCGGGTCCTTGACGTGGCTCTCGAAGTTCTTGCGCGCGATCCCCTGGAAGACACGACGCGCGGCGCCGGGCTGGACGACGCCCTGTGCGAGCCAGTCGAACAGGACGGCGCGCAGGCCGTGGTACGAGAGGTAGTTGAGCCTGGGAAAGCGCCGCAGGAGCGCCCGGCCGGCGCGGCTGTAGCGCGGGTTGCTCATCTCGGCGACCCAGTGGCGGGAGCGCTGGTAGACGTCGATGTGCGCGGCCTTGCCCGCGAGCGCGCCGACGATCTGCGCGCTCGTCGACCCGGTGCCGACGACGGCGAGGCGCTTGCCCTCGATCGGCGCGTCGTGCTCCCAGCGGGCGGAGTGAAACGACCGGCCGGCGAACGTGTCCATCCCCGCGATGTCCGGCATCTTCGGATGGTGCAGGACGCCGGTGGCGGCCACCACGACGTCGGCGGTTCGCTGCGCGCCGTCGGAGGTGGTCAGCCGCCAGTGGTCGTCCTCCCAGACCGCCTCCGTGACCTCGGTGGCGAAGCGGATGTTCCGGACGAGGTCGCGCTCGTGGGCGACCTTGCGGATGTAGCGCTGGATCTCGGGCCCGGCCGCGTAGCGGTGCGTCCAGTCCGGGTTGGGCATGGCGTGGAACTGGTAGAAGCGGCCGGGGACGTCGCACGTCAGGCCCGGGTACTGGTTCTCGCGCCACGTGCCGCCGACGTCGTCGGCCTTCTCGTAGATCGTGAAGTCGGGCATGCCTGCGTCCTGCAGGGCCATTCCCATGGCGAGCCCGGACAGGCCGGCGCCGATGATCGCGACCGAGGGGGAACCGCTCATGGCGGCGACCGTACCACGTATACTGGCGAACGGCCAATGACTGCTGGCGACACAGCAAATAGTCGAGAGGAACGCATCCTCGCCGCCGCGACGCGGCTGTTCCGCACGCGCCCGTACGACGAGGTGTCACTCGACGCGGTCGCCGAGGAGGCGGGCGTCGCCCGCGGCCTCATCAACCACTACTTCGGCACGAAGCGCGGCCTGTACCTCGACGTCGTGCGCCAGGTCACGCGCGTGGAGTCGTTCCCCGTGCCCGACTACGTCCAGGGCGCCACGCCGCGAGCGCGGCTGCTGGAGAGCCTCGACATGTGGCTCGAGCTCATCGAGCGCGACCGCGAGGTCTGGGCGGTGTCGCTGCGCGCCGCGACCAGCATGGGCGACGGCGAGATCGCGGCGATCATCGAGGAGGCGCGCGAGGAGACGGCTCACCGGCTCGTCGCGGTGATCGGCCTGGGGCCCGTCGACGGGCTCGAGCCCGCGACGCTCGCGACGGTCCGCGCGTGGGCCGGCTTCGGCGAGGCGGTCGTGGTGCAGTGGCTGCAGTACGAGCGGATCACGCGCGAGCAGGCGCACGACCTCATCGTCGACACGATCATGCCGGGCGTCGAGCAGCTCACGACGGACGTCGCCCGCGCCTGAGCCCCGCTTGCCGCGAACGTCTGATCGCCGTTGCTATGGCGACGGTGATCGGACGTTCACCATTGCGTAGGGTTCGCGCGTGCCGTTCTTCGACCCGCTTCCCGAGCCCGAGCCGCAGCGCCGGCGGCGACGGAGACTGGCTCCGCGCGATGCATGAGGGAGATGGTCTCGCGATCTCGCCGCAGGGCAGCGGGGGCGGAAGCGGGTCGTGGCGCTACGAGCTCTGGGTTCGCCCGCTTCCGCCGCCAGGCCCCGTGACCTTCGGTGTGTCGTGGCCGGAGCAGGGGATCGACGAGGCCACGGCGACGATCGACGGCCAGCGCATCCTCGACGCCGCGGCCCTCGCCCACCCCTTCTTCCCCTCCGCGCGCTGAACGTCTGATCGCCGTTGCTATGGCGACGGTGATCGGACGTTCGCGCCCTCAGGCGGCGGTCGGGGCCGGCGCGAGGCCGTGCAGCACGAACTGCACCGTGTGGTCGACGAAGCGGTCGACGAGCGCGTCGTTGAGCTTCTCGCCCGTCTCCGTCAGCCAGGACCGCGCGTTGAAGATGAACTCGCACATCCCGACGATGGAGAACCACAGCAGCGTCGGGTCCACGTCGTCGCGGAACACGCCGGACGCCGCGCCCTGCGCGAGCAGGTCGCGGTAGAAGTCGATCGTCGGCCGCGCGACGGTGTGCGCCATGCCCGTGGCGGTCGGGTCACCCGCGGCGATCCGCTCGCTCAGCGAGCTGAAGTACGGGTAGCGGACGAAGTTCAGCACCATCGCGCGCACGTGGAGCGCCATCGCCTCCTCGGGCGGAAGGCCGAGCGCGATGAGGTGCGCCTCTTCGGCCATGAGATGCGCGACCGCGCGCTCGCCCAGCGCTTCGAGCAGGCCGGCCTTGCTGCCGAAGCAGTAGCTCACCATGGCGACGCGCACGTCGGCGCGTTCGCAGATCTGGCTCACCGACGGCTCCTCGCCGCCGAGTTCGAACAGCAGCTCGTGCGTGGCCTGCAGCAGCTTCTCCCGCGTGACGTCGGCGCCCTTCGGCGGGATGTCCGGCGCCGGCAGCCGGCCCGGCGTGCGGGGGCGGTGGCGCGTGGTGGCGGGCTTCGGCACGGCCGCCATGATCGCACATTGATTGAATGACCATCCAAATCTGGTTGAATAGCCATTCAATGAGCGCGACCACCGACACCACGATCGCCCTCCCGCTCGTTCCGAGCGACGAGGAGCTGGCCATCCGCACCTCCGTGCGCGAGATCGTCGAGAGCTTCGGCGACGACTACTCCCGGAAGTGCTACGAGGCCGGGCAGCCCCCGAGCGAGCTGTGGAAGGCGCTCTCCGAGCAGGGCTTCGTCGGCATCAACGTCCCCGAGGAGTACGGCGGCGGCGGCCTCGGGATGTGGGGCCTGCAGCTCGTCGGCGAGGAGCTCGCCGCGGCCGGTGGCGCGACGCTCATGCTCGTCGTCTCCAGCGCGATGAACGGCTCGATCCTCCCGCGCCACGCCACGGACGCGCAGAAGGACCGCTGGCTGCGCGGCGTCGCCGCCGGCACGACGAAGATCGCGTTCGCGATCACCGAGCCCGACGCCGGCACGAACAGCCACAACCTGCGCACCGAGCTGAAGAAGGACGGCAACGGCGGCTACCTGCTGCGCGGGCAGAAGACCTACATCTCGGGTGTCGAGGACGCCGAGGCGATCCTCGTCGTCGCGCGCATGCGCCGTGATGACGGGACCCTCGGGCTGCCTACCCTCGCGATCATCGACATCGACGGCACCGGCTTCTCGCGCGACGAGATCCCGATGCCGTACCTCGGCCCGGACAAGCAGTGGACGCTCTACTTCGACGACGTCCCCGTCGAGGCCGACCGGCTGCTCGGCGGCGAGGAGGCCGGCCTCGGCGTCCTCTTCGACGCACTGAACCCCGAGCGGATCATCGCCGCGGCCCTGGCCAACGGCATGGCGCGCCGCGCGATCGAGCGCGCGACGAAGTACGCCAACGAGCGCGAGGTCTGGGGCACGCCGATCGGCGCCCATCAGGCCGTCGCCCACCCGCTCGCCGAGGCGAAGGTCGAGATGGAGATGACGCGCCTGATGACGCAGAAGGCGGCGGTGCTCTTCGACGCGGGCTCCCCGCTCGCGGGCGAGGCGTCGAACATGGCGAAATACGCCGCGGCGAAGGCCGCCGTCCACGCCGTCGACGCCGGCATCCAGGCGCACGGCGGCAACGGCTTCGCGCTCGAGTACGGGATGTCGGACATGTGGTGGCCCGCGCGCCTCATGCGCACCGCGCCGGTGAGCGAGCAGATGATCCTCAACCACGTCGCCCAGCACGGCCTCGGGCTGCCCAAGAGCTACTAGACGATGGCCGAAGGGGTCTTGCGCGACGGGCTGCTCGACGGCCAGGTCGCGATCGTCACGGGCGCGGGGTCCGGCATCGGCCGGGCCACCGCGCTGGAGCTCGCGCGGCTCGGCGCGCAGGTCGTGATCTGCGGCCGGCGTCAGGAGCCGCTGGACGAGACGGCCGCGCTCGACCCGCACGGCCGGATCGCCGGCATCACGTGCGACATCCGTGAGGAGGACCAGGTCGACGCGCTCGTCGATGAGACGCTCACGCGCTACGGGCGCATCGACATCCTCGTCAACAACGCGGGCGGCCAGTACCTCAGTCCGGCCGAGCAGATCACGCCGAAGGGGTTCCGCACCGTCGTGCGGCTCAACCTCGAGGGCACGTGGCTCATGACGCACGCGGTCGCGACGAAGGCCTTCATCCCGAGCGGGAACGGCGGCAGGGTGGTGAGCGTCACGCTCACCCCGCACAACGGCCTGCCCGGGATGGCGCACTCTTCGGCCGCGCGCGCCGGCGTGGAGAACCTCATGAAGGTGCTCGCGATCGAGTGGGCCCGCTTCAAGATCAACCTCGTCTCCGTGGCGCCCGGCATCGTCGCCACCGAGACCTTCATGACGAAGTACCCGCCGGAGTTCCGCGACCACTACATCGACAGCGTCCTGGCCGGCGAGCTCGTCACGCCGGAGCAGATCGCCGAGACCGTCGCGTTCGTCGTGTCGCCCGCCGGCCGGTCGATCACCGGCAGCACGATCAACGTCGACTTCGGCCACGACGTCCATCAGGTCCGCTACCCGCCCGCCGCCGTGGCCACCGAGAGCGGCGCGATCCAGCAGGAGGAGCGCAGGTCATGACCGTCCTGACCACGAGCGTGGACCCGGCGGCGCCGGACTTCACCCGCAAGCGCGAGGGGATGCTCGAACTCGTCGAGCAACTCGACGGGCTGCTCGAGGAGGTGCGCGCCGCCGGCGGCGAGCGCTACGTCGAGCGCCACCGCAAGCGCGGCAAGCTGCTCCCGCGCGAGCGCGTCGAGCTGCTGCTCGACCCCGACACCGCGTTCCTCGAGCTCAGCCCGTTCGCCGCGTACGAGTCGCAGTTCGCGGTGGGCGCCAGCATGATCACCGGCATCGGGGTGATCGAGGGCGTCGAGTGCGTCATCACCGCCAGCGAGGCGACGGTGAAGGGCGGGACGATGAACCCGCTGACCATGCGCAAGGCGATGCGCGCGATGGACATCGCCCAGGAGAACCGCCTGCCGTACATCAGCCTCGTCGAGTCCGGCGGCGCCGACCTGCCGACGCAGGCCGAGGCGTTCGTGCCCGGCGGCGCCGGGTTCCGCCGCCAGGCCGAGATGAGCCGCGCGGGCATCCCGAACGTCGCCGTCGTGTTCGGCAACGCCACCGCCGGCGGCGCCTACACGCCGGGCATGGCGGACTTCACGATCTTCATCAAGGAACGGTCAAAGGTCTTCCTCGGCGGCCCGCCGCTCGTGAAGATGGCGACGGGCGAGGAGTCCGACGACGAGTCGCTCGGCGGCGCGGAGATGCACACGCGGGTCTCCGGCCTGGGCGACTATCTCGCCGTCGACGAGCCCGACGCGATCCGCCTGTGCCGCCAGGTCGTCCGCCGGCTGAACTGGCGCAAGCGCGGCCCCGGGCCGACCGCGCTGCCGGTCCGCGCGCCGCTGCACGACGCCGAGGAGCTGGCGGGCATCGCGTCGATCGACCTCAAGGAGCCGTTCGACATGCGCGAGGTCATCGCGCGGATCGTCGACGGGTCGGAGTACGACGAGTTCAAGCCCGCGTACGGCACGGCGCTGACGACCGGATGGGCGTCGATCCACGGCTTCCCGGTGGGGATCATCGGAAACGTCCAGGGGATCCTCTTCAGCGAGGAGTCGCAGAAGGCGACGCAGTTCATCCAGCTGTGCAACCAGGCGAACACGCCGATCCTCTTCCTGCACAACGTCACCGGCTACATGGTCGGCGCGAAGTACGAGCAGGCCGGGATCATCAAGCACGGCGCCCAGATGATCCACGCGGTGTCGAACTCGACGGTGCCGCACATCTCGGTGATCGTCGGCGGGTCCTACGGCGCGGGCAACTACGGGATGAGCGGGCAGGCCTATCGGCCGCGGTTCCTGTTCACCTGGCCCAACGCGAAGATCGCGGTGATGGGCGGCACGCAGCTGGCCGGCGTGCTGTCGATCGTCGCGCGCGCCGCTGCGGAGTCGCGCGGCGCGCCCTACGACGAGGAGGCCGACGCGGCGATGCGCAAGGCGGTCGAGGATCAGATCGAGCGCGAGTCGCTCGCGTTGCCGATGTCCGGTCGCGTGTACGACGACGGGATCATCGACCCGCGCGACACCCGCACCGTGCTGGGCATCGCGCTGTCGGTCTGCCATGGCGAGACGATCGAGGGCGCCGAGGGCTACGGCGTCTTCCGGATGTGAGGCCGATGTCGACGATTCGCACCCTGCTCGTCGCCAACCGCGGCGAGATCGCCTGCCGCATCATCCGCACCGCGCGGGAGATGGGCATCACCACCGTCGCCGTGTACTCCGACGCCGACGCGGCCATGCCGTTCGTCGCCGACGCGGACCTCGCCGTCCGCCTCGGCGGCAACACGCCCGCGGAGTCCTATCTGCGCGGCGACGCGATCATCGAGGCCGCACGGCGCACCGGCGCTGACGCGATCCACCCGGGCTACGGGTTCCTCGCCGAGAACGCGGGCTTCGCGCGCGCGTGCGCGGACGCGGGGATCGTGTTCGTCGGTCCGTCGCCCGAGGCGATCGAGCGGATGGGCTCCAAGCTCGGCGCCAAGCGGCTGCTCGCCGAGGCCGGCGTCCCCGTCCTGCCCGACCTCGATGCGACCGGGCTCGAGGGCCCGGCGCTGCGCCAGGGCGCGGCGGGCGTCGGCTATCCCCTGCTCGTCAAGCCGTCGGCGGGCGGCGGCGGTAAGGGCATGCGCGTCTTGCCGTCCGAGGACGAACTCGAGGCGGCGGTGGCGTCGTCGCGGCGGCTGGCCGCCGACGCGTTCGGCGACGACACGCTGCTGCTCGAGCGCTATGTCGCGAAGGGCCGCCACGTCGAGATCCAGATCCTCGGCGACACGCACGGGACCGTGACGCATCTGGGCGAGCGCGAATGCTCGGTCCAGCGTCGCCACCAGAAGATCCTCGAGGAGTCGCCGTCCCCCGTCGTCGACGCGCAGCTACGCGCCCGGATGGGGGCCGCCGCCGTGGCGGCGGGCGAGGCGATCGGCTACGTCGGCGCGGGAACGGTCGAGTTCCTCCTCGCCGACGACGGCAGCTTCTACTTCCTGGAGGTCAACACGCGCCTGCAGGTCGAGCACCCTGTGACCGAGGAGGTCACGGGCCTCGACCTCGTGCGCCTGCAGCTCGAGGTCGCCGCCGGGGCGCCGATCGGCGACGACGTGCGCGAGCCCGAGCCGGCCGGCCACGCCATCGAGGTGCGGCTCTACGCCGAGGACCCCGCAGCGGACTTCCTGCCGCAGACGGGCACGCTCACCCGGCTGGAGTTCCCCGAGCGCGCGGGACTGCGCGTGGATGCCGGCGTCGAATCCGGCTCGACGGTCTCGGTGCACTACGACCCGATGGTCGCGAAGGTCATCGCGTACGCCGAGACCCGCAGCGAGGCCGCGCGGGTGCTCGCTGCCGCGCTGCGCGAGGCGCACATCGACGGGCTGCCTACGAACCGCGACTTCCTCATCCGGTTGCTGGAGGACCCGGCGTTCCTCGAGGGCGACGTCGACACGCACTTCCTCGACCGCCCCGAGTCCGCCGTGCTCGTCGCGCCCCTGCTCGACACCGACGAGCTGCGTGTCGCGGCCGCCGCCGCGGCGCTCGCCGGACAGGCCGCCGCACGCGCGGTCGCGCCGGTGCAGGCGAGCATCCCGTCGGGCTGGCGCAACAACCCGTCGACGGACCAGACCGTCTCGTTCGAGCACGGGGACGACACGCCCACGGTCGGCTACCGCTTCGACCGCCACGGCGCGCTCGCACGGCTCGTGGTCGGCGGCGAGCCGCTGGCCTCCGAGGTGCGGCTGCTGCACGCGACCGCCGACACCGTGGAGCTCGAGCTCGACGGGCTGCGACGCGCCTTCAGCGTCCGTGCGCCCGGCCACGGCGCCGTGCACGTCAGCGGCCCGGCGGGTCAGGCCGACTTCCGCCTGGTCGAGCGCCACCCTGATCCGGCGGCGCAGACCGCGCCCGGTTCACTGCTCGCGCCGATGCCCGGCAGCGTGGTGCGGGTCGACGTCGCCATCGGCGACACCGTGGTCGCCGGCCAGCCGCTGCTCGTCCTGGAGGCGATGAAGATGGAGCATGAGATCGTGGCGCCCGACGACGGCGTCGTCACCGTCCTGTCCGTCCAGGCCGGGGCGCAGGTCGACGCGGGCACGCTGCTTGCGGCCATCGGCGAGGAGGAGGCATGAGCGCGACCACCCAGCTGTCACTCGTCCCCGACGACGAGGAACTCGCGCTGCGCGAAGCCGTCGCGGGGATCTGCTCGAGCTTCGGGCCCGGCTACGCACGCGCGTGCTACGAGCGCGGCGAGCCGATGCGCGACCTCTGGCTCGCCCTCGGCGACGCCGGGTTCGCGGGCGCCAACATCCCGGAGGAGTGGGGCGGCGGGGGTCTCGGCCTGCGCGGCCTGGCGATCGTCGCCGAGGAGTGCGCGGCGGCGGGCGCGATCTCGATCATGCTGGTGCTCTCCTCAGGGATGGCGGGCACGATGCTCGCCCGTCACGGCACCGACGCGCAGCGCGACCGGTGGCTGCGAGGCATCGCCGCGGGCACCACGAAGCTCGCCTTCGCGATCACCGAGCCGGACGCCGGGACGAACTCGCACAACCTGCGGACCGAGCTGCGCCGCGACGGCGATCGATACCTCCTGCGCGGGCAGAAGACGTTCATCTCCGGGGTCGAGGACGCCGAGGGCGTGCTCGTCGCCGCGCGGGTCCGCGGTGAGGACGGGGAGCTCGGGCCGCCGACGCTCGTCATCGTCGACACCGACGTCCCCGGCTTCACGCGGGACGCGATCCCCATGCCGTACATGGGTCCCGACCAGCAGTGGACGCTCTTCTTCGACGACGTCGTCGTGGACGCCGACCGCATCGTCGGCGGGGAGAGCGCCGGTCTACGGGTCATCTTCGACGCGCTCAATCCGGAGCGGATCGTCATCGCCGCCGGACTGAACGGCACGGCGCGCCTCGCCCTCGACAAGGCGGCGGGGTACGCGCGCGAGCGCGAGGTCTGGGGCGTGCCCATCGGCAGCCACCAGGCCGTCGCGCACCCCCTCGCCAAGTCGAAGATCGAGCTGGAGCTCGCGCGGCTCATGACCGACAAGGCCGCGGTGCTCTTCGACGCCGGGTCACCTGATGCCGGGAGCGCCTCGAACATGGCGAAGTACGCCGCCGCCGAAGCGGCCACCCACGCCATCGACCGGGCGATCCAGGCGCACGGCGGCAACGGGTTCACCGTCGAGTACGGGCTCTCGGACCTCTGGTGGTTCACCCGGCTCATGCGCACCGCTCCGGTGAGCGAGCAGATGATTCTCAACCACGTCGCCCAGCACGAGCTCGGGCTGCCGAGGAGCTACTGATGTCCGATCCCGTCCGCTACGCCGTCGCCGACCACGTCGCGACGATCACCATGGACGACCCCGACGTCCGCAACGCGCTCACCGGCAAGATGCTGGTCGGCCTGCGCGAGGCGGTCGATCGCGCGGTTGCCGACGACGACGTCCGCTGCATCGTCGTCGCGTCCAGCCACCCGAAGGTCTGGTGCGCCGGCGGCGACCTTAAGGGGTTCGCCGGAGAGACGCCGCTCATCGAGAAGCACCGCGGGTTCAACGACTTCGTCGGCCTGTTCACGGCACTGACCGACTGCCCGAAGCCGACGCTCGCCGCGATCAACGGCCATGCGTTGGCCGGCGGGATGGGCCTGGCGCTCTGCTTCGATCTCATCCTCGCCTCCGAGCAGGCGACGTTCGGGACGCCCGAGATCAACATCGGCGCGTTCCCGTTCATGATCATGGCGGTCATCTACCGCAACGTCCCGCGCAAGCGGGTCAACGAGCTGCTCATGCTCGGCGACCGCATCACCGCGCAGGAGGCGAAGGAGCTCGAGTTCGTCAACCGGGTCGTGCCCGTCGACGCGTTCGACGCGACGGTCGCCGAGTGGACGACGAAGCTTGCGGCGAAGTCGCCGCTGCTCATGCGGATGGGCAAGGAGGCCATGGCGCGCCAGCGCGACCTCGGCCTCCACGACGCGCTGGACTATCTGCGCGCGCAGCTCGCCCTGGCCCAGTCCACGGACGACATCAAGGAGGGCGTCACGGCGTTCTTCGAGAAGCGCGAACCGAACTGGTCGGGCCGATGAAGGACAAGATCACGCTCGGCTCCTGGGCTGGCATGTGGGGCGACTCGCCCGCGATCCCGCGCCAGCTGCTCGACGGCGCCGACCTCGACTATCTCGTCGGCGACCACCTCGCCGAGATCACGATGGCCCTGCTTGCGCGCGCCCGTGCGGAGGACCCGGCGAAGGGGTTCATCCCCGACATCGTCCGCGTGCTCTCGCCGCTGCTCGGCGAGTTGCACGAGCGTGGGGTGAAGGTCGTCACGAACGGCGGCGGGCTGAACCCGGCCGCGGCGGCCGACGCGTTGCGCGCCGCCGCGACCGAGGCCGGCGTGCCGCTGCGCGTCGCGCACGTCGAGGGCGACGACCTCGCCGGGCGCGCGGACGATCTGCGCGCCGCCGGGGCGCAGGACATGTTCACCGGAGAGGCGCTCCCCGACGGGGTCGTCACGATGAACGCGTACCTCGGCGCCCGCCCGATCGCCGACGCGCTCGCGCGCGGCGCGGACATCGTCGTGACGGGCCGCTGCGCCGACAGCGCGGTGATCCTCGGTCCGCTGATGCACGAGTTCGGCTGGGCGGACACCGACTACGACCTCCTGTCGGCAGGCAGCCTCGTCGGCCATCTCGTCGAGTGCGGGCCGCAGAGCCTCGGCGGCCTGTTCACCGACTGGGAGGACGTCCCGGGCTGGGACAACATGGGCTATCCCGTCGTCGACTGCTTCCCCGACGGCACGGCGACGATCACGAAGCCCGCGGGCACCGGCGGCCTCGTCACCCCCGCGACGGTCGGCGAGCAGCTGCTCTATGAGATCGGCGATCCGGGCGCCTACATCCTGCCCGACGTCGTCTGCGACTGGCGGGACGTGACGCTGACCCAGGACGCGCCGGACGTCGTGCGGATCGAGGGCGCCAAGGGGCTGCCGCCGACTGACACGTACAAGGCGACGACGACGGTCCTCGACGGCTTCCGCCTGCTCTTCGCGTTCCTCGTCTACGGCGGCGACGCGACCGGCCGGGCGCGGCGCGCCGCCGAGGCGATGCTCGCGCGGGCGGCGCGCGTGGGCGCCGAGCAGGGCGCCGGCCCGTTCACCGAGACGAGCATCGAGGTCGTCGGCAGCGGCGACCTGACGGGCACGGCGCGGTCGTCCGACGAGGCGGTCGTCAAGCTCGGGGTCAAGAGCGCGGATCCGAACGCGCTGAAGATCCTGGGCCGCGAGATGGCGTCGTTCGGCCTCGTCGTGCAGGGCATGACCGGGATCGCCGGCGGCCGCCCCAAGCCGCAGCCCGTCCTGCGCCTCGTCCACCTGCTCGTGCCAAAGGCCGACGTGCCCGTGCGGGTGCTCGTCGACGGCGAGCGCGCGGACGTCGCGGTGGTCCCCGGAGCCGGCCCGGCCGCCGGGACGCCGCCGCTGCCCGAGCCCGCGGCGGCGCCGGCCACGTCCGCCGGAACGGTCCGCGTGGCGCTGCGGCAGATCGCGTGGGCGCGCAGCGGCGACAAGGGCAACGACGCGAACATCGGGCTCATCGCCCGGCGCCCCGAATTCGCTGCGGCGCTGCGCGAGCAGGTGACTGCCGCACGGGTCGCGGAGCTGTTCCACCCGGCCGGCGAGGTCCGGCGGTGGGAGCTGCCGGGCCTGCACGCGATGAACATCCTGCTCAGCGACGTGCTCGGCGGGAAGGGCGGCACGTCGTCGCTGCGCTACGACCCGCAGGGCAAGAGCTACGGCGCGACGCTGCTCGACCTCGAGGTCGACGTGCCGGCAGAGCTGCTCAGGCGGTGATCGCCGGGTACGTCGCGACGTACGCGGCGAGGATCTCCTCGAGCGGCAGGTCGGCGTAGACGCCGTGGTCGTTGACGTACTCCATGTACCGCGACCCGTCGCCGGAGAACTGATGCAGCAGCGCGTCCGCCGTGCCGTCGAACTCGAGCGGCTCGACGCCGAACCGTGCGCACAGCTCGGTGTTGAACGCCGGGCTGGCCTTGCGCCACGCGCCGTCGACCCACAGGACGCTGTAGCCGTGCCAGACGAAGAGGTCGGTGCCCATCTGCTCGCGCAGGCGGTCGGTCTGCAGGTGGTTGCGGACGTCGGCGAAACCCAGACGGGCCGGGATCCCCGCCGCGCGCGCGAGCGCGCTGAGCAGCACGGTCTTCTGCACGCAGTAGCCGTTGCCGGCTTCGAGGATCGCGCTGGCGCGGTAGGCCTCGGGCGCGGTGGGCAGCTCGTACGGGTTGTAGCGCACGTCGTCGCGGACGCCGGCGAACAGCCGGCGCGCCCGCTCGGCGTCATCGGTCGCGCCCTCGGTGAGCCGCTCGGTGTACGCCCGGACGGCCGGATGCTCGGTGTCGAGGAACGCCGTGGGGGCGAGGTCCTCCGCGGTGGGCTGGGCGTCGGCGAGCGGAATTCCCATGGCCTCAGTCTAGCGTTACTGGCGGACCGCCAATAGCGAGATGTGTCGGTGACGGCCGGTCTGTGACAGGGTGCGCGCGTGACCCGCGACGCCGCCGTCACCATCCTCGGGCCGCACCCGCTGCTCTCCATCGCGCTCGAGCAGAACCAGGACGGCGACGACGTCCACCTGCACCCCGCCGGCCAGGGCGTGTGGGTCGCCCGGATCGCGGCGGCCCTTGGCGCCGAGCCGGTTGTCTGCGGGTTCCTGGGCGGCGAGACCGGCGCGGTGCTGGGGCCGCTCCTGCACGCCCGCGCCGGCGAGTGGCGGCTCGTCCCGACGGCGGCGAACTCGGGCACGTACGTGACCGACGAGCGCAGCGGCCGGCGTGTTCCGGTTGCGCAGGCCGTCAGCGGGGCGCTCACCCGCCACGAGATCGACGACCTCTTCACCGAGACGGTCGCCGCTGCGCTGCGCACCGGGCTGCTCGTGCTCTGCAACCCGTATCCCGGTGACGCGCTGGGCCCGGACTTCTACGAGCGGCTCGTCGCCGACGTGCGACCGAGTGGCGTGCGCGTCCTCGCCGACCTCTCCTCGCCGCGGCTGGAGGGCGCCATCCGCGGTGGCATCGAGCTCGTGAAGATCAACGACTGGGAGCTCGCCGCGTTCGTCCTCGGGCCGGTGGACACGCCTGCGCGGATGGCCGCGGCGGTACGCCGGATCCAGGACGAGGGCGTCGAGACGGTGGTGATCACGCGCGGGGAGGAACCGGCAACGGTCTACCGCGGCGACGAGGTGTGGACGCTGGAGGCCCCCCGGTTCACCGACGGGTTCCGCGAGGGGTGCGGCGACTCGATGATGGGCGCGATCGCCGCCGTGCTCGCCCGCGACGGCGACTGGCGGGAGGCCCTCACGCTCGGCGCCGCGGCAGGCGCCGCGAACTTCCTGCGCCACGGGCTGGGCTCCGCCGACGCGGACACGATCGTCGAGCTGGCCGCGTCCGTGCGCCTCGTCAGAACGGCGGGGTGACGTCCTCGCCGGCGACGACCGCGCGCGGGCCGTCGCGAGCGACCCAGTCGATGTGCGGCGAGACCGCCGGGACGGCGAGCAGCGCGCCGAGGCCGCGGGAGACGGCAGCGGGGCGGCCCGCACGCGACGTGTGGGCATCGCTGCCGACGAGATGCACCAGGCCCGCCCCGGCCCACGCTGCGAGGACGGGCGCGGCGCCGCCCTCGTAGAGGAACTCGACCGTGGCCTGCACCAGCGCCCCGCGCCGCACCACGGCGGCAAGGCGTTCGGCGGCGTCCGCGCCCGCGTGGCGCTCGGGGTGGGCGATCACGGCCCGGAACCCGCGCGCGTGCAGCGCCTCGACCGTCTCCTCCAGCGCGTCGTCCATCGGGCCCGGGCGCGGCTCGAGCAGGATCCACCGGCCCCCGCCACCGAGCGAGATTGCCCGCAGCTCGTCGTCGCTGAGCATGGGGAACCGCTCGGCGCCGAGCTCCCCGCCGGTCACGACGGTCACCGCGATCCCGGCGTGGGCGAGCGCGGCGTTCAGCGTCTCCACCCGCTCGGGGAGCTGCTCGATGCGCACGTCGTGGTCCGCGCGGATGTGCGGGGTCGCGCAGATCGTCTCGATCCCGTCGGCGGCGGCGCGGCGCGCCATCGCCAGGCTGTCACCGACGTCGACGGCGCCGTCGTCAAGCCCCGGAAGGATGTGGCAGTGCAGGTCGACGAAGCCCGGCATGTGATGCACGCTACGGGGCTCGGAGGCGCAATGTGACGGTCGCACTGGCGGGCGGGGCATCCGGTGCGAGAGGGTGGGCGCCCATGGGACTTCTCGATCCGCTCCGCTCCGCCGCCGCCGTCCTGCCGCGCCCGCAGCCGGATCTCGACGTTCGCGGGAAGGTCGCGCTCGTCAGCGGCGCGGGGGACGGGATCGGCAAGGAGGTCGCCCGCATCCTGCACGCGCGCGGCGCGCACGTCGCCGTCCTGGATCGTGACGCGGGCGCCGCCGACCGGACGGCCGCGGGGCTCGAGCGGGCGATCGCCCTGCACGCCGACGTCCGCGACCGGCCGGCGATGACCGCCGCGGTCGGCGAGGTCATCGAGCGGCTCGGCGGCCTGGACGTCGTCGTCGCCAACGCCGGCATCGCGCCCGCCGCCGCGACCCTGCGCCAGATGGAGCCCGAGGCGTTCGATGCGGTCATCGACATCAACCTCACCGGCGTGTTCAACACCGTGCACCCGGCCCTCGACGCGATCGCCGCGAGCCAGGGGCATGTGGTCGTCGTCGCGTCGGTCGCCGCCTTCTCGCCGGGCCCGGGCGGCGCGGCCTACATGGCCAGCAAGGCGGGCGTGGAACAGCTCGGCCGCGCGCTGCGCCTCGAGCTCACGCCGCACGGGGCGACCGCCGGCACCGCGTACTTCGGCCTCGTCGACACGCAGATGGCGCGAACGATGTTCGACGACGACCCGCTCGGCCGGGTGGTCAAGCGCATGTTCCCGCTCCCGCTGCAGCAGCGGATCACCCCGGCGCAGGCGGCGGAGGTCATCGCCGAGGGCGTCCGGCGGCGCAAGGCGCGGACGATCGCGCCCGAGGCCTGGTGGGGCGTGATGCTCACCCGCGGCGCCGGCGATCTCGTCTTCGACCGGATCGCGGCGAACACGCCGGTGCTGCGGCGGATAATGGCCTCGCTCGAGCAGCGCGGCCCGTCCGCCTGAGCCGTTCGTCAAGGGGCAGCGCCGTTGTCCGACCACACCGGAGTGTCGATGCTGCGCAGGATCCTCGCCATCGTCGGACCTCTCGTCGCGGTGGCCGCGTCACCCGCCGCCGGCGCCGCCACGCCGCAGCGCTGCGCCTCGGCGCCGGGCGGCGGGCTCACGCTCACGAACGTCGCCGCCCACGGCGGCGAGCTCGTCGCGGTCGGCTCGAACGGGCTTGTCGCGACGGCGCGCGACCCGCGGCGGTGGACCGTCGAGCCGACGCCGACACGCCACGATCTGCGCGGCGTCGTGTGGACGGGTGAGCGCTGGGTCGCCATCGGCGATGTCGGCGCGATCCTCACCCGGGAGGCTTCGGGGTGGCAGGCGGCGCCAGGCATCGCTCCACTGTCGCTCCGGGGGATCGCCGCGGGAGGCGGCCGGGTGCTCGCCGCGGGCCACGCCGGCGCGGTGTTGGGCGGTCTCGCCTCTGGCGCTGGGTGGACGACCCTGACGAGCGGCACGACGAACACGCTGTGGGCCGGGGCGGCGGCCGGCCGCACGCTGCTGCTCGGCGGTCAGGAGGCGACGATCGTCGCCACGACCGACGCGACGACCTTCACGACGGTCCGGACGACGCCGCGGCCGACCTACTCCGGCCAGGCGCCGCGCCCGTTCCTCTGGCAGTTGGCGTCCGATGGCGCACGAGTGGTCGCCGTGGGGGACTTCGGGGCGCTCCTCGTCGGCACCGTCGCCGGCGGGCTGGAGGGCGTCGCGAGCCCGACGTTCGAGATCCTGCGCGGCGTGGCGCACGCCAAGGGCGTGTGGGTCGCCGCCGGCTCCGGTGGCGTGACGCTGTACTCCCGCGACGGCCGCGTCTGGCGCGTGGGCGAGCCGGCCACGACCGCCGATCTGCGCGGCGTCGCGCACACCCCGGCGGGTTGGACGGCGGTCGGCGATCAAGGCACGGTCATCACCTCACCGGACGGCCGGCGCTGGTCGGTCGCGGCATCCGCGCTGCCGTGCTCGCTGGCGGCCGTGAGCCGCGGGCCGCGGGGGCTGATCGCCGTCGGCGGGGCTGGGCAGGTGCTGCGCTCGGCCGACGGCCGGCGGTGGAGGCGCGTCCCGCGCCCGACGGCCGCCGATCTCTTCGGGCTCGGCTCCGGACCCGGCGGCTTCGTCGCGGTCGGAAGCGGCGGGACGCTGCTGACCTCGCGGGACGGCCGACGCTGGACGCGCCGTGTGGTGCCGACCTCCATGAATCTCCACGCGGCGTTCTGGACGGGGCGCGACTGGGTCGTCGGCGGAGACCGCGGCGTGCTCCTGTCGTCGCGATCCGGGCGCACGTGGACGCGGGTGCAGCGCAACGCCGCCTTCCACTCCATCCGCGCGTTCGCGACCGACGGGCGCCGCGTCGTCGCCGTCGGCGCCGGCACGATCGCGCGTCGTGCCGCCGGTGGGACGGGCTGGACGTTCCAGTCCGCCGGGCTGCAGCGCTTCCAGACCGGCGTGGCCTACGGCGGCGGGCGCTTCGTCGTCGTCGGCCACAACGGCGAGGCGCTGGTCTCCACCGACGGCGGCCTGACGTGGACGGCCGGGGCGTCGGGCGTGGAGGTCAACCTCGACACCGTCGTGTGGACCGGCCGGCGGTTCCTCGCCTCCGGAGAGGGGACCGCGATCTCGTCGGCCGACGGCCTGACGTGGACGCCGGTCGGGCTGAGCACCCGCCGGAGCATCCGGTCCTGGGCGCCCGACGGGCGCGCCGTCGTCGGGGTCGGAGACGGTGGCGCCCGCGTGCGACTCGCGCGCTAGCGGCCGATCGCGCGCAGCATCGCCAGCCGCGTGCGCTCCAGGGCGGCGGGGTCGTCGAGCACCCGCGCGGCGACGCTGCCACCGGAGGCCAGGCTGTGCAGCTCGAAGGCGACGTCCGCGGGATCACGGTCGTCGGGAAGATCGCCCGCCTGGGCGGCGGCGCGCGCCTCGTGCTCCAGGACGGCGAGCCACCGACGCACGGCGGCGGCGACATCGTCATGCAGTGGCCCGGGGCGGGCGTCGTACTCGACGGACGCGGTGGTGACGAAGCATCCGCCGGGGAACACGCCGCTGCGCAGGTGGCCGATCCACGCGTCGACGATCGCCTCGAGCCGCGGCCGCCCGGCCGGCGCACTGCTCGCCGGCAGCCACACCTCGGTGGTGAAGCGCTCGATCGCCGCGGCGAGCA
This sequence comes from Bifidobacterium breve, assembly GCA_945878865.1. Lineage (GTDB taxonomy): Bacteria > Actinomycetota > Thermoleophilia > Solirubrobacterales > Solirubrobacteraceae > Svornostia. The sequence goes on along the minus strand of CAMCUD010000049.1, from coordinate 3,061 downwards.
CGGCGCGCTGCATGGACTCCTTGTCGCCGAAGCGCCCGATCAGGCCGCTCTTGCTCATCGCCAGCTCGTCGGCGAGGCGGCCGATGGTGATGCCCTCCAGGCCGACGACGGACGCGAGGTCGACGGCGGCGCGCACGACCTCGGCGCGGCTCTCGGCGACGTCGGCGGCGGAGCGCTTCGGCATGATCGCCACTTTACAGCACGAACGATCGTTCTGTATAAGTCGCGCCATGGAACTCACATGGCTGGGCTGGGCCGGCGTGGAGCTGGCGACCGACGGAGGGGCGACCGTGGTGATCGACCCCCTGGACGATCCGCGGGCGGTCTTCGCGCCGTTGCGCGCCGACGGTGACTTCGCGATGCCGGAGGTCACCGCGCCGACGCCAGGTGCCGCCGTGGCGGGCCTCGTCACCCACCTGCATCGCGATCACGCCGACGCCGGCGCGCTGGCATCGGCGCTCGTCCCGGGCGCCTCCGTCTACGAGCCGCCCGCCGGTGTCGGGGATGCGACCGATGCGCTCGCGCTCGCGCAGGCGGAGTACGAGCTCGAGCAGGCCGGCCTCCCACGCCGCGAGGTCGCGCCGTGGGAGTCGGTCGAGGCCGGTCCGTTCACGCTGACCGCGCTGCCCGCGTCCGATGGCATCGGGGACCCGCAGGTCGCCTGGCTCGTCGAGGCCGGCGGCGTGCGCGTGCTGCACCTCGGCGACACGATGTTCCACGGCGCGTGGTGGCGCATCGCGCGGCGCCACGGCCCGTTCGACGTCGTGCTCGTCCCGGTCAACGGCGCGCAGGTCGCCTTCCCGCACCGCATTCCGGCCAGCCCGTTTCCGGCGGCGCTGGACCCCGACCAGGCGGCCGTCGCCGCGGAGATCCTCGGCGGCGAGGTGGCGATCCCGATCCACGCCGAGGGCTACGAGCTCGACGGGATCTACCACCCCGTGCAGGGCGCCGCCGAGCGGTTCGCCGAGCGGGCCGCCGCCCGGGGGGTGGACACGCGCCTTCTGGCGCCCGGAGAGACGATCACCGTCGCACCGGCCGCCGCGATCGGCTGAGCGCCTGCACCGCGTCGGCCTGCGTGCCGTCCATCCACATCTCCCAGCGTCGCGACACCGTCAGCCGCGGCGCGAGGAAGTGGTACGGGCGTGCTCCGTCGAATTCGCGCCGGCGCAGCGTGGACACGCCGCCGAGCACGGAGGAGATCCGCCGATGCGGCCAGCCCAGCGCGTCCTCGATCTCGGGGAACGGCCGCGGCTCCTCGGGCGCGCGGGACAGCTCGTCGAGCAGCGCGCGCATGAGGTCGCTGCATGCGGCGTGGAAGCGCGCGATCTCGGCGGGCTCGCGCAGGATCTTCGGGTTCTCGGCCGGGTAGCCGGGCTCGGCCTCGGCGGGGTTCGTGCGCACGCGCAGCCCCATCCGGTCGAGGGCGGCCAGGTGGTCGCCGGGCAGGCCGGTGAGATCGACATCGCGCCGCGCCATCGGTCAGTCCGGTTGCTCGACGACCTGCACGAGCGTCTCGTAGCCCGGGTGGGTGATCGGCCGCCACACGAACCCGGCGTTCTGGCTGTCGCCGCCCGACGTGTGCGAGAACGTGGTGCTCCCCGCCTTCTCGGCGAACCACACGTACGCGCCGGGCGTCTGGGTGCCGGAGTTGTCGACGCTGACGATGTCGCCCTTCTTGACCTTGCAGCACGGGAAGCTCAGGCCACTCGTCGGGTAGCTGTGCACTGCGGCGTCGTGCGCCTTCAGCGGGTAGACGGGGTTCGTCGTCGTCACCACCGTGACGCTGCCGTCCCCGTTCGGGCGCACGACCGAGAAGCGCAGCGGCAGGTCGACGGGGCTGTCCCCGGTCTTCAGCCGGAACGTCGTGATCGTTCCGTCGACCGGGACGGTCAGCGCGTCGGTCCAGAACTCCGTGTCCTCCGGGGCGAACCGGTCGGGCAGGGCGACGGGCGTGCCCGTCAGGTCACTGCCGAACGTCACCGGGTCCTTGGCGGGAGCCAGGGCGCCGGCGCGGCGCAGCAGACGCTTGGCGCACGAGGCCGCGCCGCTCGTGCGACCGGCCTCGACTTTCACGTCGATGCACTCCAGATCGTCGTAGACCTGGGCGAACGGGACGCCGTGCAGCGTCTGCCCCGAGAAGCGCTTGGCGACGATCGACGACTGCAGGGCGCGAAGCGCCGTCGCCTTGCTGCCGAACGCTCGCCCGGCCTTCGCCTTCGCGGCGATCGCGGCGAGCTTCGATTTCACGAGGCGCAGGTCGCCGGCCAGCCCACTCGCCTTTGCGGCAGACGCCGCCGCGGCCACGCCGTCGCGGCACCGCGCCGCGGCCTTCACTCGGGCGGAGGCGCCTTTCGGCGAGGACGCGTCGCGGGCCATCTGCAGATTCAGGGACACGCAGTCCAGCCCGCCGATCACCTTCGCGGCGGACATGCCGAGCACCTGGTCGTCGAGCGATTCGTTGATCAGCGTGGCCTTTGCTCGGTGGACGTCCGCGCGCTGCGCCGCGGACGGCGACGACCCGGAGAGCTTCGAGCTCAGGCCCGAGATCCCGGCGGTGAACTCGTCGGCCGTTCCGGACCCGGCCGCCAGGACCGGCGACGGGGAAGCGACGAGCAGGGCGGCGGCGAGGAGTGCGGCGAGCGGAGCGCGGAGCATGGCGGGATCATGCCCGAGCGCGGCTGCCCGCGCGCCCGCCTACGCGTCGTCGCCGGCGTCTCCGTCCTGCGTCTCGGCCGGCGGAGCCGGCGGCGAGGCCGCGCGTCGCGGCGAGGCCGCGCTCGACGACGATCCCGACGCGAACCCGGCGGTGAAGGCCGCGGCGGCGGCGACGACGAAGCCCGACGCCATCGAGTTGACCTGCTGCTGGACGATCGGGTCGGTCACCGGCGTCAGGAACGCGGTACCGATCCCGATGAGCAGCAGGACCAAGCCGAGGAAGAGGAACAGGAACTTCATCTGCCGAGCGTACGAACGCGTTCCCCATCAGGCGGGATGCGCCGACGGACGTTCGCGCACGGCTCCCCTGTTCGCAGTACGGAGTCCCCCGCACATCGGCGGCGCC
>CAMCUD010000048.1 GCA_945878865.1 Bifidobacterium breve | reverse complement strand
CCGCAGATCACCGGCGGGGCGTCGGGCCCGCCCGTGCGCGAGCGGTCGGTCGAGGTGCTCCGGCTGTTGCGCGAGCGCGTCGGTGACGCGCTCGTGCTCGTGTCGGTCGGCGGCGTCTCGACCGCCGACGACGTGTGGGAGCGACTGCGGGCCGGCGCGACGCTCGTGCAGGCCTACACGGGGTTCGTCTACGGCGGCCCGGGATGGGCGCGGCGCATCAACCGCGAGCTCGCGGCGCGGATGGCACGCGAAGGTGTGAACGACCTCGCCGCGCTGCGCGTGGCGGCCCCCGCGGATCTGCCGGTCGGCTGACCGGCAAGTGGCCCCGCGCGGGCCTCGGTCATCCGTCCAGACGCGCCAACTCCACTGGGCTCCGTAGCACGTCCGGCGTTTCTTCGGCCTCCCGAAAAGCGCTGGAAATGCTGAACCGTGGGTCGACCAACCTCCATCAGTCTCAACCTTCGGTTGAGGTTGAGGCAAATTCGCCACCGAGGCCTTGTCGGCGTCGTGGCAGGTGGTAGATTCGCCACCTCCATGGCGCCGGCCACCAACATGCCCCCCAAGCACACGGTGACCCCGGAACGCTCCCTCACGCAGCGGATGGACGCCCTCCAGAAGGCGAACGAGATCCGCACGCGACGCGCGCAGCTCAAGCGCGATCTGAAGGGCGGCCGGGTGTCCATCCACGCACTGCTGCTCGACCCCCCGGAGTACGTCGAGACCGCGAAGGTCTTCGACATGCTTCTCGCCGTGCCGAAGTACGGCAGGGTCAAGGTCAACAAGATCCTGGCCCAGTGCCGGATCTCGCCGAGCAAGACCATCGGCGGCCTCTCCGAGCGTCAGCGCAGCGAGCTGGTCTCGCTGCTCCGCCGGTAGCGCCGTCAAGCTCCACGGCGTGGGTCGGGTCGTCGTCATCACCGGTCCCTCCGGGGTCGGCAAAGGGACGCTCATCCGGCAGCTGCGAGACCGGCTGCCGGAGATCGAGCTGTCCGTCTCGGCTACCACGCGCAAGCCACGCCCCGGTGAGACGCAGGGTGTCGACTACTGGTTCCTGTCACCTGAGGAGTTCGCCAAGCGCATAGACGAGGGCGGCTTCGTCGAGCACGCCGAGTACGCGGGCAACCGGTATGGCACCCTGCGCAGCGACCTCGAGACCCGCACCGCCGGCGGCCGGCCAGTCCTCCTGGAGATCGAGGTGCAGGGCGCGCGCCAGGTGCGCGAGTCCATGCCCGAGGCGCTCACCGTCTTCATCGCTCCACCGTCGGAGGACGCGCTCCACACGCGGCTGATCGGGCGCGGGACCGACTCGCCGGAGCAGATCGAGCGGCGGCTGCAGACCGCGCGCGAGGAACTCGCCGCGCGGGACGAGTTCGACCGCGAGGTCACCAACGACCGTCTCGAAGACGCCATCGAAGAGCTCGTGCAGATCGTGCGCGAAGCGACCACGTCGGCGTAGCGCGCGGACGCGCCACCCGCGGGCGGTACCCTGTAGGGCATGATCTCTCCCCGCATCGATCGCCTGCTGACGAACGTCGACTCGAACTACGCGTCCGTCGTCGTCGCCGCCAAGCGCGCCCGGCAGATCAACAGCTACTACCACAACCTCGGTGAGGGGACCTTCGACGAGTTCCCGCCCCCGATGGTGGACACCGTCTCGAAGAACTACCTGACGATCGCCCTCGAAGAGGTCGCGGCCGGCAAGATCAAGTACGAGTACCGCTAGCCGGTCACGGGAGCCGACGCACGGAGGCACGGGTCGATGGCGCGGATCCTCCTCGGGGTCTGCGGCGGGATCGCCGCCTACAAGGCGCTGGAGTTCGTCCGTCTGGCGACGGGGGAGGGCCACGCCGTGCGCGTGGTGCAGACCGAGGCCAGCCAGCGCTTCGTCGGCGCGGCGTCGTTCGCCGGCCTCACGGGTGCGCCGGTCCTCGTCGGCGAGTTCGAGCGTGACCCCGCCCGCGGCGCGTTCCCCGACCAGGCGCCACCCGACCACGAGCCGCTCAGCCACCTCGAGCTGGTGGCCAACGCCGACGTCTACCTCATCGCACCGACCTCGGCGAACACCCTCGCCAAGCTCGCGCACGGGCTGGCCGACAACCTGCTGACGAGCGCCGCGCTCGCCGCCACCTGCCCGGTCGTCGTCGCGCCCGCGATGAACAACCACATGTGGGAGCACGCGGCCACGCAAGGCAACGCCGCGCTGCTGCGTGAGCGCGGGGTGACGGTCCTCGAGCCCGGCGTCGGCCGCCTCGGCTCGAAGGGCGAATGGGGCGCCGGGCGCCTGCCCGAGCCCGCCGACCTGCTCGCGGCGGTTCACGCCGCGACCGCGGGCGCCACGCCCACGGCGGCGCCCGACACCCCGGCCGCACCGCACCTCGTCGGGCTGCGGGTCCTTGTCACCGCCGGTGGCACACGTGAGCCGCTGGACTCCGTCCGCTACCTGGGCAACCGGTCGTCGGGGCGCATGGGGTTCGCGCTCGCCAGCGAGGCGGCGTCGCTCGGCGCCGACGTGACCGTCATCGCCGCGAACGTCTCCATCGCGCGCGATCCGCGTGTCCGCTACGTCGACGTCGAGACGGCCGCCGAGCTGCAGGCCGCGTGCGAAGCGCACTTCGCCGCGACCGATCTCCTTTTCATGGCCGCGGCGGTCGTGGACTTCCGCCCGGCGAGCGCCCACGACGGCAAGATGAAGAAGGGGGAGGACGAGGCACTCTCGCTCTCCCTCGAGCGCACGCCGGACGTGCTGGCCGGCCTCGCCGCCCAGCGCCGCCAGGGCCAGACGCTTGTCGGGTTCGCCGCCGAGCACGGCGACGGGGCGCTGGCCTACGGGCGGGACAAGCTCGCACGCAAGGGCGTGGACGCCATCGTCGTCAACGACATCGGCCGCAAGGACATCGGCTTCGACGTCGATGCCAACGAGGTCACGATCGTCACCGCCGGCGGCGAGCGCCACGTCCCGAGGGCGCCCAAGGCGGAGATCGCGCGGGCGATTCTCACCGAGGCGCTCGCGCTGCGTGCGGCGTCGCCACCCGTGGCGGAGGGCGCGTAGGTGGAGCCCGGCGACACCGCCCAGTCCGTCGCGGGCGCGGAGATCGCCTCCGCGGTCGCGCTCGGGCGGGCCGTCGCCGACAACCTTCGCCAGGCCGTCGAGGTCCGCGACGACGTCATCGACGACCTCGTCGTCGCGATGGTCGCCGGCGGCCACGTCCTCATCGAAGATCTGCCGGGCGTCGGCAAGACGACGCTGGCCCGCGCGCTCGCGCACACGTTCGACCTCGAGTTCGCCCGGGTGCAGTGCACGGCCGATCTGCTGCCGGCCGATGTCGTCGGCACGAACATCTTCAACCAGCGCGAGGACCGCTTCGAGTTCCGGCCGGGGCCGATCTTCGCCAACGTGGTCCTCGTCGACGAGATCAACCGCGCGTCACCGAAGACCCAGTCAGGCCTCCTCGAGTGCATGCAGGAGCGTCGCGTCACGGTCGACGTGTTCACGCACGAGCTGGCGCGTCCGTTCCTGGTGATCGCCACGCAGAACCCCGTCGAGTACGAGGGCACGTATCCGCTGCCCGAGGCGCAGGTCGACCGCTTCATGGTCCGGCTGTCGCTCGGGTATCCGACAGCCGAGGGTGAGGCGGCGATGCTCCATCGCCACGAGCAGGGCGACCGCGTCGCCGCGCTGCGGCCCGTCGCCGACGCGGCCGCGCTGCTCGCCGCCCAGGATGCGGCCGGACGGGTGCGGGCGAGCGCCGCGTTGCGCGACTACATCGTCGCGCTGCTGCGGCACACGCGCGAGGACCACCGGGCGGAGCTCGGCGCCTCGCCGCGCTCCGGGCTCATGCTGCTGCGCGCCGCCAAGGCGAGGGCGCTGCTCGCCGGGCGCGACCACGCGCTTCCCGACGACGTCCAGGCGCTCGCCCCGAGCGTCCTGGCCCACCGGATCGTCCTCGCACCCGAGGCCTACGACGGCGACCCGGTCGCCGTCGTCACCGACGCGATCGCCGCGACGCCAGCTCGCTGATGGACGGCGTGCCGGCACCGGGGTCGCGTGCGGCACTCGGCGCAGGCCTGCTCGGTGCGGCGCTGGGCCTTTCCGCGTGGGGCTTCGACGCCGAGCCGCTGTGGGTCGCCGCAGGGGCGCTCGTCGCGCTGGCCGTCATCGCGTACGCGTGGGTCCGCCTCACGGCAGCCCGGGCCGGCGTGACTCGCACCCTCGCCGTGCACCGCGTCCAGGAGGGCGAGGAGGTGCCGGTGACGATCGACGTGCGCGCGGGCGGCGGCCTGCCGTTCCCCGGCGGGGCGGTGCAGGACACGCTCGTGCGCCGCGCCGTCGACCTGCGCGCCGGCGGGCGGGGCGTGCGGATCCGCGCGCGGGCGCGCTTCGACCGGCGCGGGCTCCACGGCCTCCCTCCGACGCGTGTGACGGTTGCCGACCCGTTCGGGCTCAGCGCCCGGCGGCTGCAAGCGGGCGGGGACGACGAGGAGGTCCTGGTCCTGCCGCGCATCGAGCCGGTGCTCGCTCCCGGCGACGGGCAGGAGGCCGGACGGCCCGCGCGCGGAAGGCTGACCGGGACGGCGGCGACAGACATCGACGGCGTCGGGCCGCTGCGCGACGGGACGCCCGCTTCGCGCGTGTACTGGCCGGCTGTCGCGCGCGGGGCGGAGCCGCTCGAGCGCCGCTTCCGGCCTGACGGGGACGGGCGCCCACTCGTCGTGCTCGATCCGCGCGCGCCGGCGACCGCCGAAGATCTCGACGCCGCCGTCCGCGCCACGGCATCCCTCGTGGTCCATCTCGCACGCGCAGGCGGGTGCTGGCTGCTGCTGCCGGGCGAGCGGCGCCCCGTCGCGGTGGAGCCGTCCCTGGCCGGCTGGGACACCCTGCACGCCAGGCTGGCCCTCGTGCATGACCGCCAGGTGCCCGCGCTCGCCGCGCTGGCCGGCCGACGCGGTGCGGTGCTGATGGTGAGCGCCCGGCGCCGCGACCGGCCGCCTGCTGCGCTGCAGGGCGGAGCACGAACGCTCGTCGTACCCGGGGAGCTCGCCGGCCGGGGCCCGGTCTTCACGGTCGCCGGCTGCCACGGCTACGCGATCGGGCGGGCAGCGCGACGGGTGGTCACGGGGGTGACGTCGTGAGTGGGTACGCCCCTCCGGCCCCGCGCCGCGCGCCCGTCGCCGGCCTGCTGCTGCCTCGCGTGCCCGCGCGGATGATCGGCTTCGCGCTGCTCGGCGCCGTGGGCGCGATCGCGTGGGGCGGCATGGTCACTCCCGCGCGCGGATGGTCGCTGCTCCTGTTCCTCGCCGTCGCCTGCGCGGCCGGCGGAGCGCTGGCGGCCACCCGGGGTCTCGGCGTGCTCGGGCGCGCCGGCGCGGTCGTCGGTGTCGTCGCGCTGCTCGCCGCCGCGGCGCTGCTCGCCTCCGGTGTCCCCGCCCGGTATCTCGCTCCGGGCGCGTGGCCGGACCTCGTCGCCGGGATCGGCCAGGGCATCGAGAGTCTGCCGAACGTCCGCGTGCCCTACGGCGGGGCCGACGAATGGGTCCGCGCCGTGCTGCTGCTCTGCGGCACCACGCTCCTCGGGCTCGCCGCCCTCGTGGCGTTCTTCCCCCGGCGTCCCGACGCGCTCGGCCGACCGGTGCTCGCCGCGGCGGGCCTGGCCGCCGTCGTGACGGTTCCCGCCGTGCAGCAGCCCGGCGACGCGCCGCTCTTCGAGGGCGCGCTCCTGGCGGTCCTGCTGGTGACCTTCCTCGGGCTGGAGCGCGTGCCGCGCCGGGCCGGGCCCGCCGCCGCAGGCCTCGTCGCGCTCGCCACGGTCGCCGGCGTGCTCTTCGCGCCCGCGCTGGACGCCGACCGCCCGCTGCTCGACTACGAGTCGTTCGCGCAATCGCTCACGCCGGAGGCCGGCACCAGGTTCAGCTGGGACCATCGGTACGGCCCGATGACGTGGTCGCGCGACGGCAATGAGGTCCTTCGCGTGCGCGCGGCGCGCGGGACGTACTGGAAAGCCGAGACGCTGACGGAGTTCGACGGCCTGCGCTGGCGCCGGGAGGCGGGTGCCGACCGGCGCGGGCTGCAGACCGAGATCGACCGGGACCGGCCGGAGTGGATGCAGCGGCTACGCGTCACCGTCCGCGACATGACGACCGAGCAGTTCATCGGTGCGGGCACCGTGCTCTCGGTGTCCAAGGCGCCGCGTCAGCCGGTGGCGTCGGGGCCCGGGGAGTTCCGCGTGGAGGATCGCCCGCTTCGCCGAGGTCACACGTACGAGGTCGAGGCCTACGTGCCCCGTCCGACGGCGCGCATGCTCTCCCTCGCGGGGACCCGGTACCCCGTGTTCGTCGCCGACGACCTGAGCGTCGAGCTGCCGCGTCCGGAGTCCGGGCGCCCGAAGCCCGACGTCCGGTTCGGGCCGTTCGGCTCGGCCCAGGCGACGCTGGCGACGATCGACGGCCGGGTGGTCGCGGGTCCGCAGGCCGAAGCGGCGATCGAGGGGTCGGCGTACGCCCGGACCTACGCGCTGGCGCAGCGCCTGCGCGCGGACGCCGCCACGCCCTACGACTACATCCAGGCGGTCATGCGCCACCTCTCGCGCGGGTACTCCTACAGCGAGTCCCCACCGGACCGCGCGGTCCCGCTGGCGTCATTCCTGTTCGAGGACAAGATCGGCTACTGCCAGCAGTTCAGCGGCGCGATGGCGCTGCTCCTGCGGATGGGCGGCGTGCCCGCGCGCGTCGCCACCGGCTTCTCCCCGGGCGCCTACGACCGCGACCGCAAGGAGTACGTCGTCCGTGACCTCGACGCGCATTCGTGGGTGGAGGCGTACGTGCCCGGCGCCGGGTGGGTCGCGTTCGACCCGACGCCGTCGGGGACGCCGGCCCGGTCGCGCCAGCTCGCCGCGCCGCCGACGAGTGCGACGGACGACGGACCATCGCGCCCCGCGCCCGGGAGCGAGCGGTCCCGCGACCCGCGGCCGCTCGGGACGGGCGCCGCGCCGGCGCCCGAGGAGCCGGCGGCCACACCGGTGCTGCTCATCGTCATCGGAGTCGTGCTCGCGGGTGCCGCCGCCGGGTTGATCGTCGTGGTCGTCGTCCGCCGGCAGGCACGTGCCCGCGCGCCGGTCTCCGTCGCGCTGCGAGATCTCGACCGGGCGCTCGCGCGCACGGGTCGAGCCGTCGCACCGGGCACGACCCTGTCGGCGCTGGCCACCCGCATGCGCGGCACGCCGGCCGAGGGCTACCTGCTCGCACTCGAGCGCGCCCGCTACGGGGAGGGCGGCCCCGGCCCGGACGCGCGTGACCGGGCCGGCCTGCGTCAGGCCCTCGCGCGGCGGGCGGGCCCGCTCGGGCGGCTGCGCGCGTGGTGGGCGCTGCCGCCGGGCTGAGCCTCGACAGCCGACCTACACTCAAGGTATGGAGAGAGACGACGCCTACGAGCTGTTTCAGGCGGGATCGCGTCTCCTGGCGGAGGGCAACTTCCACGCCGCCACGGTGCCCCTCGCGCGGGCGCGCGATCTCGAGCCCGACAAGGACTCCATCCGCGAGGCGCTCGGGCGCGCGTACTTCCAGTCCCAGCGCTATGAGGCGGCTGCCGCCGAGTTCGAGGCGATCGTCGAGCACAGGCCGACCGACGACTTTGCCCTGTTCTGCCTGGGGCGCTCCCTCCAGCAGCTGGGTCGCCACCAGGAGGCGCGGCATCCGCTCGCTCTGGCCTGCCAGCTGCGCCCCGACCGCCGCGACTACCAGAAGTACCGCGACCGCGCGCGGCGGCGCGCGGCCTGACGGACGTCAGCCGGCTGCGGCGCGGCGCAGCGTCTCGGCGGCCGCGACCGCCGCGCCGAGCAGGCGGTCGACGACGGTGGCGGCGGTGACCGCCTCTTCGGGGACGTCGGCCTCGATCCACACCGTGCCGTCCGCGGCGTGGGTGTACCGGGCCAGCCGCAGTCGTCGGTTGCGGTACAGCAGGTCGTGCGGGTCGGCGACCCCGGCGGGGAGCACCTCCGCCTGCGCACGCAGCACGCCGTGGCGCACCGCGAGGCCGAGATGCAGGGGCCAGCCGGCGGCGTCGAGGGTCAGTCCCCAGTGGTTCGGGCCGACGGTTCTGACCGTCTGCTCAGCGCCCGGAAGTCCTGCCAGGTAGGCCCTGACGACCGCCGTTGCAGGTGCGCTGGCAGATGTGATCACGATGCTATCCTCGCACGACAGCTTTCGTGCAGTTCGCCGGACCGAAAGTGGGCGCTCGCCCACTTTTTTCTTTGTCGGAGGGAGGTCGAGCATGAGCATCCAAGAGGAGATCGAGACGCGCCTGGCCGAACAGGCCCCCGACGTCGAGGTCCTGCTCGCAGAGGTGCTGGGGGGCCACACGGTCCGCCTGTTCATCGACCATCCCGACGGGGTGACGCTCGACCTGTGCGAGCGCGTCACGCACCTCCTGCCCGAGGTCCGTGAGCGCTACGCGCTCGAGGTCTCCTCACCCGGCACCCGGCGTCCGCTCACGAAGCCACAGCACTTCCGCCGGTTCCTCGGCCGTCACGCGCGTGTGCGCACGCGCGACGCCACGGACGGGCATCGCAGCTTCACCGGCGAGCTCGTCGGTGCCGACGACCGGGAGGTGACGATCGCCGCGCAGGATGGCGTCGTCTCCATCCCGTACGCCGACATCCAGCGTTCCAACCTGATCGAGGAGTAGCCATGTCCCGCGAGATCCTTGAGGCGATGACCGCGCTCGGCGCGGAGAAGGGCATCGCGCCGGACCGGCTCATGGAGGCGCTGGAGGATGCGCTTCTGTCCGCGTACAAGAAGCAGCCCGGCGCGGCGAAGTACGCGCGCGTGGACGTCGACCGCGAGACGGGCGATTTCCGCGTCACCGAGCTCATCGTGCCCGAGCGCCTGGAGGCGCATCTCATCGTCGAGACGATCGACGAAGGCACCATCCTCGACCCCGAGACCGGCGAGTACGTCGAGCCGACGGACCCGGAGATCGATCCGAAGAAGTTCGAGGAGTACAAGGATCAGATCGACGAGCGCGACGTCACGCCGGAGGGCTTCGGCCGCATCGCGGCGCAGACGGCCAAGCAGGTCATCCTGCAGCGCATCCGCGAGGCCGAGCGCGAGCAGATGTTCGAGGAGTACCGCGACCGCGTCGGCGAGCTCATCACCGGCATCGTCCAGCAGAAGGACTCGCGCTACACGCTGATCCAGCTCCGCGAGCGCGTCGAGGCGCTGCTGCCCAAGGGCGAGCAGGTCGACGGCGAGCGCTACGAGCACAACCAGCGCATCAAGGCGGTCATCAAGGAGGTCTCGCCCTCCACGAAGGGCCCCTCGATCATCGTCAGCCGGCGCGATCCCGATCTCATCAAGGCGCTCTTCGAGCTCGAGGTCCCCGAGATCGCCGACGGCCTCGTCGAGATCGCGAACGTCGCGCGTGAGCCGGGCTACCGCTCGAAGATCGCGGTGGTCTCGCACGCCGACGGCGTCGACCCGGTCGGCGCCTGCGTCGGCCCGCGCGGCTCGCGCGTGCGCATGGTCGTCTCCGAGCTGCGCGGCGAGAAGATCGACATCATTCCGTACAACGACGAGCCCGCCCGCTTCGTCGCTAAGGCCCTGAGCCCCGCGCGTGTCCGCGAGGTGCTCGTCGATGACGACGGCCGCCAGGCGACGGTCATCGTGCCCGACGACCAGCTGTCGCTGGCGATCGGCCGCGAGGGTCAGAACGCGCGGCTCGCCGCGCGGCTGACCGGCTGGCGCATCGACATCCGGTCGGAGACCGAGTTCGCCGACCAGTCCGAGAGCCAGGACTTCGAAGAGGAGGAGACCGGCGGTCGCTGCGGGGCCATTCTCACGAACGGCCGCCGCTGCCCGAACGCCGCGCTGCCCGGCTCGCATTTCTGCGGCCTGGACAGCCACCAGGCGCTGTCGCGGTTCGCCACGGCGTCGGTGACGATCATCACGGGCCTGTCGAACGAGGAGATCGCCGAGCTCGCCGATCAGTCCAAGAGCGACAAGGACGTCCAGGAGATCGTCATGCGCGCCGAGGCCGCCAACGCCGAGGCGGCCGAGGAGGCCGAGGAGGAGCTCATCGAGGACGACGACGAGCCGCTGGAGCAGCCTGTCGCCTCCGAGGAGGAGCTCGAGGAGTTCGAAGAGGCGCTCGACGCGGACGGTGAGGCCGAGACGGACGAGGCGGAGGCCTCCGAGGAGCCCGCGTCATAGCGGTCGCTGAGCGTCGCTGCATCGGCTGTGGCGAGCGCGCGCCCAAACGGGCGCTGCGCCGCCTGGCTATCGTCGATGACACGATCGTCGTCGACGAGGAGCAGCGGCTCCCCGGCCGCGGGGCGTACGTCCACGACGACGCCTGCATGGCAGCGGCGACCGATCGCCGCGCCTTTTCGCGGGCCTTCCGCCGACAGGTCCGCGCCCCCGACACACCGGGGCCGACGACGGCCCCCTAGAATCGACTGGAAGAGATGGCAAAGAAGCGCGTCAACGAACTTGCCCGTGCCTACGACATGCCCGCCAAGGAGGTCATGGCGAAGCTTCGGGCTGCCGGCATCGAGGTCAAGGCCGCGTCTTCTGCGATCGACGAGGACGACGCCAAGCGGGCCCTGACCGGGCAGCCGGTCAAGAAGGCGCCCGACAAGGCCAAGGAGAACGGCAAGAAGGCCGACGCCAAGCCCGTGCGCCGCACGGTCCTCGCGCGCCAGGAGGCCGAGCGCCAGAAGGCCAAGGAACAGCGCCAGCAGAACAACGGCCGCGATCAGCGTCCCGGCCCGGGCAAGCCCGCCACCGGCCCCGGCGCCAAGCGCCCGACCCGCTCGTCGATCACCGGTGAGCGCGCCCCCGGCGCGCCCGGCGGCCGGCGTCGCGTCGTCATCGACTCGCAGGCCTCGCGCCGCGCCCCGGGCGGCGGCCCGGGCGGCGGTCCGCAGCAGGGCCCGCCGCGCCGTCAGCGCCGTGGCCGGCGCCGTCGCGGCACGTACGACGAGACCGTCCAGCCGCTGAACACCGCCGCGCAGAGCGCGACGGACCACATCAAGGTCCAGTCGGGTTCGACGGTCAAGGACGTCTCGGAGTACTTCGGGGTCCCGGTGCCCGAGATCATCAAGAAGCTCATGATGCTCGGCGAGATGGCGACGCTCACGCAGACGCTGTCCGACGAGACCATCGAGGTGCTCGCCGAGGAGTTCGAGCGCGAGGTCGAGATCGTCCACGCCGACGAGGACGTTGACGCCGAGCCGACGTTCGACGACGCCGAGGAGGACCTCGTCACGCGTCCGCCCGTCGTCACGATCATGGGTCACGTCGACCACGGCAAGACGTCGCTCCTGGACTCCATCCGCGAGACCGAGGTGGTCGCGGGTGAGGCCGGTGGCATCACCCAGCACATCGGCGCGTACCAGGTCCACCACGACGACAAGCTCGTCACCTTCCTCGACACTCCGGGCCACGAGGCGTTCACCGCCATGCGTGCGCGCGGCGCCCGCGTCACGGACATCGCCGTGATCGTCGTCGCCGCCGACGACGGCGTGAAGCCGCAGACCGAAGAGGCGATCGACCACGCGAAGGCGGCCGAGGTGCCGATCATCGTCGCGGTCAACAAGATCGACAAGGAGGGGGCCGACCCGCAGCGCGTGCGCGGCGAGATGGCCCAGCGCAACATCACGCCGGCCGAGTGGCAGCCCGACAGCGGCTACGAGTTCGTCGACGTGTCCGCCAAGACGAAGGACGGCTTGGACAACCTGCTCGAGACGATCCTCACGGTCGCCGAGCTGGAGGACCTCAAGGCCAACCCCGAAGCCGAGGCGTCGGGCGTCGTCGTGGAGTCCAAGCTCGATCCGGGCCGCGGCCCGGTCGTCACGCTGCTCGTCCAGCGCGGCACGCTGAAGGTCGGCGACGCCGTGGTCGGCGGCTCGCACTGGGGCCGCGTCCGCGCGATGCACGACTACACGGGCGAGCGCATGACCGAGGCGGTCCCGGGCGATCCGGTGGAGGTGCTCGGCTTCGACAGCGTCCCCGAGGCCGGCGAGTTCGTGCACGTCGTCGAGAACGACCGCACGGCCCGCCAGCAGGCCGAGGAGCGCGCACTGCGGCTGCGGCAGGAGCAGCAGGCCCGTCGCTCGGGCCGCAAGCGCTCGCTGGAGGACGTCTTCAAGGACATCAAGAGCGGTGAGCTCAAGGAGCTCAACCTGCTCCTGAAGGCCGACGTCGCCGGCTCCGCCGAGGCGGTCGAGGACGAGATCGCCAAGCTGCCGCAGGACGAGGTCGCGGTCAACGTGCTGCACTCGGGCGTCGGCGGCATCAACGAGTCCGACGTCATGCTCGCGGCGGCCTCCGACGCGATCATCATCGGCTTCAACGTCCGTCCGGTCGGGGACGCGCGCAACGTCGCCGATCGCGAGGGCGTCGAGATCCGGACGTACTCGATCATCTACAAGGCGCTCGACGACCTGCGCGCCGCCATGGAGGGCCTGCTGGAGCCCGAGGAGGTCGAGGAGTCCCTCGGTCTCGTCGAGATCCGCCAGACCTTCAAGGCGTCGAAGATCGGCACGATCGCCGGCTCCTACGTCACGGAGGGCAAGGTCACCCGTGGCGCGAAGGCGCGTCTCGTGCGCGACGGCACGGTGGTGTGGGACGGCAAGATCGACTCGCTGCGCCGCCATTCCGACGACGTCCGCGAGGTCGCCCAGGGCTTCGAGTGCGGCATCGTGCTGGAGAACTTCCAGGACGTCAAGGAAGGCGACATGCTCGAGGTCTACGAGACCCGGCAGGTCGAGCGCGAGCTGGCGTAGCCGTGAGCGCGTACGTCGCGCTGCTGACGATTCACCTGCATTTCCCGGAGGCGGGGTCGCTGAAGGGCAAGCGCAAGGAACTGCAGTCCGTGAAGGCCCGTCTCCGCCAGAAGCTCGGCGCGTCCGTCGCCGAGGTGGATCACCAGAACCTGTGGCAGCGCTCGACCCTGGGCGCTGCGCTGGTGGCCGGATCCCCCGCGCTGGCGGAGCGCGAGGCCGACGCGGTCGAGCGGTACCTGTACGACCGCTACCCGGAAACGGTGACCGTTGAAAAAACGGTCGTGTCGTTTGAGGAGGTGGAGGGTTAGGATGGCCAGCGACCGGATGCGTCGCGTCAACGAGGCCATGCGAGAGGTCCTCTCCGATGCGACGTCCCAAGGACTGAAGGATCCCCGCGTGGGTTTCGTGACCGTGACCGAAGTCGACACCAGCCCAGATCTGCGCCACGCGACGGTGTTCGTCAGCGTGCTCGGCACGCCCGAGGAGCAGGCTGCGTCGCTGGAGGGGCTGCGGTCCGCGCACGGGTACCTACAGCGGCGGGTCGGCACGGAGCTGCGCCTCAAGCGCACGCCGACGCTCGAGTTCGCGCACGACCAGACGGCCGCCCGGGCGGCTCGGCTGAACGCGCTGCTCGACGAGGAGGACGAAGGCTGATGGGATCGTCGAACGGCAACGGCACGGTGGCTGCGGCCCGCGACCAGGTGCTCCAGGAGCTGCGCGAGGGTGAGCGGTTCGTCCTCGTGACGCACGAGAACCCCGACGGTGACGCGCTCGGGTCGCTCGTCGCGATGCACGGGGTGCTGCGCGCACTGGGCAAGGACGCGCTCATGTTCATGGACGCCGACGAGTTCCCGCTCCCGTACGAGTACGCGTTCTTCCGCCTGGACAACCTCGTGACGGTCCTGCCCGACGACCTCGAGGAGCGCACGGTCGTCTTCCTCGACTGCGGCAACATCGACCGCGTCCCATCCGACCTGCTGCGCAACGCCGACGCGCACATCGTCAACGTCGACCATCACCACGACAACACGCACTTCGGCACGGTGAACCTCGTCGTCGCCGACGCGTCGTGCACCGCGGAGATCGTCTGGGACCTCATGCGCGAGCTCGGGGTCGAGGCGACCCCGGAGATCGCCGACGCGCTGTACGTCGGGCTCGTGACCGACACCGGCAAGTTCATGTACGAGAACACCGGCACGCGCGCGCACAAGATGGCCGCGGCGCTCATCGACGCCGGCGTCGACGTCCACGAGATCTACCGGCGCCTCTACGAGGGCATGCCTGAGCCGAAATTGCTGCTGCTGGCGCGCGCGCTGAACCACGTCCAGCGCTTCGACGACGGCCGGTTGACGATCACTCTGCTGACCCGCGAGGACTTCCTGGCGACCGGCGCGGAGGACTCGTTCACCGAGGGGATCATCGACCACCTGCGGGCGGTCCGCGGGACGAAGGTCGCCGCGATGGCGCGCGAGCTGCCCGGCAACGGCGACGGCACGCGGTCGAAGGTCTCGCTGCGGGCGACGGACGGTGAGGTCGATGTCTCCGCTATCGCCCGCGCAGGCGGCGGGGGCGGCCACCGCCAGGCGGCCGGCTTCACGACCCGGCTGAGCGGGGAGGAGCTCGTCGCGTTCCTGCGCGAGGAGCTCGCCGCCCAGCTGGCCGCCGCGCGCTAGGACCCACCGCTTCCGCCGTATGGACGGCATCCTGCTGATCGACAAGCCCGCCGGGAAGACGTCGCACGACATCGTCGCTGCGGTCCGGCGCGAGCACCGCGGGACGAAGGTCGGCCACGCGGGAACGCTCGACCCGTTCGCGACCGGACTGCTGCTCGTCCTGCTCGGCCGCGCCACGCGCATTCAGCGGTTCCTCATGGCGCTGCCCAAGCGGTACGAGACGGTCGCCCGGCTGGGGGCGACGTCGACGACGGGCGACCCGGAGGGCGAGATCGAGGTCACCGGCCGCATGCCGGCCGATCCGCCGCCTCTGCCGACGGGCGAGGTGCGCCAGCGCCCGCCCGCGTACTCGGCGATCAAGATCGACGGCGAGCGGGCCTACGCGCGGGCGCGTCGCGGGGAGGAGGTCGAGGTCCCCGAACGGGTCGTTGAGGTCACGCGCTTCGACCAGCTCTGGAGGGACGCCGATCGCGCGGCGTTCGCCATCGACTGCTCGTCGGGGACGTACGTGCGGTCGCTGATCGCCGACCTCGGCGACGCCTACTGCCTGGAGCTGCGCCGGACGGCGATCGGGCCGTTCTCCGTCGAGGACGCTGACCCGACGCGCGTCCTGCCGCTTGCCGACGCGCTGGCGTTCCTACCGCGCGTGGACCTCGACGGCCCGGCGGCCAAGGCCGCTGGGCACGGCGTCGCTGTCCCGGCGGACGCCCCGGGCGACGGGCCCGTGGTCCTGATCGACGCCGACGGACCCATCGCGATCGCCGAGCCGCGAGGCGACACGCTCAAGCCCGTCGTAGGCTTCCGCGCATGAAGGTCACCCGCCTCCCCGATGTCGAGCCTCGCCCGCGCCGTGTCGCGGTCGGCACGTTCGACGGCGTGCACCTCGGCCACCGCGAGGTCATCCGCGACGCCGACACCGTCCTGACCTTCGACCCGCACCCGACGACGGTCGTGCATCCGGCCGCCGTGCCGAAGCTCATCACGACGCTCGAGCGCAAGGCCGAGCTCGTGGGGTCGCTCGGGGCGCAGGAGCTCGTCGTCATCCCGTTCGACCGCGACTTCGCCGCGCAGTCGGCGCAGTCGTTCATCGACGACATCCTCGTGGGGGCGTTGCACGCCACCCACGTGTCGGTCGGCGAGAACTTCCGCTTCGGCCATCGCGCATCCGGCGATCCCGCGATGCTCGCCGCCGACGGGCGGTTCGAGACCCGGGTCGTCCAGCTGCTGGAGGCCGACGGGGAGATCGTGTCCTCCAGCCACATCCGCGGGCTGCTGCTCGGCGGCGCGCTGGACTACGCCAACCAGTTGCTGGTCGACCCGTTCGTCATGCGCGGCGAGGTCGTGCACGGCGACAAGCGCGGCCGCGAGCTGGGATACCCGACGGCGAACCTCGTCCCCGAGGAGGCGTACGTGCTGCCGGGCCACGGCGTCTACGCCTGCGTCGCCAACGGATCCCACCTCGCCGCCGTCAACGTCGGCGTGCGCCCGATGTTCAAGACAGGGCGCGGTGAGCTCATCGAGGCGTACCTGCTCGATTTCGCCGGTGATCTGTACGGCTCGCAGCTCGAGCTGACGTTCCATCACCGCCTGCGCGGCGAGCGGCGCTTCGAGAGCGTCGACGCCCTCATCGAGCAGATGGGCCGCGACGTCGAGGAGACGCGCCGGCTGCTGGCCGAGCGCGGCTGAAGTCCTGCTACCCTCCTCGGCCGCATGACGCTTACTCAGGAGCGCAAGCTCGACATCATCAAGCAGTTCGGGGAGAACGAGCAGGACACGGGGAACACCCGCGTCCAGGTCGCGCTCCTGACCGAGCGCATCAACGACCTGACCGAGCACCTTCGCAGCCACAAGAAGGACCATCACTCGCGTCGCGGTCTGCTCATGCTCGTCGGTCAGCGCCGCCGCCTGCTGAACTACCTCCAGAAGAACGACCTCGAGGGCTACCGCGCGCTCGTCAAGGAGCTCGGCCTCCGCAAGTAGGCGGGCGCCGGACCGGTCATGGCGATCATCGCGCCGGGCACGCCGGCTCCGGACTTCACGCTGAAGACGGAGGAGGGCGAGGACTTCACCCGCGAGAACCTTGCGGGGACGACGACGATCCTCGTCTTCTACCCGTTCGCGTTCAGCCCGGTCTGCACCGATCAGCTGCAGATCTACGAAGAGGTCCTCCCGCAGCTCACCGAGCAGGGCGCCACGATCTACGGCGTGTCGACTGACGCGTCGTACAGCCAGACGGCGTTCCGGGAGAAGCTCGGGGTCACGATCCCGCAGCTGTCGGACTTCGAGCCCAAGGGCGAGGCGTCACGTGCGTTCGGCGCATACTTCGAGCCCGCCGGGATGACCAACCGCGCGCTCGTCGTGATCGGCCCGGATCAGGTCGTGGCGTGGTCGCATCTGGCCGCGAACCCGGGTGAGCTGCCCGGGGCGAACCTCCTGTTCGACGGCCTCGCGGCCGCCGGCTCCTAGACCGCGCGCAGCGCCGCCGTCACCACGGCGGCTGTGACGACGCACAGCACGACGGATCCCGTCCGCCACATGACGCCGCCCGCGGCGGCGACGCCGACGGTCTGCGGCCCGACGGCGAGCTGGTCACCGTCGGCGAAGACCTGCGTGACCACGAGGGCGGCGAGCAGCGCCGGCGCGAGGAGGACCACGACGTCGCGCGTCCATCCCGGCAGTTCCCGGCCGCCGGCCAGCACGGGCCCGATGGCCTTGATCGCGACGGTGGTCGCCGTGAGCCCGGCGATGACGACGACCTGCGTGCTCATCGCCGGACCAGGCCGATGAGCGCGGCCACGCTGGCCAGCAGGACGGGGAGGCCGGCGGGGGCGAACGGCGTGAGGAACAGTGCGATCGCCGCGCCGGCGGCCGCGACGCCGCGGCTGCGGCCGTTGCGCGCCTCGACCATGAGCAGCGCGAGGAAGTACGCGGGGTAGATGGCGTCGAGCCCGAGGGCGTCGGGGTCCGAGAGCCGGTCGCCGAGAGCGACGCCGAGGGCGGTGCCGCCCACCCAGGCGATGAACTGGGGGATCGTCGCTCCGAACAGGCGCCAGCGGTCGAACGTGCCGTCACCGTGGGCGGCCAGCGCCCACGACCCGTCGACCACCGCCTGGCCCTGCAGCGCGCGCTTGGCCGGCCCGCCGGGCAGCGAGGGGCCGAGCGCGATGCCCATCGGGAGGTAGCGGGAGTTCATGAACGTCCCCGCGACGATCGCCCCGCCCGCGCCGGCGCCTTGCGCCAGGACGGCCACCGCGGTGAACTGCGCGGATCCGGCGAACACCACGGCGCTCATGATCACCGTCGCCAGCGGGCTGAAGCCGACGTCGGTCGCGAGCACCGGAAACGACAGGGCGACGAGCCCGGCGGTGATCGCCAGTGGGATCGCGGCCCGCGCGCCCGCGGCCATGCGCGAGCGAGGCGGGGCCTCGGGCGTCTTGGACACGCCGTCAGGGTGACAGGCGCGCCGCGACCTCGTCGCGGCGGAACGCGAAGATCGCGTCGAGGTCCCGCTCGACGAGTGGCATCGCGATGCGCGAGAGCGGCCAGAGGGGTAGCGCGTAGCGGACCGTGTCGGTCATGAGCGTGCCGCCGGCCCCGTCGTCGGTGAAGGTGTGCGTGTGGTGCCACAGCGCGTACGGCCCGCGGATTTGCTGGTCGACGAAGCGGTGGGGCGGCTCCCAGGCTTGGATCGACGTCAGCCAGGAGATCGGCAGGCCGTGCAGGCGCAGCCGGTATTGGATGAGCGCGCCGACGCGCATCTCGATCGGGTCGGGGGTCACGATCCGGAATCGCAGCAGCGGCGGCGTGATGGCTTCGAGATTGTGCGCGTCGGCGAAGAACGGGAAGACCGTCTCGGGCGGGCCGGGGAGGTGCTGTTCGCGGTGCAGGACGTGGATGCGCATCGCGGGGGATACGACGTAGCCTGGGCGGCGGGATGACGGATCTCACGAGCGCGGACGTGCCGGGCCTGCGTGACGACGACCATGTGCGCGGCGCGCAGACCGCGCCGCTGGTGGTGGTCTACGCGGATCTCGCGTGCCCGCACTGCGCTGTCGCGCATGTGCGGCTGCAGGAGGCCGGTGCGCGAGTCTGCCTGCGACACTTCGCGTTGAAGACCCGCCATCCGCGGGCGCTCCCGCTCGCCCACGCGGCCGAGGCCGCGGCGGCGCAGGGCGCGTTCTGGCCGTTCGTCGACGCGGTGTACGCCGACCAGGGCCGTATCGACGATCCGCACCTCTGGGCCAAGGCCGCCGCGCTCGAGCTCGACGTCGCGCGGTTCGACGAGGACCGGCGCGGCGACGTGGTCGCCGCGCGCGTCTCCCGGGACGTTCGGGACGGCCTGCGGGCTGGGGTGGCGCAGACGCCGACGCTCGCGCTGGACGGCGTCTTGCACGGCGGCGTGCCAACCGCCGAGCTGCTGGAGCACCTCCACTAGACTGCTCGGCGTTCGGAGACAAAGAGAACGCAGCAAAGAAGAGGGCAGGCCGACCGAAGGGCCGCCCGCAGAGAGGAACAACCGCATATGAGTCTCAACAACCCGACGACGGTTTCCGTCGAGATCGCCGGAGAGACGATCTCGTTCGAGACCGGTCGCATCGCCAAGCAGGCGGGCGGCGCCGTCGTCGTCAGCCAGGGCGACACCATGGTCCTGGCGACCGCCACGCGCGGTGGCATCCGCGACGTCCCGTTCCTGCCGCTCACGGTCGACGTCGAGGAGCGCATGTACGCCGCGGGCAAGATCCCCGGCAGCTTCTTCAAGCGTGAGGGCCGTGCCGGCGAGAAGGGCACCCTGACCGCTCGCATGATCGACCGTCCGATCCGCCCGCTCTTCCCGAAGGCGTGGCGCTACGAGACGCAGCTCGTCGCGATCCCGCTGTCGATCGACCACGTCCACCCGTACGACATCCTCGCGATGAACGGCGCGTCGGCGGCGATCCAGATCAGCGACATCCCCGTCCACGAGGCGGTCGGCGCGGTCCGCATCGGCAAGGTCGAGGGCAACTTCGTCGTGAACCCCAAGGAGGAAGACCTCCTGGAGAACACGGATCTCGACCTCATCGTCGCCGGCACCGCCGACGCGATCCTCATGGTCGAGGCCGGCGCGAACGAGGTGAGCGAGGCGGAAATCCTCGACGCGCTCGACATCGCGCACGACAACATCAAGAAGCTCTGCGCCGCGCAGGTCGAGCTCCGCGAGAAGGTCGGCAAGGCGAAGATCGAGTTCGAGGCGCCGCAGCTCGACGAGGGCCTCTTCAACGAGGTCAAGGGCGCGTTCTTCGACAAGCTCGACGCCGCCACCTCGGTGGAGGACAAGCTCGAGCGTCAGGACGCGACGGCGGCCGTCGAGGCCGAGATCCTCGCGCAGTTCGCGCCCGACGAGGAGGACGCCGAGCGCCGCTCGCAGGTCCAGGCCTCGTTCGACAAGCTCGAGAAGCAGATCATCCGCGAGCGGATCGCCATCAAGAAGCTGCGTCCGGACGGCCGCGGCACGCAGGAGATCCGCGAGATCGAGATCGAGGCCAGCGTCGCCCCGCGCACGCACGGCTCCGC
This sequence comes from Bifidobacterium breve, assembly GCA_945878865.1. Classification (GTDB taxonomy): domain Bacteria; phylum Actinomycetota; class Thermoleophilia; order Solirubrobacterales; family Solirubrobacteraceae; genus Svornostia. The sequence goes on along the minus strand of CAMCUD010000048.1, from coordinate 4,938 downwards.
GCTCTTCACCCGCGGCCAGACGCAGGCCCTCTCGGTCGCCGCGCTCGGCACGCTCAAGGAGGAGATGCGGCTCGACACGCTCGGCCTGCAGACCAACAAGTACTACTGGCACCACTACAACTTCCCGCCGTTCTCGGTGGGTGAGGCCGGCCGCCTGGGCGGCCCCAAGCGCCGTGACATCGGCCACGGGGCGCTCGCCGAGCGCGCGCTGGTGCCGGTCGTGCCGTCCATCGAGGACTTCCCGTACACGATCCGGGTCGTCTCCGACATCTTCGAGTCCAACGGCTCGTCGTCGATGGCGTCGGTCTGCGGCTCGTCCCTGTCGCTCATGGACGCCGGCGTGCCGATCAAGCGCCCGGTCGCGGGTATCGCGATGGGCCTGATCAAGGAGGGCGACGACTACGTCGTGCTCACCGACATCGCCGGCGTCGAGGATCACCTCGGCGACATGGACTTCAAGGTCGCCGGCACGTCTGAGGGCATCACCGCCCTCCAGATGGACATCAAGATCTCGGGCGTCACGTTCGAGATCCTGCGTGACGCGCTCCAGCAGGCGCTGGAGGCCCGCACGCACATCCTGGGCAAGATGGCCGAGGTCATCGACGCGCCGCGCGAGCAGCTCAAGCCGCACGCCCCGCGCATCATCCAGCTGAAGATCGACCCGTCGCAGATCGGCATGCTGATCGGCAAGGGCGGCGAGACGATCCGCGGCCTGCAGGAGGAGTTCGAGTCGCAGATCGACGTCAACGACGAGGGCCAGGTCCTGGTCTACTCGTCGAACGGCGAGCTGGGCGACGCCCTGGCCGAGCGGATCACGACCATGATGAAGGAGGTCGAGGTCGGCGACGAGTTCCCGAACGCGAAGGTCGTCAAGACCACGACGTTCGGCGCCTTCGTCGAGCTCGCCAAGGGCACCGATGGCCTCCTGCACATCTCGAACGTGTCGCCGGGCAACCGCGTCGGCACGGTCGAGGAGGTGCTCAACAAGGGCGACGAGATCTCGGTGAAGGTCGTCGAGGTGGACCGCGAGCGCGGCCGCATCGGCCTGCGCCTGTCCGACGACCCGTCGATCGCCGGCAAGAGCAACGAGGAGCTCGCGGCGGTCGTCGCCAGCGGCAACGGCGGCGGGGGTGGCGGCGGTGGCCGTCGCGACCGCGACCGTGACCGCGGCGACCGTGGCTCGGGCCGTCCGCGCCACCGCGGCGGGCGGGATCCTGAGCGCTCCTAGCGTCACCACCCTGCCTTCGGGCGTCCGGGTCGTCACCGAGTCCATGGACTCGGTGCGATCCGTGGCGCTCGGGTTCTGGATCGGCGCCGGCTCGGCCTACGAGACCCACTCGGAGGCCGGGCTGTCGCACCTGCTCGAGCACATGCTGTTCCGCGGCACGCGCCGCTATCAGTCGCTCGAGATCGACCAGATGTTCGACGCCATGGGCGCCGAGCTGAACGCCGGCACCGGCAAGGAGTCGACGTCGGTCTACTCCCGCGTGGTGGACAACCACCTGCCGCGCGCCTTCGACGTCATGCAGGAGATGGTCTTCACGCCGCGCCTGCTCGAGGAGGACCTCGCTAATGAGCGCGAGATCGTCCGCGAGGAGATCGCGATGTACGAGGACGACCCGCAGGACAAGATCTTCGACCTGCTCGGCCAGGTCGTCTTCGGCGACCACCCGCTGGGCCGCCCGACGATCGGGCGCGAGGAGGTCATCTCCGCGGTGTCCGCGGACGGCCTGCGCGCGTTCCACGACGCGCACTACGCGGCCGAGGACATCGTCATCGCGGCCGCCGGCTCCGTCGAGCACGACGCCGTCGTCCTGCTCGCCGAGGGCCTCGACGTCCCGCGACGCGGCGGCGCGACGCGGACGCTCGAGCGTCCCGCGCCGATGACGCCGCGGCCGGTCTTCTTCACGAAGGACACCGAGCAGTACCACCTGTGCCTCGGTGGCCGGGCGATCGCGCGTGACGACGAGCGCCGCCACGCGCTGCGCGTGCTCGACAACATCCTCGGCGGCACATCGTCTTCGCGGCTGTTCCAGGAGGTCCGCGAGCAGCGGGGCCTGGCCTACAGCGTCTACTCGTTCACGAGCCTGTTCGCCGGCGCGGGCCAGGTCGGGCTATACCTGGGCACTCGCCCGGACAACGTGGCCGAGGCGCTCGGCGTGGTGGGCGAGGAGCTGCGCCGGTTCGTGCAGGACCCGGCGAGCACCTCGGAGCTCGAGCGCTCGAAGGAGAACGTGAAGGGCCGCATGGTGCTGGCCCTGGAGTCGACATCGGCGCGGATGAACCGCCTCGGCGGGTCCCTGCTCGCCGGGCTTCCGCTGCTGACCATCGACGAGGCGATCGCGAAGGTGGAGGCCGTGACGATGGACGACGTGCAGGCGCTGGCCGCGGAGGTCTTCGACCCGGCGGGCTTCAGCGCCGCGGGCATCGGTCCCGACGAGGACCTGTTCCGCCGGGGTATCGAGCAGGTGTCGCCGCAGCTCGCGGCGGAGGTCGCGTGATGCTGCGCGTGGCGGTCGCCGGCGCGGCCGGACGGATGGGGCAGGCGGTGTGCGACGCGGTGAGCGGCGCAGCGGACATGGAGCTCACCGGGAAGGCCGACCCGTCCCTCGGCGTCGACCTCGCCGAGGTCCTGCCGAACGCCGACGTCGTCGTCGAGTTCACCCGACCCGACACCGCGCTCGCGAACGTCCAGGCGTGCCTGGAAGCGGGCGTGCACGTCGTCGTCGGCACGAGCGGCTGGGACGTCGATGCGGTCCGCGGCGTGGACTCGCCGGCGAACGTCCTGTTCTGCCCGAACTTCGCCATCGGCGCGGTGCTGATGATGCGTTTCGCCGCCGAGGCGTCAAAGCACATGGCCAAGGCCGAGATCATCGAGCTGCACCACGACAAGAAGCTCGACGCGCCGTCGGGGACGGCGGCTCGCACGGCCGAGCTCATGCAGGGCGACGCGCCGATCCACTCGGTGCGCCTGCCCGGCATCGTGGCCAACCAGGAGGTCATCCTCGGCGACGTCGGCCAGACGCTGACGATCCGCCACGACTCGATCGACCGCACCTCGTTCATGCCCGGCGTGCTGCTGGCCGTGCGGAAGGTGGGGGACCTGTCCGAGTCCCCGGTCATCGGGCTCGAGCACGTCCTCTTCGACGACTGAGCGGGGCGGGTCAGCCCGCGATGCGCGCGGCCGCGACGAGCGCGGCGTCGATGCCGTCGTCGTCGACATCCAGATGCGTGACCGCGCGGACCTGCGTTGCGTTCAGCGGCGCCATGAGCACGCCGTGCTCGGCGAGCTCGGCGCACCACGTCACGGGGTCGGCGACGCCGAACCGGACGATGTTCGTCTCGACCTCGGCCGGGGCGATGTCGATCCCGGGGAGCTGCGCGAGCCCGTCGGCGAGCGTGCGCGCCCGGGCGTGATCGTCGGCCAGCCTGTCGACGTTGCGCTCGAGGGCGAACAGCGCAGCCGCGGCGACGATGCCGGCCTGTCGCAGCGCGCCGCCGGTCATCTGCTTGAGCCGCCAGGCTTCCTCGATGAAGCCGACGGGGCCGGCCAGGCACGCGCCCATCGGCGCGCCGAGGCCCTTGGAGAAGTCGATCCAGGCCGAGTCGAAGCCCGACGCCCAGCGTTCCGCGGGCGTCCCGGTCGCGACGACGGCGTTGAAGAGGCGCGCCCCGTCGAGATGCGTGCGCAGGCCGTGCTCGACGGCGGCGGCGAGGACGCCGTCGACGCGCTCGAGCGGCCAGAGGCGGCCTCCCGGCTCGTTCGCCGTCTGCTCGACGCTCACGAGTCGCGAGCGCGGCGCATAGCGATTCGTGGGGTCGTGGACGGCGGCGCGCACGTCATCACCGGTGAAGGTCCCGTCCGGGCTGTCGAGCGGGCGCACCATGCCGGCGCTGTACGCCGCGGGCTGGCCGCCCTCGTAGAGGATCGGATGCGAGGTGCGGTGCAGGATCGCCTCGCTGCCCGGGCGGTCGAGGTGCAGGCGGAACGCGATCGCGTTGCACATCGTCCCCGACGGGAGGAACACCGCGGCGTCCTGGCCGAGCAGCTCGGCGACGCGCTCGCACAGCGCGTTGACCTGCGGGTCCTCGAAGCGCTGCTCGTCGCCGACCTCCGCGGCGGCCATCGTGGCGCGCATCTGCGCCGACGGGCGCGTGGCGGTGTCCGAGCGCAGGTCGACCATGACGCGTCACAGTAGTCACTCGCAATGAGCGTTCCGGTAACCATCGCCGTCACCGATCATGCCGTCGAGCGGTTCCGTCAGCGGGTCGCCGCCCGGACCGGCGATCTCGATACGAAGGGCGAGATCACCGGGCGCGTCGCCCGCGCGTGGGCGGCCGGGCGGATCACCGAGACGCCTCCAGACGGCGGGGACGCTCCCCGCGGCTCCGTGTTCGTCGCCGACCTCGTTGATCGCGACGTCCTGTTCGTCTGTCGTCACGACCGGCCGCGGGGCGAGCTCGTGGTCATCACGCTCTGGGAGCGCGAGCGCCTCGGCGACCCCCGCGTCGGGCGCCAGTACACGGACGCGCTGCGGCCGCGGCGGCGCCGGACCTCGGACGGGTGACGACTACGGTTGCGTGCCGCCGGTGGGCGCGGTTGACTGGCTGGTGCACCCCAGAAGAGACGAGGAGCACCGCACCCATGGGCTTCATGGACAAGGCCAAGAAGATGGCCGAGCAGGCACAGGCCAAGCTCGACGAGGCGCAGCAGCAGTTCAACGACATGCAGGCGGGCGGCGCCCCGCAGCAGCCGCAGCAGGGTCCGGTCGTCCAGTACGACAAGCACGGCCGGCCGATCGGCGACGCGCCCGTCGCTCCCGGCACCGGCGAGCCGCCCGCGCCCGCAGGGCCGACCGTCGGCGCCCCGGTCCCCGGTGCGGAGGCCGCCGCGCCGCCCCCGCCGCCTGCGCCTCCAGTCGCCCCGCCGCCCGCTCC
>CAMCUD010000047.1 GCA_945878865.1 Bifidobacterium breve | reverse complement strand
GGCGAGCACACTCCCCACCCGGGAACGACAAGACCCATGCATCTCTCAACCCCCATCGCGAAACGGTCGCTCACACAACGCTAGCGGGTGGTGGTGCCAACTGCAACTATGGTGCCTGCTCGGGGTGAACGGCCCCTAACACCAGTCGCGGTGTCGGTGCGTCGGTCAGCAGCGATCGTCAGATGGAGGGACGGGCGGGCAGCTCAAGATCCACCGGACGGGCGCAGCCGTTCCGGTCCCAACCAATCGCGCACAGCCGAGACAGTCACCGAGGAGAAGAGCGATCAGCCTCTACACCACGTCCCGGGGACGCTCGTGGGCCGCGAGGCCACCTGCCGCGGCGCCCAGGGCGATGTCCACCGCCAGTTCCCTGAGGGCTTCGACCTGACGGACATCTTGTGGCCAGTAGGCAACGGAGAGCAGCAGTCCGATCGTGGCGTAAGCGACGGTCACGAGGGTGTCCCGGTCGTGCTGTGGCGCACACCGGGCCAACACCTGCACCCAGCGCTCGACGTGCTGACGCTGACGACGGGCCAGGCGGCGCCTCGCATCGGGCTTCAGCGAACGATCCTCGCGGGCATAGATGCTGACGAGCTCCGAGTCTGAGAGCGCGAATTCCGCCTGTGCGCGAACCAGAGCCTCGAGGTCCGCCTGAGGGTCACCCGTCGGCTCGGGCACGAGCAGCAGGAGCCGATCCATGGCCTGGTCGAAGAGCGTCGACAGGATCTCGTGCTTGCTGGAGAAGTGACGGTAGATCGCCGGCCCGGAAACCCCAGCCGCCTTGCCGAGTTCGTCGACGCCGACAGCATCGAAGCCGCGCTCGAAGAACAGGCGCGTGGCCGCTGTCAGGATCCGCTCTTCACGCACGTCCCCATCGTACCTACCGCAGTGCGATGACAACGTGCGGCGCCGCCGAGCGGAGCCCCAGGCGCCGATCAGCCGGCGAGTCGGACGGGGAGGCTCTTCAGCTGGCTGGAGAACTGTGAGAGCACCCACGTTGGCTCCCCAGCCAGGGTCATGGATGGGAACCGGCGCACCGTCTCCCCGACCAAGATCCGCAGCTCGAGCCGCGCAAGGGCCGTTCCGAGGCAGAAGTGACGCCCACCCGCTCCGAACGCCTGGTGCTCAGGGTTGCGGGTGACGTCGAAACGGTCGGGATCCTCGTACACGTCCTCGTCGCGATTGGACGACGGATACCAGAGGGCGACCTTGTCCCCCTTCTTGATCGGGCACCCCGCAAGCGTCGTGTCCTTCGTCGCGGTTCGCCGAAAGTGGGCGAAGGCGGGGAACATGCGCAGCGCCTCTTCGACCGCGCTGGAGACGAGCGAAGGGTCATCGAGCAACATCTGGCGCTGGTCGGGATGCTCGATGAGGGCGCGCATACAGCTGGAGTACGTGGCCTTGGTTGAGTCGTTGCCGGCGGCCATCAGCAGGACGAAGCCGGAGAAGATCTCCTCATCCGTGAGGCGATCACCGTCGATCTCGGCAAAGACGAGCGTGCTCAGGAGGTCGTCCGTCGGATTCGCCCGGCGTTCTGCGACCAACGCCATGCACTTCTGGAACATCTCGGGGACGTCCTCGGCGACAAGCTGCTCCAGGCCCTTCGGATTCAAGTCCGGGTCGCCGAACCCCAAGATGGTGTTGATCGCCGTGGCCCAGGGCATGTCGTCCTCAGGGTCGAGGCCCATGAAGCTGCCGATGACACGGGCCACCACGGGCTGAGCCACATCGTTGACGAGGTCGCATCCCTCACGTGATTCGACGCCGTCGAGGACGCGATCGACGATCGCCCGAATGGCGTCCTCGTGCTGGTCGATCGCCTTCGGGGTGAACCCTCGCTGGAAGAGCGCCTTGATCCGGTCATGCTTCGGCGGGTCCATGCCGATGAACATCCCCTGCACCAACTCGACTGGCACCGCATGGTCGTTGAGGATGATGTTCTGCGCCGACGAGTACGTCTCCCAGTCTCGACTGACCTCACGGATGTGCTCGGCCTTGGTCACCGACCAGAAGCCGGCGTCCTGCGGCGACTGCGCGATGCCCTGACTCCAGTGCACCGGGCACTCGGCACGCATTCGACGGAACAGCTCATGGGGTGCCCCCTGCCCCCAATGGACGTCGTCAGCCACGCCGACGGCGTCCAGCGGAGCGGAGACTGGATCGTTCTTGGTCTCATCGCCTGAGGAAAGCATCGAGAGAGCCTACCATAGGTTTGCACCGTGTGGTGCGTTCTTTGGGAGCGCGGACGACGCCGCTTCACGCCGCGAAGAGCCGAGCGGCATCGGCCGCCTCCTCGTCCGTCGCCTCCAGGTCGGAGGCCGTGACAACCTGATTCCTTCCTCGCCGCTTTGCGCAGAACAGAGCGCGGTCCGCCCTGCGGAGGGCGCCGGCCAACCCCTCGGCATCCAGGCTTGCGACGCCAAAGCTCGCGGTTACCACTCCCACGGCGGGGCAGCGCTCCGACTCGAGAGCGGCACGGAGTCGCTCCGCAAGAGCACGAGCACCACTCGCACCGCAGCCGGGCGCCAGCACCGCAAACTCCTCCCCGCCGATGCGTGCCAGGAGATGGTCGCGACGCATGTGCGAGGCCAGCAGCGATACCACATGTTGCAGCGCCTCGTCACCGGCAGGGTGCCCGAATTCGTCATTGATCACCTTGAAGCGGTCGATGTCGAGCACCACGACGCTTGAGGTAGCGCTCGAGTCGCGCAGCATCGTGGCCGCCCGGTCGAGGAATCCGCGCCGATTCAAGGTTCCAGTGAGGGAATCGGTGCTGGCGAGCGTCCTGAGTTCCCTTTGAAGCGCCACCGTACGCGCCCGTCCCACACAGGACACCAGCACGACGACGCCCATGAGACCCGTGCCCATGACGTAGGTCGGAGCGGGTTCGACCGCGTCGGCGAACCCGTAAATCGCGACGGCGAAGGCGACGCTCGCGAACACCAAGTCGCGGCCGGCATGGCGGTGCGAAAAATGCGTGCCGGACACGAGCAACGGCCACACGTAGAAGCACGGGATCAACATCACCGGTCGGACGGTGGCGATCGCGAACGAAATGATCACAATGCCAAGCCAGTTTGCGCCCGCCATCAGCAGGGTGCCATTGGGCCGCAACAGCAAGAGGAGAACCCCGCACGTCAGGCAGGCGACAGCGATCGCGAGCAGGATCGATGTGCCCGCCCAGCCAGGCCCGCGCACCAGGAGTGTCAGGCCGATGACCGCAGACCCACCGAGGAACATCCACCCCTGAAAGGTCGCGAGACCTCCGAGAGGGGTAGATGGTCCGCCGGTGAGATGAGTCGTAGGCGCGATCTTCGACACAACGCGATCGTTCTCGGACAAGCGGCGCCAATGCCTAAGGATGGGGAACAGAATCTCAACGCATGGGTTCCGTTGACGCGACGGTTTCGCGTGAGGCGCCGAGCCGGTATCGTCCTCCGACGATCCTCCTGGTTTCGTCTCCGCCGTTCGTTCCAAGGACAACTCCGAGCCTCGATACCGATACCGTGCAGACATCTCCAGACAGCATCGTGCAGCCGTGGATCTGCGAGTCGTGCGGCTACATCTATGATCCATCTGAGGGAGATCCGGATGGCGGGATTCCACCCGGCACCGCGTTCGAGGACATCCCGGCGACGTGGGTCTGCCCCGTGTGCGGCGCCCGCAAGGACGCATTCGAGCCGCTCGACCCGAGGTGACGTCCAGCCTGATCCTTGCGCGTCAGCTCGCGCGAGGTCGGACGATGGTAATCCCGCCCTGGGCAGCGCACACCAGGCGATCTCCTGCCCGAATCTCGCCCCGCACGACCGCGCTGCGATTTGTCATCGCCAGGACGCTGGCCTCGGCTTCCACCACGCCCGCCTTCGCCGGGACGACGTAATTCAGCTTGAGTTCTGTCGTGGCACCCCAGCAACCGGGAGGCATCAGGGGATAGACAACGGCCCCGGTGACGTGGTCCATGATCGCCGCAAGGGCTCCCCCGTGCACGTTCCCCGAAGGAGTGATGAGATCCTCGCGGAGGTCGGCCCGAGCCGTGAGGCGACCGGGGCCGACGTCTACGAACTCAATGCCAAGATAGGCGGGAAGCCCCCCGAGCGAGCTTCCGTGCTCGAGAATCGCCTGGGCGATCACGTCGTCGTAGCGTTCAGTGAAGCCGTTGACACTCACTTGTCGTCCTCTCGCGCCGAGCTGCCGGCGAGCGCTGCTTGCGGTTCGCCGCGGCGAGACCGCCGACCAAACCTACAATATCCGCTTCCCCGTCCCACATCGACAAGCAGCCGGCGGCGGTATTCATGCTGAGGCGTAACCCTCGCGGTCACGGCCGACGCCGGGCGATCATACGAACTCCGCGACGAGGACGGAGCGTCAGCGTCGCCTCCGGCTCGACCGGGTGACCGGGGACCGCCTCGAAGGCGAACCGCTGCGACATCATCGCCGCGATCAGCGTCGCTTCCATGAGCGCGAACGTGCGCCCGATGCAGATGCGCTGCCCGGCACCGAAAGGCAGGTAGGCGAATCGGTGATGATCGCGGGCGTGCTCGGGCAGGAAACGCGTCGGATCGAAGCGTTGCGGGTCGTCCCAGAACCGGGGATCGTGATGCACCGCGTTGACCGGCACCAGGACGGTCGAGCCCTTGGGAATGCGGTGCCCGTCGATCTCGTCCTCGACAATCGCCGTGCGAGGGACCACCCAGATCGGGGAGAAGTAGCGCAGCGCCTCCTGGAAGCACGCGCTCGTCCACGGCAACAGGGGGACGTCCTTCGCGGTCGGTGTCCGCCCGCTGAGGACCGTGTCGACCTCCTCGAGCATCCGTTCCCGCGCCCAGCCGTTCAGCGCGAGCAGGTACCACATCCACGCCATGCCGTTCGCCGTGGTCTCGTGCCCGGCGATCATGAAGGTCACCGCTTCGTCGCGCACACGCTGCGTCGTGAGCGTTCCGTCTTGGTCGCGCGCGCGAAGGAGCATCCCGAGGAGGTCGACCGACTCGTCGTCGGCTTCGCGGGACTCGAGCACGTCGTCGACCATCCGGTCGATGGCTCGCATGGTGAACTGGGCGCGGTCCAGCGGAGGGGGCAGCAGCGGCGCGTAGTGCACGGTGTGGCCCAGCAGCCTGACGGCCCATGCGGGTGGCGCCGCCACGAGCGTGAGCCGCGCGGCGACCTCTCCGAGGCGGAGGCCAGTGGTCACCGCGTGGCCCATGGTCTTGGCGACGCTGCCGAGCTCGCGGCCGAACAGTGCCGTCCCGACGACATCGAGCGTGAGCATGGTCATATCTGAGACCATCTCGAGCTCAAAGCCGTCCCCGTGAGAGTCCAGGTCGGCGACGTAGCGCTCGATGGGGTCGACCATGAGGTCGATCATCCCGTTGAGCTGGCGTCGAGAGAAGAAGGGATTGAGCATCGTGCGGTGACGCTGCCAGGTCTCCCCATCGTCGGTGAAGAGGCTACGGCCGAGCACCGTGCTGACGAGCTGGTACTCGACCGACTTCATGTAGCGGTCGGCGTGCTTTCGCAGGACGTGTTCGATGTAGTCAGGGTGCGTGATCGCGAACACCTGTCGCGGCCCGCTGCGCCAGCGGACGATGTCGGCCTCCGACGCCTTCTCTGCGATCTGGTTGAATGAAATCAAGCCGCTCAGCAGCATGCTCTGCGCAACCCGAATCCCGCTCGTGGTCGGTGTCACCCTCGGGGCCGAGGCGGTGGCTGTCATGAGCGCATCCTCCTATTCATGTCACCGATCAGGTGATCGGCAAACCGGCGGGGAGGCTACACGTCGATCATGTGATCGACAAGACGGGGGCGTGGCGATCGGTCAGTCGCGGTCGAGCGCATGCTCGAAGGCCGAGAGCAGGAGCGGCTTGATCTCGTCCCAGCGCGCGTCGATCTCCAGAGGGCCCCAGATCGGCACCGCCAGCACCAACCCCCTGATGAGCGCGACCGCGGCATGCACGACCGGGACGAGACGCTCGTGACCAGCGACCTGGGGGAGCGCCAGGGCCACCGCGGCGACGAGGATCGCACCGATCCGATCTTCGAGCGCGCGCAGCGTCTCGGCCAAGTCAGGCTCCCGCCAGACCGCCGACCACAGCTGAGCAGCAGCAAGCGCCTCCTCTGACGTGAATTCCGCCCATGCCTCGTCGAGCAGCGCCTCTCTCAGATCGGGGATGCGAAGCAAGCCGGGATCGATCCGGGTCAGCGCGCGGTCGGCCAGACGCATCGCGACATGGGTGACGGACTCGAGCAGCAGCGCCTCCCGAGTCGGGAAGTGGTGCATGACCGTACTCTGGGCGACGCTCGCCCGCTCGGCCACCCGACGCGTGGTCAGCGCCCCGTATCCATCCTCGATGAGGCAATGGACCGTCGCGTCGACGATCACCGCCCGGGTCGCCGCTCGCTGCTCAGCGCGGGTCTGGCGCCGACCGGATGTCACGTCGCCGTCGCTCATATTGCGAGCCCATGCTACGGTCCCGTTCGCCGATCAGCCGATCGATGAATGAGGAGTCGCATGGCCGAGGACAGAGTCGGGACATCGCGTGTCGGTCGCGCAGTACGAATGACGAGCGCCGCAGCGGGTGTCGCCGGACGTGAAGCGACCGGTCGCCTGATCGTCGGCGCCCGCCCGTCGCGCGCGACGGCGACCCGCACCGATCAGCAGCTTCGCTCCGCGCAGTCGCTGGTCAAGCTCTTCAGCGGGATGCGCGGCGCGGCCATGAAGGTCGGCCAGACGCTAAGCGCCGTCGACCTCGGGCTCGTTCCGGAAGAGGTCAGGCCGGAGTTCCAAGCGACGCTGGCGACGCTCCAACACGACGCCCAGCCGGTCTCCTTTCGCGCGATCGCCAAGGTCATCGAAGCCGACCTCGGCCGCAAGGTCGGCGACATCTTCGCCGACATCGACGAAACGCCTGTGGCCGCGGCCTCGATCGGGCAGGTGCACCGAGGTCGCTTGCACGACGGTCGCCACGTTGCGGTCAAGGTCCAGTACCCCGGCATCGCCGAAGCGGTGCACGCCGACCTGCGCAACCTCAAGCTCGGCCTGAAGCTCCTCAGCGCGATCGCGCCCGGCATCGACACGGCTTCGATCGCCGACGAGATCCGGGAGCGCATCAGCGAGGAACTCGACTACGAGCTGGAGGCGACCAACCACTCGAAGATGGCCCGCGTTTACCATAACCATCCTTTTGTGGTCGTGCCGACCGTGATCGAAGACCTGTGCCGGGAGCGCGTGCTGGTCACCGAATACATTGAAGGCCAGCGCTTCGCTGACGCGCGGACATCTCTCTCGCAGGAGCAGCGAGACCGCGCAGGCGAGATCCTCGTGCGCTTCTACCTCAACGGCCCGCTCCGCCACCGACTGCTCAACGGCGACCCGCACCCCGGCAACTGCCTGTTCCTCTCCGATGGCCGGGTCGGGTTTCTGGACTTCGGGTTCGTCAAGCGCCTCGACGACCGCGCGGTGCGGCAGCTCATCGCCTCCACCACCGCAACGTACCACCAAGACCCCCCAGGACTCCTAGACGTGGTCACCGAGCTCGGCGCCCTCCCTGCCGACCTCGAGCTGGCGCAACCGTTCCTCGAGAACTACGAAGCCATCTTCGGCTGGCTCCTCGCCGACGAGCCGCTCGCGGTGGATCCCTCGAAGACGGCCGACATGATGCACCGGTACACCGCGATGCGAAAGAACGGGTTCGAGGGGCTCGCCCTGCCCGCAGAGCACTTCGTGCTCATGCGCTCGGTCATGCTGCTCATCGGCGCTCTGGGACAACTCGGCGCCCGCCGTGCCTGGCTCTCGATCATCCGCGAGTGGCTCTTCGACGATCCACCGGCCACGGCGTTGGGCCAGGAGGAGGCTGACTTCTTCGGACACCGCTACCCCTACCTCACTCCGGCGGCAGCGTGATGTCTGTGACCCCCGACCACGACGTCGTCATCGTGGGTGCCGGATTCTCCGGTATCGGCCTGTCGATTGCTCTGCAGCGAGCCGGCTTCGACGACCACATCCTCGTCGAGCAGGGCGACGACGTCGGCGGGACGTGGCACTGGAACCGTTACCCAGGCGTCGCGGTCGACATCCCGTCCTTCAGTTACCAGTTCTCTTTCGAGCGGCGCACCGACTGGTCGCGTGTCTACGCACCGGGATGCGAGCTGCGCCGGTACGCGACCCACTGCGCCGACAAGTACGACGTCAGGCGGCGCGTGCGGTTCCGCACGCGGGTGACGTCCGCCGGCTTCGACGAGCAGGCCGGGCTCTGGCGGGTGCGGACGGACGACGGCTGTGAGATCCTCGCGACGTTCCTCCTCGACGCCACCGGGGTGCTGACCCAACCGAAGATGCCCGGCATTCCGGGGGCGGCCGACTTCGCGGGCCGCACCATGCACACGGCCCGGTGGGACGACAGCGTGGACCTCGCGGACAAGCGTGTCGGCATCATCGGCACCGGCGCGTCGGCGGTCCAGATCATCCCCGAGATCGCGCCGGACGTCGAAGCTCTGACGGTGTTTCAGCGCACGCCGATCTGGTGCCTGCCCAAGCCGGACGCCGCCATGCCTCGCTGGGCTCGTGCGATCCTCGGCGGACTCCCGCTCGGCGACCTTGGTCCGCGCTGGGCGAGCCAGGCGTTCGTCGAGGCGACGTTCCCGCTTCCGGCGCACTTCGGGGGCATCGTTCCGCTGGGCCGCGCCGCGGAGCGCCTCGGGCGTTGGTACCTACGCAACCAGGTCACCGACCCCGAGGTGCGCGAGAAGCTCACGCCCGCCTACGCGCTGGGCTGCAAGCGCCCGAGCTTCCATAACGAGTATCTCGCGACGTTCAACCGTGACAACGTCCTGCTGGAGACTTCGCCCATCACGCGGATCACCAAGCAGGGCGTCAGCGTTCGTGGCGGCAGGCATCGCCTTGACTCGCTCATCTACGCGACCGGATTCAAGGTCTTCGAGGACGGCAATATGCCCCCGTTTGCGATCACTGGTCGCGGCGGCGCGGACCTGGAGGCCTTCTGGAAGCAGCATCGCTTCCAGGCCTACGAGGGCGCGAGCGTGCCTGGTTTCCCGAACTACTTCCTGGTGCTCGGTCCGTACGCCTACAACGGCGCCTCATACTTCAACCTGATCGAGACCCAGGCACGCCACATCGTGCGCTGCCTGGAACGGGCGCGGAATCGTGGCGCGACGGTCATCGAAGTCGACCGTGATGCGAACGATCGCTATTTCAAGGAGATGCTCTCACGGCGTCACCGACAGATCTTCTTTCAGCCGAGCTGCGCGCACGCGAACAGCTACTACTTCGACGAGCACGGGGACGTGCCGTTTCGGCCCTCGACTTCCGCGGAGGTCGACCATCGAAGCAAGCACTTTGATCTCGACGACTACCACTTCTCCGCGGCATGAGCGGCATCGGCCCGAAGGGCGCCCGCGTGGTCGTCACCGGAGCAGGCAGCGGCATCGGAGCCGCGACCGCGCTGGAATTCTCGCGCCGGGGAGCTGAAGTCGTCATCTGCCTCGACATCGATATCGAGCGTGCCCAACAGACGACGGCCTCGTGCCATGGCCCCGCGGCCGCATACCGGTGCGATGTCGGTGACAGCGACCTGCTCCAGGAGATCGCCGACGCCGTCACGGACACCCATGGCCCGATAGACATCGCGGTCAACAACGCCGGCGTGGGGATGGGCGGCCCGTTCCTCGAGGGCAGCGCCGAGGACTGGGGGTGGCTGATGCGGGTCAACCTGGACGGCGTGGCGAACGGATGCCGCGCCTTCGGCGGCCCGATGGTGCGCGGCGGGCACGGCCACATTGTCAACGTGGCATCCGCCGCAGCGTTCGTGATGAACCGGGACATGGCGCCCTACTGCGCCTCCAAGGCGGCAGTGCTGGCACTCTCGCGCTGCCTACGGGCCGACTGGGCTGGCACCGGCGTCGGAGTCAGCGTCATCTGCCCCGGCGTCATCAACACCCCGATCGCGTCGGCGACCCGGCTGCTCGGACCGCTCGCGGGCAGGCAGGAGCGGCTGCAGGCACGGTTCCGGTACGGGCACGCGCCCGAAAACGTCGCGCGCGCCATCGTCGGCGCGGCACAGAAGAACCAGGGCACCGTCCCGGTGGGACTCGAGGCGGAGGTCGCATATCGCATCTCGCCCTTCCTCCCGCCTCCCGTGCAGGCGCTGCTGGACCGAGTCCCGATCGGACGGATCCTATGAACGCATCCCCGCTCGAGTCGCCACGCGATCCCGTCGGCTTCGCGCTCCTGCACGGCTCGGCCGCGCTGGATCTCGGCCTCCGGACAGGCCTGGCCACGGCCATCGCGGCCGCATCCATGACCACGGTCACCGAGGTCGTCACCCGCCGCGACGCTCGCCGCCTGCGCTGGTACGCCGACGTCGCGCGGGGCTGGGACCGCGAGCGCCTCTTCCCGCCTCCCGCCACCGTCGACGTCCGCGTCAGGCCCGGCGAAGGGCCCGGCGTCGAGGGCGGACGCGTCGAGCTGCTCGACTTCGGCAGCCCGTACAAGGCGATCAACCCGCACCTGCGCGAAGCGTATGCACGGCACGAGAACAACGCCGTCGCTCATGCCCAGCACTGGCGCCACGCATCGGGCCCCCGCCCGACGCTCGTGGTCGTCCACGGGTTCGGTGCCTCACCGGCATGGATCAACGTCTCGTTCTTCGCGTTGAAGGAGGTCTTCGCCGGGGGATGGGACGTACTGCTCTATAAGCTGCCATTCCACGGGTCCCGTCGCGGATCGCTCACTCCGATCAACGGGATCGAGCTCTTCGCACACGGCATGGCGCACTTCACTGAGGCCATGCTGCACGCGGTGCACGATCTGCGAGCGTTCCTGGACTACGTACTCGCGCAAGGAGCACCGCGCGTGGGCGTAACCGGACTGTCGCTCGGTGGGTATGTGACCGCCTTGACCGCAGCCGCCGATTCCCGCCTGGACTTCGCCGTGCCCAACGCCGCAGTGATCGACCTCCCACGCCTGCTGAAGATCTGGTTTCCCGCCAATCAGACGCTCGGCGTCATCCGCGCGATCGGCGGCCTGCCCGCCGAGACGTTCAGCGAGGCGATCGCCGTCACCAGTCCGCTCTCATACCCGCCGCTCGTGCCAAAGGACCGGCGCATGATCGTGGCCGGCCTGGGCGACCGGCTCGCACCGCCAGAACAGAGCCTGCTGCTGTGGGAGCACTGGGAGCGCCCGCGCATCGAGTGGTTTCCGGGCAGTCACTTCATTCACGTCGGCTGGGACGGCTACCGCCAGGGACTGCGCGACCTCATGGAGACATGACGGCGAGAGCCGGCCTTGGGCCTCGCCGTCCTCCGGCCCACGCGCGCGTCGGCTTTACCTCTGGGGCAGCGAGCGCTCTACCCGCGGACAAGCGCGCCGGCCGCTGAGCCCGACAGCATTCCCTCGTTGTAGTCATCGACCAGCGTGGCCACGGTGTCCTGTGAGCAGCGTCTGTTCGTGCCGATGAACCCGCTCGGGCCGCGCTTGGCCCAGCCGACCACGTAGGTTCCGGGCACGGGTGCGCCGGTGGCCGGGTCAACGACGCGGCCCTCGACGTTGGGGATGGTGCCCGTGCCCTCGTCGAACGGAAGGCCGGCGACGGGCTTGCCGCGATAGCCGGTCGCGCTCACGACCAGGTCGGCGGTAACCCGCTCCACACCCCCTGCGGCACACGCGAACTCCACGGCCTCGACCCGCTGGGTCCCGGTGAGACGTTCCGGCCTCAGGTGATACCGCAGCGTCACACGCCGCCCGCTGACCGGCGGCTCACCGAGACGCGCGAGGTGCTCGAGCTTCGGATCGCCATCGGTGACCACACCTAGATCCTCCGAGGGAACACCCACGGTTACGCCGGGCGTGGCGGTCAGCCCCACAAGCTCGGGCAGCGTGAAGGCTGACCGCTCGGGTCCCCGGCGGGCCGCCACGATGACCTCGGTGATCGCGCTGCGGCGCAATGCCGTCAACGCCGCGGGAGAGATCTCGGTGTCCTCGAGCACATCGGGATCGAGGGTGAGCATGCGCGCGACGTCCAGGGCGACGTTGCCGTTGCCGATGACCACAGCCCGGCTCCCCGCAAGGCCGGGTGCCAGGTCGGCATGGTCGGGGTGCCCGTTGTACCAGCCGACGAGCCGCGTGGCGGACACGACACCTTCGAGCTCTGCGCCGGGAACCTCCAACGGCCGGTCCGACGCCGCCCCGACGCCGTAGATCACGGCGTGATGGTCGGCAAACAGCTCGTCATGCGTGACATCGCGTCCCACCTCAACGCCGAGACGCATCGTGAGCCGGCGGTCAGCCCGGATGCGATCGAGATGGCGGCTGACGCGCCGCGTACGCCGATGGTCAGGAGCCACGCCGGTGCGCACGAGGCCATACGGATGAAGTAGGCGCTCGTACACCGTGACATGCGCCGCCGGAATCGTGAGCACCTCCTCCGCTGCGTACATCGCTGCGGGGCCGGAGCCGACGATCGCCACGCGCAACTCCTCACCGCGGTCGCGGACCACCAGCCGTGGCCGCACCGGCGCAAGGATCGGGCGCGGCGACGCGGCCCTGTGGTATCGCGCGTTGATTGCGGCGAACTCGCGCTCCTCCGACTCCAGGCGCAGGTGCGACTTGATGGCATCGACGGGGCACGCGGCCACGCATGCGCCGCAGTCCATGCACGTCGCAGGATCGATATGGAGCATGTCCGCGTGCTCGAACCCCGGGTCGTCTGGAGTCGGCTGGATGCAGTTGACGGGGCAGCTGTAGACGCACGACCCGTCGCCGATGCAGGACTGCGTGACGACGTGCGGCATCAGGAAACCATGAGGGCGGTGCGGTCCGGCTCGCTCCGGTACCTCGTCGGGTCGCCGTCGATCCCCAACCGCTTCCACAGTCGCGCGCTCACCTTGTTCATCAGCCCGACCTCAGACGCAAGCGCACGCATGTCCCCGAAGTACGAAGAGAGGATCTCCCGCGACTTCGGACTATCCCAGAATGCCTCGCGGTACACGCGCTCGGGGACGTCGAAACGCCGCTGCATGGATCGGGGCATCGTCATGATCTCGCCGGCGAGCCAGCGCATCGTGATCGGGAACGCGATGGAGAGGAACGCCCGCTCGAACCGGCCCCGGCGTGGAACGTGCAGGCGTAGGAACTCGCTGGCGAACGAGATGTGCCGCGCCTCCTCGGCGATGTGGATCTCCATCGTTCGGCGGACGGCGGGGGGCAGCGGAACGTCGTCGCGGAACAGCGACTTCTGATAGTGGTCGATCGGCTCCTCGCCGCCGAGGATGCCGATCATCAGCAACATCGGAAGAAACCCGCCCACATGGCTCACGGTGGGTGCGATCAACCGGAAGAACGGGCGCATCCCCGGAACGTCGGCCCCAGAGCGGTTGACGAGTTCCTGGAACATCTGGATGTGGTTGCACTCTTCCGTCATCTCGTGGAGGCAGTAACGGAACTCCGCAGACCCGTTGGGGAGGGTCATGGCGTAGTGCATCATCGCGCGGATAAGATGGCTCTCGAAGGCAGCGCCGACCCGGACGGCGTTGATGATCCGCCAGCGACCGATCTCGATCTGGCGCTCCACAGACTGGGCCTGATACCAGGCCGTCGCGCCCAGGGGGTCGATGTCGTGCGGCAGGATCCAGCGCGGGTCTGCCGGGTCGAGTTGCATCTCCGGCGCGTCCCAGGGGATGTCCTCGTACGGATCGTAGTGCACGTGCACGGATCCCTCGGACAGCGTCTCAAGCATCTCCTCATAGGCACGGTCGTGCTCCCGCGGGCGGGGCGGGGTGAAAACAGTCACAGGGTTCCTCCTTCTTTCTCTGATGCGATTACCGACGACACGTCCGCCAGGGCCTCGACCAGAGGCCCCGCCTGCAGCAGAATGCGCGCGAAATGCTGGATGAGCTCGGACCTCGTCAGCTCGATCTCGCCTCGGACATACGCAATCAGCAACTCCTGCGCTGCGCCGATCAGCCCGCGGGCGATCAAGTCGACATCGCGTGACTGACTCGCTCGGGGACCGAACGCCAGGTCGGCCGCCGCCCGCACGACATCCGCCAAGCTACCGATCAGGATCCGCCGACGATCCTCGAGCTCACGACTGACGCCAACGGCCTCAACGAACAGGATGCGCGCGCGGCGCGGATCGTCGGTGAGCGAGGCTACGACGGCATGCGCGATCGTGTCGATCGCCACCTCAACATCCGTGGCACCGAGCTCGATGCCCGGCCGGGCAGCGACGATGAGGTCTGTGACAACCTCGTCGGTGATGACCGCCAGCAGAGCTTCCTTGGTGGTGAATGACTCGTAGAAGTAGCGCTGCGTCAACCCGGCCTCGCGGCAGACGTCACGTACCTTCGCTTGCTGAAAGCCGGCAGCGCAGAACACCTCGAGGCCGGCCTCCATCAGCCGGCTCCGGCGATCGGCCACACGTTGTTCAGGGCCGATGCCGCGCCACGGGCGAATCGGGCGATTTGTTCCCGACTGCGACTCGCCGCGTCCATTGTAGACAACCACGAGTGTCATGATGGCACATTCCGGCGTGCCACGCTCGAACGGCTCCGGCTCGGAGCCCACACCCGGGCCGGGTCGACGGGGTCGGCTCAAGGTCATGTGACAGATACCGATCGATACAAGAACGTCCTGTACCTAGCGACGACTTGCCCGAAGGAGTCATCATGACGTTGTCCATCCGTACCAAGCTCCTCCTGGGGGCCTGCGTACTCATCGCGTTCAGCGCGCTCATCGCGGGCATCGCCATCAAGCAGCTCTCCGATGCGCACGAGAAGAGCGACGCGCTGTACCGCGCGGCGTACCGCCCCGTGGTCGCGTCGCTCGCCATCGACGGGGCTGCCCGGGACGCGGCGCTTCAAGGGGCGACGTACAACCAGCTTGCGGCCACCATCGGCCCCGCCCGCGCGCTCGAGTCAGCAGAGGGCAAAGCTGCCGTCAAGGCCGTCGACGCGGATCTCAAGCGCATCGCCGTGGCCCTCCCATCGCTGGCCACGGTCCCGCCCTCGCTGGCGCCCAGCGCCCGGCAGGTCCGGGTGGGCGCGCTTCAGTTCCGCACGGCCTTCAAGCGCCTCCTCGAGCAACCCGCAGGCTCGCCGGCGTTCCGTGCCAGCATGCAGAAGGTCTATGCGGCCCTCGACCGCATGCAGTCGGGCGCTGCCTCGATCTCGGCCAAGGGCGACGGGCTGGCCAGAGCGGACGCGAAGGAGATCAACGACGCGTACACGTCAAGCCGCGCGCTCGTCCTCGGAGCCCTGGCGCTGTCGGTGCTCCTCGGCCTTGCCGGGGCCCTGCTCCTGAGCGGCTCGATCCGCCGGGGAGTTCAGGCGATCTGCGAGCGCCTCGCCTCGCTGCAGCAGCACGATACGGCGTCGCTGCGAACCGGTCTGGAGGCGATCTCCGACGGCGACCTGACCCAGCGCGCCGACGCGGTGACCACGCCGATCACGCGCATCTCGAGAGACGAGATCGGGGGCATCGCCCGGGCGGTCAACGAGATCGCCGTGGACACGCGCCGCTCGGTGGAGAGCTACAACGCGTCGCTGGCTTCCCTGTCGGACATGATCGGCCGCGTGGCCGGCAGCGCGCAGACCGTCTCGGCCGCCTCGCAGCAGATGGCTACGACCTCCGCGGATGCGGGCCGCGCCGTCGGCGAGATCACGTCGGCCGTCGGCGAGGTCGCCACGGGCGCGGAGCGTCAGGTGCAGGCCATCGAGGGCGCGCGCCGGATGACCGATGAGATGGCGGAGGCCACGAAGGCCTCGGCGGCTGTGGCCGAGGAGACCGCCCACGCCGCGGATGCCGCCCGGGAGGTCGCCCAGCAGGGCGCCGACGCCGTCGGACACGCGACCGAGGCGATGGCGGCAGTGCGTGCGGCATCGGGCCAGGCGACCGACGCGATCCGTGAACTCGGCGCGAAGTCCGAGCAGATCGGGGGCATCGTCGACACGATCACGACCATCGCGGAGCAGACGAATCTGCTGGCGCTCAACGCCGCGATCGAGGCCGCGCGAGCCGGCGAGCAGGGTCGCGGCTTCGCCGTGGTGGCCGACGAGGTGCGCAAGCTCGCCGAGGAATCGCAGGCCGCGGCCGCCTCGATCGCGCAGCTGATCGGTGAGATCCAGTCCGAGACATCGCGCGCGGTGGATGTCGTCGAGATGGGCGGCGCACGGAGCGATGAGTCGGCGCAGACCGTGGAGCAGGCGCGCGACGCGTTCGCCGACATCAACCGTCACGTGCAGGAGGTCACCAGCAGGATCGAGCAGATCGCATCCGCCGCGCAGCAGCTCTCGGTCACCTCGGCTCGTATCGGAGACGAGATGAGCTCTGTTGCCGCGGTCGCAGAAGAGACGTCGGCATCGACCCAGCAGGTCTCCGCCTCGACGGAGCATACGTCGGCTTCCACGCAGCAGATCTCGTCGTCCGCGCAGGAGCTCGCCCACACCGCCGCCGAGCTCCACGACCTCGTCGGTCGCTTCTCGCTCGAGGACGTGGACGCGGAGCCTGCCGCCGTCACTGTGGCGGGCGAACCGGTCGACGAGACGTCAGACGCCGCCGCTGCAGCTGACAGCGCCTCCTGACCGGCCCGGCCGGGACCCACAGGCGCCGGGCGGCAGGTACCGCGCCCGGCCCCGGGTGGGTCCCGGCCAGTCAGACCAGTGCAGCCGGGACGTCGACCTCGAGGTCGAGAAGCGTCGCGCCGTAGCTCTTGCCCTGCGGGTCGTAGCGCAGCGACGACGTGCCGCCCTTCCCGCCGAGCACGTCCCCGAGCAGGATGTTGATCGCGTGCAGCCCCGGCAGATCCCAGCGTTATACCTCGCCGTCGGGGCCGAACAGCTCCGCCACCCGGGCGGCCGTCACCTGGTCGCGCAGGACCGGGGCGAACTCCGGGCGGCGAGCGATGAGCCCGACGTTCGCGTCGTTGCCCTCGTCGCCGCTGCGCGCCCACGCGATCCGCCGCAAGGGCACACGGACCGAGCCCTCCGGCGCGGGGGGCTCGCCCGCCGGCTCGGGGAGCGGCGTCGTCGCCTCCGCCGGGCCGGCACCGATCGCGACCGGCACGTCCGCGGCCTCGCCGTCGAGCACGACCCGCACCGGGACGTCGGCCTTCGGCACGAGCACATGCACAAGCCGCAGCACCGGCTGGGGCTTCGGCCGGCCGCCCGCGATCCCCGTCATGCCCTGCACGACGAGCCCGAAAGACGCCATCTCACGGCCGAGGACCTTCAGCGCGTTCGCATCCGGACTCGTGACCCCGATCTTCACGACCGCCTCGTCCGACGTGCGCACCCGGCCCGTCAGGTCGCCGCTGCCGACCACCTCGACGCTCGTCTCGGTCAGCGGGCCCGGCCCCTGCTCGGCGCCGACCCGCGCCGCCCGAGCGAGGATCGCCTCGCCGGCACGCCGCGCCCGACCCGTCGCGTCGCCGCCGTAGACGAGGAACGCGAACAGCAGGCGGAAGCCGTCGACGACCGTTGTCGTCGCCTTGTACGTGTCGGTCGGTGGCCGGCCCTTCGCCCCCGCGATCCGCACGACGTCCGGACCGTCCTGCTCCAGCGTGACATTGCGCCAGTCGCACACGACGTCGGGGAGGATGTACGCGCCGGGATCGCCGATCTCGTAGAGCAGCTGCTCGCCGACCGTCGCGGGCGTGACGAGGCCGCCGGTGCCGGCGGGCTTGGTGATCGTCGCCGTCCCGTCGGGGAAGCAGTCGACAACCGGGTAGCCCATGTCCTCCCAGCCCGGGACGTCCTCCCAGTCGGTGAACAGGCCGCCCAGGCTCTGCGGGCCGCACTCGACGAGATGGCCGACGAGGCTGCCTGCCGACAGGAGGTCGTAGGAGGTTGTCCCGTAGCTCGTAGAACTTTGTAGGTGGCGGTCCTTCCGCCTCGTCCGCTCCCGGTGGGAGCGTGGCGAGTGCGAACAAGACCATCGACGAAGGAGAAGGACCGCCATGAGGAACGTAGAGCAGGAGCAGGACGCGCGTGAACTGGGGCTGCCGCCCGCGGTGCAGGAAGCGCTCGGGGAGCTGGTCAACACCGCCAAGGAGGGGCTGCTCGCGTTGAGCGTGGCAGTTGGGCTCGGCGTGTTGGACACGCTGATGGAAGAAGAGGTCTGCGATGTCGTCGGGCCGAAGGGGACTCCGCGACCCGGACCGCGTCGCGGTGCGTCACGGCCACGAGGCCGGGGAGGTGACGCTCGGCGGGCGCCGGGCCGGCGTCAAGCGTCCCCGCGTCCGAGCCGCCGACGGCTCGGGTGAGATCGGCCTTGAGACCTACGCGCACTTCGCTGACCGCGACCCGCTGACCCGCGTGGTGCTCGAGCAGATGCTCGCCGGGGTCTCGACCCGCAGGTTCGAGCGGACCCGCGAGCCCGTCGGCCAGGACGTCGTCGATGCCGAGCGCTCGACGTCGAAGTCCGCGGTCAGCCGGAGAGTTCGTCGCCAGGACCACCGAGCACCTGCGCGCGCTGATGAGCCGATCGCTGGCTGACGTTCGGCTCGCGGCGCTCATGCTCGACGGCATGGAACTCAAAGGGCGGTGTTGCGTCGTCGCGCCCGGGATCACCACCGACGGCGTCAAGGTCCCGCTCGGACTCTGGGACGGCTCGACGGAGAACGCGACCGTCGCCCGTCATTCTGCTCGCCGATCTCGTCGACCGCGGCTTGGATGTCGAGCAAGGCGTGCTCGTCGTTCTCGACGGCGGCAAGGCGCTGCGCGCGGCGGTCGATCAGGTGCTCGGCCCGGCCCGGTCCCGGTACAGCGCTGCATCCGGCACAAAGAGCGAAACGTGCTCGACCACCTCCCCGAGGCCGACCGCGACCTCGTCAAGCGCCGGCTCCGCGCGGCATGGAAGCAGACCAACCACGAACTCGCGCTCGACGGCCTGCGGCGCCTCGCGGGTGAGCTCGAGCGGTCGCACCCCGGCGCCGCGGCGTCATTGAACGAAGGGCTCGCCGAGACGCTGACCCTGCAGCGCCTGGGTTGCCCTGAGCAACTGCGGCGCACCCTCGCGTCGACGAACCCGATCGAGTCGATGATCGAGTTCGTCCGCCGCACGTCGCGGAACGTCAAGCGCTGGCAGTCCGGGGACATGTGCCTGCGGTGGACCGCCGCCGGGGTGCTCGAAGCCGAACAACAGTTCCGCAAGATCATCGGCGTCGATCACCTCGCCAAGCTCACCCACCACGTCGAGCGCGACGTCGCCACCCGCCGCAACGCAACCACCGCGGTGACCCCGTCCACCACGCCCCCGCAGCCGGCCGCTACGCTCGCAGCCGCTCACTGACCCCCGGACCGCCACCGCGAAGTTCCACGGCGAACGGGACAACCTCGTCGTAGTCGGTGTCCGACCAGCCGAACTCGTACATCAGCGGGCCGAGGATCACGGCGCTGTCGGCGCAGCGGCCGGTGACGACGATGTCCGCGCCGCGCGCGAGCGCGTCGGCGATCGGCCGGGCGCCGAGGTACGCGTTCATCGTGACGACGCCGTCCGGGAGCGCCTCCCCGGTGAACATGTCCTGCGCTCCGGCGGCGCGCAGATCGCCCGCCCGCGCGGCGAGGTCGTCGCCCTCGACGTGCGCGACGCGCAGCGGGACGCCGGCCTCCGTCGCGGCGGCGCGCAGCGCATCGGCCGCGGCGGCGGGGTTGAGCCCGCCGCCGTTCGAGACGACCTTCACCCCGCGCTCGTGCAGCTCACCGAGCAGCGGCGGCAGCGCCCGGACGATGTCCGGGATGAACCCCTTCGCCGGGTCCTCCGCGCGGGCGCGCGCGAGGAGCGCCATCGTGATCTCGGCGAGGTGGTCTCCGACGAGGTAGTCGAGGTCCGCTCCGTCGAGAAGCTGACGCGGGATGGTCGGCGAGTCGCCCCACATCCCCGCCCAGGAACCGAGCGTGATCTTGTCCTTCATCGTCCCGTCCAGTTCGGCTCGCGCTTTTCGAAGAACGCGGTGACGCCCTCCTTGATGTCGTCCGTCGACTGCGCGAGCGCGAGCTGGCCGCGCAGATAGTCCAGCGCGTCGTGCAGGCCCAGGTCGCGCTGGCGCGCCATCGCCTCCTTGCCCATCCGCATGAGCAGCGGCGACTTCGCCGCGAGCTTCCCCGCCCACTCCGCCACCGTCGCGTCGAACGCGTCGACCGGCACCACCCGGTTGACGAACTCGAGCTCCTTGGCCTCCTGCGCGGTGATGCGGTCGCCGAGCATGAGCAACTCGTTGACCCGCTTACGCGGAACGTTGCGGTAGATGACCGCCATGATCATGAACGGGAACGCCCCGATGTTGATCTCGGGCGTCCCGAACGACGCCTGCTCGGAGGCGAGGATGAGGTCGAAGCACATCGCCAGGCCCATGCCCCCGGCGAGCGCGTGGCCATTGATCGCGGCGAGCGTCGGCTTCGGGCAGTCGGTGATCGCCTTGAACAGGCCGACGAAGGCCTCGAAGCCATGAAACTTCGTGATCAACGCCGTCTCGCTCGCGAAGCCCTTCAGGTCGCCACCGGCACACCACACCTTCGGGTGGCTGGAGGCCAGGACGATGCAGCGCACGTCGTCGTCGGTGACCGCACGGTCGAACGCGTCGCGCAGGCCGGTGAGCATCTCGGCGGTGAGCGCGTTGCGGACGTCGGGATCGTCCATGGTGATCGTCGCGACGTGGTCGGCGACGGCGTAGCGCACGGGGTCGCTCATCAGTAGCTCCTCGGTAGCCCGAGTTCGTGCTGGGCCACGTGGTTGAGGACCATCTGCTCGCTCACGGGCGCCGTGCGCATGAGCCGTGCGAACCACCAGAGATCCGAGAGCCCGTACTCGACGGTGAACCCGTTGCCGCCGTGCGTCTGGATCGCGCGATCGATCGCATGGGTTGCCGCTTCGGCCGCAGCGTACTTCGCCATGTTCGAGGCGCTCCCCGCATCGGGCGATCCGGCGTCGAAGAGCACCGCCGCCTTGTCGGTCATGAGCCGCGCGAGCTCCAGCTCGATCTTCGACCTCGCCAGCGGGTGGGCGACCGCCTGGTGAGTCCCGACCGGAACGCCCCACACCTCGCGCTCACGGGCGTACCCGGCCGCTTTGTCGAGCGCCAGGCGCGCCGTGCCGTTCAGCCCGGCCGCGATGATGATCCGCTCGGGGTTCAGCGCGTCGAAGATGACCCGCAGACCGGCGCTCTCGCCGCCGACGATCCGGTCGGCGTCGACGGCGACATCGTCGAAGAAGAGCGTCCACTGCTGATCGGGCCCCATGTATGGCATGGGGATCGCTTCGCGGGCGAAACCGGGCGCGTCGGTGTCGATGATGCACAGCGTCGGCGGCCCGAGCGCCCCATCGTCGCCCCGGACGCGCGCGACGACGAGCACGCCCTCGGCGTCATCCACCCCGGAGATGAAGGTCTTCTGGCCCCGCAGCAGATAGCGATCACCGTCGCGGCGCAGTTCGGTGCGGAGATTGTGCGAGTTCGTCCCGGCATCCGGCTCAGTGATCGCAAAGGCGAGTTTCGTCGTGCCTGCCGCGATGCCGCGCAGCCAGCGGTCGCGCTGGTGGTCCGTGCCGTGACGGGCGAGCATGGTGCCTGCCATTCCGGAGGAAAGCACGAGCATGATGGAGATCGCACCCGCCGCCGCGCATTCCTCAGCGACGATGGCCAGGCCGCGCAGGCCGAGCCCGCCGCCGCCCCATTCCTCGGGGATGTTCGCGCCAGCGAAGCCTGCGTCACCCAGGGCGATCCAGAGATCGCGCATCGGCTCGCCGCGATCGAAGCACGCCCGGGCGTAGGCGGGCCCGAGGTCGGAGCAGATGCCGGCGACCGCCTCACGCAGCGCGAGCTCCTCCTCGTCTGCAGCCAGCGGTAGGTGGATGGTGGTCAGCGCCATGGATCCTCCTGTGAGTGTATGAGCTCGGCGATTGCCCGGGACCGGATGTCAGCCACAGGCTGACTCACGCCTTCGCCCCTTCGATGGCGGCGACCACGGCCGCTCCTCGTCGCTCGGAACGAGCGGAAGGGCGATGTCGTCGGTACGCGTGCTCAAGTGAACCGACATTCAACCAGATTTGAATGGGCGTTCAATCAACCTGCGACCCTGCCACACATGCCCGCGCCCGCCGCCGGACTCGGGCACCTCTCCCGCCGTACTCCTCGACGGCCTCAGCCGCCGCCGGTCGAGGACGCTTGAAGCAGCGATGCCAGTTGGGTGTCCGAGTCGGCCAGCAGCCCTCGATCCGGGGACAGGCCCTCGGCGATGGCGCGCTTGCTGAACATGAAGTCTTGCGCCCGGTTGACGCAGTCGGCGGCGATCAGCCGTCCCTCGGCGAAGTAGAAGCACGCGAAGCTGCGGCCGGTGTCCGGGTCGCCGCGCAGGACGGTCTCGTCATAGCCGGTGCTCAGGCCGGCGATCTGGAGCTTGAGGTCGAACTGGTCTGACCAGAACCACGGCAGGGCGGAGATCGACCTGTCGTGGCCGCAGATCGTCGCCGACACGGTCTTGGCCTGCTCGACGGCGTTGGCCACGCACTCCAGGCGCAGCCGACAGCCCGACCGCGCGTCGACGTAGCTCGTGCAGTCCCCGGCCGCGAAGACGGCGGGATCTTCGGTGCGCCCGTGCGCGTCGACGGCGATGCCGTCATCGACCGTGAGCCCGGCGGCCTGGGCGAGCTCGACGTTGGGGACGACACCAACTCCGACGACGACCAGGTCGGTCGCGATGACCTCGTCGTCGGCCAGCCGGACGCCAGTGACGCGGCCGTCGCCCTCGAGGGCGACGACGCCCGTGCCGAGCCGGAGGTCGATGCCCTCCTCGCGATGCACCCGATCGTAGAACGCCGAGATCCGCGGAGTCGTGACACGCTGCAGAACCCGGTCGGCCAGTTCGAGCACGGTGACGGCCAGACCGAGCTTGCGGAGCGAAGCCGCCGCCTCCAGCCCGATGTAGCCGCCGCCGATCACCACCGCGCGGCCGGCCGTAGCCAGGCCGGACCGGATGGACTGCGCGTCGGCGACGTCGCGCAGGTCGTGCACGCCCGCGAGCTCCGCACCGGGCACGGGCAGCGGACGCGGCCGGGCGCCCGTACACAGCACGAGCTTGTCGTACCCCAGCGTCTCACCGTCGTCGAGGTCGATCGTCGCGGCATCGCGGTCGATCCCCGTGACGCGGCCGCGCCGAAAGACGATGTGCTCCTTCTGGTAGAACTCCGGCTTGCGGATGAGCAGGTCGGCGAGCGTCGACTCCCCCGCGAGGAAGGCCTTGGACAACGGCGGGCGCTGATACGGCAGCGACGGCTCGTCGCCGATCAGCAGTATCTCGTCCGACCAGCCGTCGCGGCGCAGGCTCGCGCACACCTGAGCGCTCGCATGACCGGCGCCGACGATGACGATCCGCTCGGTCACTGCTGGTCCCTGTCGCCGCCGCGGACGCCCGGCTCAGACAGCCGACGCCGTCGCGGCCATGTTGGCGGTCGCGCCGCGCCCGGCCTTGGGCGTCAGCTGGACCATCATTTTGTCGTAGCCCTTGACGAAGTTGGACTGCACGTACGTGGGCTCACCTACGACGTCGATCCGGTCAAAGCGCTCGAGCAGTTCCTCCCACAGGATGCGCAGCTGCATCTCCGCCAGCCGGTTGCCCATGCAGCGGTGCACCCCGAAGCCGAACGAGATGTGATTGCGCGCGTTGTGCCGGTCGATGATGAGGGCGTCGGCGTTCTCGAACTTGGCCTCATCCCGGTTCCCCGACGCGTACCACATCACCACCACGTCGCCCTTCCGGATGAACTGCCCGCCGAAGTGCACGTCCTGCGTGGCGACCCTGCGCATGTACGCAAGCGGCGTCTGCCAGCGGATGATCTCCGAGACCATGTTCGGGATCACCGACGGATCGGCCTTGAGCTTCTCAAACTCGCCGGGGAACTTGTTCAGCGCGTAGACGCCGCCGGACATCGAGTTCCGCGTCGTGTCGTTGCCGCCCACGATCAACAGCGCCAGGTTGCCCAGGAACTCCATGGGCTTGTTGATCAGATCCTTGGTGTCCTCGGAGGTCTGCATGAGCGTGATCAGGTCAAACCCATCGGGCTCGCCGGCAGCACGGCGCGCCGCCTTGTCGTGCCAGAGCGCGACAAAACTGCGACACAGATCCCCGGCGGAAGCGAACATCTCGTCCTGATGCGTCGCGCCACCCGTACCCTCGGCAGTCCCGCTCATCATGTCCGACCAGTACGTAAGCTTGTGCCGCTCCTCGTAGGGGAAGTCCAGCAACGTCGCCAGCATCCGGCCCGTGATCTCCTTCGAGACCGCCTCGACCCACTCGAAGGGCCGATCGGTCGGCAGGCCGTCGAGCACCTCCCGGACACGCTCGCGGATCAGCGACTCCATCTCCTTGAGATTGCGCGGCGCGACGACACTCTGCACGGCCTTGCGCTGGACGTCGTGTTTGGGCGGGTCCATCGCGATGAACATCTCGACGTCGAGCGGCGGCTGCCCAAGCACGATGAACGGCTCAGCTGAGAAGACCGTGGGATTCGAGTCGACGGCCTGGATGTCCGCGTACCGCGTGACCGACCAGAACGGCCCGAACGGGCTGTCGGCGAGGTAGTGAACCGGAGCCTCCTCGCGCAGTCGCGCGAAATACGGGTACCACTTCCCCTGCCGATTCATGAACGGATTACTGACGTCGATCTCGGTCAGCGGAACGTCGTACGGATCGGGGATCGGCTGCTCGGTAAACACCAGCGGCTTACCGACACCGACCAGGCGCTTGGCCTTCAACATGAGGTGCGCCGCCTGCACCTGCCGGTCGACCGGCACGGTGGCCTGCACCTTGTCTGTCACCCGGACCTTGGCCTTGTCAAGCACGCTGTCGAGGGAAGTCATCTCTGATCGGCCGCCTGTGATCGTGAAGGTCAGGACTACATCTGAAACTCAGGAAGACGCACCTTCAGACCGTCCAGGTCCGGGCACGCCTTCAGCTGACACGCCAAACGCGAGTTCGCCGCGCACTCAGGGGACATCTCGATCATCTGACGCTCCACGTCCGAGC
>CAMCUD010000046.1 GCA_945878865.1 Bifidobacterium breve | reverse complement strand
GGGACGACGACGACCTGGCGCGCGTACGCGAGCTGGATCGCGGCGTCGGCCGCGCTGGTCGAGCGCACCGTGCCGCCGCCCGCGCCGGCCGGGCCGGCCGCGGCGGCCTCGCCGCCGCCCCCGCCGAAGCCGCCGAGCAGCACCGACGGGATCGTGCGGTTCATGGCCTTCGCCATCTGATCCGTGAGGATCGTGCCCGAGGCGCCGACGATCATGCCCGCGACGATGAGCGCGGTGTTGTCGAGCGCGATACCGGCGGCCGCAGCCGAGAGCCCGGTGAACGCGTTGAGCGTGGAGATCACGACCGGCATGTCCGCGCCGCCGATCGGCAGGACGAACAGGTTGCCGAGCAGCGCGCAGAGCACGAGCAGGCCGATGAACAGCCCCTCGGACGTCGAGCCCGTGAGGATGAGCACGCCGCACGCGACCGCGCCCAGCAGCAGGGCGAGGTTGATGAGCGGCCCGCCGGGCAGCGAGAAGTTGCCCTTGATGAGCTCCTGGAGCTTGGCGAACGCGATGTTCGAGCCCCAGAAGGAGATCGAGCCGACGATCGCGGCGAAGATCAGCGGGATGCCGACGGCGAGCTCGTCGCTCAGCGACACGCCGATCGCGGCGTACTCGCGGTACTCCGACCACGCGATGAGCGCGATCGCGCCGCCGCCGACGCCGTTGAACAGCGCCACCATCTGCGGCATGGCGGTCATCTTCACCTTGAGCGCGCTCGGGATGCCGATCGCGGTGCCGACGATGACGCCGATCGCGATGAGGACCCAGTTGCCCGCGTCCTCGTTGAGAAGCGTGGCGATGACGGCGACGAGCATGCCCCACGCCGCGATCCGGTTGCCCCGGACGGCGGTGAGCGGGCTCGTGACCTGCGCGAGGCCGACGATGAAGAGGGTGAACGCGACGATGTACGCCGCGTCGATGAAGGTCTGGTCCTGGATGAACGTGGTCGCGAGCATCTGTGACTAGTCCTTCTTCTTGAACATCTCGAGCATGCGGTCGGTCACGAGGAACCCACCGACGACGTTGATCGTGCCGAAGATGATCGCGACGACCAGAAGCGCCTTCGTCAGCGCGTTCTCGGCCCCGAAGATGGCGACGAGACCGCCGAGGACGACGATGCCGTGGATCGCGTTCGTCGCCGACATGAGCGGCGTGTGCAGGGTGTTCGGCACCTTGCTGATGACGAAGAAGCCCACGAAGCCGGCGAGCACGACAATCGCCAGCAGCGTGATGATCGGCGTGCGGTCGACCGCTTCGACGGCGGCAAGAGTGAAAGCCATGGTGTCGGTCTCCTCAGATCAGGCGGTCGCGGCCGTCTGCTTGGCGCCCTCGTGGACGATCTCGCCGTCCCGCGTGATGCAGGCGCCGGCGATGATCTCGTCCTCGAAGTCGAGGCTGACGCCCTGCTTGTCCTCATCGAGGAACAGCTCGATCAGCGCCTGGATGTTGCGCGCGTAGAGCGACGAGGCGTGCTCGGCCATCGAGGACGGCAGGTTCAGCGGCGCGACGATCGTGACGTCGTGCTTGACGACGGTCTCGCCGGGCTCGGTCAGCTCGCAGTTGCCGCCCGCGATCCCCGCCAGGTCGACGATGACCGCACCGGCGGGCATCTTCTCGACGGCCTCGGCGGTGATGAGCTTCGGCGCCGGGCGACCCGGGACGAGGGCGGTGGTGATGACGATGTCGAAGCCGGCGATCGCGTCCGTGAGCTCCTGCTGCTGGGCGGCCTTCTCCTCATCGGTGAGCTCGCGGGCGTAGCCGCCCTCGCCCTCCGCGCCCTTGCCGGCCTCGAGCTCGAGGAACTTCGCGCCGAGCGACTCGACCTGCTCCTTGACGGCGGAGCGGACGTCGTAGCCGACGACCTGCGCTCCCAGGCGGCGTGCCGTGGCGATCGCCTGCAGGCCGGCGACGCCGGCGCCGAGCACCAGGGCCTTCGCCGGGCGGATGGTGCCCGCAGCGGTCATGAGCATCGGCAGAAAGCGGCCGATCTCGGTCGACGCGACGAGGACGGCCTTGTAGCCGGCGACGTTGGACTGCGACGAGAGCGCGTCCATCGCCTGCGCGCGGGTGATGCGCGGGATGGCCTCCATCGCGAACGCCGTGACCTTCGCGTCGGCCAGCGCCTTGATGACCGGCCCGTTCGTGAGGGGCTCGAGGAAGCCGACCAGCAGCGTGCCGGAGCCGAGCTTGCCGATCTCCTCATCGGTGGGCGGCGCGACCTTGACCACGACGTCGGCGGACCAGACGTCGTCGGCCAGCGTGGCGCCCGCGTCGGTGAAGTGCGCGTCGGGAATCATCGCGCCGGCGCCCGCGCCGGGCTGCACGACGACCTCATGGCCGGCGCCTGTGAGCTTCTTGATGACCTCGGGGACGAGCGCAACCCGCTGCTCGCCCGCGGCGGTCTCCTTGGGGACACCTACTCGCATGGGGCGGGAAAGCTACCCCATGTCGGGAATCTCATGCCGTGCGACCTGACCGGGGTATCAAAACCGCGATGACGGCCCCGGCGATTCTCGCCGTCGGCGCCAGCAGCGTGGCGGTCTCCGCCGCTGGATCGGCGGCGGGTTCCGGAGCGGACGCGGCGCGGACGCGGACGGGCGCTGCCTTGCGCGCCGTGGGAGGCGCAGGCGCCGGAGTGGGCGCGGCAGCGCTCGCGGCGACGGCGCGGCGAGCCTTCGGCGGCGCGATCGGCAGGGCCTTCGCCGTCAGGCCGGTGAGGGCCTGCGCGGTGACCCACACCGGCGTCTGCGTACTCGTGCGCGAGTACCTGATCGCGCCCGATCCCTCGGCGAGCGAGCGCAGGTAGACGCGGGGCGCCCGCGCGCCGCCGCGCCGCGCGGCGTCGGGGTCGCGCCCTGCGGCGGCGAGCGCCTGGATCGCCCACGCTGTGCTCTGCGCGTTGGATCCCGACCCGGCCCCGAGCGGGAAGCCGCCGTCGGCGTTCTGCTGGCGCGCCAGCCACGACGCGGCGCGCGTCATGACCTTCGTGCCGCGCCGGCCGGCCACGGCCAGCGCCTGCATCGCACCCGCGGTGTCGTCGATCCCGCTCGCCCCGCCGCGCTGGGCGAAGTTGAACCCGCCGTCGGCGTTCTGCTGGCGCGCCAGCCACGACGCGGCGGACCGGATCGTGCGATCCGCAGGCGGCCTGCCCGCGGCGCGGAGCGCGAGGATCGCGAACGCCGTCTGGTTGACCAGCCCGCTGAACGACCCGTTTGCGCGGCGCTTGCGGACGAGCTCGGCGACGAGGTCACGGCCGCCGACCGCGCGCGGCGACCGGCCCCCGGCGACGAGCGCGAGGATGGTGCGCTCGAGATCCGCGGTCTCGCGGACCCGTCCGACGGTCGCCACGAGGTAGTCCACCGGTGACTTCCCGTTCCGGCGGATCGCCGCCGGGCGCTGCCCCGCGGCCGCCAGGCCGAGGACCGCCCAGCCGGTGTACATCGGGCTCGAGGCCTGCTTCGGCGCGGCGCCGAAGCCGCCGTCAGCGTTCTGGACGCCGCGCAGGTAGGACGTCTGCGCCCCGTACGCCGCGTGCGCCGGCGTGGGTGGGGCCAGGAGCGCGCTCGCGATGGCCACGGCGGCCAGCATCCCGGCCGCCGGGGTGGCCGCCCGTGACGCCAGCGGCTCCCACTGGATCTCGAAGCGCTCCCGAAAGCGCTCCAGGGTGCGGACGAGCAGCGGCCCGAACGCCAGACAGAAGACGACGTTGCCGGCGGCGTGCGCGATGTTGAACGGCAGCCCGCGGGCAAGGACGACCCAGAGCTCCGTGGTCGTGTGCCCCGAGTAGAGCACCCACATATGGACGTCCATGATGAGCCCGTACCCCAGGCCGGCGACGCCGCATGCGGCGGCGAGTCCGCCCCGGCCGAGCCGCCGGCCGGTCGTGCGGGCGAGGATCGCGCCGAACACCGCGACGAGGCCCCACGCGACCATCTGCCACGGCGTGAACGGCCCCTGCCCGAAGAAGAGGTTGCTGACGAGCGCCGTCAGCGCGCCGACGACGAACCCCGGGGCGCCGCCGAGCACGTACCCGGCGATGAGCACGATGTCGGTCGTCGGCTTGATGTTCGGCAGCGGCGCGAAGGCGATGCGGCCGATCGCCGCGAGCGCGGCAAGCGTCGCGACGAGGGCGACGACCTTCGCCGGCGGGCGGGTGCGCTCGTACCACCAGAACCCGCCGGCCAGCGCGAGTGCGAGGACGGCAAACGACGCGAGCTGCCAGGTCATCGGACCGGAACCTCCGTGAGACTGCGGCGTCGCCGCTCGAGATGGGCCGCGCCCTCCTCGGGGAGCAGGGCGCCGCCGGCTCCGCCGAGGATCCGAGCAGTCTCGGTCGCGAAGTACCACCCGCCGCTGAGCACCTCGGCGGCAGGCGCGTCGGCGACGATCATGCCGTCGGCGAGGAGCACGACTCGGTCGGCGACCTGCGCGGCGAACTCGGGGTCGTGCGTCGCGACGACGATCGCGGGCGCCCCGGCGCGCAGGCAGTGCGCGAGCTCGGCCTTCTGCGCGCGGTCCAGCCCGCGGGTCGGCTCGTCGAGGCAGAGCACGGCGGGCGCGGGCCCGTCGCCGGTGACGATCGCCATCGCCAGCCGCTGGCGCTCGCCGCCGGAAAGGTCGCGCGGATGGCGCTCGGCGAGATGATCGAGCGCGGCGCCGCGCAGCGCGGCGGGCGAGACCTCGTCGGCGACGCGCTCGTGCAGCAGGTAGTCGCCGGGGTGCTGCAGCAGCAGCGCGACCCGGCCGGCGGCGTCGACCCGGCCGCGCGTGGGCTGCTGCAGGCCGGCGGCATGACGCAGGAGCGTGGACTTGCCGGCGCCGTTGCGGCCCATGAGCGCGATCCGCTCACCGGGGCGCACCGCGAGATCGATGCCCCGCAGCACGGCGCGCCCGCCGTCGAGCTCGTGCCAGAGGCCGCGGAGGCGCAGCGCCGTCGCGTCTGCGCCGCGCGCGAACCGCCGGCGCCGCCGGGGGCGGGACTCAGCGACCGGCGCGGCGGCGTCCTCCTCGACGTCCAGCAGCCCGGCGTCGCGCAGCGACCGGCGCGCCTCCTTGACCCCCGACGGGGCCGGCAGCCCCGCAGCCGCGAGCAGCCGCGCGCCGGGCGTGGCCAGCAGCGGCGCCTGCGTTCCCGCCCAGGTCAGGAAGTCGCGTGGGGGCGCGTCGCAGGCCAGCGCGCCGTCGGCGAAGGCGAGCACGCGGTCGGCTGCCGCCAGGCAGCGTTCGAGCCGGTGCTCGGCGAGGATCACCGTGGTGCCCCACTCCTCGTTCAGGCGCCGCAGGAGCCAGACGAGCTCGTCGCCTGCGACCGGGTCGAGCTGCGACGTCGGCTCGTCGAGGAGCACGACGCGCGGCCGGCCGGCCAGCGCGGCGCCGAGCGCGACGCGCTGCAGCTCGCCGCCCGAGAGCTCGTGCACGCTGCGGTCGAGCAGCGCCTCGATGCCCAGCGCGAGCGCCACCTCCTCCACGCCGCGCGCGGTCGCCGCCGGGCCGTGGCCGCGGTGCTCGAGGCCGAAGGCCAGCTCGGCGCGCACGGTCGTCAGGACCGTCTGGGTCTCGGGGTCCTGGCGCACCACGCCGACCACCCGGCCGAGATCCGCCGGCCCGTGCTCGCGGGTGTCCATCCCGGCGACCGTGACCCGGCCGGCGAACGCGCCGCCGTGGAAGTGCGGGACGAGACCACAGGCGGCGCCGAGGAACGTCGACTTGCCGGATGCCGACGCGCCGGCCACCACGACGAACTCGCCGTCGGCGATGTCGACGGACACGTCGCGCAGCGCGGGGACGTCCCGGCGCGGAAACGTCGCGGTGACGTCCTCGAAACGCAGTGCGCTCATCGCGCCACCCCGCGGCGGAGTGCCAGCGGCGCGAGGGCGACGGCGACAAACGCGACCGCCAGGAGCATCGCGGCGCCGCCGGCGTCGGTCACCAGGCGCGGATAGGTCTCCAGGCGCGGCACGCCCTCGACGGCGGCGAGGATGAGCAGCGCGGCCATCGCGGCGGCGCTCGCGGCGATCCCGACGTCGTGGCGCGACCACGGACGCGGGACGCGGGCGACCCGTGTCGCCGTCGCGTAGCCCCGCAGCTCGAGGGTCGCGGCGAGGTCGACGGCGCGGTCGAGCGCGCCGGTGGTCACCGCCCGGACGACGGCGACGCGCTCCCGCGCGGTGGGTGAGGGCGGTGCGGCGGCACGCGACCGCCGCGCGAGGGCCATCCGCCGGCCGTCGCGGGCGAGCACCGGCGCGATGCGCACCGCCAGCGCCGCGGTGACCGCGCCGCGGAACGACACGCGCCGCAGCCCGCGCAGCACCTCGTCGGGGTCGACGACGGCGGCCAGCAGCGCCGCAACGGCGACGATGAGAACCGCGCGCGCGCCGAGGACGGCGCCCGCGACGAGCGCCTCCAGCGTCACGTCGACCTGGCCGAACGGCGGGATCTCGCCGAAGCGCCAGATCACCGTCAGGCCCTGACGCACCAGCAGCGGGTTGATGACCGCGATCAGCAGCGCGGCCGGCAGCGCGAACAGCACGGCGCGCCCGACCTGCCGGCCGGCGCCCGCGCTCCACGCGGCGACCACGACGACGCAGGCCACCGCGGCCAGCGCGATCGGGTGGGCGGCGGCCAGCGTGGCGACGCCCAGCACGGCGCCCCACGCGACGACGACACCGGCGCGCGCGGCGTGCAGGGGCGTGGCGCGGCGCCGGTACGTGATCACGGCACCCGCCGCTCCTGCTCGGGGAGCGCCACGCCGCGGCCGTTGGAGATCGCGAGCGCGAACTTCTCCTGCAGCGCGGACTCGTCGAGCGCGGTGACGGCGCTGTCGACGCCCGCGGCGTCGGTGCCGGTCACCAGCCAGGTCGGCGCGTCCTCACCCTCGCGCCCGGCGGCGACGAGCCCCGTCGCGGCGCCCAGGCGCTGGACCGGCCGGCCCTGGGCGTTCAGGGTGATGAGCGTGTCCCCGCCGTCAGCGAAGCGGGCGAACACGCCACTGACCTTCGGGCCCTTGGCGACCTGGCGCGCGACGAAGGTGAACTGCTGAATGTCCTTCCACGGGCCGACGACGACGCGCAGCGTGTCCTCGGTCTCGGCCGCGCCGAGCGTCCCGCGCGCGGCGACGACGCCGAGCTTGGTGAAGATGTCGGCGACCGCGTCGCACGCCTTGGCCTTGACGTCCGAGCACTCGATGCGGACGGGCAGGCGCTTGCCGTCGATGCCCGTCTTGAACGGCTCGGGGAACGAGCCCACGACTGCGGGCACGCGCTGCGCGGCGCTCCAGTCGCGGCGGTCCCACCAGATCTGCTCGCCCGGATCGACGTTCGTCGACGTCGCGCCCTTCTCGGCCTCCACCCCGTTGACGAAGTAGAACCAGTCGACCGGGCGACCGCCCTCGGTCCCGCCGGCCAGGCCGTCGATGGATTGGACGAAGCCCCCGCCGTAGCGCGTCTTGACGTCGGCGTTGCGCTGGAGCACGCGCATGACCGTGTCATCGCCGCCCTGCTCGGGCGCGTCGACGCGCAGCAGCTCACGCGAGCCGAAGTCCCGGGTGACGATGAGTTGGACGTCACCGGCCTGCTGACCGGCGCCAGCGCCGCATCCGAGGGTGGCGAGCGCGGCCATGGCGAGCAGTGCGGGGGCAAGACGGCGGATCATCCGGCGAGGACCTCCTCGGGGAACGACGGGACGAGGCCGGCCTTGGCCGCCTCGACGGTGATGGTGCCCGACCACGGGCCGGCGAGCGTCGCGGTGCCATCGGCGGTGGTCGTCGCGGACGCCGTTCCAGCGGTCACGGCGGCGCCCGCGACGGGCGTGGCCTTCCCGCGGTCGTCGAGCCCCTGGACGCGCACGGTCAGCGCGCCGGACGACGAGACGGTGCGCGGCGCGTCGACGCGCAGCGTGCGCTGACACCCGGTCGTCCCCATGTCGCACCAGAACCACAGCACGCGCTGACCCGTGCGCAGCAGGCGGCTGGTCCCGAACGCGCCGGACGGGTCGGCCGCAGGCGTCGTGCCGTTGCGGCCGTCGACCTTGTAGACCCAGCCGTCCTGGCCCTTGTTCGCCTCGGAGCCGATGCGGCGGACGAAGAGCCCGCCGGCGTCGGCGGTCCGCTTCGAGCAGGTGCCGTAGTCGCGCAGCGCGAAGGCCGGGCCGCCGGTCCTACGGACGGCCGCGAGCACGGCGAGCGGCGTCGCCGCGCCCACCTTGCACGTGCGGCCGCCGACCTTCACGTTCGCCGCCGCGGCGCGCACCTGCGCGACGGGCGCCAGCACCTTCGCGCGCCCGACGACCATCGACTCGACGGTCGGCGTCGCCGCGCTCGCCGGCGCGGCGCCCGCGCAGGACGCCACGACCGTGAGCAGTGAGAGGGTGCGGGACCTAGCGGACAAGGAACGCAACCCGGTTCTTTCCGCGCGAGAACGTGCTGACGACGTTGCCGGCCTTGTCGAACGCCTTGACGTCGATGGTGTAGCCGCCCTTCGGCAGCTGCGAGGGCAGCAGGTAGCTCCAGTCGGCCCGGTCTCCGACCTGGAACCACTTCGCGTTGGCGATGCCGCAGCGCATGCCCCGGAACCGCTCGAGCTTGCCGCTGTAGTACCAGCACTTGCGCCCGGAGCGACGAACGATCCGCAGCTTCACCGCGGCGATGCCCGACGCGTCCTCGGCGACGGTGCCGGACAGCTTGCGCGGGGCCTTGCCGAGGGTGAGCTTCGCGCCGTCGGCGATGCCGAGCAGCGTCACGGCGGGCGCGTCGCGGTCAGGCGCGATCGGCTGCCCGCCCGCCGGCGCCGTGGTCGTCGCCTGGCCGGTGCCCGCGCCGAGCACCTGACCCGGCTTCGTCGTGCCGCACGCGCCGTCGGCGCCGTCGGTGACGCACAGGGCGGCGCTGGCGCGCACCCGGTTGGCGAGCGTCGCCCTGACGTCCTGTACGCCAGTCGCCGCGCCGAGGGTCACCGTCGCGACGCCATCCGCCCCCGTCGTCGCGCTCGCCGCGCCGATCGTCACGGTCGCACCAGCAGCCGGCGTCTTCGTCGTGACCGGATCCCAGGTCGGCGGCTCAGACGTCGTGACGACCTGATCGACCGTGACCTTCACGGTCGTGCCAGGCGCGCCAGCGGCGGGCGCAGAGCGGATGAGCAGGAGCCCCTCGAAGCAGCCGGCGGCGGGCCCGGCCTCGCACTGCGGGTAGAACGTGACGATGTCCCCGGTCTGGACGCGCTGCGTGCAGGCACCCTGGTCGGCGGGCTTGTCGTTGACGTAGATGGACCAGTACGCGCCGCTGCCGAAAGCGTGACTCTCGCCGAGAATGGTCTCGACGCGCTGGCCGAAGCCGTCGTACGCGCCGCCCCAGTTGCCGCCCGTGGCGGTTTCCAGCGCCCCACCCGCGCTGTCGCGGTCGCACGCGGGAGCGCCGGCCGACTTCGTGAACGTGCCGGCGCTCGTGGTGGCGGCGGTCGGCGCGACGAGGGTCGAGCTGCTGCCCTCCACCCGGACCGTGACGTTGGCGGCATGCGCCGGGGTCGCGCACAGGAGCGCGAGGAGGATTGCGGCAGCGCCGCGAACTGCGAACTTCATGAGATGGCCATCCCTTTTCCGCGAGGACGTGTATGTGCCGCGGTCGGAGGCAGGTCTCCTGACTTCCGGGCCCACCGTCCCACGCCTTCCCAGGACCCGGCGGGTCCCAGTGGCTGCGCCTTGGCGCTGTGGGCGGCATCCCCGGTCACAGTGGCGGGACCGTGCCGGATTCGCACCGACTTCCCTTGACCACCGACCGATTGCTGGCGCCATTCTGCCACACTCGCCGCACCGTGACCGTCAACCTCACCCGCATCTACACCCGCCTGGGCGACGAGGGCGAGACGCACCTCGGCGACATGAGCCGCGTGCCGAAGACGCACCCGCGCATCGAGGCCTACGGCGAGACCGACGAGCTCAACGCGCACCTCGGCGTCGCCATCACGCTCCCCTCGATGCCCGAGCGGTTCGTGCCCTGGCTTCGACGGATCCAGAACGACCTCTTCGATCTCGGGGCCGACCTGTCGGTGCCCGAAGGCCACGAGGGCGGGCGCCAGCGCCTGCGCGCCGTCCCCGAGCAGACCACGTGGCTGGAGGAGCGCTGTGACG
This sequence comes from Bifidobacterium breve, assembly GCA_945878865.1. GTDB lineage: Bacteria > Actinomycetota > Thermoleophilia > Solirubrobacterales > Solirubrobacteraceae > Svornostia. The sequence continues at coordinate 15,052 of CAMCUD010000046.1, read as the reverse complement.
AGGTCAACGCCGAGCTGCAGCCACTGAAGTCCTTCCTGCTGCCGGGGGGCACGCCCGCCGCGGCGCAGCTGCACGTCTGCCGCACCGTGTGCCGGCGCGCCGAGCGGCGTGTCCTCGAGGTCGAGGGCGCGAATCCCGAGATCCGCCGGTACCTCAACCGCCTGAGCGACCTGCTCTTCATCCTGAGCCGGGCGGCCAACGACGGCGAAGAGCCGCTCTGGCAGCCCGGGGCGAGCCGGTGAACGCGGGCGCGGAGGCCCAGCCCCCTACGCGCCCGGACATCCCGATGCGGCCGCTCGACGCGGCCGCGATCGCCGCGGCGCGTGCGCGCCAGGCCCAGCTCGTCAAGCCGGCGGGCGCGCTGGGGCGGCTCGAGGAGCTCGCCATCTGGCTCGCCGGTGCGACCGGGTCGCCGAGGCCCCAGGTCGTCCCGCGGGTCGTCATCGCGGCGGCCGACCACGGCGTCGCGCGCGACGAGGCGGTCTCGGCCTACCCGCCTGCCGTCACCGGGCAGATGCTGTCCACCTTCCTCCGCGGCCAAGGCGCGATCACGGCGCTCGCCGCTGAGGTCGGCGCGAGCCTGCGCCTCGTCGATGCCGGGGTCGACCCGGCCACGGCGCCGAGCGATGCCGAGATCGTCCGCGTCGGCATCGCTCCGAGCGCGAACCTCGCCGAGGGCGCGGCGCTCATGACGCCGCAGGTCGCTGCGGCCGTGGACTGCGGCAGGGAACTGGCGGCCGAGGCGGCGGCGGACGGGGTGACCGTCCTCGTCGGCGGCGAGATGGGCATCGGCAACACGACGGCCGCGACGTGCCTGGCGGCCGCGCTGCTCGACCGCGACGGCGCCGACCTCGTCGGGCCGGGGACCGGTCTTGACGACGCGGGCATGGCCCGCAAGCGCGAGGTCGTCACCCGCGCGCTAGCGCTGCACCGGCCGAAGCACCCTGGGCCGCTCGGATGGCTGCGCCGGGTCGGCGGCGGGGAGATCGCCGTCCTGTGCGGCCTGGCGCTCGGTGCCGGCGAGCACGGGATGGCCTACGTCTGCGACGGGCTGATCGCCACCGTCGGCGCGGCCGTCGCAGTCGCGATCGAACCGGAGCTGCGGCCCCGCTTGCTCGCCGGCCACGTCTCCACCGAGCCCGCGCACGCCGCCTTGCTCGAGCACCTCGAGCTCGAGCCGGTCGTCGATCTCGGGATGCGCCTGGGCGAGGGCAGCGGCGCGGTCGCCGCGCTGGCGCTGCTGCGGCTGGCGTGCGCCGCGCACGACGGCATGGCGACCTTCGCCGAGGCCGGCGTGGCCGGTCCGGCGTCGTGACGGCGCCGCGCGACCTGCGCGTCGCCATCGCGTTCCTCACCCGCATCCCCGCCGACGACGGACGGATCCTCGACGCCGACGGGCTGTCGCGCGCGGCGTCGTGGTTTCCCGTCGTCGGGTTGCTCGTCGGCGGCGTGGTCGGCGGCGTCCGCGTCCTGGCGGACCTCGCGCTGCCCGCAGGCCCGGCGACGGTCCTCGCGATCGCCGCCGGGATCCTGCTCACCGGCGCCTTCCACGAGGACGGCCTGGCCGATATCGCCGACGGCGTCGGCGCGCACGTCCCGCGCGAGCGCAAGCTCGAGATCCTGCGCGACTCGCGAGTCGGCACGTACGGCGCGCTCGCGGTCGCGCTGCCGCTGCTCCTCGCCTACGCGTGCCTGACCCCGCTCGACGGCGAGGCCTTCGTCGCCGCCGTCGTGACGGCGCACGTCCTGGGTCGCTGGTCGGGGCTGCCCCACTCGCGCCTGGCGCCCCCGGCGCGTCCGGACGGCTCGGGCGCGCTGGTCCGGGCGACGACGCGCGGCCTTATCGGCGCCACGGTGCTCGCGACCGTCACGGCCTTCGTGGCCTTCGGCGCCGCCGACGGCGCGGTGATCGTCGGGGTGGCGCTGGCGGTCACGCTCGCGGGCGGCCTGTGGCTCGCCCGCGTGCTGGGCGGGACGACCGGCGACAGCTACGGCGCGGTCAACAAGCTTGTCGAGCTCGCGACCTACGCGACCGTCGCGGCGCTGATCACGGGCTAAGACGCGCCCGACGCAGCCGGGCACGTCCATTCGATGAGCGTGGAGGCCCACAGCGCACCCGCGCCGACGGTGCCGAGCAGGATCCGCTGCCCCTCCTCCAAGCGCCCTTCCTGCTCCGCGCGTTCGAGCGCGAGCGGGATCGATGCGGGCCCGGTGTTGCCCGTCAGGCGGATCGCCTCGATGACCTTCTCCTGCGGCAGATCGAGCGACCGCACCACACGGCGCAGGATCCGGCCGTTGGCCTGGTGGTAGCAGAAGAGATCGATGTCGTTGATCGTGATGCCGCACATATCGACGACCTCACGCGTGGTGTCGACGAGCGCGTCGATCGCCTGCTTGAACGTCTCCATGCCCTCCATGCGGAAGATCATGTCCGGGCCCGCCGTGACGAGGTGCGCGTACGACGCGTCGGCCCCTCGCACGACCGTCTGGATGTGCCCCTCGCCCTCCACGGCGGTGAACACGCCCGCACCCGCGCCGTCGGCCATCACCGGAACGGTCGCCTTGTCGTCGGGGTCGAGGTAGCGGCTGATGTGCTGCGCGCCGATGACGAGGATCGTGTCGGCTCGGCGGCTCTCGATCATGCCGCTGGCCAGGTCGGCGCTGTAGAGCCAGCCGGTGCACGCCGCGTGCACGTCGAACGCGCCCGCGTTGCTGCACTCCAGGTCGCGCACGACGAGCGGCGCCGTCGGCGGGAGATGGTCGTCCGGCGTGTCGCCCGCGACCACCACGAGGTCGATGTCCGCCGGGTCGCAGCCGACCCGCTCCAGCGCGGCGCGCCCCGCGCGGGTCGCGAGCTCCGCGGCGGTCATGTCGCCCGCGTAGCGACGCTCCTCGATGAGCGTGCGCTTGTGGATCCAGTGCGCGTCGACGCCCAGCTGCTCGCCGAGCTCCTCGTTCGTCACGATCCGCTCCGGCAGGTATCCCCCGACGCCCGCCAGCTTGACGCCCCTGCGCTCCAGCGGACGTCGCCGCAGCGCCGGCCGCGTCGCCGCAGCCGCGTTCCCGTTCTCACCCATCGGCCGGATGATACGGGGGGCTACGTGCCGGCGGGAAGCGCCCAGGCCGCCACGACGGCGAACTGGATGGCGGCCGCCGCGATGACGAGGGCGTGGAAGATCTCGTGGTAGCCGAAGATCCGCGGCGCCGGATCGGGCTTCTTCGTCGCGTAGACGATGCCGCCCACGGTGTAGAGCGCGCCGCCGAGTGCCAGCAGGATGATCGCCGTCAGGCCGAGGCGGTCGGCCATCTGCGGGATCGCGGCGATCGCGACCCACCCGAGGGCGATGCCACACGTGCTCATGACCCACTTCGGCGCGTGGATCCACACGAGCTGCGAGATCGCACCGGCGATGGCGCCCGCCCACACGACGACGAGGATCGCGATCGCGAGCGGCCCCTGGAGCACAAGCAGCGCGAACGGCGTGTACGTGCCGGCGATGAGCATGAAGATCATCGCGTGGTCGAGCCGCCGCATCCACATGCGCTTGCGCAGCGACGACCAGTTCACACGGTGGTAGAGCGCGCTGACACCGAGCAGCCCGGACAGCGTCACGGCGTAGATCGCGGCGGCGACGGCGGCCTTCGCGTGCGGCGCCATGGCGATGAGCACGCCGCCGGCGACGAGGGACACCACGAACGCCCACTGGTGCGAGACCCCGCGCAGTTTGGGCTTGAATCCTTCGGCGAGCGCCTTGGGGTTGGCGGCCATGCCGGGGAGTCTACGCACCGACGCCGCTGCGGGCCATACGGTTGAGACGTGTCCCGTCGCAACCTGCGTCCCCTCTTCGATCGCGTCGTCGTCAAGGAGCTCGAGCCCGACCGCGTCCGGCAGTCCGGGCTGCTCGTACCGCCCGGCTCGCGCGAGCCGCCGCCCCATCACGGCATCGTGCTGGCCGTCGGTCCGGGACTCGATTGGTGGGCGTCCGCCGGCGTGAAGATGCCGGTCAGCCCGGGCGATCACATCGTCTTCCCGGCGAGCGCCGGGGTCTGGGTCGACATCGACGAGGAGCGCCTGCTCGTGCTCGGCGTCGGGGAGCTGCTCGGCGTGCTCGAGACGGTCGACGACTGCCCGGTCTGCGGCGGCCTGGGCGGGTCTGACGGTGAGCAGTGCCCGGTCTGCGGACGCATCTAGCACGCGCCGGCGCGACACCAGGCGCCGGCCTCGGGGGCGCCGGCGGCGCGGTACGCCGTCCGTGACGTCGTGATCCGCCCGGCCTGGTCGCGCGCGGTCACGCGCACCTGCAGCCGCGTGCCGGGGGACGGGCTCGCCAGGCGCACCCTGATGGACACGGCCTGAAACGGCTCGATGCGCACCGCGTACGAGCCGCCGGCGTCCAGCGCCGCGGCCGGGCGCCAGCTGCCGGTGCGCCGTCCCGGGCGCTCGACCCTCGCGCGCACGCGCAGCGCGCACGTCTCGGTGCACCACACGGGCAGCAGCGCCGCGCCATCGGCGGCGATCCCGCGGTCGCCGAAGCGGATGCGCGGCGCGCGGCGGTCCGCCACCGCCGGGCCGACGCCGTACGGCACGACGTAGAGGCGTGCGCCGGGAAGCGGGACGCCGGGCGCGCCGTCGGTGTCCACACCGGCGAAGTCGACGCGCCCCGGGGTGCCGCCCCACAGCGGCGCGAGCGCGGCGTTGACGCTCACCAGCCGCGGGCGGACGAAGCTGCCGTCGCGGCCCTCCTCGGCCACCCACCATTGCGCCGCCTGCGCCGGAGCGGGCTCGGAGACGAGGATCGCCAGGCGCTGCGTCCCGCCCGGCCAGACGAACCGGTGCGCCTCGGTGCAGCCGGTCGCCCCCATCCGGCAGAGACCACGGAGCGCCGGGCCGATCTTCACCGGGCCGCCGGTCGCGTCCGTGCCCGCGAGCGTGACGGTGCGCGTGCCGCGCGGCAGCGCCCGGAGGATCTCCGAGCTCAGCGCGGTCACGACGACGGCGTCGGGACCGGTGGTCTGAAAGCCGGGCGAGAGTTCCCAGGTGTCGGCGACCGGCGCGGCGAACGGCGCGCCCGCGGCGGGGCGGCGCGCGGCCCCGCCGCGCCACCGGACGGTGATGGCGCCACCGGGTTCGACGACAGGCGGCAGCACCCGTGCGTCGCCGCCCAGCACCGCCACCTGCTGCGGCGGCCCGAACTCGCCCGCGGACTCGCGCACGGCGACCTGCACGGTGAGGCGCCCGCGGGCGGCGGGACGTGGCGCGACGACGGCGACCGTCCCCGACCCGTCGGAGCCGAGATCCCAGTTCGGGTCGTCGGAGGCGCCACCCGTGGAGGTCCGGACGGCGGCGAGCGCGGTGTAGGGACGGTCGACCCGCCCGTCGGGATGCCAGCGCTGGGCGGCCACGCGGTCACCGTCGTCCCACGCGGCGAGCCCGTCGCCGTTCTCCAGGAGCGCCAGCCGGATCCGCTGGACCGGGTCCGCCGGCGGCGGCAGCTCGAACCGCGTCCAGCGCCCCGCCGCCGTGCGGAACAGGACGACGTTGCGCACCCCACCCGCCGGCGTGCCCACCGCCGCGACGAGCGCGCGGTGCGTCCCGTCGGACGCCGACTCGACGATCCGCGCCGAGGTCGTGAACGCCGAGATGCCGTGCGGCTCACCGAGTCGCGGGCGTGGAGTTGCCGCCCACGCCGATGCGGGCACGAGCAGGAACGCGAGGGTGCACGCGACGAGTCGCATCCCGATGGTCATGCCCCTTCGACGCATCGCGGACACCGGAGTTGCGCTCCCCCACCGGCATGGTGCGGGCCGTATGCTGCGCGGCATGACCGACCGCGAGTACGACGTCGTCCTCTTCGGCGCCACGGGCTTCACCGGCGGCCTGACCGCCGACTACCTCGCCGCCAACGCGCAGCCGGGCACCCGGTGGGCGATCGCCGGCCGCAGCCAGGCCAAGCTCGACGCCGTGCACGAGCGCCTCGGCGGGAACGTCGCCACGCTCGTCGCGGACGCCGGCGACCCGGCCAGCGTGGCCCGGATCGCGCAGGCCACGAAGGTCGTCGCCACCACCGTCGGCCCGTACATCCGCTACGGGGAGCCGCTCGTCGCCGCGTGCGCCGCCGCGGGCACCCACTACGTCGATCTCACCGGCGAGCCGGAGTTCGTCGACACGATGTACCTGCGCCATCACGCCACGGCCGCGGAGTCGGGCGCGCGGATCATCCACGCGTGCGGCTTCGACTCCATCCCGCACGACCTCGGCGCCCAGTTCTGCGTCGAGCAGCTGCCCGAGGGCGTGCCGCTGCGCGTCCGCGGGTTCGTCACCGGCGACGGCCTGTTCTCGGGCGGGACGTTCGACTCCGCGACCACCGCGATGGCGCGAGGCCGGCAGACGCTCGCGGCCGCCAAGCAGCGCCGCGCGCGCGAGCCGCGCCCGGAGGGCCGCCGGATCCACGGGGAGGCCAAGCCCGGGTACGAGAAGGAGCTCGGGAAGTTCGCGATCCCGCTGCCGACGGTCGACCCGCAGATCATCCTGCGGTCCGCCGCCGCGCTCGAGCGCTACGGCCCGGACTTCACGTACGGCCACTACGCGGCGATCAAGAGCCCGCTCTACGTCCTGGGCGGGGTGGCGGCGGTCGCCGGCATCCTCGTCGGGTCGCAGATCCCGCCGGTCCGCCGCAAGCTCGTCTCGCTGCGCCCGCCCGGCACGGGCCCGTCGGAGGAGCGCCGCGCGAACTCGTGGTTCAAGGTGACGTTCATCGGCGACGGCGGCGGCAAGCACGTCGTGACGACCGTCTCCGGCGGAGACCCCGGCTACACCGAGACCGCGAAGATGCTGGCGGAGTCCGCGCTGTGCCTCGCGCACGACGACCTTCCGCAGACCGCCGGGCAGGTCACCACGGCGCAGGCGCTCGGTCCGGCGCTGCGCGAGCGGCTCGTGCGCGCGGGGATGAAGTTCGAGGTCGAGCGGGCGGGCTGAGCGCCGGTGACGTCGGCCCCCTGCGGGAGACTCGCGCCGTGCGACAGCGGTGGGAGACCGGCCGGGTGGAGGCCTTCAGCGACGGCGTGTTCGCCATCGCCATCACGCTCCTCGTCCTCGACCTCAACGTCGACCCGGACGCGTTCGGCGACCTGCTCGACGGCCTGAGCGACCAGTGGCCGTCGTTCGTCGCCTACGTGACGAGCTTCCTGACGATCGGCGGCGTGTGGCTGCAGCACCACTCGCTGTTCACGTCCCTGCGGTTCGTCGACAGCGTGATGATGCGACTGAACCTCGTGCTCCTGCTCGTCGCGTCGTTCCTCCCCTTCCCGACCGAGCTGGCCGCCGACGCGATCACCTACGGCCGCGACGCCGAGCGGGTCGGCATCGCGCTGTACGGCATCACCCTGCTGACGATCACCGCGCTGCTCGCCGTCATGTGGCGCTACGCGGCACGCCACGACGACCTGCACCACGACGGCATCAGCGACCAGGTGGCCCGGGAGGCCGAGCGCCGGCCGCTGTGGCTCATCGCCGTCTACCTCGCCGGGACCTTGGCCGGCGCCCTGCTCGCCCCGCGCGTCGCGGCGTTCACGTTCCTGGCGATCGCGGTGATCTCGATCGTCTCCGCGCGCGGCGACCGTGATGTCACGGCCGCCGACACGCCGTCGGGTTAGCGCCGCTTCGGCCGCTTCGGGTCGGCGACGACCGCGAGGGTGAACGGGTTGTTCAGACCCTTGACGACCTTCGTCATCCCTGTGCCGGCGAGCGTGGCGCGATCGATCGATCCCGCCGTCGGGCCGGGCTGGCTCGGGATGCAGCTCGGGCCGTCACACGGGCCGATCTGTCCGCCCGCGTCGGTCCAGTAGAGGTAGTTGCCGTGTGCGGCAACCTCGCCGACCTGCGCCATCCCCGTGATGAAGCTCGGGTTCGGCGACGTGCCGTCGAGGTTCGCCTTGCCGATCGCGGTGCCGGCGTCGTTGCTCCAGTAGATCCCCTGCGGCGAGACGGCGATGTCGTTGACGTCGCTGACGGTCATGAAGCTCGGGTTCGGCGACGAGCCGTCGAGGTTCGCTCGCCCGATCGTCGTTCCCTCGCTCGCCGTCCAGTAGACGTAGCCGCCGCCGATGGCGATCGACTCGATGTTGCCCGTGTTCGGGATGAGGTTGAGCTTCGGCGACATGCCATCGAGCTTCGACGTCCCGATGCTGTTCTCCAGCCCGATGAACAGCGTGCTGGTCGTCGTGGCGAGCGCGTCGACGCTGTTGGCGCCCTTGACGAAGCGCCCCTTGTAGCCGCTGCCGGAAACGCTCACGCGGTTGATCGTGTCGACGTTGCCGTTACCGGAGTTGTTCGACCAGTACACCGACGACGCGGTCGCGGCGATCGCATCGGGGCCGCCGTGCGCGCTGGCCAGCGTCCGGGCCTTGCCGCCTGCCAGTGGCGCCTGCTGGATGTTCGGGCCGTTGCCCCCGATGTAGATCGTGGCGTGGGCGCTCGCGGCAGTGGCGAGCAGGGCGCCGCCGGTGACCGCGGCGATGGCGGCACGGCGGAGCGGGAGCTTCGTGGACGGCAGATGCACGTGGGTCTCCTCGGGGCGGATTCCGCACGGTCATCGGCATTGCGCCGCGCGGACTGAGCGCAGGTGGACGCGCTTCGGGGCGGTGCCCCGCTCTGTCAAGTCCGCGACAGAGGGAATGCGGGCGTCTGGCCGGCGTCTTGAGCAGGGAACGTCCATCCATCCCGAGGAGCTCCACCATGTTCCGCCACATCACCCGCACCGCCCTCGCCGTCCTCACGCTCGTCCTCGCGGTGACCGCCGTGTCGCCGGCCGTCTCCAGCGCCGCCCAGAATCAGGGCGGCGGCACCACCAACTCCGACTACTGCAGCACGCTCCTGAGCCGCCTCAAGCGCTACCACGACATCGCCAGCAACCCGCGCGAGCCGCAGGCCGTGCGCGACTTCTACAAGGCGCGCGCCGAGGTGCTCCTCATCACCGCCCGTGACGCGGGCTGCAGCTGGGCGCCCGCCGCACTGGCCGGCGCCACGATCTCAGCCGACACGACGCGGGCACTGAGCGCCGTGCCGGCCCCCGGGGCGTGCGACGCGGGCTGCCGCCAGAAGCGCAGCCGGTTCACCCGCCTCTCGCCGGCGCGTGGCTTCCGGCCGGTCGCCCTCCGCCGGGCGGCCGCGCCGGGCGGCGGGACCTCGCTGCCGCAGCCGCAGACGACGGTCTCCGCGCTCAAGGCGCACCCGACGGGCAACAAGCAGCAGGACGAATACTGCGCGGGCGTGGCCAAGCTCATCGCCGAAGCCGAGGCCGAGGGCGATGCCGCGCTCATCCGCGGCGATCGCGCCGAAGCGGACGCCTGGTACGCCCTGGCCGACTACTTCCTCGACCAGTCCACGCAGAACGGCTGCCGGTTCGTCTTCGCGCTGAAGGCGAGCGCCATGGTCGACACGTCCCAGCAGGTCGTCGCGTCCAAGAACTGACCGACCGACCCGTCCCGGCCGGTGACCCGCCGGCCGGGACCGGGTACTTCGGCACGACACGCCGTCCGCGTACGACGACGCCGTCAGCCGAAGCCGCCGTGCTGGAAGAGGAGCAGCTGGCCGTCGATACCGCCGCCGGTCGAGTGCCGGCACCACAGCGCGACCTCCGCGGACTGCCCGGAGCCGACGAAGATCCCGCCGATCACCGTGACGGTGTCCTTGACGGTGATCGCGTACGGCGCGCCGGTCGTCGCCGCCAGACGCTCGGTCCCACCGAGGTAGGCCGTCGAATCGTGTGGGCCGCTGCCCGACCGCACCTCACAGCGCAGGAACATGTTCTGGCTCCCGAACGAGGACGCCGTCACGTTGCCGGTCGAGACGAACGACCAGCTTCCGGCCGGCACGATCCTCGAGGCGACCTTCAGCCACGTGCCGGCGGCAACGGACTGCACGGCGCTGCCCTGGAAGCGCACGCCGGACGGCCCGGCCGGGCCCTGGGGACCGACGGGTCCCTGAGGTCCGGTGGCACCGGTCGCCCCCGTGGCACCGGTGGCTCCCGTCGCACCGCGAGCGCCGGCCGGTCCTCCGGGGCCGGCCGGGCCTGTCGCACCGCGCGGCCCTGCAGGTCCCTGCGGCCCCTCGCCGATGGTGCCCGGCTCGCCCTTGGCACCCGTCTCGCCCTGGGGACCCTGAGGGCCAGCCGGTCCGGCGGGGCCCGCTGGTCCCGTCGCGCCCGTCGCCCCGGCGGAGCCCGACGCGCCAACGAGACCGGCCGCCGTGTCTGCCCCGAGCCGCACCGACCGCTCGCTGCGCCCGCACTTCTTCCCGGACGCGGGGATGCGCAGATCCCCTCCGGACTTCGGATAACAGGCCGTGACGGTGGACGATCCACCGGTGGCGCCGGCGGCGAACGCGACACCCATGCCGGTGAGTGCGAGGGCGGCGATCGCGACCACCGCGCCGCGGATGGAGATCGTGCGCGACATCCACCGCACTCGACCATGGGGGTGGCCTGGGCGCCACCCCCCACAGGGGTGATGTGCGCCACCCCTCCGATCCGCCCCAGAAAGACGAAAGGCCCCATAGAGGCTGGGGCCTTCCGAGTACCGCCACGGGGATTCGAACCCCGGTTTCCGCCGTGAGAGAGCTAGCGGCCACGCGCCACCTCTAGCGACCACCATCGCCCTCGGGAGCCCGGCCCCACCCGCCGCGTTGAGACTTTCAAGGGCGGCGAACTGCCCACTGCCGCCCAGCAGCGACCGGCGCTCCCCGAGGCCGCGGGGTCCGCTACGGGGTCCAAAGACGCGGCGCTACGAGGCGAACCATTCGTGGCGATTGCCGAGCTTGTCGGTGAACCGCACCCAGGGCGTCATCGCGTCCTCTATCCGACGCTGTCCGATTCGGAGTTCGGCCAGCGTGCTCTCGTTGACAAGAACTCCCCAACGGACCTCTTCGCCCGGCCCGAGGGCCGGCAACCTGCTCGGGATCCCACCGTTACCCGCTTGGTACTCCTTGCCGTCTAGCGCGAGCCCGCATTCCACCTCGCGCGCCACCGTGGTCCCCTTGTTGCTGACGAGCACGGTCGCCATTCGACGCTGTCCGGTCCCGTCAGGCCCGTGCCCGGTGAGACTGATGACAACGTCAGGTTCAGCCAGACGGGCCTCCAGATGCATTTGTGCCTCTCGGAGCTCCCGTTCGACACGTTCTCGCTGTTCACGCTCATCACCGGCGACGTGATGTTGGTAGACAGCAAACCCAAGCGAACCCGCAGCGACCAGCAGACTGCCTAGCTCGAGAATCAAGGCGCGCCTATCCGCTCCGTCGCGACTTGCGTTCGTAGCCCAGCGTCCCCCCGCTCTTTGTTAGCGACCACAGCCCGCCGTCCGACTGAGTTAGTCCCCGGTGCAGCATGTCCCGCAGGTGAGCGTCCAGCCGAGCATCACCTGCGTTGTCCGCGAGAGATGCGGAAAGGGCACCAAGAGACGCGGGACCACGTTCGTAGAGGACATCAATGATCGGACCATCATCGAAACTGCTCACGGACCACAACCTTCCCGCGCGATTGGAGACATGCCAATGATGCGTTCAGATTAGCCCGCGCAGAAGCCGCTCTGGTGGCTCCCCAAGCGCGCCGACGAGTCGTAGGATCGTCGTGAGGCGGACCTCGCGAACACCGCGCTCGATGCGCGAGATCTGGACGACGGCGAGACCGGATTCCGCGGCCAGGTCCTCTTGAGTCCACCCGCGCGCCAAGCGGGCAGCGCGAACGTTCTCGCCGAAGCGCTTGACCGCCGGATCCACCGACGCATCGTCTGTGGACTAAGCCAACCAGATCAGAACCAAAGCGGTAAGTCTCGCCGCGATGCGATCCGCTCTGGCGTTCTTCACCATCGCGCTCGTCACCGCCGGGTGCGGCCCGGTAGACGAGAAGGTGACCGGCTCATCGCCGCCGAGGACCACGGCCGCGCGGCCCACGGAGACGGAACCCCAGCGGCAGCAGGCCACAAAGACGGAGCCTGCGACCACGACCACGGCCGATCGCGAGCCCGACAGCCCGATAGCGCGCGAAGCCGACGCGCTAGCCCAGTTCGATTAACAACGCGGTGACCTCAGCTCTCCAGATCCTGGAGGCCAAGGCCGCCGACCGCCCCCGCGTACACCGTGTGGTTGACGGGGCGGCCCGCGTCGCGGGCGCACACGCGAAGCTCGTGCAGGAGCGCCTCGGGCACGCCTCGATCACGACCACCCCTGAACGTCTACGGGCACATCCTCCCGGCGGCGGAATCAGCCCTCGTGGACGCCCTCGACGCCATCCATCTCGGGGCGGCAGAGGGATAGTTGGGGGCGCACCGACGCTCGCCGCGTCGTGCGCGGCGTCAGCTGCAGGTCGTGGTGCGGCCGCTAGGCGTTCGGGACGAACGCCGTAGGAGTCCAACGCCCGGCCCGGCGGCTGCGCGGCTTCTACTTCAGGAGCGAGTTGATCCGCTGGAACATCGCCTCGGCACGCTTGAGCGTGGCGTCGTCGACCCCCGGCATGAGCTTCGCCTGCTCGCGCAGCAGGAACGCTGCGGGCGGCTGGTGACGGAACACGCCGTTGTTGATTCCCTCGGCGTCGAAGTAGGCCTCGATGCGCTTCGTGATGCGCGGGTGTCCCTCGCCGATCGCCTTGAGCGTGAGCGCCTTGCCGGCGAGCTTGTCCCTGTACGCGCCGGCGGCGAGCTTGATGTAGAAGGCGGGCGCGAACAGGTCCTCGATGTCCGCTTCGGACTGGTCCGTGAACTCGTTGATCTGCACGAGGCCGCCCTTCATCAAGTGGCCGTTCTTCAGCAAATTGTCGACGCGCTGCTTGTCCTTCCTCGACACGTCCATGAGGGCGACGACGTCGAGCTGGTTGCCGCCGAGCAGCGTGACGAACGTCGCGAGCTTGTCCGCGCCGCCGACGGGCACGACCGTCCAGCGGTCATCGAGACCTTCGCCACCCTTGGCCTCCACGGCGGCGCTGAGCAGATCGAGGTAGATGTAGTCGGACGACCCCTCGACCGCGAGGTTGTGCGCGCCGACGAACAACGTCTGCGCCAGCTCGTACCCGAGTGCCGCCTGCAACGGGAACACGGTGTCCTTGTCGGTGCGGAACACTTCGTCGGAGATGACGGTGCCCTTGTCGCGCCCGAGGTCGGTGACGGTCCGGACGCGATCGAGGTAGCTCGGATGCACCATGAACGGCGAGTGCGTCGAGTAGATGACCTGGTGGTTCGGGGCGAGCCGCTCGTCCGTGAAGCGCAGGAAGTCGCCCTGCGCGAGCGCGTGCAGCGACAGCGCCGGCTCATCGAGCAGGAGGATCGTCGTCGCCTTGTCGTCCTTGATCTTCTGGAAGGACACGAGGAACGAGAAGAACCAGACGAACCCCTTCGACCGCTGATCGAACGGGACGCTCGCCCGGTGGTTCGGGTTCCAGATCCGGACCGCGAGGATCTTCCCGGTGTTCAGCGGCGCCGGGGCGTTCGGGTCCGCGGGCTGGCGGACGAACTGGACGGTCAGCTCGTCGTTCTGCCGCCAGAACTCGAACATCTCGTCGGTGATCGCGACCGACGCGCCTTCCAGCTCGCGGGTGAGGCTCTCGATGTCGGTCTCGTCGCGCATCTCCTCCGGCGTGATCCCGATGAGGTCCAGCAGCGCGAGGAACGGCTTCTCGTTGTCCTCGATCACGCCATCCTCGTCGACCCGGCGGATCAGGTCGTCGAGCGACACCATGCCGCGCATCACGCTGTAGTCGTCGAAGTAGAAGAACTTCGGCAGGTCGATGTGCCGGACGACGCCCTGCCACGGGTTGTTGTCGCGCCAGCTCGTCACCCGAGTCTTGATCCGTCCCGCGGCTTCGCTCTCCGCGCCGTGCGCCTCGATCGCCGCGAGCAGTTCCGTGGTCGTCGTCGCAGCCGCCGCAGCCGCCGTGAGCGCATCGCCGCCGTCATTGAGCTGGGACGCGAGGTGCTTGACGACCGCGAGCTTGTCGACCTCGACCGTCCAGCTCGTGCGGTTGGCGTAGTCCTTCTTGACCGTAACCGTCCGGCTCTTGAGCGCACCCGCTCCGCACATGCGCTCGACCGTCGCGGCCTCGGCATCCGTGACCTCGAACTCGGCGGTGATGACGGTGTCCGGGTCCTCCTCATGCCGGCGCTTGTACGCCGTGTACTTCGACGTCGGGTAGTCGTAGACGTAGTTGAAGTCCGAGTGCGACGACTCGACCGGGTTGAGCTTCTCCAGTGCCTGGAGGAAGGCGGTCTTCCCACTCTCGTTCTTGCCGACCAAGCAGGTGACCCGGTCCATCGTCACCCAGCCGGAGTCGGCGATGGACTTGTAGTTCTGGATCCGGACCTTCGTCAGCTTCATGGCACGCACATCGTTCGGGAACAATCAGGCCCCTGAACGGTAGGCAGGTCTGCGGACAGCAACCGCCTACGGCCGGTCGGCGCGCCGCACTTTGCGCGGTCTGCTGACCGCCGGGACGGCGTCCCCGGTTTCTGGGACACAGTGGGCGTGGCCGGTGAAGCGCTGGAGTCGACGAGCCGGACACTCCGGCCCCGGGGCCGGAGAAGGCCACTACACGCGCCACACCTGCGCCCACACGCGGCCCACCTACGGGCTAACGCGGCGGCACCCCACACCCTGCACCAGTACGCCCAATCGCGGTGCGTACGCGGCCCGTACGGCCACGGCGCCCTGCGCGGCCAATGGCGGCATGCCGGCCGTCTTCAGGGTCTGAAAAGGGTCCAATCGCTGTCGCGCGCCGCCCCTTCCAACGCAAAAACCCTGCTATTAGCAGGGTTTTTGTAGGTACCGCCACGGGGATTCGAACCCCGGTTTCCGCCGTGAGAGGGCGGCGTCCTAGTCCCCTAGACGATGGCGGCTCGGGCAGAGAAATGTAGCAGGGTCATAGTGCGCTATCGTGCTCGCCCCGCCCGCACGCGGATGTGGCGGAATTGGTAGACGCGCGGCGTTCAGGTCGCCGTGGGGGCAACCCCGTGGAGGTTCGAGTCCTCTCATCCGCATCGCACACGAAGCCCCGCTCCGGCGGGGCTTCGTCGG
>CAMCUD010000045.1 GCA_945878865.1 Bifidobacterium breve | reverse complement strand
GCCTTCTCGATCTGCTTGGAGAGGATGCCCGCCTCGATGGGGAGCTCGTGGCCCTCCTCGTCGGTCTCGCCGAGGCGGTCCAGGATCTTGTAGATCCGGTCGCCGGCGAACAGGCGGACGAGCTCGTCCTCGGCGCTGAGGAAGAACCGGGACTCGCCCGGGTCGCCCTGGCGGCCCGACCGGCCGCGCAGCTGGTTGTCGATGCGCCGCGACTCGTGGCGCTCGGTGCCGACGATGTACAGGCCGCCGGCCTCCATGACCTGCTCGCGCGCCTTCTCGACCCGCTCCTCGATCGCGGGGAGGATGTCGGCGAAGCGCTCCTCGTAGTCCGGATCGCCCGGCTGCAGCCCGAGCTTGACCAGCTCGAGGCGCGCCTGGTGCTCGGCGTTGCCGCCGAGCTTGATGTCGACGCCGCGGCCGGCCATGTTCGTCGCGAGCGTGACGGCGCCGGGCTGCCCGGCCTCGGCGATGATCTCGCCCTCGCGCTCGGCGTGCTCGGGCTTGGCGTTCAGGACCGTGTGCGGGACCCCGCGCTTCTTCAGCTCGCCGGACAGCAGCTCGGAGACCTCGACGGAGATCGTGCCGATGAGGACCGGCTGGCCGGCCTTGTGCCGGGCGGTGACCTCGCTGACGACCGCGTGCCACTTGCCGTCGCGCGTCTTGTAGACCTGATCGTTGAGGTCCTTCCGCTGCGTCGGGCGGTTCGTCGGGATCTCGACGACCGGCAGCTTGTAGATCTTCATGAACTCGGTCGCCTCGGTGAGGGCGGTGCCGGTCATGCCCGCGAGCTTGTCGTACAGGCGGAAGTAGTTCTGCAGCGTGATGGTGGCGAGCGTCTGGTTCTCCTCCTGGACGCGCACCCCCTCCTTGGCCTCGACCGCCTGGTGCAGGCCCTCCGACCAGCGCCGGCCGTCGAGGATGCGGCCGGTGAACTCGTCGATGATCTTGACCTCGCCGTCGATGACGGCGTAGTCGACGTCGCGCTTGTAGAGCGACTCGGCCTTCAGCGCCTGCTGGAGGTGGTTGACGAGATGGCCGTTCTCCGCGCGGTAGAGGTGGCTGATGCCCATGAACTTCTCGGCCTTCGCCACGCCCTGCTCGGTGACCGAGACGGTCTTGTGCTTCTCGTCGAACTCGTAGTCGTAGTCCGCGACGAACTCCTTCTTCGTGCGCGGGTCCATGCCCTCGGGCTTCTTGCCCGCGACCATGCGCTTGGCGAGCTTGGCGAACTGGACGTAGAAGTCCGCGGCCTGCTCGGGCGCGCCGGAGATGATCAGCGGCGTGCGCGCCTCGTCGATGAGGATGTTGTCGACCTCGTCGACGATCGCGTACGAGTGGCTGCGCTGGACCTTTTCCTCCAGCGACTGGGCCATGTTGTCGCGCAGGTAGTCGAAGCCGAACTCGCTGTTCGTGCCGTACGTGATGTCGGCGGCGTAGGCCCCGCGCTTCTCCTCGTAGGGCTGCTGGCTGTAGAGCACGCCCCACGTCAGGCCGAGGAACTCGTAGATCGGCGACATCCACTCGGCGTCGCGGCGCGCGAGGTAGTCGTTGACCGTGACGACGTGGACGCCCTTGCCGGACATCGCGTTGAGGATGATCGCCAAGGTGCCGGTGAGCGTCTTGCCCTCGCCGGTCTTCATCTCGGCGATCGACCCCGTGTGCAGGACCATGCCGCCGATGAGCTGCACGTCGAAGTGCCGCATGCTCATCGTCCGCTTGCCGACCTCGCGGGTGATCGCGAAGACCTCAGGGAGCATGCGGTCGAGGTCCGCACCCTCCTTGGCCTCGGCGTGGAGTTCGGCGAAGCGGGACTTCAGCTCCTCGTCTGATTCGAGCTCCAACTCGGGCTCGAACGCGGCGATCTCACTGACCCGCTTCTGGAACTGCTTGAACTGCTTGCCCTCCCCCATCCGGAGGGCCCGTTCCAGGAAGCTCATCGTGTGATCCAGCCTAGCGAAGCGGCGGCGCGTTCACGGGCTGACGACATGTGTGGTGACGGCCGGCGTCTCATGGGCGCCGGCCGTCACGAGCGCCTGGCTTACGCGGCGGGCTGGATCCTGGCCTCCGCGCTCATGGCACGGGCGGTGCGCCGGGCGCGACGCTTGTCACGGTGCCGCTTGACCTGGCGGGTCAGCTCCTCCTCGCAGAGGTGCACCGCGTGAGACATGTCCCTGGCGCGATCACACGCCCTCAGGGTCGTGCCTTTCAGGAACAACGTGGCCTCCGCGATGTAGCCCTCGGAGATCGCCGGGTTGCGCTCCTCCCGCAGCTCGACCTCGAGCGTCGCGTGCTCGGACACCTGGGCACCCACCTTGCGGAACCGGCGCTCGACCATCGAGCGCAGTTCGTCGGTGACGGGAGTGTTACGGCCCTTGACCTCGATCTTCATCGAAGCCCCCTTTGGGGTCGGTTGTTCCTGCTGCGCAGGGTACGGACGCCGGAGGCGTCTCGCAACGGTGGCCGGACGCAATGCCGATCCGTGGTTTTCCCGCACATCGCCCCCACCCCGCCGAACGTCGAAACGTTGTCGCTCCAGCGACAACTCCTCGACGTTCGAGCCCGGGGGGCGAGTTTGCGGCGGTCCGGGCCTACGGGGTGCATGGACTTCGATGCTCCGCGCACCCTCCAGCACGGCGTCTTCGCCGTGTGGCAACTCCTCGCGGCCGGGTGGAGCCCCGCCCGGATCTGCCATGCCACCCGCAACCTCCGCGAGGTGCACGAAGGCGTGTACGTCACCGGCGACGCCCCACTCACGGGAACGCGCTGCGCGTCAAAGCCGTGAGCGGTATGGATCTGCGCCTCGCCGTCGCACGAGGGCGGCGAGGTGTCAGCCGGCTGCGTCGGTACGTCGACGACTACGCCCATCTGCCGATCGACCGGACCAAGAGCGACGCCGAAGCGCTCGCCCTGGCGATCCTCGACGGCGCGAGGATCCCGATCCCACTGGTCAACGTGAAGGTGCATGGCGAGGAGGCCGACCTGACCTGGCTGCGCGCCCGGTGGATCGTCGAGCTCGACAGCCGGCAGTGGCATCACCCGGTCGAAGACGCCCGCAAGCAGGCGGTGTGGGAGCGCGCGGGGTTCACCGTCCACCGCCTTCCGACTGACGCGGTGTACGACGAGCCGCACCGACTTCTCGCCCTCGCCCCGCCGAACGTCGAGGAGTTGTCGCCATAGCGACAGCATTTCGACGTTCGGCGGGGTGGGTGGGGGTCACAGCGCCCGCGCCCACGTGAGCGCCAGCACGCGCTCGCAGCCGCCGCGGCGCAGCGCCAGCGCGCAGGTGTGCAGCGTCGCCCCCGTCGTATGGACATCGTCGACGAGCGCCACCACCGCCGGCGGCGGGATCGGGCGGCGCAGCTCGATGCGCAGCCGCCCCGCTGCCAGGCGTTCGGCCCGGGACGCGCCGCGCTGGCGGCCACGCCAGCCGCGGCGGCGCAGCAGCCGGTCCTCGAGCGGACGCCCCGTCCGCCGGGCCAGCTCGGCCGCCAGCAGCGCCGCCGTGTCGAACCCGCGCATGCGCGAGCGGATCGGGTGTGCCGGCACCGGCACGATGCTCGCGCCGCGCAGCAGCTCACCGGGCACGGCCGCGGCGAGCTGCGCACCCATCATCTCGGCGAGCGGCAGCGCCCCGCGGTCCTTGACCGCACGCACCACCGCCGCGGCCACGCCCTCGTAGGCGACGACCGCGCGGGCGCCGTCGAAGGCGTGGCGTGCCGCCGGGCACCGGTGGCTGCCGCCACCCGCCACAGGCAGCGCGCACCAGGGGCAGCAGCGCTCCGGCAGCCACGGCAGCGCCCGGCGGCACGCCGCGCACAGCGGCATGGCCTCGGGAGCGCGGGCACCGCAGATCCAGCAGGTCGGCGGGACGACGAGGGACAGGAGGCGCGACGGCATGCCCGCCAGGCTGCCGGGGCGGGGCATGTCCGGGTGCGCAAGGGTGCGACAATCTCGTCATGTCCCCCGCGCTGTTTCTCGCAGCGAGCCCGAGCGCCCCCTGGACGTTCGAGCCCGTCGTGATCGTCATGCTCGTCGCCGGGACGTACATCTACGTGCGCCGCTGGTGGACGGTCAGGGCCTCCATCTGGCGGCTGCTGAGCTTCCTGGCCGGCATGCTCTGCTTCGTCGCCGCGCTCCTGTCGCCGATCGACGCGCTGGCCGAGCAGCTCTTCACGATGCACATGGTCCAGCACGTGCTGCTGCTCGACATCGGCACGGTCCTCGTGCTGCTCGGGTTCACCCGCGTCATCCTGCGCCCGATCACGAAGCGGACCATGCGCCTGGAGGAGGCCGCGGGCCCGATCGCGCACCCCGTCTTCGCACTCGTGCTCTACGTGACGGTCATGTGGGTCTGGCACATCCCCGCGCTGTACGACGCCGCGCTCGCGCACCCGCTGCTGCACCGGTTCGAGCACATCACGTTCATCACCGCCGGCTTCCTGTACTGGTGGCACATCCTCAACCCCATCCCCTCGCGCAAGCGCCTGCAGGGGATGGGCCCGGTGGTCTACATGGCCTCGACGAAGGTCTTCGTCGGCCTGCTGGGCGTCGCGCTGGCGTTCGCCCCCTCCGCGCTCTACGCCTTCTACGAGAAGCAGCCGCAGTACTGGGGGATGGACGCCCACACCGACCAGAACGTCGCCGGCCTGATCATGGCCACCGAGCAGTCGATCATCATGGGGATCGCGCTGGTCTTCCTCTTCGTCAAGGCGCTCGAAGACAGCGAGCGCGAGGCGCAGCGCGAAGAGCGCTACGGCGCCGTCTGACCGGCGACGCGCTTCGGAAGCGCCTCGACGATCCCGGCGGCGCCGGCGATCGCGCCGATGAGGATCGCCCCCGCCGGGACCGTGGTGCCCGGGAAGACGATGGAGTCGCGGATCAGCGCGCCGTCCTCGATGGTCGCGCCGTCGCCGATGACGACGGGACCCATGAGACGGGTCTCCGCGCCGATGCGGACGCCGTCGCCGATCCACACGGGCGGCTCGATCATCGAGACGCCGTCCAGGCCGGAGTGCGCCCCGACCGTCAGGCCCTCGTCGAGCGTGTCGCCGCGGACGTCGAGCTTCAGCGCGCCCGTCAGGACGTCGAACGTGCCGGCCTTCAGCTCGGCCAGCGAGCCGACGTCGTTCCAGTACTCGTCGATCTCGTGGATGTAGAACGGGACGTCGTGCTCCAGGAGGGTCGGGAACACGTCGTGCGCCCAGTCGACCTCGTCCTGGTCCTTGGGGAAGTAGTCGAAGATCTCCGGCGAGAACACGTAGATGCCGCAGTTGCCCAGGTCCGAGAGCGCCTCGGCCGGGTCGGGCTTCTCCTGAAAGCCGGTGATGCGGCCGTCGGCGTCGTGGAGGACGACGCCGTACTCGCGCGTATCGGGCACCTTCTTGACCGTCAGCGTCGCGACGCCGCCGTGCGCGCGGTGGCGCGCGGCGAGCTTCTCGAGGTCGATGTCCGTCAGGGCGTCCCCGGAGATGACGATGAACGGCTCGTCGCCGAAGAAGTCGGCGCAGTTGCGCACGCCGCCGGCGGTGCCCTTCAGCGCCTCCTCGTAGCGGTACGTCAGCTCGTCGCCGAAGTACCCGCGGATCGTGTCCGGGAAGTAATGGAGGTTCGCGATGATGTCGTCGAAGCCCTGGCGGTGCAGGAGGTCGACGATGTGCGCCATCACCGGCCGGTCGAGGACCGGGACCATCGGCTTGGGCAGCTCGAAGGTGAGGGGGCGCAGGCGGGTGCCGAGCCCCGCGGCAAGAACCATCGCTCTCATCGCGCCCGGAGGCTAGCGGGCCGGGCCGGGGAACGCGTTGCCGAGGTGTGTTCGCGCTACGTGCCCTGCTCCCAGGAGGTCAGGTAGTCCTCCTGCGCAGGGGTGAGCGTGTCGATCTCGATCCCGAGCGACGAGAGCTTCAACCGGGCGATCTCACGCTCGAGCTCGGCGGGGACCGCGAGGACCCGCGGCTCGAGCTCGCCGGCGTGCGCGACGAGGTACTCCGCCGCCAGCGCCTGCCCGGCGAACGCGAGGTCCATGACCGCGGCCGGATGCCCTTCGGCGGCGGCGAGGTTCACGACCCGCCCATGCGCGAGGAGATGCAGGCGCCGCCCGTCGTCCAGCACATGCTCGAGGACCTGCGGACGCACCTCACGGGGAGGTTGGACCGCGGCGTCACGGAGCTCCGGGAGGTTGATCTCCACGTCGAAGTGCCCGGCGTTGGCGAGGATCGCGCCGTCGCGCATGCGGGCGAAGTGCGCGCCGCCCAGCACGTCGCGGTCCCCGGTGACCGTCACGAAGACGTCGCCGCGCTCGGCGGCGGCGAGCGCCGGCATGACCTCGTAGCCGTCCAGACGCGCCTGCAGCGCGCGGACGGGGTCGACCTCGCAGACGATCACCGACGCCCCCGCGCCCTTCGCGCGGACCGCGACGCCGCGCCCGCACCAGCCGTAGCCGAGCACCACCACGGTGCGGCCGGCCAGCAGGACGTTCGTCGCGCGCACGATGCCGTCGAGGGTCGACTGGCCGGTGCCGTGGAGATTGTCGAACAGCCGCGTGGTCTGGGCATCGTTGACGGCGACCACGGGGAACCCGAGCGCGCCCTCGGCCTCCAGCGCGCGCATGCGCAGCACGCCCGTCGTCGTCTCCTCAGTGCCGCCGACGATCCCCTCGAGCAGCTCGGTCCGAGCGCCGTGGATCACGCTGACGAGATCGGCACCGTCGTCCATCGTCACCTGCGGCGCGCCGTCGACGACGGTGGTGATGTGCCGGTAGTACGTGTCGGTGTCCTCACCCTGCACCGCGTAGACGCGCGCGCCGTGGCGGTCGACGAGCGCGGCCGCGACATCGTCCTGGGTCGAGAGCGGGTTGCTCGCGCACAGCGCCACGTCGGCCCCGCCGGCGACCAGCGCCCGGACGAGATTCGCGGTCTCCGCGGTCACATGCAGGCTCGCGCCGATGCGCACGCCGTCGAGGGGCCGCTCGCGGGCGAAGCGCTCGCGGATCTGCGCGAGCACCGGCATGTGGGTGTCGGCCCAGTCGATGCGGACCTGCCCCTCCTCGGCGAGCGCGAGGTCGGCGACGTCGTGGGCGGGAACGCTGGCGGGGGAGTCCATCTCCCCCGCCAGCCTACGGACTGCCGCTACCGGATCGGGTGGTTCGACCGGATCACATCGTCGGGATCGACGTCGGCCTTGATCTCCGCAAGGCGCTGCCACACCTCCGGCCGGTGTACCCGGTCCTCCGGCTGCTCGGCGAAGTTGAGGTAGTGGTCGGTGCGCAGGTCGAGCGTCATCTCGCGGAACGCCGCGAGGTCCCGACGCAGCGCCACCGCCATCTGCTCGTCCATCGCCATCCCGACGGCGAACAGCAGGCCGTCGCCCTCGAACCGGTCGCGCGCGCCCGCGCCCTCCGGCGCCCGCCCGAACGCCCCACCGAGCTGGCGCAGCTCGGCCATGAGCAGCGCCGTCTCCCCGGGTGTGCCGGCGAGCTCGACCAGGCCGTCGATGAGCGTGTCGTCGACCTCGCCGACCACCGCGTGGTCGCCCTCCGCGGGCACCGGCTCCTCGGGGTCCATGTGGATCCGGCTCAGCGCGACGGGTGGGACCTCCTCGAACCCGTCCATGACCGGACCGAGCTCGCGCAGCCCGCGCAGCTCGGCGTCGACGACCTCCCGGGACGCGAGCGCCGCGCCGTCGATGACGACGAAGCTCTGCCCTCGGACCTCCTCCGGAAGCTCGGGCATCGGCGGGACGTGCAGCAGCCGCGCGCTCGTGGTGAACGCGTCGGGCGCCTCGAGCATCCAGTCGCGCCAGCGACGCAGGACCTCGGGGGCGCGGTCGATCGGGTAAAACAGCGCGCCCGCCGACAGCTCCGGGACCTCGAAGATCCGGAACTCCAGGGCGGTGACGACCGCGAACGCGCCGCCGCCACCGCGCATCGCCCAGAAGAGGTCCGTCCCTTCATCGGCGGTCAGGCGGCGCAGCTCGCCGTCGGCCGTGACGGCCTCGATCGCCGTGACGTTGTTGGCGGCGAAGCCGTACTGGCGCCCGAGCCAGCTCATGCCGCCGCCCAACGTGTAGCCGACCACGCCGACGTCAGGCGACGAGCCGGCCAGCGGCGCGAAGCCCCGCTCGGACGCCGGGGCGGTGACCTCGAGCCACTGCACGCCGGCCTCGACACGGCCGATGCGCCGCTCGAAGTCGAGTTCGACCTTCCGCATCGCGTCGGTGCGCAGGAGGATCGTGTCCGCGAGGTCGCCGAGCGGCGCGGCGTTGTGGCCGGTGCCCTGCGGGGCGACCTGCAGGCCGGCCGCCCGCGCGAGGTCGACGACGGCACGGACGTCGGCGGCGTCGGCGGCGTGCACGACGGCCGTGGGCCGCTGGTCGGCCATGAGGTTCCAGGCCTGGCGCGCCGTATCCCAGCCGGCGTCGCCGGGGCCGTGGACGGCGCCCTTGACCCGCAGGCGCAGTTCGCGCAGCGCAGCGGAGGTGGTGTCGATGGTCAGCATGAGGTCGCTCCTCGGTGGTCCCGGGACGGCCGATCCGTCCCATGGCCACAGCCTCGGCGGGAAGCGCGAGGCGGGCATCGATGAGCCCCCCAAACGGCACCCCGAGACTTTCGCGACGCTCCCCCTCAAGGTTCCGCGCCGGTGGCCGATAGGACGGGTATCCGCGGCGCATCCCCCATCGCGCTCGTCGTCCTCGCGGTTCTCACCTTCTCCGGCTCCGCCCTGGCGGCCCCAACCCCGCAGCCGGCGCGCCAGCCGGTCAGCGCGCTCGGCGCGATCACGCAGCGCGGCTGCCTCGTCGACCGTTCGACGCCCCGCGCCGGCTGCACGCCGGTCCGGGCGCTCTCGGGCCCCGCGCCGTTCCTCGGCTCGCATGCGCTGGCGATGAGTCCGGACGGCACCTCGCTCTACGCCGCCTCATCGACGAGCGACGCCGTCGCCGCGTTCCGCCGCGACCCGCGCACCGGCGCCCTCACCCAGGCTTCGGGGAAGGCCGGGTGCATCGCCGCGAAGGGCGCGAACGGGTGCGCCGCGGCGCGCGGGCTCAACGGGCCGAACTCCGTGGCCGTCAGCCCTGACGGGAAGTTCGTCTACGCGACGTCGCTGGTCAGCGACGACGTGACCGTCATGCGCCGCAACCGGTCGACCGGCGCGCTCACGCAGCTGCCGGGAACGAGCGGATGCGTCTCCGGGGCCGCGGCGGTCCCCGGCTGCGCGACCGGACGAGCCCTCGACGGGCCGGACGTCATCACCGTGAGCGCCGACGGCAGGAACGTCTACGTCGGCTCGTTCCTCGGCAACGCCGTCGTCACGTTCACGCGTGACGCGTCGACGGGCGTCCTGGCCCAGCCCGCCGACACCACCGGCTGCGTGGCGCTCGCGACCGCGGGCTGCGCCACAGGCGTCGCGCTGGGCGCGCCGGAGGGTCTCGCCGCCAGCGCCGACGGGGCGAGCGTCTATGTCGCCGCGGCCGCGAGCAACGCGGTGCTCACGCTCCAGCGTGACCCGTCGACGGGTGCCCTGACCCAGACCGGCTGCGTCGCCAACGCCGCGACCACCGGCTGCACCACCGCCGTCGCGATCGCCGGTGCCAACGCCGTGACCCTCAGCCCGGATGACGACGACGTCTACGTCACGTCGCTGCTGAGCAACAGCGTGACGTCCTTCGCCCGCACGACGGGCACCGGGCAGCTCACCCAGCTCACCGGCACGTCGGCGTGCGCGATCTACGTCGTCGCCGTCGGATGCTCCCTGGCCCGATCGCTCAACGCGCCGGAGGGCCTCGCCGTCTCACCCGACGGCGCGAGCGTCTACGCGGCTGCATACACGTCGGGAACCATCGACACGTTCGACCGCGCCAGCACAGGCGCACTGCTGCAGAAGCCGCGCCGCCCTGGGTGCATCACCGGCCGCACGGCTCCCGACTGCACCCACGGGCGCGCCCTGTCCGGTGTGAGCTCGCTCGTCGTCAGCCCCGACGGCAAGCACGTCTACGCCGCCGCGTTTCGCAGCAACGCGGTCACGGAGTACACCCGGGTGACGAAGGCCATGACAAGCGGGAGCAACTGAGATGACGGACCCTGAGCGACGCGGCATCACCCGCGGCGACCTCCTCAAGCGCGCCGCAGCGGCCGGCACGGGCATCCTGCTCGGCGGGCCCACGGCCTCCGCCGGCGCGCGCCCTCGCGCCACCGGAGCGGCGGCCCCGAAGGTCGCCGGGATGAACGTCCTGCTCTTTCTCACCGACCAGCAGCGGTCGCTCCAGCACTTCCCGCCCGGCTGGGCGCAGCGCAATCTCCCCGGCTACACGCGGCTGACCCGGCACGGCCTGACGTTCGACAACGCCTTCACCAACGCGTGCATGTGCTCCCCCGCCCGGTCGACGCTGATGTCCGGCTACTTCCCGGCGCAGCACGGCGTGAAGTACACGCTGGAGACGAGCATGCCCTCGCCCCAGTACCCGCAGGTCGAGCTGGCGACGACCTTCAAGAACCCCGCGTCGGTGGTCGCCGCCGCCGGCTACACGCCGGTCTACAAGGGCAAGTTCCACTGCAACAAGCCGGCGAACGGCTCGACCTGGGTCCCGGAGGACGTCAACAAATACGGCTTCACCCGGTGGAATCCGCCGGACGCCGGTGGGAACCAGTCGATCCCCGAGGAGGGCGGCGGCGTCTACGACAACGACGGCCGCTTCATCAACTCCGTCGGCACGCCGGACGCCGGCAGCGAGGGCGCGGTGCAGTACCTGAGTTCCACCGCGGCGCAGAGCCAGCCGTTCTTCATGGTCGTCTCGCTCGTCAACCCGCACGACGTGCTGATGTACCCGAAGAACTACGTCGCAGGCGGCTACGACACGTCGTGGCTGCAGGGCGAGATCGAGCCGCCCGCCACCGTGGACGAGGACCTCTCCACCAAACCAGCGGTCCAGCGGGAGTTCCTCAAGCTCTTCAACGCGTCCGGGCCCATCCCCACCCGGCAGATGAAGCGCAACTACCTGAACTTCTACGGCAACCTCATGAAGTCGTCCGACGCCTACCTCGTGCAGATCCTCGACACGCTCGAGCGCACCGGTCTGCTGGACGACACGCTCATCATCGCCACCGCCGACCACGGGGAGATGGGCACCGCGCACGGCGGACTGCGGCAGAAGAACTTCAACGTGTACGAAGAGTCCACGCACGTGCCGCTCGTGTACTCCAACCCGCGCCTGTTTCCGCGGGCGCGCAGCAGCAAGGCGCTCGTCTCGCACGTCGACTTCCTGCCGACCCTGGCGAGCCTCGTCGGCGCGCCGTCATCGGCGCGCGCCGACTGGGAGGGCAGGGACTACTCGTCGATCGTCCTCGGCCGCTCGTCGAAGGGCGTGCAGGACTACACGGTCTTCACCTACGACGACTACCAGTCCGGCCAGCCCAAGGGCCCGTACCCCAAGCCCCCGAACCACATCGTCAGCATCCGCGAGCGCAACTGGAAGATCGCGCGCTACTACGACGTCACGGGCAAGGAACCGGACCAGTGGGAGCTCTACCACCTGGCGACCGACCCCTTCGAGCGGGTGAATCTCGCGCACGAGGGCCAGACCCGCACGCCCGCGCAGGAGCGCGCGTACCGGCGGCTGCGCGCAAAGCTCGCCCGGGTGCAGAAGACACGGCTGCAGCCGCTGCCCTCCTGACATTTCAGGAGATACCCCGACCGGCGGCGCGGGAGAACTACCGATGCCCGCCGACCCGCCGGGGCCTACTTTCCGTGCATGACCAGTACCACGGCGTACCGAACTCCCGGCACCCCGTCCGAGGCGGCCGGTGAACCTGGCCCCCAGCCGCTGCTCGACGCCGTGATCGTCGGCGCCGGCTTCGGCGGCGTCGCGGCGGCGATCAAGCTGCGCGAGGCGGGCTTCCGCGACATCGCGATCCTCGAGCAGGGCCCTGACGTGGGCGGCTGCTGGCGCGAGAACACGTACCCCGGCTGCGCGTGCGACGTGCCCTCGCACCTCTACTCCTACTCGTTTGCGCCCAATCCGGACTGGACGCGCCAGTTCGCCGTCCAGAGCGAGATCGAGCAGTACGTCCACAAGGTCGTCGACGACTACGGCATCCGCCCCCAGATCCGCTTCGACACCGAGGTCCGCAACGCCGCCTGGGACGAGACGCTCCAGGGCTGGCGCGTCGACACGTCACAGGGCGAGGTCCTCGGCCGGGTGCTGATCTCCGCCGCCGGGCCGCTGCACGCGCCGAACATCCCGGACATCAAGGGCCTCGACACGTTCCCGGGCACGATCTTCCACTCCGCGCACTGGAACCACGAACACGACCTCAGCGGCGAGCGCGTGGCCGTCGTCGGCTCGGGCGCGTCGGCGATCCAGTTCGTCCCGGAGATCGCGCCGAAGGTCAAGAAGCTCGAGCTCTACCAGCGCACCCCGCCGTGGCTGCTGCCACGGCCGGACTTTGAGATCGGCCGGCTCGGGCGCGCGCTGCACCGCTACGTCCCGGGCTTCCGGCAGGCGCACCGCGGGCTGATCTTCAGTGTCGCCGAGTGCCTCGGGTTCGCGCAGCGCAACCCGCGCTTCATCGGGCCGATCAAGGCCGTCGCCACACAGCACCTCAAGCGCCAGGTCAAGGACCCGGCGTTGCGCGCGCGCATCACGCCGGACTACGAGCCCGGCTGCAAGCGGATCCTGTTCGCCAACAGCTGGTACCCGGCGATCCAGCGCGAGAACGTCGAGATCATCGACGCGGGCGTCACCGAGGTCCGCGGGAACACCGTCATCGGCGCCGACGGCTCCGAGCGCGAGGTCGACACGATCATCCTCGCGACGGGCTTCCACGTCACCGACCCGCCGATCGCCGCCGCCGTCCACGGACGCGACGGGCGGTCGCTGCTGGAGACCTGGAACGGCAGCGCGAAGTGCTACCTCGGCACGACCGTCGCCGGCTTCCCCAACCTGTTCCTGCTCGTCGGGCCGAACAGCGGCCTGGGCCACAGCTCGATCATCTACGTCATCGAGCAGCAGGTGCACTACGCCGTCGAGGCGCTGAAGTTCATGCGCACCCAGTCGGCCGGGGAGATCGACCTCGACCCCGTCGAGCAGGAGAAGTACATCGCCACGGTCGATAAGCGCCTGGCCGGCGCGGTGTGGGCGACGGGCGGATGCGGCAGCTACTACCTCGACGCGTCAGGCCGCACGGCCGGGCTGTGGCCGTGGAGCCTGCCGACGATGAAGCGCATGATGCGCCGCTTCGACCACGAGAAGTACCGCGTGGCGCGGCGCGTCCAGAAGCCGGCGGTGAAGTGATCACCGCCGGCTTCGGCCGGAACTAGTACCGGTAGTGGTCGGGCTTGTACGGGCCCTCGACCGACACGCCGATGTAGGCGGCCTGATCGGGGCGGAGCGTCGTGAGCTTCGCCCCGAGCGCGTCGAGGTGCAGCCGGGCGACCTTCTCGTCGAGGTGCTTGGGCAGGACGTAGACCTGCTTCTCGTACTCGTCGTTCTTCGTCCACAGCTCGATCTGGGCGATCGTCTGGTTGGCGAACGAGTTCGACATCACGAACGACGGGTGGCCGGTCGCGTTGCCGAGGTTCAGCAGGCGGCCCTCGCTCAGCAGGATGATCGAGTGGCCGTCCGGGAACTTCCACTCGTCGACCTGCGGCTTGATGTTGATGCGCTCGGCGCCGAGCTCGGCCAGGCGGGCGACCTGGATCTCGTTGTCGAAGTGGCCGATGTTGCCGACGATGGCGTTGTGCTTCATCGCGGCCATGTGCTCGCCGGTGATGATGTCCTTGTTGCCCGTCGTCGTGATGAACACGTCGGCCGTCGCGAGGACGTCCTCGATCGTCTTGACGTCGTAGCCCTCCATGCACGCCTGCAGCGCGCAGATCGGGTCGATCTCGGTGACCGTGACGCGGGCGCCCTGCGCGCGCAGCGAGGCGGCCGAGCCCTTGCCGACGTCGCCGTAGCCGCAGACGACCGCGTGCTTGCCGGCGAGCATGACGTCCGTCGCGCGGAAGATGCCGTCGACGAGCGAGTGGCGGCAGCCGTAGAGGTTGTCGAACTTCGACTTCGTGACGGAGTCGTTGACGTTGATCGCCGGGAAGAGCAGCTCGCCGTTCTTCGCGAGCTCGTACAGGCGGTGCACGCCCGTCGTCGTCTCCTCGGTGACGCCCTTGATCTGGGCGCCGATCTTCGTGTAGCGCTGCGGGTCCTCGCCCAGCGACTTCTGCAGGAGCGTGAGGAAGACCTCGAACTCCTCGGACTCCGCGTCAGCGGGGTTCGGGACGGCGCCGGCCTTCTCGAACTCGGTGCCCTTGTGGATGAGCATCGTGGCGTCGCCGCCGTCGTCGAGGATCATGTTGGCGGGCTCGTCCTCGGACCAGCCGGCGACGATCTGCTCGGTGCACCACCAGTACTCCTCGAGGGTCTCGCCCTTCCAGGCGAAGACCGGGACGCCCTGCGGGTTCTCCGGCGTGCCGTTCGGGCCGACCGCGACGGCCGCGGCCGCGTGGTCCTGCGTCGAGAAGATGTTGCACGAGGCCCACCGGACCTTCGCGCCCAGGGCGGTCAGCGTCTCGATGAGGACGGCCGTCTGGATCGTCATGTGCAGCGAGCCGATGATGCGCGCGCCGGCCAGCGGCTGGGCATCGGCGAACTCGCGGCGGATCGACATGAGGCCGGGCATCTCGTGCTCGGCCAGCTCGATCTCCTTGCGGCCGAACTCGGCCAGGGACAGGTCGGCGACCTTGAAGTCGCCGGCGGTCAGCGTGCTGGTCATCGGACCTCCGTATTCGTTGGCCCCGCCGCGGCGTGAAGCAGACGCTCATGCTTGCGCTGCTCCCAGCTCATCCACTCGTCGGGGGAGACATGCTCGGGACGGTGGGCCTCGGCCCGCAGCCAGTCCTCGATCGCGGTGCGCAGCTCCGGATCGCGCTCGAGGCGCAGTGCGAAGCCGACGTCGGTGAGGGAGACCTCGAAGCGCTCCAGCAGCTCGCGCAGGGTGCGCAGGCGCTGCAGCTGGGCCGGGCCGTAGAGCCGGTATCCGGACTCCGACCGCGGCGTCTCCACGAGGCCGGAGCGCTCGATGTAGCGGAGCATGCGCGGGGACCAACCAGTGGTCTCCGCCGCCTCGTGGATCGTCAGGGCCTCCATCGAGACCCCAACCTTACCACGGTCGTGTCAACGTTTGGACGTCACGCTCCTGCGGCGAGCCGCGCCAGGCCGTCGGCGGCGTTGGCGACGTCCTGCGAGGCGTGGCTCAGCTCCCCGGCGCTGCTGGCGATCTGCTCGATGCCGGCGGCCATCGAGCCGAGCTCGGTGACGACCCCTTCCTCGGCCGCCCGGATCGCGGCGTAGCCCTCACGCATCGCCTCCGCCCGGGCGCGCGTCTCGTCCACGCGCTCCTCGGTCGCGCCCATCGAACCGCGCACGCCGTCGATCGCACGACGCGCGTTGTCGTTGAGCGCGTTGATATCGGCCAGCGCCGTCGTGGTGTCCTCGGAGAGCCGGCCGACCTCATCGGCGACCACCGCGAACCCGCGTCCGTGCTCACCAGCCCGCGCCGCCTCGATGGCGGCGTTGAGCGAGAGCAGCTTCGTCTGGTCGGCGATCGCCCTCACCCGCGCGACGACGGCGCCGATCTGCTCGGTCTGCGTCTCGAGACCTGCCAGCTCGTCTCGCGCCTCGGCGACGGTCTCCCGGGTCCGCGCGACGAGCTCCGCCGTCTCGTCGATCGCCGCCGCGCCCTGCGCCAGGGCCTCCGAGGACCGATCGAGCTTCTCCTGCGCCCCCCGGGCGGTGTCGGCGAGGTCCTCCGCCGTGACGCGCATCGTGTCGACCCCGGCATGGGCCTCCTGCGACGAGGCCGCAAGCGTCTCGGATGCCGACGTGACCTCCGCGGCGACGCGCTCAGCCGACGCGTTCCGGCGGTCGATGAAGCTCTGCACCACGATCGCGATGTCCGACTGGCTGACCCGCCGATAGGCCATGATCGCGTGCGTCAGCCGCTCGGGGTCGGCGCTGTGGCGACGGACGAGCTCCGTGATGATGACCTCGTCGATGCGCAGGAAGGCGCCGAGGTAGGCGCTCAGCGGGAGGTCGATCCGGTCGTGGACCTCGCCGATGTACGCCCGGCCGCGCACCACCTCGGCGTCGTAGCGCCCCTCGGAGAAGGTCGCGACGTACCGCTGCAGCGTCTGCGACAGGCGATCGACCGACGAGTGCTGCTCGATGATCGCGCGGAGGTCGGGCTCGCGCAGCACCCGGTCGTAGAACGCCTCGGCGACCTGTGCGGCAAGGTCGCCGAGCTGCTCGTCGGCGAGCACCCGGAGGTGGTCCTGCGTGATGTCGCAGAACGCGACGGCGGCGCCCCAGCGGTCGTCGTCGACGGAGATGGTGGGCGAAGCAGCCGTGGAGAATGAAGACATGAGCAGCTCGGTTCGGACGGGGGCAGCGGGACCTGATGAGTCGGCGTGTCCCGTCTATCGGACACGGGGCCGCCGCCTGTGTCCGTGGTTCCCCGCAGTCGCGGCAACATTCGACACCTGGCCTCCCCGAGACCGGTGAACCGGTCAGCCGATGCTCATGTAAACGAGACACCACCCGGGGCCGCAGACCCCCGCAGCGTCCCCCGGCAGGACCGGTCAGCCGCGGGCGAGCTCGGCCTTGAGCGACTCGATCGCGTCGACCGGCGTCGGGTCGATCCCACGCAGAACCGCGAGGTACAGCGACACGAGGTCACCCAGCAGGACAAGGCTGAAGACCCGCTCCACGGTCGTCTGGCCGCGCGACGCCACGACGTGCGTGCTCGTCGCCTGGTCGCCGATGATGCGCTGCGTCAGCTCGATGCGCTGCTTGACCCGTGGGTGGGTGTCAGCGTCGTCGAGGAACACCGCGGCGAACCGGCCCAGCTCCGACGCGCCGGCCCAGCCGACGAGCTCGTTGTGGTCGAGCTCGGGCAGCTCGTGTGCGAACGCCGGGATCTTCGCGTTCTCGTTGATCTGAGTCTTCCAGCGGTACGCCAGCGGGACGGTCAGCCCCGCGCCGGCGAGCACCGGCACCGAGCCGTGCAGGGCGCGAGCCAGCGTCTTGGCCAGGGAGTCGTCGGCGCCCTCCGGGCCCCACTCCATGACCAGCGCCTCGAGATGCTCGGCGGCGACGTCGATCTCGCTCGTCACGTGCGGCGCCGCGCCGGTGAGGGCGGCGACCTGGAGCGCGGCGACCGTCATGTACGCCACGCCGGCCCGGGGCTGTAGCCCGCCGGCGACCGGGATGACGGGCACGCCGTCGGCGCGCGCCTGCTTGGCCAGCTCCCCGCCGGTCGTCACGACGATGCGCGGCGCGCCGAGCGCCCCGGCGGCCTCGTAGCAGGCCAGGGTCTCCTCGGTGTTGCCCGAGTAGGACGAGCAGAGGACCATCGTGTCCGGCGTCGTCCACGACGGCAGCCCGTAGCCGCGCGCCGCGATGATCGGCCGCGAGGCCGTGTCGCCGAGGATCGCGCGCGCCAGCGCGCCGCCGACCGCGGAGCCGCCCATGCCGGCGACGACGACGCCGCCGGGGCAGTCCTGCGGGTCGATGTTCGCCGACTCGACCTTCCACAGCGCGTCGCGCAGGTGCTCGGGGATCGCGAGGATGTCCGTGAGCTGATCGGCCGCGTCGAGGGCCTCGATGCCGCGGCGATCCAGCGCGCCGCCGGTGTCAGAACTTGAGAGCGCCATCAGGCAGGTTCACCCCAGGGAAGATTCGCGCACCGTTGGTCACGACGTTGCCACGTCCGATCGTCACGCCCTCACCGATGACGGCCCCGCCGTCGATGACGACGCCGTCGCCGATCCGCACGCCGCCCGCGACGATGCAGTCACGCAGGCGGCAATCCTCGCCGATCTCGGTGCCGTGCAGCACCACGGAGCGCTCGATCGAGGAGCCCTTGCCGACCTGGACGCCGTCGGCCAGCACCACAAGGCTGCCCACGTGGGCGCCCTCGGCGACCTTCGCGCCGCGCTCGATGACGGCCGGCGGCACGACCCGCCCCGTCGTCTCGGCCTGATCGGACACGGCGAGGAACCCGGTCATCCGGTCCTGCACCGCGCTGGCGACGTTGCCCTCGAGGATGTCGAACGTCCCCTGCAGGTAGCGCTGGGGCGTCCCGATGTCCATCCAGTAGGCCTCGCCGACGTAGCCGTGCAGGCCGTTGCCGACGAGCCGCGGCCAGACCTCACGCTCGATCGAGACGTTCTGGTCGGGCGGGATGAGGTCGAGCACGGAGCGCTCCAGGACGTACGCGCCGGCCGAGATGAGGTTCGTGTCGATCTGGTCAGGCGACGGCTTCTCCAGGAAGCCCTTCACCGTCGTGTCGTCGTTCAGGCGGACGAGACCGTAGGACGACGGGTCGCTGACCGGCACGAGCGCGAGCGTGCCCGTGGCGCCGTGCTCCTCGTGCTGGGCGATCTGCGCGGTGAGGTCGAGATCGGTGAGCGTGTCCCCGTTGAGCATGAGGAAGCGCTCGTCGAGGAACTGCTCGGCGTACTTCAGCGCGCCGCCGGTGCCCAGCGGCGTGGGCTCCTCGACGAAGCGCAGGCGCAGCCCGTAGGCCGAGCCGTCCCCGAGGACGTTGCGCACGCTGGTGGCCAGGAAGCCGCACGACATGATCACGTCGTCGACCCCGTGGCGGCGCAACCACTCGAGCATGTACGCGATGAACGGCCGGTCGACCAGCGGGACGACCGGCTTGGGGACGGTGGACGTCAGGGGACGCAGGCGTGTGCCCTCCCCCCCGACCAGGATCAGCGCCTGCACGCGAGCATCACCGCGCGAAGGATGCCAGGGTGCCGCGACCGACGCCCTCGTAGCTCAGCCCGGCCGCGTGGACGGCCTGCGCGTCGAGCGCGTTGCGCCCGTCGACCACCAGCGTCCCGGCCATGGCCTGCGCCACCTCGCTCCAGTCCAGCTCGCCGAACTCACTCCACTCGGTCACGAGGACGACCGCGTCCGCGCCCTGCACGCATTCCAGCGCGCTGGCGGCGAAGCCGACGCCCTTGATGAGGCGGCGCGCCTCCTCCTCGGCGATCGGGTCGTACGCGGTGATCTGCGCGCCGTCGGCCTGCAGCCGCGCGCTGAGCACCAGGGACGACGCCTCGCGCATGTCGTCGGTGTCCGGCTTGAAGGCCAGGCCCAGCAGCGCGATCTTCTTGCCCACGAGCGAGCCCAGGTGCTTCTGCAGCTTGCTGATCACGCGCCGCTTCTGCAGCTCGTTGACCTCGATGACGGCGTTGAGCAGCTGGAAGTGGTAGCCGGAGTTGCCCGCGAGCTGCTTGAGCGCGCTGACGTCCTTCGGGAAGCACGACCCGCCGAACCCGATCCCCGGCTTGAGGAACTTCGGCCCGATGCGGTCGTCCAGGCCCATGCCCTTCGCGACCTCGAGCACGTCAGCGCCGGTCTCCTCGCAGACGTTGGCGATCTCGTTGATGAAGCTGATCTTCGTCGCCAGGAACGCGTTGGACGCGAGCTTGACCATCTCCGCGCTGGCGATGTCGGTGCGCACGAGCTCGCCCGGCCCCTCGCCGCCGTGTTCGGCGCGCAGCAGCGGCCGGTACAGCTCGACGACCGCGTCGCCCGCCCAGTCGCCGTCGTCGCCGACGACCACGCGATCGGGATGCAGGAAGTCCGCGACCGCCGTGCCCTCCTTCAGGAACTCCGGGCAGCTGACGTAGCGGAAGCCCTCCTTGCCCTGCTCGGCGAACACACGCTTGATCGCCGCGCCGGTGCCGACGGGCACCGTGGACTTCATGACCAGCGCGTGGCGATCGGACGCCGGCATCGCGTTGACCACGGCGTGCACCGCCGAGAGGTCCGCGTCGCCGGAGTACGTCGGCGGCGTGCCGACGGCCACGAACAGCAGCCGTGCGCGCTCGAGCGCCTCCGAGAGCTCGGTCGTGAACGTCATGCGCTCACGGTTCTTCTCGACGAGCTCGGCCAGGCCGGGCTCGTAGATGGGGATCTCCCCCTGCTTGAGGCGGGCGATCTTGTCGGCGTCGATGTCGACGCAGATGACCTCGGAACCGAGCTCGGCGAAGCCCGTCGCCGTGACGAGCCCCACGTAGCCGGTGCCGATCACGCCGATCGGTTCACGGGATGCGTTCATGCGGCGCGGAAGGCTACATGCCCACGCGGGTCAAGGACGTTGCGATGCCGAGCATCTGCGCGTTCGTCAGCCGCTGGGACAGCGTGTTCGAGACCCAGTACGCGGCGGTCGGCGTTCGCCACGCCACCATCCGGATGCGCCCGGCATCGGTGTACACCTGGTAGGTACGACCACGGACCCGGCGCGTGTCGTGCGGTGCGTCAAGGAGCGGCGGCGTCCGCCACGTCGTGCCCTGGACCCCGTAGTACTGGCCGATGTCGCCCTGGGCGAGCACGATCCGGTAGGCCCGGTGAGGGGCGCCTGTCCGCGTCCTCAGGACGTAGGCGCGCGTGCCGGCCACGTAGCCGCCCCGGGCCAGGCGCCGCTTCGGGTAGTACACCGGGAAGCCCGCCCGCACGGCGAGGTCGAGCGTGGCGTTCTCGCCGCCGATCCGGTCGACGACCGTGTCTGGCGCGGCACCGGACGGCGTCCGGGTGGGACGCGCCGCCGGGGTCCGCCGCTGACGTGCCGGGCGGGAGGGCGCGAGGAAGGCGCGGACCGCCCGCCGGACGTCGGCGGGCGTCGTGACGAGGAACGTGCCCTCGGGCGTCGGCGACGAGGGGAAGGCGACCTCGCGAAGCGGCTGTCTCGACGCCGCGTAGCCCAGCTTCAGCAGCCGGATCGTTGCGGCGGCGGACTGCAGATCGGACTGGGTGTGGCGGCCGATGACCTCAAGCAGGGCCTGCCTGTCCTCGAGCAGCGACGACGTCGTGACCTGGTCCTTCGCGGCGCGGACGACCTCCTGCTGGCGCGCCGAGCGGACAACGTCGTCGTCGAGGTGGCGGAACCGCGCCCAGTCGAGCGTGTCCTGCCCGCAGAGCAGCTGGTAGCCGGCCTTGACGTCGATCGTCGCGTACGGCGCCGGGCTGGCCGTCGGCGGGGCGTTGTCGTTGAAGTACGCCCGGTCGACGTCCTGGTAGAAGCAGCCGAGCCGGTTCACCAGGCGGCGGAACCCCGCGAAGTTGACATTCACCACGTGGTGGATCGGAATGCCCAGGAGACGCCGAACCGTCCGCACCGTCTCCGGAGGGCCGCCGAGCGTGTACGCGGCGTTGATCTTGTCCGTGACCTTCCCCTGCCGGGTGGGGATGTCGACCTTCAGATCGCGCGGGATCGACATCACCGCGGTCGCGTGGCGATCCGGATCAAGGCGGACGAGCATGATCGTGTCCGACCGGCCCGGTGTGCCGTTCCTCGTGTCCCGGTACCGCTGGTCGGAGCCGAGCAGCAGGATCGTCTGCGGCTTCCCCGGGCCGGGATCGTGCCCCTTCCACCCGGGGATCGGCGATGGCCGGTGGCCGTCGATGAGCAACAGGGTCACCGCGGCGACGCACGTGGCGGTGGCGGCGACGATCAGGAAGCCCGCTGCGGCGAACCGCCCGAGCACGGCTACATCCCGACGCGGGTCAGGTACTTCGCGATGTCGAGCATCTGCCGGTTCGTCAGGCGCTGGGACAGCGTGTTCGAGACCCAGTAGGAGCCTGTAGGCGTGCGCCAGGCGACCATGCGGATGCGCCCGCCGTCGTAGAAGACCATGTACGTCCGGCCGCGCATCTTCATCGTGTCGTGCGCGCCGTCGAGGATCGGCGGGTTGCGCCACGCCAGGCCCTGCACGCCGTAGTACTGGCCGATGTCGCCCTGCTTGAGGACGATGCGGTACGCCTTGTACTTGCGCCCGTTCCGCGTCTTCAGCGTGTACTGGCGCGGGCCGTCGCTGATGTAGCCGCCACGGGCCAGGCGCGCCTTGGGGTAGTAGACCGGGAACCCGGCCTTCACGGCGAGGTTCAGCGTGTAGTTCTCGCCGCCGATCTTGTCCTGCACGAGGCCGGCGGCCAGGCCCTTGCGCTTGGGCTTCTTCTTCTTGGACCCCGCGCTGCCGCCCTTCGCCGTGTCGCGGGTCTGACGCCCGCCGCCGCTGGCCTTGACCTCCTTGAACTCCCGGATCGTCTTCTGGAGGTTCTCCGGCGTGATGGTGACGAACGTGTCGCCCGCCTCCTGCCCGCCGCGGAAGCGCACCTCGCGGACCGGGTTCTTCGAGGACTCGAACGCGAGCTTGAGCAGCGTGAGGATCGCGGTCTGGGAGCGGATGTCCGTCTGCGTGTACCGGCCGAAGATCCGCAGCAGCTCCTCGCGGTCCTCGAAGATCGACGACGCGCTGACCTGGTCCTTGGCCGAGCGGACGAACTCCTGCTGGCGCGCAGCGCGCACGAAGTCGTCGTCGAGGTGACGGAAGCGCGCCCAGTCCAGCGAGTCCTGGCCGCACAGCAGCTGGTACCCGGCCTTGACGTCGATCGTCGCGTAGGGGTACGCGCTGGCCGTCGGTGGGGCGTTGTTGTTGAAGTACGTGCGGTCGACGTCCTGGTAGAAGCAGCCGAGCCGGTTGACGATCCGCCGGAACCCGCCGAAGTTCACGTTGACGACGTGGTTGATGGGGATCCCGAGCAGCCGCCGCACGGTCTGCACCGTCGTCTTGGGTCCGCCGATGCTGTACGCCGCGTTGATCTTGTCGGTGACGTAGCCGCCGTTCTTCGTCGGGATCTGCGCCTTGAGGTCACGCGGGATCGACATCACCGCGGTGGCGTTCTGATCCGGGTCCAGCCGGACGAGCATGATCGTGTCCGAGCGGCTCGGGTTGCCGTCCTTCTTGTCCTGGTAGCGCTGGTCGGAGCCGAGCAGCATGATCGTCTGCGGCTGGCCCGGCGAGACGTCCTCCAGCGCGTCCTTGACGCCGGGGCTCAGCGGCGTGGAGAACTCGAAGAACGTCTCGCTCGTCTTCTTGACCTCGAGCAGCACGGTGGCGGCGACCGCGCCGGCGCACGCCAGCACGATCACGAGGCTCGCGATCCCCGCGCGACCGAGCACGCTCCACCCCGACCACCTCGTCTTGCCCGGGTTCACGAGAGGCCCCCTTCGACGAGCCGGTCGGCCGCCTCGGGCGCCGTCGCGCCGGCGAGCTGCTCGGGCAGGTGCAGGACGAAGTCGCGCAGCGCCTCGCGGTAGCGGCGCAGCGAGCTGATCGACACCCACTCCTCGGGGCCGTGGTGGCCGGCGCCGACCGGCCCGAACTCCACAGCGGGGATGCCGGCCTCGAGGAACGCGAAGGCGTCCGACGCGCCGTCGCGGCCGACGCTCAGCACGTCGCCGCCGTTGGCCTCGCTGACGGCGTCACGCAGCGCGAGGACGTACGGGTTGCGGCGCGAGACGATCGCGGGCGCCCGCACGAACTGCTTGATGACCTCGACGTCGGCGATCGCGTCGATCTGGGCCAGGATCTCCTGCGGGTCCTGGTTGGGCAGGTAACGGATGTCGACGTCCATCTGGCAGCGATCGGGCACCTTGTTGAACGCGTCCCCGCCCTCGATGCGCGCGAGGTTGATGGAGGGCCGGTCGAACAGGTCGGAGGACTGCCGGCTGAACGGTAGGGTCTCGATGCGACGGAACGCGTCGTGCGCCTTGAGAATCGCGTTGTCCCCGAGCCACGGGGTCGACCCGTGCGCGGCGGTCCCCTTCACCTCCGCGCGGAACGCCAGCACGCCCTTGGCCTGGACGCCGATGTGCAGGTCCGTCGGCTCGCCCGTGAGCGCAAAGTCGCCCCGCAGCCCCTCCTTGACGAGTTCGTCGGTGCTGCGCCGGTCGACGTCCTCGGACTCCTCGTCGGGCACGCAGACGAACTTCACCCGGATCGCCGACTGCTTGGCCACGTCGACGAGCGCCCAGAGCATCGCGGCGAGCGCGCCCTTCATGTCGTACGCGCCGCGGCCGATGAGCCGATCGCCGTCGACGACGGGTTCGAACTGCTCGGCGAACGCGGGCACCACGTCGAGATGACCGTGGAAGATCACGGTCGGAGCTTCGGGTTCGCGCGCGCCCACATCCGCATAGAGCACCGGAAGTCCGTCAAAGTCGCGGGCGTCCACGGCGACATCGTTGGAGTCCAGCCATCCCCGCACGAAGCCCGCTGCGCTCTGCAGCCCGTCGTGCGTGGAGGTGTCATGGCGGATGAGGCGCTCGGCGAGTGCGCGCTCGTCCATCCCGAAAAGGGTAGCGAGCGGTAGGGTTTGCACCGTGGGGGGCATGACGGTCGTTCGGGGGACGACCAGGCGGACCGGGGAGTGCACGTCGTGATCGACGCGCTCATACGCCTGGCGACTGCCCGTGCCCGCGTCGTCCTGATCATCACCGCGGTGTTCTTCGTCGTGGCCTCCGTGCTCGGCGGGCCCGTCGCCGGGATGCTGTCCTCCGGCGACGACTTCCGCGACCCCGGGGCCGAATCGGCGAAGGCGCAGGACCTGCTCTCCGGCGCTTCGGGGTCCCGGTCGGCCCCCGGCGTGATCATCCTCGTCGAAACCCCCGGCGGCGCGAAGACGCCGGCCGTTGAGCGCAAGGTCGAGCGGCTCTCCAAGGTGGCGGCGCAGGACCCGGGGGTGGCGCGCGTGGCGTCGTACGCCTCGACGGGATCGGCGCGGTTCATCGCCCGAGACGGCAGCTCGACGTACATCGCCGTGTTCGGCAAGGAGGGGGTCGGCGAGTCCGACATCGGCGAGCGACTCGCCGAGCGCCTGGCCGGGGAGCCGAACGTGAAGGTCGGCGGGCCCGGGCCGGCGTTCCAGGCCATCGGCGACCAGGTCGAGGAGGACCTGCGGCGCGCTGAGCTCATCGCCTTCCCGATCCTCTTCCTGCTCTCGCTGTGGGTCTTCCGCGGCGTCGCGGCCGCGCTCCTGCCGCTGTTCGTCGGGGGGCTCGTCGTCGTCGGGACGTTCCTCGCCCTACGAATCGTCAACGAGGTCCAGCTGCTGAGCATCTTCGCGCTGAACCTCGCGATCGGCCTCGGGCTGGGCCTGGCGATCGACTACTCGCTCTTCGTCGTCTCGAGATTCAGAGAGGAGCTCGCGCGCGGGCTCGACACCCCCGCGGCCGTCGCGCGAACGATGCGGACCGCCGGGCGCACCGTGCTGTTCAGCGCCGCGACCGTGGCCGCCGCGCTGCTGTCCCTGCTCGTGTTCCCGCAGCGGTTCCTCTACTCCATGGCGATCAGCGGCTCGATCACCGCGCTGCTCGCGGCTGTCGTGGCCGTCACCGCGCTGCCGGCGCTGCTCATGGTGCTGGGCCCGCGGGTCAACGCCCTCTCCCCCGCCCGTTG
Source organism: Bifidobacterium breve (assembly GCA_945878865.1). Classification (GTDB taxonomy): domain Bacteria; phylum Actinomycetota; class Thermoleophilia; order Solirubrobacterales; family Solirubrobacteraceae; genus Svornostia. The sequence continues at coordinate 503 of CAMCUD010000045.1, read as the reverse complement.
GCAGCACGCGGCCGGATCGACCGAGCAGGGCTTCTGGTACCGCCTGTCGCGCGCGGTCATGCGCCGGCCGCTGCCGATCGCGCTGGCCACCGGCGCCGTCCTCATCGTGATGGGCCTGCCCTTCCTGCGGATCGAGTTCACCGGGATCGACGCGCGGATCCTGCCCGACGAGACCCCGGCCAAGCAGATCGACTCCGAGCTGCGCGCCGAGTACGCCAAGGGCGTCACCGAGCCGATCACCGTCGCGGTGCGCGCGCCACGCGGCGACGCCAAGGCGGTCCGTGCGTACGCGCAGCGGCTCGACGGCCTGCCCGCCGTCGACACGGTCGAGCCGCCCCGCTACGTCGGGCGGGACGTCTGGCAGGTCAACCTCGTCCCCGAGCAGGCGGCGCTCGACGACGCGACGCAGGACCTCGTCCGCGACGTCCGCGCGACCGCCGCGCCCGGCCAGGCGCTCGTCACCGGCCAGACCGCGCGGTTCGTCGACCAGCAGGAGGCGCTGG
>CAMCUD010000044.1 GCA_945878865.1 Bifidobacterium breve | reverse complement strand
ACCGATCTGCCGCGCAGCGGTGGGACGAGGGTCAGGAGACGGTGCGGGGCGTCGTAGACGGCACCGGTCGGCAGGCGCATGACCGTCCAGCCCGCCGCTTCCCACACCGCCTGCTTGCGCGCGTCGTCGATCGGGTGGTGCCACTGGGGCCCGTCGAGCTCGATGATCCAGCGCGCATCGGCCCAGGAGTAGTCCGCCTCCTCGCCCGCGACCTTCGCATTGACGCGAGGCAGGGGACTCCGGCGCCATCGAGGATCGCGAGCCCGAGCGCCTCGGCGTCACTCTTAGTTCGATGGATCGGCAGGTGCGCGTAGTCCCGCGTGTATTGCCGGAGACGGGCGATCCCGGCGCGGCCGGCGTGCAACGCGAGGACAACATGCAGGTCTTCCGCGGTGACGGCTTCGACCCGCAGCGCGTTGCGGACGAGGCGGCGTGCGTTGCGGTCGCTCCGCATCGGAACGAGGTCGAGCACCGTTCGCGCGGGACTCAGGCACGGAATCCCGTCGAACGCGCCGACGACGCCGGGCGGCAGATGCCGTGAGCGATGGACGACGAGGCCGGGGTGCCGCTGGATGCTGCCGGTGCCCGATCGGGTGACCGTCGCGACCTCGGTGCGCCAGTCGTCGAACCCGGCGAGGCGAGCCAAGCTCGTGTGACTCAGCCAGGTCCCGGGTTCGGTGAGCACCGCGGCCCAGCATCGCTGCCGCTCCGTCAGCGGCGCGTCGCCCGTCACGCGCACCCCGTGGTGGATCTCGCGCAAGCCGCGCACTGCGTGCCGCACCTTGCCCCGGCTCCAGCCGGCATCGCGGAGTTGCCACACGGAGAAGACGCCCTCTTGATGGGCGCGCAGCGCATCGAAGTCCATACCTCCTCGAGCCGCTGACGGACGAAAACTCGCCCCCGTACGGCGCCGAGCGGCAGATCGGGGTAGCTATGGCGACACCGATCTGCCGCGCAGCTCCGCGGGCCGGGGCGGGGGGCGTCAGCGGCGCTTTGCGCGCACGATCACCTTCTGGCCCGCCCGCACCGTGATGCGCTTGCCGCGCGCGCGGTCGAAGACCGACACGACGCCGGTGAACACGCGGACCGAGGTCGCCTTGCACGTGTCGGTCGTCTGCCACTCGGTGCCGCGGACCGTCGCCGACCCGTACTTGCCGTCCGTGCGGAAGCGGCCGTTGCCGCGCGCGACGACGCGGCGCTCGCGCCGCCCCTTGCGCTTCTTCTGCGCGGAGAACGCGAGCAGGCCCCGCAGCGCGCGGGGGGTCGCGCGCGGGCAGCCCGGCAGCGGCGCGACGAGCTTGACGTCGGTCAGCGGGTTGCGCCCGGCCTGCTGGTTGACCTCGACGAGCCCCTCGGTCAGCGTCGTGGTCCGCACCTCGCCTGCCTGCGCGACGCTCACCGCCAGCCCGCCGGCCTCGGTGTTCAGCAGCGAGCCATCGGCGATGAGGTCCGGCTCGCGGACGGGCAGCGGGCCGCCGGAGGTCGGGGTCTGGACGACGGCGGTGCCGCGGACCGGGGCGAGGCCGAGTGACTGGTCGGTGACCGGGTTGGGGATCTGACCGACGTCGGTCGCGCCACGGACGCGACTGTTGCCGCTGTCGGCGATGAGCATCCCGCCCTGCGGCGTGCGCACCACGCTTGTCGGCGCGTTGAGTCGCGACGCCGACGCCGGCCCGCCGTCGCCGGAGAGCCCGGGCACCGTGCCGGCCACGGTGAAGATCGTGCCGAGCGGCGTGATGCGGCGGATGCGGTCGTTGCCGCGGTCGGCGACGAGCAGCGCGCCGTTGGTCAGGGGTGTCAGACCGGTCGGCTGATCGAGCTGGGCGTTCACCGCCGGGCCCCCGTCGCCGGTCTCCCCGCGGGTGCCGCCGGCGATCGTCGTGGTCGCGCCGTCGGGCGCCACGCGGCGGATGCGGTTGTTGCCGGTGTCGGCGATCGCGATGCTGCCGTCGGCCAGCTGGGCGACGTCCTGCGGCGCGCGCAGCTGGCCGTCGCCGCCGGCGAACGTCGAGATCCGCCCGTCCGTGCCGATGCGGCGCACGCGGTCGTTGCCGGTGTCCGCGACGAGCAGCGCGCCGTCGGTGAGCTGGATGACGTCGCGCGGCGCGCTGAGCTGGGCCCCGATCGCCGGGCCGCCGTCACCTGTCGCGCCCGCCGCGCCGGTGCCGGCGAGCGTGCTGATCTTCCCGTCCGGAGTGACGCGGCGCAGCCGGTTGTTGCCGGTGTCGGCGATGACGTACGACCCGTCGGCGAGCGGCGTCACGCCCTGCGGCTGGTTGAGCTGCGCGTCGGTCGCGGGGCCGCCGTCGCCGGAGAACCCGGGGACGTCTGTGCCGTCCCCGGCCACCCGCAGGATGAGCGCGCCGTCCGCGGTCACGCGCCGGATGCGGCTGTTCGCCGTATCGGCGATGAGGATGCCGCCACCGGCCGCGGCGGGGGCGAGGTCGGCGTCGCGCGGCGTGTTCAGCAGCGCCAGCCCGGGAGGGCCGCCGTCGCCGGCGCTGCCCTGCACGCTGCCGGCGATCGTGGTGATCGTGCCGTCGGCGGCATGGGCCGCGGGGGCGGCGGTGAGCACGCCTGCGGCGACGATCGCGGTGAGCAGCGGATGGCGCATCGCCTTCGGACAGTACGCCCGCGCGCGACGTCCGTGTGTCGGGTCGGCGACACTGTCGCGATGCGCGACGTCCCCATCCGTGACGCCACCATCCGCCTCGGCCAACTCCTCAAGCTCGCGGGCCTCGTCGATTCCGGCGGAGAGGCGCGGATGCTCCTCGAGGAGGGCGACGTGACGGTCAACGGCGAGGCCGAGACGCGCCGCGGGCGCCAGCTGCACGACGGCGACGTCGTCGAGTCCGCGGGCGATGCGGTTCGGGTCGTGGCTGCCTCGAGCTAGGGCGCCGGCGCGTCGAGCGCCGCACTCGCGAGATCGAGCTCCGGGGCGAGGCGCGCGAGCAGCGCGAGCACCTGGCCGGTGGAGCGCGTGAGCCAGACGTCGTCGGGCGTCGCCGACACCTCCGGCACCAGGCGCAGCAGGGGCGCGGCGTGGTCGTCGCCGCGCCGGGCGAGGGCGACGAGCGCGCCCGCGTCCAGCAGGGCAGGGCCGTCGACCAGCGGTGCGGCGATGGCGCGCAGCGGCGGGTGGGCGGCGCGCGCGGCGTCGGGCGGCACCATCTTCGCCGCCTCGGCGGCCGCCGCCAGCGCCGCGGGCGCGTCGTCGCGCAGGGCCGCGAGCGCGTCGAGGGCGATCCGCACCCGCGCGGGGTCGACCTGCCGCGCGACGCCCGCTCCGAGCAGCCCCAGCCGCCCGTCGCGCAGCACGACGACGTGGCCGGGTCGCGCATCGAGGAGCGCCAGGCCGGCGTCACGCGCCGCCGTGACGTGCGCGTGGACGAGCGCCGTCGCCGCGGCCGTGGGATCGTCGGGGCGCCCGCCGTCGCGCAGCGTCGTACCGACGAGGAGGTCGGTGACGAGGACGCCGGGCGCAGCGAGCTCGGTATGCGCGCGCGGGATGACGATCCCCTCGACATGGCGGACGGCGCGCGCCACCCGGCGCTGCGTCTCGGCTTCGGATTCCAGATCGATCTCGTCGGCCGCCTGCTCGCGAACATCGCGCAGGATCGAGCCGGCGTCCAGCGCCGGGAACGCGGCGCTCAGTGGCGCGGCGAGCGTCTCGACGAGCGACAGGTCGTTGCGCAGCGCGCGGTCGATCCCCGGCCGGCGGACCTTCACCGCGACCGCTGCGCCGTCGAGCTCGCCGCGGTGGACCTGCGCCCCGGCGCGCACCGCCAGCGGCGTGTCCTCAAGGTCGTCGAGCACCTTGCCGGGCGGGCGACCCCACGCGTCCTTCAGCGCGCGCTCGACCGTCTTGCGATCCAGCGGCTCAGGCGCAGGAAGCCCCGCGAAGACCGCGTCGACCGCCTCCCGGACCTCCGCGGGCACGGCCGCCTCGTCGACGAGATCCGCCGCACGGGTGAGCGCGACCCGGCCTGTCGGGGCCTGGCGCGCGAGGCGCACGCCGGTGTCGAGGAGGGTGCGCAGGGCGGGCGGCAGCTCGGTCGGCACGCCCCGCACGCTACCCGGACGCTGAACGGGGCGGCGCCGCGGTCACGCCACCGCGGCGATCGGCGGTGCGACCGCGGCGCGCGGCGGGATCGCCTTGCCCCACTTCGCCCGGACGGCGAAGTCGAGCAGCCGGTCGGCGAACTCGCCGAACCGTGGCGGCGCGATGCCGTGCCGGTGCAGCGCGGCGTGGGTGGAGCGCGCGTCGTAGCGCGTCTCGACCTCGAAGTACGGGAAGTACGGCTTGCTGCGCGACAGCGCGGTCCGCGCCTTCTGCCCGCCGAGCAGGCCGAGCGCCGGTGCGGCGAGCACGCGGAACGCGGTGGGGTGGATGATCGCGGGCGTGCCCTTCGCGAAGTAGTCGACCGCCGTGTCGCGGATGACGCGCAGCGATGGCGCGTGCTCTCCGGCCGTCAGCATGTAGGTCGCGACGCCCCCCGTCACCGGCTCGTGCATGAGCGCCCACACGCCGTCGGCGACGAAGTCCACGGGCACGACGTCGACGACCCCGTCGAGCTTGCCGGGCAGGACCGTGTACTGGCCCTTGGCGTAACTGCGGTACGGCCCGTAGAGGACGTTGAAGCTCGTCGTCCAGCCCGTCTCGCGCTCGCCGACGACGATCGACGGGCGGAAGATCTGCGTCGGCAGCCCCCAGGCGTCCGCGGCGTCGCGGACCAGCACTTCGGCCTCGTGCTTCGTGCGCTCGTAGGCGTTGCGGAACGTCTGCCCGCACACGAGCTGCCCGGGGCCGAACGACCCGCGGTGGCGGCCGGCGACGTAGGCCGTCGAGATGTAGGCGAGGCGGTCGAGACCGTCGCCGCGCGCGGCGCAGTGACGGGCGAGGTCGAGCATGCGGCGGGTGCCGTCGACGTTGATGCGCCGCGACTCGTCAAGTGGGAGGACGAACGAGATCGACGCGGCGCAGTGCAGGATCGTGGTGACGCGGTCGGCGAGCAGGTCGTGCGTCCCGCGGTCGAGGTCCAGCCCGGGCGCCTCGAGGTCCGCCGCGATTGCCGTGAGCCGATCGGCAAGAGGCGGGCCGGGGAGGATCATCGCCAGTGCGTCGTGGAGTCGGCGAGTGGCCGCGTCGTCGTCGTCGGCGCGGATGAGCGCGACGACGTGGCGATCGCTCTCGGTGAGGATGCGCGCGAGGAGCTGCATCCCCAGGAACCCCGTCGCGCCGGTCATGAGCAGGGTGTCAGTGGGAAGGCGGTCTCGTGCTGTCACGGACCGCATCTTCCGCGACCGAAGATCGGTACGGAAGAACGTCAACGCGCCAACTCTGCTGACACGCTGTCAGGCTGCGCGACCGCGCGACGGACCGGTTCACGGCCCATCGCGCGGTGTGACGCAGGTCTCAGTCGGTGCGGGTGACGCCGCCCGACGACGGGACGTACGAGCCGTCCTGGTTGGTCTCGCCCTCCTGGCGCGCCGGCGGCTCGCCGGCCGGCGGCGGACCGTGACCGGGGCCGCGACCGAACGGCCGCTCGCCGAGGTGGTCGATGCGGTCGTCGAGGTCCTTGGCGATCTGGTCGCGCTGCGCGTCGGTGAGCTTGCCGTCCTTGACGGCCTGGTCGAGCCGCGCCAGGGCGGCCTTCTTCACCGCGGCCTTGACGTCATCGAGGCTCTTGTCCTGCGCCTTGGCGATCTGGGCGAGGGTCTTGCCGCTTTCCAGCTGCTGGTGCAGCTCGTCCTCGCTGAGCCCGAGCGCCTTCGCCGCCTCGTCGAACATCTCACGGCCGCCGTGCGGACCGCCCGGCCCGCCAGGGCCGCCGTGACCGCGACCGCCCGGGCCGCCGAGCACGAGGCCGCTGTCCTGCATGCGCTTCTTGATCGCGTCGGCCTGCTCCTGCGTGAGCTTGCCGTCCTTGACGGCCTGGTCGAGCTGGGCCTCCTGGCCGGCCTCGAGTGCGTCGCGCAGCTCGCTCGGGCTGACGTCGAGCTTCTTCGCTGCAGTGTTGAGCACGCTCTGCTCGCGCTGTTTGGCCTCGTCGTCGTTCGTCGCGGCGATGGCGCCGGCCGACCCGGCGGCGAGCGCGACGACCGCACCGCCGATGATGGCGATCCGCTTCGTGGTCATGGGGTCTCCTGCGTCGGTGGGATGGTCACAGGTTCGGCGCCGCGCCTAAGACCCGCCTTCGACATCCCTGAGACGTTCCTGAGAGTCTGCGCGCATGCCTGTCGATCCCACCGGTGCCGACCTCAAGCGCTTCCTGGCCGAGGACACCGATCCTCCGACCCCTGTCGTCATGCTCAACCTGCTGCGCTTCCGTAAGGGCGGACGGGCCGGCTACGACGAGTACGCCCGCCGGATCGTCCCGTTCCTCGACCGCGTGGGCGGCGAGATCGTCTACGCCGGGGAGTGCTCCACCGCCCTCGTCGCTCCCGAGGCGCACGACTGGGACGCCGTGCTCCTCGTGCGCTACCCGAGCCGCCGCGCGTTCAGCCAGATGGTGGCCGACCCGGAGTACCAGGAGATCACGGCGCTGCGGTCGGACGCGCTCGAGGAGGCGGTGCTCGAGGCGACGGTGCCCTGGGGCGACGCCTGACGCCGGCGACCCGGGGGTCACCACCGTCCCGAGCGGGTAGTCCCGGACCATGCCCTCTCCCTCCTTCTGGTTCGCGGGGTCGACCGAGGAGTTCGCCCCCGCAGACCTCGTGACCCACGCGATGGCCGCCGACCGCGCCGGCTTCGATGCCACCGGCCTCTCCGACCACTTCGCCCCCTGGTTTCCCGACGGCCGGGGAACGCAGGCGTGGGTCACGCTCGGCGCGATCGGCCAGCAGACGACGAAGCTGCTCGGCACGGGCGTGACGCCCGTCGTGCACCACTATCACCCGGGCCTCATCGCGCAGGCGTTCATGAGCCTCGAGGAGCTCTACCCGGGACGCGTGTACCTCGGCGTCGGGTCGGGCGAATCGGTGAACGAGTCGCCGCTCGGGCTGGACTGGCCGGGGGTCGCCGAGCAGCACGACCGCTTCGCTGCGGGGCTCGAGGCGATCACCGCGCTGTGGCGCGGCGAGACGGTGACGATGGACGGTGGGTGGTTCGGCCTGAAGGAAGCCAAGCTCTACAGCCGCGCCGAGCGGGCACCCAAGCTCTACGTGAGCGCCTTCGGGCCGAAGGCCGCGCAGATCGCCGCGCAGTACGGCGACGGCCTGTGGACCCTGGGTGACCCGGACACCGCGCCGGACATCATCGACGCCTACCGCGACGCGTGCGACCGCCTCGACCGCGAGCCGGGCGAGATCATCCTGCAGAGCGGGATGGCCTGGGCCGACAGCCGCGACGCGGTCCTCGCCGGCGCGCGGCGGTGGAAGCCGACCCAGCTGCCCGAGCTGTACGTCGACGACATCTCCGACCCGGCCGACATGCAGCGCCGCGCCGACGCGCAGATGACGGACGACGCGTTCGCGCGGGAAGGCTTCATCGTGAGCGCGGACCCCGAGGAGCACATCGAGCGCGTGCGGGAGATCGTCGACATCGGGGCGACGGCGGTCTGCCTCCAGCTCATCGGGCAGGCCGATCCGCTGGGGACGATCGAGCTGTACGGCGAGCGGGTGCTGCCGGCGCTGCGCGGCGTCTCGGTCTGACCGCACGACAGACGCTCGCCGTCTCCGTCTGGGCGAGCGTGCGTCGTGCGGGGCTCTGACCCCGGTGAACCAACGTTCACCCGGCCGGGGGCGGGGTGAGGTGGCCCGCTCGCCGTCGTTGCGCGGCCGTAGGCTCTGCGTTCATGGCCGTGATCCACGTCGACGACGTCGAGCCGATCACGCTCGACCAGGGCGAGCTGCGCTGGACGGCGCGCCGCCGCCTCGCCGCGCCCGCGGGTCTCCAGCGCGCCGGGCTCAGCCGCTTCGAGCTGCCGCCCGGCGGACGCTCGACGCCGCCGCACGTCCACGCCGACGAGGAGGAGATCTGCGTCGTCCTGGGCGGATCCGGGGTGAGCTGGCAGGACGGCAGGACGTTCGCGGTCGCGCCCGGCGACGTGCTCGTCCACGGCTGTGACGCCGAGGCGCACACGCTCATCGCCGGGGTCGACGGGCTCGACGTCCTGATCTTCGGCGAGGGGTCGCGCACGAGCCTCACGTACATGCCGCGCACGAAGATGATGTGGGCGGCGAAGCGGTGGATCCCCGCGGACGGCACGCACCCGTTCGCCGCCGACGTGGCGCTCGGGCCGCTGGAGGTCCCCGCGCCCGGCGGCGAGCTGCCGCACCGGCGCCCGACCACCACGCGGCTGGACCGCGTCACGCTCGACGATGGGGAGACGACGCCCGCGGCCTGTCACACGGCCGAGGAGTCGATCGCCTGGGTCGTGGACGGCACGGGCAGCGTCACGATCGGCGAGGAGACGACCCCGCTGCGCCCTGGCAGCGTCGTCGGGCTGCCCGCCGGCACCGGCATCCCGCACGCGTTCACCGGTCCCCTGGAGCTCCTCGTCTTCGGCACGGTCGTCCCGGGCGACGCAGTGTGGTTCCCGCACAACGGCGAGGTCCGCGTTCGGGGTCTGCCGATCGCCCTGCGCCCCGCCTGAGCGGTAGCGTCTGCCTTCCCCCGGAGGAGGCAGAGACATGGCGTGGGATTTTCAGACCGAGCCCGAGTACCAGGAGAAGCTCGACTGGGCGCGGGCGTTCGTCCGCGAGGAGATCTGGCCGCTCGAGACGATCTTCGGCGAGCTCTCGCAGGATCAGCTCGACGACGCCTACCGGCCGCTGCAGGAGCAGGTCAAGGCGCAGGGCCTCTGGGCCGCGCACCTCGACCCCGAACTCGGCGGCCAGGGCTACGGGCAGGTCAAGCTCGGGCTCCTGCACGAGATCCTCGGCACCTCGCCGTTTGCTCCCAACGCGTTCGGCTGCCAGGCGCCGGACTCCGGCAACAGTGAGATCCTCGCGCTCGCCGGCACGCCCGAGCAGAAGGAGCGCTGGCTCGAGCCGCTGCTCGCCGGCGACATCAAGTCCGCGTTCTCCATGACCGAGCCGGGAGCCGGCGCCGACCCGACGCTGCTGACGACCACGGCCGTGCGCGACGGCGACGACTGGGTCATCAACGGCCACAAGTGGTTCTCGTCAAACGCGTCGATCGCCGACCTGCTCATCGTCATGGCGGTCACCGACCCCGACGCGCGGCCGCACCAGCGCGCGTCGATGTTCCTCGTCCCGGCTGACACGCCGGGCGTGAACATCCTGCGCGACGTGCCGACCATGGAGCATCCGCAGGAGGAGTTCGGCAAGCTCGGCGGGCACGCGGAGATCCTCTACGAGGACGTGCGCATCCCCGGCGACGCGCTGCTCGGCGCGCAGGGCGCAGGCTTCCTCATCGCCCAGCACCGCCTCGGGCCGGGGCGCATCCATCACTGCATGCGCTGGCTCGGCGTCTCGCAGCGGGCGTTCGACATGCTCTGCGAGCGCGCGACGTACCGCTACGCGTTCGGCTCCAGACTCGCTGAGAAGCAGACGGTGCAGAACTGGATCGCCGACAGCGCCGCCGAGATGCAGGCGGCGCGGCTCATGACGCTGCACGCCGCGTGGAAGATGGACAAGGACGGGCCCGCGGCTGCGCGCACCGACATCGCGCTCATCAAGTTCTTCGGCGCGAAGGTGCTGCACGACGTCGTTGACCGCGCGCTGCAGATCCACGGCTCGCTCGGCTACTCGACGGACCTGCCGATCGAGGCGATGTACCGCTTCGCGCGCGCGGCGCGGATCTACGACGGGCCGGACGAGGTGCACCGCCAGTCGGTCGCCCGCCAGGTCCTGCGTGGGTACACCCCGCCCGCCGACGAGGTGCCCAGCGAGCACGTGCCGACGCGCCGGGCGGCGGCGCGCGAGAAGTTCGCGCACCTGCTCGAGGCGGTCACGGCCAACGACTGACCGCCTCGAGCGTGCGGTGGCGTCAGGCCGGGCGCGGCTTGGCCAGCTCGTAGACCACGATGACGGCCAGCGCGAAGATGCACAGCGACCAGAACGGCGAGGCCGGGATCGACAGGAGCGCGGCGACGGCACTCGCCGCGCCGGCCAGGATCCCGATCCAGCGGCCGAACCCGCCGCCCATGAAGAGCGACGCGGCCGCGATGAGCTGCACGGCGCCGATGATGAGCGTCACCCAGCCCCAGGTGTTGAGGTTGCTGATGATGAACTGCGCGTTCTCGGTGAAGAACTTCGAATTGTCGATCGCGGCGATGCCGTAGATGACGTTCAGCACGCCGGCGATGCCGAGCATCACGCCGGCGAAGATCCACCAGCCGGTGACGCGTTCGGCGTTGCGCTCTGCGCGGGTGGGCTCGCCCTCGCGGGCGAAGCGCCGGCCCGTGGTGGCGGTCGGCTCGGTGCCAGAGACCTGCGTACTCATCTGAACCTCCCGGTTCCGAAATTGACCCGGAGGTAGGAGTACAGGAACCAGAGACATCGTGCATCAGTAGAAACGTGCGAGTCGATCAGTAGGGTCCTGGTCATGTCGTCTGACCAGACTGCCCCGACGTTCGCTCAGATTCCCCGCGAGCGACGGCTGTCCGACAAGGTGGCCGACGCGCTCACGCAGTCGATCCTCGACGGCCAGCTGCACGTCGGCGACAAGCTGCCCTCCGAGCGGGAGCTGTGCGAGCAGTTCGGCGTGTCGAGGCCGGTCGTCCGCGAGGCCGTCCGCTCGCTCATCGCCAAGGGCCTGCTCGCCGATCACCCCCGCCGCGGTCACGTGGTCGCAGCGCTGGAGCCCGAGGCGGTCAGCGAGTCGCTCATGCTCTTCGTCCGCGGTCGCGAGCTGGACTACGGCAAGCTCCTGGAGATCCGCGCGGTGCTCGAGGTCGAGGCGGCGGGCCTGGCCGCTGAGCGGGCGACGGACGAGCAGGTCGCCGCGCTGGACGCCGCGTGCGCGCGGCTGATCGACGGGATGCAGGCGCGGGACGCCGCCGAGGTCGATGTCGCGTTCCACAAGGCGATCGCCGACGCGACGGGCAACGAGTACTTCCCGCTGCTCATCGACTCGCTGCGCGAGGTCCTCATCGACGCGCAGCTGCCCACCCTCGCCGATCCGAAGATCGTCGGCACCGCCCGCCGGGCGCATCGCAAGATCCTCAAGGCGATCGCGGCGCATGAGCCTGACGCCGCGCGTGACGCGATGCGCGCGCACCTGGATCTCGCCGGGCGCCAGATGCGCGCTCTCCTGGCGGGCTGAGCGGCCCCGTCGCCGCACGCTCCCGAGCCGCCCCAGGCGCGCTCGTGGTCTCGCGCTGCTTGACGTGACGATCAGTTAGTCATATTGTCAGACCAAATGGAGAACGGACCGCGCACGTACACGGCTGCCGGCGACCGCCGGAAGGTCGGGCACATCACCCCGTCGAGCAACACGGTGCTCGAGCCGCTGACGGCGTGCATCGCCGCCGGGGTCGAGGACCGGGTCTCCCATCACTTCACGCGCATCAAGGTCGAGGCCATCACGCTCGACGAGCGCCACACCGGGCAGTTCAGCGCCGAGAAGATGCTCGCCGCGGCCGAGCTGCTGGCCGACGCGCATGTCGACGCGATCATGTGGAACGGCACGTCGGGCGGCTGGAACGGCGCCGACGCCGATCGCGCGATCTGCGCTGCGATCGAGCAGCGCACCGGCATTCCGGCCTCCACCTCCACGCTCGCGCAGTTCGACGCGATTCGCGCGTGGAGCATGACGCGCTACGCGCTCGCCGTCCCGTACACCGACGACGTCACCGCGCGCATCGTCGAGCAGTACGCGCACGAAGGCTTCGAGGCGGTCGGCGTCGCGAACGCCAGCGTCTCGACGAACCGCGAGATGGCCCACGTCTCGCCCGACACCGTGCGCCGGCTGGTCCGCGACGCCGACCGCCCGGACGCCGAGTGCGTCCTCGTGGTCTGCACCGGGATGGCCGCCGCCCACCTCGTCCCCGAGCTCGAAGCCGAGCTCGGCAAGCCGATCATCGACAGCGTCACCGTCGTCGTCTGGAAGGCGCTGCGGATGCTCGGCATCACCACCGAACTGCCTGAGTGGGGGTCGCTCATGGCGGGATCACCGACACGCACCACAGAAAGGACCCTCCGATGAGGCGCGCCGCCGCCATCGCCCTGCCCGCCGTCCTCGCGCTCACCGTCGCCGCCTGCGGCTCGGCCGAGAAGAAGGACACCGACACCACCGCGGCGGGGAAGAGCGACACCCTGAACCTCGCCTTCCAGGCCGACATGAGCGTGCCCGACCCGGACGTCTTCTACGACGTCGAAGGCAACGCCGTCACCCTCTCCGCCTACGAAGGGCTCGTGAAGTACGCGCCCGATTCGACGAAGATCGTGCCGTCGCTGGCCAAGAGCTGGAAGGTCTCGCCGGACCGCAAGACGTACACCTTCACGCTGCAGGACGGCGTGACGTTCCACGACGGTCAGCCGATGACCTCGAAGGACGTCAAGGCGAGCATCGAGCGCCGTCAGGCGGTCAAGGGCGGCTCGTCCTACATGGTCGCCGACGTCAAGAACATCGAGACCCCCGACGACCAGACCGTGGTCATCCACCTCGATCATCCGGTCGGCCCGTTCCTCGACTACCTCGCGTCCATCTGGGGCCCGAAGGTCATCGGCCCCGAGGCGCTGAAGACCCACAAGGGCAGCGACAACAGTCAGAAATGGCTGGCCAAGCACGAGGACGGCACCGGCCCGTACGAGCTGACGACGTTCGACCGCGGCCGCGAGTACGGCCTCACCGCGTTCGACGGCTACTGGGGCGACACGCCCGCCTTCCAGAACGTCGTCATCAAGATCACGCCCGACATGGCCACGCAGCGGCTCGCGCTCGAGAAGGGCGACCTCGACGTGATCCTCCACAGCTACCCGCCCACCGACCTCGCGGCGGCCAAGCAGGACGGCAAGCTCCAGGTCGTGGAGAAGCCCTCGTTCGCGCGGACGATGATGTACATCAACACGCATCGGATCACCGACCCGGCCGAACGTGAGGCGCTGACGAAGGCGATCGACACGAAGCGGATCACCGAGAACGTCTACGGCGACACCGCGACGGTTGCGACCGGCCCGTACCCGGGCGGCATGCTCGCCGACCAGCCGAAGCTCCCGTACGGCACGGGCACGCCCGACACGAGCGCGAAGGAGTCCGGCAAGCTCACGCTGGCCTACGGCCCCGACGCCGGCGGGCTGCTGCGCCAGGTTGCCGAGAACATCCAGGCCGACCTCGAGAAGATCGGCTACGAGGTGACGCTGAAGGGCGTGCAGCTGCCGGACACCTTCGACTACGCGAAGGACCCGAAGAGCGCGCCGGACCTCTTGCTGCTCGCGCCGGTGTCCGACGCGGCGCACCCCGACACGTGGGCGCAGCCGTTCTGGGCCTCGACGGGCGGCATCAACTCGTTCGCCACGAAGAACGCGCAGGTCGACGCGCTGCTGCCGAAGGCCGCGGCGGCCCCCAAGGCGCAGGCGGAGGACCTCTACCGGCAGATCGGCCAGGAGAACATCGACGGCTACTCGATGGTCTACGTCGCCGACCTCAAGGACACCTTCGTGGCGCGCAAGGGGCTGGAGAACCTCCAGCACAGCCCAGCGTACGAGTGGCTGCTGACGCCGAGCCAGCTGGAGCCGGCGTCGTGACGGACGCCTGCCCGCAGGACGTCGACGGCTGGTGGGCCGTCGACGCTCTGCGGCCGGGCGTCTGGCGGATCGCCGAGCCCGGCCACGTCGCCTCCTTCTTGGTCGAGGGAGAGCGGCGGGCCGCGCTCGTCGACACGGGCATGGGCATCCGTCCGATCCGGCCGGTGGTCGAGTCGCTGACGGCGCTGCCCGTGCTCGTGGTCAACACGCACCATCACTTCGACCACGTCGGCGGGAATCACGAGTTCGCCGAGATCGCGATCCACGAGGCCGGCGCGACGCGGCTCGCGGAGGGCGCGAGCCTCGACCTCGTCGGCCCGTACCTCGGCTACGCGCGGGCGATGACCGAGGCGTTCACCGGCTACGAGATCGCCGACCGCGCGTACTTCCACCAGCTCACCGACGACCGTCGCGTGCGTCGCCTCCCCGACATGCTGGGCGAGGAGACGTGGCGGATCCCCGTCAGCGAGCCGACGCAGCTGCTGCGCCATGGCGACGTGATCGACCTCGGCGGGCGGGCGCTCGGCGTTCGCCACGCCCCCGGGCACTCGAGCGACGGCATCGTCCTCGACGTCCTCGGCGAGGGCGTGCTGCTCGGCGGTGACACGGTGAACACCGGCACGGTGTACGCGTGCACGCCGGATTCCGATGTCCGTGTGCTGTCCGCGTCGATGGACGCGCTGGCCGCCGAGGCCGAGCGCTGGGACCTGGTCACGTGCTGCCACTGGCTCGTCACCGTCGTCGGCCCGGACATGCTCATCGCGCAGGCTGAGGCGCTGCGGCAGGTCGTCGCGGGGACGGCGCCGCTGCTTGATGCGCGGGACTGCCTCGGCGCGCGGGTGCGCGAAGCCCGGTTCGACGGCTTCTCGATCCTGGTCCCGCCCTCGACGTAGCTGATTGCGCATGCAACAATACGCGGGGTGCCATCTCTCCCGCGCGTCGAGGCCTCACCCGCCGCGACACTGCCCGAGGGGCTGGAGCTCCGCAAGCTCGCGCGTCGCGCGCTGCAGGTGGCTCTGCTCATCGGCGTGTTCGTGCTCGTCGTGCTGCTCGCACCGGGGCTCGGCGACGTCCGCCGCTATCTCGGTGATGCGAACCCGTGGTGGGTCGCGATCGCCGTGCTGTTCGAGCTGCTGTCGTGTCTGTCGTATGTCGTGATGTTCAAGCCGGTGTTCTGCAGCGAGATGTCCTGGCGGATGTCGTCGCGGATCGGCTGGTCGGAGCTCGGCGTCGGCGCGATCGTGCCCGCCAGCGGGGCGGCCGGCCTGGCGCTCGGCGCATGGGCGCTGACGCAGGCCGGGATGTCGCTCGAGCGCGTCGCCCGGCGATCGGTCGCGTTCTTCACGATCAAGAGCTCCGTGAACTTCGTCGCGGTCGCGGTGCTCGGCACCGTCATGGCGCTGGGCCTCGTGGGCCCCGACCTCTCGTTGTGGCTCACCGCGCTACCCGCCGCGATGTCGATGGCGACGATCGCCCTCGTGCTCGCGCTGCCGCGGATCGGACCGGGCGAGATCCCCGATGACGCCGGTCGCCTCCGCCGCTGGGTCGGGCACGCGCGCCGCAGCGTCATCCACGGCGTCCGGGAGGCGATCGTCATCGTCCGCCAGCGCGACGTGCTCGTCCTCGTCGGGGCGATCGGCTACTGGGCGTGGGACAACGCGGTGCTCTGGGCGACGTTCCACGCGTTCGGGGCGCACGTCGACCTCAGCGTCGTCCTCATGGGCTACCTCATCGGGCAGATGGGCGGCCTGCTGCCGATCCCCGGCGGGGTCGGCGGGATCGACGGCGGGCTGATCGGCACGCTCATCGTCTTCGGCGCGCCGGCGGCGGTCACGGTCGCCGCGGTACTCGTCTACCGCGTCATCCTGTTCTGGATCCCGCTGCTCGGCGGCGGCGTGGAGTTCGTCTCACTGACGCGGGCGCTCAAGCGCGGCGAGCAGGTCTGCCGGGTGCCGGGCGGCGATCTGCCCGTCGTCCGGGTGCCGCGCCGGGTGTGAGGGGCCCCTCGTCGGGGTAGCGCGGGAACGACCCCGACCGGAGGAGCCCTTCATGCTCACC
This sequence comes from Bifidobacterium breve, assembly GCA_945878865.1. Lineage (GTDB taxonomy): Bacteria > Actinomycetota > Thermoleophilia > Solirubrobacterales > Solirubrobacteraceae > Svornostia. The sequence continues at coordinate 12,621 of CAMCUD010000044.1, read as the reverse complement.
GTCGCCTCATCCGCCGCCTCGGCCATCACGGCGCTCGTCGCGGCCAACGACCTGCCTGACGACGCCGGCCTGCGGCTGGCCGCCGCCGAGCCCGCGAACTCGGAGGGCGTGAACGTCACGCTCACGCTGACGCAGGGCCCGGGGCCCGACGACCAGGTCATCGATCAGGACGGCGCACACGTGTTCGTCGACCCGGACGTCGCCGACGTGCTGGACGAGCACACGCTTCAGGCCACGGCGATGGACGACCGGGTGGCCTTCGCGCTCAGGTAGCCGCGCGGAACAGCTCCTGCGCGATCTTGCGCAGCTGGATCTCGTCCGACCCCTCGGTGATCCGGTAGCGGCGGTGGTGGCGGTAGAGGTGCTCGAACGGCATGTGCCGCGTGTAGCCGATGCCGCCGCACGTCTGCATCGCGCGGTCCGCCGCGTCGCACGCGAGGCGGTTCGCCCGGTAGTTGCACATCGCGACCTGATGCGTGACCGCCATGTGGTGCTGCTCGTCGAGCGCGGCTGCCGTGGAGCGGATGAGGCCGCGCAGGAGCTCGCACTCCGTCCACAGCTCCGCAAGCGGGAACTGGATGCCCTGGTTCTTCCACAGCGGCCGGCCCCAGGTCACGCGCTCGCGCGCGTACTTCACCGCCTCGTCGATGCAGTACGCGGCGGCGCCCAGCGACGACGCGGCCTGCCGGATCCGGTTCTCGTGGACGAAGCGCTGCGCCAGCGCGAGCCCGAGGTCCTCCTCGCCGACGATCGCGCTGTGCGGCACGCGCACGTCGGTGAGCTGCACCTCGGCGTGGTCGCTCGGCATGTTCATGGTCCACCAGTGAAACGGCACCTCGACGCCCGGCAGGTCGGTCGGGACGAGGAACGCGGTGATCCCGCGCGGATGCCCCGGCTCGCCCGACGTGCGCGCGAAGACGAGATCGTGCGTGGCGACGTGCATGCCCGTGTTGAAGCGCTTGGCGCCGTTGATGACCCAGTCGGCGCCGTCACGGCGGGCCGTCGTCTCCAGGAACGTCGCGTCGCTGCCGTGGGCGGGCTCGGTCAGGCCGAACGCAACGACGACCTCGCCGCGGATCGACGGCTCGATCATCGCGCGCTGTTCCTCGGAGCCGAACTCGTTGAGCAGGTGGGCGAACGGGAAGTTGCCGATGATCGACATCTCCGACTGCGGGTCGTGGTGCAGCCCGATCGGCATGCGGTTGAGGTGCTCGCGGACGATCGCCATCGCGAGGTTGGACGCCCCGCGGCCGCCGAGCTCCTCGGGCAGCGCGTAGCGCAGGAGGCCCGCCTCGTCGGAACGGCGCATGACCTCGCGCAGCAGCGCCTCCCACTCCTCCGAGGGCAGACCGTCGCGCGCCAGGTCGGTGCGGGCCATCTCGCGGCGGTGGTCGATGAAGCGGGCGTTGTCGCCCTCGGCCTCCAGCGGGCGGATCTCGCGCTCGATGAACGCGTCGATCTCCTCGAGGTCGGCGGCGATGTCGGCCGGGACGGCGGTGGCGGTCATGCGATGGTCTCCTGCCCGGTGGGGATGGGCTGCAGGTGCCGCGGGTTCGCGGCGGCGAGCTTGCAGCGGACGAGCTCGCGCATGGCGGCCAGCGCCTCGGGCTCGTGCGTGTCGTAGTCGCCCGCGCGGGCACGGGCGGCGGCGTCGGCCTCGTCGTCGGCGCCGAGCGTCGCGAGCGCCTCGGCGCGGACGAGTGCGTCGGCAGGGGCGTGCTCGAGCTCGCGGGCGACGATGCCCAGCGCGCGCATCGCGACGCGGGTCTGGAACTTCGCGCGGCCGTCGAGATGGGGCAGGACGTCGTCGCCCAGCGCGGCGCGCGCGGCCTCCAGCAGCTCGATGGCGGTCGGCCGGTCGTGCCCGGACCGCGCGGGTGGCGCCTCCGGCCGCGGCGGCGCGCCGGGGTCGGGGCCGGCGAGCAGCTCGAGGAGGTCCCATTCGACCTCGGCGGTCCGGCGGCCGATCACCGCATGCTCGAGGGACTGCACCGAGCCGCCGAGATGGGCGAAGGCCTGCTGCACGGTGATGATCCCCCAGCGCAACGTGGCGAGCAGCTCCCACCAGGCCAGCACCTCGGGGGTGATCTGCCGCCCGCTCGCCCGCGCATAGGCGTCGAGCAGCGCGGCGCGGCTGCCGAGCCCTGCCGCCGGCCGGTCGGGCCGGTGAAAGCGCCAGGCGCGGACGCACAGCCAGCCGAGGTCCGACGCGGGGTCGCCGAGGTGCGCGAGCTCCCAGTCGAGCACGCCGGTCAGGCCCGTCTCGTCGACGAGGAGGTTGCCCATGCGGAAGTCGCCGTGGACGACCGTGGTCTTCCCACTCGCCGGACGCGTCGCCTCCAGCCGGCGGAACGCCAGCTCGAAGATCGGGTGGGGCTGGCCGAAGGCGTCGTGGAGGTGGCGGAGCAGGACGAGCTGGTCGGCGGGCTGCAGGCCGGACGCGTCGACGTCGATCTCGTGCACGGCGGCCAGGGCGCGGGCGAGGTCGTCAAGCACGGCTCCCGCGGGCGGCACCCCGTGCCCGTCGAGGATCGCGCGCGGGTCCTCCGTGCCGGGCAGCGCGCCCGTCACCATGTACGTGCCGAGCACGGGGTCGTCGGCGCCGTCGGCCATGACCTTCGGCACCGGGACACCCACCTCCGCGGCGGCGCGCAGGAGCGAGGCCTCGTCGGTGTCGAGGCCTTCGTTTGCGCCACGCTGCAGTTGGACGATGAACCCGTCGCCCTCGGTCGTCTCACCGCGCCACGTCTCGCGCGAGGCGCCACTGGAGAGCCGGCGCATCGGAGGGCCGATGCGCACCTCGGGATAGACCTCCTCCAGCCGCCGGGCGAGCTGCTCGGCATCGAGCTGCTGCGTCACGTCGCCGACCGTATCCCACGCCACGGCCGGGGCGAGTGTGGCGGGCGCACAACCCCGCCGACCGGGGGTAGTTCCCCGCATGCGCAACGGGGGAGTGCCCGGTTGGCGCGTCGCGGCGCCATTGACACGCTGTCGCGCATGGCTCACCCCCTCATCCGACTCGACGGTGTCGAGAAGGTGTACCGCACAGGCAAGCTTGAGTACCGCGCCTTGCGCGGCGTGGACCTGACCATCGACGACGGGGACATGGTGGCCATCGTCGGACCGTCGGGCAGCCGCAAGTCAACGGTCATGAACATGATCACGGGGATCGACCGGCCGACCGCCGGGACGGTCACCGTCGACGGCCAGCGCATCGACGAGATGAGCGAGGAGGAGCTCGCCGTCTGGCGCGGCCGCCGGGTCGGGGTCGTCTTTCAGTTCTTCCAGCTGCTGCCGACGCTCACGGCGCTGGAGAACGCGATGCTGCCACTCGACTTCTCGCACCGCGTCGCCAAGCGCGAGCGCCCCGTCATCGCACGGCGCAACCTCGACCTCGTGGGGCTCGCCGACAAGGCCGACCATCTTCCGGCCGAGCTGTCCGGCGGCGAGCAGCAGCGCGTGGCGATCGCCCGCGCGCTCGCGGCCGACCCGCCGCTGCTGATCGGCGACGAGCCGACCGGCAACCTCGACACCCACACCGCGGCCGAGATGTTCGACCTGCTCGCCCGCCTGAACGCCGAGGGCACGACGGTGCTCTACGTCACGCACGACCTCGATCTCGCGGCCCGCGCGCATCGGACGGTCACGATCCGCGACGGCGTCGTGGCCGGGGGCTGAGCGGTGGCGCTCACCGCGGCGCAGCGCAAGTCGATCACGGACCTCACGCGGCGCAAGGCCCGCGCGGCGTTCACGATCCTCACGCTCGCGATCGCCGTCGCGAGCGTGGGGATCCTCGCCGTGCCGTCGCTCATGGAGCAGACGATGGACCGGGAGATCGCCGCGACGAAGCTCGCCGACCTCACGGTGACGATGCGCCCGGTGACGCTCGACGCCGGCGTGCTGCGCGACGTCGCTGCGATCCCGAACGTCGAGGCCGTCCAGCCCAAGAGCATCTTCTCCACCCGCGTGTACGTCGGCGCCCGGCGGCAGAAGGCGCTGATCATCGGCGTCCCCGACGTCGACGGTCAGACCGCCGACGTCGTGAGCGTGACGGCGGGGCGCGCGCCGCGCGCCGGCGAGCTGCTGACCGACAGCCAGAACGCGCCGAAGGACAAGATCGACGCCGAGGTCGGCGACCGTGTGCGCGTCGTCGACGCCCAGGGCGGCGCGGTGCCGCTGCCCGTCGTCGGGGTCGGCCAGTACCTCGGCGGCGCGCAGCTCGTCGCCGGCGAGGGGTTCGCCGTCTTCTACGCCACGCCGGCGACGGTCGGCCGGCTCAGTGGGGCGCCGGGCACGACGATGCTCGCGATGCGGCTGCGCGACCGCAGCCGCGCGGCCGCGGAGCGCACGGCCGAGCAGGTCCGCCGCCGGCTCGAGCAGGTCCCGGGGTTCTCCGGCTACGCGGACTACCCGGAGATCCGCGCGGCCGGCGCGTACCCGGGCAAGGAGCTGTTCGAGCAGGTCGTCTCGATCATGTCGATCATCACCGTGCTGGCGCTGCTCTCCGCCCTCGTGCTGCTGGCCAACACGATGAGCACGCTGATCGGCGAGCAGACCCGTGAGATCGCGGCGATGAAGGCGATCGGCGCGCGACGGCGCGACATTTCCCGCATCTACCGGCGCACCGCGCTCCTGTTGGGCGGCATCGGCGCGCTGCTCGGGCTCCTGCTCGGCGTCGCGCTGGCGAACGCGGTGACGTCGTACTTCGCGTCGAGCTTCTACGGCATCGGGCCCGGGTTCCGCGTGGACGTCCCCATCCTCGCGGCGAGCCTGGTCGTCGGGCTGCTCGGGCCGCCGCTCGCGGCGATCCCCGCCATCAGGCGCGCGGCGCGGCTGCCGGTCCGCGACGCGCTGGACGCCAGCGGCTCGGCGCTCGGCGGTCAGGGACGCCTCGACGCGCTCCTGCGCCGGGTGCGGGCGGTGCCGCGCGCCGCGCAGATCGGGCTGCGTGGCGTGGCGCGGCGCAAGCGCCGGACGGCGGCGACGATCACCCAGGTCGCACTCGCGGTTGGCACGCTGCTGGCGGTGCTCGCGCTCGGCACGTCGGTCGGCAACCTCGCCGAGGGCTTCTTCTCCACCGCGCGCTGGGACGTGTGGGCGACCACGTATGCGAGCAAGCCGTTCGACGCGCGCGCGCTGCGCACCGTCGCGGCGCTGCCTGGCGTCGCGCGGACCCAGCCGCTGTTGACCAATGCCGCGCGCGTGTCGGGGGCGAACGTCCAGGCCTGGGGCCTCCCGGAGGATCCGATGTACGACCCCGAGCTCGTGGCGGGCCGCTGGGCGACGGCGCAGGAGGTCCGTGATCGCACACGCGTGGCCGTGGTGGGCAAGGCGGTCGCCGAGCGCGCCGGCGCCGAGGTCGGCGACACCCTCACGATGCAGACCGCCGCCGGGCCCGTCCCGGTCCGGATCGTCGGCATCACGACGAACGAGATCTTCCAGGGGGCGATGGTCTACCTGCCGCTGCGCACGCTGCAGGACGTCCTCGGGACCCCGAACGCGGTGAACAACGTCTGGGTCGACACCGACTCGCAGGATCACGACGTGATCGATCGCGTCACCACACGGCTGGAGGACACGCTCGGTGCGGAGGGCAACCAGCTCACGACGCAGGTCAAGTACGTCTCCCAGCGCGACCAGGAGGCGTCGAACTCGAGCCTGACGACGTCGATCACCGTGCTCGGGCTGCTCATCGTCGCGATCAGCATGGTCGGCCTCGTCAACGCGATCACGATGGGCGTCATCGAGCGCACCCGCGAGATCGGCATGCTGCGCTGCACCGGCGCGCGCGGGCGGGACATCCGCCGGATCTTCGGCACCGAAGGGCTCGTCATCGCGCTCGTCGGCTGGGCGATCGGCGTGCCGGTCGGGTGGCTCATGGCCAAGGGGCTGCTCGCGCTCACCTCGGACGTCGCCAACACGGACCTGGCGTTCGTCTTCCCGCCCGCGCACCTCGCGATCACGCTCGCGGGCACGGTGCTCCTCACGCTGCTCGTGCTGACGATGCCCGTGCGCCGGGCGGCGCGGCTGCGCCCCGGCGACGCGCTGCGCTACGCCTGAGCGGTGAACATCGCCAGCAGCCGCTCGCGCGCGGCCTGCCAGCGGCGTTCGACGGCCCGGCTCTTCTCCCCCGACGCGGCGCGCAGCAGCGCGACGCCGCGGATCGTGGCGAGCGTGAAATCCATGTCGTCGCGGAAGCGCGGGTCCTTCACCCGGTCGCCGAGCACGCCTTGGCCCAGCTCCCACATCGTCGCCGTGACGTCGCGCTCCAGCCTGGCGAGATGGTCGCGCAGCTCGTCGTCCGTCCGCGCGGCGACCCACAGCTCCAGCGTGGCGTCAAAGACCTTGCCAGAGTGCGCCTCCCAGAGCAGGTCGAGCATGTCGGCGATGCCCTCGTCACCGGTGCGCAGCGACGGAAGGCGCTCGGCGAGCTGCTCGGTCCGGCGGTCGGCGAGATACCGCACGGCCTCGGCCACGAGGCTCGCCTTCGTCGGGAAGTGGTGGACCTGCGCGCCGCGCGAGACGCCTGCGCGCTGGGCGATCTTCGTCGTCGTCGTGTTGACGTAGCCGTAGTCGACGAGGCAGTCGACCGTCGCCTCGAGCAGCGCGGCCTGCGTGGCCGCGCGGCGCTCGGCCTGCGTGCGGCGGCGGGGCTTGCGGGCGGCGTCGGTCGGCGGCATGGGCCGCTCAGCGTATCCGGGCCTCGGGCGTCGGCGAGTCACCGGCGGCGCGCGCCTCGTACGCGCGCCGCGCGGCACTCCCGTGCGCGGCGGCCATCACGCGGTCGGCGCCGAGGCGGCGCAGGAGCGCGTCGCGCACGCGCGGGCTCAGGAGCCCGCCGGCGCGGTACCCCGCCGCGGCGGCGCGCGGGACGAAGACCTCGGCGCGCGGCCGGTCGAGCGTGTCTGCGATCGCGTCCGCGACGTCCTCGGGCTCGATGCGCAGGATCCGCGGCGCGTCGGTCACGCCCGCGGTGAGGTCGGTGTTCACCACCGCGGGCAGGATGCACGACACCGCGATGCCCGTCCCGTGCAGTTCCGCGCGCAGCGCCTCGCACAGCCCGACGACGGCGAACTTCGAGGCGCAGTAGGTCGCCAGCCCGGCTGCGCCGAGCTTGCCCGCCTGCGACGCGACGTTGACGACGTGCCCCTGCCCGCGCGGGAGCATTCGGGCGATGGCCAGGCGCGACCCGGTGATGACCCCGTGGACGTTGATGTCCAGGGTCCGGCGCTGCGCGGCGTCCTCCTCCTCGCAGAAGGGGCTGATCGGCATGATCCCGGCGTTGTTGACGAGCGCGTAGAGGGGGCCGAGCCGCTGCTCGGCCTCGTCGAGGAAGGCGGCGAACGCGTCGGGATCGGTGACGTCGAGCGGAAGCGCCACGGCCGACGGGCCGAGGCGCGCGGCGGTCTCACGGGCGAGATCGAGGTCGACATCGCCGATGGCGACGGCGGCGCCGCGGGCGACGAGGGTGGCCGCGGTCGCCCGGCCGATGCCGCGGGCGCCGCCGGTGATGGCGACGAGCCGGCCGGCGGCGGTGGGGGTGGTGGAAGACGGCATGGACAGAAACATACAGGCGTGCCGGTTTCTTGCTACGGTGGTCCCCGTGCCGACCGTCGTCACCCGTCTCGCCGACGAAACCGCCTACCTGGGCGCCGTGCTGCGCTCAGGGCTGCTGCGTCCCGGCCACCCTCGGGTGGCGGCAGCCGCTGCACGCGCCGTGCGGGCGGAAGGCCCGCTCGGGGTGACGCTCGCGCTCCCCCTCGCGCGTCACCCGGGGCGCGTTGCGGTCGTCGACGACGCCGGCGCGACGACCTACGCCGAGCTCGACGCCCGCGCCGACGCCGCCGCCCGCGCTTGGCAGGCCCGCGGTGTCCGCGCGGGCGACAAGGTCGGGTTGCTCGCGCGCAACCACGCCGGCTTCCTGGCCGCGGTCGTCGCGGCGACCCGGCTGGGCGTCCGGCTCGTCCTGCTCAACGCGGAGTTCGCGCGCCCCCAACTCGACGAGGTCGCCGCCCGCGAGGGGGTCCGCCTGCTCGTCGCCGACGACGACCTGCTTCCCGGAGCGGGCGCGCCCCTCGGCCGGCTCACCACGCGGCCGCAGGCCGGCCTGCCGGGCGGCCCGCTGCCGGCGCCGGCCGAGCACGCCTCGATCGTCATCCTCACGAGCGGCACGACGGGCACGCCCAAGGGCGCCCGCCGCCAGCAGCCGCGCGGTCTGGCCACGCTCGGGGGACTGCTCAGCGCGGTGCCGCTGCGCGCCGGCGGCACGACCGTCATCTGCGCGCCGCTGTTCCACGCGCTCGGCCTCACCCACGCGGTGCTCGCCAGCGCGCTGGGGACGACGATCGTGCTGCGCCGCCGCTTCGATCCCGTGGTCGCGCTCAATGATCTGGCAGACCGCCGCGCGACGGGCCTCATTGCCGTCCCGATCATGCTCCGGCGCATCCTCGACGCCCACGACGAGGAGGGCGGGGCGGCGGATCTGTCGCAGCTGCGGGTCGTCTTCGTCGCCGGGTCGCAGCTGGGCGGGGCGCTGGCCACCCGGGCGCTTGAGACCCTCGGCGACGTCGTCTACAACCTCTACGGCTCGACCGAGGTCGCCTATGCGACCGTCGCCTCACCGGCCGACCTCCGCGCCGCGCCGGCGTGCGTCGGGCGGGTCGTCCGCGGCGCACGGGTCCGGGTGGTCGACGACGCGGACGCCGACGTTCCCGCCGGCGTCACCGGCCGCATCTTCGTCGGCAACGCCCTGCCGTTCGAGGGATACACGGGCGGCGGCGGCAAGGAGCAACTCGACGGCCTGCTGGCGACCGGCGACGTCGGGCACTTCGACACGGCCGGGCGCCTGACGATCGACGGGCGCGACGACGACATGATCGTCTCCGGCGGCGAGAACGTCTTCCCCTCCGAGGTCGAGGAGGTGCTCGCCGCGCACCCGGGGATCGCCGATGCCGCCGTGGTCGGGGTGCCCGACGACGAGTTCGGCGCGCGCCTGCGCGCGTTCGTCGTCGTCCGTCCCGGCGCCGCCCTCGACGCGGACGACGTCCGCGCCGCCGTCCGCGACCGGCTCGCCCGCTTCAAGACCCCGCGCGACGTCGTCTTTCTCGACGAGCTGCCGCGCAACCCCACCGGCAAGGTCCTCACCCGGGACCTCGTATGAGCACAAGGAGGCGCCCCGTGGCGCAGCGACCCGCCTACGTCATCGGCGTGGGCATGACGAAGTTCGAGAAGCCCGGCCGCCGTGAGGGCTGGGACTACCCGCAGATGGCCAGGGAGTCGGGGACGAACGCCCTCGACGACGCGGGCATCGACTACGAGGAGGTCGAGCAGGCCTACGTCGGGTACGTCTACGGCGAGTCGACCGCCGGTCAGCGGGCGGTCTACGAGCTGGGCATGACCGGCATCCCGGTCGTCAACGTCAACAACAACTGCTCGACCGGCTCGACCGCGCTCTTCCTCGCCGCGCAGGCCGTCCGCCACGGCGCGGCCGACTGCGCGCTCGCGCTGGGCTTCGAGAAGATGCAGCCCGGCTCGCTCGGGGCGACGTTCACGGACCGCGAGCAGCCGATGCAGCGCCACTTCGAGCTGCTCGCGCAGATCTCCGAGGTGAAGTTCCCTCCCGCGCCGTGGATGTTCGGCGCGGCGGGGCGCGAGCACATGGCCGACTACGGCTCCGAGCCCGAGCACTTCGCCAAGATCGGCCTGAAGAACCACCGCCACTCGGTCAACAACCCCTACGCGCAGTTCCAGGACGAGTACACGCTCGACCAGATCCTCGACGCGCCGATGATCTACGAGCCGCTGACGAAGTTGCAGTGCTCGCCGACATCGGACGGGTCGGGCGCGGCGATCATCGCGAGCGCCGACTTCGTCGAGCGCCACGACCTCGGGCGGCGTGCGGTGGAGATCGTCGGCCAGGCGATGACGACGGACTTCGAGAGCTCGCTCTCGACCCGCCAGGCGAAGGACGTCATCGGCTACGACATGAACGTCCAGGCCGCGCGGGCGGTCTACGACCAGTCCGGCCTGGGGCCCGACGACTTCCAGGTCATCGAGCTGCACGACTGCTTCAGCGCCAACGAGCTCCTGCTCTACGAGGCCCTCGACCTGTGTGACGAGGGCGACGCGCCGCGGCTCATCGACAACGACGACACGACGTACGGCGGCCGCTGGGTCGTCAACCCGTCGGGCGGCCTGATCAGCAAGGGCCACCCGCTCGGCGCGACCGGCCTGGCGCAGTGCGCCGAGCTGACCTGGCAGCTGCGCGGAGAAGCCGACGCCCGCCAGGTCGAGGACGTCGACGCCTGCCTGCAGCACAACATCGGCCTCGGCGGCGCCGCGGTCGTCACCGCCTACCAGCGCGCCGAGCGCTGATCCGACCCACCAGAGGAGACAGCATCATGGGAACCGTCAACGCGACCGTCGAGATCCCCGCCGCGCAGGAGGAGGTGTGGGACGTCCTGGTCAGCCCCGGCACGTACGAGGAGTGGCTGACGATCCATACGAAGTGGAAGGGCGATGTCCCCGAGCGCTTCACCGAAGGCGCCACGGCGGCGCAGGTCGTGACGATGCTCGGAATGGCCAACACGATCACGTGGACCGTGGCCGAGCTGCGGGAGCCGCAGCGGCTGACGATCACCGGCGAGGGGATGGCGGGGGTCGAGACGACGTTCTCGCTCGCCGTCGAGCCGGCGGGTGAGGGCACGTCGAAGGCGCAGATCGACGCGACGTTCTCCGGCCAGATGGTCGTCGGCGCGCTCGGCAAGGCCGTCGAGCAGGACGCGCAGAAGAACCTCGACGACTCGCTGGCCAAGCTCGCGGTGCTCGTGCAGTCATGACCACCGAGACCCTGCAGTTCAACGAGGCCGGGCTCGGCGTCTGGACCGAGCCGCAGAGCTTCGAGGTCACGCGCGAGCGGATCGTCGCGTACGCGGAGGCGACGAACGACCCGATCGCCGCGCACCTCGCCGGAGACGTGGCGAGCCCGGTGTTCGCGATCGTCCCGGTGTTCACGTCGCTCATGGAGCCCGCGCTGAACGTCGTGCCGCTCCCGCTGTTCGGCAAGGTGCTGCACGGCGAGCAGGACTTCCGTTTCCACCGCCCGATCGTCCCCGGCGAGACGCTCACGTCGCGGTCGCGGATGACCGGGTGGGAGGGGCTGCCGAACGGCACGCGCGCGTGCGTCTACCTGGAGTGCCGCGCCGCGGACGGTGAGCTCGTCAACGAGCAGCACGTGACGTTCTTCGTCCGCGGGTTCGATGACGGGCGCAAGGTCGGCGAGCTGGCTCCGCCGCACGGCTTCGACGACGCGCTGCGCGCGGGGTCTCCGGCGGTCGACGTCACGCAGCACATCGACGACGACCAGACGTTCCGCTATTCGCCGGCGTCCGGCGACCCGATGCCGATCCATCTCGACGAGGAGGTCGCGCGCGACGCGGGCCTTCCCGGGATCATCGCGCACGGGTTCTGCGTGCTGGCGTTCACGTCGTGGGCACTGCTCGGCGCGCTCGCCGGCGACGACACCGCGCGCCTGAAGCGCCTCGCCGTGCGCTTCGCCAAACCGGTCCTGCCCGGGCAGGACATCCGCACCCGCGCGTGGCGCGCGGGTGACGGGGCGTACGCCTTTGAGACCACCGTCGACGACGTGCCCGTGCTGAAGGACGGGCTCGTGGAACTGGGAGCCTGATCATGGGAGCACTCGAGGGGCGCATCGCGGTCATCACGGGCGCGGGGCGCGGCATCGGACGTGAGCACGCCCTGCTCTTCGCCGCCGAGGGCGCGAAGGTCGTCGTCAACGACCTCGGAGGCAACAACGACGGCTCCGGCGCGGACACCACGCCGGCCGAGCAGGTCGTGCGGGAGATCCGCGAGGCCGGCGGCGAGGCCGTCGCCAACACCGACAACGTCGCGACGTGGGACGGCGCGGCCGCGCTCGTGCAGCAGGCCGTCGACGACTTCGGCGGGCTCGACGTCGTCGTCAACAACGCCGGCATCCTGCGCGACGGGTTCGTGGCGTCGCTGCCCGAAGCCGATTGGGACACGGTGATCGCGGTGCACCTGAAGGGGCACTTCGCGGTCATGCGCCACGCCGCCGCGTACTTCAAGACCGAGGCGAAGGCGGGGCGCACGCGCGCGGGCGCGATCGTCAACACGGCATCGGCGTCCGGCGTGACGATGCCCAACGCCGGGCAGGCCAACTACGGCGCGGCGAAGGCCGGGATCGCCGCGCTGACGCTGGTCGCAGCGTCCGAGCTCGAGCGCTACGGCGTGCGCGTCAACGCGATCGCGCCGATCGCCCGCACCCGCCTGACCCTCGCGACGCCTGGCATGGGCGCGGTGTTCGCGGCCGGCGCGATGGACCGTACCGGCCACGACCTGTTCGACCCCTCGAACATCTCGCCGCTCGTGGCGTATCTGTCGACGGCTGGCTGCCCGATCACCGGCGGCGTGTACGCCGTGCAGGGCGGCTCGGTCCAGGAGCTCGAGGGCTGGACCGTCGCGCGGACGCTCGAGACGGAGGGGCCGTGGCAGATCGACGACCTCGCGGCGCGGCTGCCGGCATCGACGCCGGTCGGCGCGTGAGTCCGTGGTGCTTTGACGTTGTCGCGCAACGTCAAAGCA
>CAMCUD010000043.1 GCA_945878865.1 Bifidobacterium breve | reverse complement strand
CGCCGACGCCGACGCCGAACCCCACGCCCACACCCACCCCGACGCCGACCACGCCGGCGACCGGGGGCTCTGGCGGCGGCACCCCGACGGGCGGTTTAACGTCGTCGTCCTCGACCGGCGGCACGACCAGCACCGGCGGCGGCGCCGGGACCGGCGCTGGGGGCACGGAGCAGGCCGGCGCCACGCGGCTCACCGTGACGTCCCTCGGTATCTCCAAGCGCGTCCTGCGCCTGCGTGTCAGCGGCGCGACCGGCAGCGCGCGCATCGTCCTCTGGCGCGGCAGCAAGGTCGTCGCGACGACGCGCGCCAAGGTCCAGGGCGGCCAGGTCCGCGTCACGCTGCCGAAGAAGCTCAAGGGTGGCAGCTACGTCGCGGAGGTCACCATCGGAGACCGGGTCGGCAAGGCGAGCGTGAAGCTCTCCGGCGCGAAGATCCGCGCCGTGGCGGCCCGGGCCGGCATCGTCGAGATCGACGAGCGCGGGCTCGAGCGGGTGCTGCCGTAGCGCGCACGGTCGGCGGGCCTTCGTGCCCGCCGACCTTCCTTTATCGGCCGAAAGCTGGTGTAGTGCGCTGCATGACCCGCCCTGCCTGGCGGCGGGCCGCTCCCGTCGTCGCGTGCCTGATCGTGCTCGCGTGGACCGCGCAGGCCCACGCGCTCCCCAGCGACGTCAAGCTCGGCTGCCTCTCCGGATCGATCGCGCTCGGGCCGCGGCCACCCGCAGGCGTCGGCAGTGGCGCGTGCACGCTGACCGCGTCGGCGACGAGTACCGGCACGACGTCGGGGCTGGGCACGCTCGTCGCTCCGGCGGTCTCGCCGGACGGCCGAAACGTGTACGCGCTCAGCGGCGCCAACCTGTTCGCCATCAGCAGTGTCGTGACGTTCACCCGCAACACGACGACCGGGGCGCTGACGTTCACCGGCTGCATCACCGGCGACACGGCGGTGCCGGCGTGCACCCAGATCCCGACGGCGACCAACGGTGCGGTCGGCTCGGGGATGAGCGGGGTGTCCGATCTTGCGATCGCGCCGGACGGCAAGAACGTCTACGTCGCCGCATCCTCCGACGACGCGATCGTGACGTTCGCTCGCAACGCCGGGACCGGCGCACTGACGTTGGCCGACTGCGACACCGGAGACACCGCGGTGCAGTCCACGACGTGTTCTGCGGTCGGGTCGGCGACAGCAGGTGGCGTCGACTCGGGCCTGGACGGTCTCGGCCGGCTCACGGTGTCTCCGATCAACGACTTCGTCACGGCGACCGCGGCGCGCGACGATGCGATCGTCGGCTTCAGCCGGAGCGCCGGGACCGGTGCGCTCACCGCGCAGAGCTGCGCGACCGGCGAGGTCGCCACCGGGCCGGCGGGGACCGGGGCCTGCGGCGCGTTCCCCGGGACGCCGGCCCGGATCACGCCCGACGGCGCAGGCTCCGGCTTCGACCGGGCCGGAGCCGTCGCCTACTCGCCCGACGCGTTGAACCTCTACATCGCCGCACCGGGTGACGACACGGTGACCACGCTGTCGCGCCCGACCACCGCCGCGACGTTCAGCACCGTCGGGCAATGCATGTCGGGCAGCATCGCGATGGGGCCGGCACCGGCGGGAAACAACCGCTGCAACCTCACGAACGGCGCGACGGCGAACGGGACGACCAGCGAGCTGGACAACCCCAGGGACATCGTGGTGCCTGCGGACGGGCTCGACGTGCTCGTGCTGGCGGGCACCTCCCAGAGCGTCACGACGTTCGGCCGCGGCCTGGCCACGCTGCCGCCCCCGGCCGCCCCGCGAGGAAGCCTGGCGTTCACCGGCTGCGTCACCAGCCTCTTCGCGACGCCGTGCGTTCCGACGCCGGTCACCGGCGCGTTCTCGGCCCTGAACGCCCCGACGGATCTCACCGTGGCGCCGGACAACACGACCGTGCTCGCCGTCGCGACCAACTTCTTCGTCCCCTCGGCCGAGGCGCTCACGACGCTGACCCGCACGCCGGCGTCGGGCGCGATCGCCTTCACACGCTGCCTGGCGGGAAACGTCTCCGCCGGGCCGAGCGGCAGCGGCGCGTGCGCGCTGTCGCCGTCCGCCCAGCCGAACGGGACGAACTCCGGGCACCTCAACGCGAGCGGGGTCGCGGTGTCACCGGACAACCGCACCGTGTACGTCACCGGGATGGGCGATGCCGCGATCACGTGGTACGGCAACGACGCCGACGCCGACACGGTCGGTGACGTCGCCGACAACTGCCCGGCGGCGGCGAACACCAACCAGTCCGACCTCGACGGCGACGGCATCGGCGACGTGTGCGACCCGACGCCCACGGGTCCAGCTGCGCCGCCGGCCGGCACGACACCGGCGTCCACCACCCCGACCGGGACCACGCCGGCGCCGGGCGCGTCGAAGGGGACACCCGCGGCGACCGGCGCGGCGTTCCTCCCGCAGTTGAAGGTCCGGACCGCCACGGTGGGCATCCGTGCTGGCCGCCGCACGCTGCGCGTCGAGGCCGGCGCTTCGACGCTCGCCAACGGCCTGCCCGCCGCGATCACCTACCGGAGCTCCGGCGTGACGACCCGGCGCACCGTCACCGTGCGCGACGGCCGGATCCGCCTCTCTGCGCGCCTGCCGGCGACCCAGCCGTTGAGCACCGGCGTGCTGACCATCAGCCTCGGCGCGTCGCCCGGGGTCCGCGCCCAGCAGGTGACCGTCCGCGCGGCCGCTCGCTCCGCGGCGCTGAGGGTCGCGGAATCCCGGATCCTGAACAAGAAGCTGCGGGTCTCGGGCACGATCTCCCCGCTCGCCACCGGCGCCGTGCTCATCCGGATGGACTACTCCGACAAGGCCGGCAACCCGCTGAGCTTGACCGCCCGGGCGCGGATCTTCCATGGGACGTGGAAGACGCTCCAGGGGCTCGAGCCCGACGCACGCGACGGCGGCGTCGTCACCGTCCTCTACCCGGGCCTCGCTCGCTCTCCGATCGGCCCGCTCGGCGGCCAGCAGGACGCGCGCACACTCGGCGTCGGGCGCTGAGTCAGGTCCCGCAGAAGGTGACGTAGTCGGCGTCGGCGGCCGGGCGCAGCAGCCGCTCGTCCGCCGGCGGGTCGAACGGACGGCGGACCGCTGCGACGAGCCGGTCGTGCGGGCCGAGGTCGCCCGCCGTGGCATGCATGAGCGCGTCCTCAACCGCCTCGTTGCGCGGGATGACGAGCGGGTTGACGCGGTCCATCGCGTCGGCGTCAGGCTGCACGGCGAGCCAGCGATCGAGCCACGGTCCAGCGGCGGCGGGATCATCCGCGAGCGCGGTGAACGCCGACGCGTCGCCACGGGCAGCTCCGGCCAGGCCGCGGAAGGCCAGGGTCCAGTCGATCCCCTGGGCGTGCAGCAGCCCGAGGAGATCGTCGACGAGCGCCTCGTCCTCGCGCGGGCCGTCGGCGAGGCCGAGCTTCGCGTGCATGCCGTGGCGCCAGTGCGTCGCAAAGCGCTCGGGGAACGTGTTGAGGATCTCCATCGCCTGCTCGGCGGTACGCTCGGGCGCGTCGGCGGCCACGAGGGGCAGCAGCGCCTCGGCAAGCCGCGCGAGGTTCCACTGCGCAGCCGCCGGCTGGCGGCCGTACTCGTAGCGCCCGCCGTGGTCGATGGAGCTGAAGACGGTCTCGGGGTCGTAGGCCTCCATGAACGCGCACGGGCCGTAGTCGATCGTCTCGCCGGAGATCGCCATGTTGTCGGTGTTCATCACGCCGTGGACGAACCCGACGAGCATCCACCGTGCCACGAGCTCGGCCTGGGCGGCGACCACCGCGTCGTAGAACGCCAGCGCGGGGGAGGGCGCTTCCGCGGAAGCGGGGTGGTGGCGTTCGATCGCATGGTCG
The DNA here is from genome assembly GCA_945878865.1 of Bifidobacterium breve. Taxonomy (GTDB): domain Bacteria; phylum Actinomycetota; class Thermoleophilia; order Solirubrobacterales; family Solirubrobacteraceae; genus Svornostia. Next base: position 25,102 of record CAMCUD010000043.1, on the reverse strand, counting down.
AGCAGCCGCTGGAGCAGATCGCCGTCGCGCAGGGTGCGCGCGACATACTCGAAGGTCCCGACCCGCAGGTGGCTCGACGCGACGCGGACGAGCACGGCGCCCGGAAGCGCCCCGGTCTCGCGGCGGACGCGTTCGCCGGTCGCGAAGACGGCGAGTGACCGCGTGGTGGGGATGCCGAGTGCGTGCATCGCCTCGCTGATGACGTGCTCGCGCAGCATCGGCCCGACGGCGGCTTTCCCATCACCGCCGCGCGCGAACGGGGTCCGGCCAGAGCCCTTGAGGTGCAGGTCGCGGCGCACGCCGTCGACGTCGATGACCTCGCCGAGCAGCAGTGCGCGGCCGTCTCCGAGGCGCGGGGAGAAGTTGCCGAACTGGTGCCCGGCGTAGCCCTGCGCGACGGTGCCCGCGACTCCGGCCCCCAGCAGGAACCTGATCCCGTCGGGGGTGCGCAGGCGCGCGGCGTCGAGCCCGAGTGACGTGGCGACGCCGTCGTCGAGGACGAGCAGTCGCGGGTCGGGCGCGGGTGCCGCCTCCCAGGTGACGTAGAGACCTGCCAGCGCACGGGCGTACGTCGGGTCGGCGAGTTCGACGGGCACCGTAGGCGTCGCTGTCTCAACGTCGTCGCCCGCGAAGAGCGCTGCCACCTCGCCGATGGTCTCGTCGTCGCCTCGCCACGTGCAGCCCATGTCAGCGACGGTAGCGGCAGGCGTGCGCGCTCAGGCGTCCTCGTCGCGCACGTGGCGCGTCCACTCGTCGCGGCGGTGCTCGCCGTCGGCGCGGTCGTGCGCGTCCTTGAGGTCATGGTCGACCGCGTCGCCGTCGGACTTCATCCGGTCGGCATCGTGCTCGAGCTCGTCGAGCTCGCGGCGGATCGCGTACCGCGCGCGGTCGGCTTCGTCTCGCAGGCGGGCCGCTTCGTCGGGCTGCGGTGTGGGCGGCTCGGGATCTTCCGGGGCCATGTGCAGAAGGTAGCGCCCGGGTGCGCGGACACTGACCTGCTATCACGTTGACAGTGCAACGACCCTCCTTCGGCATGGCGCCCGGCTCCGGCCTCGCGCTTGCCGCGCTCGCGTTGGGCACGTTTGCGATTGGCACCACGGAGTTCGTCGCCATGGGTGTCCTGCCCCAGATCGCCGACGGCATCAGCGTCTCGATCCCGACCGCCGGTCACGTCATCAGCGCCTACGCGCTGGGCGTGGTGGTCGGCGCGCCGCTGCTGGCAGGCGCCGGTGCCCGGTTCCCTCGCCGCAGCCTCCTGATCGGGCTGATGATCGCCTACGCGGCGGGGAACCTCGTCAGCGCCCTGGCGCCGTCGTACGAGCTGCTGATGCTCGGCCGCTTCGTCTCGGGGCTCCCGCACGGCGCGTACTTCGGGGTCGCGGCGCTCGCCGCCGCGGACCTCGCGGGGCCAGGTCGCCACGCGTCGGCGGTCGCAATCGTGTTCCTCGGGCTGAGCGTGGCGAACGTCATCGGCGTGCCGCTGGCGACGTGGCTCGGCCAGGGGCTGGGCTGGCGGGCGGCGTTCGCGTTTGGTGGCGTCCTCGCGATCGCGACGGCGTTCGGCGTGCTGCGCCACGTCGCGCACACCCCGGCGAACCCGGGGGCGACATTCCGGCGGGAGCTGGGCGCGCTGAAGCGTCCGCAGGTGCTGCTCGCCGTCGCGACCGGCGCGATCGGCGGCGGCGGGCTCTTCGCCGTCTACAGCTACATCGCGCCGATCCTCACCGACCGCACCGGGCTGAATGAGTCGCTCGTTCCGGTCGTCCTCGCGGTGTGGGGGCTGGGCATGGTCACCGGCAACCTCCTCGGGGGACGCCTGCTCGACCGGTGGCCGGTGCGCGGGATGTTCGTCCTGTTCGTCTTCATGACGTCGATCTTCGCCCTGTTCGCGTTCACGTCGGTCACCCCGGCTCTTGCTGTGCCGACGGTCTTCCTCATGGGAACGTCGATCGCGGTGGGCACCGGGATGCAGGTGCGGCTCATGACGGTGGCGGGGGACGCGCAGACGCTCGCCGCCGCGCTGAATCACTCGGCGTTCAACGTCGCGAACGCGTTGGGTGCGTGGCTCGGGGGCCTGGTGCTGGCGGCGGGGCTCGGGCTGGCGGCGCCGATGTGGGTCGCCGTCGGGCTGTCGCTGGGCGGAATGGCGATCTTCGCGGTCGCGGTCATGTGGCAGCGGGCGGATGCGCGGGCACCGGCGCCCGTGGTCTCCGCGTCGTGATGCTGAGACAGGGTGGACGCACTTCGGCCCTTCCGATAAGGCCCGAAACCTGGTGTAGTGGGGCGCATGCCCCGCGCTGCCTGGCGCTGGCCGCTCCTGCTCCCGGCGCTCGTCGCCGGGCTCCTGACGCCGCTCGCCGCCGCTCCCGCCCACGCCGCGCCCCCGAGCTTCCGCGCGTTCACCCCGGTGAGCCTGCCGACCGGTCTTGCGACTGGCCCCGACGGCAACATCTGGGCCACGTCGACCGCGGCGGACTCCGTCATGCAGATCACGCCCGGCGGCACGAGCCAGCAGTTCACTGCCGGCATCGCGCTCGGCAGTGACCCGCTCGGCATCACCGCCGGGCCGGACGGGAACATGTGGTTCGTCGAGAACAGCGCCAGCCGGATCCAGAAGCAGGCGACCAACGGCAACATCGTCGGCACGTTCCCGCTCCCCGCCGGCAGAGGGCCGACCGCGATCGCCGCCGGCCCGGACGGCAACCTCTGGTTCACCGAGTCCGCCGGGAACAGGATCGGCCGCGTGACGACCGACGGTTCCATCACGGAGTTCTCTGCGATTCCGCCCGGCGCGCCGCTCAACGGTCCGGCCGACATCACCGCCGGCCCCGATGGCAATCTCTGGTTCACCGAGCCCGCGGCAAACTCGGTCCGGCGGATCACGCCGGCGGGCGCGATCACCCAGTTCTCGTTCTTCCGGGACAGCGCGCAACCGCTCGCGATCACGGCCGGCGCTGACGGGAACCTCTGGTTCACGGAGGCCGGCTCACCGAACATCGGGCGGATCAACCCTGGATCGGGCAGTGCCGTGGACTTCCCCGTCAGCAGCCTCGCGCACGCCATCACCGCCGGTTCTGACGGCAACGTCTGGTTCGCCCTGGCCAGCGGGTCGATCGGCCGGATCACCCCGGCAGGCGTCGTGACGGAGTTCCCCGTTCCCACCACCGTCCTGCCGGCGGGGACGACGTTCTCCGACCTTCGCACCGGTCCCGACGCCAACCTCTGGGCCGCCACCACCAACGGCAAGCTGCTGCGGATCACCACCGGCGCGACCCCGCCGCGGTTCACCGACCCCGCCCAGATCAAGGTCCCGGGCACCGGCGACAGCGGGATCGCCGACCCGTACCCGGCGACGATCGAGGCCGACGGCCTCCAGGGCACGGTCACGAAGGTCACGGTGCGCCTGAACGGCGTGCACCACGGCTTCGCCAGCGACATCCACGCCCAGCTCGTCGGGCCGCAGGGCCAGAGCGCGGTGCTCATGGCGAACGCCACGGATCGCCTGCCGCCCGGCCCGCAGGAGCTCGACGTGTTCGACGGCGACGTCCTCACGTTCTCGGACGGGGCACCGGCCCCGGGGCGCCGGCCGACGACCGGCGTGTTCGCACCCTTCGACCCGGGGTTCCTGCTCGCGTTCGTCCCGCCCGCGCCGCCGAACGTCCCCGCGCCGCCCGCCAGCCTGGCGGTCTTCAACGGCACGAATCCCAACGGGACGTGGAAACTGTTCCTCGTCGACGACAACGACCACACCGAGACGACACGGCCCACGACGGGCGTCATCGCCGGGGGCTGGTCGCTCGACATCCAGACCTCCGGCCCGCCGCCGGTGCAGCTGCCCGCGCCGCCGCCCGTGCAGCTGCCGGCACCGGACCCGATCGTCGTCCCCGGCCCGACGGTCACCGTCGCCGGGCAGAGCACACCCGCTGCAGACACCACGCGCCCCACGCTGAAGCTCGGCACGCTGCAGACCCGGCTGAAGCTGCGCGACTTCCGCAAGGGCGTGCGGGTGCAGGTGACACCGAGTGAGCCCGTCACCTTGGACACGACGCTGTCGGCCACGCCGCGCACCGTGTTCGAGCGCACGACGAAGCTCAGCCGCGCGCAGACGCTCGTGCTCAAGCCGAGCGCAAAGCTGCTCGGGGCGCAGAAGCGCACCTTCAAGGTGCGACTGCGGTTTGTGGCGACCGACGGCGCGGCGAATCGCACGACGGTTCAGCGGACGATCACCGTCACGCCGTGATCCGTGCGCTGCCCGCGCCGGGCGCCGAGTCTGCGCGACCCTGATCGCGGGAGCCTGAGCGGCTCGTACGACGCCGACGATGGGCGCAAAGACCGCACAGGTCAGCCCGCGCGGGGCTCGAGCTCAACCCACGGGGGCCACGGTCCGCAACGGGCGTCCACCTTCGTTGGCCCACCGTTCCAGGTCCGATGAGACAGCGGCGGTCGCCGGCGGCTCGTCGCTCAACCACGGGGCGCCGCACCTCCAGCACGCATCCTCCTGGCGCGCCATCGGCGCGCCGCAGCCGGGACAGAGACGAGGGTGGTGTCGGTCGCGCACGGTCATCTCCCCGGCGTCCGCGGGGTCCGCCGGCCGGCGCTCGCAGCGTCAGACATGACGGCCGTGAGCTCGGCGTCAGCGCGCGCGATGAGCTCGGCCGCGGTCTCCTGCCCCGTGAGCTGGGCGAACCCGGTCCGGACGGCGTCCGCGCTCGCCGCGAGGTCGGATGCGATGGCGCTGAACCGCTTGCGCGCGTCGGGCAGCTCGGCCGTCGACATCGCGCAGACGAACTCGTCACCGCCCACCCGGACGATGAGGTCGTACGACCGCATGTGCCGGCGCATCGTGGTGACCACGCGCATCAGCATGGCGTCGCCCGCGCCGTGGCCTTCGGTGTCGTTGAGGTGTTTGAGCCCGACGGTGTCGACATATGCGACGACGAGGCTCGTCCCGGTGCGGCGGCAGCGGTCGATCTCGTGCTCGAGCCGGCTGAGCCCGGCACGTCGGGTGCGGGCGCCCGTCAGCGGGTCGGCCTCGGTGGTCGCCAGGGCCTTCGCCAAGGTCACGAGGTCCGCGCGCGCCCGCCGTCGATCGTGCGAGGCCTGCATCCGATCCTTCGCGGCGGCGGCGCGGTCGGCGGCCGCCCCGGCTCGGTGCTCGGCGGCGAGGGCGTGGTCCTCGGCGGTCCGCCGGCGTCGGTGTGCGGCGCGGAGCACGACCTGGGCGCCGGTCACGGTGCGAGCGCCGTCGCGCAGCACTTCGGCGTCCCGCTGAACCGTCGCGGCGTCACGCGCCGCCGCTGCGCGGTCACGCGCCCTCGCGCGGCGGTCGCGAGCCCGAGCGGTCGTCTCACGCGCCGCCGCTCGTCGCAGGAGCGCCGCGGCCGGGCTCGGGTCGCCGGTCTCCGCGGGCGAGGACATGCCGTCGCCGCCGTGATCGATGCGGACGGGCGGCTCTTCGGCGGAACCCGACGGCTGGTCCCCGGGCGCGTGGCGCGCCCGATGGGCGTCGTGTCCTGCGTCGTGCCGGCTGGTCTCCCCGTTGCCGCTGTGTCGCGGGGAATCGCCTAGCGGTAGACCGGCCACATCGGGCCTCCAAACGGACGGACGACGGGTCTCGACGATCGCCGCGTCCATCCTCGTGTCCTTCCCATGCTACACCCGCTCTTCGGTCGCCGGTACAAGGAACCGGCCGGGGTCGCGCGCCAGGGCGACGCGCCCGCCGCGGCCGGGAAGGACGACCTCGACGTCGCCGTCTGCCGGCCGGAGACGGAACAGCGTGCTGAGCAGCAGCAGCGGCGCTCCCGCCGCCCATGCCTGCGGGCGTGAGGCCGTCGGGAACGCGACGGGCACGGATGACTGCGAGACGGGGAACCCGGCGAAGACCTCGGGCAGCCGATGCTCGAAGTACGGCGCCGCTGAGAGCACCGCGGAGGCGATGGTTGCGGCCGCGTCGTGGTAGCCGTAGCGGGCGAGGCCGGCGGCGATGAGCGAGTTGTCGTGGGGCCAGACGGTGCCGGTGTGGTAGCCGAGCGGGTTGTATCCCGCTTCGGTGGCGGCGAGGGTCCGGACGCCCCAGCCGGAGTACAGCGGGTCGTCGAGGAGCCGCTCGGCGGTCGCGGCCGCTTCGCCCGGGTCGACGATGCCCGACCAGAGGAGATGCCCGATGTTGGAGGTGAGGCTGCCGACCTGCCGCTTGTCGCCGTCCAGCGCGAGCGCGTGACACCCGCGGTCGGGCATCCAGAAGTCCCGGCGGAAGCGCGCCTTGAGCTCCATGGCGGTGCGCTCGAGGCGCGCGCCGAGGAGGTCGTCGCTCCAGACCTCACGCGCCAGTCGGGCCGCGCGCCGCAGCGCGTCGTAGACGTATCCCTGGATCTCGCACGTCGCGATCGGGCCTCGGGCGAGCGTGCCGTCGGCGAACTGGATGGAGTTCCAGCTGTCCTTCCAGCATTGATTGAGGAGGCCTGACTGTGTGTTGCGGCGCTGGTACTCGACGTAGCCGTCGCCGTCGAGATCGCCGCTGTCCTCGATCCATGCCAGCGCGGCGCGGGCGTGAGGCTCGAGGTCGCGGACGAGCTCGTCGTCGCCCGTCCAGCGGCGGTACTCGTCGAGGAGGATGAGAAAGAGGGGCGTCGCATCGGCGCTTCCGAAGTACGGCGAGTGCGGGCGTTCCCCGGATGAGGTGAGCTCGCCGAAGCGGACCTCGTGCAGGATCTTCCCCGGCTCCTGCTCGTGGAAGTCGTCGCGCGTCGTCGCCTGGCGCGCCGCCAGGACGCGGAGCGTGGTCGCAGCAAGGCCCCGGAGGAAAGGCAGCGCCTGGAGGCTCGTGATGAGGCTGTCCCGACCGAAGATCGCCATGAACCACGGCAGTCCCGCGGCGGGGAGCGTGGCCCCGGCGGTGAGGTCGGGGTGCATCCGCAGCGCTCCCAGGTCGCTGAGACTCGTCCGGTACGTGCGCGAGATCGCCGGGTCGTCGGCCTCGAGCGCCGGCGCGTCGGCCAGCCAGCGGTCGAGCTCAGCGGTACGAGCGCGCCGGACCTCGGGGAGCCGCCCGCGTGGTGCGCGGGGCGCGAACCGGATGCCCGGCTGGGCGGCGAACGGGGTGACCGTCAAGCTCGTCGCCCACTGCTCGCCCGGCCCGATCTCGACGTCGAACACGAAGCCTGCCGGCGTGACGCGTGCGGGCGAGCTGGAGCTGACGGTGACCGACCGTCGGAAGCCGGCGTGCTCGTAGGCGAGCGTCAGCTCGCCGGCCTCGCGGTCGGCGACGATCTCGCGCACGCGGACCTCGTCGTCCTTGACCTCGAACAGGTCGGCGAAGTCCGTGTCCACGGCGAGGCCCACCCGCAGCCGGCTCGCGACGTGCAGATGGTTCGTGATCGTCACGTCCTCCATCCACACGTGGTCGACGAGGCGGTGGCGGATGATCGACCACGGCGCCTGCTCGTCGGGCCCGACGCTCGGCGCGAGGACGAACTGCGCGTCGAAATGGGACCCCTGGTGCAGGCTCAGCAGCTCGAGCGGCGCGTCTCCGACGGTGAGCACCCAGTGCGAAACGACGCGGGTGTCCTCGGAGAAGAAGCCGTGCGCGCGCGTACCGCCCGCGTGGATGTCGCCGAGCCGGTCGCCGACGACGAACGTGCTGCCGTCCAGGACGTTGAGCGTCCGGTCAGACACGGGTGAGCCCTCGGGGGGCCACGGCCCGGTACACGCGCTCGTAGGCCGCCGCGGCGAGGTCGACCTCACAGGTGCGGCGCACCCAGTCGCGACAGTCCGCGGGCCGGATCCGGTGCAGATGGCCGATCGCGTCGGCCATCCCACGCTCGTCCGCGACGAGAAAGCCGGTGCGCCCGTCGTCGATGACGTCGCGCGCGGCGCCTTCGGGGAACGCGATCACCGGCGTCCCGCACGCGAGCGCCTCGATCATCACCATCCCGAACGGCTCCGCCCAGCGGATCGGCATGAGCAGGCCCCGGGCGTGCGCGAACAGGGAGCGCTTCACCGCGCCGCTGATCTCGCCGACGTAGCGCACGGCCGATCCGTCGATGTGCGGCGCGATCTCGCGGTCGAAGAACTCCTGGTGCCCGGGCTGGACGACGCCGGCGAGCACGAGCGGCACGTCGACGAGCCGGGCCGCGGCGATCGCGCGCTGCGGACCCTTCTCCGGCGTGATCCGCCCGACCCACAGCAGGTAGTCGCGCTTGCGCTCCTGCAGCGGCCACGCCCGTAGGTCGATCGGGTTGGGGATCGCGGCGATCGGCGTCAGCCCGGGCGGCGCCGTCGCGAGCTGCGCCTGGCTGATCCCCACAAGCGCGGCCTTGTGCCCGTGACGCGCGTAGAACGACGCCGTCTCGGGCGTGAACGCACCGTGCAGCGTGTGGACCATCGGCGTCTGGAGGCGACCCGCCATCGCGAGACCGGTGAAGCCGGAGTGGTCGTGTACGACGTCGAAGCGCTCACCCTCGATCGCAAGGTCGATCTGGTCGAAGGCCTGGCCGACGTGGTCGACCTCGTAGATCGACCGCTCGATCTCGTCGGGGTGCGACGCCGCGAGCAGGGTCACGACCGTCGCGCGGGACACCGACCCAGGGGCGCAGAACAGCGTCACGTGATGCCCGCGGGCGACGAGCGCCTCGGTGAGCGCGCTGACGACGGACTCGACGCCGCCGTATCCCTGCGCAGGGACGGAGATCCACGGCGGGGCGAGCATGGCGATGCGGAGGGGAGGGCCGAGGGACCCCTCGGCGCGACCCGCGCGCACCGGCTCGCCGGGGTGGGACGGTGGGCGCCGCGGAGGCGCCGTTATCACCTGGTCCATCGTCGCTCCTCAAGTTGCCTCTCGGGCAGAGCGCTCGCAAGGTTGAGAGGTCACAGAGACCGGAGAGCGCGTACTTGACGACCCGGAACGGCGGACGTGAAGGGTGGACTCACGGTATCAGGAGCGGGACGGCGCGCCCGGCGAATTCGGACCAGCGCGGGCAGCTGACCGTCGGTCGCGGCTCCCCGCGGAGGGGAGGGTCGACGAGCCGTCGTGCTGCTCGCCGACAGACGTCGGGCGCCTCAGACGTGCGCCCGGCGCGCCGGGCTCCGCTGGCGCTACAGCCGCACCGAGCGCATGAGCACCTTTCGCGGTGCTCGCGCCGGCCGCAGCGACACGATCGTCTTGGTCCGGGTGGTGCCCCGCCGCGCCAGCTCGCGCGCGCCGCGCGGCGTCGGGCTCAGGGCCAGCCAGACGCGCCCGGGGCGCTTGAGGCGCGTCTCGCCTGTCAACACCGTCAGGAACGGGCCGGCGCCGGTCCGCTGGCTCGCCGGAAGGGTGATGGCGGCGCTCAGGCGCCCCGCGCTGGGGGCCCGCACGAGTACCATCGCGCGCTGACCGGGCAGCCGGTCGACGTCCAGGAGCTTCAGTCGCTGCCGCCGCGCCGGAACCGTCTCGCCGACGGCGTCCTCGTCGAGCTGGTCGCCCTCCTCGAAGTCGTCGAACCAGTCGTCCATCCAGTCGACGCCGAGGCCGCCGCCGTCGGGATCCTGGCTCTCGTCGCCCAAGCCGTCCTGGTCGACGTCCGGCTCCACGACGGCGTCGAGCAGCAGCTCGGTCCCGGTGCCTCCGTCCATCCCGCATGGGTCGCACGGGCCGGTGAACGACTGGACCGCGCCGTCGGGACGCGGACGCCCCCGGACGCCGAGATCCACCTCGCCGGGCGTGAACACGAAGCCGATGGAATCGCCGCGCTTCACCGGCAGGTGGAGATCTGCGACCGCCGACCGGGCGCCGGTCTCCGACGACACCGGCACGGGGACGGATTCCACCTCGTTCACCCCGACGCCGTCGTCGCCCGCCGGTCGCAGGACCGCGATCCGCGGCGGCTCGGCGCCGGCGATCCGCTTGGCGTAGACGGAGGCCGACACGAGCACGCCGTCCTCAGGCGCCTCGAGCGTCGCTCCGCGCAGCGCGAACTGCCGGAAGCCGACGGGGGCGCCGGCCTGGCAGTTCGCACACGCGAAGCCGCTGGGCGTCGCGGACGCGCCGGGCGAGCCGAGCGGGGTCGCGGCCCGCGCCTGTCCAGCGCCGAGGGCGGCGGCGAGCAGGAGAGCCGTGACGAGTGGGAGGCTTCTGCGCTGGAGGGCCATGACCCCGACTTCGCGCGGCCGGCGCGATCGGTTCACCGCGCCGGTGATGCTGCGTCGCCGCAGCCGACACGATCGGGCCGCGTCCTCGTCGGCGGGGACGATCCGGACGGGCGACCGCAAGTCGACATGATGCCCCCGCCGCTGACTGGCACTACCTCCTGTCCGCCGGCCCGACGGAGAGCGAACGGATCACGGTGTCAGCGGAACATCGTCCGCCACGTACGCGCAGGGCGTGTTGGCCGTCTGGTTGATGTACGGCTTGACGTCAGCCGGTATGCGTGCAGTGAACGTGCCGGACTTGGCCTTGATCGTCCCACCGAGGAAATAGCCGGGCTGGCCAGGCACGGAGAACTGCACGCTGTCGGCATTGGCTTTGAGCACATCGGCCGCCGGGTCGATCGTGCGTTCAAGCAGTCCCCAGTCCTTGTCGTAGTACCTGCCGCCGCAGTTCGGGGCGGCTTCCCATCGGAACGACAACGTGCGCGGAGGGCTCCACCTCACGGTCACTCTGTTCGCGCAGCCCTTAACGCCCTTCGCGCCCTGAGAGCTGAGCGTCACAGCCGGCAGGGTGGCCGCCCTCGTCGACGCCTTGGCGCTCTGTGCGCCACACGCGTCGAAGTTGGCCGTCGCGCTCTTCTTCTTGGTCAGGTCGACCGTCTGCGCTTTGGTCGTGACGCGGAAGTGCGTTCCCTTCGCGCGAACGGTGTACTTGCCCTTTCCGACGCCGAGCTTGTACCGGCCGTCATCGTCGGTCGTCGTCGACTCCGAACCGGCGCTCACCTTGATGCCGCCGATCCCGTCGTGGATGCTGCAAGAGGTTCCTCCCGAGCATGAGAGACGGACCTTGCCCGTGATCACGCGCTGATTCTCGCCGGTGACGATCACCCACGCATTCGCTCCGAACGCCTGCTTTGCCTTGGTGAGGTACTCGCCGCAGGCAGCCTGGGCCTCGCCGGGATCGCCGCCGGCTCGCCACGTGCCGTCGCCGAGCAGCCACCAGTTGCTCGAACCCGAGCTGAAGTCAACGCCGAGCCAGGTGAACGTGTTGTTGAACGGCGGCGTCGGGCGGGTCACGGTCTCCTTGCCGAAGTAGAAGTAGTGGCCTTCCCAGCTCGAGCCGAAGAACCCCTTGTCGGTGGGGTCCTTCCACTGCAGGACCGGTACGACGCCGCAGTTGGTGGCGTTCTTGGGATTCGTCGCCTGCTTGAAGACGATGGAAGCGCCGACCTTCTTCTTGACGGTCTTGGCTGACGCCATCGACGGACACGCGACGAGCGCCATCAGACACAGAGCGAAGAACCTCACACCACGAACGATCATCACAGTCCTCTTGTCGGGGGCACCGCATCACCGGGCGTCAAGGCGGACGATGCAGGACACCCCACTGCCTCGCGCAACTATTGCAAGGGGGATGACATGGCGCGCAGCACGGCGGCCGTGCTCGGACGCCGTGGGGCGAGGACGTCGGGACACGTCGGCACTCAGCGTCGACGAGTCCAGGCTCCGCGGAGGTCACGGCGATCTTGATCGCTGGGATACAGGCTCGCGCCTGGCCGTGAGACGCGGGCGCTGCGTCGTGCGCCTACCGCACAGCGCGCCCGGCAGGATTCGAACCTGCGACTTCTTGCTCCGGAGGCAAGCACTCTATCCACTGAGCTACGGGCGCTCGGAGCACGCGAGGCGCTCCAGCCCCACAGCTTACCGGCCCTGCACGAGGTCACCGCCGCGCGGCCCGGTCAGCGCTTCGTCGTCACCTTCAGCGGCACCGTCACCGTGTCCGCGCTCGTGCTGAGCGTGACCCGCCAGGTGCCGGTCGAGAGTCGGATGCCCTGCAGGGTCTTGCCGATCGTCGCCTCGTAGTCGCCGGCTTCGAGCGACACGCTGCGCCGGCCTGCTTCCTTGAAGCGGCAGCTCGGCTTGCGGGCGCCGCGGCCCTTCGTCGTGGTGCACACCTGCTTGGCGGCGACGATCCGCACCGTCGCGTCGGCGGCGAGGCCGAAGACGAGCGTCGCGCTGCGGACCTTGCACCCGCGACGAGAAGCGGCACACAGCACGACCGCGCGATCGATGCTCACGCCGCTCAACGTGGGGACGGCGTCGAGTTCGCTGTCGTCGAGCGGGTCATCATCGTCGGACGGCGACGGGGTGAGCGGGGTCGGGCCGGACGTGCTCGGTGGGGGCGTCGATGAGCTGGCTGGGTTCGTCGTCGCACTCGCGGACGCTGATCGGGCGGAGACGTGGCCGCCGTTGTCCACGGCGGCGATCTCGTAGGCGTAGGCCGTCCCATCGGCCAGGCCCGTGATGGTCGTCGAGGTGCCGGTCACCGTCCGCACCAGCGTGTTCGTCCCCGCGCGGTACACGCGGTAGCTCGCCAGGTCGCTTTCGGCGTTTGCGGTCCACGACAGTGACACCTGCTGGGTGCCGCCGATCGCGGCCAGTCCGCCGGGCGCGGCCGGGGCGGGATCGGCCGTCGTCGCCGAGGCGGGGGCCGATCGGGGGGACTCGCGGTTCTGGTCGTCGATGGCGGTGATCTCGTAGCTGCGGCTCGCGCCCTCGGGCAGGCCGGTCAGTGTCGTGGACGTCCCGGGCACGTTCACCGTGCGAAGCAGCGTGTTCGTCCCCGACTGGTAGACCCGGTAGCTCGTCACGTCCGCATCGGGGTGGGCCGTCCAGCTCAGCGCGATCTGACCGCTGCCGCCGACGGCTGCCAGGCCGGTCGGGGCCGGCGGCGCGTCGAGCAGGAGCGCCATCGCCGAGCCGGCGTTCAGGCGCTTGCCGGAGACCGACTTGCCGCTCAGGCCCGCCAGCGTGTCGCCGCCGTCGAGCAGCAGCTGCTTCATCTGCGCGGCCGTGAGCGTGCTCGACTTCGCGAGGAGCAGCGCGGCCGCGCCGGTGACGTGCGGCGTCGCCATCGAGGTGCCGTCGTAGTAGCAGTAGCCCCATCCGCCGCAGATGCCCATCGACGCGATGTCCTCGCCGGGCGCGTGCAGGTCGACGGAGACCGCGCCGTAGTTGGAGAACGACGCCTGCTGGTCGGTGTTCGTCGTCGCGCCCACGCACAGCACGTTGGCGAGCGTGTAGTTGCACGGGTAGTGCGGCGTCGTGTCGTTGTTCGTCCCGTCGTTCCCCGCGGCGACGATGTACAGGGTGTTCGGGTGGCCGGCGATCGCGTCGTACTCGGCCTGGGTGTAGCCGGTGGAGCCCAGCGAGGCGTTGACGACCCGCGCGCCGTGGTCGCCGGCGTAATCGAAGGCTGCGGCGCTGTCCGACGACCACCCCGAGCCGCTGTCGTCGAGGGTGCGCAGCGGCATGATCGTCGCCGCAGGGGCGACGCCGACGATGCCCGTGGAGTTCTCCAGCGCGGCGATCGTGTGCGAGACATGCGTGCCGTGGCCGTTGCCGTCCCACGGCGAGGAGTCGTCGTCGACCCAGTCGTAGCCCGTGGTCAGCGAGAGGTCCGTGCCGCTCTGGCGGATGCCGCTGTCCACGACGGCGACGGTGACCCCTGAGCCCTTGGTCTGCGCCCAGGCGGCCGTGACGTCGATGTCGGCGTCGGCGGTGCCAACGGCGCCGTTGATCGTCTGGCCGGTGTTCTCCAGGCCCCAGAGCAGGTTCCAGAACTGGTCGGTGGTCTGCGCGGTCACGCGGCGGTTCGGCTCGGCCCAGACGACGTCGGGGTCGGCGTTGAGGTCGCGGATCGCCGCGTCGCGCTCGCCTGGAGCGGCGGCGACGACCTCGGTGTTCGCCAGGCGATGGGACGCGACGAACTCGACGTCGGCGCTCTCGCGCATCTCGGCGCGCTCGGCGGCGGAGAGGCCGGGAGTGCGCTTGACGATGATCTCCTGGTCGCCGCTGACCGCCGACGCGGCCGGGGCCGCGACGCCGAGCACCACGAAGGCAGCAAGCAGGGATGCGGGTGAGCGAAGCATCACCGTCTCGTTCGGCCTCTCGCCGCAGGCGCACCACAATCCGGAAGGACGGTGGCCGGATGTGCGGTGAGGCCCGTGAACGTCATTCGCAGCGCCAGAACGACATTCACTTGACCATGCGGCTTGTCAGAGCCGAGGGTCGCGGCGATGAGACCACGTCGCCCCGTCCTGACCCTGATCGCCGGCCTGCTCGCCGCGGCCGCCCTGGCGCCCGCCGCGCACGCGGACTTCGACCCCGCCCAGTGCATCGAGGGCCCGAGTGCGCTCGAGCCCGCCGACGGCAAGCTCTGCACGATCCGCGACCGTCCGTACGGGTACCCGGACGTGACGCTGACCGACGGCAAGACCTCGACGGTCCGCAAGCGCCCCGCTGGTGAGCCGGCGTTCGCCGCGGCGGACATCCTCGGCAGGAAGGCACCGCCCGCAACCGCCCTGCGCTTCGACTACTACCGCGACGACCGCAACCAGAAGGCGCCCGTCGTGATCGTCGAGCACGGCGGCAGCTGGCTGCAGTACGAGGATCCGATCTTCGGGAAGTTCGCCGGCGGCCGCGGCTGGGGCGACGCCGTCGCGCGGTACATGGCCTACCGCGGGTTCGTGGCGATCACCTCGGACACGGTCTCGGCGAACCAGAACCAGATCCGCACGATGGGCCTCGACACCGTCGCGCGCGAGGGCCAGCGCAACCGCCAGACGCTCATCCGGCTGCTCAAGGCGCAGCACGACCGCTTCGGGATCGACCCCGACCGCATCTACGCGACCGGCGAGTCGGCCGGCGGGGCGGAGGCGCTGCGCCTGGCGCTGCGCTCCGAGGATGTCGGCAGCGCCGCGAACCGCCGGCTGGTGGGCATCGACGACTCCGGCGTCACGTCGACCATCCGCGGCGCCATGGCCGTCGGCGCGGCCGACTGCGGGTTCCCGGGCGCGAAGCCCGAGCGGCTCATCGCCGGCCGCAAGATCTTCGACTGGAAGGGCGATTGGGCGAAGTACTTCCTCGCACCGAACATCGCGCCCGTGTACTCGACGAAGGTCGCGACGTACTCGCCGAGCCTGCTGCAGGGCGGCATGCCGCTCTACCGCTGGACGAACGGCGCGCACGACGCGGTGCTCGACTTCGACACGGACAAGGGCTACTCCACGTGCGGGCCGTCGAACGCCAGCACCGCGGGCGACGCGCCGTTCGCGATCGTCAACGGCGTCCACGACGAGCTGCTGCCGATCGACAACGCCCGCGCGACGTGCTCGATGTACCTCCCGCCCAACGATTCGCGTGGCCTGTGCGACGCGTTCTACGGGATGGACTCGCCGACCTCGTACTACGGCGGGCTGAACGTCGATACGACGGCGGACTTCGGCACCCGCAAGACCTGGAACGGCAACACGCCGCTGAACGCGTGGCCGTCGAACCTGCAGACGTGGCCGGGCATCGGCGGCGACCACTGGATCATCCTGCCGCCGTTCACGAAGGGCCGCTCGCCGGTCAAGGACTACAACCCCAAGTACAGCTGGGCCGACGAGGACCTGGCCATCCGCTTCGCCTGGTTCTGCAAGCAGGGGGCGGACCTGCCGCTGTGCGCGAGCGCGGCGGACAGCATCCCGAAGTGACCGCGGGCCGTCGCGTGGCGTGCAGGTCGGCGCGCCGCGCGACGGTACCCTCGGTGCCGCGATGGACCTCTCGATCTTCTTCGTCGGCACCGGCGGCTCCGTGCCGTCCGCGCGTCGCGGACTGCCGTCGACGCTTGTCCGGCTGGGCGCGGATCGCATCCTCATCGACTGCGGGGAGGGCACGCAGCGCCAGCTCGTGCGCTCCGACGGCCTCGCCGATCTGACGGACATCTTCCTCACCCACCACCACGCCGACCACTGGCTCGGGTTGCCGGGGATGCTGAAGACCTTCGAGCTGCGCGAGCGCGACCGGCCGCTGACGATCCACGGACCGCCCGGCACGCGGGCCCTGCTCGAGCGCTTTCGCGTGGTGTACGGACGGCCGTCATATGGCGTGAGCTTCGTCGACCTCGAGCCCGACGAGGAGGTCCGTCGCGACGGCTACGGCGTCACCGCGATCCCCGTGCGTCACCGCGGCGCGGCGTACGGCTACGCGATCGTCGAGGACACACGCCCTGGCCGGTTCGACGCCGAGCTGGCCAAAGAGCTCGGGGTCGAGTTCGGCCCGGACTTCGGGCGGCTGCAGCGCGGCGAGACCGTCAACGGGGTTCGGCCCGAACAGGTGATCGGCCCCGAGCGTCGCGGCCGGCGGCTCGTCTTCAGCGGCGACACCCGGCCGACCGACCACCTCGTCGCCGCGGCCTACCGGGCCGACGTGCTCGTCCACGAGGCGACGTTCACCGACGAGGACCTCGAGCGCGCGCAGCAGACCGGGCACTCCACGGCGCGCCAGGCCGCGCAGACCGCCGCCGAGGCGGAGGTCGGGATACTCGCGCTGACACACATCTCCACGCGCTACCACGGGCGCGAGATCCGCGACGAGGCCCGCGGCGTGTTCGAGAACACCGTCGTGCCTCGGGACTTCGACAGCATCGAGGTGCCGCTGCCCGACCGCGGCGAGCCTGTGCTGCACCGCTGGGAGCCACCCCGGCGGGCGGCCCCGGCTGTGGGCTGAGAAACGACGCGAATTCCCGGGGCCGGCGTGGTAGGGTCGGACACATAACCAGCCCGTTCCTTTAACCCGGTCCCGCGAGGCCGGAAGGAGCTCCAGACCGCTTGTCCGACACCAAGGTCGTCCTCGACCACGACGACGTGCGCCGAACCCTCGTGCGCATCGCGCACGAGATCGTCGAGAAGAACCCCGAGGTCCGCGATCTCGCGCTCGTCGGCATCCAGCGCCGCGGTGCCGTGCTCGCCGCGCGCCTTCATCAGCTGCTGAAGGACCTGCTCGACGCCGACATCCCGCTCGGCGAGGTCGACATCGCGTTCTACCGCGACGATCTCGGCCGCGCGGGCCGCGCTGAGGCGCCGGTCCTGCACAGCACGAACCTCGACTTCGACGTGGACGGCAAGACGATCGTCATCGTCGACGACGTCCTGTACACGGGGCGCACGGTGCGCGCCGCGATCGAGGCGATCTTCGACTACGGGCGACCGGCGAAGGTGCAGCTCGCGGTCCTTGCCGACCGTGGCCATCGCGAGCTGCCGATCCGCCCCGACTACGTCGGCAAGAACCTGCCGACCTCACGCACCGAGCGCGTCGACGTCCGCGTCACGGAGCTCGACGGCGTCGACGAGGTCGCCATCCGCGAACAGGAGGAGGTCCCCGCATGACGCGCCACCTCATCTCGATCGAGGATCTCGATCGCGACGGCATCGAGAAGATCCTCGAGCGCGCCGAGGCGTTCAGCGAGGTGACCGATCGCCACATCAAGAAGGTGCCAGCGCTGCGCGGTCGCACGGTGCTGAACCTGTTCTACGAGGCGTCGACCCGCACGCGGTCGAGCTTCGAGCTGGCGGCCAAGCGCTTGAGCGCCGACGTCGTGAACTTCGCGGCGTCCGGTTCGAGCGTGGAGAAGGGCGAGTCGCTGAAGGACACCGTCCTGACGCTCGCCGCGCACTCGCCGGACGCGGTCGTGGTCCGCACGCCGTGGGCGGGTGCCGCCACGATGGTCACGCAGTGGACCGACGCGGCGGTGGTCAACGCGGGAGACGGCAAGCACGAGCACCCCACGCAGGCCCTGCTCGACGTCTTCACGCTCAAGCAGAAGCTCGGCAAGCTCGACGGCCGCTCCATCTGGATCGTCGGCGACGTCGCGCACTCGCGCGTGGCGCGGTCGAACATCCTCGCCTTCCAGAAGATGGGCGCGAAGGTCACCGTCTGCGGACCGCCGACGCTCATCCCGCGCGGCATCGAGGCGCTCGGGTGCGACGTGCGCTACGAGCTGTCGGGCCTGCGCGACGCCGACGTCGTCTACGCGCTGCGGATGCAGAACGAGCGCATGCACGACGCCTACGTGCCGAGCCTGCGCGAGTACGCCGCGCGCTACCAGATCAACGGCCGCCGGCTCGGCCCGCGCCAGATCCTCATGCACCCCGGCCCGGTCAACCGCGGGGTCGAGCTCTCCGGCGAGGTCGTTGACTCGCCGCAGGCCGTCATCACGATGCAGGTGAAGTCCGGCGTCGTCGTGCGGATGGCGGTGCTCTACGAGCTGCTCGCGGGCGCGCCCGCCGACGACCGACTTCCCAGCCCCGAGGAGCCCCAGCTCGCATGACCATGCTCGTCTGCGCCCCCGCGCAGCCCGCCACGCTGCTCATCCGCGGCGCGCGCGTGCTCGACCCGCGCCTGCACATCGACACGACGCTCGACGTCCTCGTCCGCGAGGGGGAGATCGCGCAGCTCGCCGACGCCGGCACGCTCGACGCACCCCAGGGCGCCGAGGTCGTCGAGGCCGCCGGCAAGCTCCTCGTGCCCGGCTTCGTCGACCCGCACGTGCACCTGCGCACGCCCGGGCAGGAGTACAAGGAGGACCTCGAGACCGGCACGCGCGCCGCGGCCGCGGGCGGGTTCGTCGCGGTCGTCGGGATGGCGAACACGTCGCCGACGATCGACAGCGCGCCGGTGCTCGGCGCGCTCCTCGACGCCGCCGCGCGCGAGGCGCGGGTGCCTGTCGGGTTCGTGGCGACCGTCACGCGCGGCATGCAGGGCGAGGAGCTCACCGAGATGGCCGAGCTGCGCGAGCTCGGCGCGGTGGCCTTCAGCGACGACGGCAAGCCGATCGTCAACGCGCAGATGATGCGCAAGGCGCTGCAGTACCAGCGGCTGTGCGGCGGCGTCATCGCCCTGCACGAGGAGGATCCGGCGCTGTCCGGTAAGGGTTCGATGCACGAGGGCGAGGTCAGCGCGCTGCTCGGCATCGCGGGCATCCCGAGCGTGTCCGAGACGACGATGATCGCCCGCGACTGCGCGCTCGCCGCCTACGAGGAGGGACGCATCCACGTCCAGCACCTCAGCGCGCGCGGCTCGCTGGAGATCATCTCCGCGGCGAAGTCCGCGGGCGTCCAGGTCACGTGCGAGGCCAGCCCGCACCACCTGTGCCTCACGCACGAGGACGTGCGCTCGATGTCGACGAGCATGAAGATGAACCCGCCGCTGCGCGAGGAGCACGACCGCCAGGCGCTCATCGCCGGGCTGCGTGACGGCACCGTGGACTGCATCGCCACCGATCACGCGCCGCACGCGCGCGACGAGAAGGAAGTCCCGTTCGAGCAGGCGCCGATGGGCACCACCGGGCTGGAGACCGCGTTCGCGTCGGTCTACACCGAGCTCGTCAAGCCGGGGGTGCTGCCGCTCGGGCTCGTCATCGACAAGCTCAGCGCGGGTGCGGCGACGATGGACCTGCCGCTCACCGCGATCGAGGTCGGCCGCCGCGCGGACCTCACGCTGCTCGACCTCGAGGCGACCTGGGTCGTCGGCGAGCACGGCTACGAGAGCCGGTCGGAGAACTGCTGCTTCGCGGGGCGCGAGCTCTTCGGGACCGTGCTGCTCACGGTGGCCGCCGGCGCCGTCGCCTTCCGCGAGCGCTCCCTGCGACTGGCGGCCGCGTCATGAGCCTGCTGAAGCGAGACCGGGCGGCCCTCGTCGTGGTCGACGTCCAGGAGGGCTTCCGGCCCGCCATCCGGAACTTCGACGGCGTCGTCGAGCAGACGGTGAAGCTCGTCCGCGGGGCGCGCGAGCTGTCCGTGCCGGTGATCGTCACCGAGCAGTACCCGAAGGGGCTCGGCGCGACCGTCCCCGAGGTCGCCGAGCACACCCTCGGCATCGCACCGATCGAGAAGACGGTGTTCAGCGCGGCGCGCGCCGACGGCTTCGACCTGCTTGGCCGCGGTCAGGCGCTCGTCGTCGGCATCGAGGCGCACGTGTGCGTCAGCCAGACGGCGCACGACCTCCTCGCCGACGGGGTCGACGTGCACGTCGTCGCCGACGCGGTGTCCTCCCGCGCGAGCGAGGACCGCGAGCGCGCGCTCGACCGCCTCGAGAAGGCGGGCGCGACGATCACCACCACCGAGGCCGCGCTGTTCGAGCTGCTCGAACGCGCCGGCTCGCCCGAGTTCAAATTCGTCCAGTCCCTGGTGAAGTAGATGAGCGGATACGTCCTGCTGGAAGACGGCACGAAGTTCGAGGGCGACTACGTCGGCGCCGACGCCCCCGCGGTGGGGGAGGTCGTCTTCACGACCGGCATGAGCGGCTACCAGGAGTCGATGACCGACCCCTCCTTCGCCGGCCAGCTCATCACCTTCACCTACCCGCATATCGGCAACTACGGCGTCAGCCAGGCCGCGATGGAATCCGACCGCGTGTGGGCGCGCGCCGCGATCATGCGCGAGGCGACCAACCGCGAGGACGCGCCCGACGCCGAAGCCGGGTGGCTGGACTGGCTGACCGACTGCGGCATCCCCGCCATCACCGGCGTCGACACCCGCGCGCTCGTCCGCCACATCCGCGATGCGGGCGCGATGCGCGGCGGCGTGTTCCCCGCCCGTATCGCCGAGGACGAGGCGCGCGCCCTGATCGCCGCCGAGCCGCCGATGGCCGGCAGCGACTTCGTCCGCGAGGTCACGCCGCAGGCGATGAGCGTCCACGGCGAGAGCAACCTCGGCGGGCCGCGGATCGTCGCGATCGACACCGGGATCAAACTGTCGATCGTCCGCAACTTCATCCAGCGCGGCGCCATCCTCGAGCTGCACCCGGCGACGACACCCGCGAGCGAGCTGCTCGCCCGGGACGCCGACGCGTACTTCCTGGCCAACGGCCCGGGGGACCCGTCGACGCTCGGCTACGTCGTCGACACGCTGAAGGAGCTCATCGGCCAGAAGCCGACGTTCGGCATCTGCCTCGGCCACCAGCTCATGTGCCGCGCCGTCGGCCTGGAGACGTTCAAGCTGCCGTTCGGCCATCGCGGCGCGAACCACCCGGTCAAGGATCTGCAGACGGGCCGCATCGAGATCACCTCGCAGAACCACGGCTTCGCCGTCGTCGGCCCGGGCGGCCAGCACCAGCTCGAGACCGACGAGCCGATCCGCTGGACCACCGACGTGGGGGAGGCGCAGCTCTCGCACCTCAACCTCTACGACCGCACCGTCGAGGGCTTGACCCTGCTCGACGTCCCAGGAGGCACCGTGCAGTACCACCCCGAGGCCGGCCCAGGCCCGCACGACTCCCTCTACCTGTTCGATCGATTCCTGGAGCAGATCAGTGCCGCGGCGTGACGACCTGAACCGCATCATGATCCTGGGCTCCGGCCCGATCGTCATCGGCCAGGCCGCCGAGTTCGACTACTCCGGCGTGCAGGCGTGCAAGGTGCTGCGCGAGGAGGGCTACGAGGTCGTCCTCGTCAACTCCAACCCGGCGACGATCATGACCGACCCGGAGTTCGCCGACGCGACCTACGTCGAGCCGCTCATCCCCGAGGTCGTCGCGAAGGTCATCGAGAAGGAACGCCCTGACGCGATCCTGCCGACGCTCGGCGGGCAGACCGCGCTGAACCTCGCCAAGGCGCTGCACGAGGACGGCACGCTGGAGAAGTTCGGGGTCGAGCTCATCGGCGCGAACTACGACGCGATCAACCGCGCCGAGGACCGCGACGAGTTCCGCATCTGCATGGAGGAGGCGGGGCTGAAGATGCCCAAGAGCGCGATCGCGCACTCCGTGGACGAGGCGAAGGGCGCGCTCGAGGAGCTCGGGCTGCCGATCATCATCCGCCCGGCGTTCACGCTCGGCGGGCGCGGCGGCGGCATCGCGCGCACCGAGGAGGAGTTCCACCGCATGGTGCAGACCGGCGTCGACGCGTCGCCGATCAACCAGGTGCTCCTCGATGAGTCCGTGCTCGGCTGGGGCGAGTTCGAGCTCGAGGTCATGCGCGATCACAACGACAACGTCGTGATCATCTGCTCGATCGAGAACATCGATCCGATGGGCGTCCACACCGGCGACAGCGTCACCGTCGCGCCGCAGCAGACGCTCACCGACGCGCTCTACCAGAAGCTGCGCGACCAGGCGATCACCGTCATCCGGGCGGTCGGAGTCGAGACCGGCGGCTCGAACGTGCAGTTCGCCGTCGACCCGGTGAGCGAGGAGATCCGGGTCATCGAGATGAACCCGCGCGTGTCGCGCTCGTCTGCGCTGGCGTCGAAGGCGACGGGTTTCCCGATCGCGAAGATCGCTGCGCGCCTGGCGGTCGGGTACGCGCTCGAGGAGATCGACAACGACATCACGCAGGCGACGCCCGCGTCGTTCGAGCCGACCATCGACTACGTCGTCGTGAAGTGGCCGCGGTTCGCCTTCGAGAAGTTCGAGGGCGCGGACGCCGGACTGTCGACGCACATGAAGTCCGTCGGCGAGGCGATGGCGATCGGGCGTACGTTCAAGCAGGCGTTCGCCAAGGCGATGCGCAGCCGGGAGCTCGACACCGACGCGGACCTGACGGGCACGCTCGAGGAGCTGCTCACCCGTCTGCAGCGCCCGACGTCCGACCGCTTCGACGTGCTGTTCGAGGTCTTCCGCCAGGGCGCGTCGGTCGAGGAGGTCTTCACGCGCACGAGCATCGACCGCTGGTACCTGCACGAGCTGCGCGAGCTCGCCTTGGAGCCCGACGCGCCGTTCGCCGGCAGCCGCCAGTTCAAGTCGGTGGACACCTGCGCCGCGGAGTTCGCGGCGCGCACGCCGTACTTCTACTCGGGCTGGGAGCGCGGCGAGCCGCGCCACGAGGTCGAGCGCGGCGACCGGCCGTCCGTGGTGATCCTCGGCGGCGGCCCGAACCGCATCGGTCAGGGCATCGAGTTCGACTACTGCTGCGTGCACGCCGCGATGACGGTCCGCGCGGCGGACCGCGACGCGGTGATGATCAACTGCAACCCCGAGACGGTCTCGACGGACTACGACACCTCGAACCGCCTGTACTTCGAGCCGCTGACCCTCGAGGACGTCCTCGGCGTCATCGACATCGAGCGGCCCGAGGGGGTCATCGTGCAGTTCGGGGGGCAGACGCCGCTGCGCCTGGCCAAGGGCCTGGAGGACGCCGGAGTGAGGATCCTCGGCACGAGCGTGGAGGCGATCGATCTCGCCGAGGACCGCGGCCGGTTCGGCGACCTGCTCGACCGCCTCGGGCTCAAGGCGCCGCCGTACGCGACCGCGGGCAACACGCCCGAGGCGCTGGCGGCATCCGACCGGGTCGGCTTCCCGCTGCTCGTCCGCCCGAGCTACGTGCTCGGCGGCCGCGCGATGGAGATCGTCTACGACCGTGAGCGGCTCGAGGACTACCTGCGTCGGACCGCACCGGCCGAAGGTGACGACCGCGAGATCTTCCTCGACCGGTTCCTGGAGAACGCGATCGAGGTCGACGTCGACGCGCTGTGCGACGGGTCAGAGGTCTGGGTCGGCGGCATCATGCAGCACGTCGAGGAGGCCGGGATCCACTCCGGCGACTCCGCGTGCGTGCTGCCACCGCACTCGCTCGGGCCGGAGATGCTCGACGAGATCCGGGCCCAGACGACGGCCATCGCGCAGGAGCTCGGCGTCGTGGGCCTCATCAACATCCAGTACGCCGTGCACGATGGGCAGCTCTACGTCATCGAGGCGAACCCGCGCGCGTCGCGGACTGTCCCGTTCGTGAGCAAGGCGATCGGCGTGCCGCTGGCGAAGATGGCGTCGCGGCTCATGCTCGGCGAGAAGCTCGGCGACCTCCAGCTGCCGGCCGACCCGATGGGCGGCCAGCACGTCGCGGTCAAGGAGGCGGTGCTCCCGTTCGACCGCTTCCATGGCAGCGACGCGATCCTCGGGCCGGAGATGCGCTCGACCGGCGAGGTCATGGGCCTGGCGCGCGACTTCCCAACGGCGTTCGCGAAGGCGCAGGCCGCGGCGGGCTCGCAGCTCCCGCAGGAGGGCACCGTCTTCCTCACAGTCACCGACACCGACAAGTCCGGGGCCTTCGCGATCGCGCAGCAGCTGCACGATCTCGGTTTCCGCATCGTCGCCACGGCCGGGACCGCGCAGGCCATCCGCAACATGGGCGTGCCCGTCCACGAGGTCCTGAAGAAGGTGGGGGAGGGCTCCCCGAACGTCGTCGACTGGATCGAGTCCGGCGACGTCACGCTCGTCATCAACACGCCGACCGGCTCCGGTGCGCGCAGCGACGGCTGGGAGATCCGTCGGGCCGCAACCGCGCACGGGGTGCCGTGCATCACGACGCTCTCGGGCGGCGTGGCGGCGGCCCGCGCGATCGCGGCGGCGCGGGCGGGCGCGGCAGACGTCCTGTCGCTGCAGGAGCTGCACCCGCAACCTCTCGGAGCCGCGTGATCTGGCGGGCGTTCTTCTCGGCGGTCCTGACGCGGATCGACGCCGAGCGCGCGCACCGGCTCGGCAACCGGGTCCTCGCGCTGCTGGCGGCGGCGCCGCCGCTGCTGGCGCTCGTGCGACGGATCGGTCGCCCCGACCCGCGGCTGCGGGTGTCGGCGCTCGGGCTGGAGCTGCCGAGCCCGCTCGGCATCGCGGCCGGGCTCGACAAGGAGGCGACCGCGTTCACCGGGCTCGGCGCGCTGGGGTTCGGTTTCGTCGAGATCGGCACGGTGACCGCCGAGCCGCAGGCGGGCAACGACCCTCCGCGGGTGTTCCGCATCCCCGCCGAGCAGGCGATCGTCAACCGCATGGGCTTTCCCAACCCCGGGTCCGCCGCAGTCGCCGCCAAGCTCCGCCGTCGCGACGGCCGGGTGGTCGTCGGGGCGAACATCGGCAAGACGAAGGTCGCCGAGGATGCCGAGGCCGACTACGCCGCCTCGGCCCGGGCGCTCGCGCCGCTGAGCGACTATCTCGTGGTCAACGTCAGCTCACCCAACACGCCCGGCCTGCGCGACATGCAGGCCATCGAGCCGCTGCGCGGGCTGTTGAGCGCGATCCGCGCGGCGCTGGACGCCGACGGCGTGCGCCTGCCGATCCTCGTGAAGATCGCCCCCGACCTGGCCGACGAGGACGTCGTCCAGGTCGCCGACCTCGCGGTCGAGCTCGGGCTCGACGGGATCGTCGCGACGAACACCACCATCGAGCC
>CAMCUD010000042.1 GCA_945878865.1 Bifidobacterium breve | reverse complement strand
CCTCCACCATCCCCGCGGTGCCGGCCGCCACACCGATCAGGCGCCATGCCTGGGGGGTGGTGCGGCGCCCGAGCCTCCCACCGTGGGGGTGGGGGGTACGCATTCTCCGCCGGCGGCTCTCGCGCCGCGAGAGCGAGCTGGCGTAGATGTGGGAGGGCTGGGGCATGGCGGCCGGGACACCGTGTGCGCGCTCCCGTCGGAGCGGCCGTCCGAACAGACCAGACCGCTCGGACGTCGTCAAGCGCTCACCCGCGAAGAAGCCGCAATCACGGGGATTTCACCGCGAGATCGACGGTCTCATCCCCGGCAGCTGAACCGCCGGTGGTGCAGGATCCGTAAGACCGGGTAGACGACCTCGTTGCATGAGCATGATCACCCAATCCCCCACCGATCTGTACGAGCGCCTCGAGCTGCTGCGCATCGAGCGGGCGCTGGCGATGGGGTGCGAGCTGCGTCACGACGCCGCGTACATGGCTGATCTCGACACCGAGATCGCCGCCATGCGCGCCGCGTGGGTGGTCGCGGCCGTCACCGAGCTCGCCATGGCCCGCGCCGACATGTACGGCGCGCCGCAGGGCTAGAGCGCAGGCCTAGAGCCCCGGCGGGTGCCGCGCCACAAACCCGCCCGTCGGCCGCATGTCGGCCTGCCACCGCGAGCCGGTCGTCCGCGTCCCCGACGTGTCGAAACGCACACCCGCGACCTGCAGGAACACGTGGCCCTCGTTCGTCCAGATCGTGACCCACTTGCCCTTGCCGGGCTTGCCCCAGCGCATGAGCTCGCCGGAGGTCAGCGAGCGGTCGAGCAGGCCGGCTGAGGCGAGCGCGAACGACACCGAGCCCGAGCAGTCGTAGCCCTTGTCCTGCCACTTGCCGTGGCCGCCGCCCCACAGGTAGGGCGTACGCGCGATGCCGTTCCCGGCCTCGATGATCGACTTGACCTCGGGCGGGCTCTCCAGCGGCGGCAGCGCGATCCCGTTCTTCAGCACCTCGGCGCGCACGATCTCCTGGTCGGCGTCGGCCGGGTCGAGCGACGCCGTCGGGGCGGGTGCCTCGATCGTCTGCACCTCCTGGGCGGCCTCGCGCTCGGCCTCCTGCTGAGCCTTGCGGGCGGCGGCCGCCTCCCGGGCGCGCTCCTCGCGGGCCTGCTCGGCCGAGATCTCCGCCTGCGCGTTGGTCGCCAGCTGCGTGGTCTCCGGCGGGAGCGGCAGCGGCGAGGCGACCGCGCGCAGGACGCGGATCGCCGAGTCGTCGCCGAACGCCGACGTGGCGACGACGGCCACCACGGCCATGAGGGCGAGGGCCGAAACCGCGCCCGCAAGCATGTTGCGACGGGACATCACCCTGAAGTATCGGACATCGACGACCTTGGCCACAGGGATACGGTGTGAACATGCTGCGTGCGATCCGCGTGTTCAACCCGATCGTCGTCGCGATCCTGCGCTCGCCTGCCCACCGGCTCCTCAGCGGAGCGCTGCTCCTGCTCACCGTCACGGGGCGCCGCAGCGGCCGGAAGTTCACCTTCCCGGTGATGTACGCGCCCGACGGCGACGACCTCCTCGTCTTCGTCGGGATGCACGAGGAGAAGCAGTGGTGGCGCAACCTGCGCGGCGGCGCACAGGTGACCGCGCGGGTCCGCGGGCACGAGGAGGCGCGTGACGCCGAACTGCTCACCGGGGACCGGTCGGCGCTCGCCGAACCGCTGGCCGCGTACCTCCGGCGATTCCCCAAGGCCGAAGGTACCGTCAAGGACCAGGTGGTCATGGTGCGCCTGGCTCGCCGCAGATAGGCGACCTTCCAACTACCATCTGTAGGCGAGATGGCCACCAGCACCCAGACCGACCTCTTCGCCCTGCCGCCCGAGTTCATCGAGCTGCGCGACATGATTCGCCAGATCGCGACCGAGAAGATCGCGCCGCGGGCCCACGACATCGACGCGAACGCGGAGTACCCGCACGACCTGCGCGAGATCCTCGCCGAGAACGGGATTCTCGGCCTGCCCTTCGACGAGGAGTACGGCGGCACCGGCACCGGCATCCTGATGCTGAACATCGGCGTCGAGGAGATCGCCAAGGCGTGTGCGGCGACGTCGCTCATCCTCATGGTCCAGGAGCTCGGCTCGATGCCGATCAAGCTCTTCGGCAACGAGGAGCAGAAGCAGAAGTACCTGCCGCGACTGGCGTCCGGCGAGATCACCCCGGCGTTCGCGCTGTCGGAGCCCGACGCGGGCTCCGACCCGGCGAGCATGCGCACCCACGCCTACCGCGACGGTGACGAGTGGGTCATCAACGGCGCGAAGAACTGGATCACGAACTCCGGCATCGCCGACTACTACCTCACGTTCGCGGTGACCGACCGCGAGGCGGGCAAGATCTCGGCGTTCATCGTCGAGAAGGACCGCCCCGGCTTCTCCATCGGCAAGCTCGAGAAGAAGCTCGGCATCAAGGGCTCCCCGACGGGCTCGCCGGTCTACGAGGACGTCCGCGTCCCGGCCGAGAACCTCGTCGGCGAGGAGGGCAAGGGCCTGGCCGTCGCGCTGAAGACCCTGTCCTACACCCGCCTCGGTGCCGCGGCGCAGGCGACCGGCATCGCCCAGGGCGCGACCGACTACGCGGCGAAGTACGCGAGCGAGCGGATCCAGTTCGGCAAGCCGATCAACCGCAACCAGGGCATCGCCTTCAAGCTCGCCGACATGCAGGCGAAGACCGCCGCCGCCCGCGCGATCACGTACGAGGCGTGCGCGAAGGCCGACCGCGGCGACGCCGACTACCAGGTGCACGGCTCGATGGCGAAGCTCATCGCCTCTGACACCGCGATGGCGGTGACGGTCGACGCCGTCCAGGTGCTCGGCGGCTACGGCTACGTGACTGAGTACCCGGTCGAGCGGATGATGCGCGACGCGAAGATCACCCAGATCTACGAGGGCACCAGCGAGGTGCAGCGCATGATCATCTCGCGGTCGCTGGGGTAGTCCGCGCGGCTCGCGTGAACCGCGCCCGGCCGTCCGCGGCGGGCGCGGTGTCGAACCGGTAGTCGTCGAGCGGGAACCGCGTGCTGCGGCGCCGGGCCTGCAGCAGGCTGGCGGGTCGGATGTACGGCACGTCGCCCTGCGAGTTGACGTAGTAGCTGCGCACCCCGGCGTGCAGCTCGGTGTAGTACCAGTCGATGAGCCGCCCGCGGCGGCGCACGTCGGCGTGGTAGGCGTCGAGCGCCTCGGGTCGGACCTCGACCGAGGTCGCGCCCCGGGCGCGCGC
This sequence comes from Bifidobacterium breve, assembly GCA_945878865.1. Classification (GTDB taxonomy): domain Bacteria; phylum Actinomycetota; class Thermoleophilia; order Solirubrobacterales; family Solirubrobacteraceae; genus Svornostia. The sequence continues at coordinate 28,257 of CAMCUD010000042.1, read as the reverse complement.
CGCGGTGATCGCCCGCGCGATGTGCCGGGCGTTGAGCTCGACGAGGGCGTGCCAGCCGCTGCCCGTCCACGAATAGGGGCCGACGAGCATCCACCGGTTCGGCAGGCCTGGCACGGCGACGCTCTCGTACGCCTGCAGCCCGTGCTCGCCGAAGAACCGGGCGAGGTCGAACCCGTCTCGCCCGACGACGGCGCCCACCTCGTAGCTCTCGGGGTCGCTGAACAGCTCGTAGCCGGTGGCGAGCACGAGGATGTCGGCGTCCCGGGCCGCGCCGTCCGCGGTCCGGATGTCCGAGCCGGCGATCCGTTCGATCGGCTCGGTGACGAGGTGGACGTGCTCGCGGTTGAATGCCCGCAGGAACGTGTTCGACATCGTCGGGCGTTTGACGGCCGGCCCGTGGCCGGGCATGAGTGCGCGCCGGGTCTCCGGATCGTGGACGGTGCGCTCGAGCAATCGTGCGTACGCCGCGCGGGCTCCGGCGTCCATCGTGCGCAGCGCCGGCCGGCCGATCGCCTCCGGCGTCTGGGTCATCAGCCGCAGCCCGACCTCGATTCCCACGAGCGAGACGCCATGCAGCGCAGCGGCGACGCCCGGCACTGCGAGCGCGTGCTGCGCCCACGACGGGACGCGGCGATCGAGCTTCGGCAGGCACCACACCGGGGTCCGCTGGTACACGTCGAGCCGCGCGACCTGCGGCGCGATGGCGGGCACGATCTGCACCGCGCTGGCGCCCGTGCCGACGATGGCGACGTTCGCGCCGCGCAGGTCGACGTCGTGGTTCCAGCTCGTCGGGCGTTGCACGACCCCGGTGAAGTCCTCGAGCCCCGGGATCCCCGGGTCGGCCTTCTCGCGCAGGAACGCGCCGACCGCGGAGACGACGAACCGTGCCGTGATCGCCTCCCCGTCGGCGGTCTCCAGCCGCCACAGGTGGGCCTTCTCGTCCCAGCGCTCGCGCACGACCTCGGTGTGGAAGCGGATCGCGTCACGGAGCCCGAACCGGTCGACGACGTCCTCGTGGTAGGCGAGCACCTCGTCGCCCTTGGCGAACACGCGCGACCAGTCCGGCTTGCGGGCGAAGGAGTACTGGTAGGCCAGCGACGGGATGTCGACGCCCACGCCCGGATAGTCGTTGTCGCGCCACGAGCCGCCGATGCCGCCGGCGCGCTCCAGCAGGACGACGTCCTCGACCCCCGCGCGCCGGAGCAGGATCGCGGCGGCGATGCCGCCCGGGCCTGCGCCGATGACGACGGCCTCGTGGTCGGGTGCCCGGCGCTTCTCGGGTGCGGACATGCCGTGAGACTACAGATTCCGTATCGGAACGACCATTCCCAGCTAGGATGAGGCGATGCCGACACCGGTGCAGCCGCGGGCTGAGCGCATGCGCGCGCAGCTGCGCGACGAGATCGTGCAGGCCGCCGCCGAGGTGTTCGCCGAGCGCGGCTACCACCGGACGGCGATCGCCGACATCGCCGGCCGCATCGGTGTCGGCAACAGCAGCATCTACGCGCAGTTCGCCGGCAAGCGGGCGCTGTTCGACGCCGTCATCGACGACGCCATGCGCGGCGTCATGGCTTTGCTCTCCGCTGACAACGCGCCCGCGACGGCCGACACGCTCGAGGCCTACGAAGGTCAGGTGCGCCGCATTGCCACCGGCTTCGCCACGGCGCTGGGCGAGGACCCGACGGTCCTGCGCCTCCTGCGAACACTGCTCGTCGAATCCGACGGCGTCGACGAGGAGCTCGCCGACCGCGCCGCGGCGTTCACGGATGCCGCGGCGCAGATGACCTCGGCCTACCTGCGCCACGGGGTCACGCGCGGCTACCTGCGTGCGGACCTCGACGTCGACGCGACGGGCCGCGTCGTCAACGCGATGGTCTTCGCCGTCGCGCTCGATCTCGCAAGGCAGGGCGCCACGCCGGAGGAGGCCGAGCGGACCGTCGACGCCACGCTCGCCCTCTTCTTCACCGGCGTGCGCGGCTGACAGCCTCCGCGAGCTCGGCGACCGCTCGCCGTGCGGCCGCTTCGGGCAGCGCGCCGTAGCCGATCACCAGGCCGGTCGCGTCGCCGTCGCCCGGCGGTGTGGCGCGAAACGATCCCAGCGCCCACACCGCGATGCCGCGCCTGCCCGCTTCCGCGCACGCGCGCTCCTCGTCGAGACCGTCGACGAGCAGGAGGAAGCTCAGGCCCGCGGCGATCCCGGTGATCCGGGCGTCGGGGAGCTGCTCGGCCAGCGCGCGGCGCAGCGCCTCTCGTCGCGCGCGGTAGACCGGCCGCATCCGGCGCAGGTGGCGGTCCAGCCGGCCCTGCTCGACGATCCGCGCGAGCGCGAGCTGGTCGAGCATCGGGGCCCCGCCGCTCGCGGCGGCCTGCAGCGCGACGCCGCCGGCGAGATCCGCCGGAAGCGCGGCCCAGCCCAGCCGCAGCGCTGGGGCGAGCATCTTGCTCGCCGAGCCGAGATAGACGACCCGGGCAGGGTCGAGGCCCTGGAGCGCGCCGATCGGCTCACGGTCGTAGCGGTACTCGCCGTCGTAGTCGTCCTCGAGGATCAGCGCGTCACGCTCGCGCGCCCAGGCCAGAAGCGCCGTACGCCGCTCGGGGCCGAGGACCGCGCCGGTCGGGTACTGGTGCGCGGGGGCCACGAGCACGGCCTCGGCGTCGCTGTGGGCCAGCGCGTCGACGTCCAGGCCGCGCTCGTCGACCGGCAGCGGCACGGTCTCCAGACCCGCCCGGCGCAGCATGAGCTGGTGCACCGTGAAGCCGGGGTCCTCGACGGCGACCCGCTCGATCCCGCGAGCGCGCAGGACCGCGGCGAGCGCCACGACGCCCCCGGTCATGCCGCCGGTGACGACGACGCGCTCGGCGTCGGTGGCCACGCCCCGGCTGCGCCCGAGGTAGCCCGCGAGCGCGGCGCGGAGCTCGCGCGCCCCGCGGGGGTCGGTGGGGTTGCCGAGGGCGGCGTCCGGCGCGTCGCGCAGCACCGCCCGCAGCGCACCGACCCAGTCGGCGCGGGGGAAGGCCGACAGGTCCGGCGCCCACGGCCGCAGGTCGTACCGCGGTGTCTCACCGTCGGTCCACGAGCGCCGAGCGTGGGCGATCGCGGCGGCCACCTCGGGGTCGGCGGCACCGGGGCCCGGAACGCGTGGCGGGGCGTCGGCGGCGCCCGTCGCGGTGACGGCGGCCACCCGCGTCGGCGCGCCCTGGCGCGCGACGAGGTACCCCTCGGCCGTCAGCTGGGCGTAGGCCTCGACCACGACGCCGCGGGAGAGGCCGAGCTCGGTGGCCAGTGCGCGCGTCGAAGGGAGCTTCGTCCCGGCGTGCAGCCGGCCATCCCGGATCGCGTCGCGCAGCGCGCGCTCGAGCTGGTCGCGCAGCGGCTCGGGCGCCTCGCGGTCGATCCCGATGAGCAGGTCCGGCGCGAACTGGTCCACCGACGTCGGCACGAACTGGACCTTACCGGCGGGCCACTGCACGTCTACCTTCCCGGCATGACCTCCGACGCGCTCCCGCACCCCGGCCGCCTCCGCGCCGGCCTGCTCGCGCTCGCGTTCGTCCCCGCGCTTCAGGCCCTCTGGATGCTCGCCGCGCCACGCGGCTTCTACGACGACTTCCCCGGCGGCGGGCGGTCCTGGCTGCCGGCGGTCGGCGTCTACGACGAGCACCTCGCCCGCGACGTCGGCGCCGCCCAGCTCGGGATGGCCGTCGTCCTCATCGGCGCCGCGTTCCTGCTCGAGCGCCGTGTCGTCCAGCTCGCGCTCATCGCCTTCCTCGCGGCCAGCCTGCCGCACGCCGCCTACCACCTGACCACCACCGGCAGCTACGGCGCCACGGACAACGCGCTGTCGCTCGGCGGCTTCGCCGCGCAGCTCGTCCTCGCCGCCTGGCTGCTGACCCAGACCCGACCCAGGAGCACCCCATGGCCCGCATCGAGCCCGTCCCGGCCGGCACGCGCCGTCCGCTGATCCGCCTGACGTTCGCGATGGCCCGCCGGAGGTTCGGCGGCCGCGTCCCCGAGCCCATGCGCGTCGCCGCGCGGCATCCGAAGATCTACCGCAGCTACCTCGGCATGGAGATGGGGCTGGACAAGGCCTCGCTCGTCGACGACCGGATCAAGGAGCTGGCGACCATCAAGGCCGCGGCGATGACGGGCTGCGAGTTCTGCATCGACATCGGCTCGTTCTTCGGGCAGGAGCACGGGGTCACCGAGGCGCAGCTCCTCGACCTTCCTCGCTACCAGGAGAGCCCGCACTTCGACGAGGTCGAGCGCCTCGTCCTCGACCTCGCCGTGGGGATGACCCGCACGCCGGTCGATGTCTCCGACGAGCTCATCGCCCGGCTGGGCGAGCACTTCTCCGACGAGCAGATCGTCGAGCTGTGCGGTGCGATCGCTGTCGAGCAGTACCGCGCGCGCTTCAACTGGGCGCTCGGCATCGGCTCCGAGGGCTACGCCGAGGGCGCGGTGTGCGCCCGGCCGGAGATCCCGGCCGGGGCAGTCGCGACCGCGTAGCGTCAGCGCGAAGCGGCGAGCTCCGATTCCCAGCGGCGGCGGAGCTCGTCGTGCTCGATGGGGAGCACGCCGTCGACCCATTCGATCGTCCGCAGCCAGCGAAGCGCGCTCTCGTAGTCGCCCCAGCGGGCGTCGGCCTCGGCGAACTCGACGGCCAGCCGGCGCATCTCTTCCCGGTCCTTGGCGGCTGCCTCGACGGGGTGGCGGTCGTGGAGCTGCTGCTTGGCGGGATCGATCTGGTGGTGGTCGGCGAGGTACGGCGCGAGGTAGCGCCCCGCAAGCTTCGTCGGCGGCCACCAGAGCGGGTCGAACGCCGCGTCGCTGGTGCCCTTGTCGCCGCGCAGGTACGCGGAGGTCACACCGGTCAGGAGCAGGCCGCGCATGACGGGGTCGCTCTTCTCCGGCGTCACCGGGACGCCGATCGCGGCGGCGATCGCGGCGGCCGCGGTGTCGGCCTGCTGGGCGGCGAGACCGCCCTGCTTGACCGGGTAGTTCGTCGCGTCGCCCACGGCCCAGACATCCGGCACGCCGTCCACGGCCGCGAAGTCGTCGGTGGGGATGAAGTCCTCGTCGGTGTGTGGCAGGCCCGGCAGCGGGTTGCCCACGAGCTCGGCCATCGTGATGACCGCGTCGGCCCGGATCGCGGGCTCGCCGTCAAGCGTGAGCAGCCGGCCGTCGAAGCCGGTCGCCTGGTGATGCATGCGCACGCCGCGGTCGCCGAGGAGGTCACGGACCGTCGCCGACGCGGCGGGGCCGAAGTCGGCGAGCGGCGTCTGCTCCTTCGTCGCGAACGCGAGGTTGATGCGCGTGATGTTCTCGTCGGCGACCCAGGCGGCGGTCAGCAGCGCCAGCTCGTACAGCGGCAGCGTCCAGCTCGCACCGGGCGGCGCGGCGAACGCGAGGTCGTCGATCCGCCCCTCGCGGATGCCCTGGAGGATCTCCTGGACGGCCGGCACGTCGCCGTGGCCGCGAAAGGTGACGGCGCCGTCGAGCCAGGCGCGCGGGCGGGCGCCGACAGCGACGAGCAGGGCGTCGTAGCGCAGCCGGTCGCCGCCCTCGAGCTCGATCTCGTGGGCGTCCGGGTGGACGGCGGCGACGGTGGAGCGGACGTGGGCGACGTCATGGGTCTCGCGGAGCGCGGAGAGCGGGAGCTCCGCGGACGGGGCCGCACCGAACGGCTCGGTGACGGTCAGCGGGCGATACACGAAGGTGTCGGAGGGGCTCACGACCTCGATCGTGGGCACGGGCCCGGCGATCGCGCGCAGTGCCAGCGCCGCCTCGAGGGCGCCGACGCCACCTCCGACGATGACGACTCTGGGTTGGTGAGCGTGGTCCATACAGCGATCCTAGATCGCCGGGAATCGCCCGCCAACCGGGCGGATTCCCGCCGCGCCGGGGGTGGACTACGGATCGTGCGTCAGCCGTGGGCGTGACGTTCGAGGTCGCGCTGCCAGCGTTCGCGGAACTCCGCGTTGGACATGGCGTGCGGTGGCGCGGCCGTCGGCGAGCCGTCGACCCACTCGATCGTCCGCAGCCAGCGCTGGGCGCTCTCGTAGTCGCCCCACAGCGCGTCCGCCTCGGCGAACTCCAGGGCGAGCCTGCGCATCTCCTCGCGGTCGCGCGTCGCGCGCTCGAGCGGCGTGGGGCGGTGGCGGTCGGTCTCGGGGTGGTGGCGGTCGGCGAGGTACGGCGCGAGGTAGCGGCCGGCGAGCTTCGTCGGCGGCCACCACAGCGGGTTGAACGCGGCGTCGCTCGACGTCGTGTCGCCGCGGAGGTAGGCCGACGCCACGCCCGTGAGCAGCAGCCCGCGCATGACGGGCTGCAGCGGCTGCGGGGTGATGGCCGCGCCGAGGTGCGCGGCGATGGCGCTGGCGGCGCTGTCTGCCTGCTGCGCGGCGATGCCTCCCTGCTTCATCGGGTGATCGGTCGCGTCACCGACCGCCCACACGCGCTCGAGGCCTTCGACCGCGCCGAGCGTGTCGGTCGGGATGAAGCCGTCGGCGTCGCACGGGAGGCCCGGGAGCGGGTTGCCCGCGAGCTCGGCCATGGTCACGACCGCGTCCGCGTGCACCCGGGCGCCGTCGGCCAGCTCGAGCGTGCCGTGCTCGAGTGCCGCGGCCTGGCCGCGGATGAGGCGGACCCCGCGGTCGCCCAGGAGGTCGCGGACCGTGTGCGCCGCGGCCGGGCCGAACGCCTCGAGCGGCTCGTGCTCGGCGGTGATGACGGCCAGCCGGACGCCGACGATGCCCTCCTCGGCGATCCACGCGGAGGTCAGCAGCGCGAGCTCGTAGAGCGGAAGCGTCCACCCTGCGCCCGGGGGTGCGGTGAAGAGGACGTCCTCGACCTCGCCGGTCCGGATGCGGTCCAGCATCCCCCGGAACGCGTCGACGTCCTCAGGCCCGCGGAACACGAGCGCGCCGTCGAGCCAGGGGCGGGGCCGGGCGCCGACGGCGACGAGCAGCGCGTCGTACGGCACGACGGTGCCGTCGTCGAGCTCCACGGCGTCGACGCCGGCGTGAACCTCGCGGACTGTGCCCCGGCGGTGGCGGATGTCGTGGCTGACGGCGAGGTCGCTGAGCGACAGCTGGGCGCTCGGCGTCGCACCGAACGGCTCGGTGACGGCCATCGGCCGGTAGCGGAACGCGTCTTCCGGGCTGATGAGCTCGATCGACGGCGCCGTGCCGGCCAGCACGCGGACGGCCAGGGCGGCCTCGATCGCGCCCACGCCGCCGCCGGCGATCACGACTCTGGGCTGCCGACTGCGAGGCATGGGCACAGTCTGCGCCGGGCCACGTCCCTCGCCAATGGGGCCGACCCCGATCCTGGCTGGGGAGGACTACGGAAAACCGGCGGTAGTGGACGTCGCGGCGGCGCTCGGCTACGATCTGACAACTGGTTGGACCAGTTGCCGATGCCCGTCCCGCCCGACTCCTCCGGCGCCCGCCGCGCCCTCCGCTCCGACGAGGTCCACGACGACCTGCGCCGCCGCATCCTCGGCGGCGCCCTCGCCGCCGGTGAGGCCGTCCCGTCCGAGCGCGCGCTGGCCGAGGAGTTCGGGGTCAACCGCCACGCCGTGCGCGAGGCGATCAAGCGCCTCCAGCAGGCCGGCCTCGTCGTCGTCAGCCAAGGCGGCGCGACCCGCGTCCTGGACTGGCAGGTCTACGGTGGCCTCGATCTGCTCGGCGATGTCGCGCCGCTGCTCGAGGGCGCCGACCGCTGGCGGACACTGCGCAGCGTCGCCGAGATGCGCGCGTCGATCGGCGCGGATGCCGCCCGGCTCTGCGCGCGCGAGGCCGACGAGGAGCTGCTCGAGAGCCTGCCCGCCGTGGTCGAGGAGATGCGCGCCGCGACGGAGTTCGAGGAGCGCCTGCGCGCATACGAGGTGCTCTGGCTGCGGATCGTCCAGGGCAGCGGCAACCTCGCCTACCGCTTGGCGTTCAACAGTCTCGTCGCCGCGCGCCACGGCGAGGGCGTGACCGGCGACATCTACGCGGCCGAGCTCGCGCACCCCGAGGAGATCGCCGAGCTCGCGCAGGCGCTGGCCTCCGGAGACCCGGGCGCGTCGGCGCTCTGCGCGCGCCGCACGCTTGACCGCACGATCGCCGCCGCGGAAGCGCTGCGCAAGGAGTTCGAGGAGGTCTGATGGCCGAAGTCCTGTACTACGCCATCCCGTTCTTCATCCTGCTGCTCGTCGTCGAGTTCATCAGCTACCGCCACCTCGGCGACGAGGACGAGGACCTCATCGGCTACGACCTCGTCGACACCCGCACGAGCCTGACGATGGGCATCGGCAACGTGCTCATCAACGTGGCCTGGAAGTTCGTCGTCGTCCTCGCGTACACGGTGCTCTACGAGCTCTCGCCGCTGAAGCTCGACCCGTCGGACTGGTGGGTCTGGGTGCTGCTCTTCTTCGCCGACGACTTCGCGTACTACTGGTTCCACCGCGTGAGCCACGAGAGCCGCGTGTTCTGGGCCAGCCACGTCGTGCACCACAGCTCCGAGCACTACAACCTCTCGACGGCGCTGCGTCAGACGTGGGTCCCGATGACGTACTTCCCGTTCTGGCTGCCGCTCGCAATGGTCGGCTTCCCGCCCTGGATGATCCTGCTCGCGCAGAGCTGGAGCCTCATCTACCAGTTCTGGATCCACACCGAGCGGGTCCGGCGGCTGCCCGCGCCGCTGGAGGCCGTGCTCAACACGCCGAGCCATCACCGGGTGCACCACGGCTCCAACCAGCAGTACCTCGACAAGAACTACGGCGGCATCCTCATCATCTGGGATCGCATGTTCGGGACGTACGAGCCCGAGGGCGAACGGGTCCGCTACGGGCTGACGAAGAACATCGCGACGCACAACCCGTTCCGCGTCGCCTTCCACGAGTACGTCGCGCTGTGGCACGACATCCGGCGGTCGCCGACCTGGCGCGACCGGATCGGGCTCGTGTTCCACGGGCCGGGCTGGCAGCCCGACGACGCGCCGCCGATCGAGTCGTCGTCGCGCGGATAACGCAACTTCTTGCGGCACGGGCCGTTCGCAGGATCATGACTAAACGACGTCTCCTCAGCGCGGTCGCCGCGGGTGCCATCCTTGGCACGGGCGCCACCCCGGCGCATGCCGCTGACGAGGTCGTGGGGCCGGCACAGAAGACCGAGGTCTCCGCCCACGGCGGGTGGATCGCGTGGCTCCAGGACGGCAAAGTCGTCCTGCGCGATCCGCGGGGCTTCGAATCCGGCAAGACGCTCGCGGCGGGCGTGACCGCCACATCGGTCGCGCTGGGGACGGACCGGCGCGGGAAGCTGATCGCTGTCGCCAGTGGCTGCGGAGGGGGCGGCTGCGACCTGTACCGCGTTCCGGCGACGGGTGACGCGCCCTCTCCGCTGTGGGAGGCGTCGTCCCCCGGGCTCGACGAGTCGCAGCCCGCGGTCTGGCGTGGCATGCTGGTCTTCGCCCGCAAGGACGGGGCGTGCTCCAAGCTCTTCGTCCGGCGGCTCGGCTCCAAGGCTGCGAGCCGGCTGCTGCGGACGGCGTGCGCGGCGATCAGGGACATCGCGGTGCGTGGCGACCGGGTCGCGTTCACGGAGTCCGTTCCCGCGGAGCGCGGCACGCGTGAGAGGGCCTTCACGCTCTCGCTGACGACGGCCTCAGCGCGTGTCTGGCGCGCGGTGGACGCGAGCGACGCCGTCCCTGGCCTGGGCCAGGTCGCACTCGACAGCCGGCACCTCTATCTGGCGCGCTCCCCCGTCGCCGCATGCGGTGGCGCGTGCGGCATCGAGCGGTTCGACCTCTCACGGCGTTCGGGCGACGTGGTACGCGCGCTGCCGCCTGACCGTCGGGTGACATCGGCCCTCGCGCGGCTGAGCGACGGGCGGATCGTCTACCAGCCGGTGTCGAACGTCGTGGGGCCCTACGGGACCACCCTCCCCGCCCCACTCGTCCGCTCGGAGATCGATCCGTTCGCCACGCAACCGCACGGCCTCGTCCCCGAACTGTCGCTCGAGCTCTCGCCGAGCGGGATCGTTTCCCGTGGAACACGGGTCGTCGCCACCGGGCGGCTGACGCAGACCGTGGTCCGCGTCGGAACGGTGGTGCGGGTCGCGCCCGTGGCCAACGCGACGGTCCAGCTCTTGCGCGGCTATCAGGTCGGCTTCATCCCGAAGGGCTACGGGCCGGTCCCCGACGGGTGGAGTCCGCTGGGCATCCCTGTCACAACCGACGACGGAGGCGAGTATGCCGTCCCGTTGGAGTGGACCGCGGGCGACCTCACCCTGATCTCCGCGAGGGTGGTCGGCGAGGTCACGGCGCTTGAGCCCTCGCCGACCCGCGGGGTCACGTTCACGAGCCCCGCCGGATCGTCGTAGCGACATGGGAGGCTGCGCGCGTGCGCCACGCCGTCCGCATCCTCATCGCCGTGCAGCTCGCCGTCGTGGTCGTCGCGGCGGCATGGACGGTGGCGCGCTTCCCGGTGTGGGCGCTCACGGACGAGCTCCCGCACTTCCAGTACGTCCTGACGGTCGGGCAGGACGCGCGGCTGCCGGTCCTCGGGGAGGACCGCATCCCACCGGAGACGTTCGCGCTCGGCCGCCAGCCGATGGGCGACCCGGCGGCGCTCGGCCTGCGCGGCGAGTCCTACGAGGCGTTTCAGCCGCCGCTGTACTACGTCGTCCTGGCACCGGTGACGGCGGCCGGCGGCGAGCGCCTGGCCACGGTCCGGGTGCTGCGCGCCGTCGGCGCGGGGTTCCTGCTCCTCGCCGCGTGGCTGGCGTGGCTGCTGGCCCGCCGGGTCACCGCGGACGACGAGGACGGCGAGGCGCCGCTGGCGGCCTACGCGCTCGCGCTCACCGTGTTCGTGCTGCCCGCCGTCGTCGTCCGCAACGTGACGATCGCCAACACCGCGCTCGCGCTGCCCTTCGCGCTGCTCGTGACGCTCCTGTGCTGGGACGCGCTCGAGCGGCGCGATGCCCGGCGGCTCGTCCTCGCGGGCGTCGCCCTCGGGTTCGCCATGCTCACGCGCCTGGAGCTCGCGGTGCTCGCGCCGCTGCTCGCCGGCGTGGCCTGGAGCCTCTGGCGACGCGGCGACGTGCGCCCCGGCCCGGTGGTCGCCGCGCTCGCCGCGCCCGTCGTCCTCCTCGCGCCGTGGCTCGCCTGGAACCTCCACGAGTACGGCGCGCTCACCGCGAGCGGGCTGGCGAAGGACATGCAGGAGCCCGTCCTCAATCCGACCGGCCGCACCTACGGGCTCGGTGATCTCGACGACATCGCGCGCCGGATCGCCGGCGGGTTCCTGCCCGAGGAGTGGTGGGTGCACTACCTGTCGGGCGGCTGGCGCGCCGCGCGGGACGTCGTGGCCGTCCTCGCCGTCGTCGTCGCGCCGATCCTCGCCATCGTGCGGCCTCCTGTGCGCGCCGCGCGCGCCGTGGCGTTTCTCGTCATGCCGCTCGTGCTCACGCTTGCCGGCCTGCTCTTCGTCCTGTTCGCCGGGCAGTTCGACCTGCTCCAGCCGCGCTACCTGCACCCGGTGCTGCCCGCCTACGCCCTGTTCGTCGCGCTCGTGCTGCGGCGCTGGCTGGCGCCTCGAGGGATCGCGCTGATCGCCGGCGTCGTCACGCTCGGCGCGGTCGCCGTGTGGCTCGCGGTGGCGGAGGGGCCGACCTACGTCGGGTGATCGTCGGGCGCCATGCGGCGCAGCGCCATGTCGGTCGAGGCCTCGTCGGGGTGGGCGCTGTCCAGCGCCTTGCGCGCGTCGTCGCGGGCCCGGGTGATGAGCTCGTCGGCGCGGGAGAAGTCCGTCGGCAGCACGTCCAGCGGCCACGGCGGCGGCAGGACGATGAGCTCGGCCTGGTCGCGCAGCGCCTCGATCTCATACCGCAGGCGCTGGTGCAGCAGCAGCGCGGCCGCCTGCACGAACATCCCGATCGCGCCCTTCGGTGGTGCGGCCAGCCGCCGGCTGACGCCGGTCGGCAGCACGTAGATCCGCTCGCACCCGCGCGCGATCGCGTGGGAGATCGGGGTGTTGTTCGCCACGCCGCCGTCGACGGCGGGACGGCCGTTGATCGCGACGGGCGGGAACACGCCCGGGATCGCCGAACTCGCGAGCGCCGCGTCGATGATCGAGCCGGACTCCAACAGCTCCTCCTCGCCGCTCAGCAGGTCGCAGACGACGATGCCCACCGCCGTCGGCAGATCCTCGATCCGCCCCGTCGCGAGCTTGTCCTCGATCAGGGCGCGGACGCCGTCGTTGGGGAAGAAGTGGTTGCGCCGGCCGAGCGCGCCGCCGATGAGCACGCGCAGCCGGCGCGGGAAGACCTGCTCGCGCCGCAGGCCGCGCCAGACGGCCTGGAGCTCGTGCGCGGTGCTGACGTCGGCCGGCCGACTGCCGAGGAACGCGGCGTTGAGCGCGCCGGCGGAGGCGCCGACGAGGTAGTCGGGGGCGATGCCCCGCTCGTAGAGGGCCTCGACCATCCCGGCCTCGATCGCGCCGAGTGCGGCGCCGCCGGCGAGGACGAACGCGGTGGACATGGCCCGAGCCTACGGCCAGGCTCGGCCGCTACGCGAGGGTCGCGAGCGTGAGGCGGACGGACTCGTTGAGTGCCTGGTCGCGCGAGATGCCGCCGGGGTGAAGGTGGTCGGCGATGAGCTCGTGCATCGCGCCGAGCATGCCGACGGCGATCGTCGCGAAGTCACGCTCTGGGATCTCGCCGCGCCCCGCGCGCTCGGCCAGGCGCGAGGCCAGGCCGGCGGCGATCCGGCGCAGCACCTGGCGGCGGTGGGCCTCCATGGTCGGGCTCACCCCGACGGCCTCGACGAAGATCACGCGCGCCAGCCGCGGGTCGTCGACGACGACCTCGTAGAACGCGTCGAGCTGCGCGGGGATCGACACGGCCAGCGGATCCGCGTCGTGGCGCACCAGCGCGTCGGCGGATGCGCCGTACCCGCGGGCGATCACCTCGTCGTAGACGGCGACGAGCAGCGCTTCACGGTTCTCGAAGTGCTCATAGAAGTAGCGGGATGTCAGCCCGGCGCGGTCGAGCACGTCGCTGACCGTCGTCTGGGCGTAGCCGCGGGTCCCGAGCAGGTCGAGCCCCGCCTCGAGCAGGCGTTCGCGCCGCTCCCGCCGTCGCTCCTCTGCCGAGACGCCGCCGTATCGCCTCCCAGGAGTGGTGGCGTCCATGCGGTGTATTGTGACTGATCGTTCGGTCAGGAGGCGGGGAGGCCGCGATTCACCACAATCGCGAAAAACGCCGCATGCAGGCTGGAACCGGGCTCGCCCCCATGACAATCTCCGTCTCATCTTCCGAACACGACGCGGCGGAGCTCGACCGCATCCTCGACGGTGGCCTACTCACCACCGTCTACCAGCCAATCGTCGAGCTCGAAACGGGGCGCACCGTCGCGTACGAGGCGCTGGCCCGCGGACCGGAGGGTTCGCCGCTGCGCCGGCCGGAGCGCATGTTCGAGGTCGCCCGCGCGGCCGGACGGGTGGTCGAGCTGGACTGGGCATGCCGGGCGTCGGCCCTCCGCGGCGCGCGCGCCAGCGGGCTGCGGCCGCCGCACGCGCTGTTCGTCAACGTCGAGCCCGACGTCGCCGGCGTCCCCGCGCCCCCGGAGCTGCGTGAGCTGCTCGACTGGGCGCGGGCCGAGCTGCACCTCGTCGTCGAGCTCACCGAGCGATCGCTGACCGACCGGCCCGCGGGCGTTCTCGCCGGGGTCCCGTTCCTGCGGGCGGCCGGCGTCGCGATCGCGCTGGACGACGTCGGGGCCGACGCGCGGTCCCTCGCACTCATGCCGTTCCTGCGCCCCGAGATCGTCAAGCTCGACCAGCGGCTCGTGCAGGAGTCCCCCGACCGCGAGCTCGCCGCCACCGTTCATGCCGTCGCCGCGCGCGCTGAGGGCGCCGGGACCCTCGTGCTCGCCGAGGGGATCGAGACGGAGGCCCACCTCGAACGCGCCCGGGCGCTTGGCGCACGGCACGGCCAGGGCTGGCTCTTTGGGGCGCCGGTCGCGTCACCGGAGGCCGAGGCCCCCGGCCCGGGCGCGGCCCGGCTGGCCATGCCGCGTGCCGACGTGCCGCCCGACGCTCGCACGCCGTTCGAGCTCGTCGCCGCCGAGGTGGAGCCGCGCATCGCCGAGGCGGGTCTGCTCGACGCGCTGGCCGCCGAGCTCGAGGATCAGGTGCTCGCGGCGGGCGCCACCGGGGTGCTCCTCGTCGCGGCGGCCGCGCCGCCGTTGCCGGAGCAGTGGGCGCGCTACCGCGCCCACGCTGAGCGGGTCGCGTTCGTCGGGGTGGTCGGCGCGGGCATCGATGCGGCCCCCGACCTGGCCGTCCGGGCCGGGACCGTGCGGCCCGGCGACGGGCTCGCCGGCCAGTGGGGCGTGTGCGTCGTCAGCCCGCACCTGGCGGCTGCGCTCGTCGCCGAGCGCCGGGACGGCGACCGCTGGGCGTACTGCCTGACGTACGACCGCACCCTGGTCAGTGGCGCGGCGCGGATGCTCATGCAGCGCATTCGCCCGGCGCGCTCGTAGCGGCTCGACACACGCTGCGCGTAATCCCTACCATGCCGGTCCGACTTATTAGGACGACCTAAGCCTGGAGCAAACTCACCGTGTCTCGTCTCCGTCTGCTGACCCTCGTCACCGTGCTCGCCGGCGTGACCTTCGCCGGCTGCGGCGGCGACGACTCCACCGCCGACCGCCCCACCACGACTGCGGCAGCCGCCACCGCGAGCGCCGCCGAGCTGCAGCCGATCAAGGACTACCTGCTCGACCACACCGGCGAGCTCTCCACCCAGACCGCGCAGCTCCAGCAGCAGGCGCAGGCGTACTACGACCTCGCCAAGGCGCAGGACTTCGACTACCGGGCGCTGCTCGCCGGCCAGCGCGCAGAGGTCGCCGAGCAGGTCAAGGCGATGCAGGCGACGTGGCGCAAGGCCAATCCCGCGTACGAAGAGGCCGAGGGCGTGGTCGCGGGCGTGCCGTCGCTGTCGCAGTACGACGTCATCCTCGACGCGGGCTCCTCGGGTGACGACCCCGAGAATGCCGTCCCGTTCGACCTGACGTACCCCAACGGGAAGGTGCTCAAGAAGCCGGGGAACTTCTTCTTCCTCACCGAGACGTCCCTGTGGGGCACCGAGGACGCGTTCATCGCCAAGGGCGTAAGGGCTGACCTCGACGGCGACGGCAAGGTCACGTACGGCGAAGCGCTCCCGGACGCGAATCACATCCTCGCGGCGGCCAAGGGCTTCAACGCGCAGGCGCAGAAGCTCGACGCGTCGGCGAAGGCGTGGGAGCCCACACAGGAGGACGTCTTCAATGCGGTCGTCGTGATGACCCCGACGATGAGCGAGTACTTCGAGGCGTGGAAGAACTCCCGCTTCGTTGCTGGTGCCGACGCGTCGGAGGCGAGCTTCGTCGGGACGTCCCGGCTCTCCGACATTGCCGGAATTCTCTCCGGCCTGACCGTCGTCTACGACGGCATCGAGCCGCAGATCGCCGAGGAAGACCCGGCGCAGGCCAAGCAGGTGGGCGAGAACCTCGACCAGCTGCTCGCCTACGTCGAGGACCTGCGCGAGCGCGAGTCCGGTGGGACGCAGTTCACCGCCGAGCAGGCCGACACGTACGGCACTGAGGCGCAGAAGCGCGCCGAGGCGATCGCCGGCCAGGTCTCGCAGTCGGCCGCGGCGCTTGGGATCGAGGTCGAGGCCTGATGCAGCGGGTCCTGCCGCTCCTCGTCGCGCTGGCCGCCGGGACGTTCCTCGGCGCCGCGCCCGCGCGGGCCGAGCAGCCCTGGCGAGCCGCCGAGCAGGCGCGGCAGGACCTCTTCGCCGCGCAGACCGCGCTCGACACCGGCGACCGGGCCGGTGCCCGGGCCGACGTCGCGCGGGCGTCGCGGACGCTGCACGCCGGCCTGGACGACGCAGGGAGTGCGAGCTCACGACGCGCCCTGCGCGCCGCCCTCGGCGATGCACGCGCCGGCGTTGCTGCCGGCGATCCGCTCGCGCTCGCCGCCGCCCGCGGAGAGGTGCAGGCCGCGGCGTTCGGCATCGCGGCCGACGAGACACTCGACGCCGCCGCGGCCGGCGACGCCGCCACGGCGCGCCGCTGGCTGCTCCTGCGCGACTACCGGACGGCCACGCGGTTCACCCGCCCGGGTGTCGACGCAACCCTCGCGCTGCGCGCGCTGGCCGAGCGCAAGACGACGCCGGCCCGGGCGCGGCTCGTCGTCGCCAAGGACCTGCTCGACGCCTACCAGTCCAAGCAGCGCGAGCTGCTCGCCGACGCCGAGCGCGCGAGGAAGAAGGGCTTCGCCGCCGCGCAGGCCGAGGCCGCTGGGCAGGCCGCCGGGTACTTCGACATCCTCGCCGCCCGCTACGCCGAAGAACGCGGCGCGGCGAACACCGCCACGGCTCGCGCGCGCTTCGACGCGCTGCGCGGAGCGGCCGTCGCCGGGGATGGCGCCGCGTTCGCGCGTGCCCGCGCCGGCATCGCCTCGGCCATGGAGGGCTTCACCGCCGCGCCGTTCACCGCGCAGGAGCAGGCCCGCCGCGCCAACCAGCTTGTCCGGTTCGTGTCCCTCGTCCCCGTCGAGTACCGCGACGGCACCGAGGACGGGCGCGTGACCGTCGAGTTCGAACTGCAGGAGGCGCGCGCGTTCCTCGACGGGGCGAACGCCGCCTATGCCGACCTCGCCGACGCGATGCGCCGCCAGAACGCCGATGCCGCCGCGAAGGCGAAGGCCGGGATCGCCGCGCTCGACCGCGCCGTGACCGAGGCGGCCGACGGCACGAAGGTCGTCGACGAGGACGACGTCAAGGCCGTTGCCGAGGACACGCTCGCCGATCTCCAGGACGCGTTCCCCCAGGCGTGGAAGGAATCCAGCGACGAGTCGGACTTCGACCTCATCGACCTCACGCTCGACCGGCTCGAGAGCGCGGTCGCCGCCGGGCAGTACCGCCAGGCCGAGCAGGCGCGCCTGGAGATGTACGCGTTCTTCGAGTTCGGCCCCGAGCTGCGCCTGCGCCCGTTCGATCCGGCGCTCGCCGCCGAGATCGAGGGCCTCGTGTGGTTCGGCGCCAAGGACACGGACGGTCTCGCCACGCTCGTCGCCGGCCACGCCCCGATCCGGCAGGTCCGCGAGACGCGTGCAGTCCTCGATGACTCCCTCGACGATGCGAAGGCGACCCTCGGCGACGGCGCGTCGGACGCCACGATCATCACCAACGCGGCGATCATCGTGTTCCGTGAAGGGCTCGAGGCGGTCCTCATCCTTGCGGCGATCACCGCGTCGCTCATCGGCGCCAACCGCCGCAAGCGTCGCCCGATCTTCATCGGCGCGGCGTTCGGCCTGGTCGCCAGCGCGATCACCTGGGTGCTCGCCCAGTTCGTCCTGACCTCGCTGTCGCAGTACGGCGAGAAGCTCGAGGCGATCGTCGGCGTCATCGCGATCGGCGTGCTGCTGCTCGTCATGAACTGGTTCTTCCACCGCGTGTACTGGAGCCAGTGGATCGGCGGCTTCCACCAGAAGCGCCGGGAGCTGCTCGCCGAGGAAAAGCGCGGCGAGCGGGTCGGGTTCTGGTCGGCATCGGTCCTCGGCTTCGGGATGCTCGGGCTGACGAGCGTCTACCGCGAGGGCTTCGAGACCGTGCTGTTCCTCCAGTCGCTCCAGCTGTCGGCGGGGACGGGGGTCGTGCTGGCGGGCGTCGCGCTCGGCCTGGTCTTCGTCGGCGCGGTCGCGGTCCTGACGTTCGCGCTCGAGCACAAGCTGCCGTACAAGCGGATGCTCGTCGTCACCGGTGTGCTGCTCGGCGTCGTGCTCGTGATGCTCGTCGGACAGACGGTTCGCACGATGCAGGGCACCGGCTGGCTCCCGATTACGCCGATCGACGTCGATATCCCCTATTGGGCGGGAACGTGGCTCGGCGTCTTCCCGACGTGGGAGACGATCGGCGCGCAGGTTGCCGCCTTCGCGTTCGTCGTCGGGTCGTACTACGCGGCGGAGTACGTCCGCATCAAGCGGCCGCAGAAGCGGGCCGCTGCGGCCCGGGCGGCGCAGGAGGCCGAGACCCCCGACGCCGCCCCGCAGCTCGAGCCCGAGCGGGTCGGGAGCCGCTAGACCTTCGCGGCGGCTTCGCGCTTGAGCCGCCGCTCGCGCCACAGCGACGTCACGACGCCGCCGCCGAGGATGAACACGATCGCCGGCAGGCTGTACTCCGGGCCGATCTTCCCGATGAACTCGGCGAGCACCATCTTCGCCCCGATGAAGATGAGCAGGAACGCCAGCGCCATCTTCAGGTAGTAGAGCTTCTCCACGAGCTCGGCGACGAGGAAGAACAGCGGGCGCAGGCCGAGCAGCGCGAACGCGTTCGCCGCGAACACGATGTACGGATCCGGCGTGATCGCGAGGATGGCGGGCACCGAGTCGACGGCGAAGATGAGGTCGACGATCGCGATCGCGATAAAGGCGGCGCCGCCCGCCGTGAACATGCGCTTGCCGTCGAGCTTGACCCAGAGCTTGCCCTCGGCGCGCGGGTCGGTCGTCATCGGCAGGCGCTTCTGGAGCTTCTCGACGAGCTCGTCCTCGCCCTCGTGGTCGTGGCGGTGCAGGAACATCCGCACGCCGGTCCAGATGAGGAAGGCGGCGAAGATGAACGACACCCAGCTCACGGCGTTGAGCGCGGCCGCGCCGACGACGATGAACGCCGCGCGCATGAAGAGCGCGAGGATGATGCCGAAGGTGAGCAGGCGGTACTGCTCCTTAGCCTGGATGCCGAAGGCGCCGAAGACCAGGAGGAAGACGAAGACGTTGTCCAGCGACAGCGACTTCTCGACGATGTAGCCGGCGAAGTACGCGCCGGCGTCACCGGACTCGCCGAACAGGAGCAGGACCACCCCGAACAGCAGGGCGATCGAGACCCAGAAGACGCTGGCGATGGAGGCCTGGCGGAACGTCATCTGCCCGTCGCGGCCCTTGACGACCATGAGGTCGAGCACGAGCAGCACGGCGACGGCGACGATCAGCCCGATCCACCAGTACAGCTGGTCGGACGAGGCGATTGCGAGGGGCAGGGCAAGGTCCACGAGTACGGTCCTCCGCGGGTCGAATCGATCAACTCGCGAAGGTTTCTCCGCCCCGTGGGGGCCGCGGACACCGGGCGGGGCATGGGCCCACACCGTGCTGACGATGTCCGCCGTCGGGATACTTCCCTTCGACAACCGAGACAGTAGCAGGGCGCGCGTGACACGACAACGGTGTCGGGTGCGGGCCAAAAGACTGGGGTGGTGGTTGGGGGTGGTCCGCAATGGCAGGGGACCCGCGCGGCGGCAGGCTGCGGGGCGTACCCGATCACCAGGAGTCCACCTTCCATGCGCTCTCACCTCGCCGCCGCCACCGCCCTCGCCGCGCTGGCCCTCGTTCCATCCGCCGCATCCGCCTCGTCGCTGACCTACGAAGGCGACGCCATCGTCGTCCGGGCCGCGTCCGGGGAGGCCAACTGGGTCACGATCTCCGGGGGTGATCCCGGCAAGGTCGCGATCTCCGACTCGGGCGGAACCTTCACCTTCCCGGCGGACCGCTGTACGCAGATCTCCTCGGACTTCCCGGCGCAGTGCGACGTCCCCGGCTCCATCCGCGTGGAGCTCGGCGACGGCGCCGACCAGGGCTTCGTCATGCACGACGCGCCCGCGATCCCGATCACCTACGACGGCGGCTCTGGCGCCGACAGGATCAAGAACGTCCGCGCGGCGGGCATCACGATGCTCGGCGGCGACGGCGCCGACGAGCTCACGAGCGAAGACGGCGCGGACATCCTGCGCGGCGGCGAGGGCGACGACAAGCTCATGGCCGGCGCGGGCGACGATCAGCTCTACGGCGACGGCGGCGACGACTACCTGCAGCCCGACCAGTACAAGGACGGCAACGACGTCGTCGACGGCGGCGCGGGCACGGACACGCTCGACGACTGGGCCGACAACACGTCGGAGAAGCGCGGCAAGCGCATCACGCTGACGATGGACGGCCAGGCCAATGACGGCCGTCCGGGTGAGCGCGACAACGTCGTGAGTGTCGAGTCGGTGAAGGCGTTCGCGCCCGGCGACTACTCGATGAGCGACGGCCCCGACCGCGTCGAGCTCTACCCGCCGAGCGATCTCGGCGCGTCGTCGGCGTCGGGTCTGGGCGGCGACGACGTCATCCTCGCGGGTAACGGCGAGCAGACGCTCGACGGCGGCGCGGGCAACGACCGCCTCGAGGGCGGCTTCGGCAACGACACGATCACCGGGGGGCCGGGCCGCGACACGATCGCCGCGGACTTCACCGGCTCGCAGTGCGGCGTCCTGCAGAGCTGCACGATCCCGTACGGCGACGACGTCGTCTACGCGCGTGACGGCGAGGCCGACACGATCGACTGCGGCGTCGGCACGGACCGGGCGGTCGTCGACGCGATCGACACCGTCACGAACTGCGAGACCGTCGAGAAGGCCGGTGGCGCGGGCGGTCAGGCCGGCCAGACGGGCTCCTCGCCGAGCGCGACGAAGGCATCGCCGGTGAAGCTCGCCAAGGTCGTGAAGCTCCGCGCGGCGCTGCGCAAGGGCCTGAAGGTCCAGCTCACCGGGCTGCCGGCCCGCAAGAAGGTCGCGGTCGTCGCGACGACGGGCGCGCGCGTGGTCGCCACCGGTCAGGCCAAGGGCTCGGCGAAGGGCACCGCGACGGTGACGCTGAAGTTCACGAAGGCCGCGAAGAAGTCGCTGGCCCGCAAGAAGAAGGTGACGATCACGATCACCGCCGGCAAGGTCAGCGGGAAGGTCACGCTCACGCGCTGATCAGGCCGCGGGCCGCCAGCCCTTCAGCACCCGGTGCACCGCCGCCGCTCCGATGAGCTCCTCGTCGGGCAGCGGCAGGTGCTTCGGGTGCAGGAGGAACGCCTCGGTCTGCTCGCCGCCGAGGCCGCCGTGGAAGCTGATGAGCTCCTCGAAGGCGCAGCCCTCGTGCAGCTGGGGGTCGTAGAACGAGCCGACCATGATGTCGGCGACGTGCTCGAAGCCGTCGGTGCGCAGGAGGTGCTGCGCGGCGGTCGGCGAGAAGCCGGCCAGCGGGTTCGTTCCGGTGACCTTGCCGGTCTCCAGCTCGAGCTCGCCGTCCCCGCCGAGGACCAGGGCGCCGCGCTCGGCGGACCGCACGAGCAGCCAGCCGATGTGCGGATGCTCCCGCATCGCGGTCAGGAGCTCGGGGTGGCGCTCCTCGAGTTCCTCGAAGGTCAGCCGGCGCGGCTCCTCCATGAGGTAGACGAGCCCGAGGTTGCCCGAGCCCATGACGACCGTCTGCCGGTCGCCGACGGGCACGCCCGGCGCGTTGCGGTCGCGCTTCTCCTCCTCGCGGGTCGTCTCGCGCCCCGTCGCCTCGCCGAACGCCGCGCGCGGGACGGCGTCGATCTCGTCGCCGCCCATGAGCGACATGACCGTGCCGGCTGCGGCGCCCGAGAGGTGGCGCTCGACGAGCTCGTCGAGGCCGTAGCCGTTGCGCTGCTTGAACGTCGCGCCCTGCGTCTGGCCGTGGTCGGAGAGGACGACGATCTCGTAGGGGCGCTTCGCGTAGGGGCGCGCCGCGGCGACCCGGCCGAACTGCTGGTCGAGCTTGCGCAGTGCCTCGAGCGTGTCGGGACGTTCGAGCCCGGAGTGGTGGGCGACCTCGTCGTAGCTGGCGAACGTTGCGTACACCGCGGGGCGGCCGCGCATCATGTCGGTGAGGACGCTGAAGATCACGAGGTCGCGCACGAACGTCGTCATCACGGCGCGCAGGAGCGGGTAGACGCCGCCGCGATGTCCGCGCGGGCGGATGTCGCGCCGGCGCTGGCGGGCGGCGGCGATGAGCTCCAGGCTGATCTCCCAGACGAACAGCACGACCATCCGCGTGACGTTGAAGCCATTGGCGAGGAAGCCGCGGTAGCCCGGGTTCGGGCCGACCTCGTCGCCGAGCCGGCTGATCGTCAGGATCGCGTCGTCGGCCTCACCGCTGAGGAGGTTGCCCCGGCTCGCGCCACCGTTGACCAGCAGCCCGTCGCCGGTGGCGTGGCGCCGCTCGATCTCCGCGCAGTCCTGCGGACGGGAGCAGCTCATGATGAGCCCCTTCTCCTTCTCGACCCACCGGAACGCCGGGATGTTCTCGTTCGACCCGAGGAGGATGCCCGCCTGGCTCGCGCCGGTCTGCGACGACAGGTCGGTCTCCCATCCGGTCAGCGCGTAGCCGTCCTCGTACAGCCACTTCGCGAGGTGCGGCGCGTGCCCGGAGCGCATCGCCCGCTCGAGCACCGGCAGGCCGAGGCCGTCGATCTCCAGGCAGATGAGCCCGGGGGAGTCGTCCTTGGCCAGTGTGCCCTGCCGCCGCGCGATGCGACGCACCACGCGCAGCGTGAACTGCTCGTCGTCGTTGGTGCCGAGCAGGACCTGCAGGACGAGGTCGATCGCGGCCGTCATGAGCGACATGGCGAAGGCGGCGCCGTAGCTCGGGATCGCGAACGACCCGTCGACGAGATCCGCCGCGTAGTAGAGGGCGACCGCGTCGACGATGAGGACGAGGACGAAGCCCAGCAGGAGCGTGAGCGGGAGCCTTAGCGCCGCGATGATCGGCGGCAGCACCGCGTTGAGCACCGCGACGACCAGCGCGAGGAGCAGCGCCTTCGGCGCGCCCTGGATGTCGACGCTCGGCAGGATCGACGCTGCCAGCAGCAGCGCGACCGCCGAGACGACCCACGAGATGATCAGCCGGACCGGCCGCAGGCGCGGCGTCTCCGGGTGCCAGCCGACGGGGCGTGGCACCCGCGGGTCGTCGGGCGTCGTGCTCATGCCTGCAGCAGCTTGGCCTTCTCGGCGGCGAACTCGTCGTCGTCGATCACACCGGACTCACGCAGCTTGCCCAAGCGCTCGAGCTGGTCGATCCGGGCGGTCGAAGGGTCGGCCGCCGGGAGTGCGTCGCCGCCGCTGCCGGAGACCTTCGACGCCGCGGCGCCCGCCGAGCGCTTGGCGCCCGCCGCGACGCCCGAGACGCGCTCGCGCATCCCGGCCCAGTCGAGCCCGGCGGTCGAGGCATCCGGGTACTCCTCCTCGGTCTGCCGGCGCAGGGCCCAGACACCGACCGCGACGAGGATGATGAGCAGCAGCACGAACCACGGCCGGCGAAGCGCCGGGATGGGGGCCCAGGCGATCACCACGAGCAGCGCGACGCCGACCCCGATCCCGACGAGGTCCGGGCGCTGCTGCAGCCCCGGCGCCGACCAGCGGCGGAACGCCGTGGCGGGGCGGGACGGACCGGAGATCCACGCGGCGATGATCACGCCGAACCCGATGATCACGGCCTGCCAGCCGAGCGTCTTCAGCAGCGAGGTGGCGATGGTCCACGCGTTGTCCGCCGCGGTTTGCACCGACGCCGTGCTCGCGAGGTCGCCGACGATCGTGTGCCCCAGGATCCCGCGCGCGAGCAGCACGATGACGCCGGCGATGATGAGGCCCCAGCCGGCGAGCATCATCGCCGACCGTCGCTCGCCCCGGTCCAGCCACACGGCGAAGATCAGCAGCGCCAGGGCGAGGATCGTCAGGACGTAGGACCCGGTGTTCAAGAGCTTTGCGGCGTTCTGCGCGGTCTTCAGCTCGTCGGAGCGGAGGATCTCGATCGATGCCGCGCTCTGCGGGATCTTGTTCAGGGCGGCGTCGGGGATCCCGATCTGCTGGCCGATCTGGATGAGGACGCCGCGGAGGTCCAGCGTCACGTTGCCGTTCGTCAGATCGACGTTCTGCGTCTTCTCGTCGAGGATCGCCTGGCGGAACTTCTGGTGCGCGACGCGGTTGGCGTTCTCCCACAGGTCCTGCGTCTTGGGGCTCTGCAGCACCCGGGTGGAGACGCGGTCGAGCCCCTGGCGGATGGCGGCGGATGCGGCGGGCGCGAGCGGCTGCAGGTCAGGCGGCAGCCGGTCGGCCAGCTGCTGGGAGACGTTGACGTTGGCGTAGAGCTCGTCGACGAGGTAGTTGGCGATCTGGTCGTTGATCGCCTTGTCCTGGAGCAGCTCGGTGCTGGTCTCCGTCCACTGGTCGGTGTTCAGCAGCTGCTCGCGCGCCCAGGTCGCGAAGATCGAGAGCGTCGCGATGAGCGTCGCCAGGAGGATGAGGCCGCGCGCTGTCCAGCGGCGTCCCTTCGTCGGCTCTGCCGGGGCAGGCGTCTTGGTCTGGGTGGACTCGTCGGGGGTCTCGTCGGTCATGGGCAGCCGCCTTATGAGGGGGAACGCCACCGCGCGTGGCGCGGCGGCATCCTACGCCCGCGAGCGGGCGCCGATGTCACCCTTGAGGGGTGAACTTGTCCCGGTAGAGCGCCGCGTCCGCGCGCCGGACGACGTCCTCGACGCGCTCGCCCGGATGCCAGACCACGGCTCCGACGGCGCAGCCCGGGGCGTAGTTCGGGGCCTTGCGCAGCCGGTGGGCGAGGTCGGTGAGCGCCTCCTCGCCGCAGTCGGGGAGCAGGACGGCGAACTCGTCGCCTCCCAGCCGGGCCAGCAGGTCGGAGTCGCGCAGCTGACTGCGCCACGCGGCGGCGACCTCGCGGAGCACCCGGTCCCCGGCGTCGTGGCCGTGCGTGTCGTTGATCGACTTGAAGCCGTTGAGGTCGAGGAGCGCGAGCCCGAGCGGCGCGCCGGTGCGCTGCGCGTCCGCGATGGCCTGCGGCACCTGCGCCTCCCACGCGCGCCGGTTCGGCACGCCGGTCAGCGGATCGTGCTCGGCGAGGTGGCGCAGGCGCCGCTCCAGCCGGTGACGGTGGCTGATGTCGAGGTAGTGGCAGAGGATCATCGGCGGCTCGTCGGGCGCGACCTGCAGCCGCGCGGCGGACAGCTGCACCCACATCGCACGTCCGTCGGCGCCGACCAGGCGCCGCTCGCCGGTCCAGCGCTGCATCACCCCGGACAGCAGGTCCTCGAACGCCTCGAGTTCCTCCGGCTCGATGGGGTGGTCGCCCGTGACGCCGTGGCGCATCCGCAGCAGTGCGGCGTGTGAGTGGCCCGTGAGCTCGCCGATCGCCCGGTTCACGCGCACGTTGCGGCCCTCGGCGTCCATGAGTACCATCCCGATCGGGGCCTCGTCGAACGCGGCCTCGAACCGGCGTTGGGCGGCGCGCAGCGCGAACTCCGCCTCCTGGCGCTCGCTGACGTCCTGCACGACTCCGGCGTAGCCCACGATCTCGCCGTCGGCGTCACGCTCGACGTGCGCGCGCAGGTGCACGTACGCCGTCGCCCCCGAGCGGTGACGGAGCCGGAAGTAGAGCTCCACCGGGCCGGATCCCGGGTCCTTCCAGCGCCGCGCCAGCATCGCGCGGTCGTCCTCGTGGACGTGCGCGAGGAACTCGTCGAAGGTCGCCGGCCAGTCCCCCGGGGTGCGGCCGAAGATGCGGCACAGCTCGTCCGACCATGACCAGCTCGTGGCTGTCGGCGACATCCGCCACGAGCCGACGCGTGCCAGCGACTGGGCTTCCACGAGGGCCGCGTGTTCACGTGCGAGGGCGAGCTCGGCTTGGCGCTGGGCCGTGATGTCGATGAACGAGGCGACGGCCTCCCGCCGGGACGGGTCGTCCTGCGCGGGGATCGGCGTCGAGCTGACGCGCAGCCACCGCATCGACCCGTCGGGCAGGCGGACGCCCATCGTCCGGTCGGTGATCGTCTCGCCCGTGCGCCGGGTGACGTGCCCGGGCAGGTCGCGCAGATGGATCGGCGCGCCGTCGGCCTGCGTGACGGACCAGCCGTCGGGGAGCGGCGCGCGGCCGCTGATCTGCTCGGCGTCGAGGCCGAAGATCCGCTCCGCGCTCCTGTTCGCGATCCAGGAGCCGTCGGCGCGCACGAGCACCACGCCCTCGTGCAGGTGGTCGACGATCGCGCGGTACCACGCTTCGCTGCGGGCGAGCTCGTCCCGCGCGGCGGCCTCGGCGGCTTCCGCGCGTCGCTGCGCCGTCACATCCGACGTCACGCAGACGATGCTCACGACCTCGCCGCCCGCCATCTTCGGGAGCAGCTCGGCGGTGTAGATCATGTCCTGCGGGGTGTACGTGTAGTCGAACCGCCGGCGCTCTCCCCGGAGGGCCGCCTCCCATTGGTGGCGGACGAGCGGCCAGTCCTCGCCGATGAGGTCGGGGATCGAGACGCCCTCCAGGGGCACGCCCTCCTCGCGGGCGCGAAGGGCGAGGGGCCCGCGGGCCATGCGGCAGACGAACTCGGGGTCGAACAGCAGCGCGGCCGTGTCGGGCAGCAGCGACGCGAGCTGGTCGAGCTCGTGCTCGGCGTCAGACCACGTGCGCGCGGGCGCGACGCGTTCGGCGGCCCGGCCGAGGGCCACGCCGAGCTCCAGATCCGTCGGGTCCGCCGGAAGCGCGATGCGCGCATCGCACGGCGCGGCGCCGTCGCCGACGATGACGATGCTCGCCTGCCCGCCTGTGTGCGCGAGGCGGGAGGGCAGATCGTCGATGCCCGGCAGCGCGCCGTCGGCGAGGACCACCAGCCGGCTGCCCGCCAGGTCACGGATGGCGGCGTCGATGTCGGCGACGGCGGTGACCGCTCCCGTGGTCAGCGGGGCGACACGGCGCGAGAGGTCGTCGCGGAGGTCATCCGCTGAGGCGAGGACGAGGATGTGGCACGACAGAGAGGGCATGGCCTCCCCAGGAAAGGGGATGCGTTCCTGTTCGGCTACTTCTCGGAGGCACGAGAGTAATGTGGCGCGCAGACGCTCTTCGCCCTTCGTGCGGGATGATGCGGGGGAGACGTCCCCACCCGGAGGAGACCCGCCCGCCATGCCGTTGAAGCGCACCCTGTTCGAGGACGACCACGAGCTCTTCCGCGAGAGCGTCAGGTCGTTCGTGGTCAAGGAGGTCCTGCCCAAGCGCGATCAGCACCGCGCCAAGCGCCTGATCGACCGTGACACGTGGCGCAAGGCGGGCGAGCTCGGCTTCCTCGGTCTCGGCGTGCCGGCCCAGTACGGCGGGACGGACATCGACGACTTCCGTTTCAACGCCGTCCTCAACGAGGAGCTCGCGCGCATCGGCGTCGGCTACGCCTCGAGCATCGGCATCCAGGTCGACATCGTCGCGCCGTACCTCATCCGCCTGACCACCGAGGAGCAGAAGCAGCGCTGGCTGCCGGGCTTCTGCAGCGGCGACATCGTGACGGCGATCGGCATGACCGAGCCCGAGGCCGGTTCGGACCTCGCGGGTCTGAAGACCGCGGCCGTCCGCAACGGCGACGGCTGGATCGTCAACGGCTCGAAGACGTTCATCACCAACGGCGGCAACGCCGACCTCGTCGTCACCGCCGCGCGCACGGGCGGCGGGCCGAAGGGACGCGGCATCACGCTGTTCGGCATCGAGGCCGGCATGGAGGGCTTCTCGCGCGGGCGGGTGCTCGAGAAGGTCGGCCAGCACGAGGCCGACACCGCCGAGCTGTTCTTCAACAACGTCCACGTGCCCGACGAGTGCGTCATCGGCGAGCTCGACGGCGGCTTCAAGCACATGATGGAGCACCTGGCGCAGGAGCGGATGGGCTCGGCGATCACGAACATCTCGCATGCGCGGTCGGCCTTCGACGTGACGATGCAGTACGTCCAGGACCGCAACGCGTTCGGCCGGCCGATCGGCACGTTCCAGCACAACCGGTTCCTGCTCGCCGACCTGTCGACGCGCCTCGATGTCACGCAGGCCTACATCGACCAGTGCACGCTGCAGCACAGCCAGGGCGAGCTGTCGCCCGTGGACGCCGCGAAGGCGAAGTGGTGGAGCAGCGAGATCCAGGGCCAGGTCATCGACGCCTGCGTCCAGCTGCACGGCGGCTACGGCTACATGGAGGAGTACGAGGTCGCCCACCAGTGGATGGACGCGCGGGTCACCCGGATCTGGGCGGGCTCCAACGAGATCATGAAGGAGATCATCGGGCGGGATCTGGGGCTGGGCGACCCGCGGTGACGTCGCCCGGGGATCGCCGCTTGCGGCGATCGGAGGGCGAAACCACGTTCTCCGTGAGCGTGCGGGTGGGGTCGGGTAGCCGCCCCCAGCCCGCACGGTCGCGGGAACTCGTCGGCTGATCTGCCGTCCTCGCTTCTGGCCCGCTCCGGAATGCGGCTGGGGACGGCCACCCACCCCACCCGCCTCTGAGCCCGAGCCTTCCGCACTTCGACCGCGCCCGGTCTCACGGGCGGGGTCGAGGGTGCTGTCCATCGCCGCCTTCAGGAGCAGGCCTGCACGAACGACG
>CAMCUD010000041.1 GCA_945878865.1 Bifidobacterium breve | reverse complement strand
GTTGCGCCGGCCCGGCCGCTCGCCCCGACTTCACCATTTCGACACCGGATCGTCACATCCGCGCCCGCGCGATGTCCCACGATCCGGTGTCGTGCTGTCCCGGCTTCTCGCGCTCACCTTCTTCGCGGTGCTCATCGCCGCCGCGCCCGCCGCCGCGGCGCGGCCTGATGGGAAGGTGCTGCGTTCCGCGGGCCTCGCCGTCACATGGCCGCTGCGCACCGATCCGGCGGTCGTGCCGGCCGGGACGAAGATCCAGGTCCGCGTGCGCCGGCTGCGCAGTCGCGATGCCAGGACGGCCGCGCTGACCTTCGGCCGGCCGGGCGCGCGGCCACTGGCATCGAAGCGGCTGCGCAGCGGATCATTCGCGTTCACGGTGCCGTCAGCGGCGTCGACGACGTACGAGCTGCGCCTCAAGGTCGGCGCGCGGACGTGGCGCGGGAGGATCTCCACGCCGGCCGAGGGCGTGACCGTCTCGACGGCGGCGCTGGCGCCGGGAACGTTCACCCCTCCGCGCGCGACGCCGCCGCCCGAGGCGCCGTCGTCCTCCACGCCGCCGCCGGCGAGCGGCGACGAGGCCGAGGAGATCACGAACACGAAGGGGTGCGACCGCGGAGCGTCCGCGGCGGCCGCGCTGGAGGTCGCGGCGCCCTCGATCGGCGCGGGCGGGAGCCTGCGGTACACGCTCACCACCACGGGCGGCGCCTCCCTCGTCGTCAACGCGCTCTACGGCATCGACCGCCTGGTCGACGGCGCGTGGACGACGGTCGTGGCGCCCGGCACCGAGGCCGAGCGCGCGTACCTCGTGCGGCCGGGCAAGCGGTTCGCCAACGCCGCGGCCGTGCCGGTCGGGTCCTCTGCCGGGCGGTA
This sequence comes from Bifidobacterium breve, assembly GCA_945878865.1. GTDB lineage: Bacteria > Actinomycetota > Thermoleophilia > Solirubrobacterales > Solirubrobacteraceae > Svornostia. The sequence goes on along the minus strand of CAMCUD010000041.1, from coordinate 30,838 downwards.
CCGGGTGCGGGTCGACGCGACGCCGGTGCGGACCGGAGCAAGCGATGAGGTCGTAACCGTGACGGCCGAGTTCGACGTCACCGGCTGACCGGCGAGACCGGGTCTGGGAGGATCGCGGCACCGATGTCGCCTGCGATCCAGATCCCCGCGCGCTTCAACGGCCCGCCCGACTCCGGCAACGGCGGGTACAGCGCCGGGCTGCTCGCCGAGGTTCTGGACGTCCCCGCGGCCGAGGTCACCCTGCGCCTTCCACCGCCGCTGGAACGGCCCCTGTGGATCGAGGAGCGCGACGCCGTGACGGTTGCGCTCGACGGCGACGACGTGGTGCTCGAGGCGCGGCCGACGGCGCTCGAGCTCGACATCCCTGACCCGATCGCCCTCGACGATGCGCTGCTCGCCGACGCGGCGTCCGCGTACCGCGACCGGGACGTTCACCCGTTCCCGACGTGCGTCGTGTGCGGCCCCGACCGTGACGCCGGCGACGGCTTCCGGATGTTCCCCGGGCCGCTCGGCGAGGACTGCTGCGCCACCGTCTTCCGGCCGGACGCGTCGCTGGCCGACGCGTCGGGCGAGGTCGCGCCCGCAGCGGTGTGGGCGGCGCTGGACTGCCCGAGCAGCGGACCGGTGCTCGACATGTCGCCCGGTGCGGCGGCGCGGCGCGCGCCGTCCGTGCTCGCTCGGCTCGCGGTGCGGATCGACGCGCCGCTGCACGCCGGTGAGGACTACGTCTCGGTCGCATGGAAGCTCGGCGAGGACGGGCGCAAGCGCAGCGCCGGCACCGCGCTGTTCACCGCGGGTGGGGACCTCGTGGCGGTGGGGCGGGCGCTGTGGATCGAGCTGCGGCGCTGAGCCGCAGCGGTCGCTGACCGGTCGTAACCCCTTCTGCCATAGTTCCTCTGATGTCACGGACGATGTCTGCGGTGGCGCTCGCGGTCGCCGCGCTCGCGCATTCGGCTGAGGCCGCCGCGAAGGCGCCGGTCGCGAAGCTCCCCGATGCGCGGGTGCTGCGCGCGCACGGCGTCCGAGTGACATGGCCGCTGCCTGGCGTGACGGCCTCCCTCGCGGCAGGCACTGTCCTTCGCGTCAAGGTCCGGCCGGTGAGCCCCCGACGCCGTGCGAAGGTCCGGTTGGCGCTCGTCCGCACGACGGCCGCGGGTCGTCCGCTGCGCACCCTTTTTGCCGTGCGGATCCGTCGCGGCACCTTCTCGGCGGTGGTGCCGGGCCCCGTGGGCGCCACCCACCATCTGACCCTCACCGCCGGCCGCCGGATCTACCGATCAGTGATCACCACCGCGGCAACGCCGACCGCGGCGCCCGCACCGGCCGGGCCCGTCGCCGCGTCGGACTATGTCTCCGCGGTCCCGCCGATGCCCGGTGGGTCGTACATCGATCCACCGCCAGCGCTTCCGCCTTGTGCCCCGGCCGGTGCGGCGTCCGCCGCGCTGCGCGTGACTCCGGCGCAAGTCGCGCCCGGCGGGATCCTCGCCTACGAAGTGACGAACACGGGACAGCGGTGCCTCGTACCGACGCTGGCCGCGCGGATCGAGCGGTTCGACGGCGACGCCTGGGTCTTCACCGGCATGTCGTCGCTGCTCGTCGGCGGTCAGCCGTACGTCTGGGCGGGAGGGCTCTACTCCGGATCAGTGACGCTGCGCCCGGATGCACAACCCGGGCGCCATCGTCTCACGATGGTCTTCGGCGTCCGGCAGTCGGAGCCCGACACCCTCGAGGCGTCCGCGGAGTTCGACGTCGTCGCGCCCTAGCCGCGCCAGTACCCTGAAGAGGTGCCTTTTCCCGCCACCCGCCTGCGCCGCCTCCGGCGCACGCCGGCGCTGCGCGGGCTGGTCCGTGAGACCCGCCTCGACCCGGCCGACTTCGTCTACCCGATGTTCGTGGAGGCCGGGCTGTCCGGCCGCCAGCCGATCGGCTCCATGCCCGGGGTCGACCGCCTGAGCATCGACGCCGCGGTCGCCGAGGCCGGCGAGGTCGCCGCGCTCGGCATCCCCGCGGTGCTGCTGTTCGGCATTCCCGCCGAGAAGGACGCCGAGGGCACCGGCGCGTACGACGATGAGGGCATCGTCCAGCTCGCCACCCGCGCCATCAAGCGCGAGCACCCCGACCTGCTCGTCATCGGCGACGTCTGCCTGTGCGAGTACACCGACCACGGGCACTGCGGGCTCCTGCGCCCCGACGGCAGCGTCGACAACGACAGCTCCGTCGAGCTCCACGTCCGGACGTCCGTCAGCCTCGCGCGCGCGGGCGCGGACATCATCGCCCCCAGCGACATGATGGACGGCCGCGTCGGCGCGATCCGTGCCGGTCTCGATGACGAGGGTTTCTCCGACCTGCCGATCATGGCCTATAGCGCGAAGTTCGCCTCCGCGTTCTACGGGCCGTTCCGCGACGCCGCCGACTCCGCCCCCGCGTTCGGGGACCGCCGGGCCTACCAGATGGATCCGGCCAACGGCGACGAAGCGGTCCGCGAGGCGGTCCTCGACGTCGAGGAGGGCGCCGACGTCGTCATGGTCAAGCCCGCGCTGCCGTATCTCGACGTGATCTGGCGCGTCAAAGAGCGAACCGGCCTGCCTGTGGCCGCGTACAACGTCAGTGGCGAGTATGCGATGGTGAAGGCGGCAGCAGCCGCGGGTCATCTCGACGAGCGCACGACCGTGCTGGAGACACTCACGTCCATCCGGCGCGCGGGCGCGGACATCGTCATCACCTACCACGCGAAGGATGCAGCTCGGTGGATCCAGCAGTGACGGCAACCCCCAAGGTCCGGTCCCGCAAGGACGGCAGCGCCGTCCCGCTGGATGACGTCGACCGCAAGCTCCTGAACCTCATGCAGGGCCGGTTCCCGATCGTGCCCCGGCCGTACGCGGAAGTCGCGCGCGAGGCGGAGCTGTCCGAGAACGAGGTTCTGCGCCGCGTCCAGCGGCTGCTCGACGAGCGGATCATCCGCCAGGTCACGCCGATCTACGACACGCGCGCGCTGGGCTTCGGCTCGATGCTCGTCGCCGCGAAGGTCGACCCCGAGCACCCGTGGGGCCCGGCGAAGATCATCAACGCGCACCCGGGCGTCAGCCACAACTACCTGCGCAACCACGAGTTCAACATGTGGTTCACGATCGCGGTCGAGCCCGACTCGAAGCTCGGGCTGCAGGGCACGCTCGACATCCTCCAGGCCGAGACCGGCGCGGAGTCGATCCGCCAGCTGCCGACGCTCAAGCTCTTCAAGATCCGGATGGACCTCGAGATGGAGGGCGACACGAAGTCGCTGGCCTCCGCGGGTGTCGCCGAGGATCCGGTCGAGCTCGAGCCGCAGCCGTACGACGAGTTCGACAAGGCCGTGATCCGCGCGACGCAGGGCGATCTGCCCGTCGTCCCGGAGCCGTACGCCGACGCGGCCAAGGAGCTCGGCATCACCGTCGACGCGCTCGTCGAGCACCTCGAGGGGATGAAGGAGCGCGGCCTGCTGCGCCGGGTCGCCGCGATCCTCTTCCACCGCCGCGCCGGGTTCTCCGCCAACGGCATGGGCGTCTGGAAGGTCCCGGACGACCAGATCCTGGAGATCGGCGGGCGGATGGCCGCGTTCCGCGGCATCAGCCACTGCTACCAGCGCCCCACCTACGAGGACTGGCCGTACTCGGTCTTCACCATGGCGCACGGCCGCAGTAAGGAGGAGTGCGACGCGATCCTCGACTCGATCGCCGAGGAGACCGGCATCACGGAGCGCGCCACGCTGTACTCGTCGACCGAGTTCAAGAAGGTCCGCCTCTTGTACTTCACGGACGACTTCAAGAACTGGGAAGCGGCGCACGGCGCGTGAGCATCTCCGTCCGCGACACGCGCTCGCACGAGGCCTACGAGCGCGCCGTCATGTACCTCCCGGGCGGCGTGAACTCGCCGGTGCGCGCGATGCGGTCGATCGGCCGTGAGCCACTGTTCGTCGATCGCGCCGAGGGCGCGGAGCTGCTCGACGTCGACGGCAACCGCTACGTCGACTGGGTCTGCTCGTGGGGTCCGCTGATCTGCGGGCACGCCAACCCGCAGATCGTTGAGGCCGTCACCGAACAGGCCGCGCGCGGCACGTCGTACGGCGCGCCGACCGTCGCGGAGGTGGACCTCGCCGAGGAGGTCTCCCGGCGGATGCCGTCGGTCGAGATGCTGCGGATGACGTCGTCGGGCACCGAGGCGTCGATGAGCGCGATCCGCCTGGCGCGCGCGGCGACCGGGCGGGAGAAGCTCCTGAAGTTCGCCGGCGCGTACCACGGCCACGTCGACGGACTGCTCGCCGAAGCGGGCTCCGGCCTGGCCACGCAGGGCATCCCCGCATCGCCGGGCGTGACGGCGGCGGCCGCCGCGGCGACGGTCATCGTCCCGTGGAACGACGCCGACGCCGTGCGCGCCGCGGTCGCCGAGCACGAGTTCGCCGCGATCCTGTGCGAGCCGTTCGCGGCGAACATGGGCCTCGTCCCCGCGGCGGAGGGCTTCCTGGAGCTGCTGCGCGAGGCGGCCACCGAGAACGGCGCGCTGCTCGTCTTCGACGAGGTGATCACCGGGTTCCGCGTCGCCCCGGGCGGCGCGCAGGAGCTCACCGGCGTCCTGCCCGACCTCACCGTCATGGGGAAGGTCATCGGCGGCGGCCTGCCCGCGGCCGCGTACGGCGGCTCACGCGACCTCATGAACCGCATCGCCCCCGCCGGCGACGTCTACCAGGCGGGCACGCTCTCAGGGAACCCGCTCGCCGTCGCCGCCGGCCTGGCGACGCTGCACCAGCTCGACGAGAGCGCGTACCTGCGGCTGGCCTCCACCACCGAGGCGCTCGCCAACGGCCTGGCCGAGGCGGCCGGGGACCATCCCGTGCAGGTCGTCAGCACGACCGGCCTGGTCACCCTGTTCTTCAGCGAGACCCCCGTCCTGGACTACGCCGACGCGCAGCAGTGCGACACCGAGGCGTACGGCGCGTGGTGCCGGGCGCTCCTGGCGCGTGGCGTCTACCCGCCCCCGTCGCAGTTCGAGGCGTGGTTCCCCTCGCTGGCGCACACCTCCGACCATGTGGCCCGGACCGTCGAGGCGGCGGCCGCGGCCTTCTCCTCGTTGTGAGCACCGATCGTTTCGCTGAACTCGCCGCGCAGGGGCCACGGGTGACCGGCCACGCCGACACCGTGCGCGCGGCGGTCGCGGCGGTCCGTGACGGCGTGCACCGCCACTACGGCCCGCCGGCGCACGGCCCCGAGGCCGACCTCGAGCTCCTGCAAGGCGACGCCCAGTACGCCGCGGGCCTCTCGAAGCTCGCCGAGACCGGCGATCTCGTCGCGATCGCAGAGCTCGCCGAGGTCATCTCGCTCACGGCCGCGGCACAGGCCGCGGGCGATCCCGTGCTGGCCGACGCGGCCTGGGAGGCCGGAGCGGCGGGCATCGGATGGGGTCCGACCCCCGAGCTCGTGGGCGCGCGAGCCCGCGCACGTGCAGGGGAAACGTCCGCCGCGAGCGCTCTGATGGGGGCGGCGCGCCAGGTCACCGGCGACGTGGCGTCCGGCCGCTGAGCTAGCGCCCCACCGACGAGCCGACAGACGTACCCTCGACAGCGATAAGGTTCCGCGTCGCAACGACGCCGCTGCAGGAGACCCGTGCCACCCAAGCGCAAACACGTCACCAAGTCGAAGTACACGGTCGACCGTCAGATCCCCGGAGCCTTCGAGGGTGAGACGATCACCCGCCGCCGGTTCATGACGGGCGGTGCCCACCTGGGCGGGGCCGTCGCCACCTTGGCGATCGTGCTCCCGGCCGCGGGCTTCGCCTTCGGCCCGGTCTTCGAGAAGAAGGACCAGCCGTGGAACGCGGTCGGCCTTCCTGATGATTTCCCGGACGACACGTACGTGCCCGTCGTCGTCACCCTGAACGACAACATCGGTCAGGGCGGCAAGACCACGGTCTACATGCGCAAGCGCAACCCGGAGATCGATAAGGAGCCGGAGGACGAGTACAACAAGTGGGTCGCGCTCTCGACCCGCTGCATGCACCTCGGCTGCCCCGTCCGCTTCGTCGCCGCCTCGGGCCGCTTCATCTGCCCGTGCCACGGTGGCGTCTACGGCTTCCGCGGAGAGGTCACCGGCGGCCCGCCGGTCCGCCCGCTCGACCGCTTCTACACGAAGCTCGAGCGCGGCCAGGTGTGGGTCGGCCCTCGCTACAGCGTCAACTCCGAGCTGGAGCGCTTCTCGCCCCGCGATCCCGGTGAGCCGCTCGACGGCATCGGGCAGTACCTGTACCCCTCGCGGCCCACGATCCGCGTCGGGCCGAACCAGTAGATCTCATGCCCAAGCTCAAGCTCCCCGCTCCCCCCATCCCGCCGGCGCTCAAGCCGACGCCTCGGCGTCCGCACGAGCACCAGCACACGGCGGCCGACCACGCCAAGGAAGCCGGCATCGGCGCCATCGGCTGGGTCGATGAGCGCCTCGGCGCGTCCGGCTTCGGCCGCTGGCTGCTCTTCCGGAAGGTCCCGAAGGGGACCAACTGGTTCTACACGCTGGGCTCGGCCACGATGTTCGCCTTCCTCAACCAGGCGATCACGGGCGTGTTCCTGGCGATGTACTACGACCCCAACGCGATCAACGCGTACGAGTCCGTCCGGTACATCTCGAACGAGGCGTTCCTCGGCGAGTTCGTGCGCGGCATGCACAAGTGGGGCTCGTCCGTGATGGTGATCCTGATCTTCCTCCACATGGCGAGGACGTTCTTCTTCGGCGCGTACAAGTACCCGCGCGAGCTGAACTGGGTCATCGGCGTCGCCCTGCTCATCCTCACGATGGCGATGTCGTTCACCGGCTACCTGCTGCCGTTCGACCAGCGCTCCTATTGGGCGACGGTCGTCGGCGTGAACATCAACGGCACCGGCCCGCTCGTCGGTCCGTATCTCTCGGACTTCCTGCGAGGAGGCCCGGACTTCGAGGCCATCACGTTGTCGCGGTTCTACGCGATCCACATGATGATGATCCCGGGCGCGATCGCCGCGCTCATCGGAGCCCACCTGTACCTCGTGACGAAGCACGGCACCACGGCCCCGCCCTGGTACAAGGCCGAGACGGACCCGGAACTCCGGACCGAGAAGGAGTAACGGGATGAACCATCGGCAGAAGGAGCAGTACCTTCGGGACTACTCGGTCCTGAAGAACCAGGGCAAGCCGTTCTGGCCCTACGCCGTCGCGAAGGACGGCGCCATGGCGATCGTCGTCGTCGCGGCGATCATGCTCATGTCGCTCATCCTCGGCGCCGAGCTCGGCCCGAAGGCGGACGGCACGACGACGACGTACGTCCCGCGCCCGGAGTGGTACTTCTTCTTCCTCTTCGAGCTCCTGCGGGTCATCAAGCCGCCGTACCTCGTCCCGCTGGCGACGATCGGCATCCCGACGATCTGCATGATCCTGCTGTTCCTGCTCCCCTTCTACGACCGGGGGCCGGAGCGCCGGCCTGAGCGACGTCCGATCGCGACGACGGCGGGCGTCTTCACCATCGTCGCGATGGGGTACCTCACGTACCTCGGCGCGGCGGCGGGTTCGCCGAACGAGATCGACATGAACGTGCCGGCGAGCGTGAAGGCGCAGGGCGTCCAGGCCGCGCGGCAGTTCGAGGCGGGCAAGCAGGTCGTGGCGCAGTCCGGCTGCCTGGCGTGCCACAAGATCGGTGAGAACGGCAACGACGGCCCGGGTCCGCATCTGACGGAGATCGGCGATCGCCTCCCGCGCGACGCCATCGCCCAGACGCTGGTTAACCCGACGGCCCCGATGCCCTCGTATGCCGGTCTGAAGGAGTCGGACCCGCAGCGTTTCGAGAACCTGACGGCGTTCCTCTCCGAGCTGAAGACGCAGGACTGACGGGAGTCCCCGAATGACGACATCGCCCGGCACGCTGCCGGAGCCGCAGGTCCGGGCGATGTTCGATCGCATCGCCGGGTTCTATGACGTGATGAACTCGGTGATGACGGCCGGGCTGCACCATCACTGGCGCGCCCGGGCGGCTGACGTCGCGAACGTGGGCCCGGGCGACCGGGTCCTCGACGTCGCCACCGGCACCGGCGACCTCGCGGTCGAGCTGGCGGGCCGCGTCGCCCCGGGCGGCGAGGTCATCGGCTCGGACTTCAGCGAGGAGATGCTCAGCCGCGCGCGCGTGAAGGCGCCGGGGCTGACGTTCGAGTGGGGCAACGCGCTGGAGCTGCCGTACGCGTCGGCGACGTTCGACGCCGCGACCGTGGGCTTCGGGGCGCGCAACTTCTCCGACCTCGAGCAGGGCATCTCGGAGATGGCGCGCGTGGTCAAGCCGGGCGGCAAGGTCGTGATCCTCGAGATCACCACGCCGCAGAAGCCGCCGCTCTCGACGTTCTTCTCGCTCTGGTTCGATCGCGTCGTGCCGGTCATCGGCAAGGTCGCCGGCGACCCGGACGCGTACGACTACCTGCCGAACTCGGTCAAGCGGTTCCCGGGCCCCGAGGGGCTCGCTGCCTCCATGGAGCGCGCCGGCCTGCAGGACATCCGGTGGATCCTCACGGCGGGCGGCATCATCGCTTTGCACGTGGGGACCCGCGCGTGACGCAGACCCCGGTCGATCCCGCCGCCCAGGTCGCGTCGCTCGTCGACGCCGCCGGACCGCGAGTCCCGGAGCTGCTCGGCCGCGTGGAGGTCCTGCTGCGCGAGGCCGCAGTGGAGTTCGGCCCGACGGTCGGAGAGCCGGCGAGCGCCACGATCGCCGCGGGCGGCAAGCGCCTGCGCCCGCTGCTGGTGCTCCTGGCAGCCGGTGTCGGGCCGGCGGACGACGATGCCGACCCCGAGCGCGACCTCGACCTCGTCCGCGCGGCGGCGTCGGTGGAGCTCGTCCACAGCGCGACGCTCGTCCACGACGACGTCCTCGACGCCTCGCCGCTGCGGCGCGGTCACCCGACGGTGTGGGCGACCCACGGCCGCGCGATGGCCACGGCGGTCGGCGACTACCTCTTCGCCCGCGCGTTCGCGGAACTCACCGCCACCGGGTCGCTCGAGGCGGTCCGCATCCTCTCGCGCGCCAGCTCCGCGCTGGCCGAGGGCGAGCTGCTCCAGCGCTCAGACGCGTGGAACATCGATGTCCCGGTCGAGCGCTACCTCCACCGCTGCGGGCTGAAGACGGCGACGCTGTTCGAGAGCGCATGCGCGCTCGGCGCCCTGCAGGGCGGCGCGCCCGACGACGTGCGTCAGGGCCTCGGCGCGTTCGGCCGCCGGATCGGCCTGGCGTTCCAGCTCCTCGACGACGTCCTCGACGTCGCCGGTCCGCCGGAGCGCACGGGCAAGCCGATCGGCACCGATCTCCTCGACGGGACGGTGACGCTCCCGCTCATCATCGCTCGCGAACGCGACGCGTCGCTCGCGGCGGAGGACCTTCGCCAGGTCACGACGCCCGAAGCGGCCGCGGAGATCTGCGGGCGGATCGCGGCGACCGGCGCGCTGGACGAGGCGCGGGCCCAGGCGCTGACGATGGTGGCCGAGGCGAAGGACGGGCTGCCGGACGTAGGGCAGCGGCGGGTCTTGGAGCTCGTGGCCGACTCGGTCGCCGACCGCTACTCGTAGACCTAGAAGTCCTCAGGAACGATGTGGCCCTCGTGCAGGGCCTCGACGAAGCGCTCGATGTCCTCTTCCATGTTCGCGTGGATGAGGCGGCGCAGGTCGCGCACGAGCGATTCGGTTCCGCGGTCGAGCTCCTCGTCGAACCGGTCGACGACGTCCTGCTCGAAGATCCCGGTGCCGCTCCACTCGCAGTTGGGGCAGCGCAGGCTGACCTCCCAGTGCGTCGCGCCGGCCTCGTCCCACTCGACGGGATAGACGAGGTCGGAGCCGCAGCTCCCGCAGATGTGCAGGTCGGTCCGCTCGGGCTGGCGAGCGGGCGCCGGAGCCGCGGGCTGGACGCCCTGGGACTGCGCGCCGGTGCTGTCGTCGAAGTAGACGACCTCGATGGTCTTCCCCGAAGGAAGGACGACCCGGCGGACGTAGTGGCTGTGTTCCGGACGGTTGCTCATTGCCTTGACCCACCCGCTTCATCGGTCGGCGCTTCACCGACCTTGAGAGGGTTCATCAAGTGTCCATGCGCCCCGTTTCGGACGGGGGAGATGAACCGCCGGCACCGTGCCGTCAGTAGGATTCTTCATCCGACTCCGACCAGGTTGCTCGCATGCCTTCCATCGGCCCTCTCGAACTCGCCATCGTCCTCGTCATCGTGCTGGTCATCTTCGGCCCGAAGCGTCTGCCGACGCTCGGCCGGCAGCTGGGCTCCGGCATGCGGGAGTTCAAGGACTCCATCACCGGCAAGGACAAGGACGAGGACGACACGCCGCAGCTCACGGCCGCGCAGGCGGACGAGCCCGCGGCCGCGGTGCGCGCTGACGACCGCGCGCCTTCGCAGCCCGGCCAGTAGCGCCCGGCGCCGGACCTCACCATGGCCACGACGATCCGGCCGATCTCCCATGAGGACGAGCTGTCGCTCGTCGACCATCTCGATGAGCTGCGCACGCGCCTCATCGTCTGCATCATCGCCGTTGGCGTCGCGTTCGGCTTCTGCTTCTGGCAGAGCGACCGGGTGCTGGAGATCATCAACCGGCCGATCGAGACGACCCAGCGGCTGAACGAGAACGGCAAGACGCAGGACCCGCTCGAGCAGACCGCGCGCTTCCAGCGCGAGCTCGGCCAGCAGCTACGGTCCCTGGCGCCCACGCTCGGCACCGCGGCGGCGCTCAGCAAGTCGTCGGCCGCCGACAAGGAGCTCCCCGCCGCGCAGCGCCGGCTCATGGCCGAGCTCGCCGCCCAGCTCGCTGAGACCCAGAAGCAGACGGCCCAGGCCGCGCGCGCGACCCCCACGAACATCGCGCGCAAGCCCGTCACGCTCGGCGTGGCCGAGCCGTTTACCTCGACGATCACCGTGGCGTTCTACGCCGGCCTGCTTCTCGCGCTGCCGATCGTGCTCTACCAGGCGTTCGCGTTCCTCTTACCCGCGTTCACGCCGAAGGAGCGCCAGCTCGCCGTCCCGCTGATGTTCCTCGGGCCGGTCCTGTTCATCGCCGGCGTGCTCTTCGGCTACTTCGTCGCGCTCGAACGTGCCGTCGGGTTCCTGCAGAACTTCAACGACGACAACTTCGACATCCTCATCCAGGCGAAGGACTACTACAGGTTCAGCGTCATCTTCCTTGCGGCGATCGGTCTCATGTTCCAGATCCCGCTGGTGGTGCTCGCGGTGACCCGCCTGGGGATCGTCTCGGTGCCGCAGCTGCGCAAGAACCGCGGCTACGTGCTGCTGGCGATCGCGATCCTCGCCGCGGTCGCGACCCCGACGCCGGACCCGGTCACGATGCTCCTCACCATGGCCCCGCTCGTGATCCTGTTCGAGCTGAGTATTCTCCTTGCTGCCTGGCTCAACCGGATCCGCCCCCCTGGCGGCCCCGAAGAAGATGACTTCGAGCCGGACGACGACGCAGAACCCGGAGACCCGTCCCATGCTCTTTGACCTGCGCGCCGGTGGCCGGCGTCGCTTCGTGCAAGTGGTGTACCTGTTCCTCGCCCTCCTGCTGGGCGGCGGTCTCGTGTTCTTCGGGGTGGGCGGCAGCGTGAGCGGCGGCCTGCTCGACGCGTTCCGCGAGGACAGCAGCCAGAACTCCGCGACCGACCAGCTGCAGAAGCAGCTCGACGCGCAGGAGAAGAAGCTCGAGGCCAACCCGAAGGACGCCGAGGCGTTGGCCGCCAGCGCGAAGCTCCACTACCAGATCGCCGGCGCCGGGGAGAACTTCAACGAGGACCAGGGTCGCTTCACCGCGAAGGGCCTCGCACAGCTGCGGGCGGCCGAGAAGTCCTGGAACGCGTATCTCGCGACCAAGCCCGACCCGGTCAACTCCGGCGTGGCGATCTACATGGTCAACGCCTTCAGCCCGCAGGGCCTGAACAAGCCCGACCAGGCCGTCGAGGCGATGGAGCTCTACATCGACGAGCGACCGGAGAGCTCGGCGCTCTACGCGCAGCTCGCGCAGTACGCGTACCTCGCCAATCAGACCCGCAAGGCCGATCTGGCGGCGAAGAAGGCTGTCGCGCTCGCCCAGCCTGACGACCGCAAGACGCTGAAGCAGCAGCTCGATCAGATCAAGCAGCAGGTGCTGCAGCAGCAGGTCCAGCAGGCCCAGCAGCAGTCGGGTTCCGGCGCGCAGTCGCTGGGCGGCGGCTGATCGCCGAAGCGGCTAAGCTGGTCCATCGCGCGCACGGGTGCGCGCCCCGCCCCTATAGCTCAACTGGCAGAGCAGCGGACTCTTAATCCGAAGGTTCTAGGTTCGATTCCTAGTGGGGGCACTTTCGCGACGCCGTCCTTCGGGGCGGCGTTCGTCGTTCTCAGCCCGTCTGCTCCGTCGGCCGGATCAGCAGCTCGTTGACCGCGATCCGCCGCCGCCGCGTCACGATGTACGCGATCGCGTCGGCGATGTCCTCGGCTTCGAGCCGCTCGATGTCGGCGAAGCGCTTGGACGCGGCCTCCCAGACCTCCGGCCGCACGTGGCTCGCCAGCTCCGTCGCCACGGCGCCGGGCTCGACGAGCGACACGCGGACGTGCTTGCCGGTGACCTCCTGGCGGAGCGCCTCGCTGAACGCGCCGACCCCGTGCTTCGTGAGGTTGTAGACCCCGGCGCCCGCGCGGGCGACCCGGCCGGCGACCGACGAGATGTTCACGAGGTCCGCGACCTCCCGCGGCTGGCTGCCGGCGGCCATGAGCAGGTGCGGCAGCGCGGCGTGCGCGACGTAGAGCAAACCCTTGAGGTTGAGGTCGATCATCCGCTCCCACTCGTCGATGGGCGCGTCGGGGATCGGCCCGAGCAGCATGACGCCGGCGTTGTTGATGACGGTGTCGAGCCGGCCGAACTCGGCGGCTGCGCGCTCGACGGCCGAGGTCGCCTGCTCGCGGTCGGTGACGTCGGCCTCGATGACGACGGCGCGGCCGCCGCCGGTCTCGATCTCCGTGGCCAGCGACTCCAGTCGTTCGCGCCGCCGTGCGACGAGCGCCACGGCCGCGCCCTCGGCGGCGAGCGCCCGGGCGGTCGCCTCCCCGATGCCGCTGCTGGCCCCCGTCACGAGCGCGCTGGTTCCGTCGAGTCGATCACTCATGGCCGCCACCGTACCCGCGCTCACCGCTCGCGCAACTGGAACTCCAGCCGCCGGGTCACCTCGCGCGCCACCTCGCCGAGCACGACCTCGCCGGCCACACCGCCACGCAGTGCGTCGCGCGCGACCTCTGCCTCCTCCGCGCCCCCGAGCGCGGTGAGCATCCCCAGGAGCGCCCCGAGGTCGCGACGGGCCGCGGCGGCCTCCACCGCCTCGAACTCCGCCGCGCCGGGCCGGGGATCCATGACGAGACGCTACCCGCTCAGCCAGGCCCGGATCTCGTCGCCGTGCTCGTTCAGTCCCGGCGGCGGGCGCCGGGTCGTCGGCGGGGTGTCGTAGAGGCCGATCGGCGAGGCGGGGGTGCGAATCCCGGCGTGCTCGTCGACGGCGTCCAGGCCGACGGTGTCGGCTAGGGAGAACGCGCCCGCGAGGTCGTTCACCGGGCCGGACGGGACGCCCGCCTCGCGCAGGCGCTCCTCCCAGGTGGCGCGGTCGGCTGCCGCGAGCGCGTCCTCGAGCAGCGGCCGGAGCGCGGCGTGGTGCTCGACCCGCGCCGCGTTGGAGGCGAAGCGCGGGTCGCCGGCGAGCTCGGCGACCCCGAGCGTGGTGACGAGCGCGGCGAACTGCCGGTCGTTGCCCGCGCAGATCATGAGCGGGCCGTCCGCGCACGCGTACGTCGCGAACGGCTCGATGCTGGGGTGGCGCGTGCCGAGCGGCTGCGGGATCGTGCCGGCGTTCAGGTATCCCGTCGCCTGGTTGGCCAGCGCGGCGAGGACGCTGCCCAGCAGCGTCACCTCGAGCATCTGCCCGTGGCCGCTGCGGTCGCGCTCGCGCAGCGCGGCGAGGATCCCGACGGCGGCGTTGAGCCCGGCGATGACATCGACGAGCGCGACGCCGACCTTCACCGGCTCGCCGCCGTCCGGGCCGGTGATGCTCATGAGCCCGCCGACGGCCTGCACGAGCGGGTCGTAACCGGGCAGGTGCGCGCCGCCGGTGCTGCCGAACCCGGTGATCGCGCAGTAGACGACGCGCGGGTGCTCGGCGGCGACGTCGTCGTAGCCCAGGCCGTAGCGCTCCATCGCGCCGGGCCGGAGGTTGGCGATGACCACGTCGGCGCGACCGGCCAGGCGGCGCGCGAGCCGCAGATCGTCGGCGTCCTTGAGGTCGAGCGCGATTGAGCGCTTGTTGCGGTTGGCCGCCAGCGCGTACGTCGCGGTGCCGTCGGCGGCGAACGGCGGACCCCAGCCGCGCGTGTCGTCGCCGCCGGGCGCCTCGACCTTAATGACATCGGCGCCGAGGTCCCCGAGAGTCTGCGCGGCGAGCGGGCCCGCGAGGATCCGGGAGAAATCGGCGACGAGGATACCGTCGAGTGGCGCGGTCCGGTCCACCGCGCAACCGTACTGCGCGCCAATAGCATCTGGCCCCATGCCCCTCGCGTGTCTCGACGGCGTCGTCTCCCCGGCCCAGGACGCCCGCCTGCCCGTCACCGACGAAGGTCTGCTGCGCGGTGACGGCGTCTTCGAGGTGATCCGCCTCTACGCCGGCCGGCCGTTCGCGCTCGGCGAGCACCTCGAGCGCATGACCGGCTCGGCGGAGAACCTGCGCCTGCCGTTCGACCCGCGCGCCGTCGCGGCCGACATCGACGCGCTCCTGGCCGCGCGGCCGGGGTTCGAGGGCGCGCTGCGCGTCATCGTCACCCGCGGCGGGCACCGCCTGTGTCTGCTCGAGGAGGTCAAGCCCGCACCAGGGCTCCTGGCGATCGCTCCGACGACGTACGCGCCCACGCGCATCCTCGACGGCATCAAGTCGCTGTCCTACGCCGCGAACATGCTCGCCAGCCGGCTCGCCCAGGAGCAAGGGGCCGACGAGGCGCTCCTCGTCACGCCGCACGGCCGGATCCTCGAAGCGCCCACGCGGTCGTTCTTCTACGCCCTCGATGACGGCGGGGCGGGCGGGACGTTGTACACGCCGCCGCTGGACGACCACATCCTCGACTCGATCACCCGGCGCCACCTGTTCGACCTCGTCGAGGTCCAGGAGCGCGTCACGCCGCTCGACGACGTGCCGCGGATGACCGAGGCGTTCCTCGCCTCCACCGTCCACGAGGTGCTGCCCATCGCCCGCATCGGCGAGCGAGAGCTGCCCGAGGCGCCCGGCGCGCGCACGCGGGCCGCGGCCGACGCGTTCCGGGCGCACGTCGAGGCGGAGCTCGCCGGCGCATGAAGGTCGTCACCGTCATCGGGAACCGGCCGCAGTTCGTCAAGGCCGCGGCCGTCAGCCGCCGCCTGCGCGCGGCCCACGACGAGGTGCTCGTCCACACCGGCCAGCACTACGACGACGAGCTTTCGACGGTGTTCATCGAGGAGCTCGGCATCCCGCGCCCGGAGATCGAGCTCGGGCTCGGCGGCGGCTCGAACACCGAGCAGACGGCGCGGATGCTCGCGGCCCTCGGCCCGCTGCTGCGCGAGCACGCCCCCGACGCGGTCCTCGTCTACGGCGACACGAACTCGACGCTCGCTGGCGGCCTCGCGGCGGCGCAGGCGACCATCCCGGTGGCGCACGTCGAGGCAGGCATGCGCTCGTTCGACCGCCGGATGCCCGAGGAGCTCAACCGCGTCCTCACGGATCACCTCTCGTCGCTGCTGCTCGCGCCCTCGGACACCGCGGTGGAGAACCTGCGTCGCGAGCACGTCGCCGGCGCGGTCGAGCAGGTCGGCGACGTCATGGTCGACGTCGCCATGCTCATCCAACCGCGCGCCCGTGCGGACGACGGCGCGCCGGCGCGACTGGGCGCGCCGGAGGGCGGGTTCGTCCTGGCCACTGCGCACCGCGCCGGCAACGTCGACGATCCCGCCCGGCTGCGCGCGCTCGTCACGCTGCTGCGCGGCGTTGAGGGTCCGGTCGTCCTGCCGCTGCATCCCCGGACCCGCGCGCGCCTGGAGGCCGAGGGGCTCCTCGACGAGCTCGCACGCGACGTGACGATCACCGCGCCGCTCGGCTATCTGGACTTCACCGCGCTGCTCGTGCGGTCCCGCGCGGTGCTGACGGACTCGGGCGGCGTGCAGAAGGAGGCCTACCTCGCCGGTGTGCCGTGCGTGACGATGCGCGACACGACCGAATGGGTGGAGACGGTCGACGTCGGGTGGAACGTCCTCGTCGATCTCGACCTCGATCGCGCCCGGGCGGCCCTCGCCGCTGCGCCGCCCCCCGCACGGCCGGAGCTCTACGGCGACGGCGAGGCGGGCGCCCGGGTCGTGGCGTCGCTGGCCGCCCTGGTCGCGTAGCCGGCTCCGCGCATTACCCTGGAGGGGGATGGACGGTCGACGCCTCCTGTCTGTCGGGCTCGTCGCCGGCCTGTTGGTGGCGACGGTGCTCGCCAGCATCTTCGTGCTCGAAACCGAGCGCTCCGACGACCGTCAGGCCGCTCGCGGCGCCGCCGATCAGGCGGCCGCGGCCATCGTCTCCACGATGCGCCTGGCGGGGCTCAGCCTACGCGGGGCCGACGGAATCGTCACCGAGGACGGGGACATCCCGCCGCGGGCGTTCTCCCACTTCGCCCAGCAGGCGCGCAGCGAGCGGATCGTCTCACCGGTGGCGTGGTCGCGCCTTGTCGCGGCGCCGCGGCGTGCGGCGTTCGAGCGGGGGACGGGCCGCCCGATCCTCGCGCCGTCGCCCGACGGGACGCTTCGCCGTCAGGGCGACGCCGCGGAGTACCTGCCCGTCGTCCGGGTCCGCCCCGACGCGCTGGAGTCCCGGCTCGCGCTCGGGCTCGACCAGTACGGCGATCCGACCCGCGCTGAGGGCACGCGCCTCGCGCGTGACACGGGCATGCCGCGCCTGAGTGCCCCGCTGACCCTCGTGGGCGCGCGGCGTCCCGCGGTCTGGGTCTACCAGGCCGTGTACCGGCCGGGGATGCCGATCCGGACGCAGGCGCAGCGCCGGCGGGCGTTCGTCGGCGTCGTGGGCGGCGCGCTGGCGACCGCGCGGCTGCAGGAGCTCGTGACCCCCCAGCTCCCGGACTCCGCCTCCTTCCGCGTCACCGACGGCGACGACGTGGTGGTGGACGGGCCCGATCGCCCCGCGGCGGTCCGGCGCGTCGAGGCGCTGGGTCGTACCTGGGAGGTCGGGGTGGTCACCGACGCTGAACCGTCGCACGCGCTGCCGTTCGTCATCGGCGTGGGCGGGACGATCCTCGCGCTGCTGGCCGGCGCGGTCGTCGCGCTCTCCCGCCGTCGTGAGCGCACGCTGGAGGCCGATCGCGAGCTCGCCGAGCGGGTCGCCGAGCACGACGCCCTGCTCCTCGAGGTCGGCGCGGCGGTGGACTCCGCGGCGTCGATGGATGACCGGACGCAGGCGCTGGCCCACCTGCTCGCCGACCGGTTCGCCGACCTGTGCCTCATCGACCACCTGGACCCGCACGGCGGGCTGCGCCGGGTCGCGACCGCCGCGCGTGATCCCCGGCACGCCGAGCTCCTGTGCCGGCTGGGCGCGCCGGCCCCCGACAGTGCGGTGGCAGGGGTCATGCGCCGGGGCGAGCCGCTGCTCGTCGCCGAGGTCGACGACGGCTTCCTCGACCGGATCGCCTCGACCCCCGAGGACCGCGAGATCATGCGCTCGCTCGGGATGCGCTCCGGGATGGTCCTGCCGCTCGCCGCCCAGGGAGTGGTCACGGGCGCGATCACCGTGGCGATCCGCGGCGACCACGGGCGCCGGTTCGCGCCGGACGACCTCGTGTTCGGCGCCCAGCTGGCCCAGCGCGCGTCGCTGGCGCTCGACAACGCGCGGCTGTACGAGAGCGAGCACGAGATCGCCACGACGCTCCAGGAGGCGCTGCTGCCGCCGAAGCTCCCGTCGCCGCCGGGCGTCGAGGTCGGCGTCCGCTACCGGCCGGCCGGCACGGGCGTGATGGTCGGCGGGGACTTCTACGACCTGTTCGAAGCGGCGGAGGGCTGGGTCGCCGTCGTCGGCGACGTCCGCGGCAAGGGCCCGCGCGCGGCCGCCGTGACGGCGCTCGTGCGCCACACGCTGCGGGCGCGCGCGGCGACGGACGGGATCATCGCGGCGCTCGAGGCGGTCAACGGTGCGCTGCTGGAGCAGCTGGACGATGAGCTGTTCTGCTCGCTCGCGGCGATCGAGCTCACCCTGGACGGCAGCCCGCCGCGCTCAGGGCGTGTGCGTGCGGTGACGGCCGGCCACCCGCCGCCGCTGCTGCTCAGCGCCGACCGCGATCTCATGCCGCTGGAGACGGCCGGCCGCCTCCTGGGTCCGTTCGAGGATCCCGGCCTGCGCCCCGCCGACGTGCGGCTCGAGCCGGGGGACACGATCCTGCTCTACACCGACGGCGTGTCCGAGGCGCGGTGCGGGAGCGAGCAGTTCGGCGAGACCCGGCTGCGCGACGCGATGCGCGCGGCGCCGCGCGGGTCGCTCAACGGGCTGCTCACCCACGTCGAGCTGGAGGCGGTGACGTTTGCGCAGGGTCAGCCGCAGGACGACATCGCGCTCGTCGCGATCCGGCTCCCGCTGCCGGGCGGCGCGACCGGGCAGGACTGGATCGCCGCGACGACGTCGAGCTAGGCCGCGCCGCCGCCGAGCCGCCGCACCGCGATCCCCGCCGCGGCGAACGGCGCCGGGTCGAGCAGGCCACGGCCGTCGACGATCGCCCGCACGCCCGCCAGGTCGGTGGGCTGCAGGCGGGCGTATTCGGCATGGTCGGCCTGGAGGATCGCGCCGCGGAGCGGCATGCCGTCCCACGGCTCGAAGCCGAGCGCGCGTAGCTCCTCGGCGTCGTAGAGCGGGTCGGCGGCGACCGGCAGCGCGCCACGGGCGCGGAGGTTGTCGCGCAGCGGCATGGCGCCGCTGAACGCGGTCTCCTTCACGCCGCCGCGGTAGGCGACGCCGAGGATCAGCACGCGCTCGCCCTCCAGGCCGCCGAGCAGCTGCTGGAGCACGCTCACGGCGTACGCGGGCATGGCCTCGTTGACGTGCCGTGCGGTGGCGGGCAGCTGGGCTTCCGGGTCGCCGGCGAGGTAGAAGCGCGGATAGACCGGGATGCAGTGGCCGCCGACGGCGACGCCCGGGCGGTGGATGTGGCTGAACGGCTGGGAGTTCGCGGCGTCGATGACGCGCTGCACGTCGACGCCGAGGCTGTCGGCGTGGCGGGCGAGCTCGTTGGCGAACGCGATGTTGATGTCGCGGTACGTCGTCTCGGCGAGCTTCGTGAGCTCCGCAGCCTCCGCGCCGCCCATGGCGCGGATCTCGACGTCGGGCAGGAACGCGCGGTAGAGCTCCACGCCGCGCTGCTCCCCGGCGTCGTCGAGCCCGCCCACCAGCTTGGGGTAGGTCGCCAAGTCCTGGAGGATGCGGCCGCTGAAGACCCGCTCGGGCGAGAAGACGACGTGGAAGTCGACGCCCGGCGTCAGCCCGCTCGCGGCGGCGAGGCCCGGGGCGACCCGGGTGCGGGTCGTGCCGACCGGCAGCGTCGTCTCAATCGCGACGGTGGTTCCCCGGTGCCCGGCCGCGGCGGCCGCGCGCAGACCGCGGCCGATGTCGGCGGTGACGCTGTCGAGCGCCGTCCAGTCCGGCCGCCCCTCGTGGTCGACGACAAGCGGCGGGACGGCGATGACGAGGTCGGGGCCTTCGGCGACGGCCGTCGCGGTGTCGGTGGTCGCCCGCAGCCGGCCGGCGGCCACGGCGCTTGCCAGCGCCTCGTCGAGCCCGGCCTCGTTGGGGAACGGCGCGCGTCCCGCGTTCACCGTCGCGACGACCGCGGGGTCGATGTCGCAGCCGACCACGGTGTGGCCGGTGTTCGTCAGCTGGGCGGCGATCGGCAGGCCGATCTTGCCCAGAGCGATGACCGCCGCCCTCACGGGCTCACCGTCTCGCCCGTCTGCGCGCTGCGCAGCGCCGCCGCGGCGACCTGGACGGTGTGCAGGCCCTCCTCGAGCGTCACCACCCCCGCGTCGTCGTCGCCCTGGATGTACGCGACGAACGTCTCCAGTTCGGTGCGCAGCGGCTCGGGACGCGGCAGGGCGAAGCGGATGGCGTCGCCCTCGCTGACGCCGCGCAGCGCCTGGGCGAACGGATCGGCCACGGTCGCCGACGCGTTCTTGTAGAGGACGAGATCGCCGGTGAGCGTGTCGGCCTCGAGCATCCCGCGCTCGCCGAGGATCCGCGTGCGGCGCCGCTTCGTGGGGGTGACGCGGTCGACGACGCAGTTGAACGTCGTGTCGTTGCGCAGCCGCCCGGTGATGAGCACGAGATCCTCGTGCGGCTCGCGGCCCATCCGCACCGCGGTTTGCGCGGCGACCTGGGCGACGGGCTCGCCGCCCAGCCAGCGGACGAGATCGAGGTCGTGCGTGGCGAGATCCATGACGACGCCGACGTCGCGGATCCGGTCGGGGAAGGGGCCGACCCGCTCGGTGGAGATGAGGAACACCTGGCCGATCTCGTGCAGGTGCTCGCGGACGCCGAGCAGCGCGGGGTTGTAGCGCTCGACGTGCCCGACCGCGCCGCGCACGCCGGCGTCCCGGATGGCGGCGATCGTCTCCTCGGCCTCCTGCACGGTGCCGGCCAGCGGCTTCTCCACGAGCACGTGCACCCCGGCCCGCGCGAGTTCGGCGGCGGCGGCCGCGTGCTGGGCGGTGGGAACGGCGATCACAGCGAAGTCCGGCGTGGTCGCGGCGAGCAGCGCCTCGACGGACGGGAACACCTTGTCCGGGTCGAGCACGGCGCCGTACTGGTCGCCTGCCGGGTCGACGGCGCCGGCGAACCGGGCGAATCCGCCGGTCTGCAGCAGGCGCGCGTGATGGCGGCCGATCATGCCGAGGCCGATGACGGCGCCGCGTGGTCCGGTGGTCGAGGGCACGGCGAGCTAGGGTATCCGGGGCATGGGCGCCCCTGCCGAATCCCCCGGCCTCGTTCTCAGTCCAGACGCGCGGGTGGGCGCGGACGTCACGTTCGGCGCGCACGTCGTCGTGTACGGCGACGTCGAGATCGGCGACGGCTGCACGATCGGCGACCACGTCGTCCTCGGCAAGCCGCCGAAGCTCAGCTCGCGCTCGTCGACGGCGTCAGACGCGCCGCTGCCCCCGCTGCGCCTGGCGGCCGGGGTGACGGTCTCGACGGGCGCCATCGTCTTCGCGGGCTCCTCGGTCGGCGAGGGCTCGATCGTCGGCGACCAGGCCTACGTGCGGGAGCGGTCCTCGATCGGCGCGGACACCGTCGTCGGCCGCGGCGCCGGGGTGGACAACGACTGCGTCGTGGGCGATCGCGTCCGGCTGCAGTCGCAGGTCTACCTCACCGCCTACTCGCGGGTGGAGGACGACGTCTTCGTCGGCCCGTGCGCGATGACCACGAACGACGACACGATGTCGCGCCATCCGCCCGGCACCCCGCTGCACGGCGCGGTCCTGCGCCGCGCGTGCCGGATCGGCGGCGGCGCGGTTCTCGTGCCCGGCGTCGAGGTCGGCGAGGAGGCGTTCGTGGCGGCCGGCGCGGTCGTCACACGCGACGTCCCGGCCCGCAAGGTGGTCTGGGGCGTCCCCGCGCGCGTGGTGCGCGACGTGCCCGACGACCAGCTCCTCGACCGATGGGCGTGAGCCGCGCGCAGGCGCTCGGCGTCGTGGCCGGCGCGGCGCCGGTGGCGATCGCGGCGGCGACAGGTGTGCGCCCGCCCGGCTTCCGGCGGCCCGGTGCGGTGGAGCGCCCGTCCGCCCGGCGCCGGCGAGAGCGCGCCGAGCGGCGCACGCGGGTGCTGGGCCTCGTGGCCGGCGGCCTGACGGCGGCGGTCGCGGGCGGAGAGCTCGCACGGGTCTGGAAGCGCGGGTCCGCGCCAATGCCGACGGAGACGACCGACCTCGTCGGCGCCGCCGAGGAGGCCGTGCGCGAGACGGTGCTCGTGGCGGCGGCCGGCTACCGCGAGGCGTCGGCGGAGGAGCGGGCGCTCGTCAACGTCCTCCTGGCGTTCACCGCGACGTTCGGCGCGGCGCGTTTCACGACGCACGGGATCCGCCGTCGCGGCCGGGTCGGCCCGTTCCGCAACCTCGTGGTCGGCGATTCGCACGTGCACCACTTCGTACCGGGCATCATCCTGGCGTTCCTCGCCGGCGGGGCGAGCATCCTCGCGCGGGACGAATCGCTCGACCCGTATCTCGCGATCCCGTTCGGGGCCGGGGCGGCGCTGACGTTCGACGAATCGGCCCTGCTGCTCAAGCTCGACGACGTCTACTGGACCGAAGAGGGCATCGTCAGCGTCCAGATCGCGTTCATCACGGTGGCGATGATGTCGGCGGCCGCGCTGGCCCTCCGCGTCCTGAGGCGCGGCGAACGTCAGGTGCTGGAGGTACAGTCCGAAGGGTGGAGGACCAGCCCCCACGCCCCGACGGCGAGCCCGACCCCCTGAGCTCCGGCGATCCGCTCGGCGGCAACGAGCCGCCGGCGCCGGCCGACAAGGGTCCGTCGCTGCCCGACGCTCCCGCGGACAAGGGCCCGTCCCTTCCGGACGAGCCGCCCGCCGACAAGAGCCCCGCGCTCCCCGAGGAGCCGGTCTCCGGTCCGTTCACGGGGGGCTCCGCCGCGCCGTTCGGTGAGGCGATGCAGGACGAGCCGCCGCCTGAGGAGCCGGCCGCACCTGCCGCGGGCCCAGGTGGATGGATCCCTGAGGACTCCCCGGTGTTCGGCGGCCCCGTGGCCGAGCCGCCCGCTGCGGAGCAGCCGCCGCCGCTCACTGAGGTGCCCCCGCCCGTGGAGCCGGCGCCTGAGCCGGGCCCCGTCTTCGGCGCTCCGCCGGCGGAGGAGCCGCCCGCGCCTGCCGCTCCGGCGGGCCCCGGTGGTTGGGTGCCGCCCGCAGAGACCCCAGATCTCGGCGCCCAGGCGCCGTCCGAGCCGGCGTTCACGCCGGTCCCCCCGTCGGAGCCCCCCGCTCCGCCGATCCCGCCCTCGGAACCCCCCGCTTTGCCGGGGACGGGAGAAGCGCCGCCCCCCACCGGTCTGTCGGCCGGCGACCCACTCGCGGCGTCACCGCCCGCGCCCTCGGGGTTCCCTGCACCCCAAGCCGCCCCGGGGGCGCCGGGCACACCGACCCCGCCGGAAGCGGTGCCGCCGCGCGTGGAGGGCTCGATCCCGCCGCCCGGCTACGTGCCGCAGCCCGGCGGGTACGGCAGCGGGCCTGTGCCGCCCGGCGCGTTCCAGGCCGCGCCGCCGCCTCCCGTGCCGATCGGCAACTACCAGCTCGCCAGCTGGGGATCGCGCGCGGTTGCGCTCATCATCGACAACATCATCGTCGGCGTCGCGTCGATCCTGCTGTTCGTCATCATCTCCGGCCTGTTCGGCGGGCTCGGCTCGCTCGCGGGTGACAACGGCGGCGCCGTAGGGTTCTTCCTCGGGATCGCGGTCGCGTTCATCCCGGTGCTCATCGTGTCGCTCCTGTACATGCCGTACTGGATGTCGCGCAACGACGGCGCGACGATCGGCAAGCAGGTCATGAAGATCAAGGTGATCCGGGTGAACGGCCAGTCCACCGACTTCGGCTGGTCGGCGCTGCGGCAGGTCGTCGTGATCCAGGGGCTCTTCGGGTTCCTCGGTGGCATCTTCCTCCTCGGCATCCCGCTGCTCATCGACTACCTGTGGCCGCTGTGGGACGAGGAGAACCGCGCGCTGCACGACATGCTCGTGCAGTCCCGGGTCGTCAAGGCGTAGCCCGCCGCGAGCGCCAGGTCGGCGCTGCCGCGCTGGCCGCGGGCGCGACCCCCTTTGTGCTCGGCGGGATCGTGGCCGTGCTCGGGCGCGACCACGTCCGGCCGCCGGTGCCGTGCCCGCTGCGCGAGTTCCTCGGCGTCCCGTGCCCCTTCTGCGGAGGCACCCGCGCGTTCGAGCTCGCCGCGACGGCCGACCCGCGGTTCCTCGACTTCAACGCCTTCTGGGTGCTGCTCGCGGCAGCGCTCGTCCTCGCAGGCGTCGCCGCGCTCATCGCGGCGCGCCGTGGTCGCGCCCCGATCTCGGCGCTCGTCGCTCGCGCAAGAGCGGCGCCTGCCGCAGTCGCTGTGGCGCTTGTGCTCGGCGGCTGGACGATCGCGCTGCTCAATCGCGGCGCGATCGTGAGCTGACTACTCGCAGGTCTGGATCCGCGGGATGGCGAGCGTGGTCAGGCGCATGCCGCCCGTGGCGAAGCCGCCGATGACGGCGTCTCCGGCGCGGTTGAAGACCGTGACGAACGTCCCGCCGAACGTCTCCGAGCTCTCGCTCCGCACCTTGTAGCCGCGCTTGCGGTACGCGCGGGTCATGCCCGCGGCGGTCGTCTTGCCCACGCGCACGCCGGTGCTCGTCCGCGCGCCCTTCGAGACGCTGATGCTCGTCAGCTTGCCGTCGTTGAACTCGGCGGAGCCGCGCAGGCCTTTCGGGGCTCGGCTGCCCAGCAGCCGGTAGACGGTCGGGACCGGGCTTGCCAGCTCGCAGCCCTTGCCGGGATCGCTGAGCCAGCCGGTGTCCACTGCCGCGCTGCGCTCCTGGCCGAGCGTGAGCGGCCCGATGCCGTTCAGCCGCAGGAGCGTGTCCGCTCCGGCTGTGGGCACGCCAACGACGAGGACCGCGAGGCTCGCGGCGAGGACGGCCACCATGCGCTGGAACGTCACCATGCCGTCACCCTATCCCGGGAGGGCGACTGCTCGGCGCATCAGGCTTCGAGTGTGGCGGCGACACCCTCGGTGCGCCGCAGCCACACGATCTGCTCGCGGCCGGGGCCGACCCCGACGAGGGTGACGGGCACGCCGACGAAGTCCGAGAGGAACTCCAGGTAGTCCTTGGCCTTCTGCGGGAGGTCCGCAGCGGTGCGGCACCCGGTGATGTCCTCGTTCCAGCCGGGCAGCTCCGTGTACTCGGGCTCGACGTGGTGCAGGACCGACTGGTGGTACGGGAAGTGGTCGAGCTCGGCGCCCTCGCCCGAGACGTAGCCCGTGCAGACCTTCAGCGTCTCGAAGCTCGAGAGCACGTCGAGCTTGGTGATCGCCAGCGACGTCAGGCCGTTGATCCGCGCGGCGTACTTCAGCGCGACGAGGTCGATCCAGCCGCAGCGGCGCGGTCGGCCGGTCGTGGTGCCGAACTCGCCGCCGAGCTCGCGCAGCTGCTCGCCGACGCCGTCGTGCAGCTCGGTCGGGAACGGCCCGGCGCCGACGCGCGTGGCGTACGCCTTGGCGATGCCCCACACCTCGTCGATGTCGCGCGGGCCGACGCCGGCGCCGACCGTCGCCGCGCCCGCGATCGGGTTCGAGCTCGTGACGAACGGATACGTGCCGTGGTCGATGTCCAGCAGGGTCGCCTGCGCGCCCTCGAAGATGACGTTGCGCCCGTCGTCGAGCAGGTCCCACAGCAGGCGCGAGGTGTCGGCGATGTACTGCTCGAGCTTGTGCCCGTAGATCAGGGCGGCCTCGGTCATCGTCTGGAGGTCGAGCTCGGGGTCGCGCTCGTACGGGCGCAGCGAGAGCTTCTTCGGCTCCAGCGCGACCTGGATCTTCTTCTTGAGGATCTTCTCGTCGAGCAGGTCCTGCACGCGGATGCCGACGCGGGACGCCTTGTCTGCGTACGCGGGGCCGATGCCGCGCCGCGTCGTGCCGATCTGCAGCTTGCCGAGCTTCGCCTCGCCCGCGGTGTCGAGCATGAGGTGGTACGGCATGATCAGGTGCGCGTTGGCGCTGACCCGCAGGCCGCTGACGTCGATGCCCCGCGCCTTGAGCCCGTCGATCTCCCCGGTGAGCACCTTCGGGTCGATGACGACGCCGTTGCCGATGATGCAGAGCTTGCCCGGGTAGAGGATCCCCGACGGGATGAGGTGGAACTTGTAGGTCACACCCTCCTTGACGATGGTGTGCCCCGCGTTGTTGCCGCCCTGGAAGCGCACGACGGCCTCCGCCTGCTCGGCGAGCAGGTCGACGACCTTCCCCTTGCCTTCATCGCCCCACTGGGCGCCGACGATCACGATTCCGGGCATAAGACCGGCGTCAGTCTAGGCGCTGGAGATCGAACGTCCCCGCCGGGTCGTACGGATCGCCCTGGGCGACCCGGATCTCGCCGGGCGCGTCGAAGCGCTGGCGGCGCCGATCCTCGCCGAAGAGCGGCAGGATCTCGCACATCTCCTCGAGCCGTGAGACAGTGCGCTCCGTGATCTGCTCGGCCAGCGCGTCGCGCTCGAGGTTCGTGGTGATGAGGACGGCTTTCTCCTCCTCGTAGCGCGCGTTGACGATCGCGTAGAGCTGCTCGAGCACCCAGGGGCTGGTGCGCTCGGCGCCCACGTCGTCGATGTGCAGCAGGTCGACGGACGCGAGGCGGTCGAGCAGTTCGACGTAGCTGTGCTGGGCGTCGTCGTCGTACGTGTCGCGGATCTCGGCGAGCAGCCGCGGCAGGGAGTAGATCGCCACGCTGTGCCCGGCGTCGATCGCCTGCTGGCTGACGAGCATCGCCAGCGACGTCTTGCCCGTCCCGACGTCGCCGAACAGCCACAGGCCCTCGCCTTTGGCCAGGTGGTCGTCGAGCTTGCGCACGTAGTCGCGGACCTGCCGGACGATCGGCTCGGGAAGATCGCTGATCGGCGGCCGCTCGAAGGCGACGTGGCGGTACTTGCGCGGGATGACCGCCGACAGCGACTTCGACCGCGCCCGCGCGACCCGCTGCGCGCGGCAGCGGCAGTCCACGGCCGTGAGGTCGTCGCCGATGATGAAGCCGCTGCCGTCGCAGAGGCCGAAGGGGCAGGCATCGCGCATGCTCACGCCGCCATGTGGCGCTCGCCGGCGCGGTTGAGGAACTTCGGGTACTCGTTGGCGAAGACGAGCTCGACCTCGCCGAGGCCGCCGTTTCGGTGCTTGGCGATGATGACGTCGGCCAAGCCCTGCCGCTCGGTCTCCTTGTCGTAGTACTCCTCGCGGTAGAGGAACATCACGAGGTCGGCGTCCTGCTCGATGTTCCCGGACTCACGCAGGTCGGAGAGCATCGGCTTCTTGTCGGTGCGCGACTCGACGGCGCGGCTGAGCTGCGACAGCGCGATCACCGGCACCGCGAGCTCGCGGGCGAGGATCTTCAAGCCACGCGACATCTCACCGACCTGCTGGACGCGCGACTCGATCCGCGCGTCGGCCCGCAGCAGCTGGAGGTAATCGATGATGATGAGCCCGAGGCCGTGCTGCTGGTGCAGCCGGCGGGACTTCGCGCGGATGTCGAGCATCGAGACGTCGGACGAGTCGTCGACGTAGAGCGGCGACTGCGCGAGCTTGTTCGACGCCTCGAGGATCTTCGGCCAGCGGTGCTCGGCGACCCGGCCGCGGCGCAGCTCCTCGCCCTTGATCTTCGCCTGGGAGGCCAGGAAGCGCTGGGCGAGCTCGGATTCGCCCATCTCGAGGCTGAACAGGGCGACGGCCTTGCCGGAGTTGATGGCGACGTTCTCGGCGATGTTCGTGACGAAGGCCGATTTTCCCATGGACGGCCTCGCCGCCAGGATGATGAGGTTGCCCGGCTGGAAGCCGCCCGTGATCGCGTCGAGGTCGTGATACCCCGACGGCGTGCCCGTCATCTGCGTGTCGGCCAGCGAGAGCTCGTGGAGCTTCGTCGTCTCGTCGTCGAGGATCTCGCCGATGTTCCGGAATTCCTTCTGCCGGTCGTCGTGCGCGACCTCGAGCATCATCCGCTCGGCGGTCTCGACGAGCTGGCGGGCGTCGCCCTGCCGTGCGGTGACCGCGAGCTGGATCTCCGAGGTGGTGGCCAGCAGGCGGCGCATGAGCGCGTTCTCGCGCACGATCCGCGCGTACTGGCGGACGTTCGCGGCCTGCGGCACCGGGCCGGAGAGCTCGTCGATGGCCGCCTCGCCGCCGGCCTGCTCGAGCATGTTCTTCGCCCGGAGGTGCTCAACGACCGTGAGGCGGTCGATCGGCTCGCTCTGCTCGTAGAGGCCGAGCATCGCGCCGAAGATCGCCTGGTGGCGGGGGCGGAAGAAGTCCTCGGGCTTGAGGCCCTCCTCGATGACGAGCGCGTACATCGGCCGCTCGCTGATCAGCAGCGTGCCGAGGACCGCCTGCTCGGCCTCGATCGAGTGCGGCGGCGTGTGCGCCGGCGGCGTGACCGGAGGGGCGTCGGGTGGCGGGTACTCGTACGTGCTCACGGAGGAGGATCGAGCGTAGTCAGCGGGGTGCGCCGGGTGTGCGACGGAGTCCGCAAAAAGGGCTGAAATTCCAGACGGCTGCGCGAAGTCGTCACGCATACGTCCAGGGTCGCGCCCGCGCCGGATGGCGCGGGCGTCGAGTTGCAGCGAGAGAGGTGGCCTCGAGCTACGAGAGCTCGACGACCATGGTCTTCACGGTCGCGACCACGCCGTCGGCGATCTCGACCTCGACCAGGTGGGTCCCGACGTTCTTGATCGGGTCCTCAAGACGAATCTTGCGCTTGTCGATCGTGAGGCCGCGGGCGGCCTTGATCGCGTCGGCGATGTCCTGGTTGGTGACCGAGCCGAAGAGGCGGCCGTCGTCGCCGGCCTGCTGCTCGATGGTCAGCACGGTCTTGTTCAGGAGGTTCGCGTTGTCCTGCGCGCGCTCGACGAACTCGCGGGCCTCGCGCTCCTGGCGCTCGATGCGCGCCTGGGCCTCGGCCAGCGCGCCCTTCGTCGCCGGCTGCGCCAGCTTGCGCGGGATCAGGAAGTTGCGCAGGTAGCCCTTGGAGACGTCGACGACGGCGCCCTTCTCGCCGAGCGACTCCACGTCCTGGAGCAGGATGGCCTCAGGCATGGCGGCTAGTCCCGATCGCGGTCGCGACCGCGGCCGCGCGGGCCGTCCTCGCGAGCGGACTCGTTGACGTACGGCAGCAGGGCGAGCTCGCGGGCGCGCTTGACGGCGGTCGCGATCTGGCTCTGATGGCGGCGGCACGCACCGGTGATGCGGCGCGAGCGGATCTTGCCCTTCTCCGAGATGAACTTCCGGAGCGTCGCGGTGTCCCGGTAGTCGACGTCCTGGATCTTGTCCTTGCAGTGCAGGCAAGGCTTGCGGCGGCCGGAACCCGGACCGCCCTTCTTGTCACGACGCCGCGTCGGCTTGCGGCTGCGCTGCTTGGCCACTGATTGAACCCTCGTTGGAGAAGAAAGCTTGGAAAAGGGCGCGCGTATGCACAGCGCGCGGACGGAGCAGTGTAGCCGCCTCGCGCCGGAGGGGCGTCGAACGACGACGGGCCCCCGCATCGCGGAGGCCCGTGCACGACGTCAGGCGCGCGGATCGCGGCCTAGAACGGGATGTCGTCGTCGGCCGCGTTGCCGCCGCCGACGGGCGCGGCCGCGGGGGCCGGCGCCGGACCGAAGTCGCTCGTGTCGGGCTGCAGATCCGAGGACGGCGACGAGAAGCGGCCGCCCTGGTCGCCGCCGTAGCTCTGGCCGCCGCCGGCGTTGCCGCCGTACGAGGCGCCTTCCTCGCGACCACCGAGGAACTGGATGTTGTCGGCGACGATCTCGACCGACTGACGCTTGTTGCCCTGCTGGTCCTGCCACTCGCGCCACTCCAGGCGCCCGTCGATGGCGACGGGGCGGCCCTTGCTGAGGTACTGGGCGGCGTTCTCGCCCTGGCGACCCCAGATCGTGACGTCGAAGTAGTTGGGCTTGTCGACCCACTCACCCGAGGCGCCGTCCTTGCGCCGCGTGTTCGACGCGATGCGCAGCTGGCACACGGCGGTGCCGCTCGGGAGGTTCCGAAGCTCCGGATCGCGCGTGAGGTTCCCGGTGATGATCACCCGGTTGATGTTGGTGGCCGCCATCTGCGGACTCCCTTTCGGTGGCGAACGTCTCTGCTCTTGGGGCGAGCGTAGCGACGGGCCGCGACGTCAGGGGACGTTTGGTGCGTTGTTCCCCGCTCTCTGCGCAGAAACGTCACGAATGACGGGTCGGCGCGGGGAGGTCGGCGCGCCCGTGCGGCATCCCGCGCTGAGGATCAGCGCGAGGGCCGGAGGTCGAGAGGCGTGCCGCGCGGGGCGGCACGCGGTGGCCGACTAGCGGTCGCGGTCGCGATCGCGGTCGTCGCCACTGGCGACGCCCATCGGCTCGACGGCCGGGAACGGGTCGTCGTGGCTGACCGGCTTGGTGCCGGGGCGCAGCTTGATGATCCGATGGCGGACGACACCGTCCGTGATCCGGAGCGTGCGGTCGAGCTCGTTGATGAGCTCGGAGCCACCCTGGAACTGGATGAGGTGGTAGTCGGCCTCGGGCTTCTTTTCGATCTCGTACGCGAGCTTGCGCGTGCCCCAGTCCTGGGCGCCGACGATCTCGCCGTTCTCGGCGATCAGCTCCTCGGCGTCGGCCAGGATCTTGGTGCGCGTCTCCTCCTCGAAGGAGGGATCAAGCAGCACAGTGAGGTCGTAGATAGGGGGCGGAAGAGCCATGCGGGCAGGAGAGGATAGCGGCATGGGGGCGAATGTCGTCCGCTGGGCCCTATACAGGGTGTGCAACCACCCTCGAGCCTCCTCCAACGCGTGCGGTGGGGCAACGTCGCGCGGGTGCTCGCGCTCGTCGCGCTCGCCGTGATCATCGGCGCCTGGCCGAAGCTCCGCGGCGGTGCGCCCGAGCTGCCTCCCGACACGGCGCAGCCCGTCGTCCCCGCGTCCCCGCCGGTCGCCGCGACCACCACCGCCCCGACGACGACCACGCCCGCGCCCCGGCCGCCTCGCGCCTCCACAAGCACGAC
>CAMCUD010000040.1 GCA_945878865.1 Bifidobacterium breve | reverse complement strand
CGGCCCATCCCGCCGCCCGGGCGGCGAGCCCGCAGCAGAGCACGAGCAGGAGCAGCTCGATCCCGCCCTCCACCCCGCGGCTGGCCAGGCCGCCTTCGGCGGCGCGGACGCCGTCGAGCGCCGTCGCCATGAGCACCGGCGGCACAGCGAGCACGACCGCCGCCGCTGCCGCGCGCACCGCCGCGCCGGTCCGCGAAAGAAGGATCGCCGCGACCAGGCCCACCGCGACGGCCACGAGGCCCCCGCGCGAGAAGCTCAGCCACAACCCGAGCGCCAGCGCCGGGGTCGCAGCGAGGGCCACCGCGCGCAGCCACCGCGCCCGGTCCGCCTCCCCGGCGAGCGCCACGCACGCGGCGATGCCCATCGCGGCCAGCGCGCCCATCGCGTTCCAGTAGGTCAGCGGCTGGTCGAGCCGCCCCGCGGCGCTCGCCGACTGTGTCACGTCGACGAGCCACGGAACGAGCCGGCCGGCCAGGCCGTAGCCGATGACCACGGCCGCCCCGCCCGCGATCGCGGGAAGCGCCCACCGCGCCGCCCGGCCGCGCAGCGTGGCTACGGCGAGCACGAGGACCCCGAGGTACAGCAGCACACGCTCGAGGTCGTCCACCGCCGCCTCACGCACCGGCGCCCAGCCCAGCGACGCGCCGACCCAGGCCGTCAGCCCGGCGAGACCGGCGAGCGCCACGCGTCCGGCCGTCGCGCGGGGCCACGGCCGTGAGCCGGCGAGCGCGACGACGGGCACCGTGAGCCACACGACGATTGCCGCGGTGATGCGCGCCGTGTCGAAGAACCCGCCGCTCCAGAACGCGATGGCCGGCGCGCAGCCCAGCAGCACGACGGCGCCCAGCGCGTCGACGGCCTCCGCCGGCGACCACCCGGGCCGGCGGGCCCAGGCCTTGCCCCACCGCCGCCCCACGCCGATCGACGGCCGCTCGATGAGCGCCCAGGACGCCCACCCCAGCGCGACCGACACGGCGACCGCCAGCACGATGAACAGCGGGACGGAGATGGTGTCCTGCACGGCCCAGCGGTCGAGGCGCAGGATCACCGCGAGGTGCCAGAGATAGAGACCGTACGAACGAACGCCGAGCCAGCGGACGGGGCTCGCCGACCACAGCGCCGGCGCCGCGCCGAGCGCCACCGGGGCGACGAGCGCCACGGCGATCGCGGTCTTCGCCGCGTGATCGACGAGCGTGCGAGCGACCAGTCCGCCCCCGGGATCCAGCGCGCCGAGCGCGACGAACAGCACCGCGGCCCCGGCCGTCAGCGCGATCCCCGCGCCCGCCGGCAGGCGCACCCCGCGCGCAGCGGCGATCGCCAGGGCCATCCCGAGGGCGAACTGGTCCGCCCACGCCGGCGGCCAGGCGATGAGCGTGACGTTCGCGTCCCCGGCGGCGACGAGCTTCGCGGTCACGACCTTCCACGCGACGCTCAGCACCACGACGACCCCGAGCGCGCCGAGCTCCCACCGCACGCCGCGGGGCCCGGCGGCGAGCACGGCCAGGGCGGCGACCCACAGCGCGAGGAACGCGTAGAGGACGACCTCGACGTCGAGCGTCCACGCCTGTCCGATTCCGCCGGTGAACGTCGCCGGCGAGTAGATCTGCAGGAACAGCCCGTACCGGACGAGGCCCTCCAGCGTGAACACGCCCATGCGGTCGAGCAGGAGCGCCACGAGCGGCAGCGCCACCCAGTACGCCGGCCCGATGCGCGCGACGCGCCGCACGGCGTAGTCGCGCAGCGACGGGCGCGCCCGGCCCGACGCCCGGGCGGCGGCGAACGGCAGGTAGAGCAGCGCACCCGAGATCACGAAGAAGATCGGCACCCCGACGTTCAGGCGCGTGAACCACGCCTCGCCCGGCAGGTCGAACCCCGCGAGCACGAACGCGAGGTGGTAGACGACGATGAGCGACGCCGCCAGCGCGCGCAGCCCGTCGAAGCCGTGCAGGTGCGGGCGCTCCTCCGCCGGGGTCGTGGCCGCCATCAGCCGCGCACCCGGTAGACCGTCGCGCAGCCGAACCGCCGCGGCGGGTCGGTGAACGCCCGCACGACCGGGGTGATGTCGGCCCGGCCGTGGCAGTCGGCGAGTAGGAACCGCGCGCCGCTCGCGCGCACCAGCCGCTCGGCCTGCGCCGGACGCATCCGCCCGCCGAACAGCGCCTCCATCTGCTCGCGTCGGCGGTCGAAGTCCGGGGTCCACGAGCCCGCGCCGATGTAGGTCTCCCGGCCCGTGTACGCGGGGACCGCAAGGCCGAGGTAGACCGGGGTCATGACGCCGCCGGGCTCCGCATTCCCGTCGAGCCACCGCAGCGCGTCGCGCTCGCCGTCCTCGAGGAAGAACGGCTGATAGCCCTTCTTCACGGCGTCGCGCAGCGTGTCGACCCGGTACAGCGTCCCGGGCACGACGAGCAGGACGACCGCGGCGACCACCCAGCCGCGAACCCCCGGTGACCACAATCCCCGCTCGCCGAGCCCTGCCCGCACGCCGGCCGCCGCGAGGATCGCCAGCGGCAGGGTGAGGCCCTGGAACGCGTGGAAGGGAAACGTGCCGAACGGCAGGAGGAAGACGACGACCGCCACGGGGACCCACGCGCGGACGGCGATGTCAGCGAACCGCGGCGCGGGGAGCCGCACCGCGAGCAGCGCGGGCAGCCCGAGCGGCAGGAGCCCGAGCACGGTCGTCAGCACGCTCCAGCGCGGGAGCTTGTTGACCTCCCCGGCGAGCTCCCATGACGCGTCGAGCCGTGAGAGCAGGAAGTAGTAGACGAGCGGCACGGCGATCGCCACGAGCGGTCCCGTCGCCTCGGCCGCGGCAGGCCCCCAGCGGCGCTCGCCCCGGCGGATGAGCCAGAGCTCGGCGACGATGATGAGCAGCGCGATGGTGATCCCCTGCCACGGCTGCAGCCACGCGCACAGCAGCCCCATCGCGGCGGCGGCCCCGAGCGCGCGGCGGGCGCCGCCGTCGCGGCCGCGCTCGTAGGCGAGCAGCGCCAGCGGCATGAGCCCCACCGCGAGCGCCGTGAACTGGTAGCCCCACAGCCACGTGCCCGGCCACATCTCGCCGCTGACGAAGTCGTTGTCCAGGGCGAACGACGGCCCGCCCAGCTCGAGCCACCCGATGAGCGCGGCGACCGGCGAGGCGGTGAAGAGCGCGAGGACGAGCGCGAGCCGCCGGTCGTCGGTGCGCGCGAGCAGCCGGTGCGCCAGCCGCCAGGTCCCGAGGAACAGCACCGCGGCGGCGATCGGCTTCCACACGCTGTAGGCGACGACCACCCCCACTCCCAGGCGGTGGAGCAGCCCGCTGAGCAGCAGGCCGGGGTGCACGAACGGCCGTGGCCCGTCGCGCAGGTCGTACAGGTTGCCGATCCCGACGTGGTCGCCGGCCTGGCGCAGCCAGTTGAGGTACTGCAGCGGGTCAGCGACGAGGAAGCCGTCGCCGCCGGTGACCGTCCCGCCCTGCACGAGCACGCGCACGACCAGCGCGCCGAGGGCCGCGAACGCCAGGGCGACAAGCGCCGCCAGCGCCGCCCAGTCGAACCGGTCGAACCGGTCGCGCGTCACCGTCCGACCGGCTCGGCGGCCGCCGAGGACGCGGGGGCGCGCGGCTCGGCTGCGATCGCGCGGACGCTCGTCCGCGCGCGCCGCAGCTCGCGCAGCACGGGGAAGAAGACCTTGCGCATGTGCAGCCGCGAGCCGCTGCGGTCGTTCCAGACGATGCCCCGCTCGGTGATGCGATAGCCCAGGGCCCGCGCGACCGCCAGCGCCTCGGCGTCGAACACCCAGCCGGGCAGGTCGACCCGGCGGAACGTCGCCTCGGCGGCTTCGCCGCGCCACAGCTTGAAGCCGCAGAACAGGTCGTGTGTGGGCTCGCGCAGCGCGATCCGGCACAGCGCGATGAATCCGTGCCCGGCGATGCGCCGGCGCAGCGGCTGGCGGCGGCCGACCTGCGCGCCGTCGACCGCGCGCGACCCGACGACGATGTCCGCGCCGGCGTCGAGATCGGCGAGCATCGCCGGCAGGGACGCCAGCGATCCGGCGCAGTCGGCGTCGCAGTGCAGGCGCAGCGCGCCGGTCGCCTCGAGCATCCCGCGCCGCACGGAGTGCCCCTTGCCGAGGTTGCGATCGTTGCGCAGCAGCCGGATCCGGGGATCGGCCAGCGCCGGTTCGAGCTCGCCCACGGTCCCGTCGGTGCTGGCGTTGTCGACGACGAGCACCTCGAACGCGGGGTCGATGGCCTCCATGGTCTCGGCCACCCGCGCGATCGTCGCGGCGATCTGCCTCTCCTCGTTGAACGCGGGAACGACGACGGAGATGCGCGGAGCCGTCATGAGCGCCGGTAAGCTAGCGCACCCGATGGGCGTCTCCCGTGTGTGCGGCATCTGCGGCGGTGCCGCGACCTTCTACCTGCCCGGTGCGACCGAGGTCGCCGATCCGGGCGCGATGTCGCCCACCTGCCACGTCCCCGGCCAGCACGGCGACCTGTACCGCTGCCGGGAGTGCGGCACGGTCCAGCAGCCCGATCTGCCCAAGGGCCTGGAGCTCACGGAGCTCTACCGCGCGATGCACGACGTGCGCTACCTCGACCAGGAGGAGGGCCGCCGCCGCACGGCCGGCCGGCTGCTCGACCTCATCGGCGAGCACGTCCCGCCGCGTGCCCACGGCCGGCGGGCGCGGTTCCTCGACGTCGGGTGCGGCCACGGCCTGCTGCTCGACGAGGCGAGCAGCCGCGGATACGAGACCATCGGGCTCGAGCTCTCCGCCGGCGCGGCGCGCCACGGCCGCGAGACGCTCGGCCTCGACGTGCGCGAGCAGACCGTCGACCAGCTCGCCGCCGAGGGCTGCGAGCCGTTCGACGCCATCGTCCTCGCCGACGTCATCGAGCACCTCGACGACCCGAACGCGATCCTCGACGAGCTCGCCGCGCTGCTGGCGCCCGGCGGCGTCCTGTGCGTCGTGACCCCCGATCCGGCATCGAAGACGGCGCGCGTCGCGCGCGGGCGCTGGTGGGGCTTCATCCCCGCGCACACCTACCTCCTGCCGCGCAGGACGCTGCGCGAGCTGCTGTCCGCCCGGGGCCTCGTGGTCTCCACCGACGTGCCGCTCGTGCGCGACTTCACCCTGCGCTACTGGATGGCCGGGTTCGCCGAGCGCAGCGGGGCGATCGCCGCCGCCGTCGAGCGCGCCTCGCGCAGCCGCCGCGCCGACGCGATGGTGTCGCTCTCACTCGGCGACGAGCGGGTGATGCTCGCCCACCGCGTCGAGGTGCTGCGCACCGAGCGGCCTCTGGCCAAGCCCCGCGGCGGCGACCAGCAGGTCCTCGTGGTGCTGCCGGCCTACAAGGCCGCGCGGACCATTCCGCAGGTCGCTGACGAGCTGCCGGCCGACAGCGCCGACGGCGTCCTGCTCGTCGACGACTGCTCGCCCGACGAGACGACCGAGGTCGCGCTCGAGCACGGCTTCGACGTGCTGCGCCACCCCGTCAACCGCGGGTACGGCGCCAACCAGAAGTCGTGCTACGTCCAGGCCGCGCGCGATGGCTACGACGCCGTCGTCATGGTCCACGCCGACAACCAGTACGACCCCGGGCTCGTGCCGCAGATCGTCGCGCCGATCCTCGAGGGCCGCGCCGATGTCGTCATCGGCTCACGCCTGCTGGAGGACCGGGCGATCCAGGGCGGCATGCCGCGGTGGAAGTGGGTCGGCAACCGGTTCCTCACCGGCCTGGAGAACGCGGCGTTCCGCCGCGGGTACTCGGAGTACCACACCGGCTATCGCGCGTTCTCCGTCCCGTTCCTTCGGTCCATCTCGTTCCTGCGCAACAGCGACGAGTTCGTCTTCGACCAGGAGATCTTCGCCCAGGCGGTCGCGCGCGGCGCCCGGGTCGAGGAGGTCGCGATCCCGACCCGGTACTTCCTCGAGGCGTCGAGCGTCTCGTTCCGCGACAGCGTCGAGTACGGGCTGCGCACCCTCTACGTCCTCGCGCGCTTCCGGCTGTCCGAACACGGGCGGCCGTGGGCCCCGCTCGGCGCGCCGGCCGCCCGGCTCGACGCCGACCCGGAGCCCGCGCTGGACCGGTGAGCACCGCCCGGCGGGTCGCCGCGAGCGCCGGCTGGCAGAGCGGCGCGAAGATCGCGGTCGCGCTGATCGGCGTCGCGTCGGTCGCGGTCCTCACGCGGTACCTCGGGACGGACGACTACGGCGCGTACGCGCTGGGGTTCGGCTTCCTCGCGCTGTTCGGGGCGGTCGCGGACCTCGGGCTGTTCTCGATCCTCGTCCGGGACATCAGCCGCGAGCCGGAGCGCACCGACGAGCTCGTCGGCAACGGGCTCACGCTGCGGGCGCTGCTGTGGCTCGTCGTCTCGCTCGTGGCGATCGGCGTCGCGCTCGTCCTCCCCTACGAGCCGGAGGTGCGCTGGGCGATCGCGCTGGCGGCGCTGCCGTTCGGCATGGGGCTCGTCACCGGGGCGCTGCGCGCCGGCATGCAGGCGCGGCTGCAGATGGCCGGCGTCAGCGGCGCAGAGGTCGCCGGGCGCGCGCTGACGTTCGCGGCCGCCGCGGCCGCCGCGTGGCTCGACCTCGGGTTCACCGCGGTGCTGCTCACCGCCGCGCTAGGCGCCGCGCTCACGTTCCTTCTGACGATGGTGGTCGCCCGGCAGGCGTTCGCCGTGCGGCCGCAGGCCGACCTGCGCGTGTGGCGCAGCCTGCTCCTCGCCGGCCTGCCGCTCGGGCTCGCGCTCGGCATCAACGAGCTCTACTTCCGCGCCGACCAGCTCATCATCTCCCTCTCGCGGCCGCTGGCCGAGGTCGGGTGGTACGGGCTCGCGTTTCGGGTCGTCGAGCTCGTAGCGACGCTGCCCGGCACGCTGCTCGTCTCGCTCTTCCCGATCATCTCCGCCCAGGTGGCCGCCCGCGACCCCGCGTTGCGGGAGACGTTCCAGCGTGGGTTCGACGTGCTCGTCGCCGCTGGGATCCCGCTGGCGCTCGGCGGCCTCGTCCTCTCCGAGCCGGTGGTCGACGCGGTCGCGGGTGAGGCGTTCGGTCCGGCGGGCGACGCGCTGCGAATCCTCCTGTTCGCCGCGGCGCTGATGTTCGTCAACGGGTTGTTCGGCTACGCGCTCATCGCGCGGGACCGCCAGCGCGACACGCTCTGGCTCAACGTCACGGCGCTCGTGGTCAACGTCGGGCTCAACCTCGCGCTCGTCCCGACGTACGGGATCGACGCCGCCGCGGGCGTCGCCGTCGCCAGCGAACTCGTGATCCTCGCCGGCGGCATGTGGCTCGTGCACCGGCACCTCGGGCTGCTGCCCGCCCCGGGGATGGCGCTGCGCGCGACCGGTGCGGCCGCGGCGATGACCGCGCTGCTGTGGGTCTGCTCGGACCTTCCGCTCGCCGTCCTGCTCGTGCTCGCCGCGGTCTCGTACCCGGCCGCGCTGTGGGCGCTCGGTGGCCTGCGCGCCGAGCAGCTCGCGGCTATCCGGCGATGACGTCCGGCAGCAGGACCCGGCGCGGCCGGACGTCGGTGTGCGCGCGGATGCGGCGCTTGAGCAGGCGGCCGACACGGGCGCGCCCGCGGCTGCTCGCCAGCTCGTCCCACCGGCGCGCCATGAGCGTGTCGGTCACCAGGGAGCGGATGACCGCCTCCTGCGCCAGCTCCCCCTGGCCGTCGAACTTCGGGTACGGCTTGGGCAGCTGCAGGGCGACGGTCACGCGCACCGTGGTCCCGTCGCGCAGCGTCACGAGCATCGGGTCGCCCATCGCGTACCACGGCGGCGGCTTCTCGGCGGCCTTTGCCGCCGGCGGGCCGGTGTAGACCTCGGGCAGCATGCCGCGCCGGTCGAGCTCGTAGAGCCCGACGGTCCCGCCGGTGAAGACCGCGATGAGGGTGAGCAGTGACTTCACCCGAGCGACGCTACGCCCGTCTCATACCTCGTTCGGACGAATGTCCAACCAGCGTCGGGACCGACCCGGGAACTATGCTCGCGCGCGCAGTGGGTCCGTCCTCATCTCCGCGCCCCAGGGTGCTCGTCCTCGCCAGTGAGCCGCTGGCCGCCCGCATGGCGGGCCCCGCCATCCGGGCGCTCGAGCTGGCCCGCGCGCTGACCGCCGTGGCGGACGTCACGATCGCCGCGCCGCCGGGGAGCCTGCCCGTCGACGGCGTCAGCATGGAGGTCGTCGCGCCGACCGAGCACCGGCGCACGCTGGCGCTCGCGCGCGGCCACGACATCGTCGTCGTCCAGCATGCCCCGCCGCAGCTCCTGCTCGCCCTCGCACGGGAGGACGTGCGGATCGTCTGTGACCTCTACACCCCGATCCTGCTCGAGGCGCTGGAGGCCGGGCGCGAGCGCGGCCTGCGCGCGCGCCGCACGATCCAGCGGCTGGCCACCCGGCAGACCGTCGCCGCGCTTGCGGTCGCCGACCTCGTCCTGTGCGCGAGCGAGCGCCAGCGCGACCTCTGGCTCGGGGCGATGACCGGCCGGGAGCTGCTCGACCTGCGTGACTACGACGCCGACCCGTCGCTGCGCGGGCTCGTCGCGGTCGTCCCGTTCGGCACGTCCGACGAGCCGCCGCGGCCTGCTCCCTCTCCCGTCATGAAGGGTGTGCTGCCCGGGATCGGGCCGGAGGACCGCGTCCTGCTGTGGGGCGGCGGCATCTGGGACTGGCTGGACGCGATCACGCCGATGCGCGCCGTGGAGCGCCTGCGGGCCGAGCGCGACGACGTCCACCTCGTGATCCTCGGGGGCAAGCGGCCGGCCGTCCGCGACGACGAGCGTATGCAGGCCCACGAGGAGGCGGTCGCGTTCGCCGCGGACCGCGGACTGCTGGGCCGCGCCGTGCATGTCTACGACGGCTGGGTCCCCTACGACGAGCGTGGCGGCTGGCTGCTGGAGGCCGACATCGGCGTGACCGCCCACCGCGACCACGCCGAGACGCGCTTCGCCTTCCGCACCCGGGTGCTCGACTACCTGTGGGCGGGTCTGCCGGTGGTGGGGACCGCCGGGGACACGCTCATCGACCTCGCCGGGGAGGGCGGCGTGCCGGTCGGCGACGACGCGGCGTTCGCCACGGCGGTCGCGCGCGTGCTCGATCCCGGCCCGGCCCGCGACGAGGCGATCGCGCGAGCGGCGCAGCTGCGCGTCGAGATGACGTGGGAGCGCTGCGCCGCGCCGCTGCTGGCGTTCGTCGAGGACGCGCACGCGCGGCCCGTCCGCCACCGCGACCTCGCCGCCGTGACCCGCACGACGCTCGCGCAGTACCCGGGCACGCTCGCGCGGACCGTGCGAGATGAGGGGGCCGGGACCGCGGTCAAGCGGGTGGCGCGCAACGCCGCCCGGCTCGTCGGGAAGGGCCCGTGAAGCGCCGCATCGGCTTCGATCGCGTCGAGTGGTGGCTGCTGGGCGCGTTCGCGGCGCTGTCGCTGGCCGTCCTCGTCCCGCTGCTGACGAAACGCGACCGCACCATCACGGGCGCCGACGGCCTGCTCGCCGCCGACCAGCTGCAGTACCTCACGTGGATCCGTGACGCGGCGCACCACGTGCTCATCGGCAATCTCTTCGATCTCGCGCCCGGCGACCGCCCGTTCCTGCATCCGCTCTTCGTGATCTCGGGTGCGCTCGTCGCGATCGGCGTGCCCGTCGCCGTCGCGTATCTCGCGGTGTGGAAGCCGGTCGCGGTCGGGACACTGTTCCTCGGCGTCCAGCGCTACTGCGAGCGGCTGCTGCCCGAGCCCGGCCCGCGGCACACGGCGATCGTGCTCGCGCTGTTCGGCGTCATGCCGATGAGCTGGCTCGTCGCCTGGTCGGGCTGGGGCGGCAAGCCGCGGCAGTACTCCTTCGACTTCATCAGCGGCGAGATGTTCAGCGGCGGCTGGCTGTGGGGGTACCTGCCGACGGCCATCGCGGTCGGCCTCCTCCCCCTCGTGCTGCTCGGCGTCGAGCGCTGGCGTGAGGATCGTGGCCGCGCCGTGCCATGGCTCACCGCCGCCGGCGCGCTGATGGTCTGCTGGCTGCAGCCGTGGCAGGGCGCCGAGCTCGGGCTGATCCTCGTCGCGGTGGAGGCGTGGCGATGGCGCCGGTACGACGAGCGCCCCCGCCTCGGCGTCCTGGTGGTCTGCGGCGCGATCGCGGTCCCGGCCCTCTACTACTTCGCGCTCTCGCACCTCGACCCCGCGTGGGAGCTGGCCGGCCAGGCCAACGCGCGCGGCGCGATGACCGAGTGGCGCTGGCCGTGGTGGGCGATGGTCCTCACCGTCCTCCCGCTCGCCGCCCCCGCGGTGCTCGCGCTGCGCCTGCCTGCGCCGACGTGGCAGGAGCAGGCCGTCCGTGTCTGGCCGTTCGCCGTGCTCGCGGTCTTCCTCCTGCCCGTCGGCACGTTCCCCTACCACGCGTTCCAGGGACTGGCGATCCCGCTGGCGATCCTTGCCGTCCAGGGCGTCCGCACGGTATGGCGCGCACCGCAGCCGGCCGCCGTCGTCGCGATCCTCCTGCTCATGACGGTCCCCGGGATCGCCCACAAGATCGGCGTGGCGCGCAACAGCGTCCAGAAGGCCGGCGATCCCTACTGGATCTTCCCCGGCGAGCGCGACGCGATGCGCGCGCTCGAGGCCGACCCGCGCCCCGGCGGCGTCCTCGGGTCCTCCTACGCGGGGTACATGCTTCCCGCGTATACGGGCCGCGAGACGTACGTCGGGGCGATGTCCTGGACGCCCGACTGGAAGGAACGCCAGGAGCGCGCGAACGACCTCATCGAGGGCCGGCTGACCGGCGAGCCGGCGCGCGACTTCGTCCGCTCGACCCGCGCGCGGTACGTGTTCGTCGACTGCCGGCCGGGCCTCGCCGACCTCACGCAGACGCTGCGGCCGATCCTCGCCGACGTGCGGCGCTACGGATGCGCGACGGTCTACGAGCTGAGGTTCCGCCCGGAGATGGCCGACGCCGCCGGTCCGCCGGACAGCTGACGCGCCCGCGCTACGGGCAGGTCAGCGGCTGCGCCGGGATGCGGGTGAGGTCGATGTTCGAGACGAACGGCAGCGCCCCGGCGCTGCACGCGCGCGCGGCGGACCGGCGCGCCAGTGGCGTGCCCTCGGTGGCCGTGTAGTCCGTGGCGGTGACGAGCAGGCCCCGCGCCTTCATCGCCCGCAGCTCCGCCAGCGCCGTCCGCGTCGCGGCGGGAGGCTGGGCGCGGTAGCGGCGACCGTCGAACGTCGCGCTGACGTCCTCGCGGTTCCACGCGTCGAGCAGGGGGACGAGCGGCTGCATGACCGGCGCGCCGTTCTGGGCCATGACCACGCCGCCGGGCCGCGCGTGCACCCGGGCCGCAAGGGCCCGCACCAGCGTGTACATCCCCGCGCGCTGGCGCGGGTGTGTCTCGATCATGTCGACGTTGTCGAGGAAGAGCCCGTCGAGACCCTTGGCGAGGATCGGCGGCGCCGCGACATCGAGCACCAGCCGGCGATACCCGGCCTTCGACGTGTCGGCGTAGTGCTCGCCCGACCAGCCCTGCACGCGACCCAGCCTGTACGGGATCGCGCGCTTGGCCCACGTGCGCCAGCGTTCGATCGTGCCCACGGAGAGGTAGCCGAGGACGACCGCGCCCTGCGCCTTGACCTCGGCGACCTGCGCCGCGGTGACCTCGTCGCCGTCGACGACCACGAGGTCGTACGGCTCGTAGCGGGAGAGGTCACCGAGCAGCGTGCCCGTCCCCAAGGCGAGCGCGAAGCTGCGCACCTGCGGCAGCGGCGTCGTGACCGCGTGCGCGGGCGGCGCGCCCACCGCCAGCGCGGTCAGCGCCGCGGCGATCCCTGCCCGAAGCCGTCGACCCATCCTCTCCAGGGTAGGAGGCGGCGACCGCGGGCGTCGAGGCCGGCGGCAAGCGAACCGATCGGCGCGGTCGTCCCGTAGCACCGGCCATGGCACCCTGTCCGCTTCGCTCCGTGCTCCTCGCCGCGCTCGTCGCGCTGACCGTCGCCGCCCCCGCGTCGGCCGCCGCCACGCCGTTCCCGACGGGCGCCGCGACCTCCGGCACCCTCGCGCTCATGCCGCCCGCGCCCGCGGGCCAGACATACCGCGCAGCCGTCGCCCCGGCCCTGTCGGGGGTCGTCGTCCGCGTCTTCCTCGGTGATGCCCAGACCGCCAGCGCCACCGTCCGGTGGGACCGCTCCTTCACGATCCGCGTGCTCCTGCCGATCGGTGACGGCCGTGAGCGCGCCACCGCCTTCATCCGCGGGCGCGACATCCTGCGCCCGACCGACGCGACCCTCATCGAGGCGGCGATCGTCGGCGACGTGCCGTTGGCCCCCGGCGTGCGCTACCTCGGATCGGGCGGGACGATCGCACTGGGCGGCGCCGGCATCGACTATCAGGGCGCCGCGCGGATCGCCTGCCCGCAGGGCGCCCTGTCACCCACCGTCCGGGGCCGCATCACCTACGACGGCGACTGGACCGCGCAGGTGACCCTCGCGGCGCAGGGCCCGGAGCC
Source organism: Bifidobacterium breve (assembly GCA_945878865.1). Classification (GTDB taxonomy): domain Bacteria; phylum Actinomycetota; class Thermoleophilia; order Solirubrobacterales; family Solirubrobacteraceae; genus Svornostia. The sequence continues at coordinate 21,356 of CAMCUD010000040.1, read as the reverse complement.
GTGCCGGCTGTCCGACGCGATCGACCTGCCGCTCGACCGCGCCACCGGCACGGTGATGCAGCGCGCCGGCGTCCTGAGCGGCACGCTCACCGGCCAGGCGACGGTCCGCACCGCACTGCTGCCCGGCGACGGGCCGTGGGACGCCACGTACGTCCTGTCGTTCGCCGGCGCGTTCTCGCGGCCGGCGATCACGGCACAGCTGACGCTCCGGCGCGGGACGGAGACCGCGGTCCTGCGCATCGACCCCGACGGGACGACCACCGTGATCAGCTGAGGAACGCCGTGATCGACTCGGCGATCCAGTCGAGCATCGCCGGCGTCAGCCCCGGTGCCACCCCGACCCAGATCGCGGCCTCCGTGATGCGGTCGGCGTGCGGCAGCGGGCCGGCGATCCGGTGGTCGAGGCCCAGCAGCGCGGGCTGGCGGGTGAGGTTGCCGCCCAGGACGAGCCGTGAGTCGATGCGCCGCTCGAGCAGGAAACGCTGCAGCTCCCGGCGCTCCGCAGCGCCGCCCTCGCGCAGGCTGAACGGGTAGCCGAACCACGACGGGTCGGCGCCCGGCAGCGCGCGCGGGAGAACCAGACGATCCTCGAGCGGGCGCAGCGCCGCGTCCAGCCGGGCGAAGTTCGCGCGCCGCGCCGCGCCGAACGCGTCGAGTTTGGCCAGCTGCGTCGTCCCGAGCGCCGCCTGCAGGTCGGTCATCTTCATGTTGAAGCCCAGCTGGCTGAAGACGTACTTGTGGTCGTAGCCTTCGGGCAGCTCGCCGAACCGGCCCTCGAAGCGCCGGCCGCACGCGTCGTTGACGCCCGGCGGGCACCAGCAGTCCCGTCCCCACTCCCGCAGCGACCGCAGCACGCGGCGCCAGGCGGGATCGTCGACGCCGACCGCGCCGCCCTCGCCCGTCGTCATGTGGTGCGCGGGGTAGAACGAGTACGTCGACGTCACCCCGAAGGTGCCGACCGGCGCGCCGCCGATCCGCGACCCCAGCGCGTCGCAGCAGTCCTCGACGAGCAGGAGGTCGTGCGCGGCGGCCAGCTCGGCCCAGGCGGGTCCGTCGAACGGATTGCCCAGGCAGTGCGCGGCGACGATCGCCCGGGTCCGCGGCCCGATCGCGGCCGCAACGGCCTCGGTCGTCGGGTTCAGCGTGTCGGCCTCGACGTCGACGTAGACCGGCCGCAGGCCCGCCTGGTAGATCGGCGTCACCGTGGTGGCGAAGCCGACCGCCGGCGTGATGACCTCGTCGCCGGGGCGCAGTGGGGCCTCGAGCAGCGGGGACGTCAGCGCGAAGATCGCCAGGAGGTTCGCCTGCGAGCCGGAACCGACCAGCAGCGCGTCGTCTCGCCCGATGGCCGCGCGCAGCCCGGCGGTGAAGCGCTCGGCGAACCGCCCCTCGGTCAGCCAGCCGTCGAGCGAGGCGTCGACGAGCGCGTGGAGGTCGGGCGCGTCCAGGACCCGGCCGGCGACCGGAACGGTGTCCTGGCCGGGCCGGAACTCCGGCGTGGTCCGCGCGGCCGCGGCGTAGCGTCCGACGGCGGCCTGCACCTCGGCCCGGAGCTCGTCGAGGCCGGGAGCGTCGAGGTGCAGCGCGTCGATCGGACCCATGCGACGGGTACGGTACCCGGCCGTGTCCCGGACGACCGGCCTGCGGCTCGCTCTCCTGTTCGCCGCCGGCGTGGTGATCTCCGGCGTCGGCCTGCGCCACGGCATCCAGCCCAACGACGAGGGCCTCATGCTCCAGGCCGCTGCGCGGATCGGTGACGGCCAGGTCCCCTACGCGGACTTCTGGTGGTTCTACCCGCCCGGCCAGCCGTACCTGCTGGCGGGGCTCCAGGAGGTCTTCGGGCCGTCGCTGCTGGTCTGGCGCGTCCTGCGGGTGCTGTGCGATGCGGGTGTCGGGGTCCTCGCGTACCTCCTGGCCCTGCGGGCGGCGTCCCCGCGGCTGGCACTCGGCGCCTGGGGCGTCGCGATCCTCGCGATGGCGACGCCCACGGGCCCGCACCCGTTCCCGTTCACGCTGCTCTGCTGCCTGGGCGCGCTGCTCCTCGTCGCCGAGCGTCCCGCCTGGGCCGGCATCCTCTGCGGCATGGCCGCGGCGTGGCGGCTGGAGTTCGGCGCCGGGCTGGGGCTCGGCGTCGTCGTCGGGCTGCTGCTCGCGCGCGGCGGGGATCCCGCGCCACCGCGGTGGCGGGAGGCGCTGCGCTTCACCATCGCGGCGGTCGCCGCCGTCCTGCTCTTCTACGTGCCCGTTGTCGCAGCAGCAGGCCTGAAACCCTCGTGGGAGCTGCTCGTCCGCTACCCGCTTGTGGACTTCGGCGACTACCAGCGCCTGCCGTTCCCGCTGCGCTACGACGGACCGCTGAACGTCAGCTCGCCCGGCGGCTTTGCCAGCGACACGCTGGAGAGCCTGCTCCTCTTCTACGTCCCGCTCGTGCTCGTCCTGGGGCTCCTCGCCTCACTCGCCGCGCTCGCGCTGCGCTGGCGGCGCGTCGATGCCACCGAGCTCGCGACCGCCGTCTTCGGGCTGGTGATGCTCCAGTACCTTCTCGCGCGCGCGGACGAGTTCCACACCGCACCGCTCGCCGTCACGGTGGCGGTGCTCGGCGCGTGGGCGATCGCGCGGAGGGCCGAGCTCCCGAGGGCCGCCGGCGTCGCCGTGGGCGCAGGCTGCGCCGCCGCGCTGGTGTTCGTCCTCGTGGTCGGCCTGGACCGCCGGGTCCGTGCCGTCACCGCGTCGACGACCGCCATCGCCAGCCCCGTGGCCGACGGGGTGCGCGCCGGCGCGGCGAACAGCCCGGGACTGAACGACACCCTGCGCTTCCTGCGCGCCCGTACGCGCACCGGCGAGCCGATCTACGTCCTGCCGCGCCGCGCCGACCTCGTCACAGCGGGCAACCCGCTGCTGTACATCCTGGCGCAGCGATCGAACCCGACCCGCTACGACATCGAGGCGCCGGGAGTGGTGACGTCCGCGCCGGTGCAGCGAGAGATCGCGGCCGACCTGCGGCGGGCCGGTGTGCAGTACGTGGTGCGCGACACCTCGGCGGTCACGGCCGCCGACGAGCCGACCCGCGCCGGGGAGTCGACCGGCGTGACGCTGCTCGACGACGTCATTGCTCGCGACTACGCGCCGGTGCGGCGGTTCGGCCCGTTCTTCGTCTACGAGCGGCGCGCGTCTCAGGCCCGCGCGCGCTGACGACCGAGCACGCGACGGGTGCGCAGCCGTTCGGCGCGTGCCGCCCGCGCGGCTGGCTCCTCCTGCGCGAGCGCGAGCTCCCGGCGCAGCCCCTCTTCGAAGCGGCTGCGATCGAACCGCATCGCGCTCTCCCGGCAGGCCGCCGGATCGATCTCGGTGGTGTCGAACGCCTCGACGACGCGTGCGAGCTCGTCGGGGTCGGACGACTCGTAGAACGTGCCCGTCACACCTTCGAGGATCGTCTCGCGCAGACCGCCGTCGCGCAGCGCGATGACCGGCCGGCCGGCGGCCTGCGCCTCCACCGCCGCGATGCCGAACTCCTCGGTCGCGGTGACGACGAGCGCCCGCGAACGCTGGAGGATGCGCGCGACCTCCGCGTCGCCGACGCGGCCGGTGAATCTGACTGTCGGCCCGGCGAGGCGCCGCAGGCGCTTGAGGTCGGGGCCCTTGCCGATCACGGTCAGCGGCAGGCCGAGCTGGGTGAAGGCGCGCACGGCGACGTCGATGCGCTTGTGCGGCATGAGCTCGGAGAGGACGACGTACTCCTCCCCTGCCGGCTGGGTCGGGTCGAACCGCCCGCACTCGACCGGCGGGAACAGCACCGTGGACTCGCGCGAGAAGTACCGGGCGATGCGCTTGCGGGTCGTCTCGGAGTTCGCGATGTAGCGGTCGACGCGCTGCGCGGCGATCCAGTCCCACTGCCGCCAGCGCTTGAACACCATCCGCAGCGCGCCCGAGACCACCGGGTTCCGCGTCTTCAGCGTCTCGTCCCGCGCGTTCCACGCGTAGCGGAACGGGTTGTGGCAGTAACAGACGTGAATCGCGTGCTCGTCGACCAGCACGCCGTGCGCCCACGCGCTCGACGAGCTCAGCACGAGGTCGTAGCCGCGCAGGTCGAGCGATTCCATCGCGAGCGGGTAGAGCGGCAGCAGCGCCCGGAACGTCCGGACCGTCGGCCGCACCCGCTGGAGGAACGAGGTGCGCACCCGGCGGTGCGCGAAGCGGCCCTCGGTGCCCTTGGGGTCGTAGACCGCCGTGTACACGTCGGCCTCCGGGAAGAGGTCGCACATCACTGCGAAGACCCGCTCGGCGCCTCGGACGTCGAGCAGGAAGTCGTGCACCAGCGCGACGCGACCGTACGTTGCGGGCTCCGTCCCCATGACGCGCGCGAGTGTATGCGCCCGACCGGCGGCGGGTGGCCGGTTCGCGCAACTCCGGGGCGCGCGCCGGGTCCTCTTCTACGATGCCCCGCTCGGTGACCCTCTCGCTCCGGATCACGCTGCTCGTCGTCGCAGCGGCGCTGCTGGCCCCGGCCGCGGCGCCGGCCGCGCCCCGTCTCGCGCCCGAGGGGTTCATGGGGACGATGGCCGACGGCCCGCTGACCGGCGACGACGTCGACCTCGGCCGGGAGGTCGGGCTCATGCGGTCCTGCGGCGTCGAGTCGCTGCGGATCGTCATCTACTGGGAGGACCTGCAGCCCTACGCCTCGATGGCGGACATCCCGCAGGACAGGCGGGGCGACTTCCGCGAGGTCGAGGGGGTCCCGACAGCGTTCGCCGCGACCGACCGCATCGTTGCCGCTGCCGCAGCGGTCGGCCTGCGCGTGATGCCGGTGATCCTCCGCGCCCCCGCGTGGGACCGTGAGGTGCCGAGCAACCAGGCGTCCCCTCCGCGAGGCGACGCCGCGTACGCGCGGTTCCTGCGCACCCTGATCGGCCGGTATGGGCCGCGCGGATCGCTGTGGGCCGAACGTCCCGGCCAGACCGCCACGCCGATCCGCACCTGGCAGGTGTGGAACGAGCCGAACATCGATCGGTACTGGTCTTCACCGACGCCATTCGGCCCCCGCTACGCGAAGCTGCTGCGTGCGGCGAACACCGCCATCCACGCCGCCGACCCCGGTGCGACCGTCGTCATGGCCGGCTTCGCCAACGACTCGTGGAACGCGATGACCGCCGCGTACCGGGCCGGCGTTCGCGGGCACTTCGATCGCGCGGCGGTCCACCCGTTCAGCGGACGCCTGGCGAACGTGCTGAAGATTCTCCGCCTCAACCGCCAGGTCATGCGCCGCAACGGCGACGGGAAGGTGCCCATCGTCGTCAGCGAGCTGACATGGCCTTCGGCGAAGGGCAAGACGAAGAACACCATCGGCTTCGAGACCACCCCGGCCGGACAAGCCGTCCGGCTGCGCCGCGCCTATCTCGCGCTGCTGCGCGAGCGCCGCGCCCTCGGGCTGCAGACGGTCATGTGGTACACGTGGCTCTCCGCCGATCGCGACTCGCCGAACTCGTTCAGCTGGTCGGGACTGCGCCGCCTCGGTCCGCTCGCGACCGATCCGCCCGTGAGCAAGCCCGCGTACGGCGCGTACTGCGCGATCGCGCGACGCGTTCAGGGCCGCTGAGCCAGCAGCCCGGTCACCAGGGCGTCCAGCTCGGTGATCGTTCGCTCCCACGTGAACGCCTGCGCGCGTGCGAGCCCGCCGGCGACGAGGCGCGCGTCGTCGAGCGCGCCGAGCACCGCGTCGGCGACCGCCCGCTCGTCCGTCGGGTCGACGAGGACGCCCGCGCCGCCGAGCGTGTCCGGGAGCGCGGCGCGGTCGGCCGCGACGACCGGCGTGCCGGAGGCCATCGCCTCGACGCACGTAAGCCCGAAGCCCTCGTGCAGCGACGGAAGCACGAACGCCCGCGCCCCGGCGTAGAGCCCCGGCAGCACGTCGTCGGGCACATGCCCGAGCGCGCGGACCGCGCTCTCGCCGTCATGGCCGGCGAACTGCGGGCGGTCACCTCCGGCGGCGACGAGGTCGATCCCGCGGGCGGCCAGCTCGCGCGCGGTGGTCTCGAGGACACCGAGGTTCTTGCGCGCCGTGCGGCTCGCGACCGTGAGGACGTAGGGCCGGGTGAGCCCCAGCGCCGCCGCGGCGGCCGCGGCGTCGGCGTCGGGCCGGAAGCGCGCGTCGACGCCCCCCGGGATCACCGTGATGCGCTCGCGCGGGACGCCGAGCAGCGTGACGAGCTCGTGCGCCGAGAACTCGGATACGGTCACGACGTGCTCGGCCCGCCGCGCGATGAGAGGCAGGATCGCTCGCTGCCAGGCGACGTACAGCCGCGAGTACCACTCGGGTTCACGGAGCGCTGCGGCGTCATGGATCACGACGAGATTGCGCGCCGACGCGACCGGCGCGAGATTCGCCGGGCAGAGGATGAGCGACGCGTGCCGGCGACGCGCCTGCGCCGGCAGCACCGCCTGCTCCCACGCGTGGCCGGCGCGATGCGAGAACCGCTCGGACGGCCGTGCCACCTCGTAGCGCCCGGGATGCTCAGCGGGCAGGCGGGCGCTGACCTCCCGCGCCCAGCGCTCGACGCCGCCGAGCTCCGGACGGGCGGCGGCGCGGGCGTCGATGAGCACGGGGCCGGACACGAGCGTGCATCTTCGCCGCAGGTGATGACGTGACCTTCGCGTGCGTCGTCGTCCTGCACGAGTCCGCCGAGGACATCACGCGGCTGCTCGCCTCGGTCGACGCCCATCTGCCGGCGCGCCCGCACATCGTCTGCGTCGACACCGGCTCACACGACGACGGGGCCGTGCGCGCCGAGGCGTGGGGCGCCGAGGTGCTGCGCCTTGACGCCAACCCGGGATTCGGCGCGGCGAACAACGCGGGGCTCGCGCGGGTGCGCGCGGACGTGACCGTCCTGCTGAACCCTGACTGCGAGCTGCGCGACGACGGGCTCGCGCGGCTCGCCGCGCTGGCCGCCGGCCGCGACGCGCTCCTCGCGCCCCGGCTGCGCAACGGCGACGGCAGCGTCCAGCGCAGCGCGCATCCGGCCCCGGGCGGGCTCGATGCCCTCCTCCCCGCCGCTGTGCACCCCCGCGTCCTGCCCCGGCTGCTGCGCGAGCGGTTCGATCCGTGGCGCGCGGAGACGCCGCGCCGGGTGGGCTGGGCCATCGCCGCATGTGTTGCGGCCCGCACCTCGCTGCTGCGGCGGCTCGGGCCGTTCGACCCGTCGTTGTTCCTCTTCGCCGAGGACCTCGATCTCTGCCTGCGCGCCGCCGCCGCCGGGGCACCGACCGAGCTGCACCCCGAGATCGAGGTGATCCACCACGGCGGGACGAGCACCACCGCGGCCTACGGCGGCGAGCCCTTCGAGGAGATCGCCGCGCAGCGCCGCCGGGTCATCGGCGACCGGCTCGGGCCGGCGGCGCTCGCCCGGGACGACGCGGCGCAGACGCTGACGTTCGCCACGCGCGTCGCGGCACGACGCGTGCTGCGCCGCGACGCGGACCGTGAGCGGGCGCAGCTGCGCGCCGCCAGATCCGCCAGCCGGGGCGCCGGCCGTCGTCAGCCGTCCTAGCGGCGCGCCCGATGGGCCCTTCGTCCGGCGAACGTCTGAGACAACGCCGCTGACCGGCGTGCGGCCATGGGCACCTCCACGCCGACCTTTCCGTCCTCGCGGTACACGTACACATTGCGTCGGTACGTCTTGCCCCGGCGCTTGAACCGGACGCGGCACTCGAAGCTCGTGTCATCGGAGCGCCGGCACGTGACACGGATTGACCGCGCGCCGCGCCAGCGACGCGTGACGAACGAGCGGACACGCCGCACCGCTTCGCTCTTCGCCAGGAGATCCACCGGTGCTTCGGAGCTCGCGCCCGTGGTCGAAGTCGACGGCGGCGCTGGCGCCGGTACCGGGGTCGCAGCAGGCGCAGGCGCGGCCGGGGGCAGCGCGGGAGCCGGCGGCGCGAGCGCCGCCGGGACGGAGAAGGGGACGTCGGCAAGGAGGTACAGGTTGTCGTCGTCCACCTCGTAGTAGAAGAGACAGGCATGCCGGCTCGTGCCGAACGTCGATGCGTCCTCGGTCCACGACGCCGCCTCCCCCACCGGGGACGGTCCGAAGTACTCGGAGTGGTTGTGGATGCGACCGAGCCATCGACCCACCATGCCCCCGGGAGATCTCGGCGCGAGGCAGCTCACCGTCGGAGGGCCCGTGTCGATGACGAGGAAGTAGCCGCAGAACTCGTAGTACGGGGAACCCGGCTGGCAGTACTGCTGCACTGTCGTTGTCGCCGTCACTGTTGTGAGCGTGTCCGTCGAAGCAGGAGTCGCGACGCTCGTGATGCCGAGAGAGCCGTCGAAGTCCCTGCTCTGCGCCGCACTCGGCAGAATGAGCGCGGCACCGAGGACGGCGAGCGAGACAACGAGCGGCAAGCGGGACATACGTTCCTCCACGAGGACGACGGAGCGCCCGCACACTACATTTCAGACAGGCCTCCGCGCAACGTACGTTCACCAGTCGTTATCACTCGTCCGCGCGGAGCACGACGATGAACCCGTTGCCCGCCTGACGGTCCGGGTCCCGCGTCGCCGCGACGGTGAGACCCAGCTCCTCGCACAGCTCCATGAACGACTCGCACGTCCACACCGACCAGTGCCGGTCCTCCTCGGACGTGAAGCCGGTGCGGTGGCGGTGCAGCAGCTCGGCGACGGGCGTGAGGTCGCGGTCGCGGTCGAACGTGCGGTCGCGGTGGGGCAGGATCACGACGACCCAGCGCCGCGCCACCCGCAGCCAGTCACGCAGGGCGCTGATGGGGTCCGGAATGTGCTCGAGCACGTGCGAGGCCAGGACGAAGTCGTAGCTGTCGTCGGGGAACGGCAGCGCGTCGCCCGTGGCGACGACGTCGACCGGCCGCACCCAGCCCTCCAGGTCGCGTTCGTGGCGCTTATAGACCGTGTCGTCCGTCGGATAGCGATCGACGTTGACGACCCGCACGCCGAAGTCGTTGTTCGATGATCCGCCGACCTCGACGCCCTCGAGGTCGCCGAGCCACGACCGGACGAACCGCACCGCCTCGCGCCGGCGCCAGAGGTCGAGGAGATGCGCGGGGTGCCGCAACCGCGCGACGCGCTTGCGGGCGACCAGGGGCAGCTCGGCCGCGCGCGGGCGCGGCCGCACCGGCGCGGGTCTAGAAGAGACCGAGCTGCTCATCGGACGGCGGCGGCGCCTCGGGGGTGAGCTCGGGCTCCGGCTCACGCTCGGCCGCCGGGATTGCGAGCTCCGGCTCGGCGACCGCGTTCGGCGTGAGCTCCTCCGGGACCGCCTCGGGATGCACCACCGGCTCCGGCGCCTGGGGCTGGTCTGGCGGCGGGAGCTCCAGCAGCGCGGGCAGCCGGGCGAAGTCCTCCTGGAGGGTCGCGAGCATCGAGCGCGTGTACAGCGCCGCGGCGGGGTGGTAGATCGGGAAGAGCCGCACCGCGCGACGGCCGAGGACGCGGATCTCCGGCTGGCCGTGGATCCGGGAGATGCCCGTCGGGTCGCCGCGCAGGAGCTTCGTGGCGAAGTTGCCGAGCGTGCAGATGACCTTCGGCTCGATGAGCTCGATCTGGCGCCAGAGGTACTCCTGGCAGTTCTCGAGCTCGACGGGAGCCGGATCGCGGTTCTGAGGAGGTCTGCATTTCAGGGTGTTGGCGATGAACACGTCATCACGCGAGAGCCCGACCTCCTCGAGCAGCTGGCTCAGCAGCTTCCCCGCGGCGCCGACGAAGGGCACCCCCTGCTCGTCCTCCTTCGCCCCGGGCGCCTCGCCGACGAACATGAGGTCGGCGTTGGCGTTCCCGGCGCCGAAGACGACCTGCGTGCGGGTCGAGGCCAGCTGCGGGCAGCGGGTGCAGCCCTTCGCCTCCTCGAAGCAGGCCTTCAGGTCCTCGCGGCGCTCGACGGGTGACCTCGTCATTCGGCGGGATGGTAGACCCGTCCCCGAACGGGTACTCTCCTGACACGGCCGTCACCCACTTGGGGACGGACCTTCCACCTGGAGCACCGAACCGCCGCAGCTCGCGACCGGTATCCCCTCGGGGAACTGGACCGACCATGACCTTCTCAGCCGTCACCCGCCGCTGGGCGCTTATCGGGCCTGGCCGCCTCGGCACCGCGCTCGCCGCCGCCATGCGGCACGCCGGCCTCGCCGTCGATGGCCCCTACGGCCGCGGCGCGGACGGAGGCGACGCCGACGTCGTCCTGCTGTGTGTTCCCGACGACCAGATCGCGGCGGCCGCCTCGTGTGTGCGGCGCGGTGCGATCGTCGGCCACGTCTCCGGCGCGACCACGCTCGCGCCGCTGTCGCCGCACCGCGCGTTCTCCCTGCACCCGCTGATGACCGTCCCCGCCGGCGCGCCCGCGACGGTCTTCGCCGGCGTCCCGTGCGCCGTCGCCGGCGACTCGGTCGCCCGGGAGCTCGCCGACGCCCTCGGGATGCGCGCCGTCGAGATCGCCGACGAGGACCGCGCCGCGTATCACGCCGCCGCCTCCATCGCCTCGAACTTCCTCGTCACGCTCGAAGCTGCCGCCGAGCGTGTGGCCGCCGGTGCCGGCGCCCCGCGCGAGCTCCTGGTCCCGCTCGTCCGCGCGACCGTCGAGAGCTGGGCCGAGCGCGGCCCCGCCGCGCTGACCGGCCCCATCGCCCGCGGTGACGAGCTCACCGTCGCACGGCAGCGTGCGGCCGTGGCCGAGCGCACGCCCGACCTCGTGGCGCTGTTCGACGCGCTCACGCAGGCCACGCGCGAGCTCGCCGCGGCCCCGGCCGAGGACCGTGCGGCATGAGGACGCTGCGCACCATCGCGGAGGTCCGCGCCGCCCTGAAGGGCGCGCGGCGCGACGGGCGCAGCATCGGGTTCGTCCCGACGATGGGCGCGCTGCACGAGGGCCACCTCCAGCTCATCCGCGAGGCGCGCCAGCAGCACGACGAGATCGTCGTCTCGATCTTCGTCAACCCGACGCAGTTCGACGACCCCGGCGATCTTGCCGCCTACCCGCGCGTCGAGGCCAGCGACGCCGAAGCGGCCGCCGGCGCCGGCGCCGATCTCCTCTTCGCCCCGTCGGCTGCCGAGATGTACCCCGACGGCTTCGCGAGCACCGTGCACGTCGGCGGCCCGACCGACGTCCTGGAGGGCGCGTCACGCCCCGGGCACTTCGACGGCGTCGCGACGGTCGTCTGCAAGCTCCTGAACATCGTCGGCCCCGACATCGCGTACTTCGGGCAGAAGGACGCGCAGCAGCTCGCCGTCGTCCGCCGCATGGTCGCCGACCTCAACCTCCCGGTCGAGATCGAGGCCGTTCCGACGGTCCGTGACCCCGACGGTCTCGCGCTCTCCAGCCGCAACGCCCGCCTCGCCCCCGCCGACCGGCAGCGGGCCCTCGCGCTGTCCCGCGCGCTGCGCGCCGCCGAGTGCGCCGTCGCCGACGGCCGCGTCGAGGCCGGGGACGTGCTCGGCGCCGCGCGGGCCGAGTTCACCGCGGCCGGCGTCGAACCCGACTACGTCGAGCTCGTCGACCCCACCACCTTCGCCAGCGTCCCGGCTGTCAACGGGAACGCACTCCTCGCGGTCGCCGCCCGGGTGGGCGACGTCCGTCTGATCGACAACCAACCACTCACCTCAACCCGGAGTCACTGACACCCCGATGCTGCGCCAGATGATGAAGTCGAAGATTCACCGCGCGACGGTGAGCGACTGCGATCTGCACTACGTCGGATCGATCACGGTCGACCCGGAGCTGCTCGAGGCGGCGGACATCCTGCCGCACGAGCTGGTCCACGTCGTGGACGTCGACAACGGCGCTCGTTTCGAGACGTACACGATCGAAGGAACCCGAGGCTCGGGAGAGATGAAGGTCAACGGCGCGGCGGCCCGCCTGGTCCACCGCGGCGACACGATCATCGTCATCTCCTACGCCCAGTACGACCGCGAGGAGCTCGAGACGTACGAGCCCCGCGTGGTCCATGTCGAGAAGCACACGAACCGCATCATCAACGTCGACGCCGAGGTGGCGACCCTCCTTTCGTAGGGCGTCAACCAGAGGCAGATACGGAACTGATCCGAAATGTCCGCTGCACCAATCACCACCGGCCATCCGTCGCTCAACGCGCTGCCGATGAGCCTCCCCCGCCTCCAGGAGAAGAAGGAGACGGGCGAGCCCATCGTGATGGTCACCGCCTACGACTACCCGTCCGCCCTGGCCGCCGAGGCCGCCGGCGTGGACATGGTCCTCGTGGGCGACAGCGCCGCCATGGTCGTGCTCGGCTACCCGAGCACCGTGCCGGTGAGCACCGACGAGCTCATCGTCCTGACCGCCGCGGTGCGCCGGGGCCTGAAGACCCCGCTGCTCGTCGGTGACTTGCCCTTCGGCTCCTACGAGGCGTCAAACGAGCAGGCCGTCGCGACCGCCCAGCGGTTCGTCAAGGAGGCCGGCTGTGACGCCGTCAAGCTCGAGGGCGGCGGCACGTCGGTCGAGCGGGCTCAGGCGATCGTCGAGGCGGGCATCCCTGTCATGGGCCATGTCGGCCTGACCCCGCAGACGGCGACGTCGCTCGGCGGCTACCGCGCGCAGGGCCGCACCGCCGGCCGGGCGCTCCAGGTCGCGCGTGACGCCCTGGCCCTCCAGGACGCCGGCTGCTTCTCGATCGTCTTCGAGGCGATCCCGTCGGCCGTCGCCGACGAGCTCATGCCGCACATGGAGATCCCGGTGATCGGGATCGGCGCGGGCGCGGCGACCGACGGCCAGGTCCTCGTGTTCCACGACCTCCTGGGCATCCGTGAGGGCGCCGGCGCCCGCTTCGTCAAGCGGTACGCCAGCCTCCTCGACGAGATGGTCGCGGGCGTCGCCCAGTACGCAGACGACGTCCGGACCAAGGCCTACCCCACGGCCGAGCACACGTACTCGATCGATCCGGGCGAGCTCACCGACTTCCGCGGCGCGCTCGCCGCGGACCTCACCGTCGCGGGCTGAGCCGCAGCAGCTGCACGTCGCCGGTCAGGTCCATCGTGATCGGGCCGGCGGCGCGCCGCGCCGCGCGCCAGCGCAGCCCGCCCGTCGCCCCACCCTCGCTGAGGTTCGCGACGGTCGCGTCGTAGGCCGCGGGATCGCCCAGCACCACCCCGACCCGGCTCGCCGCCACCGCAAGCCGCCGGGCGAGATGGCCGTCCCACACCGGCGCCGCGCGCCAGAGCGCCAGGACGTACGTCCCGTCGCGACGGGCGAAGAGCCGCGTGCGGACGTCGGACGGCGCACCCGTGACCTCGTAGGAGAGCGGCGCCGGAGTGAACGCCGGCCCGGGATCGTCGAGGATCGAGGTCAGCCGCGCGAGCGCCCCGAACGCGGGCCGCCGCGAGCCGTCCCAGCGCAGCAGCCCGAAGTAGGACTCCTGGTCGCCCGGGCCGAAGTTGCGATGGTCGCGCAGCTCGAACAGGTACGTCCGCAGCGCGCCGAGCCGCTCGAACTCCAGCAGCAGGCGCGGCATGTACGTCGCCGCGACGTCCTCCGGGATCCCGCTCAGGTCGCCGAACGCATCCCGGGCGTACGGTGCGGTGTGATACCCCGCCTCCGTGACGACCACCGGGTCGCCCTTCGCGACGTTCTCCGCTGCGGCCATCGCGTCTTCGACGTCGTTGTAGGGCCCGGCCTCCGCGTCCTCGGGCATGCGCCAGCCGTTGTAGTAGTGCAGGTTGCCGAGGTCGTGGTGCGCGCCGGGGTCGTAGCCGTTGGCGGCGTACGCGTCGTAGGAGGCGAACCGGCCGAGGGCCGGCCCGAGCAGCGGGACGTCGGCCAGCAGCGGCCGTGAGGGATCCTTCACCAGCGCGTTGAGCCCCGCCTGGTGCGCGCGCAGCGCGGTCCGCCAGGGGTAGAAGTCCTCGTAGCCGACCCGGAACGTCCGCAGGCCCGCGAGGTCGTACTCGTTGGCGCCCTCCATCCCCTCCAGCCCGCCGCGTTGCGCGAGGAGCTCCACCGCATCGAGGACGTCGTTCTCGGGCCCCGGCCGGCTGACGCGCGCGAGGACCTGGTCGACGGTCATCCCCTGCAGCCACGTCGTGCGATTCATCGCGCCGACGAGCATGAGCGAGCGAACACGCGGGGCGAGCCCGGCGAGGATGTCGATCGCGCGAGCCGTCCGCGGCGTCCCGCGCGCGTCGGTCCAGGTGCACGTCGTCGCGCCTTTGTCCCACGTGCTCAGGGCGTCGCGGACGTGGCGGACCCGCAGGTCGCGCAACGCCTCGACGAGCTCGGGAACGAGACGGCAGTTCTCAGGCGTCGTGTCGGTGAACTTCGTGTTGACGCCGATGGCGTCGAGTGCGGCGTCGGCGGACAGGGCCGGTTGCGGCGCAGGCGCCGCGGGCGCCGCGGCGGGGACAGCCGCCACGGCAAGCGCCAGGCACGCCGCGACGCCGGACGCGCGCAGGCGCGTCCGGCGCCCGCGTGCGCGGGCATGGACAGGGCACATCGATGGTTCCTCCCCCGAGGATTCCTACAGAGACCCCGCTGACCCTAGAGACGGATCAGGATCGACGCCACGTCTGATCCTGGGCGTCTCAGGGCATGCCGACGCCGTGGCGCGCCAGCGCCAGGGGCGGGCGCTCCACGAGCGGCCGCGCGACGGGCTCGAGCCGCTCGTCGTCGGGCGCCAGCAGCGCGTCAGGCGGCGGGTCGGCGACGCGACCGCCCTCATGCGCGCGGCGAAGGATCGCCGCGGCCACCTCGAACGCCATCGGTGACAGCCGCTCGAGCGCCTGGTGGCGGTTCTGGCGCACGTCGAGGTCGACCTGCACCATCGCGTCGAGCCCGACTACCTGCCACGCGTCGATGAGCAGGCCCACGTCGACGGCGTACCCGCAGAGCATCGGCAGCCGGTCGATCAGCTCGCGGCGGACGGCGATCTCGCCCGCGAGCGGCTGGCGGACGCCCGCGAGTGTCGGGAACAGCGCGTTGAGCAGCGGACGCGCGGTGAGCTCCGTCACACGGCCCCCACCCGTCGGCGCCGTCTGGCCGGCGACGCGGAACGGCCGGCGATAGCACGCCTTGGCCAGCTGCACGGGGCCGGCGCTCGCGACCGGGCCGACGAGCCCGGCGGCGAAGTGGGGCCCGGGATTCTCCGTGTCGGCGTCGAGGAAGCAGACGACCTCGCCGGTGGCGACGCTCAGGGAGCGCCACATCGCGTCGCCCTTGCCGAGCACCGGGCCGTACTCCGGCCGGAGCTCGCGTTGGGCGTAGACCTCTGCGCCGTGCGACCGCGCGACGTCAGCCGTCCCGTCCGTCGAATCGTCGACGACGACGATCTGGTCGATCGCGCCCGCGTCACGCAGCGGTGTCAGCGCGTCGAGGACGGCGCCGATCGTGCCGGCCTCGTCACGCGCCGGCAGGACGACGGACACGGTGCGCTCGCGCTCAGCCGCCACCCGCGCAGCCGGCCACGCCGTGTGGTGCAGTGTGGCGCGCCGGGCCCATGCACGCGCCTCGTCGAGCTCGGAGCTGAGACTGGGGTCGCGATCGGTCATCTCTGCAAGTACTGGCGGACGCGCTCGCGCGATCACTCCGGCGCGAACGAGCGCAGGACGCGCGCCGGCGACCCCGCCGCGATGGAGTACGGCGGGAGATCCTTCGTCACGACGCTGTTCGCACCGATCACGCAGCGCTCGCCGACGGTCACGCCGCTCGTGATGACGACGTTCGCGCCGCACCAGACGTTGTCCCCGATGCGGGTCGGGCCCTTCGAGTCGAAGCCCTGCCAGGTGATCGGCATCGTCAGGTCGCTGAAGCGGTGGTTGGCGTCCGTGACGAAGCAGCCGTTGGCGAACATGCAGTGGTCGCCGATCTCGACGAGCCCCTGCGCGGCGACCATCACGCCGAGGTTCAGGAAGCACCCCTCGCCGATGACGACGCGCCCCTCGTCCCCGAGGGTGATCCACACCCCCGGCTCGAACAGCGTCTGCGCCCCGACCTGGAGACGCCCGTCCTGGAAGGCCTCGAGCACGTTGCCGTGCACCGGCCAGCGGACGAAGGCCTCACGCGAGGCGAACTCACGATGGATGCGAAACCGGTTGTGCGGCAGCGCGTTGCGCTGGTACCAGCGCCACTTCTGCGCGTACTGCTTGATCTGCGCTCGCGTCGGCACCGGCCAGAGCCTAGTGTCCTGACGCCACGGATCACGCCGCCGCTGGGACCTTCTTGGTCCCGCGCCGCGCACGGCTGGCCTTCGGGGCCGCCGGGGTCACCAGCTCGGCCAGGAACGCCCCGGTGTGCGACCCCGGCGTGCCGGCCACATCCTCCGGCGTGCCCGTCGCGACGACCGTCCCGCCCTCGTCGCCGCCCTCCGGCCCCATGTCGACGAGGCGATCGGCCGTCTTGATGACGTCGAGGTTGTGCTCGATGACGACCACCGAGTTGCCCTGCTCGACGAGGCGGTGCAGCACCTCGAGCAGTCGCTGGACGTCGGCGAAGTGCAGGCCCGTCGTGGGCTCATCGAGGATGTACAGCGTCCGGCCCGTCGCGACCTTCGAAAGCTCCGTCGCGAGTTTGATCCGCTGCGCCTCGCCGCCGGACAGCGTCGTCGCCGGCTGCCCGAGCCGCACGTAGCCCAGCCCGACGGCGCTCAGCGTCTCGAGGCGCCGCCGCACCTTCGGGATGTGCGCGAAGAACTCCAGTGCCTCCTCGACGGGCATGTCCAGCACGTCGGCGATGGACTTGCCCTTGAAGCGCACCTCCAGCGTCTCGCGGTTGTAGCGCTTGCCGTGGCACTGCTCGCACGGGACGTAGACGTCGGGCAGGAAGTGCATCTCGATCTTGATCTGCCCGTCGCCCTTGCAGACCTCGCAGCGCCCGCCCTTGACGTTGAACGAGAACCGGCCCGGCTTGTAGCCACGCGCCCGCGCCTCGGGGGTCTTGCTGAACAGATCGCGGATGACGTCGAACAGGCCGGTGTACGTCGCCGGGTTCGACCGCGGCGTGCGCCCGATCGGCGACTGGTCGACGTTGATGATCTTGTCGAGCTGGTCGAGCCCCCGGATCTCCTTGTGCGCGCCCGGCCGCGACCGCGCGCGGTGCAGGCGGTTGGCGACCGCCTTGTAGAGCACCTCGTTGACGAGCGTCGACTTGCCCGACCCCGACACGCCCGTCACGCACGTCAGGGTGCCGAGCGGCACCTTGACGTCGACGTTGCGCAGGTTGTGCTGCGTCGCGCCGCGGATCTCGACGTAGCCGGTTGACTTCCGCCGCTTGGGCGGCACCTCGATCGTCCGGGTGCCCGCCAGGAACTGGCCGGTGAGGGACTCGGCGACCCGCTCGACCTCCGCGGCCGTCCCCTCGGCGATGATCCGACCACCGTGCTCGCCCGCGCCGGGCCCGAGGTCGACGAGGTGGTCGGCCGCGCGCATGGTCTGCTCGTCGTGCTCGACGACGAGCACGGTGTTGCCCAGGTCACGCAGGCGCTCGAGCGTGGTGATGAGCTTCGTGTTGTCCCGCTGGTGCAGCCCGATGCTCGGCTCGTCGAGCACGTAGAGGACGCCGACGAGCGCCGAGCCGATCTGCGTGGCCAGCCGGATGCGCTGCGCCTCCCCGCCGGAGAGGGTCGCAGCGGCGCGGTCCATCGACAGGTAGCCGATCCCGACGTTCTCCAGGAACCGCAGGCGCTCCTCGATCTCCCGCAGGATCAGCCGGGCGATGTGGCGCTCGGTCTCGGTGAGCTCGACGTCTTCGAGCCATGCCAGCGCACGTCGCACGCTCAGCGCGCAGAAGTCGTGGATGGCCATCCCGGCGACCTTCACCGAGCGCGACTCGGGGCGAAGCCGGGCGCCATGACACTCGGGGCACGGCCGCACCGACATGTACTCCTCGATCTTCTCGCGTGAGCCGTCCGAGTCGGTCTCGCGGTACCGTCGCTCGAGGTTGTTGACGATCCCCTCGAACGCGGTGGCGTACGTGCGCCGGCGGCCGTGGCGGTTGCGGTACGTCACCTGCACCCGCTCGCCGCCGGTGCCGTAGAGGAAGATGTCGCGCTGCTCCTCGGTGAGGTCCTCCCACGCCTCGTCCGTGGGGATCCGGTACTCGTCGGCCAGCGCGTCGGTGAGCTGCTGGTAGTAGTTCGACTGGAACCCCGACCAGGGCGCGATCGCGCCTGCGGCGATCGACAGCGCCGGATCGGGCACCACGAGCTCCGGGTCGACCTCCATCTGCGCCCCGAGCCCCGTGCACCGCGGGCAGGCGCCGTGGGGCGAGTTGAAGGAGAAGATCCGCGGCTCGAGCTCCGGCATCGAGGTGCCGCACGTCAGGCACGCGAACCGCTCGCTGAACGTCATGACCCGCGCCTGGTCCTCCCCGCGCGGGACCGTCTCGACCTCGACGATGCCCTCCGCGAGCGCCGCCGCCGTCTCCACCGAGTCCACGAGGCGCTTGCGGACCTCGGAGCGCATGACGAGCCGATCGACCACGACGGAGATGTCGTGCTTGAACTTCTTGTCGAGGACGATCTCCTCCTCGAGCATGCGCAGCTCGCCGTCGACCCGCACGCGGGTGTAGCCGTCGGCCCGCAGCTCCTCGAAGAGCTTGCCGTACTCGCCCTTGCGCCCCCGAACGACCGGCGCCATGACCATGAAGCGCTCGCCCTCGGGCAGCTCCTCGAGCACCCGGTCGGTGATCTGCTCGATGCTCTGGCCCTCGATCGGCGAGCCGCAGACGTGGCAGAACGGCTTGCCGACCCGCGCCCACAGCAGGCGCAGGTAGTCATAGATCTCCGTGACGGTGCCGACCGTCGAGCGCGGGTTGCGCGACGTGGTCTTCTGGTCGATGGAGATCGCCGGGGACAGGCCTTCGATCGAGTCGACGTCGGGCTTGTCCATCTGCCCGAGGAACTGCCGGGCGTACGCGCTGAGCGACTCGACGTAGCGGCGCTGACCCTCCGCGTAGATCGTGTCGAACGCGAGCGACGACTTCCCGGAGCCCGACAGCCCGGTGATGACCACCAGGGCGTCACGCGGAAGCGTGAGCGACACGTCCTTGAGGTTGTGCTCGCGGGCGCCGGTGACGACGATCTGATCGGAGGGAGACACGCTTGGCCAGCGTAGCGGGCCGAACAGACGTTCCCATCGGCTCCGCGCAAAGCGGCACGGCGTGCATCAACGGTCGCTGACCACTAGATTTCCGGCGGATGGCCGACGAGACAGGGACGCGCGCCGCGCCACGGTCCGACGAGGACCTTGCCCAGGTCGTGTTGGACTTGGCGCAGGACAGCTTCATCGAGCACGGCTTCCGCGGGACCAAGATGGAGCAGCTGGCGAAATCCGCCGGGGTCTCGGTCGGCCAGCTCTACCACCTGTTCGCCAACAAGGAAGCCCTGCTGCTCGCCGTCCACGAGCGCGCGCAGACGCTGCTGATGGAGCACTACCTCGAGCCCGCGTACGCCAACCCGCCCGAAGGTGGCGCGATCGAGCACTTCGTGAGCATCGGCCGCGCGTACTTCCGCTTCTACCTCGACAACCGGCAGATGGGGCCGCTGCTGCTCTCGGCGACCTACGACGAGCGCTACGACCCCGAGATCGCACGCGTGCTGGCGAGCATCCGCGCGAAGGTCGCCGGCGGCCTGGGGCGCATGCACGACATCGTCAGCGGCGCGATCGCGCGGCGGGAGATCCGGGAGGTGGACCCCGACGCCGTCGTGCGCTGGTACTGGGGCGCGCTCTTCGGCGTGCTGGCGAACAACTTCCGCCACCCGGCCGCCGCCCTCGACGACCAGGAGCTCGAGCGCGTGATCGAACTCGGGTTGGACTCGATCTCCGCCCTCCTGCGCACCCGGGCATGAGCCGGACGAGCCGCAGCGAGGACACGCGACGGCACATCCTCGAGGCCGCCGAACGGCAGTTCCTGACCCACGGATACGCCGGGACGCGCGTCGAGGAGATCGCAACGGACGCGCACGTCAGTGTCGGCACGATCTACCTGCACTACGGCAACAAGGAGGGGCTCTACTCGGCCGTGCTCGTCCACGCGCAGGAGGTCCTTCTCGACGAGTACCTCGCCCCCGTCTTCGCGCTCGACGCCACGCCGTGGGAGCGCATCCGCGCGTGGTGTCACGCCTACGTGGACTTCACGATCGACCACACCGATCGCGCGCGGCTCATGGCCGTCATCGAGTGGTGGGAGGCCGAGCGCCCGCCCGAGCTCGACCAGCAGCTGCGCGACCGGATCCGCACGCGCGACGCGCAGCTGCTCGCCGTCTTCGCCGAGGCCGCCGAGCAGGGCGAGCTCGAAGGCGTCGACCCGGCGACGGCCAACCGCTTCGTCTGGTCGGCCATGTACGGGATCTGCGCGCTGAACATCCGCCACGCCGACCTCAGCCTGTCGCCGGAGACGATGCACGCCCTCGTCGACGACGGCCTGCGCATGCTGTCCGGCGGGCGGACCGCCCGCAGCGGTCAGATCGAGGCGTAGACGGCGTCGAGCACGGCGTCGCGATCGACGCCCGCGAAGTGCTCGGCCAGGTACACGTCGACCTGCTCGCGCGGCTGGCCGGCCAAGGCCATGTCGAGGGCCACGAGACGCGCGCCCTCCGTGTCGGCGCCGGCGGGCGTCGGGCCGGCGACCCGGGGACGGCGGACGACGCCCGCGGGCTCCTCGGGCTCGTCGGGCTCGGCCATGGGTGCCGGTGCGGGCGCCGCGGCGACCTCGGCTGGCGCCGGCGCAGGCGCTGCGGGTGGTGCAGCGGCGGCCGCGACGGGCGGCGCGGCGGGGATCACCGGCGGCTGGCCGGTGGGCGCCCGCACGACCGACGGCAGCTCTCCCTCCACGGCGGCGAGCCGTTCGGCGACGCGGGCCGCGCCGGCGCGCAGCGACGCCAGCAGGCCGTCCATCTCCCGATGCACGCCGTCGAGCTGGGCCTGGAGCCGGCGCGTGCCGGGATCGAGGCCGCCCGCGGCGCTGCGCGCCTGCAGCTCCTCGAAGGCGTCCGCGATCGCGGCAAGGTGCCGGTCCACGGACGCCGGGTCGTATCCCTGCCGCGCGATGGGGAAGTCGCGCCGCTCGATGGCTTGGCGGTCGAAGGCCACGATCGCGCGAGGATACCCCGCCTGAGCAGGAAATTTGTCCGATGCACGCGTCCGTGCGCTGAGGCAACTTCTCAGGGAAGGCGGACCCGTCCGTCCTCGCGGACGATCAGGCCGTCCCGTTCGAGGCCCGCCAGCGCCCGCTCGAGGCGCTCCTCGCCTACCTCCACCGGCAGCGGCGCGCCGCCCGCGAGCGCGGCGACCACGCGACCCCGGACGTAGCGATCCGTGTCCTCGAACTTCGGCGCCGGCGAGCCCTTCGCGCGACGCGGAGGGATCTGCACCCTGCCCGCCGAGGCGCAGACCGCCGCGG
>CAMCUD010000039.1 GCA_945878865.1 Bifidobacterium breve | reverse complement strand
CGGCCGCGCGCTCGCCGGACCTGCTCATCGTCGATCGCTCGGACCCGCGGGTGTGGCGGGTGCGGCAGATCATCGACGACCCCGACGGCCACCACGACTGGGCGATCGTCGCGACGGTCGATCTCGACGCGTCCGATGCGGCGGGCGAGCCGGTGGTGCGGGTGGAGTCGTTCGGGTCGGCCAGCTGACCGCGGTCACCAGATCGACCGCGCGCGATCGTGCGCGCGCAGCGCCGCGTCGCGGGTGACGAGCTTGGCGTTGCGGCTTCGCGCCGTGGCGTAGATGAACCGGTCGGCCGGGTCGCCGGGGAGACCGTCTGCCGCCAGCGCCGCCGCATCGACCGCCGTGCGCGCGTCGAGCGGGAGTTCGACGATGCGCGGATCGAGATCCAAGGCGGCGCGCACCCAGCGTGAGGCCGGGCGGTCCAGTGAGATCCGGCCGCGCTGCTCGAGCATCCCGACCTCCCACGCGCTGATCGCGCTCACGCCGATCTCCGTCGCGCCATCGATCGCGCTTCGCGCACGTTTGGAGAGGCGGGCCGGATCGACGGACCACCAGAGCCAAGCGTGGGTGTCGAGGACGATCACGATGCTCCGGGCTCGGCGTCCCACGTCTCACCGAGCGGTGCGACGAGCTCGTCGTCGGAGACGTGGAACGTCACGGATCCAGCCAGCGCGGCGCCGTCATCGAACGGGACGATCCGCGCGATCGGGCGCCCATGCTTGGTCACGGTGACGGGCGTTCCCGAGCGCGCGACATCGTCGAGGACCCCAAGGAGCTCGGCCTTGAGACGCGTTGCGGTGTACATCGCCTCAGGCATGACCATGGTCAGCTTACCATGGTCACTTCGCGCCGCACCGTTGAACATGCCGAACATCCTGCAGGCCCGCGGGTCACGAATCAGCACGTGATCGTGACCATCCTGCGTAGGCTCCGCGGCCATGGCGCGCGATCTCAAGCTCGGACTGAACACCGGCTACTGGGCCGCCGGCCCGCCGCACGGCGCGGAGGAGGCGATCGCCGCCGCCGACGAGCTCGGCTTCCACTCGATCTGGACCGCCGAGGCGTACGGCTCGGACGTGCTCACACCGCTGGCGTGGTGGGGCTCGCAGACCAAGAACGTCCAGCTCGGCACCGCGATCATGCAGATGAGCGCGCGTCGCCCGACCGCCGCCGCGATGGCCGCGCTGACGATGGACCACCTCAGCGGCGGGCGGTTCATCCTCGGCCTCGGCGTGTCCGGCCCGCAGGTCGTGGAGGGCTGGTACGGCGAGCCGTTCAAGAAGCCGCTCGCGCGCACGCGCGAGTACGTCGCGGTCTGCCGGCAGGTCTTCGCGCGGCAGAAGGTCGAGTTCTCCGGCGAGTTCTTCCAGTTCCCGCTGACCGAGGGGCCGGGGGTCGCCGGGCTCGGCAAGGCGCTGCGCCCGACGCTGCATCCGGTGCGCGAGGACATCCCGATCTACCTCGCCGCTGAGGGGCCGAAGAACATCTCGCTGACCGCGGAGATCGCCGACGGGTGGCTCGCGCTCTTCTACTCCCCGCACCACGAGGACCTCTACGTCCCGCGGCTGGAGGAGGGCTTCGCCCGCGACGGCGCGCGCCGGTCGTTCGACGACTTCGAGATCTGTGCGACCGTGCCGGTGATCGTCCACGACGACGTCGAGCAGGCGGCCGACTTCATCCGCCCGATGTACGCCCTGTACTTCGGCGGGATGGGCGCGCGCGGCGCGAACTTCCACCACGACGTGCCGGTGCGGATGGGCTACGAGGCGGAGATGGAGAAGGTCCAGGATCTGTACCTGGACGGCAAGAAGGACGAAGCCGCGGCGGCGATCCCGACGGCGCTCATCGAGCAGCTCGCGCTCATCGGGCCGGAGGACAAGATCCGCCACGACCTCGAGGCGTGGCGGGACAGCGTGGTAACGACGCTGCTGATCGGCGGCGACGCGGCGATGGTCCGCAAGGTCGCCGAGATCGTGCTCGGCTGACCTTTCGGTACAGATCCCGGACTGGAGGGCTCCGGCGTGGGCGCGGACCATGCGCGCTCATGACCTCTCACCACGCCGTCCCCCTCCTGCGGACGTACCTCCCGCTTCGTGATCTTCGGGTCCCTCGTGGTCGCCCGGCGGCGGCGACCGTCAACCAGCGCCTTGAGCCTGATACGGCGACTCAGCCGCTCGGCCGCGCGCCCACCTGCACGCTCGTCCCGTCCGCGTCGAACAGCCCCTCGACCGAGAAGTACCGCTCGCCCGTGTCGTAACAGAACGTCAGCACCGTGGCGCCCTCGGCGATCTCGGGCAGCTTCTGCGCGACGGCGGCCAGCGACGCTCCGGACGACGGGCCCACGAACAGCCCCTCCTCGCGCGCGGCGCGCACGGCGTACGCGTAGGCGTCCTCCTCGCTGACCTGGATCGTCCCGTCGAGCGTGTCGGTGTGCAGGTTCGCCGGGACGAAGCCGGCGCCGATGCCCTGCAGGCGGTGCGGGCTCGGCTCGCCGCCGCTGATCACCGGCGACTTCGCGGGCTCGACGGCAAACGTCTGCAGCTGCGGGAACGTCTGCTTCAGCGTCTCGCTCACGCCGGTGATGTGGCCGCCCGTGCCGACCCCAGTGATGAGCACGTCGATCCCGTCGGGGAAGTCGGCGAGGATCTCCTTCGCGGTCGTCTCCGCGTGCACGCGCGGGTTCGCCGGGTTCTCGAACTGCTGCGGAATCCAGCCGCCCTCGATCTCTTCGGCGAGCTCGTGCGCTCGCGCGATCGCGGCCTTCATCCCGCCCTCGCGGGGGGTCAGCTCGAGCTTCGCGCCGTAGGCCGCCATGAGCCGCCGGCGCTCCAGCGACATCGACTCCGGCATGACGAGGATCAGCGGGTAGCCGCGCACCGCGGCGACCATCGCCAGCCCGATCCCGGTGTTCCCGGAGGTCGGCTCGATGATCGTGCTCGTCCCGGGCGTGATGACCCCGCGCTGCTCGGCGTCGTCAATCATCGCCAGGCCGATCCGGTCCTTGATCGAACCGCCGGGGTTCGCGCGCTCGGCCTTGACCCACACCGTGACGTCGGGGCGGTCGGCGTACAGGCGGTTCACGCGGATGTGCGGCGTGTCGCCGATCGTCTCGAGGATGCTGTCGGCCTTCACGGGACCTCCCTAGATGTTGAAGTCGAGCAGGTCGTCGTCGCGCTTGTGCGACTCCACCCGCGCGGTGGGGGTGACCATCGAATGCGCGGGCACGCTCGCGGTCAACCACACGTTGCCGCCGATGCGGCTGCCCTCGCCGATGACGGTCTCGCCGCCGAGGATCGTCGCGTTGGCGTAGATGACGACGTCATCGCCGATCGTCGGATGGCGCTTGGTCTGCGCGAAGCGCTTCTCCACGCTCAGCGCTCCGAGCGTCACGCCCTGGTAGAGCTTGACGCGGTCGCCGAGGATCGCGGTCTCACCGATGACGATGCCGGTGCCGTGGTCGATCGCCAGCGACGCCCCGATCTCCGCACCAGGGTGGATGTCGATCCCGGTGTCGCGATGCGCGAGCTCGGTGAGGACGCGCGGCACAAGCGGCACCTTGCAGCCCTGCAGCTGGTGGGCGAGCCGGTAGACCGCGGTCGCGTAGAAGCCGGGGTACGCGAGGATGACCTCGTCGACCGAGTGGGCGGCGGGGTCGCCGTCGCAGATGGCCTGGGCGTCGAGCAGCAGCGCCTCGCGGATGTTCGGCAGCTGGACGAAGAAGCGGCGGACGACGTCGTCGGGATCGGCGCAGTGGGCCTCCGGAAGACGCAGCGCGTGCTGGAGCAGTTCGCGCAGCGCGCTGAGCTCGTCAGCGACGTCGCCGGCCTTGCCACCCACCTCTGCTGCGAAGTGCGGGAACAGCAGCTCGAGGGCCTGGTGGATGAACTGCTCGCCGAGGTGGCGCAGCTTGGTCGGCAGCGCGTACTGCTCGCGCTCGTGGGCCAGTCGCGCGAGGAACGCGGCGGTGGGGTCGGCCTTGGGGGTGGAGGCCATACGGGGGACAGTAGTGGTTGGTCCGAACCCGCCTCCTCCGATTGAAGGACCTCCAACTTCGGACTCGATGATCTTCGGTCCTGCGATCAGACGGTTCTTCTTGTCTTTCCGGAATTCGACCGCCACCTTGGGAGTCCCCTCAGGACGTAGGAGAGATGCCATGAGTGTCGCCGTACCGCCCACGCCCGCGGCGCTGCCGGGAGCCACGATCGCCGGGATCGCCGCCGCGCCGAAGACCCCGTCGGCCGTCGCGCTGCGCTACTTCGAGGCCGGTGCCGAGCGCACGCTGACCTACGCGCAGGTCGCCGACCGCGTGGACGCGATCGCCCGCGGACTGCTCGCGCTGGGTGTCGAGCCCGGCGACCGCGTCGGCATCCTCGCGACGACGCGCTACGAGTGGACGCTCGCCGATCTCGCGATCCTCGCGATCGGCGCGGCCGTCGTCCCGATCTACCAGACGAACTCGCCGGAGGAGTGCCAGTACGTCATCGAGCACTCCGGCATGAAGGTCCTCTTCTGCGAGGACCCCGCGCAGGTGGAGAAGATCGCCCAGGTGCGCGGGCAGTGCCCGGACCTCGCGCGGCTCGTGCTCTTCGAAGGCCGCGCCGAGGACGACGACGTGCTCACCCTCGGCCAGCTCGTCTCGCGCGGGCAGGACATCCCCACGGAGAGCGTCCGCACTCGCACGGCCGCGGTCACGCCCGACGCCGTCGCGACGATCGTCTACACGTCGGGCACGACCGGCCCGCCGAAGGGCTGCGTGCTCACCCACGGCAACATCCGCGCGGACCTCGCGATGGTCGCCAAGCGGATGCCGCAGGACGGCCACGAGGTGTACTTCGTCTTCCTCCCGCTCGCGCACGTGCTCACGCGCGTCGTGCAGTTCATGGCGATGACCGCCGGCGCCCAGCTCGTCTACTGGAAGCGCGACCCCACGACGCTGCTCGACGAGATCGCCGCGGCGCGCCCGACGCACCTGCCGTCGGTCCCGCGCCTGTTCGAGAAGATCTACACCGCGGCGACGGCGAAGGTCGCCGAGGCCGGCGGGCTGAAGGAGCAGATCTTCGCCCGGTCGGTCGCCGCCGGCCGCGCGGTGGTGGAGGCCGAGCGCGCGGGCCGCCCGGTCACGGGCGTGATGCGCGCGCGTCAGCGGGTCGCCGACAAGCTCGTGCTGCACAAGGTGCGCGAGTTGTTCGGCGGCCGGATCGAGGTCTGCATCACGGGCGCCGCGCCGATCGAGCCGGACGTCATGAACTTCTTCTGGGCCGCCGGCGTGCCCGTGCTCGAGGGCTACGGCATGACGGAGACCTCGGCGGTGGCGACGCTGAACACCATCGAGGAGCACCGTCTCGGCACGGTCGGCAAGCCGCTGCCCGGGATGGAGCTGAAGATCGCCGACGACGGCGAGGTCCTCATGCGCGGGCCCAACATCTTCCACGGCTACTGGCGCAACGAGGAAGCGACCGCGAAGGACCTCCAGGACGGCTGGCTGCACTCGGGCGACCTCGGTGAGATCGACGCCGACGGCTACCTGAAGATCACGGGCCGCAAGAAGGACCTCATCATCACGTCGTCGGGCAAGAACATCGCGCCGGCGAACATCGAGAGTGCGATCCGCCAGCACCGCTGGGTCTCCCAGGCGGTGGTGTTCGGCGACCGCCGCCCGTACCTGACAGCGCTCATCACGCTCGACCCTGACGAGGCGCCGGCGTTGGCGCAGCTCGCCGGGGTGCCGGGCGCGCCGATCGAGCGGCTGGCCGAGAATCTGGAGGTCCGCGCGGAGATCCAAAAGGTCATCGATGCGGCGAACCTGAGGTTCGCGCGGATCGAGCAGGTCAAGAAGTTCGTGATCCTCCCGCGCGACCTGTCACAGGAGCACAACGAGTTGACGCCGACGCTGAAGGTCAAGCGCAACGTCGTGTACGCGCAGCACGCGGCGGTGTTCGACGGCCTGTATGAGGAGGTCTGAGCCTCAGATCACGCGGACGCCAGAGACCATCGGTATGGTGCGGCATGGCCCGATGGGTGAAGACCCTCGCCGTGACGGTGGCGCTGTGCGCGGCCGCGCTGCCGGCGACCGCGCACGGGGCGGGCGATCCGACGATCACCCTCCCGAGGCTGCCGAGCAGCGCGCAGAGGAACATCACCGTCGACCCGGCGGAGATCGCGCGCCGCGCTGCCGAGGTTCCCGCCCCCGCACCGGGCGTGGACCCCGGCGAGGCGTCGGCTTCGTTCTTCTACGGCGACCTGGCGATGTCGTCGTTCGACGACATCTGCAGCGCGACGCCGGCGGAGCTGAAGACGCTGCTCGGCAACATCCAGGTCTCCGGCTACTTCGGCGGCGTGTGGTTCCGCGACCAGGTTCCCGGCCTGCAGGTCAGGAACGCCGCGCTCACCCCGCTGCTGGGGAAGTTCAGCCGCGGGACGGTGGGCGGCGTTGACGCGGCGGCCGGCCAGCTGCTGCGCATCGCGCGCGGCCCGGCCGAGCGGCTGCGCTCGGCGAACTCCGGCGCGCTCGGAGCGCTGCTGTTCATCCAGGGCTACAACCAGGGCTACCTGCAGATCGTCGTCGAGCATCCGCCGAAAGGCGTCACGCTGCCGCCCGGCTACGTGCGGTTCGAGGACCTGCTGCGCAACCCGTCGCAGCGCTACCAGCTCGGCGTCCGCACCGACCTCGAGCCGGTGCTGACGAAGCTGCGCGCAGCGGCGACGCCGGGCTGGGCGTCGATGGAGAAGCGCGTCGACACGCTCGGCGGGCTGTTCGTGAAGTCGGGCCGCGCGACGTGGACGGCGATCCTGCGCGGCGGCCAGTTGCAGGGCGCGAGCTACCTGTCGGTGCTCGACCTGAGCACCGGGTTCCTGCAGGTCACCGAGGCGTCGACGCTGGCCGCAATGGCCGCGGCCGTCGAGGGCGATGTGGCGCTGGGGCGGTGCAGCTTTGCGCTGCAGGCCGGGCTGACGGTGTGGGCCGGGTCGTACTTCGCGGGGCTCGCGTCGGAGCTGCCAGCGGGGTCGTATCCGGCCGTGACGTGGCCGTAGGGAGCGTTCGGTAGTTCGCGGCGGCAAGTCTGCGGCACCTTCCTCTGGGCGGGTCGGCGGTCCGGTCGTACGGTCGGTGGATGTCCCGCTTCGTCGTTTCGTTCCTCGTCTGCGCGGCCGCGTTCCTGAGCTGTCTCGCCCCTTCGGCGACCGCCGACACGTTCGCTCTGCAGCAGTCCTTCGGCGCGTTCGGCGCCGGTGACGGCCAGTTCGACCACCCGCTCGGCGTGGGGGTCGGCGACAACGGCAACGTCTGGGTCATCGACGCCCTGAACGACCGGGTGACGGAGTGGAGCGGGGCGGGCGCGTGGCTGCGCGCGTTCGGCTCGACGGGCTCGGGTCGCGGGCAGTTCCGTCTGCCCGAGGACGTCGAGGAGCGGGGCGGGTTCCTCTACGTCAGTGACTGCTACGGCCAGCGCGTCCAGCGGATCGACCCGGCGAACTTCGTGCCGGCCGGCGAGTTCACAGGCGGGGCGACGCGGCTGAAGTGCCCTCAAGGCCTGGCGGTGGTCTCTGGTCAGGAGGTGCTGGTCGCCGACACGTTCAACGACAGGGTGGTCGCCTACGACCCGACGTCGGGCGCGGTGCTGTCGACGTTCTCGTCGCTGCCCCAGCCGCGCGACGTCGCGGTGAGCCCGGTGACGGGCGACGTGTACGCGACGGTCGACGCGGACAACCAGTGCGCGGGTGGCCGGGTTGTGCACCTGTCTTCGTCGGGCGCGGTGCTCGGCGAGTTCGGGACCAGCGGTGCCGGCAAGCTGTTCTGCCCGCTGGGCGTGGAGGTCGACGCGGCAGGCAACGTGGTCGTCTCCGACGCCGGCGGGCGGGTGAACGTCTACACGCCGGCGGGCGAGCTGGCGCTGACGCTCGTCTCTCCGGCGGGGGCGGGGAAGGCGTTCGGCTATCCGTACGGGTTGGGCGTGGACGCGTCGTGCCGGGTCTATGTGGCTGAGCGCGACGTGCCGCGGGTCGACGTGTACGGGTGGGATGCCGGGCCGGCATGCCGCGCGCTGACGGCGGCTGCCGTGATCCCGCCGCCGGCGGTGGTCGGCGACAAGGCGCCGCCGGCGTTCTCGGTGGCGTTCCCCTCGAGCGTGTCGGTGCTTGCGTCGGCGACAGTGGCGCTGAAGGTGCGCTGTCCGTTCGAGGCGTGCACGGTGCGGGCGTTCGGGAAGGTGCGCGTGGCCGGGAAGGTGCGCTGGTGGATGCAGATCACGAAAGTGCGGCGGTTGCGCGCGGGCGCGCAGGGGACGGTGACGCTGCGGTTCCGCAAGGCGAACGACCTCGCGGCGGTGCGCAGGTACCTCCGGCGCGGTGGGCGGCCGAAGCTTGAGCTGGTGGTGTCGGCGAGCGATGCGAAGGACAACTTCGCGCGCAAGCGGACGGTGCTCACGCTGAAGTGAGGCGCGGCGTTCGCAGGTAGGCTCCGGCCATGCGGAAGCCTGTGGCGGCCTGCGCTGCTCTCGCAGCGGTCCTCGGGATGCCGGCCCTTGCCGGCGCGGCACCGATCGACGTCGTCTACGACCCGGCTGCGGGCGCGCGGATCACGGGCTCGTCCGGCCCGGATCAGGTCTTCGTCGTCCTCGGAGGCAGCGAGGCCGCGCCGGAGATCCGCATCGAGAACCGGCTGGACGCGATCACGACGACGACCGGCTGCCTGGCCGAGGTGCGGCTCGTCCGGTGTCCCATCCCCGCGGGCGGCAGCCGTCTGGTGACCGTGTCGCTGGCGGACGGGCCCGACCGTCTGGAGGTCGCAGGCCTCGACGTCACCGGCGACCTCGGTGCCGGCGATGACCGCGTGCGCCAGTCAGCCAACCGGATGACGCTCACCCTCGGGCCGGGCGACGACGCCGGTGGGCTGGGCGCGGGTGGCGGCAACCTGGCCGGCGGTCCCGGCCGGGACGCGATCGGCGGCGGCCCCGGCGCTGACGCGCTGAGTGGCGACGACGGCGACGACCGCCTGCTCGGCAGCCCGGGCGCGGACACCGTGGCGGGCGGGCCGGGAAGCGACCGCGTCGACTACCGCGGGCTCATGACGGCGACCGGTCCGCTGCCTTCTGTGCTTCTGCGGCTTGACACCGGCGCGACCGTCAAGCGGGTCGGTACGAGTTCTGCGCCGAGCGTCGGGACCGACGCGCTGACCGGTGTGGAGGGCGCGATCGGCACGCCGCGCGCGGACGTCCTCACCGGCGGGCCCGCCGCCGAGCAGCTCGACGGCGACGGCGGCGACGACACGATCACCTCGCGTGAAGGGAAGCCCGACACCGTGGCGTGCGGTACGGGCGCCGACGACGTCGACCTCGACCTGCGCGACAAGGTCGGCGACGTCGCGGCCTGCGAGCGCAGTGCACGCGGCGCGGTGAAGGAGCGCCCGAACGTCGTGCTGGGCGCGGGGCGGTTCGGCGACGGCGGCCGGGCGCTGCGGGTGGGGCTGCGGTGTCCCGCGGCGGTGCAGCGGCTTGGCTGCCGCGGCCGGCTGCGCGCCACGCGGGGCGGCGTGCGGGGACGTTCTTCGTCGTACCGGCTGCGGGCGGGGGCGCGCAAGACGGTGCGGGTCGCCGTGCCCTCCTCGGCGTCGAAGGGCCCGACGATCGTCACCTCGGTGGAGCGCGGCCTGCGCGGGCGGCGCACCACGATCCGCGTGTACGGCCTGAAAGCCTCCGCCGCACAGACCGGCAACGAACTCCCCCAGCTGGGCGCCACCGGAGAGGACGTCGGTCGCCTGAGCGTGACGTGCGGCGGGGTCGACAAGTACGTCGTCGGGTTCAGCGGCCGTTCGAGCATCAAGATCGCGCTCGTGAACGGCGGGGTCGACGGCGTCCGCGCGATCCAGCCGCTCTGCGCGACGATGACCGAGGACGGCAGTCTCACCGCGCCGGTGGCGGGCGACACACTGGGCGAGCGCTACGGCGGCGACGGCCTCTTCAACGTCAAAGCCCCGGAGTGGACCGAGCGCTGCAAGCTCGACGAGCCGCTGCGCGGCACCGAGCGCCCTGGCGTCGCGACCGGCGTGTGGGCCGAGCTCGCCGAGCGCAACGACCCGATCTACATCCGCCGCGCGGGCCTCGAGTGCTCGTTCGCCGGGAACCTCGATCCGCTGCTCGGCGACATCGGCTCGGCGATCACCGCCGTCGAGGAGGACGACCGCATCGACGGGACCTCCACCTGCCCCGCGGGGATGGCGGTCACCGGCCTGACCGCCGGCGGCGACCGCCTCGGCCGCTCGCCCGACCTCGTCAGCTACGGCGCGATCTGCGGCGTCTTCCCCCGGCCGCCGAGCGCGCCGGAGAACCTGCAGCCGCGCGCCGGGGACACCATCACTCCGACCTCGACCGAGCGGTTCACCTGGCGGCGGATCGCGGCGGTCTACAACGTGTGCATCGCCTCGGCGAACCCGCCACGCTGCGCCCGCACCACCAACCCGTTCCTCCCGGTCACCGAGCTCCTGCGCGGCTCGGACGCCGGCTCACGGATCCGGTGGACGGTGCGGGCCTGCGCCGCCGCCCGCTCGGGCGACGCCCCGGACCGCGCGTGCGGCGCGATCGCGAGTTCCCCCTCGGCCGACACGCCGATCGGCGCCGCCGTACGGGTCGCGCCGCGGCCGCCCACGCCGAGCTCGTCGTCCCGTCCGCGCGCGCTCGGCGCGAGCCGCTCGATCACGCTGCGGGTCGGCTTCCGGGGTGGCTTGTTCGCCGCCGCGCACCGGCTCGAGGGCTACGTCGACGAGGACGCGGCGGTGGAGCGCCGGGTGGCCGAGAACCCGACCGACCCGGGTGGTCTGCGCTCGGAGGACGTGACGTTCACCGTGCCGCCGGGCCGCCACGTCGTGCGCGCGACCGCGCGGGCATGCGCGGGTGATCCGGACTTGCCGCAGAGCGCGACCCGGGCGGAGGTCTGCGGCGAGCGGGTGGAGCTCGCCCGGTTCCTGGTGGATGGTGGCGGCAACGTGTGCTCGGCGGTGGCGCCGCTGCCGAAGGCGTGTCCGACGACGTCGGGGGCGGAGTCGATCGCTGGCGAGCGCGGCTGATCAGCCGTCGCCGTCAGGTTGGGGCCGCGACGACCGTGACACCGGCCTGGCCGGCTGCGCGCGCCAGGCGGCGATCGTTCGTCGCCAGCGGTTCGCCGAGGCGCCTCGCAAGTGCGACGTAGAGGGCATCGTCGAAGGTGAACGTGTCGCGGAGGGCGAGCGCGTCGGTGAGCAGCGGCAGCGTGGGGTACAGCTCGATCTGCAGCGCGCGCATCACGGCAAGCGCGTCGTCGGCACTGCGCCCATCCAAGGCGCCGGTCGTGACGTGCCGGCGCAGATACCGGCCGACCTCGACCCCGAGGCAGTCGGGCGCGGCGAGCCGGTTCGTCTCCGCGACCCATCGCCGCCACGGCTGACCTGCGGGCAGGCCGAGGAGGACGTCGATGAGCAGCGACGCGTCGACGACGCTCACGATGCGCGATCGCGGGCGCGGCGCACCTCGGCTGCGGAGCTCTTGCCGAGCGCGGCCGGGGCATCGCGATCAAGCATCGCCAGGAGCTCATCGGGGGAGGGACGGGAGGCCGAGCGTTCGAGTTCGCCGCGGACGTAGTCGCTCAGTGTCTGGCCGCGCAGGGCGGCACGCGCTTTGAGCGTCCGGTGCACGTGCTCGGGAACGCCTTTGATTTGCAGCATGCGCGACATGCTCGGAGCATGAAGCCATGCTGCCGGCACCTCAACTGGGGCTTGGGTGCGGGGCACGGCCAGACTTCGGGGCCGCGCGTGGATTCGCTTGCCGTGACACGCAGACGACGCGGCAACATCACGCTCGGCCGGCGCTTCACAGGAGCATCGGCGGCGGACTTCGTCAGGGCGGGTAGCCACTGATTCCTGCCGATAGTCCCGCGGAGCTGGTCAGCAAGCTGAAACCAGAACCTGCGGTCTGGATCCGGAGGCATATGCGACACCTAGGAGGATTCGCCTTCGACCTCGGGCCAGCGCTGATACAGGGCCCTGGCCTGCTCGAAGACCCGCTCAACCATCCCGTCGAAGCCGCCGCCGTTGGTGGGCAGTAGCTTCTTGTTGCGCCTGAGGATCTGCTTGATCCTCAGCCGCACCTTCGCCTCCAGGTTGCTGCGCTCGGTCCAGTCCACCCCAAGCGCCGGATCGTCCGGACGGGTCAAGCTCTGGACGATCTCGGCGGCGATGCCCTTCAGCCGCGGATCATCCACCCACTCCTCGCCCTTGGACGCCAGGACGTCATAGAACGCGAGTTCCTGCGGCGACAGGCCGAGCTGCTCGTTGCGATCGCGCTGCTCGCGCAACTTCTTGGCGAGTTTGACCAGCTCGGCGACGACGTCAGCCGAGGTGAGCTGCTTCGCGTGGTAGCGATCGAGCACTGCCTGCAGTTCGTCGCTGAAGCGCTTGGATTGCGTCCGGTTGGACGCAAAGCGACCTCGGATCTCCCCGTTCAGCAGCTTGCGCAGCAGGGCGACCTGGGTCTCCGGCCGCGTGAGCTTCGTCTTGATGTCGTCCAGGAACTCGTCGGATAGGACGCTGATCTCCGGCCGCGACTCTCCGGCAATCTCGAACACGTCCACGATCTCTCCGCCGGCGAGCCCCTCCGAGAAGAACTGCTCGACGGCCAGACGCGCCTCCCTGCTCGGCCCGCTGCCGTCGCGCTCGCCGGCATCGGCAAGCGCCGCTCGCAGCACCTTGACGACCAGCGCGAAGAAGTCATGATCGAACCGCTGCTCGACGGTCGGCTCGTTCGGAGAGACCAACCGGAACCACCGCGCGTACTGAGCGTGCTCGTCGAGCAGCAACCCGGCTTGCTCGTCATCCAGGACATATCGCGCGACAGCCTCCTCGGCCGCAGCGTGCACCACCGTGGCGCGTTCGCCGGCGGTCGCGCCCGGATCCGGCACCCATGTGATGTCGTGCAGGAGGTCGCACATCACCTCGTGCTTCTCGCGGAGTTTCGCCTGCGCGACCTCCAACGGGATAACGACGTCGTCCACATCGTCCTTGGCGTACGCGGTCAGGCCGGCGCGCAGGTCGTCGCCGATGCCGATGTAGTCGACGACGAGCCCGCCGGGTTTGCCCTCGAACACGCGGTTGACTCGCGCGATCGCCTGCAGCAGTCCGTGGTCCCTCATGGGCTTGTCGACGTACAGCGTGTGAAGCACGGGCGCGTCGAATCCGGTCAGCCACATGTTCTTGACGACCACGACCCG
Organism: Bifidobacterium breve; assembly: GCA_945878865.1. Lineage (GTDB taxonomy): Bacteria > Actinomycetota > Thermoleophilia > Solirubrobacterales > Solirubrobacteraceae > Svornostia. Next base: position 25,493 of record CAMCUD010000039.1, on the reverse strand, counting down.
CAGCGGGTGGTCGGGGTCCTTGAAGTCCTTCTCGATCTGCTTGAGCTGCTGCTTGTTCTTGCGGTAGTCGCTTATCGGCCGGGGATCGGTGGCGGTTGCGCCCATCACGGCATCCACCGCCTCGTCACCGAGGAGGCGCTTGAGCCGGTCGGCATACTCCGCCGCCGCGCGGCGGCTGTAGGCGACGAGCATCGCTTTGCCGGGGAACGTTCGGCAGCGGTCGGTGAAGTGCGCGACGAGGTCCTCGGCCACGGTGTCCAGGCGATCGGGTGCGGCGATGATGGCGTCCATGCGCGCGAACTCGCTCGACAGCTCGGTCTGTCCCTCTTCGGTCTCCTGGTCGAGGATCGCTTGCACCTGGTCGATCTCGCTGCGATCCGCGTTGACGGGGACCTGCCGCGACTCGTAGTAGATCGGGACGGTGGCCTCGTCCTCCTGCGCCCGACGCATTCGGTAGACGCTGATGTAGTCGCCGAACGCGGTCTTCGTCGACCGATCGGCGGTCTCGATCGGCGTCCCGGTAAAGCCAAGGCGCGTCGCGTTCGGAAGCGCGCGCATGAGGTTGCGGGCAAGGTCCTCGTACTGCGAGCGGTGCGCCTCGTCAGCGATCACGACGACGTTCTCCCGTTCTGACAACACCGGAATCGGGCCCTCGTCTTTGCCACGCCCGAACTTCTGGATGGTCGTGAAGACGATCCCGTCCGCGGGAACGTCGAGCAGCTCGTACAGGCTCTTGCGCGAATCGCCGGCCTTCGGCTGGATGCGCTCCGCCCGCGCGACCGCCGGAGCGAGGTGCGCCTGACGCTCGAAGGTCTCCGACAACAGGTTGTCGAGATCGTTGGTATCGGTGACGAGGACCACCGTCGGGTTGGCGAACCGCGGGTCGCGCCGCAGCTTGGTGACGTAGAACACCATCGAGTACGACTTGCCGGCGCCCTGGGTGTGCCACACGACGCCACCCCGCCGTGTGCGGTCCTCCATCGCCGCCCACGTGGACTCCACCGCTCGATTGACCGCGTCGACCTGGTGGTACTTGGCCATGACCTTCCACGTCATCGCGCCGTCGGTCTCGAACAGCACGAAGTTGCGGATGAGGTCAAGGAATGCTGCGGGCGAGAACGCCTGCTCGATCATCACCCGTAGCGGCGGGACGCCCTTCATCTCCTCCGGGTCCATCGTCTTCCACTCAGCGAAGTGCTCCGCTGGCGTCGACACGGTCCCGACGCGCGCGCTGATGAGGTCGGATACCCCGATGATCTCGACGTAGCGGTAGAGCCCGGGAATCGTCTGCGCGTAGTGCTTGACCTGGTTGACCGCCGCCATCGCGGTCGCCTGCTCGTCCGCTGGATTTTTCAGCTCGATCTGCCCGAGGGGGAGCCCGTTGACGTACAGGAGAAGGTCAGGCCGGCGGTTGTTTCCGCCCTCGACGATCGTCAGCTGATCGACGACCTCAAAGCGGTTGTTCGCCGGATCGGCCCAGTCGATCAGTCGCGCACGCGTGGACTGCTCACCCCGCTCGCCGTCCAACCACGACACCGGCACGCCCGCGAGCAGCAACTCGTGAAAGCCCTGATGATCGAGGATGCGGATTGGGCTCGTCCCCGTCATCGCGATCTCGACCGCACGCGTCACCGCGGCGGCGGGCAACACCGGGTTGAGCCTTGCCACAGCCGCCGTCAAGGTCTCATGCAGGACCACATCGCTGGGGATCTGCCGCTCAGCGGAGACACCTGGGACCAGCGATAGCCCGCTCCGACCAGCCCAGCCAGCACCGACGAGCCACTCAATCGCCGGCTTCTCCGCCAGCCCCATCTCGTCGATCTTCACGACGCTGCAGGCTCCTCTTCGAGTTGCGAGGCCGCGATGCCTAGCCCCTCTTCCGGATCGTTAGACACCGGAACGCGAATCGCGCCCGACACGAGCTTGGGTAGCAGCCCGTCGCGGATCGCCACAAGGCTCCTTGCTTCAGCGAGCAGGCCGACTCGCAGCTGATCTACAGGTGTCCATTGCGCATGGAGTCGGGAGAGTTCGTCGTCGTTGGGGACGACCACCGACGCCTCGTCGAGATGCCGACGCTGGATGTGCCCCATGGTGGTCGCCTTGTCCTCCGCGATCGCACGAAACGAGGGCAAGTGCTGCTTGACCCACGCTTCGACCATCCACCGTTGCAAGCCAGGGCGCGGGTCCACGCGGAAGACGTGCTGGTTCAGTAACGCTGCGGGGCCGTCCCACCGGACCGTGAGCAGTGTTCCCGACCACGAGAACAGCAAGTCGCCGGGCTGAACGTGATGCTCCGCGCGGATCGGAACATCGGTCCGGAGCGTCGCGCCGCCGATTCCCGAGCGCATCTCTTTGATGCGGATGATCGGAGGGCCGGCGCCGTTGGCGAGCTTGGTGATCGCGCCCCCGTTCCGAAACTCTGCGACAGCAGACAAAGGCTCGGTTTGTCCACTCGGCGCCCCGACTAGCGCATGCTCCAGCAGTGCCTCTGCAGCTGCCGCGACGCGACGGTTGCTCTCGATCTTGTCATCGAGAGCCCCGAGCACGTCAGCGATTGTCCGTTGCTCCTCGACTGAGGGCGCCGCCAGGTGGAAGGCTTTGACTTCTGGAAAGTAGATCGTCTGATGCGTTGTGCCGTGGGCCCACCTTTGCAGCGATGCTGTCTCCGCCATCAACACCCACCGCAGGTATCGCCAGTCCAGGACAGTGGGATCGCAGACCCAGTTCACGAAGTCTTGACTAGTCGCCATTGGACAGCCCATGACCACCACGTATCCAACCGACGCCGTGCGCGACAGGCATACCGTGTCGGTTGGCAAGACCCGGGCTGACGAGTTGGCTATTCCTTCCTCGTTGGTGAACTGAAGCGTGGACTCAATCCGCCGCCCGTGATTGCCGGTGGCATCCTTGATCCCTATCCACGGGATGTCTCCACCCCACCAGTCCGGGCGACGTCGACTCGGCGTGTGACCGGTTTCGAGCCTGGCGAGGTCCGTCAGCTTGCGCCAGGTCCATCGGTGCGGCAATGCCGTCCCAGGATCGCCGATGGATAGTCCGAAGCGCCCGGGATCAATCGCTGTGGTTGCCTGCCGTCCCCCGGTCCTTGTGTCAGATGGCACGCCCCACCTGCTCAAGTGCAACCCTGACCGCGCCGGCAAGCCGCTGGTTCTCAGCCATCTCGTCTTCCAGCGACTCAATGAGCTCGGCCATGCGCTCCTCGAAAGCGACTGCGTCCTCCTCGTCTTCGGGTGCACCGACGTACCGGCCCGGTGACAACGTGAACCCTGCCTGCTCGATTTGAGCGAGGTCGGCGGAGCGGCAGAAGCCCGGCTCGTCCGAGTACTCCCCGGCCCCCGTCTGACCGCGCCACGCTCGGTACACACTCGTGACCCGTCCGATTTCCTCATCGGACAGTTCGATCTGCGTCCGGCTGATCTTGTGACCCATGGAGCGGGCGTCGATGAACAGCGTCTCGCCGCGCCGGTCGCGTTCGTTCGCCGACGCCTTGTTGCGGTCGAGGAACCACAGGCATACCGGGATGCCCGTCGTGTAGAACAGCTGCCCAGGCAGGGCAACGATGCAGTCGACGAGGTCGTCGCGGATCAGCGCCTCGCGGATCGCTCCTTCGCCTGAGGTAGTAGAGGTCAATGACCCGTTGGCGAGGACGAAGCCGGCGCGGCCGTCCGGCGCAAGGTGCGAAGCGAAGTGCTGAATCCAGGCGTAGTTGGCGTTGCCGTCGGGCGGGATCCCCCACTTCCACCGAGAGTCCTCGGCGACCTGCGCTGCGCCCCACTTCTTCTGATTGAACGGCGGGTTCGCGATGACGAAGTCCGCCTTGAGCGTCGGGTGCGCGTCGTTCAGCAGCGAGCCACCCTGGGTCAGCGCGACGTTGCCGGAGAGGCCATGGATGGCAAGATTCATGCGACCGATCCGCCAGGTCGCCTGATTGAGCTCCTGCCCGAAGACGGAGAGCTCGTCGCCCGTGCCGGCGTGTGCACGCAAGAACCTCGCCGACTGGATGAACATCCCGCACGACCCGCACGCAGGGTCGAAGATTCGGCCGTGATCGGGCTGGAGCAGTTCGACGAGTAGCCGGACGACGTTCGCGGGGGTGTAGAACTCGCCACCGCGGTGTCCCTCTGAGCGGGCGAACTCCTTGATGAAGTACTCGTAGACGCGTCCCAGGACGTCACGCGCCTTCTCGGGGTCCGAGCCGAATCCGATCTTGGCGATCTCGGAGACGAGCTTGCCGAGGGTCTCCGGTGACAGCGCCGCCCGCGCGTACACGCGCGGCAGCACGTCCTTGAGCGCCGGGTTCTCACGTTCGATGAGATCCAGCGCCCGGTCGAGTTGCACCCCGATGTCCGACTGCGACCCGAGCGCCAAGAGCGCGGGCCACCGGGCTTCGGTCGGCACCCAGAACGTGTTCGCGACTTCGTAGGCGTCGCGGTCTTCGAGCAGGTCAGCGCGATCCTGGTCGTCCTCGACATACCACTCGCTCTCAGAGTCGCGAGACAGCTCCTCGACAGCCTGCCGCCGTGCGTCGAAGTTGTCAGAGACGTATTTGAGGAAGACCAGGCCGAGGACCAGGTGCTTGTACTCGGCAGACTCGACGCTGCCGCGCAGAGCATTCGCGGCGTCGAAGAGGATCTTCTCGGCTGGGGTGTCGTTCTCGTGGGCCATAGGAGGCATGAATTCTGGCGTGCGAGACACGGCGCCCGCCAGCTCTATCGGTGATTCCTTCGGCGCGCACGTTGTGCAACGGCGGGATCGTCTCCGCTGCAGTGAATTGGCACGCTGCACCTTGCGAGCGGCCTTGTCGCAGCGGAAGCCGCCTCGGTGTCCTCCGAATTGGGAAAGTTGAGACACGACACGTGCTTGCCTATCGCCACCACGTCGCCTCGGGGTGCCGCTTCACATGCCAGCGCGCGTCCACATCGTTCTCCCACCGGACCAGCTTGAGCCGGAACAGCAACTCGCCGTCCTGCCAGAGCTTGTAGTCGGCGAGGAGATCAGATCCGACGGGGAGGCGTTGTGCACGGCAGGAGATCCGGCCGACGTCGATCCGATACAGCGTCATTGCCTGGCGCAGCCGCTCCGGATCCACACCGAGTTTCCGCTCGCGACCTCGGCTGACGTTGACCGCATTCCTCACCGCATTCTGCAGACGCAATATCTCGCGGCGGCGGGCGGCCGTGACACGTGGCGCCTGTGTGGCGCGTCTGCTGACCGCCTTCACGAGAGGTCTCCTGGGCCCAGCTCCATGAGGGTACCCACGGCGTCACGCGCCCATGTGCCGAGGCATGCCGCCTGCTGCGCGATGGTGTCTCCGGACGCCACCACGTCCGCGATGGGCCTCGTTCTGTACACGCGGACCCAGCCGCCCCATAGCTCGCAGCTGAATCCCTGCTCGGCAAGCGTCGCCGCCCAGTCCCTATGTCCGCTCAGTGCGGGATGCAGGGCTGCGTCGAATGAGACTCCCGCCCCGAACACCGGGCCCTCGTGCCGTTCGGCGGACCAGTGATCGCGAGGGCTGGCAATCAGCTCGGCTGTCGCCTCGAGGCCACGGAGACGAGCGAGCCAAGAGTTCCGCGGGGGCGCGAACTGTTGCCAGAACGTGGCGACGTCGTCCTCGATCTCGCCTGCAGGAACAAGTGGCCCGGCGAGATGCGCGCCTCGCTCGAGCAAGGCCGTGACCCTTAGGACAACGTCGTGGAACATCGCGAAGGCGGCGACATCGTCGCGGTCGAGGGCTTGTCCCATGGCGAGTTCCTCTTCCTCCTCCAGTACCCAGAGCAGCTCCCACAGAAATCGCCAGCCGGCTGGGGCATCGTGACGGCATGCGTCCTGGCGCCAGGCCTTGCCGGCCCATCGTCTCCCGGCATCCTCGGCGATCTCGCCGAGTTCCTGCCAGGTCAGGTATGTCCACTCGTCGGGTGCGCCCGGAACCGCGTCTGGGCGAACCACGAAGATCAGCCGTCCTGGCACGGGTCGATCGGCGAGTCCGTCGCGATACCGCTCTCGCTGCTGTTGACCGAAGGCAGCGTCGAGCTTGTGCTCTGACCAGATCTCTGAAACGACGACCCCGTGGTCGGTGAGACTCTCGACGTGCATGTCGATCCGGCTTCTGTCCGCCAAGAGCAGCTGGGTGCTCGCTCGGTATCGCGGTCCCACCGACAGGCCGAAGTACTGAAACACAGCACCGGTGAACTCGGGGCAATTCTCAATGACCGTGGCCAGGATCTCGGTCAGGCGGTCCTCGCGGCCTATCTTCTTGGTCGCGTCGATGAGTGATAGACGGCTGCGGGGCAACGGGCGAAGCGTTCGTGAGGAGAAACGATCTACCTGAATCCAAGTCCTAGCGCAAGGCCGCTTTACAACTAGACAATGTGCGGCGCATTCAGCTTGGCGTCTGCACAGTTCTTCGCTTCGGGTGGCCAAGTGCGCGTACGTGCTAGAGGAGGCGTCGGGGTTCTCGTGACACCGACGCCTCGGTGTCGTGCCTATCTGGACGGTTCGCGTCCAGGGCCTCAGAGGTTTACCTTCCACGAGTTTCGTGGTGCTGTGGCTTCCCGCCCTGCGGCAGTGAGTGACGCGCAGGAGTTGCACCGGCTGGGACGCGCGTCGAGCGCGCCATGATCAGTTTCCGTCGACGATTTCCATCAAGTACCGCGAGCGCTGATCCACCAGTTCGACGATTCGGTCGAGTACCGGTGCATCCCACCCACGATCCCGGAGATCGTCGCGTGCCGCGCTCGCCGCGCCAGGGGCATCCCCCGCGATCCGCCGCAGCCGCCGCTTCGCCGCCGCGCTCGCCAGCCCAGCGTCGGCCAGCATCGCCTCAAGGTGTCGGGTGCGTACGTAGTCCGGCCGGTACTCGGTCCCGATCGACATCGCGAGCTTGCGCGACATCCGTCGCGCCCCTCGGTAGACGAACGTGCTCACGACGTCGTACGCGGGCGCAAGCACCGGCTTGGTCATCCCGGGCCGGTACAACAGCGAGTAGTTCTTCCCGTGCGCATCGTGGTTGCCGACGAGGAAGCTGAGGGCGATCGCGTCGAGCAGCGCCACGGCGTCGCGCCCCGGGACCGCGGCCGCATCCCGGATCAGCCCGAAGCAGGCCGCGAGATCCGGTCCACCCTCGGCTTGGTACTTGCGGGCTGTCGGGATCCCGAGCGCCTGGCAGAAGTCCTCCTGGTGTAGCCGGGTCACCGTGTCGCCGGCACGCTCGCGGTCGTAGCGGGTGACCAGGAGGAACTCGCGGTCCCCTGTTCGGCGCGGCTCGGCCTCCACCGTCGCGATGCCCAGACGTCGGCCGATGTCCAGGCACATCGCCTCGTTGGCGACCGTCGCGTCGAGCGTCGGGATGGGGGTCTTGATGATGTGAGTGGACGGTGTGCGGCCGTGGGTGAGCCCGATTCGCCCGTCGTCGGAGAGCACCACCGGGAGCTTGTCTTGAGCGCCCGCGAGCGAGAGCCGGTATTCGCCGTCTTCGTCGGCATGGAAGGGGCGGATCGGGAGGTCGTCCAGCTCGCGGATGAGCTGATCGTCGTCGAGCCAGACCACGTCGTCCGACGTCGTCGGTGGGGTGTCTTCGGGAGGCGTGATGACGATCGCTCCAGCGGTGTCGCCGGCGAGCGCGTCGAGCAGACTGAAGTCGTTCTCGGGCGAGATGCCGAGCTGGCGGGCGAGCGTGAGCCGCGGAGTCCCTTCGGGGAGCAAGCCGCCGAAGAAGGCGCCGGCGGCGGCGTCATCGAACGCGCCTGAGCGTGGGAGCGAGAAGGACAGGGCGGGGCGCCCCGCGGCCAGCCACTCGTCGGTGTAGGCGAACCGCAGCCCGGTGGCGGTTTCGGTGAGCGTGCCGGCCCGGTGGTCGAAGCACCACACGTCGAGGGTGCGCTCAGCCAAGCGGATCCTCGATCGTCAGCTCGAGGCCCAAGGAGGCGACCACCCGCAGCGTCTCCGCCAGGCGGGCAGTCTCCTTGCCGCGCTCGAGCTCGCTGAGGAAGCGGATGCCGACGCCGGCCCCGAGGGCTGCGTCCTCCAGCGTGAGGTTGCGCGCCTTGCGGGCCTGGCGGATGGCGTGGCCGAGTGCCTTCGCGGTGTTGACCGTTGTCCCGATCGGTACATCGTAGGGTACCGGTCGACAGATCGTGCAACTTCTATCCCGGTCGGGACATTGTCCGCGCCGGGGAGCTGTCGAGGTGTGTGCTGTCCCGATCGGGATATTTCTGGCCCGCTACGGCAAGAAGTGGTGTGACGACGAGTGGCTCGACACGCCGAAGCTCCCGTGCTTGCCGCGGAACATGAAGCGATCCCCCAGCCCATCGCCGGTGACCGCGGACCACAGCCACAGCACGACGAGCACGAATCCGATCGCTGCGCCGATGCGGCGGAACCCGGCATGCGCTAGGAGGACCAGAATCTCGGAGGGGCGGAAGCGTGAAGAGGTGTTCATGCCCCTTCTAGGGGAGGTGGCGGCGAAACTCGCCCCAGCTACAGCCGTGCTGCGAGCCCACTCGCGCGCCCCGCCGACCGAGCCACCGCCGCGCGCACCGCCGCCTCATCCCCGACCAACACCACCCGCTCCCGCGCCCGCGTCACCGCCGTGTACAGCAGCTCCCGCGTCAGCATCGCCGACGCCGCGTCGGGCAGTACCACCGCCACCGTCCCGAACTGCGATCCCTGCGACTTATGGATCGTCATCGCGTAGACCGTGTCGACCGCGCCCAGCCGCGTCGGGCTGAACCGCACGGGCTCGCCGCCGCGCTCGAACGCCGCCTCCACCCGGTCGTCTCCGACCGCGATGACCACGCCCGTGTCGCCGTTATAGAGCTTGAGCCCGTAGTCGTTCTCGGTCACCAGGAGCGGCCGGCCGACGTACCACTCCGAGCCCGGGTCGAAGCCCGGGACGCCTTCGGCGAGCCAGCGCTCGAGCTCCCACATCCAGGTCGTCGCGCCGTGCGGGCCGCGACGGTGCGCGCACAGCAGGCGGAAGCTCTCCAGCGCAGACAGCGCGCGCGCCGCGTCGCCGGCCTGCGCGCTCGCGACCACGTGGGCCGCTGACGCCACCGCGAGCTCACGCACCTCGTCGAGCTCGTCGACCGACGCCAGCGCAGCATCGGCGTCGACCCACACCACGTCGTCGAGCCCCGCGAGCAGCAGGTCGATGACCGTGTCCTCGTCGCCTGCCGCGATCGCCGTCGCCAGCTCCGCGATCCCGCCCGCGAACCGGTGCACGCGCTCGAGCACCACCACGCCGTCGGCCAGCGCCGGGCTCGCCACGATGTCCCCGAGCACCGCGCCGGCCTCCACCGACGTCAGCTGGCCCGGGTCGCCGACGAGCACGAGCCGCGACCCCGGTCGTACCGCCGCTACCAGCGACGCCATCATCGAGAGCGACACCATCGACGTCTCGTCGACGATGACTACGTCGTGGGGGAGCCGGTTCCCGCGGCCGTGACGGAAGCGCGAGCGCGAGTCCGGGCGCCAGCCCAACAGCCGGTGCAGCGTCTGCGCGCGCAGCCCCGCCACCGCGGCGCGCGCTTCCGCGGAAGCGTCCAGACCAGCCGCCTCGGCATGCACCGCCTCCTCCAGTCGCGCCGCCGCCTTGCCCGTCGGTGCCGCCAGCGCGATCAACTCGGCGCCCTGCTCGATCAGCAGCGCCGCGATCCGCGCGACCGTCGTCGTCTTGCCCGTCCCCGGGCCGCCCGCGACCACCGAGAGCTGGCGGCGCACCGCGACCTCCCCGGCGCGCGCCTGCACCGGGTCGGTAAACAGCCGCGCCAGGCCGTCTGTGAGCACCGCCTCGTCGACCGATGGCGCCGGCATATTCCGCGCGCCCAGGTCCGCGGCCAGTTCGCCCTCCTGCACCCAGTAGCGCTCGAGGTACAGCGCCGAGCCGACCAGCCGCAACGGCCCGCCCTCCGCGACCAGGGGACTTGCGGCCACCGCGGCGATCCAGGCGTCGGCCGAAGGCCACGGCAGCGCCGCGACGTCAACCCCCGACTCCGGCTCCACCGTGATCGTCGAGACCACCGACGACAGATCCGCGAACACGTGGCCAAACCGTGGCGCGCGGACCGCCAGCGCGGCGGCCAGCAGGACCTCCTCAGACGACTCGCCGACCAGCGCGCCGAACCGCAGCGCGGCATGGACGTCGGAGGTCGCCAGGACGTCGGCCGCGTTGAACTCCGCGAGCAGCCCGTCGACGACGGCCACCGCGCGCTGCCAGTCGAACGGGTCTTCGGTCACGTGCCCGTCCCCTCGTCGAGCAGGTCGCTCAGCGCCACCACGAGCTCCCCGGGCGCCTTCCACGAGAACACTCCCGCCTCCGGCATCCCGCGGACGAACAGGTAGAAGAACCCGGCGAGGTCACGGTCCGGGGAGTACCCGGGGACCCGCCAGCGCAGGTACCGGTGCAGCGCGACCGTGTAGAGCAGCCCCTGCAGCGCGTAGTGCGTGCGGCGCATCTCCTCGGCGACCGCGGCCGGCCGGTAGTCCCACAGCGTCAGCGGCTCGTCGAACGCGCCGAGGCGGTTCGTCTTGTAGTCGACGATGCCGTACCGGCCGTCGGGCGTGCGGAACGCGAGATCGATCGAGCCCGTGAGGAAGCCGCGGAGTACGGGGCGCAGGAGCGGGTCGTCCAACCGGTCCGCGTACGCGAACAGCGGGTCATCGGAGGGCAGGAACGACCGCAACAGCGCCCCGATCGCCCGCGGCGACGCCGCGCCCTCAAGCGGCAGCTCGAACCCCAGCTCGTCCAGCCGGTCGCCCGGCCCGATGTCGCGCAGCGCGAGGCCATCGAGCAGCGGCGTCTCAACCACGCCCGCCAAAGCGGCGGCGAGGACGTCCGGGTCACCGATCTCCACCCGCCGGTACGCCTGCGCCTCGCGCACCGCCACGCCCATCGCGCCACCCAGGTCGGGTGCGGTGAAGTCCACTGCTTCGAACACGTCGTGCACGAGCGTGCCCACCCGTGTCCCGCCCGGCAGGTCGGCGAGGGGGGAGGGGATGTCGCGCAGCGCCGCGTCGGCCTCGTCAGCGCGCGCGGCCGGGGCGACCGACCGCTCGTCCTCCACCTCGTCGACCTCCGGCTCCGAGCCGAACGACTCGTGCGCCGGCGCGGTGATGTCGCTGTACGACGTGCGTCGCCACGTCCGGTCGATGCCCCGGCGGAACTCCGCCGCGCGCAGGTCGGACGCGTCCTCCGACCGCGGCGACCACTCCGCCAGCAGCCCTGCGCCCGGCGCGCGCTCCACGCTGATGCACCCCTCGCCGCCTAGCGCCGAGAAGCGGGCGAACGCCTCGTCGTCCGACGGGATCTCGCGCGGCGCCTCCGCCGGCACCGTGCCGTCCTCCGCGCGGGCGAACACCAGCCGGGAGAGCGGCGAGTTGCGTGAGTCCCACGACCCCGCCCACCAGATCACCGCCTGGTGGCGGGCGCGGGTCAGCGCGACGTAGGCGAGGCGCAGGTCTTCGCCGCGTTCCTCGGCGCGCTCGGCGTCCTGATGCGCGCGGAACGCGGCGCCCGACAACCCCACGTCGAGCGTGCGGGCGCCGGTCGTGTCGTGGAAGAAGACCGGCAGCGCCTCGTCGGGGATCCACGACGGGTCCCACAGGAAGGGGCAGTAGACGATCGGATACTCCAGCCCCTTCGAGCGGTGGATCGTCAGGACCTGCACCGCCGCCGAATCGGACTCCAGCCGGCGCGCGCGTTCCTCGTCGCCCTCGGTCTTCGCGTCGAGGATCCGGCGGCGCAGCCACTGCGTCAGCGCCGCGGCGCCCAGGCCCTCGTCCATCGAGGAGGCGTGCAGGAGCTGGCCGATGTGGCGCAGGTCGGTCAGCACGCGCTCGCCGCCTTCGAAGCCCAGCACCCGCGCGGGCAGCGAGGACTCCACGGTCACCGCCTGCAGCAGCGCGGCGACCCCGTCGTCGCGCAGCACCTGCGCCCACGCGTGGAGCTGGTCGTGCACGGTCTCCCAAGCCGCGTCGTCCGCGCCCGCCACCGCCGAGGCCGACCACCCGACGAACGGGGTCAGCGCCGCGGCGTGGACCCGGCCGACCGACGACGGGCGCTCCAGCGCCTCGAGCAGCGCGAGCCAGTCACGGGCCGCGTCGGTGCCGAACACACTGCCCGCGCCGGCGATGACCGCAGGAACCCCGACGTGCTGTAGCTCGGCCTGGATGAGTGCTGCGTCCTGGTTGCGGCGGACGAGCACCGCGATGTCCCCGGGCTTCACCGTCCGCGGCTCGGCGCCCGGCGTGCCGCGGGTGATCGTCGGCTCGGCGTTCAGCAGGGTGGCGATGTCGCGGGCGCAGTCGATCGCGATCGCCTCGCGTGCCGGTTGGGCCGAGGCGAAGCCGCTCGGCGTGGTGCGCACGGTGCGCCGGTCGAGGACGCGGATGCGCAGCGGCGCGTCGACGGGCGCGCCGTGGAGCCGCGTCGCCTCGTGGGTCGGCGTCGCGCGGGTGGAGCGGTAGTCGATGTCCGGGTGGCCGAGCTTGGCGTTGCCGAACAGCAGGTCGTAGGCGTCGAGCAGGCGCTGATCCGAGCGCCAGTTCATGTCGAGCGTGCCGAGCGCGGAGGCCGACCGCGCGGCGTCGAGATACGCGTAGACGTCCGCGCCGCGGAACGCGTAGATCGCCTGCTTCGGGTCGCCGATGAGGATGAGCGTGCCGTCCGGATGGTCGAACGCGCGCTGCATGATCTGCCACTGCACCGGGTCGGTGTCCTGGAACTCGTCGACGAGCACCACGCGGTAGCGCTCGCGCAGCCTTGCTGAGACCTGGTCGCCGCTCGGGCCGTCGAGCGCGTCGGCCAGCCGGGTGAGGACGTCGTCGAACGTCATCAACGACCCCAGGCGCTTGCGTCGCTCCAGCTCGCCGCGCGCGGCATGCGCCAGCCGCACCCGCATCGCGGCGTCGGAGTCCGGCGCGGCCGCCTCGGGAACCAGGAGCGCGCTCGGGTGCTCGATCGCCGCGCGCGCGACGGCCATCGCCTCGCCGCGGGCAAAGCGCGGGCGCTCGCCGACGAAGCGGCGGACGAACAGGTCGTTGACGACGTCGTCCATGAGGTCGGAGACGTCCTCGACGAACGCGCAGTCGCGCTCGACGTTCCCCGTGAAGCCCAGCGACCCCAGCGCCTCCAGGCAGAAGCCGTGGGTGGTGGTGATCGTCGCGCTGTCGAACGACGCGACCGCGCTGGCGAGGTTGCGCTGCCGCCCCTCACGGTCCTGCAAGGCGAGGAACGCCGCGAGGTCGTCACCGTCCTCGATGACCCCGGTGCGCAGCGCCGCCTCGGCGCTCACCAGCCGCTCGCGCACACGCTCGCGCAGCTCACCGGTTGCCAGCCGGGTGAAGGTCACGACGAGCAGCTGGTCGAGGGGCAGCCCCTCGGCGACGTGCCGGGTCGCCAGGCCCGCGATCGTGTAGGTCTTGCCGGTCCCCGCGCTCGCCTCGAGCACGGTGACGCCCTTCGTCAGCGGCGCGCGCAGATCGAAGCCGTCCATCACAGCTCCGCCAGGTGCTCGTGGGCCAGGAGCGGGAGCCAGACCCGCAGCGCGATCCGGCCGAAGCGCGACGGCGTGCGCTCGTCCCAGCCCTCGCCGGACTCCGTCTCCCGCGCGGGCGCGGCGGTGAGCTCGGGCAGCGTCACGACGCCGCCATAGACCCGCTGATGCTCGAGGTCCGCGTTCTCGCCGGGGAACTTGAAGGAGCCGACCCACTTGTCCTCGGTCGCCTTCGCGACGTTCTTGGCGTTGCGCTTGCGCGCCGCCGCGTAGGCCTCCGACGTCTTGGCGGCGAACGGCAGCGGTTCGCGCAGCCCGAGGTCCATAAGCTCGACGAGGCGCATGAGCTTGGTCCTCGGATCCGAGGGCGCCCCCAGCGACGAGATGACGATCTTCCCCCGGAACCCGCGGCCGAGGGTGGCTGCGCTGAACGTCCGCGACGGGTACGTCGTCGCCAGCGCGAGGAGCCGGACCCACGCGGCGAGCCGGTGCTTGGCCGCGACGCTGGAGTACGTGACGACCTCGAGCCGGTCGCCCGCGACGCCGTTGACCGTGCCCGTCAGGGTGCGGCCGTCGGGCAGCTCCACCCGCACGTCGAGCGCCTCACGGGCCGACCGCGCGCTGAGGTGCGCCGTCGCCGCATCAACGATGCGCTGCGCCGTGCCGCGGACCTCCTCGATCGTCGTCTGCGCGATCTCGCCGGGGGGCAGCCCGCCGCGGGCCCGCTCGGACGCGATCGCCTCGTCCATCGAGCAGCCGCCCAGCACCGCGTCGACGAGCCGGTCGCCGACCTTCCACTTCGCCAGGCCGTCGAGCTCGACGGGCAGATCGTCGTCGAGGTCCTCCTCGATCTCCAGGTAGCGGACCTCCAGCCGGCGGCGCAGCAGCTCCTTGGCCGGGTGCTGCAGGAAGCGGACGAGGTCGTCGAGCTCCACCACGTCGCCGTCGATCGGCGGCAGCGGCTCGGCGAGGAACGGCGGCGGCGCCACCCGCGGACCGGCGAGGGCGCGGGCGCCCTCCAGGGCGATGCCGTCGAAGCTCGCGGGGGCCGACGGCTCGAAGTTCTTCGGGTCGAACGGCTGGAGCGGGTGGCGGTGGACGAACTCCTCCGCCCCGATGACGTCGAGCAGCTCGCCCACGGGAACCGCCGGCGGCAGCTCCGCATTCGTGCGCTCGTCGTTGCCGGTGAACGTGATGATGAGCTTGTCCTGCGCGGCCATGAGCGCGTCGAGGAGGAGCTGGCGGTCCTCGGTGCGGCCGTCGTGATCGCCGAGGAACGGGCTGCGCAGCACGAGGTCGTCGCCGTCGCGTGGGGCGGCGCGGGGGAACGCGCCGTCGTCGAGGCCGAGCAGCGCGATGACGCGGTGGGGGACCGACCGCATCGGGTGCAGCGTGCAGAACGTCAGGTGGCCGGTGCGGAAGTTCGCGGTGGTGGGGCGGCCCTGCAGGCGCTCGGCCAGCAGACCGCGGACCTCGCCCAGCGCGAGCGGCTGGTCGTTCGATCCCTCGACGACGCGGGCGAGGATGCGGCCGAGCTCGCCGCGCTGCCACGCGTCGCGCTCGCTGGCCGCGCAGAGGAGGTCGGCGGCGTGTTCGATCTCCGTCGCCCACGCGGCGAGCGGCCGTCGCTGGGCGAACCGTTCCACGATCCCGCGCACCCGCGCGACGAGCTCGGCGAGCTTGCCGGCCAGCTCGATGTCGCCGCTTCCCACGTCGTCGACGGGCAGCACGCCGCCGACGAGGTGGCCGGGCTCCTCGGTCATCGCGATGCCGAGCAGCAGGCGGTCGACGCCCGCCGCCCACGTGTTCGCCTCGACCTTGCCGAGCTTGAAGACCTCGCGATGTTCGGCATCGAGGCCCCAGCGGATCTCGGCGTCGCGGACCCAGCCCTCCAGGCGGGAGAGGTCGTCATCGTCCAGGGCGAACCTCCGCCGCACCGGCGGGCGGTCGGCGAGGTCGAGCAGTTCGGACGCCGTCATCCGGCCGTCGGCGAGCTCGAGCAGCCGCGCGACCGTGCCGAGGATCGGGTTGGTCTGGCGCAGGGAGCGGTCGGCCAGGCGGACGTGGAGGTCGGGCGGGACGCCGGGCGCGGGGGTCTCCGTCGCGCCGAACGTCGCGCGGATGAGCGGCGCGAACGTCTCGATGTCCGGGCACATGACGATGACGTCGCGGGGCTCGAGCGTCTCGTCGGCGGCGAGCGCGTGGAGGATCGTGTCGCGCAGGACCTCGACTTGGCGGGCCCGGCCGTGGCAGGCGTGGATCTCGATGGAGGCGTCGGCGGGGCCGTCGTCGGGGGCGCGGTCTTCGAGGATGCCGGCCTGCAGGCGCCGCAGAAGCGAACCCTCCTGAAGAAAGGTCCGCTCTGCGACCCTTTCCTCAGCCGCGTTGCCGAGGACGAGCTGGAGCTCGCGGACGTCGCGGCCCCAGGAGGCGAGCAGGCGGTTCTGCGGGAGGTCGGCGGTGGGATCGTCGGTGCGCATCCGCGAGGCCGGTGCCGGAGCGGCGGCCACGCGGTCCCACAACGCCGGCGACGGGTGCAGCACGCACAGGTGGACGTCACGTGTGACCGACAGCGCCTCGAACAGCGCGAGATGCGCCGCCGGCAGCCGCGTGAGGTTGAACGCCGCCAGCCGCGCCGGCAGATCCAGCAGTGCCGGTTCCTCGCGCACCCGTGCGAGGGCACCGTCAAGCCGCTCGGGGAACGACGGCACGGCGATCCGCTCGCGCAGCGCCCGCCAGAGCGACGCCTGCCACGCGCAGTCGACGGGAAGCGGCGCGCCTGCGCCGTCGACATCCTGGCCCGCCGCCCACGCGCGCACCATGTCGGGGCGGTGCAGCGCGTAGCGGTCGAACAACGCCGCGATGTGGCGGACGGCGGCCAAGCGCGGCCGCGGGGCGTCGCCCTCGGGCGCGACGTCCTCGAGGTGCCCGGCGAGCAGCGCCAGCCACTCGTCGTCGAGGTGTTCGTCGACGACCTCCAACAGCGGCCAGACGATCCGGCCGCCACGCCAGGGATCAACATCAGGATCGACGCCGCAGGCCGCCGCGACCGCGTCGTCAACGACTTCCCGGGGCGACGGGAACCGAACGTTCGCCACCACGCCGTCGGCGCGACCGGAACGTGCGCCGAGCCGCAGCGACAGCGTCTGCGTCAACCACCGCTCCACGCCCCGCGTCGGCACGGCGACGACCTCGGGCGTGAACGGGTCGGCGGGCGCGCCGGCGAACACGTCGCCGAGGACGGCGGCGAGGTCATCGGCGCGGTGAGAGCGATGGACGAACAGCACGGCGCCTGCATGGTCGTGCATGCGCCCGTCGGTCTGACGTCAGCCGCAGCCCCGCTCGGAGTCCTCGCGCGTCGCGCAGAGGGTGACGTGCGCGGGAACCACCACCCGGTGGCGTTTATCGCCCACGCGGTAGCGCACCTCGGTCGAGCCGATGACGAAGCGGCCGGCCCTCGTCGCGCGCACCACCAGGGCGAGCTTCACATTCGATCCCGCGCGCGCCGGTAGGCGGGTGCCGACGGCGTCGCGGGCGTCGAGCTCGGGCGGGTACGTCGTCACCGGGGTGGGGCTCGACTGCTCCCGGGTGTCGTAGGCCAGCGCGCCGAGCACGTCGAGGCCCATCGGCGGGTCGACCGGGGTGACGGACTCGATGACGGCGGGCTCGTCGCCGCGGTTGCGCAGGTCGATCGCGCTGAACGCGACCTCCTCGAACGTCTCGGCCGTGTAGCTCAGGCGAGTCGGCGACGTCTCGACCGGGCCGCCGCCGCCGGCGAGCGCGCGCCAGCCCAACCACGCCGCGCCGACGATGAGCAGCGCCGCGGCGAGGACGGCCGCGCCGAGCACGGCGACGGCGGCGGGGGAACGTGAGGGTGCGGTGGTGGTCATGCCCTTCGTAGGGCACAGCCACCCGAAACTCGCCCCCCGAGCGCGCCATGCGGTTCCACCCAGCGGGAACGCGCCCCGAGGAGTGGCCCACCGGGACAACGCGCGGCGCGCCGAAGCCGACCGTCCGCCCCTCGGCCGGTCGGACGGCACGCGAGAGAGTCCGCGGGACATGCGCCGCGCCCTTGTCGACGACCCCTCCCAGGGACACAACCGCTTCCACCCCGACATCCCGCCGCAGCGCACGATCGCCCCCGGGGACACGCTGACCGTCGATGTCCTCGACGGCTGCGACCTGCAGATCGGGCCCACCACGACCGCCGCCGAGCTCGTCGACGTCGTGCAGTCGCGCAGCCACCCGATGGCGGGCCCGTTCGCCGTCGAGGGTGCCCAGCCCGGCGACGTGCTGGAGATCGAGGTGCTCGAGCTGCGCCCCGACGGCTACGGGTGGACCATGCTCCTGCCCGGATACGGCCACCTGCGCGACCACGACTTCCCGCCGTTCCTCGTGCACTGGGAGCTCGCGGGCGGCGTCGCGCGGTCCGAGCAGCTGCCTGGCATCACCATCCCGGGCCGGCCGTTCCTCGGGATCATGGGCGTCGGCATCGGCCACGAGCAGTTCGCCCGGTACACCGCGCGGGAGGCGCAGCTCCCCGACGCGCCGCAGCCCACGCCGATCGCTGCGGTGCCCCCACTGGCCGCCGGCGGTCTGCGCACCGTCGGCCCGCGGGAGAACGGCGGGAACCTCGATGTCAAGCAGCTCACGGAGGGCAGCCGGATGCGGGTGACGGTGCAGGTGCCCGGCGCGAATATCTCCCTCGGCGACATGCACTTCGCCCAGGGCGACGGCGAGACGATGGTCACCGCGATCGAGACGAGCGGCACCGCGAGCGTCAGGGTGACCCTCGACGAGGAGCCGGCGTTCCGGCCCGTCACCCCGGCGTTCTGGCACCCCGACACCGTCGAGGACGACCGGCGTGGCTTCTTCGTCACCACCGGGATCCCGGTGACCGACGATGGGGAGAACCGCTTCCACGACGTCGGCCATGCGGCGCGCAACGCGGTGCTGGACATGGTGCGCTACCTGGGCGCCGAGCACGGCCTCTCCGCGCCCCAGGCGCTGATCCTCGTGAGCGTCGCCGTGGACCTGCGGATCGGCTCGATCGTCAACGACCCGAACACGGTCGTCACCGCGAGCCTGCCGCTGTCCGTCTTCGACGACGGTTGAGCCACCCGCGGCCGGAAGGCCGCAGCTTTGGAATGATCTGCGGATGCTGATCCGACGACAGGGGATCGCGGCGGCGCTGCTCACCGGCGCGCTCATGCTCACCACGGCGCACGCAACCGCCGACGCGAAGACCCGGGACTGCGGCACGATGAGCCGCGGCGACCAGACCGTGCGGGTGAAGGTCACCCGCGGGCCCGCCAGCTGCAAGGAGGCCCGCAAGGTCATCCGGGCGCTGGCCGATGGCGTCGGCCCGAAGGTCGGCAAGTGGACGTGCCAGGCCGGGCCGCGCGGGGTCGGCTGCGTGAAGTCCAAGCCGCGGTCGCGCATCACCGCGCTGTTCGTCTGACCGTCGCCGTCGGCCGGGCGATGCGCTTGACTGGATCCATGCGGATCCTGGGTCTCGCCGCGCTTGCCGTCCTACTGCTGGCCCCCGCGCCCGCGCGCGCGGCGACGACCTCGCTCGCGGGCAAGGTCGTCTTCCTCGACGCCGGGCACAACGGCGGCAACGCGCAGCACCCCGAGGTGATCAACAAGATCGTCGATGCGGGCAACGGCGTGCGCAAGGCGTGCGACACGACGGGCACGGAGACGAACGACCGGCGTCTCACCGAGGCCGCGTTCAACCTGTCGATGGCGATCCGCGTGCAGAAGAAGCTCCAGCAGCGCGGCGCGACGGTCGTCATGACCCGGACGACGAACGACGGCGTCGGCCCGTGCATCACCGACCGGGCGGCCATCGGCAACCAGGCCAACGCGGACGCCGTCGTGTCCCTGCACGCCGATGGGGGCCGGCCCGGCGGTCGGGGGTTCCACGTCATCTACCCGGGGAAGATCAAGGGCAGCGACCCCGCGCGGCTCGCCGCGTCACGCCGGCTGGCCGTCCTCATGCGCTCATCCCTGTGGGCGCGCGGGGAGCGCAGCGCGACCTACATTGGCGACCACGGCCTCGACGAGCGCACCGATCTCGGCGGCCTGAACCTCTCGACCCGGCCGGCGATCTTCATCGAGATGGGGAACATGCGCAACGCCGGCGACGCGCGGCGCATGAAGAACGGCGCGCACCGCGAGAAGGTCGCGGGTGCGATCACGCTCGGGCTCGTCCGGTTCCTGCGCAGTTGACGCCGGTCAGCGGTGCTTGCGCTTGGGTGTCGGCTTGGCGTAGGGCAGCACCTTCACCCCGCGACGCGACACGGTGATGGCCTTCGACCGCGCCCCGAGCCGGACGACCGTCGTGGTCCACAGACCGCGCCGCCCGGCCCGCCGGATGAGCGCCCGGCCGGTCTTCGTGAGCTTGACGACCAGGTGCTGGGTCTTCGCTTCGGGGACCGCCAGCTCGGCGGCGCCGACCGGCACGATGACGAGCTTCTTGCCGCGGCGCACGCGGGTGTAGACCTCGAGCTCTCCCCGGCACGGATCGCCGTCGCAGCGCACGGGCAGGACCAGCCGGCCCGCGCGGTCCAGCCGGACGGCGCGGCGCTCGACGATCGCCACCGCGCGGCCCTTCGTCGTGCGCTTCGGCGCCGGGGCGGTGATCGGCGCCGGTGCCGTCGACGGGGCCGGGTTCACCGGGGTCGCCGT
The DNA here is from genome assembly GCA_945878865.1 of Bifidobacterium breve. Lineage (GTDB taxonomy): Bacteria > Actinomycetota > Thermoleophilia > Solirubrobacterales > Solirubrobacteraceae > Svornostia. Next base: position 5,289 of record CAMCUD010000039.1, on the reverse strand, counting down.
GACCGGGTCCGGGGTCGTGCTGCCCGAGGGCGGCGGCGGTGGGGTCGGCGTTGAGGACCCGGCGCACCCCGGCACGTTCGGCCCGGTGTCGGGCTCGATCGTCACGCGCATCGTCGCGACGTTCGAGCCGAGGCCCGCCTGCACGGTCGTGGGCGACAGGTCGGTGAACGGGAACCCGTACGCCGACGAGTACTCGGTGATCATCGCGCCGTACTGGTGGTAGTACGGCGTGAAGGGCGGCGGGGTCGTCCACGCGGCGGCGAACGGCGGCTGGCGCAGCCACGCGCTCGTCTGGTTGCCGTACCGGCCGCCCCAGTAGCCCATCGCGAAGCCCGCGACGAGGTCGCGGTAGACGGTGGAGAACGCGTCGTTGTCGCCGACCGCCCCGGCCGCGCCGTTCTTCGTGTACGAGCCGTTGTTGGAGTAGATGCCCGGCGCGATCCCGCCCGCGGCGACCGCCAGCGTCTGGTTCGGCGTGACCGCCCCGGTCGCGATGTTCGTGAAGGTGCCGCTGAGCGTGATCGAGCCGTCGGGCTGGAACGTGCCGGTCATGTTCGTGGTTACCGCCGGCAGGCCCGCGGCCGGGCGGCCGTCGAACGTCGAGTTCACCGTGATCGTCTGGCCGCTCATCGCCTGGACGTAGGCGGTCATCAGCGGGTAGGCGTCCGACAGCGACGGCGAGAGCACCTTGGAAAACGTGTTGGCCGACGTGAGGATCGTGCTCGCCTGCCCGCCGGGCAGCGCCTGCAGCGCCGGTGCGAGCGTCGAGGTGAAGCAGCGGAAGCCGAGGGTCTCCAGGACGTTGCCGCCGGAGTCGAGCGTCTGGAGGCCCATGGGAATGCCGAAGAAGTCGACGGCGGTGAGGTCGGCGACGCCCGGGTTGGTGAACTCGATCTTGTCGTTGCGGATCGGCGACATCGTCGTCGTGTTGATGTCCACGCCCTGCGACCCGTACGCCACGTAGAGCCGCCCCGCGGTGATGTCGCCCAGCGTGAAGCTCGAGTTGGTCAGCGAGCTCAGCTGCACCGGCGTGTTGTTCGGCAGCTGCCCGTCGGCGCTCGGTCCGTTGTAGAGACTGAGCCAGACCTGGTCCGGCTTCACGCCCGAGTTGTTGACGATCTCGACGGTCATCGGCGCGCCGTTCGCCGGCGCGGCGGCGAGCGCGAGGAACGCGCAGACGGTGGCGAACGCGAGACGAAACACGGGCATGCTCGAACCATCGGACGCCGACCGTGCGCCTGAAGCGCCTCTCAGCGATACGGTGACGGCGTGCGCGTGCTCCTGAACATCATCTGGTTCGTCTTCGCCGGGCTGTGGATGGCGCTCGGCTACGCGCTGGCGGCGCTCATCGCGTTCATCCTCATCATCACGATCCCGTTCGGCATCGCGTCGCTGCGCATCGCGATCTTCGCCCTGTGGCCGTTCGGCAAGACCGTGATCAAGCGCGAGGACGCGGGCGCCGGCTCGGCGATCGGCAACGTCCTGTGGATCATCCTGTTCGGCTGGTGGCTCGCGCTGATCAACATCATCACGGGCATCGCGATGTGCATCACGATCATCGGGATCCCGCTCGGCCTGGGCAGCTTCAAGATGGTGCCGATCTCGCTGCTCCCGCTCGGTCGCGAGATCGTCGACGCGGACGATCCGCGCGCGTTCGGCCTGAGCTGACCCGCTAGTCGTCGACCGCGTAGATCCGCCACGCGCCGGGCACGCCGCGCAGCTCGGTCTCGCCGCGCTCGGCGAGGCCGATCCCGGAGCCGACGACGAGATCGCGGACCGTGGAGGTGACGAGCACCTCGTCGGGGCCGGCTTCGCCGATCACCCGCGCGCCGATGTGGACGGCCATCCCGCCGACGTCCTCGCCCAGGAGCTCGCACTCGCCGGTGTGCAGGCCGGCGCGCACCCGCAGCCCGAGGTCGTGCACGCGCTCGCGGACCGCCACGGCGGTGCCGATCGCGCGGCTCGGCGCGTCGAACACCGCGAGCACGCCGTCGCCCAGCGTCTTGACCATCCGCCCGCGGTGGCGCTCGACCTCCGCGCGCATGAGCTCGTCGTGGCGCTCGAGGAGGTCGCGCCACGAGCGGTCGCCGAGCCGCGCCGCATGGCCGGTGGAGTCGACGATGTCGGTGAACAGCACGGTCGCGAGCACCCGGTCGCTGACCGTCGGGCGGCGCGTGCCCGTCAGGAACTCCTCGACGGCGGCGAGGATCGGCTCGGGCTCCACGGCGATGAAGTTGTCGGTTCCCGGCAACTCGACGAGCCGGGCGCCGGGAACATGCTCGGCGACGTAGCGCGAGTTGCGGATGTCGAACATCGTGTCGCCGGTGCGGTGCAGGACAAGCGTCGGGCACTGGATGGACGGCAGCACGCCCCGCACGTCGAGCCGGCCCATCATGTCGAGGTGCCCCGCCGCCGCGGACGGCGCGGCGGTCAGCCGCTCCAGCGCGCCCCACCAGCGCCGCAGCGCCGGGTCGCCGGCGAGGCTCGGCGCGACGACCGCGGCCTGCACGCCCTGCCCCCAGCTCGGCAGCCACTCCCGGACCCGGGCCTCGCGCTCCTCCGGCGTGTCCTGCCACTCGAACCCGCCAGGCTGGCGCATGGCGCAGACCATCGGCGAATACAGGGCCAGCGCGCGCACCCGCTCGGGGTGCGTGGCGGCGAACACCGCCGCCATCGCCGCGCCCTCCATCATCGCCAGCATCGTCGGGTGCTCGGCACCGACGGCGTCGAGCACCGCCCGGACGTCGTCGACTTGGTCGTCGAGCGTTGCCGCGCCCGATCGGCCGTCCGACAGGCCCGCGCCGCGCCGGTCGAAGAGGATCAGCCGCGAGAACGACGCGAGCCGGTCGAGCAGCGCCGCGATCCGCGGCTCCTCCCACAGGTGCTCGAGGTGCGAGATCCACGTGGGGACCCACACGAGGTCGAGCGGCCCGTCACCGACGGTCGCGTAGGCGATGTCGAAGTCACCGCTGCGGACGTACCGGGTCTCGGGCGCCACGCCCCGACCATACGGCGCTCAGGCGGCGCGACGCAACGCGGGTTCGTCGTCTTCGGCCCGTGGCGGGCCGGGGAGCAGCCGCCCGCCCGCGACCGGCGTGTTGCGGATGACCGTCGGCAGCAGCGGCAGCAGCACGCGCTTGACGTACTCGGCGCCGCCGCGGCGGACCACCTCACGCGCGGGATCCCAGGACAGGCCGTACCCCGCGCGGATGCGGCGCGGGAGCGCGCCGACGATGACGAAGTTCACGAGCTCGACGAGCCACCACATGTAGAACGGCGCGGGCGGGTGGAAGACGACGGCGCGGCCGAGCTCCGCCGCGCGCGGGGTGACCCACAGGTCGCCGCCCTCGAGCATGCCGCGGTAGTAGTCGTCGAAGTCCTCGATCGTGCGCGGCATCTCGTCGTCGGCCAGCCCGAACAGTCGCCCGACGAGGCGGTAGTCCTGCCACAGCGCGTCGCGCGCGTCACGGTCCAGCGAGCCGACGTACAGCCGGTAGATGAGGTCGGCGGACTCGAAGAGCGGCGCGAGCGTCCACAGCAGGTACTGCGGGTCGTCGGCGGCGTACGGCGTCCCGGCCGAGAAGTGGCCGGCGGGCTCGGGCAGTTCGCCGCGGATGCGCGAGTGCACGCGACGCACGCGCTCGGTCTGGAAGTCCGCGTCCTCACGGCGACCGAAGTAGATGGTGTTCATCACCGTCGCGGTGCGCGCGAGGCGCCCGTGCGGATCCTGCAACCCGGTCGTCCGGTCGTAGAAGCCTTCGAACATCACCGGGTGCGAGGCCTGCATGAGCAGCGCCCGGGCGCCGCTGAAGGCCACGATGAGCTCGCGGTTGACGACGCGGATGGGGCTGTCGTCCTCGAAGTAGCCCTCGCCGGGCGCGGCGGCGCGGAACGGGATGGGGGTGAACGCCATGTGTCTCGAGGGTACGGAGCGGACCGCCCGCGCGATGAGGTTCGTGCGAGCATCCGCGCCATGACCCCCCGCGAGCCGATGACCCGGACCTACCGGGCCGCCATGACCGTCTGCACCCCGATCGTCAAGCAGTGGGGCCGCCTGCAGGTCAGCGGGCTCGAGACCATCCCGCCGGCCGGTCCGCTGCTGCTCGCCGGCAACCACGACAGCTACTGGGACCCGGTCGCCGTGGGCGTCGCCGCGCTGCGCCACCGCCAGGTCCGCGCGCTCGCCAAGAAGGAGCTGTGGAAGGTCTTCGGCCTGCACTGGGTGCTCGACGGCATGGGGCAGATCCCGCTCGACCGCGGCGCGGGCGACACCCACGCGTTCGACCGGGCCGTCGAGGAGCTGCGCGGCGGCGCGTGCATCGGCATCTTCCCCGAGGGCACGCGCTCGAAGGGCAAGGAGCTGCGCGCCCGCAGCGGGTTCGGCCGCCTGGCCGAGCTCGTCCCCGAGGCGCAGATCCTCAGCGTGGCGATCCGCGGGACGACCGACATCCCGCGCTTCCCCACGCGTCCCAGCGTCGAGATCGAGTTCTTCGCGCCCGAAGGCGGGCCGAAGCAGCCGGGCGAGGACGCGTCTGCGTTCACCGCCCGGCTGCTCGCCGAGATCCGCGCCAAGGCGCCGATCACCGCCTGCGGTCGGTAGTCAGGCCGCGACGGCCGCGGGCAGGCGCGCCTCGATCGCGTCGGCCACCCGGTCGCCGCCGCCACCGGCACGCAGCCGCGCCGACGCGCGGGCGACGTCCGGCAGGGCGAGCGCGGCGCGGAACGCGTCGTTGAGCGTTCCGGACGACAGCCGCTTCGTCGGCAGGATGACGCCGGCGCCGGCCTGCTCGACGCGGCGTGCGACCTCCGGCTGGTCCCGCCCGAACGGGACGACGACCAGCGGCACGCCCGCAGCGATGGTCTTCTGCACGATGCCCATCCCGCCGTGGGCCACGACCACCGCGGCGCGCTCGAGGATCGCGTCGTGCGGGACGAACCGCTCGACCCGGGCGTTGTCGGCCAGCGGCAGCGAGGCTGCGCTCTGCGCGGCGTCGCCGAGCGTCACGACGACGCGGACGGGCTCGTCGCGCAGCGCCTCGATGGCCGCGGCCGCGAGCGCCTCGTCGCCCTGGTAGTCGGTCGAGCAGGTGACGAGGACCCACGGGTCGCCGTCCTCCAGCAGCCAGTCCGGCGTGTCCGCGGGCGGGCTCCAGTTCTGCGCGCCGGCGAACGTGATCCCGGACGGCAGGTCCGTGCGCGGGTACTCGAGTGGATCGCCGGTGAGGACGAGCATCTCGTCGGCGCTCAGCATGTGGTCGGTGACGGCCTCCAGCGGCGGGAGGCCCTCGG
>CAMCUD010000038.1 GCA_945878865.1 Bifidobacterium breve | reverse complement strand
CATCATGGTGCTGCCCAGCTCGGCGCGGACGTTGACCGTCGCCTCGCCGATCCGGTGGTGCAGCATCGCGCGCACCCGCGGGTCGCTCTCCATGTCCGCGGCGGTGCGCGCCGCGAACTCGGCGAGCGCCGGCTGCGCGGAGATGTGGGGGAGCAGGAGCAGCACCGTCGAGCTGACGGCGCCCAGGCGGGCCTCCATCGCGATCGACAGCGTCGGCTCGCTCGCCGACATCGCCTGCTCGGCGTCGTCGGCGTTCTCGATGGACGTCACCTCGAACTCGACCTCGGCGAGGTCCTGCCACGTCAGCGTCATCGCCGACGTCAGCTCGCCGATGACGCGCTTGACGATCGCCATGTCGATGTTCGTGAGCTTGCGCTCGTGCGGCTCCTCGTCGTCGGAGCCCAGCAGCTTGTCGATGGCCAGCAGCAGCAGCGGCATCTCCATCGCCATGAGGCACGTCGTGCCGTACGGCTTGATCTCGAGCATCGCGCAGCACGCATCGCGCGAGACGACCATGTAGGCGTCGCGCCACGTGCGCTGGGACGTGTCGATGAGCTCGAGCTCCATCGGGATGCGCAGCTGGCCGACCATGCGGGTCCCCGCCATGCGGCAGAACGCCTCATGCAGGCGCCGCATCCGGTTCTCCTGATCGGGCCCGAACTTCGTCGGGCGCGAGAAGTCGACCGTGCGCAGCCAGCGGTTGCGCCCGGCGTTCTTCTCCTTCTGCTCGTCGGCGGAGGCCTGCTCGGGCAGCTTGCCCTCCTTGGCCTGCTCGAGCAGCGCGTCGATCTGGCTCGGATCGAGGATCCCGTCGCTCATCGCGCGGCCCCCACGAGGTCACCGATGAGGACGACCTCCTCCGAGGCGACCTCACGGACGATCATCACGCCCTGCGCGGCGAGCACCTTCACGGTGCGGCCCTTCTCGCCGCCCGTCGCCGAAGCCTTGATGCGCAGGCGCGCCTCGCCGAGGGCCGACGTGACGGCCTCCGCGTTGCGCTTGCCGACCTCGATCGAGCTGCTGCCCCCGAACATCTGGGCGCCGCCGGCCATGCCGACCTCGATCGCCGCCCGCGACGCACCCAGCGCGACCATCCGGTCGAGCAGCGTCGGCACGGCGTGGTCGGCGTAGCGGCCCGGCAGCGGACCGGCGCCGTTCGGCGACTGCGGCAGCATGACGTGCGCGAGGCCCGCGATGCCGCGGGCGCGGTCGATCATCGCCAGGCCGATGCATGACCCGAGACCCACGGAGATCAGCACCTCATCCGGGTCCCGCGTGGCGATCAGCTCGCCGATCCTGACAGGGGTTTCGCCCATCGCTCCTCTTACATCCCCAGGCGGCCGAGCAGGTCGGCCACGCCGTTGGCGCTGGGCACGAGCAGGAACGACAGCTCACACTGCTCGCCCTCCACGAACATCGCGGAGTCGAGAAGCAGAGCCGTGTCACCGACCTCGTCGCGCTCGAGGAGCACGGTGGAGACGATCGCGCCGAGCATGTCAGTCGTGGTAATCGGCGGATGCGGCTCAACCTCCATCCCGATCATCTGTCCGAGCGCGTTGACGTAGGACGTGCCAAGGATGTTGCCGATCTCGCCGAGCGCCGAGAGGCCGACCTCGGAGTCCGGCTCGACGCCGAGCATCCCGCACAGCGTCGCGGCGTCGTCCAGCGGGAAGACCAGCAGCACGGTGCCGTCGAGGTCACCGAAGATGTCGAGCTTCACCGCGGTGCGCGGCTCTTCCGCCGCGCCGACGGCGTCGATGGCGTCGGCCAGCGGCAGCGCGACGACCTTGGGAACCTTGATGTCGACGGGCCGGCCGAGCATCTGGGCCAGCGCAGTGCACGCCGTGCCCGACCCGATGTTCGCCAGCTCGCCCAGCGCGTCAAGCTGCTGTTCGGTGTAGTTCGCCATCGTTCTCCTCGGAGGGCGCCATCTCGTCCCGAGCGGCGCGGTCGTGTTCCCTGGTGAGCCCGTCGACGTCCACGACGAGGGCAATCTCTCCACTGCTCAACACGGCCGCCGCGGCGACCGGCACGTCCTCGCCCACCTCGGGCGGCAGGCTGCGGCACACGAGCTCGCGCTGCCCGAGCAGGCCGTCGACCGCCAGCGCGATCGTGCGGCCCTGCTGGGAGCTGACGAGCACGGCGTACGGCTTCTCGGCGGCGGCGTCGTCCCGCCCGGCGAGCGCGGAGCCCGCGTCGATGAGCGGGCTCACCTCCTCACCCATGACGAGCATCGGCCGGCCGGCGACGCCTCGCACGGTCCAGTCCTCGACGCGGACCGTGCGCTCGATGCGGTCGATCGCGACCGCGTACGTGCTGTCCCCCGCCTCGACGAGCAGCGCCGAGGTGATGGCCAGCGACAGGGGAAGGCGGATCTCGGTGGTGGTGCCCTGGCCGGGGACCGAGTCCATGATGACGTCGCCGCCGAGCTCGCGGATGCGGTTGCGCACCGCGTCCATGCCGACGCCGCGGCCGGAGACGTCCGTCGCCTTCTCGGCGGTGGAGAACCCGGCGCTGAAGAGCAGCTCGATCGCGCGGGGGACGTCGACCTGGTCGGCCTCCTCAGCGCTGATGAGCCCGCGCTTGACCGCGACGGCGGCGACGCGCTTGGGGTCGACGCCGCGGCCGTCGTCCTTGACGACGATCACGATGCCGCCGCCGGTCGGGCGTGCGGCGACCTGGAGCGTTCCGTTCTCGGGCTTGCCCAGGCGCAGCCGCTCCTCGGGCGACTCGAAGCCGTGGTCGACGCTGTTGCGGATGAGGTGGACGAGCGGGTCGCCGAGCGCGTCGACGACGGTGCGGTCCAGCTCGGTCTCCTGCCCCTCGAGGACGAGGGTGACGTCCTTGCCGAGCTTGCTCGACAGGTCGCGCACCAGACGCGGGAAGCGCAGGAACACCGCCTCGACCGGGATCATCCGGACCTGCATGACCATCGTCTGCAGGGACTGCGAGCTGCGCGTCAGCTCCTGCATCGCGGTGGCCAGGCCCGGGTGATCGGCGTCGGCGACCAACGCCTCGAGCTGCGTGCGGTGCACGACGACCTCGGCCATGTAGTGCATGAGCTGGTCGAGGCGCTCGGCGTCGACGCGGACCGTCTTGGCCGCGGCCGAGCCGCTCTTGGGCTTGGACTCGGCGGCCGCGGCCTGCGCGACCGGCGCATCGGTCGCCTCGGCGACGGGCTCCTCGTGCTCGACGTGGGGCTCCTCGTCCTCGGACGGCTCGATCATGAGCTGCTCGACATCCACCTCGCTGACCTCGACGGCGGAGATCTCCTCGACCTCGGTCACCGCGTTGCGCAGCGCGTCCATGTCGGCGTCGACGACCCAGGCCTCGACGATGTCGCCCTGGAACTGCTCGAGGAGGTCCTCGCCCGGGAGGGACACGAGGACGTCGCCGAGGTTCGTGCACGCGCCGATCACCATGAAGGCGCGGACCGAGGGCATCGAGACGTCCTCGTTCAGGCGCGCGGCGACGTGGAAGACCGGACGGCCGGCGGCCAGGCGGACGAGCTCCGCCGGGTCGGGCGCGACGCCGCCGAGCTTGACGGCCTTCTGCTCCGGCGTGCGCTCGTGGACGAGCGCGTCGAGCCGGGCGATGAGGTCCGTCGGGTCGAGGCGCTCCTCGCCGTGCTCGTCGATCTCGGCGACGGCGCCCTCGAGCATGTCGAGGCACGCCAGCACCGCGTCGATCGCCTCGCGCGACAGCCCGCCGCGCCGCTGGCGCAGGAGCTCGAAGACGTCCTCCATCTTGTGCGTGAGCTCCGCCATCTTGGCGAAGCCCATCGTCGCGCTCATGCCCTTCATCGAGTGCGCGACGCGGAAGATCTCGTCGATCTTCTCCTTGTCCTCGGGGTTCTCCTCGATCTTGAGGACGGCGAGGTTCAGCTCTTGGAGATGCTCGCGGGACTCCGCGAGGAACATGGGGAGATACTCGGAGGTGTCCATTCCTACGCCTTGCGGTAGATGAAGGGATGCGTGGGCTGCAGGCCGATCGGCCCGGGGGCGGCGACACGCTCGGTGGCGCCGATCACGAGGTAGCCGCCGGGACGCAACGCGGCGGCCAGCCGTCCGTGCAGGGAGTCCCGCACGTCCTCGTTGAAGTAGATGACGACGTTGCGGCACATGATCAGGTCGTAGGACCCCGCCGGAACGGACATGTGCAGCAGGTCGCCGAGCTCGAAGTTCATGCCGAAGCGCAGCTCGGGCTTGGCGATCCACATGTCGCCCTCGTGCTCGAACCACTTCTCCATCTGGTCGCGCGGCGCCTCGCGGGCGTCGGCGTCGGTGAAGCGGCCCTGCTTCGCGCGGTCGATGATGCGGCGGTCGACGTCGGTGCCGGTGATCTGCACCTTGGCCTTCGGCGCAGCCTGCCGCACGACGGCGGAGAGCGTGTACGCCTCGGCGCCGTAGGAGCAGCCGGCTGACCAGGCGCGCAGGCGGTTCGTGCCGGCGACGAGCTCAGGCACGATCTCCTCGCTGAGCGCCTTCCACTGCTCGGGGTGGCGCCACAGCTGCGACACGTTGATCGTGACGTGGTCGAGGAACCGGTGCAGCTCGTCCTGATCGGCCTTGAGCATCGGCAGGTAGTCCGGGAGGTTCGTGATGCCACGCCGCCCTGCGAACGAGCGGATGCGGCGCTCCATCTGGCCCCGGCGGTACTGCGTCAGGTCGACGGGCCACAACTGCTTCAGGCCGGCGATGAAGACGAGGTAGTCGTCTCCGGCGTCGGACTGCGACGGGCGGGCGGCAAAGCTCATCGGGAGACCTCCTCGACGATGGCAGCGGGCAGGTCATGGAGTGGGAGCACGGCGTCGGCCAGACCGGCGTCCGCGACGGCGCGCGGCATGCCGTAGACGGCGCAGGTCTCCTCGGCCTCGACGAGGATGCGGCCGCCGGCGGCCTTCACGGCGCGCGCGCCGGCGAGGCCGTCGTTGCCCATCCCGGTGAGGACCACGAGGAGCACGTCGCCGCCGTGGCGGTCGACGACGTCCTGGATCGTGAGGTCCGCGCGCGGGCGCAGCCCCCCGACCGGATCGCCGTCGCCGAGGCGGACGGACCGCGCGTCGGCGAGATGCAGATGGGAGCCGCCGGGCGCCAGCAGCGCGAGCCCGGGCTCGATGCGCTCACCGCCCTGCGCCTCGACGATGTGCAGCGGGCTGTCGTTGTCCAGCCGCTGCGCCAGGGACCCGGTGAATCCGGGCGGCATGTGCTGGACCATGAGGACGCCCGCGCCGAGCGGCGAGGGCAGCTTCGGCATGAGCTGCGCCAGGGCCCGCGGTCCCCCGGTGGACGTGGCGATGACCACGACCGGCGGGCGGCCCGTGCCCCGGCGCGCGGGACGCGGATGCGACACGCGGCGCGGGACGGGCGGAGCACCGGCCACGCGGGGCCGGGGCGCGGCGGGGGTGGGACGGCGGCGCAGCTTGCTGCGGCCCGCGGCGGCGAAGACCTTCTCGTCGAGCTGGCGCCCGAAGTCCGAGAGGGTCTCGCCGACCTTCGGCTTCTCGATGAGGTCGAACGCGCCCTCGGCGAGTGCGTCGACGGCGCGCGCGCCGTGCGCGGGGCTGAACGCGCTGACGACGACCACCGGGATGTCCAGGCCGTCACGTCGCAGCGTGCGCAGGACGCCCATGCCGTCGAGCCCGGGCATCGCCAGGTCGAGCGTCATGACGTCCGGCTTGGCTGAACGGCACAGCTGCAGCGCGGCGTCGCCGTCCTCCGCCTCTCCGACCACGTCGTAGCCGGAGTCGCGGAGGGTCTGCGACAGCACGCGGCGCATGAGGCGCGAATCGTCGGCGACCACAACGGTGCCTCTGGTGGTCGCCGGCATCGCTACGCGGCCTCGGTCAGCTCGACGGCCGACTCGGAGCCGAAGAGGCCCGACGGCTCGAGGAGCACGATGAGACGGTCGTCGACCTTGCCGACACCCATCACCGCGCCGTCATTGCTGCCCGGCGCCGGCTCGATCTGCTCGGACTCCAGGACGATGACCTCCTCGACCTCGTCGACGATGACCCCGACCATCTCGGCGCCGCTCTCGACGATCACGATCTTCCCGGCGCCCTCTTCGCGCTCGTTGCCCTCAAGGCCGAGGCGGACCGCCAGATCGTGAACGGGGATGATCTTGCCGCGCAGGCTGATCACGCCCCGCGTCCACTCCTCACGCGAGGCGACGAAACGCGGCTCGGTGTAGCGGATGATCTCGTGGACGTGGCTGATCGGCAGGGCGTACTCCTCGCGCCCAAGCGCGAAGACCACGAGCTGCCGGGATTCGGAGTCGGACATGCGGCCTCCTGGGACCGGACTGGGGCTGACACTCCCCTGATCGGACCCGTGGCGGAGAAGTTGAGCCAGCGCGCCCCGGGCGGACGGGCGGGCCGCCCGGCCTACTCAGATTGGGGGGCGTCCGGGAGTTCCCCGGCGTCGCCCGTCTTCGCCACGTACGCCCGCATGGCGGCCGTCGCGACCTCCGCGTGCCAGGCGTTGATGAGCTCGACGACGCGCTCCGGCGGCTCTGCGACGACGAGTCGCGCGCCGGTCGCGAGCAGGAGCGTCGTGTCGGGGTGCGCCTCGATGCTGACGACGAGCGCGGGGTTCAGCGAGAAGGGCTCGCCGGACTGGCCGATGCGGTGGAGCTCGATCATGGACGCAGGGGGCATGATGCCGTGCGCCCCCGACGACGGCGAGTCGACGGGGGCGCGGAACGGCGGGGGGCGGGGGGCGGGGCCTACCGCTTGAGGTTGACGAGATCCTGGAGCATCTCGTCGGAGGTGCTGATCACGCGCGAGTTGGCCTGGAAGCCGCGCTGCGCGGTGATCATGTTCGTGAACTCGCTCGCCATGTCGACGTTCGACATCTCGAGCACGCCGCCGATCGTCTGGCCGTAGGCGTTGCCGGGGGTGCCCGCGACCTCGCCGCCGGTCTGCGGGGTGCTGGACCAGCGGTTCGACGTCACGCGCTGCAGGCCGGCCTCGTTGCCGAACTTCGCCACGGAGATGTAGCCGGCGATCGCGCGGCCGTCGGCCCCGATCGGGGGCAGGACGCCGGGCTGGGTGTAGCCCGCCGGCGGCACGAAGCTGACCGCGCCGTCCGCGCCGACGCCGACGTCCGTCGCGCCCGGCGGCAGGAAGATGTAGCAGTCCGCCACCGTCGTGCCGCCGTCGCCGTCGTTGTCCGGGCCGACCTTGCCCATGACGTAGTAGCCGTCCTGGGTGATCATGTAGCCCTGGTCGTTGCGGGTGAAGTTGCCCGCCCGCGTGTAGTTCATCGCGTTGACGGCCGGCGTGCCGGTGTCCGGCGAGCCCGCGGTCGGCGTGCCCTGGCCGACGCGGAACCAGCCGTCGCCCTGGATGGCGACGTCGAGCGCCGAGCCCGTCGACTGGAACGCGCCGGAGCTCACGAGGTTGTCGATCGAGCCGAGCGTCACGCCGAGGCCGACCTGCGCCGCGTTGTAGCCGCCGGAGGCCGCGTTGGACGCCGAGCCGGCGCGCTGGGTCTGGGCGAGCGCGTCGCGGAACGTCGCGCGGCTGGCCTTGAAGCCGACCGTGTTGACGTTGGCGAGGTCGTTCGCGGTGACGTCCAGCATGATCTGATGGGTCTTCAGACCGCTGATCGCCGAGTACATGCCACGCATCATTCGGGCATCAGTCCTTTCGTGGTCCCGGCCTCCACGAAGGTCCAGCCGGGATTCGGGTTGGTGGTGTCTGGGGTCGGCGTCCGTGCCTGGGCGATCACGCGATCACTGCGGAATCGATGTTCGTGAAGACGTGCTCACGAAGGTTGGAGCGGTCCATGGCGGTGATGACGGTGTTGTTCTTCACCGACACCACGAACGCCGTGTTGTCGACGAAGACCACCGAGTCCCGCGAGCCCTTGCCCGCCGCGCGGGCGACGCCGCCCTCGAGGCGCTGGAGGGTCTGCGGATCCATCTCGATGCCCCGCTTCTGCAGCCGCTGGATGGCGTGGCCGCTGAACTGCAGCGACGACGTCTCCTTGGCCAGGACATCGCCGAACGAGGGACCGCTCGTCGGCTTGGTCTTGGGCGGTGCCGGGGGCGTGCTGACGGGTGCGACCCCGCCCACGCCCGGCGGCATCAGCGCCGGGTTGATGTTCGGGTTCGTCACGCGACCTCCGAGATCTTCGCCGGGTCGATGTCGGCGACACCCCCGACGACGAGCATCGGCGCGCCGTCCTTGAAGGTCACCTTGTCGACCTTGCCGGTGACGGACTCACCCTTGTCGTTCTTGTAGGTGACGTCCTTGCCGACGAGGTTCACGGCCGTGTTGGCCTTCGCCTCGTTGCCCATGGCCGCCATCGACGCGGCCATGTTCGACATCTGCTCGAGCGACGAGAAGTTCGCCAGCTGCGCGAGCTGCTGGGTCTGGTCCGTCGGGTTCATCGGGTCCTGGTACTTCATCTGCGCGCTCAGCAGCTTCAGGAACGCGTTCTTGTCGAGGTTCGCGCCCCCCGCTTCCGACGTCGTCTGCTTTTTCGTGAGGTCGAGGGCCGCGTTGTTCACGGCGGAGACTGAGGACATCCGTGCCTCCTCTCCCGCTAGGCCTGCACGTCGACGAGCGCGCCCGGGTTCAGGGGCCGCGCCGTCGCCGGGGCGAGGTCGGGGTCGTCATGGTCGGGGTCGGCGGCGTCCGTGCCGCGGCGATGGGAGATCCCACCGCTGGCGTCGCGCCCGTCCTGGCGGGCGCCGGTCCGGGCCTCATCGCCGCGCGCCTGCGCGGAGAGGCCGATGTCGAGCCGCGCGACTTCCACGCCCTGGTCCTCGAGGGACTGGCGCAGCTGGTCGGCGGCCGCCTGAAGCGCCTGGAGCGCCTCGGGCCGGTCGACGGTCATCGTGGCGGTCAGGCCTCCGCCCGCGGCGCTGCGCAGGCGGACGTTGACCTGGCCGAGCTCGGCCGGGTGCAGCTCGAGGTGCGCCTGCGCGTGACCCTTGCGGACGGCGAAGTCCACGAGCGCCTGCATGCGGTGCACCGTGCTGGGCAGCATCGGTGCGCCGGCGGCGGTCTGCGGGTGCGCCGCGGCATGCGCCGGCGGAGCAGTCGGGGGCGGCGCGGCCTGCGGAGCCGGTGACGGCGCCGAGGCCGCGGGAGTCGCCGGCGGGCCCGACGACCCGGTCTGCTCCCCGCTCTGCTGCTTGGGCTGATCGCCGGCGGCGGGCTGCTGCGACGCGGCCGCCTCGGGCTTCGACCCGGCCTTCGCCGCCGCCGGGTCGACGCCGGGGGACGTCGTCGCGGCGGCGGGCGAGGCGGGGGTCTCGGAAGGATCGGGCGCGGAGGCCGCCACCGTCGCGGCGGCCTCCTGCCCGTTCGCCGGTCCAGCCTCCGTGCCCGTGCCCTCCAGCACGGTCACGGGGGCCTCCGGCATCGGCGACGACGCACCAGTGATGGCAGGCTCGGGCGCCTCCACACCCGGCTGCGCGGTCCCCGAGCCCTCCAGCACGGGGACGGGTGACCCGGCCACCGTCGCGGCCGGATCGGTGGTGGTCGTCGACGTCTCGGCCTCGGACGGCAGCACCGGGATGTCGACCTGGGGCTCGGCGGCGGCGTCCGCCGCCGGCGTCGGAGCCGGCGCCTCGACGGGCGCCGGAGGCTCAACCGCGGCAGCGGGATCGCTCACGGTGCCCGGCTCCTCGCCGGGGACCGCGTCGCGCTGCGTGGCGTCCTGGTCGTCGACCGCACCAGTCGGGGTGTCGGTCTGTCCTGTGCGGCCTTCCGCAGGTGCGGTCCGGGCCTGGGATTGAAGGGCGAGGATCTGGTCGAATCCTGTCCCCGGTGGCGCTCCGGGTGGTCCTCCGGAGCGGGCGACCGACGGCGGCGCGTGGGTCGCAGGTGGGATGGTGCGAGGGGTCACGCTCATGTGGTCGAGTAGGGCAGGTCGCCGCTTGACGACAGCCCGGTCGGGGTGGACAAGGAGGTGGTCGGCACGCCGCCGGCGGGCGTGCTCGTCGCCTGGCCGATGGCGGCCGCGGCGACGGGCAGGGTCGAGGCGGCCGGCAGCGCGGCCGGCGTCGACGTGGCGCTCTTGCTGCGGAACTCCTCCGCGTAGCCGAGCACCTTCTGCACGTAGTTCTGGGTCTCGGCGTACGGCGGGATGCCGCCGTAGCGCTGGACGGCGCCGGGGCCGGCGTTGTAGGCCGCCAGCGCCTTGCGGATGTCGCCGCCGAACGTGTCGAGCTGCTGCTTGAGGTACTTCGCGCCGCCGTCGATCGCCTGGGCGGGATCGGTCGGATCGGTGACGCCGAGCGACGCCGCGGTGCCGGGCATGAGCTGCACGAGGCCTCGCGCGCCCGCCGGACTCGTGGCGTTCGGGTTGAAGTTCGACTCCTGCTTGATGAGGCCCGCGAGGACGGCCGGGTCGAGGCCGTACTTCTCCGCGGCCGCCTGGATCTGCGCGTCGTAGGGCGTGCCCAGCGGGCCGGTGGCAGCGCCCGGGGCCGCGCCCGCCTGCGCGGTCGTGGGGGCGGCCAGCGGCGTGCCGGCCTGAGGGTTGGCGGTCGCGTCGCTCGTCCCGCCGGCGGTGGTGGCGTTCTGCAGCGCGGCGGCGAAGTTCGCGCCGTCGCCGCCCTTCGGGCCGGCCTGCAGCGCGTCGACCATCTGCTGGATCTCGTCGATCCGCCCGGAGATCGCGGTGATGCTCATCGGCCCGCCATCCTGCGCACGTGGGCGGAGAGGGCCATCTCGTCGAGGGCGGCGCCTTCGCGGCGCGCGTTCTCGGCCGCGTGTTCGTCGCGGCGGCGCTCCTTCAGCTTCTCGAGGACCTCGCGCTTCTGGCGGGCCTGGTCGAGCTCGTGGCGGCGGGCGGAGAGCTCGGCGTCGGAGCGGGTGAGTTCCTGCGCGGCGCTGTCGCGGTGGCGCTCGAGCCGCTCGAGCCAGAGCTGCTGGCTGACGAGGTCCTGGCCCGTGAGCGGTCCAGCCGCCGCCTCGGAGCGGCGGCCGTCGCGCGCCTCCTGGATGAGATCCTGGGCAGCCTGGAGCATCGCGGCGCCACGGGCGCGGCGATTGAGGGAGGCGGCGAATTCCTCCCTGGCGCGGTCCTCGTCGTGGGCCCGCAGCTCGCGGACCCGCTCGAGACCGAACCTGAAGGGGACATCGGTCATCACGCCTGTGGTCGGCTGCTGGGGAGCGGCCTTCAGCGTCGTGGACGGGTGTCCGGGTCATCCGGATGAACCGGGTATGCGGAGGTGGACGCCGGGGTGTCGCCCGGAGCGGTCGAGATCGGACCGGTTTCGGCGCCACCCCCTCACACCGGAATCCGGGCTTGTGCGACGGCGGCCGACGCCGTATCTTCCGTCGCGTCTCATTCGGTCTGGGGGGGCCGACCACTGTCCAGCATTCGCATCCTGTCCGGTGCCGCGCGTTTCGCGGTCGCCACACTCATCGCGTTCGCCTTCGCGGCGGCGCCCGCGCACGCGCTCACCGCGCAGAAGCGCCTGACCACCTACGTCGCCGGCGAGCAGTGCGCGCCGGTCAAGCCGCTCACCGAGGACACGCAGCCGTCCAGCGGCTCGGTGACGAAGACCCTGCCCAAGGCGCCCGCCGGGCAGAAGTGGCGGATCGGGTTCGCCGTGAGCGCGAACGGCTTCGTCGTCCGCATCTTCCTCGGCGACGAACAGGTCGGCAGCGGCCTCATCCGCTGGGACCGCAGCTACCGCTTCACCCTCGGCCTGAAGGGCTACGACCTCGGCGGTACCCCCGTCGACATCTCCGGCCGGCTGGAAGGCTGCGACATCTTCGCCGACGACCCGGTGACGAAGGTCACCGGCAGCGTCGATGGGCCCGTCACCCTCGCCGAGGGCATCCAGCTGCTGAAGGGCACGCTGCTCTGGGACAGCACCGGCATGCGCCTGTCGGGCGAGGCGCGCATCGCGTGCGCGACGAGCGGCGCGCTGCGCGGCTCGGCCACCGTGGACTACCGCGGGGCCGACACGTGGACGCTCAACGTCCTGGGTTCGAGCGACGGCCCGACCTGCGTCATGGAGGACGACTTCGCCATCGGCGACGCGACGATCGGCGGCACGATCACGGCGACGAACGGCGCCGTCGACGGCAAGGTCACCGGGCGCGCCAACGTGTCCGCGCCGATCCTCCCGTTCGGCCCCTGGGCGGCGACGTTCGAGCTCCTGATGTCCGGCACGACGAAGGGGATCGTCACGACGTTCAGCGCGGACGCCGAATCCGAGGCCGGCTTCGCGAAGGTCACGATCGGCGCCGACGGCAACCTCGTCATCACGCTGAATCTCAAGGGCGGGACGACGAGCGGCGGCGACGAGGTCCCGTCGACCGGCGACGCCTACGTCGACCCGGCGTCGCTGCTGCCGCAGAGCGCGCCGGTGGCGGCGGCCAAGCGCTGCAAGGTGCCGAAGGTCAAGCGCGGCGCGACCCTGACGTCCGTGCGCAAGGCGCTGAAGAAGGCCAACTGCGCCGCGAAGGTCAAGCGCGTGCGCTCGAAGAAGGTCAGGAAGGGGCGCGTGGTCGGGACGGTGCTCAAGCCCGGCAAGCAGCTGCGCGGCGGCGCCGCGGTGACCGTGCGGGTGTCGAAGGGGTCCTAGACCCCGAGGTTGAGCGGCGGAATCGCGCTGGGGTTCGCGGCCGGGTACTCGGCCGGGACGCCGTCGACGTGGTCGGGGAACGGATCCCCGGCCCCGCCGGCTGCCCCGCCGCCGCCCAGCCCGCCCGCCTGCGCGGCGAGCGCCAGGAGGTGCTCGTCGGCCTGCTCGGCGGTCGAGCGGTCGTCGACGGTCTGGCGCAGGAAGCGCTCGATCGGGTCGCGCATCGCGATCGCCCGGTCGGTGAGCGGGTCGGTGCCCGCCTCGTACGCGCCGATGGAGATGAGGTCGCGCTTGTCCTTGTAAGCGGCCATGAGCGCGCGCACGTCGGTGCCGGCCGCGCGCACGTCGGGGCGCATGATCTCGCCGACGAGACGCGACACGGACTGCAGCACGTCGATCGCCGGGTAGTGGCCCTGGTGCGCGAGCTCGCGCGTGAGGACGATGTGGCCGTCCAGGATCGAGCGGACCGCGTCGGCGATCGGCTCGTTCATGTCGTCGCCGTCGACCAGCACGGTGTACAGCGCGGTGATCGAGCCCTCGGCGCTCGTGCCCGAGCGCTCCAGCAGCTTGGGCAGCAGGGCGAAGACCGAGGGCGTGTACCCGCGCGTCGCCGGCGGCTCGCCGATGGCCAGGCCGACCTCGCGCTGCGCCATGGCGAAGCGGGTGACCGAGTCCATCATCAGCATCACGTCGGCGCCCTGGTCGCGGAACGCCTCGGCGATCGTCGTCGCGGTCATCGCCGCCTTGATGCGCACGAGCGCGGGCTGATCCGACGTCGCCACGACCACGACCGACCGGGAGATCGCGTCGCCGAGGTCACGTTCGATGAACTCGCGCACCTCGCGGCCGCGCTCGCCGACCAGGCAGATGACGTTGATGTCGGCCGACGTCGACCGCGCGATCATGCCCAGCAGCGACGACTTGCCGACGCCCGAGCCGGCGAAGATGCCCATGCGCTGGCCGCGGCCGCACGGCACCAGCGCGTCGAGCGCCCGGACGCCGAGCGAGACGCGTTCCTCGATGCGCGGGCGGGAGAGCGGGTCGGGCGGCATCGCGTTGGCGCCGCGCCGCGGCGCAAGAGCGGAGTCGTCGCCGCCGTCCAGCGGCCGGCCGAGCCCGTCGAGCACACGGCCGAGCATCTCCTCGCCCACCGGCACGGTGAGCTGCTCGCCCGTCGCGATCACGAGGTTGCCCGGGCCGATGCCCTGCATGTCGCCGAGCGGCATGAGCAGCGTCCGCCCCGCGCGGAACCCCACGACCTCCGCAGGCACCGACGCACGGTCGCGCCCGGTCGAGATCTCGCAGAGCTCGCCGACCTCGACCTCGAGGCCCGCGGCTTCGATGATGAGCCCGATGACGTCGCTCACGCAGCCGCGGCGGACCGACAGGTCAGCCCGGCTGACGGCGACGGCCAGGCGCGCGAGCTTCTCCAGCCCCGCGTCGAGGTAGGCCTCAGGCGTCTGCGAACTCACGCTCGAGCACCTCGCGGGCCTTCGTCAGCTTCGTCTCGATCGACGCATCCACGTCGCCCTCGCCCGTGCGGACGATGGCGCCGCCGCGCGAGACGCGCCGCTCGGCCTGGACGTCGACGGCCGCGATGCCGCCCAGCTGGGCGGTCACGTCCTCGATTCCGGCGCGGACGACGTCGAGGTCATCAGGGTTGACGAGGATCTGCACGCGCTCGCGGTCGGCCAGGCGGCGCAGCGCGCCGCGGATCGCCTCGAGGACGTGCTCGGGCTCGACGGTCACCGCCGCGCCGATCACCTGCTCGGCGATGCGCAGCGCCAGCGCCACCGCGCCGCGCTCCAGGCCGTCGGCGACGTGCTCGGACATCTGCTCCAGCCCCTGCGCCGCGCCGACGAGCGCCTCGGCGGCCGGAGCGGTCGACGCGCGCCCCTCGGCGACGCCCGCGGCGTAGCCCTCCTCGTAGGCGCGCTGGCGGATCGTGTCGGCCTCGGCCATCGCCTCGGCGATGGGGTCGCGAGCCGCCGCGCCGCCGGGCGGGATCAGCTGCGGCAGGTCGAAGCTCACTAGACGACGTCTCCGCCGCCGTCACCGTCGTCCTCGCCGCGCGGGAGGACGATCGTGCCCTCCTCGTCGAGCCGGCGGACGATCGCGACGATCTTGCCCTGCGCCTCCTCGACGACGTTGCGGCGCTGCGGCGGCATGACCTCCATGTCCTCGCGCAGCGTCTGTGCCGCGCGCTCGGACATGTTCGAGAGGAACTTGTCGACGAGGTCCTCCGGCACGCCGCGCAGGGCGAGGACGAGATCCTTGCCCTCGACCTCGCGCAGGATGAGCTGCATGTCGCGGTCCTCGAGCACCGTGAGGTCCTCGAAGGTGAAGAGCTTCATCCGGACCTCGTCGGCGAGGTCCGGGTTGGACTTCGCCAGCGACTCGATGACGTGGCGCTCGGTCGAGCGGCCGGAGTTGTTGATGATGTCCGCGAGGGAGTCGATGCCGCCGGGCGAGTGGAACTCCGCGGTGCTGATCGCCGAGACCTTCTGCCGCAGGCCCTGGTCGATCGCGCCGATCACGCCGGGGTTCGTCTCGCGCATCGTCGCGATGCGCAGCGCGATCTCGGCCTGCTGCTCGGGCGGAAGGTGGGTGAGGACCTGGCCGGCGACGCTCGGCCACAGCGACGCGATGACGAGCGCGATCGTCTGCGGCGCCTCGTCCTTCAGCAGGGTGCAGATCTGCTCGGGGGGCGTGCGGCGCAGGAACTCGAACGGCCGGACCTCGCCGCGCGCCTGCAGGAGGCTGATGATCTCGTCGGCGCGCTGCGGGCCGAGGAGGTTCTCCAGCACCTCGCGCGTGTACTCGAGGCCGCCGAGGGCGACCTCCGAGCCGGGCGCGAGGCGGATGTACATCTCCTCGTACAGCGACTCGGCGACGTCGGCGTCGACGCGGTAGATCTCCGCCATGTCCGCGGAGAGCTGCTCCACCTCCTCGTCGGGCATGAACCGCAGGACCTCGGCGGCCTTCTCCGGGCCGAGGCTGACGAGCATCGCGGCGGCCTTCTGCCGGCCGGAGAAGCCGGCCGTCGGGTTGGCGTGCGACCCCGGGACGGGGAGCGCTTCGGCGACGTCGCTCACTGGTCCTCCGCCATCCAGCCGCGGATCTGCTGGGCGACCTTCTCAGGCTCCTTGTCGACCATCTCGCCGATCTGCTGTCTCGCCGCGCTGGCGGGCGCCGTCTCCGGCAGCACGCTGGTCGGGGCGACCGCGCCGTCACCGGCGGTCAGGGCGGCGAGGGGGCGCGGCTCGTCGATCTCGGTGAGCCAGCGCGCGTCGCCGAGCGCCTCGTTCTCGCGCTTGCGCAGCGCGCGGGTCACGAAGAAGAGGAAGAGGATCGTGCCGATGCCGATGCCGATCCACTTGGCCGCGCCCATCGCGGTCTGCGGGACGGGACCCTTCTTCGGCGTGGTGTTCGGCAGCTTGGCGAAGGCGACCTGGCTGACGGCCAGCGTGTCACCGCGCTGGCGGTTCAGCCCCACGGCGCTGGCGACCGCAGCCTGCAGCTGGCTCACCGTCGCCTGCGGCAGCGAGGCGTCGAGCACGAGCGCGACGTCGAGCTTCTCGACCGTGCCCGGCGCGACCTTCGTCTTCTGGATCGTCTTGTCGACGCCGAAGTTCTCCTCGGTCGACGAGCGGTTGTAGTCCGAGCTCGTGTTGCCGCCCTGGGCGGTCGCGCCCTGGATGTTCGCTCGCGCGCCCGCCGCGCCGCCGTCGTCGCCGGTGCTCTTGAGCGTCTCCTTCTCGGTCTTCTGGTTGAGCGCCATCGACTTCGGCCCGTAGCGCAGCTCCTCGCGGCTGACGTCGTCGACGTTGAGCGTCGGCTGCGCCTGCACGTACGCCTTGTTCGGGCCGAGCGTCCGGATGAGCATGCCGTTGACCTTCGCCTCGAGCTGCGAGGCGTAGCGGTTCTCGGCAGCGAGCTTCACCGTCGCGCCGCCCCCGCCGTCCGCGCCGTCGCCCAGCGGCCACATGAGCTCGCCGGTCGTCGCGGACGTGATCGTGACGTTCTCGTCCTTCAGCCCCTCGACGCTGCCGGCCACGATGCCCGCGATGCCCTTGACCTGCTGGGGGTCGAGGCCGTTGGCGTCGGTCGTCAGGACGACCGCGGCGGTCGCCGGCTTCGAGTTGTCGGAGAAGAGCTTGTCCTCGGGGAGCGAGAGCTGCACCGTGGCGCCGCTGATCCCGTTGATGTTCATCAGCGTCTTGGCGACCTCGCCCTCGAGTGCGCGCTGGTAGTTGATCTTCTGCTGGAAGTCCGAGGAGCCGAGCTTGGAGTTGTCGAGCAGCTCGTAGCCGGGCTGCGACGTGCCGCCCATGTCGATGCCCGCGCTGCCGAGCGCGACCTTCGCCTGCGAGACGCTGTCGCTGACGACCGCGACGGCCGTCCCGTTGTTCTCCAGCTTGTAGGAGATGCCCGCCTCGTCGAGGGCCGCGGTGCTCTTCGCCGTGTCGCCGGGCTGCACGCCGCTGACGACCGTCACGTAGCTCGGCGCGGTGGCCATGCGGAACAGCAGGAACATCGCGATGAGGCCCACGAGGACCGACGCCCCGAGGATGAACTTGCCCCGGGTGGGCATGGATTGGAGGACTGAGAACACGGTGGAGGGACCTCGGGAGGGGACGAGCTAGACCTGCGTGCGGAGGATTTCCTGGAGCGCCGTCACGCCCCGGTCGCGAATCTGGGTGGCCAGCTGGATGGACAACTTCGCGCGCTCGACGGCCATGACCACGGAGGTCGGGTCGTCGGCGCTGCCGGAGGCCAGCGACTGGGCCTGCTTGGCCGCGTCCTCCTGCAGGCCTTCGAGGTTGGCGATCTGCTTGCCGAGCATCTGGCCGAACCCGCTGGAGCCCGAATCGATCGTCTGCTCGGGCGCCTCGATGTTGTTGCCGATGCCCGTGATCTTCCACTCGGGCGTCGTGGTCGCGAAGGAGGGATCGAT
Source organism: Bifidobacterium breve (assembly GCA_945878865.1). GTDB lineage: Bacteria > Actinomycetota > Thermoleophilia > Solirubrobacterales > Solirubrobacteraceae > Svornostia. The sequence continues at coordinate 22,159 of CAMCUD010000038.1, read as the reverse complement.
GGCCATCAGCCGCGGAGGAGGTCGACGGTCTTGGTGAACATCTGCTTCGCGGTCTGCATGGCCGTGGCGTTGGCCTCATAGGCCCGCGAGGACGCGATGAGATCGACCATCTCGGTGACCGGGTTGACGTTCGGCAGCGAGATGTAGCCGTTGGCGTCGGCGTCGGGGTGGCCCGGGTCGTAGATGCGGCGGTTCGGCGTGGGGTCCTCGGCGACCTCGACGACCTTGACCCCGCGCGGGGCGCCCTTGGGCTCGGTCATCGTCCCGACGTTGCGCGACAGCACCGAGGCGAAGCTCTGCGACTCGGCCTGCATGACGACCTCCTGGCGGCGGAACGGCTGCCCGTTCGCCCCGCGCGTGGTCTGCGCGTTCGCCAGGTTGTTGGCGACGACGTCCATCCGCGTGCGCTCGGCCGACAGTCCGCTCGCGGACACGTTGAGCGCGTCGAACATGCCCATCAGGCACCCCCTCCGATGACCATCCGCATGATCTGCATGCGGCTCTTCATGACGGCGGTGAGCGCGTCGTACTGCAGGCTCACCTGCGCCATCGCGGACTGCTCCTTGTCCACGTCGACGTTCGACCCGTCGCCGCGCAGCGGCTGGGTGCGGTCGACTTCGGGCGTGAACTGGAGGTTCTCCAAGGCGCTCTTGCCATCAGCGATGGCGCTCGTGAGCGCGTCCTGGAAGTTCACGTCCCGGCGGCGGTAGCCCGGGGTGTTCGAGTTCGCCAGGTTCTCGGCAATGACCTGCTGGCGCAGGCTGACCGCCTGCGTCGCACGCTTCAGCGCGAGTTCTGTGGTGTCGAAAAGGTCCATGCGCGGAGGGATTGCATGGCCCGAATCCTTGGGCGAACCTCACACCCCGTCCGTGGGGCGCACCCGATGAATCGGCGGGTGCGGCCCCGGCTTGAGGCGGGGGGTGGACGGATGACGGAGGCGGCGACGCGTCAGCGCCGCGACGTCACCGCGGACAGCTGATGCGCACGGGCGCCGAGCCCAGCCGCAGACACCCGCGGCCGACGCCCTTCCACCCGGTGACCCGTCCGCCGCTGCGCGTGAAGCGGATCACGAGGTACGTGCCGCGGACGCTCGGGCTCGCAACTGCGATCTGCAGTTGCAGGTCGCTACGGGTCGCGGTGAGCGACGGGCGGATGGGGATCTGCGTCGGGCCGCCGGCGCGCACGCCACGGCTCCACGACCCGCGGCACCCCGCGCGGCACGTCACGTGCGCCGTCCCGTCGGCGGGCAGGCCGGCGGGCAGGGAGACCCCTGTGAGCTGCAGCGGCGACACCTTGCCGTTGCGGATGCGCCGGGACAGCGAGAAGGACGGTGACACGCCGGACAGCTGCGCCAGGCGCGGGGGCCGGCAGCCGATCGACGCGACGCCGCTGCCGAGGTCCTGCCCGGCATCGCCCGTCAGCGCGGCGCCGAGCGACCACGCGCCGTTCGGGCACAGCGTGCTGCGCACCCAGTCGTTCGCCGGGTCCATCCCGCCGAGGCGCAGGCGCAGCGACTGCAGCGTCGCGCCGCGGATGCCGCCCGGCAGCGCGAGCGCCAGCGTGGACCCGCCGCCGGCCACCGACCCGGTCGCGACGTCGACGAGCACCGGGGAGGGGGACGTCTCGATCCGCACGGCGAGCCCGCCGCCGGACGTCGTGAACGCCGCGAGGTCGAACGAGCCGGCGGACGTCTCCATCTCGCCCGCCCCGACCTCCGAGCCCGCCGGGCACGAGAGCGGCGCGTCGCGGACGGTCTGCGGGTCGCATCCGGGGCCGGTCGGGCCGAACTGCAGGCCCTGGCCGACGGAGAACGCGACCGACCGTGGGACCGGCGTGCCGGGATCGGCCTCGACGAACATCGTCAGCACCGTGCCCGCCGGCGCGCCGGAGACACCCGCGACGGCGTCGGCGACGGCGCCCTCGACGGTCAGCGCCGACGCGGACGCCGGCAGCGCGAGGCCGGCCACGGCGGCGAGCGCAGCGAGGCGCCCGACCCGCCGGAGGCGGACAGGTCGTCCGGAGAACATCGCTCCGGAGAGTAGCTAAGCCGCGCGATCCACCGACTTCGCCGGCTCGAGCCCGGCGGGCCGGTAGCCGGCCGCCGCGGTGCGCCCGCGGCGGACGTCGCCGAGCTCAGCGAGGATCTCCGCGCGCCGGGACTCCAGCGCCCGCGTGGCCTCGAGGTGCAGCTCGAACGCGCGGCGCAGCAGCGGCTCGGCCGCCTCGGGCGCCGGGCCGTGCAGCTCGGCCAAGCGCTGACCGAACTCCTCCTGCGTCTGCGCGAGCTCATCCGTGCGGTCTGCGTGGATGTGCGCGCAGACGGCCTCGGCGAGGACGACGAGATGGCGGTAGGGCGCCAGCTCGTCCATCAGGCGGTTCCCGCGATCTGCGCCCACGCCTCGCGGAGCTCGGACATGTGCCCGATGACCTCGCGGACCTTGCTCGGATCGCGCTGGATCCGCGCCGTCATGAGCTGGCCCCGGCAGTAGACGTAGATGGAGCGTAGGCGCTCGGTGATCTCGCCCGCGTCGTCGTTGAGCGTGGCGAGCAGCTCGTCGATGATCGCCTCGGCGCGCTGGAGCCGGTCGTTCGTCTGCGCGATCAGGCCTTCCTGCATCGCGAGCTCGCCCTGGCGCAGAAAGCGGATCGCGCCGTCGTAGAGCATGACGACGAGCTGGCCGGGGGAGGCCGTGAGGACGCTGTTCTGGCGATAGGACGCCTGGGGGCTGGCGTACGGATTCATCAGGTACCGGGCGGACGGGGGATGGGCGGACAGGTCACGACGAGCTGCTGTTCAGGCTGTTGAGCTGGTTCGTCAGGGCGGTGCCGGCGCTGTTCTGCCGGTTCAGCGCGGACTCCATGGCGGCGAACTGGGCCTCCAGGCGGGTCTGCTTCGCGCTCATCCGCGCGTCGAAGGTGTCGAGCGACTTCTGGATGGTCCGCAGCTCGGTCCCCGCCATCTCCTTGCGCCCGGCGAGGATGCCGTTGACCTGCGTGTACGGCGTGATGAGATCCGAGAAGCGCTGCCCGATCCCGCTCGTGCCCGTCACCGCGCCGAGCAGCTTGCGCACGCCGACCGGGTCGTTGGAGAACTTCGCGGCGAAGGCCGTCTCGTCGAAGGTGAGCTTGCCGGCGACGGAATCCGCGTTGATCGCGGCCTGCGCCTTGCCGGTGGAGATGCCGAGATCCGCGAGATCGTTGGCGCTCGCGGGCAGGCCGGAGACGGCGTCGGAGACCGCCGAGCGCAGCCGGGAGTACAGGGACTGCAGCCCCGAGTCGCCGTAGAGCGAGCCCTTCGCCGCCTCGGCGCTGCTCGTCGGCGAGTTGACCTTCTTCTCGCCCGTGAGCGTCTTGAGCGTGTCGATCAGGTCGTTGTAGGCGGTGACGAAGCCCTTGAGCTTGTCGCTGATCGCCTGCTTGTCGACCGTCGGCGCCGTCACGGTGACGCTCACCGCGCTGCCCGTGACGCCCTTGAAGACCATCTCGACGCCGGGGATGGCGTCCTTGACGGTGTTCGTCGCGCTGGTCTGGATCGCGCCGCCGTCGAGCTTGTACTGCGCGTCGGCGCCCGCCTTCGCGCTGTCCTGGGCCAGCGCCCCGCCGCTCCAGGTGAACGCGCTCGACGCGCCGGTCGTGGTGCTGGAGACGACAAGCTTGCCGCCCGCGTTCACCGCGATCACGCCCGCTTCGGACGTCCCGTTGATCGTGGAGACGACGTCGTCGAGCGAGGCGCCCGCCTTGACGTTGAACGAGACGGCGCCGAACGTGACGGTGTCGTCGGCGACCGGCGGGGTGTACGTGAACGTGCGCTGCGAGGAGCTCGCAAGCGAGAGGACATCGACCGTCGTCGCACCGGCGCCGGCGCCGCCGGTCCGCGTCACGCCGACCTTCGCGGTGTCGGTCGAGGCGACCGTCTGCGTCGGCGTCCAGAACGCGTTGGACTTCAGGTCGTTCGCCGCGTACTTCAGCGTGTTGAGCTTCGTGGTGACGCTCGAGAGCGCGTCAGCGCGAGCCTGTGCGTTGACCTGCTGGTAGACGAGCCGGTTGCGTCCCTGCTTCTCGATCGCCATGAGCTGCGTCACCATCGAATTGGTGTCGAGCCCCGACGTGAGTCCGCTGAGTGCGATACCGGCCATCCTGCGCTTCCTCTCCTGCGGCTACGCGGCCGCGTCCGGCCCCGGCGTGGTGTCCATGACCTCGCTGAGCGAGATCGGGCGCACGACGTTGCCCTCCGTGTCGACGAGGTCCGCGACCACGCGGCCGTCGAGCTTGTGCATGTCGAAGCGGATCTGCCGGCCTCGGGCCGCCAGCTCCTCGTACAGACGGGCGGCCGCGTGGACCTCATCCATCACATGGGACGGAATCGGCTCCACGGTGTCGCGCCCGCGCTTCGCCTCGCGTGCTGCCTCGAGCACGCTGGCGTCATAGACCTTTGCGAACTGACCCGCATCGACCGGCGTCGATCCGCTCGCCGGACGCGTAGGCAGCTGCGTCGGCGCGATCTCCGCGGTCTTGGCGTCGCGCCCGAAGGGCAGGACGTGCAAGTTCATGGACATGCCTCCTGGACGATGGCCCAGCCCCTCCGTGGGCCGGGGCGGCGCGCTCCCTGATGCGCCCCGCTGGTCCATGAGTCGGTCCAATCTGGCCAAGGTTGAGCGCGCCATCGAACAGGTGGCCACCTGTTGGACGCGCTCCTCCGCCCAAGCGGCGAGGGCCGCGGTCATCCCGCGAGCACCTCCAGCATGCGCGAAGCGACCGGATTCGCCGGCTCGAGCTTGCGCGCTTCCTCAACGAAGAGCTGGGCGTCGTCGACCATGCCGCGCGCCGCGGCGACCTGCGCGAGGCCCAGAAGCGCGGGCACGTCCGGACCCGCCTCGTTGACGACGGCGGCCCACTCGTCGGCGGCGGATTCCAGGAACCCGCGGCGCAGGTACATCGTCGCCAGCCGCTCGTGGCGCTCCCGCCAGGGCAGCGCGATCGCCTCGACGATCGGCAGCAGCTCCGCGAACCGGTCGAAGTGCTCCAGGCGCAGCAGCGCCTCGAGCATCGTCAGCGCCAGACCCGCCGCCGCCGGGGCCACGACCCCGGGGGCCTCTCCGTCGCGGACCCCGCGCCACGCGCGGAACAGAGCAAGATCGGCGGGATCCATCCGCGCCTCGGCGGCGGCATCCAGCGCGGCGTCCAGCTCGTCGCCGGGAACGTCACGCTCCTCCTCGGCCAGCCGCGAGAAGAGCAACGTCCGCGCAGCCTGCGCAGCCCACTCGGGATGATCCATCAGCGGCGTCACCGCGTCGCCGGCCTCGTCCAGCCGGTCCTGCGAGAGCAGCGTCTCACCGAGGGCCAGCAGCAGCTGCGGGCTGTCGGGCTGCTTGTCGAGCGCCGCCCGGAGCTGGCGCTCGGCCGCCTCAGCGGCGCCGCGCTCGTGCAACGGGACGGCGAGCATGAAGCGGCCGGCGGCGCCGAGCTCCTCGCCCGCCTCCACGGCATCCACGATCTCGTCGGCTTCCGCGCCACGCGCGCCCATGATGTCGGCCAGCGGCCCGACCGCCGCGAGGAACTGCGGGTACTCGACGCGGACCTCGCGCAGCAGCCGCTCGGCCTCGGCGAGGTCGCCGTCGGCGCGCTCGAGGGCCGCAAGACCGGTGAGCGCCATGAAGCTGCCGGCGCCGACGTTCGCCGAGTACCGGCTCGGCGCGTCGCCCATCTCCAGCGCCTGGCGGTACCACCGGCGTGCGTCCTCGACCCGGCCGAGGCCGCGCGCGGAGTTCGCCTTCTCGAGGACGGCGTCGGTGAGGTCCGGGTACATCGCGAGGACCTCGTCGGCCAGCGCGATGCAGTCCTCGTAGCGGCCGTTCATCCGCAGCATCTGGACGTAGCGGCCGCACAGCGACGTGTAGAAGCCGTGGGTCTTGATCGTCGGGTCGGCCTCGACCCGCGCCCACGCCTGCTCGTAGTGCTGGACGGATCGCGCGAGGTCGCCGAGACCGAAGTACTCGGTGCCGAGGTTGTAATGGTGGAACGCGGTGTCCACGCCCTCCTCGGACTGGCGCTCGAGCAGCTCGAGGTTGCGGCGCGACTTGTCCTTCGTCTCGCGGACGGTCGTGAGGTAGCCGTAGTGCTCGAGGCGAACCGTCGAGTTCTCGATGCGCTCGGGCAGGTATCCGGGCAGCGTGTGGGCGATCTGCTCGTGCAGCCGGCCGGTGAACCGGTACTCGGGACGGTTGCGGAAGACGCGCAGCGCGTTGTGCGTGACCGAGGTGCCTTCCTCGGCGATACCGGTGTAGTTCTGCTCGACGAGGTAGATGCCCTCGGCCCAGGTGCGCCCCGTGAGCTCGCGGAGCTTCTCCGCCTCGCCCTCGACGAGGACCTCGTCGGCGTCGAGAAACATCATCCAGTCGCACGTGGCGGCGTCGAACGACACGTTGCGCGCGTCGCTGAACGAGCCCGTCCACGGGAACTCGATGACCGTCGCGCCGAACTCCTCAGCGATCTCGACCGTCCGGTCGGTGGAGCCGGTGTCGACGATGATGATTTCGTCGACGGCGTCCTTCGCGGCGGCCAGGCACCGCGGGAGCATCTCCTCCTCGTCCTTGACGATCATGCACAGGCTCAGGGTGAGCCCGGTCGCCGGCTTGGCCGAAGCCGCCACGCGCTTGGCGCGCGGGACGAGCTGGTGCATCGCGGCGATGACCGAGGCCGGAAGCTTGGGCTGCAGCGTGCGCCCCTTGCGGCGGCGGCGCACCTCGGCGCGGTTGCCCGCGACCCCCGGCAGCTCGGGCTGGAGGCGCTCGGCTGCGGCGAACAGCGCGTCGGCCGCCTGCAGCTCATAGAGCTCGTAGAACGCGATGCCCGCGAGATTGAGCAGGCGCGGCTCGGCGGGATCCTCCTCGAGGACCTCGAGCGTGCGCATCGCGACGACCGCGTAGATGCCGGTGAGCACCTGCACGCTGGTCTCCTGCGCGGCGAGCCCGGCCTCGGCGAGGACGCACCTCGCCTGGTACCGGCGCTGCGGGTCGGCGATCGCCGCGGCCTCACTCCAGAGGTCGGCGAAGGCGTCGAGGTCACGCTGGGTGAGCAGCGCGTCGGCGCGGGCGCGCAGGGCCTGAACGACCTGCGCCTCGCTGGCGGCTGGGGCGGGCGCCGGCGCGGCCGCAGGCGCTCCGGGGCCACGTTCGGGCTCGGGGGCGTCGGTCAGGCGCAGGGCCATGCGGCGAACTCCTCCTGAGGGGTGGAGAGGAACATCTGTCCGGGTCGTCGGCAGATGTCGGTGCAACCTGAGCGCTGGGACGGCGAGGTCGGCTTCCACGCGTGCGTGAAGGCCAAACGTCGGTCGGACGGGGTTGGACGAGCGGCTGACGAGGGGGTCCCCACTTCTGGGGAGGACACGCCTGGACGCCCGACGGATTAATCGGGCCGCTGTGTGCGGCTCACCACGTTCCGGTGCCGAAGCGCCCTGTGTCGTCCCCTCGCACCCCAAGAAGGAGCATTGAGATCAATGCAGGCTGATAGGTCCGGTCGCCGCCGGATGTCGCCGGAAGAGACGCTGGCACTGTGGAAGCAGTACCAGGAGACCAAGGATCAGGCTCTCCGAGACCGTCTCGTCCTGACCTTCGCGCCGCTCGTGAAGTACATCGTCTACAAGAAGGTCCGCGAGATGCCGGCCCGCTGTGAGGTCGAGGACTTCATCAGCTGCGGCCTCGAGGCCCTCATCCGCTCGATCGACCGCTACGACCCGGACAAGGGCGCGACGCTCGAGCAGTACGCGTGGACCCGCATCCACGGCGCCGTGCTCGACGAGCTGCGCCGCCAGGACTGGGCCCCGCGCTCGGTCCGCCGCTGGGAGCGCGACATCGAGCGTGCGGTCGAGGAGTTCGCCGCGCTGCACGGCCGTCACCCCTCGCGCGAGGAGCTCGCCGAGTCGCTCGGCACGTCCCCGGACGCGCTGCGCGAGCGCCAGCAGGAGATCACGCGCTCGGACCTGACCTCGCTGAACACGCTCGTGCTCAGCGACGACGAGACGACGATCGAGCGCATCGACACGCTCGCGTCGAGCGACACGCGCCTCGACCCCGAGAACGCGGCCACGCAGGAGGCGGCCAAGGAGCGCTTCCGCGAGGTGTTCGCCCGGCTGCCCCAGCGCGAGCGCGAGATCGCGGTCCTGCTGTACGTCAAGAACATGACGCTGGCCGAGATCGGCAAGATCCTCGGCGTCAGCGAAAGCCGCGTGTGCCAGATCCACACGCAGATGAAGCGCCAGCTCCGCGACGCCCTCGACGGCGACGCGGCGATGCTCGAGAGCGTCGCCGTCGCGTGAACGGGAAGTCGTGGGGACGACTCGCACCGATCTGGTCCGTGCGACGCGCCGAAGGGCGCGTCGCGCAACCGGTGCGTCGGTCCGTTCGGCCCCCCTCCAACGCGCGCTCGATGACGCGCGCGACCGTCGGCTGCAAGAAGTACGCCGTGCGCTGACGGCCGGGAACCCCCCGTCCCGGCCGCCCGCCCGCTGATCAGGCGCAGCCTTCGATCGGCTCGACGATCTCCTCGACGCTGAGGTCGGGCCGCTCCAGCACGATCGTCGCCGGCTTGGCGCAGTCCGCCGGCCCCGTGAGCGTGAGCGGCATGTCGTAGATGTCGGTGATGTTGCCCGCGGCCAGGAACTGGTACGCGTGGGCGACCCCGAGCTTCTCGATGACGCAGACGTAGCCCGGCTCGGCGGTGAACACGTCGCAGGCCTGCACGCCGGGCTGGACGACGACCCACACCTCGGCGCTGATGCCGCAGTCGCGATTGACCGCGGCGAACGCCGACGTGGTCGGGTTCCCCGGCGTCATCGAGACACCGGAGACCGCTGCGCAGGCGGCGCTGGCCGGCTTCTCCCCGGTCTCGGTCGTGTCGTTCTCGTTCATGCAGCCCGGGTCGGGGTTCGCCCCCTGGCCGCGGGCGTCGATCTGGCCGTCGCCGTCATCGTCCCTGCCGTTGCGACAGGCGCCGAACGTGCCGGGGTCCGCATCCGGCCCGCCCGCCCCGGGCGTCCCGCCGGAGGGCGGCGGCGTCGGCGTGCCGCCCGTCGGGCGCGGCGTCGCGCCGGTGCTGGGCGCCGGGCCGGGCGTCGGCGTGCTCGCGCCGCTCTGCGGCATCGGCGCGCTCTCGGGCACCTTCAGGCCGAGGCGGCGCAGGACCGCGACGTCGGCGGCGGTGGCACCGCCGCACGCGCGCCGCTGCAGCGCCGCGCCGAGCGCCTTGGCGTCGGCGGCGGTGAGCGCGCCGCGCGCGAGGACCTTCGTCAGCTGCTTCGACGAACACGCGCCGGCGGGCAGCGAGGCGCCGCCCAGGAGGGAGGTCGCCTTCGCGACGACCTTCGCGCGTCCGCGGAAGCGCACCTTCACCGCGCCGCCCTGCGCCGCAGATGGTCGCACCGCCGCCACGACCGACGGGCCGCCGAGCACCACGACGCCGCGGGGTGCTCGGGCCACAACGGGCCGGGCACCGGGTTTCGCCTTGATCGCGACCGCACTCGCGTCCCCCGCTGGAGGCGACGGCGTGGCGATGGTGGCCGCTGCGACGGGAGCGGCCGGGACGAGGAGGCAGAGCGCCGCCGCGGCGAGCAGGCGCCGCGCGGGGAGGTGGGTGGTGGAGCGCATCATGCGGCGAAGGTACGCCCGGCCCGGAGCCCTGCCATGGGGGAGGACCCCAAACCCCGACCCCACTCTTTCCGGAGGGGATCAGGTACGTGACCAGCGCGCGAGCACCATGAGCGTCTTCGTCCCCGTGACCTTGCCGCTGCGGCGCAGCGCGTTGACGACCTGCTGGAGGTGCGCGACGTCGTCGACGCGCAGGCGCAGCAGCACGTCGGGGTCGCCGGCGATGGTGAAGATCTCCTCCACCTCAGGGATCGCCGACGCGATCTCGACGACCTCCTCGGCGTCGATGCTGCCGACGATCCGCAGCTCGGTGAACGCGTCGAGGCTCGGGCCGACCTTGCTGTGGTCGAGCACGACGGTGTAGCCGGCGATGATCCCGGCGCGCTCCATGCGCTCGATGCGGCGGGCGACGGGCGCGGGCGACAGGCTCACGCGGCTCGCGATATCCGTGACCGTGCGGCGGGCGTCCTCGGCCAGCAGCGTGAGGATCTGCTCGTCGATCTCGTCGAGCGACATGCCGTGACGGTACGCCGGACGGCCATCTGACGCAACAATCATGCGTCAGTCGCTCGAACGACGCGCCTGTATTGCGCCCGGCGGCGCCGCGGCGGACCCTGGCGACAGGCATCGACCAGGGGAGCGAGATGTATCGCGACGTCAGTCTCGAGCGCGCCCTGCCCGGGGAATACCGCGACCTCGTCGACACTGCCCTGGCCTCGCTGCGCCCCGACACGGTCGGCACGGTGACCGCGATCGCCGAGCTGCCCGACCTCATCCGCGGCTACGAGGAGATCAAGCTCCGGGGCGTCGAGGCCTTCCGCGCCCGCGCCGCCGAGCTGCTCACGGCGCTGGCGGCACCACCCGCATCGGCTGGGTCGGCTGCCCTTCCGATCGTGCGGCATCGACCGCCGCGGCGACCGTCGGGAACACGTGCGTCAGCGTCGCCGCCTCGGGACCGAGACTCCGGCGCAGCACGTCCCGCACGCGGCTGACGTCGCGCGCGAGCAGGAGCCGGACACCCTCGCGGTCGAGGTCCTCGCCGAGCTCGTGCAGCATGTGCGCAGCGGTGATGTCGATCGTCGGGACCGTCTCCGCATCGATGACGACCGCACGGATCCCCGGCTCCAGCGCCGCCTCGCGGATGCGCTGACGCACGAGCTGCGCGTTGGCGAAGAACAGGGGGCTCTCCACGCGCAGCACGACGACGCCGTCGGGCGCGACGTTCTCCGGATGGCGGCCCATGTCGGTGTACTGGGTGCTCCCCGGCGCGAGCCCGAGCCGGGCGATGTGCGGGCGTGACGCGCGGTAGATGAGCAGGACGAGCGAGACGGCGATCCCCGCGAACAGCCCCGGCAACGTGCCGAGGACGAGGACCCCGCCAAGCGCCGCGATCGCCGCCACGAAGTCCGGGCGCGCCGCGAGGGAGAACGGCGCGACCGACCGCCCCGCCACCGCGCGGTAGTACGACGCGAGCGCGCGCACGTCGACGAGGTCCGCCACCGCGAAGATCACGACCGCCGCCAGCGTCGCCTCGGGCAGGTCCTCGAAGACGTCGGTGAACAGCACGAGCGTGACCACCGCGAGCGCCGCGACGACGATCGCCGACAGCTGCGTGCGCGCGCCGCTCTCCACGTTCACCGCGGTCTTCGACAGGCTGCCGTTGACGACGAAGCCCCCGAACACGCCCGACCCGACGTTGGCGGCGCCGAGCCCGAGCAGCTCGCGGTCGGGGTCGATCTCCGCGCCCGACCCGCGGGACAGGCCGCGGGCGGCGCCGAGGCCTTCGGCGAACGCCACGAGCATGATGCCCAGCGCCCCTGGGATGAGCGCGCGGATCTCGTCCAGGCCGACGTCCGGGAGCCCCGGTGACGGCAGCCCGCCGGTGATCGGCCCGACGATCGCGATCCCGTCGTCGGCCAGGCCGAACACGCGCACCGCGACGACGCTCGCCAGGACGACGATGAGCGCCGCCGGCAGCATCCGCCCCCAGCGGCGCAGCGCGAGCAGCGCCACGAGGGAGGACCCGCCGATCGCCAGGGACGTGGTGTCCGTGTCCGGAATATCGCCGATGAGGTGGTCGAGCTGGGCGAAGATGTCGCCCGTCCCGCGTTCGAGCCCGAGCAGCACTGGGAGCTGGCTGACGATGATGATGATCGCCAGGCCGACGATGAACCCCTTGACCACCGGCTCGGAGATGAAGTTCGAGAGGAACCCCAGCCGCGCCGCGCCGGCGAGGAGCGCGGCGGCGCCGGTGAGCAGTGCGAGGGTGATCGTCAGCGCGAGGACGTTTCCGCCGCTCGCGACGTCGGCGACCGTGGCGGCCGACAGCGCGGCGGTCGCCGACATCGGCCCGGCGATGAGCAGGCGCGAACTGCCAAACGCCGCGTAGAGGACCAGCGCGGGCGGCGCGGCGTAGAGCCCGACGACGGGCGGGACCCCGGCGATCGTCGCGTACGCGAGCGCCTCCGGGATGAGGATCGCCCAGACGCTCAGCCCGGCGAGCAGGTCCCCGCGCAGACAGGCGCGGCGGTAGCCGTGGAGGGAGGGGAAGAGCCAGGCGGGGACGCCCATGGGGGCATCCTCACACCAGCTCCACGACCTCGTCGCAGCGCTCGAGCCCCTCACCGCGGTGCGTGATCAGCAGCACCGCGCGATCATCGTCATCCGCCGCATCGAACGCGTCGTCGATGACCCGCCGCGCCGTCGCCTCGTCCAGGTGCGCCGTCGGCTCATCGAGCACGAGCACCGGCGCGTCGGCGAGCAGCGCGCGGGCGAGCGCGATCCGCTGGCGCTGGCCGCCGGAGAGCTCGGCGCCCTCCTCGCCGACCATCGTGTCCGCGCCGTCGGGAAGCGTGGCGATCCAGTCGTCGAGGCCGGCGCGCCGTAGCGCGGTGCCGAGCTCCTCCTCGGTGGCGGACGGGCGAGCGAGGCGGACGTTCTCGCGGATGCTCGAGTTGAAGAGGTGGGCGTCTTGGCCGCACACGGCGATGTGGCGGCGCACATCAGCCTGGGTGAAGTCGCGCAGGTCGGCCCCCGCAAGCGTGATGCGGCCGCGCTCGGGATCCATGAAGCGCAGGAGCAGGTTCACCGCGGTCGTCTTGCCGGAGCCCGACGGGCCGCGCAGCGCTACGCGCGAGCCGGGCTCCAGGCGCAGGTCCAGCCCGTCGACGGCCGGCGCTTCGTCGGGCCCGTAGCGCGCGCGGACGCCGTCCATGACGAGTGGGGCGTCGCGCGGCGGGGCCGGGAGCGGGTCCCCCGGATCCTGGACGGGCGCCTCGCGGTCGGTCAGCTCGAGCACGCGGCCACCTGCGGCGACGACGCCCGAGAGGCGGCGCGCGGCCTCGGCCAGCGGCTGGGTCGCCTCGAACGAGGCCATCGTCAGGAGCGCGAGCATGCCGATGAGGACCCGGTCGAGCGTCGTCGCGTCGTGGGCGGCGACGGCGATCGCGGTCACGGCGGCGACGGTCACGCCGGTGACCAGGACGCCGAGCGCGTCGCCCAGCCCGGCGACCCACGCGTCGCGGCGCGCGACGCGGTCGAGCTCGCGGTCGGCCTCGGCGATCCGCTCTTCGTGCGCGGCGGCGGCGCCGAACGCGACGAGCTCCGGCGCGGCGCGCAACGTCTCGACGAGCTCGGCCGAGAGCGCCGCGCGGGCGGCGGCCTGGCGGCGGCCGGCCGTGCGGTTCAGGCGCCCGGCGAGCGCGGGGACGGCGACACCCTGGACGAGCAGGCCGATCGCGAGCACGAGCCCGGCGAGCGGCAGGAAGATCGCTGCGGCGACCACCGACACCACGCTCGCCACGATCGCGACCAGCGGCGGCAGCAGGCCGCGCAGGTAGAGGTCCTGGAGCGCGTCGACGTCGGCGACCATGCGGCTGAGCAGGTCGCCGCGGCGGAAGGTCGCCAGGCCGGCGGGCGCCAGCGGTTCGATGCGCGTGTAGAGCTTCGAGCGGAGCGTGCCGAGCGTGCGGAACGCGACGTCGTGGGAGGTCAGGCGCTCGAGGTACCGCGCGATGGGCCGGGAGACGCCGAAGAAGCGGACGAAGACGATCGCGACCGTCAGGGAGAGCACGGGCGGCTGCTCGGCCGCGCGGCTGATGAGGTAGCCCGACGTGCCCATGAGGCCGACGCCGAACAGCACGGCCAGCGCGCCGAGGACGACGGCGAGCGCGAGGCGCTTGCGCGGCGCGTCGGCGAGGACGAGCAGGCGGCTCAGGGTCTCGTTCCTCATCGGGCCTCCTCGGCGTCTGGTGCTTTGACGTTGTCAGGCAACGTGAAAGCACCATCGACCAGTTCGACCACGCGATCCATCCCGCGCGCGAGCTCCCGGTCGTGCGCGATCAACACCACCGTGCGGTCGCGCGGCAGCCGCCGGACCGCCTCGGCGACGAGCGCGGCGCTCTCCGCGTCGAGGTTCGCCGTCGGCTCGTCGAGGAGGAGCAGCGGAGCGTCGCGCACAAGCGCGCGGGCGAGCGCCAGACGCTGCCCCTGGCCCGCCGACAGCGCGCGGCCGCCCTCGCCGACAACCGTGTCGTAGCCGTCGGGCAGTGCGGCGATGAAGCCGTCGGCGCCCGCGGCACGCGCGGCTTCCCGCACGGCCACATCCGAAGCATCCGGCGCGCCCAGGCGAATGTTGTCCGCGACCGTCCCACGCAGGATCGTCCCGCGCTGCGGCACCCAGGCCACCGCCGCGCGCCACGCGTCCACGTCGACCTCGCGCGCGTCGACGGAACCCGCCATCACGGCGCCGCCGGTGGGCTCGGTCAGGCGCAGCAGCAGCGACGCGATCGTCGACTTGCCCGCGCCGCTCGGCCCGACAATCGCCACGCGCTCCCCGGGCTCAACCACCAGCGACGCGCCACGCAGCACGTCGCCCTCACGGGAGGGGTACGAGAACGCGACATCGTCGAGGCGCAGCGGCACCGCGCGCAGGTCGGGCATCGCGACGGCCGAATCCGGAACCGTCACCGCAGCGGGCTCGTCCAGAAGATCGAGGATGCGATCAGCGACCGCCATGCCATCGGCGCTCGCGTGGTACTGCGCGCCGAGCGCGCGCAGCGGCGCGTACAGCTCGGGCGCGAGGATCAGCACGGTCAGCCCGGCCTGCAGCGCCAGATGGCCCTCCACCAGCCGCACGCCCACGGTCACCGCGATGAGCGCGACGCCGAGCGTGGCGGCCAGGTCGAGCACCGCGCCCGAGAGGAACGAGACGCGCAGCGTGCCCATCGTCGCGCGGCGGTAGTCGTCGGAGACCTCGGCGATCCGCTCGGCCTGCGCCTCACCGCGGTTGAACGCGCGCAGCGTCGGCAGCCCGCGGACCACGTCGAGGAAGTGCGTCGACAGGCGGACCATCGCCGCGTAGCGCTCGGTCGTGCGCTTCTGCGTGTACCAGCCGACGAGCACCATGAAGATCGGGACGAGCGGCAGCGTTGCGAGCATGATCCCCGCGCTCAGCAGGTCGATCGGCGCGCACCACAGGACCACCGCGAGCGGCACGATGCACGCGAGCACCACCTGCGGCAGGTACTTCGCGAAGTAGCTCTCCAGCGCCTCGATGCCGCCGACCGCGGCCGCGGCGACCTCGCCGCTCTGCACGCCGTCCAGCGCGGCCGGCGCGTCGCGCAGGCGCCGGCGCACGAGCGCCATCCGCAGATCGCTCAGCACGCTCGCGGCGGCCCGGCGGCCCACGGTCTCAAAGCCCCACGTCAGGCCCGACCGCGCCGCGACGACCGCAGCGAACCCCAGCAGCGCCGGGGTCACGTCGGCGAGCGAGGCGCCGCCCCACGCCCGGGCGATGACGCTGGCCAGCAGCGTCGCCTGGGCGAGGACGAGCACCGCGCCGAGGACCCCCAGCAGGGTGTCCCCGGCGAGTGCGGCGCGGACCCCGCGGGCCCGCGCCATCAATCGGCGGTCGAGACCGCGCACCTATGCCGTCGGCGGATCGACGTTCGCCTGCGGCGGATGCTCTTCGGTGATCCCGACCTTGTCGGCCACCTTGGCCACCGCCTCGGGGAGCGAGGGGGAGGCCTCAAGGGTGTCCGGATCCAGCCGGCCGCGGAACACGTAGTACGTGACCGCTTGGTAGAAGAGCACGATCGGCAGCATCACGAGCGCCACGATCGTCATGACGGTCAGCGTGTACGAGCCGGATGCCGTGTTGTAGATCGTCAGGTTGAACGCGGCGTCCGTCGAGGACACCATGACGTTCGGGTAGAGGATCACGAACAGGCCGCCGACCGCGAACGCGATCGTCAGCGAGACGAGCAGGAAGGACCAGCCCTCCGTGCCGCGCCGCGTCGTGAGCACGACCGCCCCGGTCAGCGTCGCCGCCGCCGTGAGCAGGAGCACGTTCGGGATGACGTCCCCGAGCACGCCCCACGTGGTCCACAGCGCGAAGATCAGCAGGATGCCGAGCGTGATCGGGGCGACCCGCTGGGCCACCGTCCGCGCACGCTCACGCAGCTCGCCGTGCGTCTTCAGGCCGAGGAACACCGCGCCGCACAGCAGCGACAGCAGGAACGTCACCAGCCCGCCCATCAGGGCGAAGGGCTGCACGAGGTCGAAGAAGTTCCCCGTGAACTGCATGTCCTTGCCGATCGGGACACCGTTGATGATGCCCGTCAGCGCGACGCCCCACAGCAGGGCGGGCAGGAAGCTGGTCAGCGCGATGATGCGATCCCAGTTGCCCTTCCACCGCGCCGTGTCGTGCTTGCCGCGGTACTCGAACGCCACGGCTCGGACTACGAGCGCGACGACGATGATGAGCAGCGGCAGGAAGTACGCGCTGAACAGCGTCGCGTACCAGTCCGGGAACGCCGCGAACGTGCCGGCGCCCGCCGTGATGACCCACACCTCGTTGCCGTCCCAGTGCGGGCCGATCGAGTTCATCATGACCCGGCGGTCCTTGTCGCTCTTGCCGATGAACGGCAGGAGCATGCCGACGCCGAAGTCGAAGCCCTCGAGGACGAGGTAGCCGACCCACAGGAAGCCGAGCGCGAGGAACCAGAAGGTCTCGAGATCGAGTGCGAAGTTCGCCATGGTCTCTGCCTCCTAGTAGCTCATCGCCGGGAGCGGGAGCGTGCGATCTGCCTCATCGCGCTCGGGTTCGGGCAGGCGCTGCGCGTAGCGGCGCATGAGCCAGAACTCGACGATGATGAGCAATCCGTAGATCACGAGGAACGTGATGATGCCCGCCGCGATCTGCCACGTCGGCACCGCGACCGACACGCCGTCGGCGGTCCGCTGCAGCCCCTGGACGATCCAGGGTTGGCGGCCGACCTCGGTGTAGACCCAGCCCGCCGTGTTCGCAAGGAACGGCAGCGCGATGGACCAGATCAGCACCCGCTGGAAGAGCCGGTGCTCCTTGAGCCGGTCCTTCCAGGCCAGGAACGCGGCGAACAGGGCGATCGCGACGAGCGCGCCGCCGATGTACACCATGCCGCGGAAGCCCCAGTAGACGACGCCGACCGGCGGGACGTAGTCGCCCGGGCCGTACTTCTTCTCGTACTGGGCCTGGAGCTGGTCGATGCCCACGACGGTCCCGTCGAAGCTGTTCGTCGCCAGGACCGACAGCGCGTACGGGATCTTCAGGTTGACCGTGGTCTCACCCGGGTTGGCCTCCAGCGGCGCCACCGCGAAGATGGACAACCCGGCCTTCGACGTCGTGTCGTACAGCGCCTCGGCCGCGGCCACCTTCATCGGCTGGCGCTCGACCATGTTGCGCATGAAGTCGTCGCCGATGAGCAGCACGAACACCGTCGCGGGGACGGCGATCGCCGCGCCCATCCGCGCGGCCTTGTTGAACGCCGCGACGTCCTGCCCGCGACGCAGATGGAACGCGCTGACGCCCATGACGAAGAAGCTCGCCGTCACAGCCGCCGCGGCCATCGTGTGGAAGAACGCCAGCAGCGCGGTCTCGTTGAAGAGGACCGCGAAGACACTGGTCATCTGGGCCCGTCCGTCGACGAGCTTGTAGCCGACGGGGTCCTGCATCCACGCGTTCGCCGCGAGGATGAAGTACGCCGACAGCGTCGTCCCGATGGCGACGGCCCAGATCGTGGCGAGGTGGACACCCGGCTTGAGCCGGCTCCACCCGAAGACCCAGAGCCCGATGAAGGTGGACTCCAGGAAGAAGGCCAAGAGGCCTTCCATCGCCAGCGGCGCGCCAAAGACGTCGCCGACGAAGCGTGAGTACTCCGACCAGTTCATGCCGAACTGGAACTCCTGAACGAGGCCGGTGGCGACCCCGATCGCGAAGTTGATGAGGAAGAGTTTGCCGAAGAACCGCGTCAACCGAAGCCACTGCTCGTCGCGCGTCTTGAACCATAGGGTCTGCATCACGGCGAGCGTGTATGCGAGCCCGATGGTCAGGGGCACGAAGAGGAAGTGGTAGATCGACGTCATCGCGAACTGCCACCTGGACAGGTCGAGCGCGGTGTCGGCGAGGGGAAGGTCGATCATGTCTTCCTCAGAATTCGTCAGCGGGGCGAATACGGCATCCGTAGTCGGCCGTCAATTCGACGCGGGACACCCCGTGGCCTGCTCTGGTCACCCGGCGAGTCGCTGCGACGCCTGCCGGGCGGCGACCCGCGACGCGAGGTCGAGCCCGTGCGCCCAGACGAGCGCCTGCGCGACCGCCTGGTAGAGCTCCATGGGGATCTCCTGGTTGATCTCCACGCGCGCGAGGGCCTCCGCCAGCGCCGCGTCGTCGCGCACGGGGACTCCCGCCTCGATGGCGCGCTGGATGATCCGCTCGGCGATCTCGCCGGCGCCGGTGGCGACGACGCGCGGGGCGCCTTCGCCCTCGTAGCGCAGGGCCGCAGCGCGGCGGCGGCGTTCAGGCTTGGACATCGACCGGGGCCGGCGCGCGGCCGGCGATCGTGACCTGGGCGGGGCGGTCGGCGGCCTCACGCAGCTTGCCGCGCAGCTCGTCGGCGCCCTGGCGGGCGGACTCGAGCGGGTCGCCGGGGACCGCGAGGACGGTGGCGGAGATCTGGGCGTCGTCGAGGCGGACGACGACGTCCATCTGGCCGAGCAGATCACTGTCGTAGCGCAGCACGATCGTCCGTAGTTCTCCGCGTGATCCCGATGCGCCATCTCCCTGGTCATCCGGGTCGACGAGCAGCTGCGCCTGCGCGCCGCCCGGCAAGCCGAAGCCGACGAGGGGCTGCATCGCGCCGGCCTGCTGGGCCGCGCTGGCGCCGCCGGCGTCCTGCGCGCCCTGCGGCGTGAACTGGTCGACGATCTTCAGCATGAGCCGCTCGTCCGCCGCCTCGGACACCCGCATCTTCAGGATGTCCCCGGGCCGGACGTTGTGGGGCAGCTGCGCCTCGACCTTCACGCCCGCGAGGTTGATGAACCCGCGGCCGTTGCCCAGGAGCTCGAGCACGCGGCCGTTGACCTGCATGCCCGGCTTGATCGTGACGTCGGCGCCGAGCAGCGGCGAGTTCTTCAGCAGGACGAACTCGATCGGAATGGGGGCGCCACCGATGCTCATGTCCCTCTCATCGACCAGGCGTCCGTTCGCCTCAAGCGGACGTGCGCCACGCCGACGACGGTGGGCGTATGGAACGCGGGCTCTTCATCGCCGCCTCCGGCATGGTCGCCGAGATGGCCAGGCAGGACCAGATCGCCAACGACCTCGCCAACGCGGCCACGCCCGGCTACAAGGCCGACCGCTCGTCGCTGCACCAGTTCGGCGAGCTCATGGTCACCGACCTTCCGACCGGCATGGTCGTGGGCTCGGTCGGCCGGTCGACCCAGGTCGCCGAGCAGGCCACCGACCTTTCGGCCCAGCCGGTGCGCGACACCGGTGAGCCCCTCGACCTCGCCATCACCGGCGAGGGCTTCTTCAGCGTGCAGACGCCGCAGGGCGTCCGCTTCACGCGCAACGGCTCGTTCACGAGCAACCAGGCGGGGCAGCTCGTCGACCAGCTCGGCAACGCCGTGCTCGGCCGCAACGGCCAGCCGGTGCAGGTCAACGCCGACGGCACCGTGACGACCGCGAACGTCGGCGTCGCGCTCGTGCCCAACGCACGCAAGGCCGGCGAGGGCTACTTCACCGGCGCGCAGACCGGGCAGTCCCCGGACGAGCCGCGTGCAGGCGCCCTGGAGGCGTCCAGCGTGGACGCCGCGCGCACGATGGTCGACATGATGGCGTCGATGCGCGCCTTCGAAGCCGGCCAGAAGGCCATCTCGACGATCGACAGCACGCTCGAGAAGGCCAACCAGCTCGGCATGCCGCGGTAGCGCCCGCCCGCCACCCCGTCGAACGTCGAAAAGGTGTCGCTCTGGCGGCACCTTTTCGACGTTCGGCCGCGTTTCGGGGGCTCGTGGCGGCGAAGGTGTCCAGACGGTCTGGACACGCCCTCAAGCCGCCGCGGAACCGACCGATCATTCCGGCGGAGAAGTACGAGTTCGGAGCACACGACTGGACCGCATTGCGGAAGCCGTAGCTCCACCCCCTCCATTGGGAGCACGATGCTTGAAGGTATGTATGCGGCGGCTGCCGGGATGGCGGCTCAGCAGGATCGCTTGGACGCCATCTCGAACGACGTCGCGAACGTCAATACGACTGGCTACAAGCGCACCCGCGTCGCGTTTCGCGATCTCGTCTACACCGACGCGGGCCTTGCGACCCAGCCCGGTGTCCGGGACGGCTCCGGCGCGGCCGCGACCTTCCTGGGCCGCGGCACCGCGCAGGGCGCGCTGCTCGACTCGCCCAACCCGATCGACGTCGCCATCAGCGGCCCCGGGTACCTCACGGTGCGCGACGCGCAGGGCCGGCAGATGCTGACCCGCGACGGCCACCTGCAGATCGACGGCCAGGGCCGGATCTCCACGAACGCCGGCAACCTGCTCGACCCGGCCATCCAGCTTCCCGCCGGCACGCAGGCCGAGGACGTCCGCATCGCGGCGAACGGCAGCGTCATGGTCAACAACCGCGAGGTCGGCCGGATCAACGTGGTGAACGTCCCCGCCGAGGCCGGCCTGCAGGCGATGGGCAACAACCTCTTCCAGGCGACCGCCGCCAGCGGCGGCACGCGCGCCGCCGGCCCGGGCACCGAGCTCGTCGCCGGCAAGCTCGAGGCCTCGAACGCCGACATGGCGGACTCCATGACCCAGATGGTCGAGTCCCAGCGCGCCTTCGAGCTCGCCAGCAAGGCGATCCAGACGCAGGACCGCATCGCCGAGATCGCCAACCAGGTGAAGCGCATCTGATGACCGACGCGGCGCTCCCCATCCTCTCCCCGACTGCGCAGATCCCGACCGCCGTGCGCAACGGCGGCGAGGACCGCATGAAGGACTACCGCTCGGAGCTCTCGTTCGAGAAGTCGCTGATCGTCGAGATGACGAAGCAGCTCTCGAAGACCACGAAGCTCTCCGACGACGAGGAGACCCAGGACGCCGCGACGAAGTCCT
The DNA here is from genome assembly GCA_945878865.1 of Bifidobacterium breve. Classification (GTDB taxonomy): domain Bacteria; phylum Actinomycetota; class Thermoleophilia; order Solirubrobacterales; family Solirubrobacteraceae; genus Svornostia. Next base: position 1,097 of record CAMCUD010000038.1, on the reverse strand, counting down.
ACCGCGACCAGCTGCCCACGATCCTCGCCGACGCGCTCATCAGCGGCGGCGGCATCGGGATCGCCGCCTCGCTCGACGCCAGCCTGCACCAGGAGACGAAGGCGTGACGACCTTCACGCCCATGACCGTCGAGCTCGACCTCGGCCACGTGCTCCTGGCGCACCTCGACGACCAGCTGCGCTCGGCCGAGAAGCTCCTGGACTGCGTGCTGCGCCAGGCCGGCGCGATCCGCGACCGCGTGGTCGAGGGCGTGCTGCGGGCCATCGGCGAGATCCAGGCCGAGATGGAGCGCCGCTCGCTCCTGGAACAGCGCCGGGGCGAGATCCTCGAGCTGGCCGCCGGCCGTCTGAGCATCCCCGCGCACGCGGTCACCCTCGAAGCGATCTGCGCGCTGCTCGACCCGACGACCGCCGAGGCGGCGCGCCAGCGCAGCGCCCAGCTGCGCGGCCTGCTCAGCGAGATCCAGCAGCGGCACACGATCAACCGGGCGCTCATGCGCCAGGAGCTCGCGTTCCTCGACCATCTCACCCGCCTGCTCGGCGACGAGGACTCCGGCGCCTACGGCCCGGCGGTCGACTCCGGTCGCGGCGGCCTCGTCGTCGGCCCGCGCCCCGCCAGCGCGACCGCCCACCGCGTCCTGGATCTGGAGGCCTGAGCCATGCAGGTCTCCGCCTTCTTCGGTCTGCAGAGCGCGCTGAGCGGCATCATCGCCAACCAGCGGGCGCTCGACATCACGTCGAACAACGTCACGAACGCCGGCACTGAGGGCTACAGCCGCCAGGAGGCCGTCTACGCGTCCTCGACGTCGCTGCGCCTCTCCGGCGGGCTGCAGAGCGGCAACGGCGCGTGGCTCGGCTCGGGCGTCAGCATCGAGCAGTTCCGCCGCATGCGCGACGGGTTCCTCGACATCCAGTACCGCGCGCAGCACACCACCTCGTCGTACGACACCGAGAAGGCCGAGGGCCTCCGTCGCGCGATGGACGAGCTCAACGAGCCCGGCGAGAACGGCCTGAACTCGCTGCTCGACAAGTTCTGGAACTCCTTCCACGAGCTGGCGAACTCGCCGAGCGACGCGTCGGTCAAGGCCGCCGTAATCG
>CAMCUD010000037.1 GCA_945878865.1 Bifidobacterium breve | reverse complement strand
CTCGTCGGGTCGACGAGCACGCCAGCGCCTTCGGGGACGAACTCCGGCGGGCCGCCGACGCGCGTGGCGAGCACCGGTCGCGCCATCGCCATCCCCTCCAGCGTGACCTGCCCGAACGGCTCCTTCAGCGAGGGCTGCGCCACGACGTTGGCCGCCGCCAGCCACGTCGGCACCTCGTCGTGCGGGATACGGCCCGTGACGTGGATCGAGCTGCGACCCGCCAGCGCGCCGCGGAGCGGCCCATCGCCGACATAGGCCAGCTGGCCATGTCCCAGCCGGAAGAAGGCGTCGGCGAGCCGCAGCACGTTCTTGCGCTCCACCAGCGAGCCCGCGCACACGACGAACGGGCCCTCGCCCTCCCAGCCCAGCGCCGCGCGCGCCTGCGCGCCGTCGCGCGGGGAGAAGACGCCGAGATCGACGCCGCAGTCGATGACGGATGTCTTCGCGCGCGCCGCGGGGATGACCGCCGCCAGGCGGTCGGCGAGATGCTGGGACACCGCGATCACCGCGGCGCAGCGCGCGATCGTCGCCCGGGTGACCGCCCGCAGCGCCGCGTGCTTCTCGGCGTTCTCGACATCCGTCCCGTGGGCGGTCACGACGACCGGCGCGTCCCCGGCCATCCCCGCGAGCACGCCGGCCGTCCCCGCGGGCGCGAGGAAGTGCGCGTAGACGACGTCGGGACCAAAGCGCCGCGCGCCGAGGATCGCGTCACGCGCCAGCGCCGCGTGCTTCGTCGGCGGCCCGCCGCGATGGTCGATGACGGCGCGACGGATCTCGTGCCCCTGGGCCAGCAGCTCCTGTTCGATGAGGGCCACGAACGCGCCAAGATCCGGGTCGGTGGGCGAGGGGTACATCTGTGAGACGAGCAGGATCCGCACAGGTCGCGCCAGCCTAGAGAAGCGCGACTGCGGACGGCAGGGCGCCTGCCGCCCACCCGCGGTGGGACACTTTCCGTCGTATGCGCCCCGACGCTTTCGACGCGCTCGCCGGTCTGCTCATCGCTGCGGGCGTGACGGCGGCGCTGACCCCGCTCACGGGGATCTTCGCGCGCCGCGTCGGCGCAGTCGACACGCCGCGCGAGCGCGGGCTCGGCCCCGGCGGCACGCCGCTCCTGGGCGGGCTGGCGATCTACATGGGCGTCGTCGTCGGTGCGCTGCTCATGCTCGACGTCGACGGCGAATACGTCGGGGTTCTCATGGGCGCCACGGTCATCACGTTCATCGGCGCGCTCGACGACCGCTTCGACCTCATGCCGGGCGTCAAGCTCGGCGGTCAGATCCTGGCCGCGGTCATCCCCGTGCACTACGGCGTGGTCGTCGACAACGTCACCGTCCCGTTCATCGGCCCCGTCGACTTCGGTTGGCTCGGCGCGCCGCTGACGGTGCTCGGCATGGTTGCCGTGATGAACATCGTCAACTTCTCCGACGGAGTCGACGGTCTCGCTGCCGGCGTGGCGATGATCAGCGCAGCCGCGTTCGCGATCATCGCGTTCGACCTCGGGCGCCACGAGGCCGGCGTGTTCTCCGCCGTCGTCTGCGGCGCCGCGCTCGGGTTCCTGGTGTTCAACTTCCCGCCGGCGTCGTCGTACATGGGCGACTGCGGCGCGAATCTCCTCGGCCTGCTGCTGGCGTGCATCGCGGTGCTGGCGTCGGTCAAGACGAACGCCGTGCTCGCGCTGATCCTGCCGCTGCTCGTGCTCGCGGTGCCGTTCCTCGACACGACGTTCGTCGTCCTCAAGCGCTTGAAGTACCACCGCCCGGTCTACGAGGCCGACCGCGAGCATTTCCACCACCGGCTCGATCGGATCGGGTTCTCGGCACGGCGGACGATGCTCTACCTCTACGCGTGGATGTTCAGCATGGCCGGGCTCGCCGTCGCCCTGCGGTTCGTGCCGTACAGCGACTCGAGCGGCAACCTGCACACGGGTTGGGCGATCGTCATGGGCGCGCTCATCGTGCTGGCGCTGCTGTGGTCGGTCTACCTCGTCTACGTGCTGGAGATCGTGAAGTTCCGCCGGCTGCGCGCGTGGCAGCTGCGCCGGGCGGACCCGCGGACCGAGGAGCACGACATCGACGAGGCGGTGCTCCGCGACCTGGAGACCGGCGAGTTCGAAGCGATCCGTCAGCCGTAGATCGCGCGCCGCCACACCTCGGCGAGCGCGTCGATGTGCGCGTCGCTGACTTCCGTGCCGCGCACCTGCCACTCGTAGAACGTCTTCTCGGTCATCGCCATGAGGGCGCTTCCGGTCACGTCGGCGGGCTCGATCGGACGGGCCCGTTTGGCGTCGCGCAGGGCCAGGGCCCGCTCGGCGGTCAGCTGCGCGAACGTGGCCTGGAGATCGCGGAAGAACGTCGCCACCTGCTCGTCGACCGCGGAGACCTCGACGACGGCGCGGAGCAGCTCGCCGTGCGCGGTGAACACGTCGCGGACGAACAGCAGCGCCTGGCGCAGGAGATCCGGATCGTCGGTGTCCGGCGGCTGAGAGAACCAGACACTCGCCTTCATGACCTCGTCGCTGACCCCCACGACCAGGCGCATGAGCAGCTCCCGCTTGTCGCGGAAGTAGAAGTAGAACGCGGTGCGCGAGATACCCGCGGCGGTTGCGATCCGCTCGATCGACAGGTCGTTCCAGCGGGCCCCGCCGCGCAGGAGGTCGTCGACGGCCTGCAGGACGTCACGCTCGATCTGCGCGCGCTTCGCACTCGCCGGTTCGGCGTCGGTGCGGGGCAGGAGATCGGTCGGGAGGCGCAGATCCATGAGAACGCGCCAACCCTACGGCATCCCGAGACGCCGATACATTGACCGGCCATGCGCGTTAGCAACCTCGATGAGGTCGAACCGTTCATCACGCTCGACGGCTCGGAGATCCGTGAACTCGCGGGGCGGGTGTCCCTGCCCGCGGTCAACCAGTCCCTCGCTGAGGCGACGGTTCCGGCGGGCGGCGCCACGACCGAGCACTACCACCGCGTCACCGAGGAGCTGTACTACGTCACCGCGGGAACCGGACGCCTTCGCCTGGACGGCGAGGAGCGCGAGGTGCGCCCCGGCGATTGCGTCGTCATCGCGCCGGGCATGGTGCACAAGCTCTGGAACACCGGTGACGAGCCGCTGAAGCTGCTGTGCTGCTGCGCCCCCGCCTACACGCACGAGGACACGGTCCTCACCGAGGAGGGACCCGCCGGGTGACCCGCCTGCTCGCCACGGTCACCGCGGTGCTCGTCTGCGCCGCGGCGGCCGCGTCGACGCCTGCGCACGCGCGGGCGGTGATCGGGGTCGGCGACCAGAAGGCGTCGATGTTCGACGACCCGCGGTTCCGCGAGCTGGGCATCCGGCACGCGCGACTCAGCGTCGCGTGGGACGCGATGGCGTACCCGTGGCAGGTCCAGGAGATCGACGACTGGATGGCGGGCGCGCGGCGCGCCGGTGTCGAGCCGCTCGTGACGTTCGGGCATTCCCGCACGGTGCGGCGCTCGCTGCCCAGCCCATCACGCTTCAAGTACGAGTTCCGGCGCTTCCGCGCGCGCTACCCGTGGGTCGAGACGTACGCCACCTGGAACGAGGCCAACCACTGCGGCGAGCCCACCTGCCACCGGCCTGCGCTCGTCGCCGCCTACTACAAGGCGATGCGCCGCGAGTGCCGCGGCTGCACGATCCTCGCCGCCGAGCTGCTCGACATGCCGAACATGGTCGCGTGGGCTCGCAGCTTCCGGAAGGCCGCCAAGCAGGAGCCGCCGTATTGGGGCCTGCACAACTACATCGACGCGAACCGCTTCCGGACGACGAGCACGCGTGCGCTGCTGGACACGGTGAAGGGGGACGTGTGGCTCACGGAGGTCGGCGGCCTCGTCCGCCGCCGTACCCGGGTGCGGGTTCCGCTGCACGAGTCGCCGGCTCACGCGATCCGGGCGATGCGCTGGCTGTTCCGCGAGATCGTCCCCATGGATCCGCGGATCACCCACGTCTTCGTCTACCACTGGCGTGCGAGCGGGCCGCGCGACACCTGGGACTCCGCGCTGTTCACCCCCGGCGGCCGGCCGCGCGGGTCGTTCCGGATCTTCCAGCGCGAGGTCCTGCAGCGCCGTCGGCCATGAGGCTCGCGATCATCTCCGACACGCACCTGTCGGCCGGCCTCGCCGCCCAGGAGGGGCGCCGCCGGCTGCCCGACGGGACGCTCGACCGGCTGCGCGACGCCGACGCGATCCTGCACGCGGGCGACCTCATGACCGCCGCGGTCCTCGACGACCTGCTCGCGCTCGGGCCGCCCGTCCACGCGGTGCACGGCAACGCCGACGACGCTGCCGTGCGCGCGCGGCTGCCCGCGGTGCTCGAGCTCGAGCTCGGCGCGGTGAAGCTCGCCATGACGCACAACGGCGGGCCGGCGGACGGGCGCCTGGCCCGCATGCGCAAGAAGTTCCCCGACGCCGACGCGCTGGTGTTCGGCCATTCGCACATCCCGCTCCACGAGGTCTCCGAGGACGGGGCGTTTCAGATCTTCAATCCCGGCAGCGCGGCGGACCGGCGGCGGGAGCCCCGGCACACGATGGGGGAGGCCGTGATCACCGAGGCGGCGATGGCGTTCCGGCATGTGGAGCTGGACTGATGGGCGCGCAGCGGACGGTGACGTTTGTCTCGCTCAGCGCGACAAACGTCACCGGTTGCGCGACGCGAGCTGCGCCTTGAGGTCCTCGTCCAGGGCGTCCGGCTCCTCGGTGAGCTCGAACCAGGTCACGCGACTGACGGGCAACCGGTGCACGGACATCAGCCGGCGATCGCGGCGCCGGTCGGCGGCGTACTTCGCCGGGGTGAGGTGGGACCCGCCGTCGAGCTCGATCGCGAGCCACGCCTCCTCGAAGACCACGTCGACCGTCGCCCAGACGCCGCGGCCGAGGTCGAACGGCACGTTGTGTCGCGAAGGCGGGTAGTCGCGGTCGCGCAGGAAGCCGTGGAAGCGCCGCTCGAAGACGTCTCGGAGCGGCCCGTCGACGGGGCGGCGGCGCACCAGGGCGGCGCGGAGCCTCGGGAGGCCTCGCGCTCCCGGCGCGCGGGCCATGGCCGCGTCGACCGCTTCCACGCGTAGCTTGCCGAGGACATCGGCCTCCTGCACCGCGTGGTCGAGCGCCGCCTCGTCGAGCAGCGAGGCAAGGTCGACGAGGGTGCGCGCGAGGGTGGTGATCGGCAGACCGTCCTTCATGGTGATGTCCCGCGGATGTAGCAACCGGGTGCGCGGGTGGAGCCCCCGACGCCGCCGGCGGCGGGTGGGGACGATGACCTCGACGTCTCCGCGCCAGCGACGCAGTCCCCATCGTGCCGCGGCGCTGCGGTGGCTGAGCACGGCGTCCGGCCCGGCGGCCAGCAATGCTGCGCGGTCGCGTTCGTCGCGCGTCGGGTCGGTGCGGCCGTAGAGGTGAACGCCGCGGTACATCGTCGTCAGATACCCAGGGGCGTTCGCGCGACTTTGGCGGGCACGCGAGACGCCCTCATCGGCCAGTCCCGAGGTCGTGACCACCCAGCGTTCCCGGCGTGCGATCTCCCGGATCGATGGCAGAGCGTCACGTTGATTGCGCTCATCGGAACCTTCGTCACCGTGCATGCGACGATCCTCAGGGCTGCTGCTCGCCCGACCGGCGATCTGCGCAGAATCGGCACCATGTCTGCGCTCAGGCGCGGCGATCAACGTGCCATCCGGGCGAAACAGTCACCCGGGGTGATTCGCCCTGATGGCGGTTGTGCGGGCTGCGACGCATCCCCACCATTGGGGATGCGTGTTTCCGCAGACGAAGTTCCATCGCCCGCCCGCGCGGGCCGAGCATGTCGAGCGTTCGGTGCTGCTCGACGCCATCGCGCGCAGCGCCGCGCGCGCGGTGGTGGTGAGCGCGCCCGCCGGCTTCGGCAAGAGCACGCTGCTCGCGCAGTGGGCGGCGCGGGTGCCCGACGGCGACCGCGTGGCGTGGGTCTCGATCGACGACGACGACGAGGGCGCGCGGCTCTGGCTTGCGGTGCTGACCGCCCTGCAGCCGATCCTCGGCGACGCGCTGGGCCCGGCGCTCGACGCCGCGGAGGCACCTGACGCCGATCTGCGCGCGGGGGTCCTCATCGCGCTGCTCGACGCGCTCGCCGAGACCGACGCGCCCGTGACGGTCGTCCTCGACGACCTGCACCTCGCGCTCGATGATCCCGGCACGCGCGAGAGCGTCGACTGGTTCCTCGCCCGCCTGCCGCGCGGGCACCGCGTGATGATCGCCGCGCGCCGCGACCCCGGGCTGGACGCGCTGCGGCGCCTGCGCGGGCACGGCGAGGCGCTCGACGTCCGCGCCGACGACCTGCGCTTCGACCCCGACGAGACGACGCGGTTCCTGCGCGACGCCCTCGGCCTGGCGATCGGGCCGGACGAGGTGGTCGCGCTGGAGCGCCGCACCGAGGGCTGGCCGGCCGCCCTGTATCTCGCCGCGCTGCGGCTGCGCCTCGGTGACGCGCCCGAGGAGGTCGTGGAGCAGCTGCGGTCCTCCGACGAGGACCTCATCGGCGACCTCACCGACGAGGTGCTGCGCAGCTCGCCCGACCACGAGCGCCGGTTCATCCTCGAGACGTCGGTGCTCGACCGGTTCAATCTCGACCTCTGCGTCCGCCTGCTCGGCGACACGGCGGACACCCGTGAGGCGTTCGGGAGCCTGACGCGCTCGTCGTTGCTGCTCAGCCCGCTGGATCGCTCGAGAACGTGGTTTCGCTGCCATCACCTGCTGCGTGACGTCCTGCGCAACCGCCTGCTGGCGACCGACCCGCAGCGCGCGCGGGAGCTGCACGTGCGCGCGGGCGGCTGGTTCGAGACCGAGGGCGGGGAGGGCGAGCTCGTCGAGGCGATGCACCACTACCTCGCCGCGCGCGACTGGGACCTCGCGGCGGAGCTGCTGGCCTGCCACAGCATCCGCTTCGTGCAGTCCGGCGCGCTCGGCGGCCGGGCGCGCGAGTGGCTCGCGCAGTTCCCGGCGGAGGTCGTCGGGGCGGACGCGCGGCTGTGTTACGTCAGCGCGCTGCTGGCCGCCCTGGACGGCGACCGTGAGCGCCGCGACGGGTGGCTGGCGACGGGGGAGACCGCAGGGTGGGCGGGGCCCATGCCCGACGGCACCGCGAGCTACGGCCTGGCCGCCCAGTGCCTGGAGGCCATGATCTGCTTCGACGATCTGGGCCGCGCCGTGGCGGCGGCGCGGCAGGCGCTGTCGGTCCTGCCGCGCGGCGCTCCGGCGCGGGCCGCGGTCGAGGCGCTGACCTCCTGGCACCTGCACCTGCTCGGTGACGACGCGGACGCCGAGCGGCTGGCGCAGCATGCGCTGGCCGAGCAGGTCCACCTCCCGTCCGCCGGCCTGCCGCTCGTGGCGTACCTGCCGCGTGCGGTGCTCGGCGTCGCGGCGCTGCGCCGCGGCGACCAGATCGAGGCGCGCGCGATGGTGGGCACCGCCGTGGCCGAACGCGACAACGGCCCGCTGCGCGCCTCGCCCCACACGCTGCCCGTGACCTATGCCCGCGCGCGGCTGCTCACGGAGGCCGGCCGGCCGGCCGAGGCCGTCCTCGCGTGTCGCGCCGGCCTCGACCTCGCGCGCGGCTGGCGGGACTCGTCGCTCATGGTCCCCGCCGTGCTCCTCGAGCTGGCGAGGGCGCACCGCGCGCTGGATGAGCCCGGCCCCGCGCGCGACGCCGCGGAGCAGGCGATGGCCGCGCTCGCGGGCGCGCGCGACGCCGGCGCGCTGCCGGGCTGGCTCCGGGACGTCGCCGGCGCGCCCGTCCCGCGGGCCGCCCAGGAGAGCGCCGCGCCGGAGGACCTCAGCGTCCGCGAGCTGGAGGTGCTCGCCGCGCTCGCCGGGCCGGGCAGCCTGCGCCAGGTCGCCGACGAGCTGTTCATCAGCCGCAACACGATCAAGACGCACACCCGCGCGCTCTACGCCAAGCTCGGGGTCGCGTCGCGGGAGGAGGCGGTGCGGCGCGGGCGAGAGCTCGGCCTGCTCGGAGGGCTTCAGATGACCTACGCGGAGGAACTGCGGTGACCCTGGCGGACTGCACGGTCATGGTCGTGGAGGACCATGAGTTCCAGCGGCGCACGATGCTGCAGATCCTCGCCAACCTCGGCGCCGGCCGTCTGCTGGAGGCCGAGGACGGTGACGTCGCCCTCGCGCTGCTCTCGGGCGAGCCGAAGCCCGACGTCGTCGTCGTCGACCTCGACATGCCGGGGATGGACGGCGTCGAGTTCCTGCGCCACGTCTCCGAGCGCAGCATCGACACGGCGATCGTGATCGCCAGCGGCCTGGACGACGACGTGCTCCGGGCGGCGGAGACGACCGCTCGCGCGTACGGCCTCGAGGTGCTGGGCGCGGTGCGCAAGCCGCTGACGGCCCGCCGGCTGCTGGAGGTCGTGGGCCTGCACCGGCCGCTGAGCCCGCGTGGGATCCAGCAGCCGTCCGAGACGCCCGCGCAGACGTGGGCAGACGCGCTGCGCGACGGCCGCGTCACGGTCGCGCTCACGCCCCGGGTGGACCTCCTCTCGGGCCGGCCGGCCGGTCTGCAGGCGCGCGCGTGGCGTGTCGACGACGACCTCGGCCCGATCGACGCCGCGACGGAGCTCGCTGAGGCGTGGGCGCGGCCGGCGGCGATCGACGTCGCCGAGCACGTCGTCGACGTCGCGTGCGAGGCGCTGCTCGAGGTCGACGGCCCGGCGCTGGGAATCGACGCGACGGTCATCGTGCCGCCCGCCGCGTGCTCGGACCTCGCGCTGGCCGACCGCCTGACGGCGCGCGCCCGCGCCGGGGGGATCGATCCGCGCCGGTTCTGCGTCGCCCTTCCGCGTCGCCCCGAGCTGCCGGTGGCCGCCGCGGAGCTCGACGTGCTGACCCGGCTGCGGGTCCGCGGGTTCGGTCTCGGCCTCGACGGCTTCACCACGGGCGACGCGACGATCGGCGGCCCCGACGGCCTGCCGCTGACCGAGGTCGTCCTCGCCCGCGACGCGATCGCGGGCGTGGCGGGCCCGGATGGCGCGCAGCGCACCGAGGCGCTCGAAGCGACCATCCGCGCCCTGCGGGAACGGGGCGTGCGCGTCGTCGCCGATGGCTGCGACACCGCCGCCGAGCGCGATCTCGTCGCCCAGCTCGGCGCCGATCGCGCGCAGGGCCGGTCGGTCGGCGCGCCGCTGTCGATCGACCGGATCGCCGGCTGGGCGGGGGCCGCCCCGGGATGACGGCCGACGCGCCGGCTCACCCCCGTCGCGCGCTGTCGATCCGCCAGCTGCTGACCGGCCTGCTCGTCCTCGTCCTGCTGCTGTCGGCGCTGCTCTCGGTCGTCACCGTGCTGCAGGTCCGCACCGCGACGGACCGCACGGACGCCGAGCGTCAGCGCGTGACGTCCTTCCGCCTGTCCGACCAGATGCGCCAGAGCTCGAACGACCTCACGCGCATGGTCCGCCTGTACGTGACGACCGGCGACTCGCGCTTCCGTCAGTACTACGACGAGATCCTCCAGATCCGCTCGGGCGAGGCGCCACGGCCGGTCAACTACGACAGCTCGTTCTGGGACCGCGTCCTGGCCAACCCGGCGGGCCGGATCCGGACCGGGCCGCCGGCGTCGCTCGTCGAGCTCATGCGCCGCGCGCACTTCGCCCCCGACGAGTTCGCGGCACTCAACGCGTCGCTGCGCGCCTCCAACGGCCTGGCCGTCCTGGAGAAGGAGGTCATGGAGCGCGTCGCGCCGCGCATCGCCGCCGGGGTCGACTCCGAGTACCCGCGGGACATCGCGCGCGAGAACCGCCTGCTCCAGGACGCCGAGTATCACCGCCAGAAGCGGGTGATCATGACGGCCATCGACCGGTTCACCGCGCTCGTCGACGCGCGCACCGAGCGGCGTGCCGCCCAGCTGCAGGCCAAGACGAACCGGCTGCTCGCGGCGCAGACCGCCATCCTCGCGCTGCTCATCGCCACCCTCGTCGCGACGCTCGTCGTGGCCCGGCGCGCGATCGTCCGCCCGCTCTCGCGCCTGGCCGAGGTGACGCAGCGCATCACGCGCGGCGACTGGTCGCAGCGCCCCACGCCCGCCGGGGTCCAGGAGCTCGCGCAGCTGGCGGGGGACTTCAACGAGATGGCCGACGCGGTGCAGCGCGACCTCGGCGCGCGGCGGCGCGCCGAGCGCGAGGCCCGCGAGGCGGAGAACCGCCTGCAGACGATCGCCGACCGCGTGCCGGGCGCCGTGTTCCAGTTCCACGTCGACGTCGACGGGGCGTTCAGCGTGCGGTTCGCCAGCCGCCACGGAAGTATCCACCGGGTCGACGGCAACCAGGACGTCGACTTCCCCGGGATGGCGCGCGCGGTCCTGCCCGAGGACCGCGGCGGCTGGCTGGACTCGATGCTCGAGGCGGCGCGGACCGGCGGCACGTGGCAGCGCGAGTACCGGATCGTCGGCCCGGACGGCGGGGTGCGCTGGATGCAGGGCCAGGCGCTGGCGCTGCGGAACCTCGACGGCTCGGCCGAGCTGTACGGCTACGTCGCCGACGTGACCGATCGCAAGATGCTCGAGTCCGACCTGCGCCGGGCGCGCGAGGACGCCGAGGCGGCCGACCGGGCGAAGTCCGCGTTCCTGGCGATGATGAGCCACGAGCTGCGCACGCCGCTCGTCGCGGTGACGGGCACGCTGGAGATCCTGAGCATCGGCGATCTCGACCAGCGCCAGCGCGAGCTCGTCGACGTCGCGATGGGCTCCGCCCGCGCGCTGCTGTCGGTGATCGGCGACGTGCTGGACTTCTCGAAGATCGAAGCCGGGTTCCTCGATCTGGCGCCGGCGACGATCGCGGTCGGTCCGCTCGTCGAGGACGTCGCCGCGCAGTACCGCCACGCTGCGGCGGTGCGGGGGCTCGCTCTCAGCGCCGCCGTGGACCAGCGCCTCGCGCCGGCGCACGAGGTGGACGGCGCGCGACTGCGGCAGATCCTCGGCAACCTCATCTCCAACGCGCTGAAGTTCACGCGGCAAGGTGGGGTGGAGCTCGCCGTGGAGGTCGTCGACCAGGATGACACCGCGCAGCGCGTGCGCTTCGAGGTGCGCGACACCGGCATCGGCATCTCGGAGGCCGACCAGGCCCGGCTGTTCAAGCCGTTCACGCAGGCGAGCACGGACAACGCGCGCAGCAGCGAGGGCACCGGTCTCGGCCTGGTCATCGTGCGCCAGCTCGCCGATGCGATGGGCGGGGACGTCACGTTGCGCAGCACCGTGGGACAGGGGACGACGGTGCGCGTCGAGCTGCCGCTGGCGCTGGGCGCGCCTGACGAGGCCGAGCCCGGTCCGGCCGACCGTCGCCTGGCGTTCTCCGGCCGGCGACGGCTGCCCAGCCGGGCCGCGGCTGAGCGCGAGGGCAGCCTGCTGCTCCTCGTCGAGGACAATCCGGTCAACCGCGAGGTTCTGGCCGGGCAGCTGGAGGCCATCGGCTTCCGCGTCGACGTCGCCGCCGACGCCGAGCAGGCGCTCTCGCGCTTCGGACAGGGCCGGTACGGCCTGGTATTCACCGACATCCAGCTGCCCCATGTCGACGGCTACGAGCTCGCCCGGCGGCTGCGGGCCGCCGAGCAGGACACCGGCCGTCCGCGCGTGCCGCTGCTGGCCCTCACGGCGAGCGCGCTGCAGGGTGAGCGCGAGCGCTGCCGCGCGGCCGGCATGGACGACGTCGTCACGAAGCCGACCACGATGGACATCCTCGCGGGCACGCTGCGGACGTGGCTGCCCGATGTCGCCTGGCCGCAGGCCGAGGAGGCGGACGCGCCCCGGGCGATCCCGCCGGCCGTCGACGGGAGCGCGCTCGACGAGGTCGCCGCCGGTGACGAGGAGCTCGGCGCCCAGATCCTGCAGTCCTACGCCGAGGCCGTTCGCGACGACCTCCAGGGTCTCACCGAGGCGCTGGAGCTCGGCGACCGGCCGGCGGTGCGCCGGCGCGCGCACCAGATCCTCGGCGCGAGCCGCGTCGTCGGGGCGTGGGCGGTCGCCGAGACCGCCGAGCGGCTTGAGCACGCGGCGGTCGGCGACGAGGACGCGGGGGAGCTCGAGGCGTTGCTGCACGAGCTGCGCAACGCGCTCGTCGCCGTCATGCCCGCCGGTCGCTGAGGCCGGGCGCGCCGATCGGCCAGAATGAGACGTCAGAACTCGGTAGGCCGAGTGCTGACGCCGATACGCCACGAACGTATGGACCTGAGCCGCCTGCTCTATCGCGACCAGGAGGAACGTGAGCGCCTGCTCGACATGGGCGGGAGGCTCGCGGGTGCCCAGCTGCTTGCCATGAGCACGCTGCTCGTCCCCGTCGCGCTCGCCCTCCCGGTCTACGGCCTGCAGGCGGTGCTGCCGATCATCGCCGCCGGGCTGGTCTTCGCCGGGACGCGTCTGCCGGCGATCCACGACCGGTGCGGCGACTGGGCGAGCTTCGGCTCGTTCGTCTTCGCCCAGGCCATGGTCCTGCTCACCGTCGCAGTGGCCGAAGGCCCCGTCATCTACCTCATGTGCGCGCCGATCTTCCCGGTGCTGCTCGCCGCGATCGGGTTCCGGCGCGCCACGGTCGCCGTCGCGTCGGTCCTCAGCATCGTCGGCCTCGTCGCGGTGACGCTCACGACGGCGCCGGACCAGATCGAGGCGATGCCTCCGGCGTTGTGGGTCCCGGTGCTCCTGCTCGTCGTGATCGTGTTCGCCGCCATGGCCGTGCGCGACGCCGACATGGTCACGCGCGACGACGCCGTCGTCGATGAGCTGACCGGGCTCTTCAACCGGACCGCGCTGATGGCGCGCGTCGCCGAGCTCACGCACCAGGTGCGCGACAGCCACGAGCGGGTCGCGGTCCTCGTCGCCGACCTCGACCACTTCAAGCACATCAACGACACGCACGGTCACGCCGCCGGCGATCGGGTCCTGGCAGAGGTCGCCCGGCGGCTCGTCGACGCGGCGGACGGCACCCAGGTCTACCGCTTCGGCGGCGAGGAGTTCGTCGTGCTGCTCGCCGGCGCGAACGAGAAGAGCGCGCGGGCGTTGGCCGACCGGATGCGCATCGCGGTGGCGGCGTCGCCCATCGACGGGCGTCGCGTCACGACGTCCGTCGGCGTCGCGGTGACGGCGCCTGATGACGGCTTCGACTACCGCGCGGTGTTCCGCCAGGCCGACGCCGCGATGTACGCGGCGAAGGCCTTCGGTCGCGACCAGGTGCGGGTCGCGGGCGACGTCGAGCTGCCCGGCGCAGCGGAGGCCGAACCCGATACCGCACCCCAGGCGGTCGCGCCTGAGGCGCCACGCGCGCCGGAGGGCAACTGGCTCGTGCGCGATGCGATCGCGCGCGCCCACCTCGTCGACATCGTGGAGCGGACGCGATCCGGGACCAAGGTGACGAGCTCGCTCGTGACGCTCGCGATCGTCTCGATGGTGCCGTGGCTGGGCTGGCAGATGCTCATCCCGGTCTTCGTCAGCGGCGCGATCGTGGAGGTCGGTGTCCGGGGTGCGCTGCGGACGCGCCGTCCCGAGCTCATCTTCCTGCCGAGCTTCATCCTCATGCAGCTCGGGGCGGCGCTGACGGTGCTGATCGCAGGCCCCGACATCCTCTTCGCGTTGCCGATCTTCGCGATCGCGATGTTCGGCTGCGGCACGTCGCTGCCGGGCCGCGGCGCCGGCGTGCTCGTGGTGACCGGCTCCGTCTCGATGGCCGCCGCGGCGCTGGCGGTCGGAGCGTCTGAGGTCGCGGCCAACCCGCTGATCCTCGCGCTCCCGCTCGCCCTGCAGGCGGCGCTGGCGATCGTCGGCAGCGCCATGGGCGGCCGCGTCGCCGAGTTGCGGGTCGCGGCCATCAGCGACGAGCTGACGGGCGCGCTGAACCGCGTCGCGCTCGAGGCGCGGATCGCCGAGCTCGCGCATCTTCCGGCCGGGCGCCAGCCGATCGCCGTCGTGGTCGCCGACCTCGACCACTTCAAGACCGTCAACGACGTCCACGGCCATGCGGCCGGCGACCGGGTCCTGGCCGAGATCGGGGTCCGTATCCGCGGCGAGCTGCGCGCGTTCGACGCGGTGTACCGCATCGGCGGCGAGGAGTTCGTGATCCTGCTGCCCGGCGCGAGCACCGCGACGGCGGCGCAGATCGCCCAGCGCATCCGTGAGCGTGTGGCGCGCACGCCTGCCGCGGGGCTGCCGATGACGATCTCCCTCGGCGTCGCGAGCTCACCAGCGGGCGTGGCACTCGACTACGACGCGACGTTCGCCATGGCGGACGCCGCGCTGCTGGCGGCCAAGCGCGAGGGCCGCAACCGTGTCGTGCTGGCGGGGACGACGAGCGTCGCCCCGGAGCCCGGCGGGATGCGGACCGCTCCTTCCCGCATCCCGCCGGAACCCCCGCGAACCGCCGCGCCCGGCGGCCACGACGAGGCTCGCTAGATCGCGAGCAGCTTGCCCGCCTCCTCGGGGGTGAGGTCGGCGGTGTGCCCCTGGTGCACCACGACGCCCGCTTCGAGCACGAGGTACTCGTCGGACATCCGCAACGCCATCTCGACGTACTGCTCGGCGACGACGAGCCCGAGTCCGTCCCGGGAATGGAACGCCAGGATCGACTCCTCGATCTCCGCGACGATCGACGGCTGAATGCCCTCCGTCGGCTCGTCGAGCAGCAGGAGCTTCGGCTTGGTCAGCAGCGCCCGGGCGATCGCCAGCTGCTGGCGCTGACCGCCCGAGAGGTACACGGCGGGGCGCTTGAGCAACGGTGTGAGCCGCGGGAAGAGGTCGAGCACCTCGTCGATGTCGGAGGGTTTGGCCCCCTTGCGCGACTCGTTGACCACCCGCAGGTTCTCGCCGACCGACAGCTGCGGGAACCCGGAGCGCTCCTGGGGGATGTAGCCCAGGCCGCGCTTGACGCGCTCCCACGGCGGCAGCTTCGTGATGTCCTCGCCGTCGAGGGTCACCGTGCCGGTCTTCGCGGGCAGGACGCCCATGAGCGCGTTCATCAGCGACGTCTTGCCGACCCCGTTGCGGCCGAGCACACACGTGCGCCCGCCCGCGTCGATGGACAGCGAGACGCCGAACAGCGCCGGGGTGCGGCCGTGGCTGACCCGCAGGTCGCTGGCTTCGAGCTTCATGCGGAAACCTCCTCGATGCCCCGGCCCTTGCCGATGTAGATCTCCTGGATGCGCTCGTCGGCCTGGACCTCGGCGACGGTGGCGTTGGCCTTGATGACCTTGCCCTCGTCCATCACGGTCACCCGGTCGGCGAAGCGCCGCAGGAAGTCCATGTCGTGCTCGACGCACAGCACGGTGCAGGACTCGGCGACGAGCCGGATGAGCTCGCCCGTGCGGGTTCGCTCCTCCGGGCTCATGCCGGCCACGGGCTCGTCGAGCAACAGGAGCTTGGGGTCCTGGCAGAGCAGCATCCCGATCTCCAGCCACTGCTTCTGCCCGTGCGACAGCGTGCCCGCCGGCTTGGCGCGGACGTCCTCCAGGCCGGTCGACTCGAGGGCCTTCGTCACCGTCTCCGACGTGCCCCTGCGCCGGCGCAGGAGCTTCAGCGTGGACATCCGGAACGAGGCGGCGAGGTCGAGGTTGTCCTCGACGGTGAGCGCCTCGAAGACGCTCGCCGTCTGAAAGGTCCGCCCGACGCCGAGCTTGACGATCTCGTTCTCCTTTTTGCCGCGCAGCTCGGTCTCGTCGAACAGGACCGAGCCGCCCGTCGGTTTCGTCATGCCGGTGATGCAGTCGATCACCGTCGTCTTGCCGGCGC
Organism: Bifidobacterium breve; assembly: GCA_945878865.1. Classification (GTDB taxonomy): domain Bacteria; phylum Actinomycetota; class Thermoleophilia; order Solirubrobacterales; family Solirubrobacteraceae; genus Svornostia. The sequence continues at coordinate 25,296 of CAMCUD010000037.1, read as the reverse complement.
CGTTGGGGCCGATGAGGAAGTGCACCTCGCCGACCTTGACGTCGACGTCGACGCCGTCGACGGCCTTGAAGCCGTCGAAGTCGACTTCCAGGCCACGGATCTTCAGCAGCTCGTCGATGAGCCAGGGCTCGGTCGTCATGAGGTTCCCTCCGCGGTGGCGGTCGTCGTCGGGCCGGGCTGCTTGCGGCCGGTGCGCTCGAGGATCCGGTCACGCGCCCACGCGACGGCGCCGGCGATCCCCATCGGGGCGAAGGCGACGACCGCGATGAACAGGGCGCCCTGGAAGTAGAGCCACCCCGACGGGAACTCCTCGCTGAGCGAGGACTTCGCCCAGTTCACCGCGATCGCCCCCGCGATCGCCCCCGCCAGGGAGGCGCGCCCCCCGACGGCCACCCAGACGACCATCTCGATCGACGGCACGATGCCGAGCATCGCCGGGGAGATGATCCCCACGATCGGCACGAACAGCGCCCCCGCCAGGCCGGCCATGCCGGCGGCGGTGGCGAACGCGATGACCTTCACGCGCGTGGCGCTGTAGCCGAGGAACCGCACGCGGTCCTCCGCGTCGCGCACCGCGATGAGCAGCTTGCCGTACCGGCTGTTCAGCAGCTGGCGGGCGATGAGGTAGACCACCCCGAGCGAGATCGCCGCGAGGAAGTACAGGACCCGCTGGTCGCCCGGGTCGGCGAGGTCGAGCCCGAAGAACGTCGTGATGTTCGTCAGGCCGTTCGTGCCGCCCGTGATGGCCTGCTGGCCGACGAGCAGGATCACGAACGCCGCCGCCAGCGCCTGCGTGAGGATCGCGAAGTACGGCCCACGTACGCGGCTGCGGAAGATCAGCGTGCCGAGCAGCGCCGCGAAGATCACCGGGACGATCACCGCCGCCCCCACCGCGAACCACGCGTGCTCGAACGGCTTCCAGAAGGCGGGGAGCGTCTCGCGGCCCGACCAGACCATGAAGTCCGGCAGACCGACGCTGCCGGCCTCGGCGAGCTTGAGGTACATCGCCATGCAGTAGCCGCCCAGGCCGAAGAACAGCCCCTGGCCGAGGACGAGCATGCCGCCGTTGCCCCATGCGATCGCGATGCCGACGGCGATGATCGCGAAGCAGAGGAACTTCGCCAGCAGGCCGAGCCGGAAGTCCGAGAGGAACGCCGGCGCGACGACGAGCAGGAGCAGCGCGCTCACCGCGAAGCCCACCCGCGCGAGCAGCTGCTCGCGCGTCGGGCCGAGGGCCTTCATTGCCGTGGCCATTACGCCAGCCCCCTCGACTCGGTCGCGAAGATGCCCTGCGGCCGGAACTGCAGGAACACGATGATGCAGACGAAGACGATGACCTTCGCCAGCGACGCCTGGGTCCAGTACTCCGACAGCGAGTTGATGATCCCGAGGCTGAACGCCGCGATCACCGCGCCGCGCAGCTGTCCGAGCCCGCCGACGATGACCACGAGGAACGCGTCGATGATGTAGTAGGTGCCCAGCGCCGGCCCGACCGATCCCAGCTGGGTCAGCGCGACGCCCGCGATGCCGGCCAGGCCGGAGCCCAGGAAGAACGTGCGGCGATCGACGCTCGCCGTGCCGATGCCGCTCGCGGCGGCCAGCTGGCGGTTCTGCATGACTGCGCGCATCCGGCGGCCCTGCTTGAGCTTGCCGACGACGACCCAGGCGGCCACCGTGACGGCCATCGCCAGGGCGAAGATGAAGAGGCGGTTGTACGGCAGGTCGATGCCGAAGAGCTCCGTGCCGCCGTCCAGCCACGCCGGGCTGGCGACTGCGACGTTCTGCGCGCCGAAGACGTCGCGTGCGACCTGCTGGAGGATGAGCGCGACGCCCCACGTGACGAGGAGCGTGTCGAGCGGTCTGCCGTAGAGCCGTTTGATGAGGGTGGCTTCGAGCAGAAGTCCCATCAGGCCCGCGACGACGAGGGCGATGGGCAGCGAGAGCAGGAACGCGGCGGTGATGTTCTCCGCGCCGAGCAGTTCCTGGAGCACGTAGGTCGTGTACGCGCCGGCCATGATGAACTCGCCGTGGGCCATGTTGATGACGCCCATCTGACCGAACGTGAAGGTCAGGCCGAGGGCGACCAGCAGCAGGATCGAGCCGATGCTCAGGCCGACGACGAGCTGTTCGAGGAGAGCTTCCATGGGAGCGGTGTGGGAGCGGCGGGCGGGGCGCGGATGCTGAGGAGGGATCGCGTGCCCCGCCCGCCGTGGTCTCTCGCTAGGAGAGGCCCTTCGCCCAGTCGTAGGTCTTCAGGTACGGGTCCGGCTCGATCGGGCCGTCGGACTCCCAGACGGTGTCGATCAGGCCGTTCTCGTTGATCACGCCGATACGCGAGGTCTTGGTGATGTGCTGGTTCTCACCGTTGACCGTGACCTTGCCCTCAGGCGCGTCGAGCGTGAGGCCCTTCGACGCCGCCTTGACCTTCTCGGGGTCCGTGGAGCCGGCCTTCTCGACCGCCGCGGCCCAGAGCTTGACGCCGACGTAGCCGGCCTCGATCGGGTCGTCGGTGACGCGGTTCTTGCCGTACTTCGCCTTGTAGGCCTTGACGAACTTCTCGTTCTCCGCGCCCGGCGTGGTCTGGTAGTAGTTCCACGCGACGATCTGGCCCTTGACCTTGTCGGCGCCGATGCCGCGGACCTCGTCCTCGGCGATCGAGACGGACACGACCGGCAGCTTGTCCGAGGGCAGGCCCGCGCCGTCGAGCTGCTTGAAGAACGCGACGTTCGAGTCGCCGTTCAGCGTGTTGAAGACCGCATCGGAGTTCGACGCCTTGACCTTGTTGACGATGGTCGAGAACTCGGTCGAGCCCAGCGGCGCGTACTCCTCACCGGTGACCTCCATGCCGTTGGCCTTCGCCCACGCCTTGATCTCCTTGTTCGCCGTGCGCGGGAAGACGTAGTCGCTGCCGACGAGGAAGAGCTTCTTGACGCCTTTCTCCTTCTGGAGGTACTCGAGGGCGGGGATGATCTGCTGGTTGGTCGTCGCGCCGGTGTAGAAGATGTACGGCGACGACTCGAGGCCCTCGTACTGCACGGGGTAGTACAGGAGCGCCTTGTTCTTCTCGAAGACCGGCAGCATCGCCTTGCGCGACGCCGAGGTCCAGCCGCCGAACGTCGCGGCGACCTGGTCCTGCGAGATGAGCTTCTGCGCCTTCTCGGCGAAGGTCGGCCAGTCGGACGCGCCGTCCTCGATCACGGGCTCGATCTGCTTGCCCAGGACGCCGCCGTTCTTGTTGATCTCCTCGATGGCGAGCAGCTCGGAGTCCCGCACCGAGACCTCGGAGATCGCCATCGTCCCGCTGAGCGAGTGCAGGATGCCGACCTTGATGGTGTCGCCCGAATCCGACGAGGCGCTGGCCGAGGTCGAGCTTGCCTCGTCCTTGCTGTCAGAGCCGCAGCCGACGGCGACGAACGCCGACAGGCACAGGGCGAGGATGGCGAGCAGCCAGAACCGGCCGCCCTTCTCACGCGTTGACACGAACCCCCCTAGGGTTTGCATTGCTGGTCTTGAACACTCGGCACTCAGTGATCGCCGCGTGCTCGCCTGACCAGCTTGCGGACCGGGCGGCGAACGCGCCTTCGACCGGATGTACAGGGGGTGGGGTGAACGCGGGGACCGGTCGTCTCGCCCCGGGGTGACCGGCGCCGCTCACCCCGAACCCGACCGAGTGTCGAATCCCGCGCCGGTGCGCTTCGACCGCGCGTACTCACCCAGGGTGATGCCCCTTCCCAGCGGGGATTCCGTCTGCTTGACTCGGCGCCGTCCACGCCCGTTGTACGACGCCGGAGACGCCGTGCGCCTGACCCCGTCCGACCAGGAGAAGCTGTTGTTGTCCGTCGCGGGGATGGTCGCCCGCGACCGTCGCGCGCGGGGGGTGAAGCTCAACCATCCCGAGTCGGTGGCGCTGCTCTGCTGCTGGGTGATGGAGCGTGCCCGCGACGGCGACGCGACCGTCGAGCAGCTCATGGCCGACGGCCGCGAGGTGCTCTCCCGCGCCGACGTCATGGAGGGCGTGCCCGAGATGCTCGACGAGGTGCAGGTCGAGGCGACGTTCCCGGACGGGCGCAAGCTCGTGACCCTCCACCAGCCCATCGCGTGATGCTCGTTCCCGGAGAGATCGTCGCCGCCGAGGGCGCGCTCGAGCTGGCGCCCGCGCGCGAGCGGCGCATCATCGAGGTGCTGAACACCGGCGACCGGCCGATCCAGGTCGGCTCGCACTTTCACTTCGCCGACGTCAACAGCGCGCTGGAGTTCGACCGCGAGGCGGCCGTCGGGTTTCGCCTCGACGTCTACGCGGGGACGTCGGTGCGCTTCGAGCCGGGGGCGTCGCGGGACGTCACGCTCGTCGCGCTCGGCGGCGAGAAGAAGGTGCCGGGCCTGCAGGTGAAGCCATGAGCTTCGACCGTGTCCGCTACGCCGAGCTGCTCGGCCCGACAGTCGGCGACCGCGTTCGCCTCGCCGACACCGACCTCTGGATCGAGGTCGAGGAGGACCGCTGCATCGGCGGCGACGAGGCGGTCTTCGGCGGCGGCAAGACGATCCGCGAATCGATGCTCCAGGGCACGACCACGCGCGCCCAGGGCGCGCCGGACGTCGTCATCACGAACGTCGTGGTCCTCGACCACTGGGGGATCGTCAAGGCCGACGTCGGCATCCGCGACGGGCGCATCGTCGCCCTGGGGAAGGCTGGCAACCCGGACATCATGGACGGCGTGACGCCCGGGCTGCACCTCGGGCCGAACACCGACATCGTGGCCGGCGAGGGCAAGATCCTCACGGCCGGCGCGATCGACTGCCACGTGCACTTCATCACCCCGACGCTCGTCGACGAGGCGCTGGCCAGCGGGGTCACGACCATGATTGGCGGTGGCGCCGGCCCGACCCACGGCACGCTGGCGACGACGTGCACCACAGCGGACGCCATGCGGATGATGCACCGGGCGCTCGACACCGCGCCGATGAACATCGTCCTGCTGGGCAAGGGCAACACCGTGAGCGCCGATGCGCTCGCCGAGCAGGTGCTCGCCGGGGCGGGCGGGTTCAAGCTCCACGAGGACTGGGGCTCGACCCCGGCGGCGATCGACGCGTGCCTGACGGCCAGCGACCGGTGGGGCGTGCAGACGGCGATCCACACGGACACGCTCAACGAGGCCGGCTACCTCGAGTCGACGCTCGCCGCGATCGCGGGGCGGACGATCCACACGTTCCACACCGAGGGGGCCGGCGGCGGCCATGCGCCGGACATCATCGCCATCGCCTCGCACGCCAACGTCCTGCCGTCGTCGACGAACCCGACCCGGCCGCACACGATCAACACCCTGGCCGAGCACCAGGACATGCTCATCGTCTGCCACCACCTCAATCCGAAGGTGCCTGAGGACCTGGCCTTCGCCGAGTCGCGGATCCGGGAGACGACGATGGCCGCCGAAGACGTCCTGCACGACCTCGGGGCCATCTCGATGATCGGCTCGGACAGCCAGGCGATGGGGCGCGTGGGGGAGACGATCATCCGCACGTGGCAGACGGCGCACGTGATGAAGCGGCGCAACGGCGCGCTGAGCGCGACCGAGCGCGCGGACAACGAGCGGGCGAAGCGCTACGTCGCGAAGTACACGATCGCCGTGGCCGTCGCGCACGGGATGGATGGGGTCATCGGCTCGGTCGAGCCTGGGAAGCTCGCCGACCTCGTCCTGTGGGAGCCGGCGTTCTTCGGCATCCGCCCGAAGGCGGTGCTGAAGGGCGGCGTCATCGCGTACGCGCCGATCGGCGACGCGAACGCGTCGATCCCGACGCCGCAGCCGGTGCTGCCGCGCCCGATGTTCGGCGCCGCGCCGAAGGTCGCGCCCCAGTGCAGCGTCGCGTTCGTCGCGCCCGAGGCCATCGAGGCGGGCCTGGCCGACCGGCTCGGCCTCGACCGCGAGCTCGTCGCGCTCACCGACACCCGGTCGGTGACGAAGGCCGACATGCCGAACAACACCGCGCTGCCGGAGATCGCCGTCGACCCGGAGACGTTCGTCGTCACCGTCGACGGCGAGGCGATCGAGCCGATGCCCGCCACCGAGCTGCCGCTCGCGCAGCGCTACTCGCTGTTCTGACGATGGCGTCCTCCGCGCTCGAACTGCTCCTGGCCGACGGCCGCACGCCCACCGGCGGCTTCGCGCACTCAGGCGGTCTGGAAGCCGCGGCGCTGACCGCCCCGGAGGTCGCGCATTTCCTGCGTGCGCGGCTGCGCACCGTCGGGCTGGCCGAAGCGGCCGTCGCCGCGCGAGCCGCCGCCGGCGACGATCCCCTCGACCTCGACGACGCGTGGGCGGCGCGCACGCCGGTCCCGGCCTGGCGCGACACCGGGCGGCGGCTCGGCCGTGCGCTGCTGCGCCTGGCGCTTCGGCTGTGGCCCGACTCGCCGCTCGAACCCTACGCCGCCGCGTCGTCGCTCACCCCGCGTCCGGTGGTCCTCGGCCTGGCCGGCGCCGCCGCGGGGATGGAACCGCTCGCCGTCGCCCGGCTTTCGCTCTACGACGACGCCGCGACGGTCACGTCCGCGGCGCCGAAGCTGCTCGCCGTCGACGCGCTCGACGCCGCAGCGTGGCTGGCCGACGTCGCGCCGCTCATCGACGCGCTCGCCGCTCGCGCGGCCGCCGTCGGCCCGACCGACCCGCTGCCCGCGCCCGCCACGCCGCTGCTGGACCGGCGCGCCCATCTGCACCACACCGAGGATCGGAGGCTCTTTGTCAGCTGACTTCACCCCGCGCGCGCTGCGCGTCGGCATCGCCGGCCCTGTCGGCACCGGGAAGAGCTCGCTCGCCGCCGCGCTGTGCGGCGCCCTGGCCGACGAGCTGCGGCTCGGCGTCGTGACGAACGACATCTACACCGACGAGGACGCGCGCTTCCTGCGCAGCCAGGGCGTCCTGCCGCCCGAGCGGATCGTCGCGGTCCAGACGGGCTGCTGTCCGCACACCGCGATCCGCGACGACGTCAGCGAGAACCTCCTCGCGGTCGAGACGCTCGAGGCCGCCGAAGGCCCGCTCGACGTCGTCTTCGTCGAGTCCGGCGGGGACAACCTCACCGCGACGTTCTCCCCGGCGCTCGCCGACACGCAGATCTTCGTCCTGGACTGCGCGGGGGGCGACGACGTGCCCCGCAAGGGCGGCCCCGGCGTCGAGCGCGCCGACCTGCTCGTGATCAACAAGGTCGACATCGCCCCGCTCGTCGGCGCGAGCGTCGAGCGGATGCTCGCCGATGCGGGGGACCGCCGCGGAGACCGGCCCACGCTGCCGACGTCGCTGCGCGCCTCGGAGGACGTCGCCCGCGTCGCCGACTGGGTCCGCAGCGAGCTGGCCCGCCACCAGGCCGGCGACCTCGTCCCGGCCGATCCGGGGCCGATGGCGCCCCACGTCCACGCCCACGACGACCACGACCACGACCACGCGCACGCTCACACGCATTGAGATCGTCGCCGAGCGCGACGGCGCCGCGACGCGGCTCACCCGGCTGGCGGGCCGCGGCCTGCTGCGCCCGCGCGTCCTGTCGCGGGCCGGCGACGTCGCGCGCGTGGCGCTCGTGCAGACCGCGGCCTCGCTGCTGGCGGGCGACCGCGTGGAGCTCGACGTCCGCTGCGGACCGGGCGCGCGGCTGCGGCTCGTCGACGTGGCCGCGCTCATCGCCCACGACGGGCGCGGCGGCGAGGCCGCGGAACTCGACGTGCGCCTGGACGTCGGCGCCCACGCGCGGCTGGAGTGGGAGGCACAGCCGCTGGTGCTCGCCGCCGGCAGCGTCGTGCACCGCGCGACGCAGGTGACGCTGCGCCACGGCGGCGCCGCGCTCCTGCGCGACACGCTCGTGCTCGGCCGCGCAGGCGAGCTGGCCGGGCACCTCGTGACCACCTCCGACGTCCGGCTCGAGGGGCGCCCGCTGCACGCCGAATGCCTGGACACGGGCGACGTCGGGCTGCTGCGCTCCCCCGTCGTGCTCGGTCGGGCGAAGGTGCTCGACGCGCTGGCGCTCTACGGCGCGCGGGCCGAGGACGAGGCGGCGTTCCAGCTCGCCGGGCTCGGCACGCTGCGCCAGGAGCCGGCGGTCTCGCTGGCGCAGGCGGCCCGGCGGATGGGCGCCGCGCCGCAGGCCTGGCGGGCCGCTCTCCTCAAACCGCACGAAGTTCCCGCTGCCCGGGAAGTTCGTCACGGTCGAGCCGTGATGCCCGCTCGCTGAGCCAGCGCCGCGCGCAGCTGGCGATCGGTCTCGTCCGGCCGTGTGACGATCTCCGTGTCACGGACCCGCAGCGTCATGACGCCGAGGACCGCGGCGACCTCCCGGTCGCGAGCCGCATCGCGGATCCGCGCCTCCGCACTGTCGTGCACCGCGCTGTCGATCTCGACGGCCAGCCGATATTCGGGGAAGTAGACGTCAAGGCTCACCCACGCGTCGCCGCCGAGGTGGATGAGCGCGTTGTGCTCGGTCGGTGGATACCCGCGGTCGGCGAGAAAGGCATGGAAGAGCCGTTCCTTGCCGGAGACGACCTTGCCCTTCAGGGGGCGATGGACGGCCAGCGCGTCGAGGAGCCGTGGCTTGCCGCGAAATGCGCCGGCGCGGGCGATCGTCTCCTCGAACGCGCGCAGGCGGAAGCGCTTGCTGCACTCCGCTTCATGAACGTAGCGCTTGAGCTCGTCGAGGGACGCAGCGCCGGCGAGGTCGACCGCGGTACGGGCCACGCTCGTCACCGGCAGGCCGCGCCGGTGGGTCCAGTCGGCGCGTGAGAGGCGCCGCTCGATCGTGACGAGGCCCGGTTGGTCGCGCCGCCGCCGGGGGACGATGACCTCGATGGCGGCTCCGTCGTCGCCGAGACGCCACCACGCTCGCGCGCTCCGTGCCCCCAGAACCGCGCCGGTGCCTGCGGCCAGGAGCGCGGCTCGCTGCAGCTCCTCGTCGGTCGGTTCGCGCAGGCCGTAGAGCAGCACGCCGCGGAACAGCCGCGTGAGGGTGACGTCGATGCGGCGGGAGATCGCACTCGACGAGAACCCGGCGGCACGCAGCTGCGGCGCCGTCATGACGGCACCGCGCCGCGCGGCCAGCCGCGCCAGGCGCGCGTCGACGCCTCGAAGGCGACGTTCTTCCCGCTCTGCGGGAAGTTCGTTCGGGTCCATGCGCCGAGCGTCCCACCGCGGTACCGCCGCGCCACCGCACGTGCGCTATCCCTCCGCACAACTGGCACGCATCCGTGTTCGCCCTTCGGTCGATGCGCACAGTCGCCGCCGAACCGCGACAATGACCGCGGATGGAAGAAAGCCGCCTGCTGCTCGTCGGGGGACTGCTGCTGGCGGTCGGGATCCTGGCCTCGCTCGTCGCCAACCGCCTGCGGGTGCCCGGCCTCGTGCTGTTCCTGGCCATCGGCATGGCGGTCGGATCGGACGGGCTGGGCTGGGTCGACTTCAGCGACTACGAGCTCGCGCGCAACCTCGGCATCATCGCGCTGGCGCTCATCCTCTTCGAGGGCGGCCTGTCCGCCGGCATCGACGAGATCCGGCCCGTGCTCGGCAGCGCGGCGAGCCTCGCGACGATCGGCACGCTGCTCACGGCGATCCTCACCGGCTTCGCCGCCGTCGTCATCTTCGACCTCGACCTCCTCGAGGGGATGCTGATCGGGTCGATCGTCGCCGCGACCGACAGCGCGGCGATCTTCTCCCTGCTGCGCGGGTCGACCCTCAAGCGCCGCCTCGCCCGGATCCTCGAGGGAGAGTCGGGCACGAACGACCCGGTTGCGGTCGTCCTCGTCCTGGGCTTCATCGAGTGGATCAAGGACCCGTCGTACACGATCGGCGAGTTCGCGAAGCTCTTCGCCGAGGAGCTCGTGATCGGGGGGCTGGTCGGCGCGGCAGTCGGCGCGATCGCGGTGTTCCTCTTCCGTCGCGCCCAGGTCGGCACGAGTGGGCTCTACCCGGTCGCGAGCCTCGCGACCGTCGCGATCTCCTTCGGGCTCGCCGACGTGCTCCACGGCTCCGGATTTCTGTCGGTCTACCTCGTGGGCCTCGCGCTCGGCTCGGGCAACATCCCCGGGCGCCAGACGATCACGACGTTCCACGACGGCCTGGCGTGGGTCGCCCAGCTGGGCGTCTTCCTCGTCCTGGGTCTCCTCGTGTTCCCGAGCCAGCTCGGTGACTACGCGCTGCAGGGCACCGCACTGGCGCTGTTCCTCTGCTTCGTCGCGCGCCCCGTCGCGGTGTTCGTCTCGACGGCGTTCTCCGGCCTGAAGGTGGGGGAGACGGTCGTCCTCGGCTGGGCCGGCCTGCGTGGGGCGGTGCCCGTCGTGCTGGCGACGTTCCCGGTCATCGAGGGCGTCCCACAGGGCGCGGACTACTTCAACATCGTGTTCTTCGTCGTCCTGTTCAGCACGATCCTGCAAGGCACGACGTTCCTGCCGCTCGCCGCGCGCCTGGGCGCGACGGCCGACGAGGATCCGCTCTCGCGTCCTGTCACCGAGATCGGCTCGATCCGTCGGCTGGGCGCCGACATGATCGAGGTGCGCGTCCGCGAGGGCGACGCGGTGGTCGGCCAGCGCGTCCGTGACCTCGGGCTCCCGCGCGATGCGCTCGTCAACGTCCTCGTCCGCGGCGAGCAGGCGCTGCCGCCGCGCGGGTCGACCCGGCTGGAGGCAGGCGACCGGCTGCACATGGTCGTCCGCCACGAGCTGCTCCCGGAGGTCCAGCCGCTGATCCGCCGCTGGCGCTCCGGCCCCGTCGGTCCGAGCGCGCGGCCCGAGCGCATCCTGCCCGGCACCGCGCCGATCTTCACGTCGCGTCCGTGGCGGGACGCCGACGGCGACCCGATCGACTGCAGCGAGCTGCTCGGGCTGCCGGTCATCGATCGGCTGCGCCGCCGCTGGGACGTCCCCGGGGCCGTGCTCGTCCTCCAGGACGGGCGGCTGGCGATCACGGGGCCGCGGCTGGTGGTCGGCTCGCGCGACCAGGTGCAGGACTATGCCCGCAGGATGCTGCGCCAGACCGACGAGGAGCGCGACGACGAACGCGCCTGGTGGCGCGAGGTCCTCTCCGAGGCCGCGCTGTAGGGCCTGCGCCAAACCACGGATCGACCGGCACGAAAACCCGGTCGTGAACGGGTGGTCCGAGCGGTCGCGGCCAGCGCCGCATGGTGGTCGACTGGTGGTATGGGTCCGCACGTCCGCCACCGCCATCTCGTCGTCGCCGCCGCCGCGCTGCTCCTGGCGCTCGGCGCGCCCGCCGCCGCGGACGCCGCCCGCCCGTCCCTGCCGAACTCCTGGGGAAGCACGCACTTCGTCGTGCACTACACCCAGTCCTCGACGACGCCGCTGAGCACGGCGCAGTCCGTCGCGGCGTACGCCGAGGAGGGCTACTCGCACCTCGTCACAGGGGGCGGCGATCCGCACAACGCCGGGCTGCGCGTCCCGATCAACGACGGTGACGGCAAGACTGACATCTACCTGACGACGTGGTCCGGGGACCCGAGCTACTCGGGCGGCATCACGATCCGCGACACGACGCCGCCGTACGCGAACTGGTTCATCCTCACGCCAGACCTCACGCTGGAGGGCATGCGTTTCCGCGCCGTCCACGAGTTCATGCACGTGATCCAGGCGGCCTACCAGCCCGACCCGGGCGCGCCGATCGGGGGCATGTGGACGGAGAGCACCGCGAACTGGGCGGTGTCGTGGTCGCTGCCGGTGGACATGACCCCGGGCGATTCGAACTTCTACGACGTGGCCACCGCGCCCGCGCCGTGGCTGCCGCTCGACTGCTCGTACGGGACGTGGCCGACCGTCGGCGGGCGCCCGTGTGGCAACGGCTACTGGCAGTGGCTGTTCATGGAGCGCCAGGTCGAGGACTACGGCGTCGACTTCATCGGCGGCCTGCTCGAGCGCGTGAAGGCGTGCGTCACGGACTGCACGACCGACACGTCGGACCGGACCTTCCTCAACGCCGAGATCTCGGCCCAGAGCAGCGGCATCGCGACGCTGAGCCAGAAGTACGGGCGGTACGCGTGGCAGGTCTGGGATCCGACGGCGTGGTCGACCGGAGGGCTGGCACAGCTCCACGCGGACGTCGGCCGTCCGCCCGCGGCCCGGTGGGACCGGTCCCTGCTGACCACGAGCGAGAGCGGCGCGGCGTACACGATCGATCACCTCGCCACGCGCTACGTGCTGCTGGAGAACTTCGGCGATCCGGCCGCCAGCGGGCCGAACGACGTCCTGCACTACCGCGTGACGCGCCCGGCGAGCGGACAGCTGGGGTCGTGGGTCTACCTCACGCGCGCCAAGGGCTCGACCTCGTGGGCGTTCCACAACGTCACCGCGGCGACCGGCGACATCGTGATCGACCCGGCGGCGACGCGCGAGGTGATGTTCCCGCTGACCAACACGAGCTACGCCGACGCCCAGGCGTTCTCCTATGGGGTGTCGGTGACGCGTGGCACCCCGACGCCGCCTGCCAATGACACGCAGGCCGGCGCGGCCGCCGCGACGCTCGACGTGCCTGTCCAGACCGACACGGTCTACGCGGGTGGGCGCGCCAGCACCGAGACCCCGGGCTGCGGCGGGTACGACCTGACCGGCGTGTTCAACGGCGTCTGGTACCGCTTCACCGCGCCGAACACCGGCAGCTACACCTTCGACACGACGACGAGCACGCTGACCCCGGTCATCGTCCTCACCGACCATGGCACCACGACGTTCCGCGGATGCTCGGCGTTCAACGGCAAGTTCTCGACGACGCTGAACAAGGGCGACGCGCGGGACATCTACGTCGGCCGCCAGGCGTCGGACACGAGCGACAACACGCTCGCGCGCCTGCTCATCACCGGCCCGCCGTCGAACACCGTGGCGCCGGTCGTGACGGGCACCGCCCGCGACGGCCAGACGCTGACGCGGACGAGCGACGGCACGTGGACGGGATCGCCGACGTCGACCACCCGTCAGTGGCGGCGGTGCGACAGCGCCGGCGCGAGCTGCGTGAACATTCCCTCTGCGACCGGGACGAGCTACACGCTGACCTCCTCGGACGTCGGTAAGACGATCCGCCTGCAGGTCAGCGCGACGAACGCCAACGGCACCGGCACCGGTGATTCCGCCGCCACGGCATCCGTCACCGCCGCAGCCCCCGTGAACACCGTCGCGCCCGCCGTCGTGGGCACCGCCAAGCAGGGGCAGACGCTGGCGATGACCAACGGCACCTGGACCGGGACGCCCACCATCACGTACGCCCACCGCTGGGAGCGCTGCACCGGCGCCACGTGCACGGCGATCCCCGGCGCGGTGACCGGCACGTACACGGCGAGCGCCGACGACGTCGGCCACCCGCTGCGCGCGGTGGTGACCGCGTCGAACGCGGGCGGCTCGGTGTCGGCGGCGAGCGCGATGACGGCCGCCGTGACGGCGCTCACGACGCCTGACGGCGGGACGCCCCCGCCGACACCGCCCCCGACCCCGACGACGCCGAGCCTCGTGCCCGTCCCGGGGACCGGGACGACGACCACCCCGGCGATCACGCCGGTCCGGACGGTCACGCTCGTGACGCGACGTCTGACCCTCGACCGCCGCGGGCGGATCTCCGTCACGCTGCGCTGCACCGCGACGGACGCCCAGCCGTGTCGCGCGACGCTCACGCTGAAGACGGCGCGCAAGGTGCGCGTCGGCTCGCGCTCCCGGATCCTCACGCTCGCCACCGGCTCGGCGTCGGTGCGCAACGGCGCGATGGCGACCGTCGTGTTGAAGCCCGGCCGCACCGCTCGCCGCTACGTGCGGGTGGCCCGGCGCGTCGCCGCGAAGCTCACGCTCGGCGCGCGTCAGGCCGACGGCTCGGTGCGCACCGCGACGACCGCGGTCACCGTACGGGCGCGCTGATCAGGCCAGCCCGCGCGACGCCGCCGGGTCGGCCGTGGCCCGAGGCCGTCGCATCTGCTTGCGGTGCTGGCGCGTCTCGCCGACGACCCAGCGCTCGACGCCGAACCAGCTGATCGCGGCCAGGGCCAGCGAGACGGCCACGACGGTGCCGTAGGCCATCCAAGGGCTCTCCGCCCACCAGCCCTGCAGCCGCAGGACGTAGAGGACTGGCATGTGCCAGAGGTAGAAGCCGTAGCTGACGATCCCGATCCAGCGCAGCGGCCCGGCGGCCAGTGCGCGGGGCGCCCGCACGGCGAGCGCCGTGACGATCAGGGCGAAGCCGGCCGCCGCGGGGAGGTCGAGGAGGACCTTGCCCGCCGCGCCGGTGCCGTCGTGGTGCCACCAGCCGTTGGCGGCGACCAGCGCGCATCCGGCGACGAGAAGGGCGCCCCGCGCCGCACGGCCCGCCGGCCGCCGGTGGGAGAGGGCGGCGGCCGCAATGCCGCAGGCGAACACGGGCAGGTAGGTCGGCAGCGACGCGGTGGCCGTCGGCGGCCAGCCGCCGGAGTACGCCGCCCAGGTGAACGCCAGCCCCGCGGCCGTCAGCGCGGCGGCGACGGCGAGGGCGCCTGCGCGGCCCCACCGGCGGATCGCGACGATGAGGACCCATCCGATGAGCGGGACCAGCGCGTAGAAGCTCACCTCGACGGCGAGCGACCAGGTCGGCGGGTTGAGCAGCGTGCGGGTGTGCTCGAACTGGTTCTGCGCGAACACCGCGAAGTACGGCAGGTCGCCGAGCGCCGCTTCGCGCCGGTGACCGGTGCCGTGCAGCAGGACGTACGCCCCGACGAGGGCCAGCCAGTACGCGGGAAGGATGCGCGCGGCGCGCTTGCCGAGGTAGCGGCGCACCGATGGCGCCGGGCCGCCGTCGACCGCGGCGCGGAGCCACGGCTGCACCACGAGGTATCCGGACAGGACGAAGAACGACATGAGGGCGACACGAAGCTCGCCGATGACCGCATCGAGCGCCGTCTCGTCCATCCCGGGGTCGTTCGCTCCGCCGTACATCCACGCGTGGACGAGCACGACGGCCAGCGCCGCCACCCCGCGGAGACCATCCAGTCCTTGGGCTCGTTGCATCGACGACACAGGTACCCGCCAACCGGCAGAACATGCTCCCGGATGCCTGAGAGTCGGGTGTGAAGCCGTCGTGATGTTGACGCTGCGTCCACCGGAGCGCGCGCTCCGCTTGGCACCCGCATGCGACGAGTGCCACGAGGACCGCGTGCCCCCTGTCACAAAGTTGTTACAAAGTCCGCGGATCCAGTAGGATCCATAACGAGACACCCCCGATGCGATGTACCGCCCCTCCCCCCGCAACGCCGGGGCGCGTGCGCATCGGTAGGGTGCCCGCCCGCCATGCCCGATTTCCACGAACATGACCGTTCGGCCGAGGACCCTGCGTCCGACGCCGACGCCACCCGCCCCGAGCGGCGTCGCCCGACGTCGCCGTGTCGACGTGGCAGCGGTCAGGCGACGCGGCCCCGTTCGCGGGTCGGTCGGCGCCGCCGGTGCTTCGCCGGGCCCAGCGGGCTCGTGCGCCGGTCTCGCCGCCGGACCCGTCCCTCGCACCGGCCGCAGCTCGACCGGTAGGCCGTCATGACGCTCCTGCGCAATCTCGACCTCCTGGTCCTCGCCCTCGCCCTGCCCGTCTTCGTCGTGGCGGACCTGCCGCTCGGCGGATGGGTCACGGCCGCGGTCATCTGGGCCATGTGGCGCGGCATCGGCGCGGTCACCGACCGCAAGGCCGCCGAGGCCGACGATCCCAAGAAGGTCGTCGGCATCGCCACCGGGTCGATGATCGGCCGCGGCTGGCTCATGGGTCTCACGCTCCTGGGCGTGGGCCTGGCGACGAACGACGACATCGGCCTCTCCGCGGCCGTCATGTGCGTCGTGCTGTTCACCGTGTCCTTCACCGTCCGGATGCTCCTGCGGCCCTTCGAGGTCAACGGCGCCGGGCAGTCCCCGACCCCCTCCTCATGACCACACGCCTCAAGGTCTTCACGTCCATCATGGTGCTCTTCGCACTGACCCTGATCCTGTTCGCGATCACGGGCAGTGCCGGCAAGAACGAAGAGTTCGCCCCGGTGGACGAGTTCCGCCTCAACGCCTGGATCCCGATCAACGAGGACGGCGCCGTCGACCTCTCGATCACCAAGGCGGTGCTCTACCTCGTCATCGCCGCGGTCCTGACGGTCGGGACGATGCTCTTCGTCGCCAACCGCATGGAGGCGCGCCCCAACCGCGTGCAGACCGCGGTCGAGTCGCTCTTCACGATGATGCGCGACAACATCACGAAGGGGAACATGGACGACCAGATGGCGCGGAAGTGGTTCCCGTTCATCGGGGCGATCTTCCTCTTCATCTGGTTCTCGAACCTCATCGGGTACATCCCGCTGCCGACGAACACGGCGCACAAGGTCGACTTCCTCGGCATCGAGTTCCCGACGTTCGCCCTCTACGCGGCGACGGCCAACATCTCCGTCTGCCTCGTCCTGACCCTCGTCGTCTGGTTCGCCTACCACATCCAGGGCGTCAAGGCGAAGGGGCTCATCAAGTACGTGAAGGGCTGGGTCCCCGCCGGTTCGCCGGGCCCGCTCGTCATCCCGATCTTCTTCATCGAGGTGATCTCGCACTTCGTGCGCATCATCTCCCTCTCCGTACGACTGTTCGCGAACATCCTCGCCGGCCACCTCCTGATCCTCTTCATGGGCGGTGGACTGGCGGTGCTGCTCGGCGTCGCGGCGCTCGGTGTCATCACCGCGCCGGTCGCCATCGCGTTCTTCCTCTTCGAGGTCGGCCTGGTGGCCACGCTGCAGGCGTTCATCTTCGCCACGCTGACCGCGATCTACCTCGGCGGCGCCGTCGCCGAGGATCACTAGTCCTTTCCCACGAGTTCCCAACGCATCAAGGAGACACCCCCAAGTGGCCATCACCGAACTGACCAGCGTCCTGGCGCAGGTTGACGCCGAGACCGCCGCCGCCTACGGCGAGAACGCCGGCAAGGCGATCGCGCTGGGCGTCGGCGCTGGCCTGGGCACCATCGGCCCGGGCGTCGGCGTCGGCTTCATCTTCGGCAAGGTGATCGAGTCGGTCACCCGCCAGCCCGAGATGAAGGACGAGATCACGTCGATCCAGTGGCTGGGCTTCGCGCTCACCGAGGCGATCGTGTTCTACGCCTTCATCTTCGGCCTGATCGCCTTCTTCCTCTAGGCCGATGCTCGAAGTCCTTCCCAAGGCCTCGGCCTTCATCCTCGCCGCCGCCGAAGGTGGCGAGGACGAGGGCGGCAGCTTCCTCGTCACCCCCTCGCTGGGGCTGATGCTCTGGACGCTGCTCGTCTTCGGGCTGACGCTGTTCCTGCTCTGGAAGCTCGCCTTCCCGCGGATCGCCGAGGCGCTCGACAAGCGCCAGAAGGCGATCGAGGAGTCGATCGACTACGCCGAGAAGACGAAGGCGGAGGCGGACGAGATCCTGGCGGAGTACCGCCAGCGGCTCGCCGACGCCCGCGTCCAGGCCGAGGACATCATCGCCCGTGCCCGCAAGGCCGGCGAGCAGGCCGAGGCCGACTCGCTGACCAAGGCGCGCGAGCAGCGCGAGGAGCTGCTCGATCAGACCAAGCGCGACATCGACGCCGAGACCCGGCGCGCGATCCAGGACATCCGCCGCGAGGTGGCGGACCTGACGATCCTCGCGACCGAGAAGATCACCCGCAAGACGCTGTCCGCCGAGGACCAGCAGAAGCTCGTCGAGGAAGCCCTCGCCGAGCTGGACTTCTCGGCGCTGGCGGGCGCGGGAGAGGGGAACTAGACCGGTGGAGGAGATCGCCGACGTCTACGCCCGCTCGCTCTTCGAGGTCGCCAAGGACCGCGGCAAGCTCGACGTCGTCCGCGACCAGCTCGGCCAGGTGGCCGACGCCGTCGCGGACGACCGAGACCTGCAGACCTTCTTCTTCTCGCCCTACTTCTCCACCAAGGAGAAGGAGGAGGGGCTGAAGAAGGCGCTCGTCGATGTCGACGAGACGGTGCTGAACTTCCTCGAGCTGCTCGTCGAGAAGCACCGCATGCCGGCGATCATGCGCATCCGCCGCGTCTTCGACCGGATGTGGGAGCGCGAGAACAAGGTGCTCCCCGTCCAGATCACGTCCGCCGTGTCGCTCGACCCCCAGGTGGTCCAGCAGCTCGGTGAGCGGATCGGCCAGCAGACGGGCCAGCGCGTCGAGCTCACATCCGAGGTCCAGCCCGAGATCCTCGGCGGCATCGTCCTGCGCGTCGGGAACCAGATCCTCGACGCCTCCATCCGCAACCGCCTCGAGCACCTGCGCCGCCAGGTGGCCAAGGGCGCCGCCTGACACCAGTTCTTCCTTCACGGAGTCACGAAACCCCATGCAGATCAAGCCCGACGAGATCACTTCCATCCTCAAGAGCCGCATCGAGGGCCTGGACGCCGGCTCGGCCGAGCTCACCGAGGTGGGCACGGTCCTGTCGGTGGCCGACGGCATCGCGCGCATCCACGGCCTCGAGAACGCCATGTCGTTCGAGATGCTCGAGCTGCCCCACGGCGTGACCGGCCTCGCGCTCAACCTCGAGTCCGACAACGTCGGCGCCGTGCTGTTCGGCGAGTGGGACAAGGTCGTCGAGGGCGACACGGTCAAGCGCACCGGCAAGCTCCTCGAAATCCCCGTCGGCGATGCCCTGCTGGGCCGCATCGTCGACCCGCTCGGCAACCCGCTGGACGGCAAGGGCGACATCGAGGCGTCCGAGTACCGCCCCGCCGAGTTCAAGGCGCCGGGCGTCATCAGCCGTACGCCGGTCCACGAGCCGATGCAGACCGGCATCAAGGCGATCGACGCGATGATCCCGATCGGCCGCGGTCAGCGCGAGCTCATCATCGGCGACCGCCAGACCGGCAAGACGGCGATCGCGATCGACACGATCATCAACAACAAGGACACCGGGGTTATCTCGGTGTACGTCGCGATCGGCCAGCGCCTGGCGACGGTCGTGCAGCTCGCCCAGACCCTCGCGGAGGCCGGCGCGCTCGAGAACACGATCATCGTGGCCGCGGGCGCCGAGGAGGCCGCGCCGATCAAGTTCATGGCGCCGTATGCGGGTGCCGCGATGGCCGAGTACTTCCTCTACAAGGGCGGCCACACGCTGGTCGTGTACGACGACCTCACCAAGCACGCGTACGCGTACCGCCAGATGTCCCTGCTGCTGCGCCGCCCGCCGGGCCGCGAGGCGTACCCGGGCGACGTCTTCTACCTGCACAGCCGCCTGCTCGAGCGCGCGGTGAAGCTCAGCGAGGACCTCGGGTCCGGCTCGATGACGGCGCTGCCGATCATCGAGACGCAGGCGTCGGACGTGTCCGCGTACATCCCGACGAACGTCATCTCGATCACCGACGGCCAGATCTTCCTCGAGCCGAACCTGTTCTTCTCCGGCGTCCGCCCGGCGATCAACGTCGGCATCTCGGTGTCCCGCGTCGGCGGTGACGCCCAGATCAAGCCGATGAAGAAGGTGGCCGGCCGCCTGAAGCTCGACCTCTCGCAGTACCGCGAGCTCGAGGCGTTCGCGCAGTTCGGCTCGGACCTCGACGCCGCCACGCAGGCCACGCTCGCCCGCGGTGAGCGCCTCGTCGAGACGCTGAAGCAGAACGAGCGCTCGCCGCTGCCGGTCGAGGAGCAGGTCGTCCAGATCTACGCGTCGTCCAACGGCTACGTCGACCGCATCAACGTCGACCGCGTGTCGGAGTTCCTCAACGACCTCATCGCCCGCCTGCGGGCCGAGAAGGCCGACCTCCTCGCGAAGATCGCCGGTGGCGACTGGAGCGACGAGACGGTGGCCGCGGTCGACGCTGCGGTGAAGGAGTTCGCCGACGACTTCGGCTACGACCTCGACGAGGACGGCGTGCCGGTCGAGGATCCGAACGAGGTCACCAAGGGCGCGATCGACGCCACGGCCCCGGCGTCCGCCGAGGTCGAGGAGGCCGAGAAGGAGGCCGCGCCGGCGTGAGCGCCTCCCAGGCAGACGTCAAGGACCGCATCACGTCGGTCCGGAACATCCGCAAGATCACGCGCGCGATGGAGATGGTCGCCGCGGCGCGCCTGCGTCGCGCCGAGCAGCGCATCGAGGCGCTGCGGCCGTACGCCCGCGCGGTGCGCGTCATGACGCGCGCCGCGGCGCACGCCGCGTCGAGCGCGGAGATCAGCCAGAACCCGCTGCTGCAGATCCATCCCGAGGAGGAGCGCGTCGCGCTGCTGCTCGTGACCGGTGACCGCGGCCTGGCCGGCGCCTTCAACTCGCAGATCATCCGCTCCGGCCTGAAGGCCGCGGCGGAGCTCCGTGAGCAGGGCAAGGAGGTCTCCTTCTACGCCGTCGGGCGCCGTGGCGTCTCCACGCTGACGTTCCGCAAGCAGGAGCCGCTCGGGGCCTACACGGGCTTCACCGACCGGCCCGCCTACGCGAACGCCCGCGAGGTCGCCGAGGACCTCATCACCGCCTACGCGGACGGCAAGGTCGACCGCGTCGAGCTCATCTACAACAGCTACGTCTCCGCGCTGACCCAGGAGGTCCGCCGCGAGACGCTGCTGCCCGTCCAGGAGGCGACCATCTGGGCCGCCGCCGGCGCCCAGGAGGACACGTCCTTCGCCGAGGCCGATCAGGCCGAGGCGACGGCGCACGCGCTCGTCGAGTACGAGCCGAGCCCGGAGGGGATCCTCCAGCGCCTCATCCCGGACTACGTCGAGATCTCGGTGTTCCGGGCGCTGCTGGAGTCCACCGCGTCCGAGCACGGCGCGCGCATGACCGCGATGCGCAACGCGTCGGAGAACGCCGGCGAGCTCATCGAAGACCTCACCCTGGAGATGAACCGCGCCCGCCAGGCGGAGATCACCCAGGAGATCATGGAAGTTGTTGCCGGGGCCGAGGGCCTCAGCTGACCGGAGACATTATGGAAGCCGCTACCGCCACCAAGAACGTCGGCCGGATCGAGGAGATCCAGGGCGTCGTCATCGAGGCCGTCTTCGCCGACGGCCAGCTCCCCGAGATCAACAACGCCATCGTCATCGAGCGCGAGGGCGACGAGGGTCCGCTCGTCTGCGAGGTGCAGCAGCACCTGGGCGACGACCGCGTCCGCGCGGTCGCCATGGACTCCACCGACGGCCTTGCCCGTGGCACGGTCGTCACGGACACCGGCGGTCCGATCACGGTCCCGGTCGGCAACGTCACGCTCGGCCGCATCTTCAACGTCCTCGGTGACACGATCGACAACGCGGGCGACATCGCCGCGGACGTCGAGCGCTGGCCGATCCACCGTCACGCGCCGGCCGTCGAGTCGCTGACCCCGACGACCGAGATGTTCGAGACGGGCATCAAGGTCATCGACCTCCTCGCCCCGTACGCGAAGGGCGGCAAGGTCGGCCTGTTCGGCGGCGCCGGCGTCGGCAAGACCGTCCTCATCCAGGAGCTCATCAACAACCTCGCCCAGGAGCACGGCGGCCTGTCCGCGTTCTGCGGCGTCGGCGAGCGCTCCCGTGAGGGCACCGACCTCTACCTGGAGATGAAGGAGTCGGGCGTCATCGACAAGACGATGCTCGTCTTCGGCCAGATGAACGAGCCGCCCGGCGCGCGCATGCGCGTCGCCCTGTCCGGCCTGACGATGGCGGAGTACTTCCGCGACCAGGGCGGCCAGGACGTGCTGCTGTTCATCGACAACATCTTCCGCTTCGTGCAGGCGGGCTCCGAGGTCTCCGCGCTTCTGGGCCGCATGCCGTCGCAGGTCGGCTACCAGCCGACGCTGGAGACGGAGATGGGGCAGCTCCAGGAGCGGATCACGTCGACCTCGCAGGGCTCGGTCACCTCGGTGCAGGCGATCTACGTCCCGGCGGACGACCTCACCGACCCGGCTCCGGCGTCGGTGTTCGCCCACCTCAACGCCACGACGGTGCTTTCCCGCTCCATCTCGGAGAAGGGCATCTACCCGGCGGTCGACCCGCTCGACTCGACGTCGACGATCCTCAAGCCCGACGTCGTCGGCGCGGAGCACTACAACGTCGCGACCCAGGTCAAGGAGATCCTGCAGCGCTACAAGGAGCTCCAGGACATCATCGCGATCCTCGGTATCGACGAGCTCTCCGACGAGGACAAGGTCGTCGTCGGTCGCGCGCGCCGCATCGAGCGCTTCCTGAGCCAGCCGTTCCACGTGGCCGAGCAGTTCACGGGCACGCCGGGCGCGTACGTGCCGATCGCCGAGACGATCCGGGGCTTCAAGGAGATCCTCGAGGGCAAGCACGACGAGATCCCCGAGCAGGCGTTCCTGCTGAAGGGCTCGATCGACGACGTGGTGAAGGCGGCGCAGTAGCCGATGGCCCGTACGACGTTCGACGTCGAGGTCCTCACCCCCGAGGGGTCGGTCTTCTCCGACACCGTGGAGATGGTCTCCACGCGGACGGAGACCGGCTCGATCGGCATCCTGGCCCACCACCAGCCGCTCCTCGGTCTGCTCGCGCCGACCGAGCTGCGGCTGTATCGCGGCGAGAACGACTACGCGCGCTTCGCCCAGGGCGAGGGGTACGTGCAGGTCGCCGAGGGCCGGGTGCTGCTCCTCGTCGAGGAGGCGCACACGCCTGACGACCTGGATGTCGCCGAGCTGCGCGAGAAGCTCTCCAAGGCCGAGTCGGCGCTCAGCGGCGCCGAGGCCGGCACCGCGGAGTTCGATCGCGCCGCCCGCGACAAGCGCCGCTGGGAGGCGTTCCTCGCGGTGGCCGAGGGGACCGCGACCCACTGATCCTGCGGGTGAGCCTCGACGAGACGCTCACCTTCGTGCTGGAGCTCGACCGGCTGAAGTCGGTCGAGCGCCGCACGCCGCTGCTGGACGGCTCGCGCTGCGAGAACGACGCCGAGCACTCGTGGCACGTCGCCACGGCCGCGCTTGCGCTAGCCGACTACGCACCTGCCGACGCGTCGCTGCCACGCGTCGTGTCGATGCTGCTTGTCCACGACATCGTCGAGATCGACGCGGGCGACACCCCGCTCTACGACCATCACGGCGATCAGGAGGCGCGTGAGCAGCGGGCGGCGGACCGGCTGTTCGGCCTGCTGCCGGGAGCCCGAGGCGCGGAGCTGCGGGCGCTGTGGGACGAGTTCGAGGCGGGGGAGAGCGCCGACGCACGGTTCGCCCGGGCGCTCGATCGCTTCCTGCCCCTGCTGCACGACATCCGGACGGGCGGCGGGTCGTGGCTGCGGACCCCCGGGCTGACCGTGGACGCGGTGCGCGACCGCGTCGCCGTCATCGAGCGGGGGTCGCCCGAGCTCTGGGCGTACGCCCAGGACGTGCTCGACGAGGCGGTCGCGCGCGGCTACCTGGCCGCCTGAGCCGCGTCGATGGTGACGTTTGTCCCGCTGGGCGGGACGAACGTCACGGTGGAGCTCAGCGCGGGAGGTCCGGGTGATGCGCGCGGAAGTCGCGTTCGTCCCTGCCGTCGGCCACCGCCGCCCACAGCAGGGCGGCGAAGGACACGAGGACGGCGATGGCGCTCACGGCGATGAGCATGGCTGCTCCGAGGTCGTCCATGGGAGACGCTCCTTGGGTTGTGGCTGGTCGTCAGGCGGCCGAAGGCGTGGCCTGCGCGGTGGCCCGCGAGGTCATCGTGCGCACGGGGGAGAGGGCGGCCAGGGCGTAGCCGGCGGTCGCGATCAGCGCGCCCTCGACGAAGAGCGAGGCCAGGCCGAGCGGCTCCATCCAGTTGCCCACGTCGCCGTGGGCCTGCGGCAGGCCGGTGGTCCGGGTCAGCGTGTAGCCGACCATCGCTGAGGCCGGGAGGACGAGGGCGGCCAGCCAGGCCTCACGGGTGTGACTGATCAGCAGCGCGGCCGCGCCGACGATGCACGCGCCGATGAGCCCGAGGTACATCCACGCCATGTACGGCGTCTCCTCGAACTTGCCCTGGATGTCCAGGAGGTGGATGAGCGCCACGCCGGCCAGGCCGACGACGGCGGCCGAGCGGGCGACGAGTTGGCGGCCGAAGGCCACGGGATTGAGGTCGTGTGACATCAGATGCTCCACGTTCGGGATGGTCGTGGAGCGAGTATCGGCTCGGCCCGGGAAGGCGCAGCCCTGGTCTCGGTAAAGCTTCGGACAAGCCTCCGGCGGGCTCAGCCGGGCGGCAGCTCGCCGACCGCGGACGTGCCGCCGTCGTCCTCGAGGCGCAGGAGCACGGCGACTCCGCCGCGCACCTGCTCGATGCGCCGCCGGGCGGTGCTCAGCGACGTGCGCGCGGAGCCTGCGAGCTCGCCGTCGCGCAGGGTCTCGGCGATCTCGGAGAGCTCGAGTTCGACGTCGCGCGCGAGCGTCGCGATGACCGGCTCGTAGAACTCCCGGCCGTCCGGGCGCACGAGCACGGCGCCGCCGAGCTCGTCACGGCCGTCCAGCGCGGTGTGCAGCGTGCGGCCGAGCTCGATCGCCACGCCTGACGGGGCGCCGTCGAGCATCCGGGCCGCGCCGACGATCGTCGCGTGCTGGGCGGCCGCGGTGTGCGCCGCGGCGTGCGCGCCGTCTTCCGGATCGGCCAGCGCCGCGCCGCGGGTCGCGCGCAGCGCGGCGCGCAGGTTCGCCTGGACCGCGTCGAGCGCGGTCGCCGCGCGGGCGGCGTTGCCGTCGTCGAGGTGCTCGGCGGCCCGGGCCAGCGCGCGCTGCAGGCGCATCGCGCGGTCCTCGGTGCGGGTCGGCAGGCCGTCTCCGCGGAATCCGGTGGTGGTGACGAGCTGGCCGTTGGTGGAGGGCATGGTGTCGGGTGCTCCAGCGTCGGTCTCGGAGACGCCGATGCGGTCGTGCAGCCGGCGCAGCGGGCCGGGCGCCCACCAGTTCCAGTCTCCCAGGAGTTCCATGAGCGCGGGGACCAACAGGGCGCGGATGATCGTGGCGTCGATGAGGACCGCCAGGGCCGTACCCACCCCGACCTCCTTGATGAACACGATCTTCGAGGTGGCGAACGCGCCGATCGCCACGCAGAACAGCAGCGCGGCGGCGGTGATGATGCGCCCGGTCCGCTCCAGGCCGACGGCGACGGCCTCGTCGTTGGGCAGTCCGCCGTCGCGCGCCTCCTTGATGCGGGTGAGCAGGAACACGCCGTAGTCGGTGGACAGGCCGAACGCGAGCGCGAGCAGCAGCAGCGGCTGGGTGCTCTCCAGCGCGCCCTGCGAGTCGTAGGCCAAGAGGCCTTCGAGCCGGCCGTCCTGGAAGATCAGGACGAGCAGGCCGAACGCGGCGCTCAGCCCCAGCAGGTTCATGATCAGCGCCTTGATCGGCAGCACCACCGACCCGGTCATGAGGAAGAGGATCACGAGCGTGGTGATCGCGAGGATGGCGATGGCGTACGGCAGGCGGGCGG
>CAMCUD010000036.1 GCA_945878865.1 Bifidobacterium breve | reverse complement strand
CGACGCTCAACGCGCTCTCCGCGTTCATCCCGGCCGGGGAGCGGATCGTGACCATCGAGGACGCCGCCGAGCTGAAGCTGCAGCAGCCGCACGTCGTCCGGCTCGAGGCGCGCCCGGCGAGCCTCGAGGGCCGCGGGGAGGTCACGGTTCGCACCCTCGTACGCAACGCGCTGCGGATGCGGCCCGATCGCATCATCGTCGGGGAGGTCCGGGGTCCCGAGGCGCTCGACATGCTCAGCGCGATGTCGAGCGGGCACGATGGCTCGCTCGGAACGGTGCACGCCGGATCGCCGGAGGAGGCGCTGCGGCGCGTCGAGACCCTGGCGCTCATGGCGGATCTCGGGCTGCCGCACGCGGCGGTCCGCGAGCAGGTGGCGGGGGCGGTCGACCTCGTGGTGCACCAGGCGCGCCAGCCCGGAGGCGGGCGACGGGTCGTGGCGGTGGGGGAGGTCGTCCGCGTGGGCGGCGGGCCAGCGCTGCGCGATCTGTACCGGCTGCGCGACGGCCGGCCGGTCTGGCGGGCGCCCCAGCGCGCCGCGCTGGCCGCGCGGCTGGAGTCCGCGGCGTGAGCGTCGCGGTGCTCCTCGCCGGGCTGGCGGGAATCGCGGGCGTCAGCGCCGCATGGGAGGGGCTGCAGGCGCTCGATCGCGGCGCGATGTCGACGCGGCTGCATCGCGCGGTCACCCCGATCGTGCTGGCCGGTCGCACCGGGCGCACGCCGACACAGCGCGAGCACGTCCGGCTCGCGGCGCTCGCGGCGCTCGTCCTGCTCGCTGCCGGCTGGCTTCTGGCGGGAGTCGTTCCGGCGCTCATCCTCGTTGCGCTGGCGCCGTGGGTGAGCATCACCGCCGCGCGCTGGCGCCGGGCCCGCTGGCGCGCGCGGCTCGTCGACGGCGCCGCGGCAATCGCCCGCGGGATCGCTGACGCGCTCGCCGCAGGGCATTCCATCCGCGGCGCGATCACCGAGGCGGCGTATGCCGCGGGCGTGCCGGGCCCGGCGGGACGCGAGCTGCGCGCCGCGGCGGGAGCGCTCGCGGTGGGCGCGCGGACGGAGGACGTCCTCCACGATCTCGCACAGCGCGCCGACGATCCGGCGTACGACACGATCGTCGCCGCCATCCTGCTGCAGCGCGACGCCGGCGGGGACCTCGCGGCGCTGCTCCGTGCCACCGCGGGGGCGCTGGAGGACGGCGCGCGAGCGCGGGCTGACGCGCGATCCGCGACGGGCCAGGCGCGCTTCACGGCTTGGCTCGTGGCCGCGCTGCCGGTGGCGGCGCTCGCGCTGGCCGAGCTCGCGAGCCCCGGCTACCTCCTCGGCCTGCTCGGCGAGCCGATCCCGGCGCTGCTCGTCGGCGCGGCCTTCGCGCTCGAGGTTCTCGCCTTCGTCCTCATGCGACGGATCGCGGTGGTGCCGGCATGAGCATCGCCGTGTTCACGGCGGGCGCCGCGGTGGCATGCGCCGTGTTGGCCGTGGCACAGGCTGCCCCGCTGGCGCGCCGGAGGCGACCCCGCGCGCGCGGCGGGCGCAGCCCGCTCGTTGAGGCCGTTGCCGGGGTAGGCCGCCGGGTGGGTGCCGCCGGCGCGCGGGGAGGCATGCGCGCACAGCTCGCCGCCGCCGGGTCCCCGCTCGGGCTGAGCCCGGCCGACCTCGCGGCGGTCAAGGCGGGCGCGGCCCTTGTCAGCCTCGGGCTCGTGGCCGTCTGGGCCCAGCTGCTTCCCGGCCGCCTGGGAATCGCCGCGCTCGTGCTCGCGCCGGCGGCCGGCTTCTGGCTCCCCGACCTGCTGCTGCATCGCCTTGCCGCGGCGCGCCGCCGGGTGCTCGAGCGGGAGGTCGCCGACGTGCTGGATCTCCTGCGGGTGGCGGTGGGCGCCGGGCAGTCGCCCGACCGGGCACTGCACGAGGTCGCGGCGCACCGGCGAGGCATGCTGGCCGCCGAGCTCGGGCGGGCCGCGCGGCAGGTCGAGCTCGGCGTGCCGCGCGCGCGGGCGTGGATGGAGCTCGCGGCGCGCTGCCCGATCGAGCCCGTGGCAGCCCTGGTCGCCGCGCTGGGGCGTGCCGATCGCCACGGCGCGCCGTTGGACGAGGCGCTCGCCGCCCTCGCGGTGCAGGCGCGCGCCGACCGTGCCCGGGCGGCGCAGGACGCCGGAGCTCGCGCCGCGCCCCAGATGCAGCTCGTCATCGCCTTGGTGCTCGTGCCGGCGGTGATGCTGCTGGTCGCTGCGTCGCTCGTCCGGGGGCTGGTGTGACCCCGGACGAGCGCGCCGCGATCTAGTCGTTGAGCGTCAGGACGATCCGCTGGCGCGAGATGTCGTCTTCGCTGTTCGCTCCGGCGGCGAGGGCCTGGAGCTGATCGAGCGTCGGCTTGACCTGCTTGTAGTCGGGGTCCTCGGCGGCGCCGAAGCCCTCCACGAGGTCGAGCACGGGGCGGAACCCGAGGTACACGCCCGGCTGGATCCCGTCGCCGAGCGCGTCCGCGGCGTCCTTGAAGCCCGCGTTGTCAGCCAGGGTGCCGGTCGGCTTGATGGCCGCTGCGAGCGCCGTGTCGGTCACGGCGACGATGAACTTGTCACCTGCGAGCGCGACGTTGATCGGCAGCGGGATCTGCTCGGTCTGCACGGTGAAGCCGGCGTCCACACCCGACGCGGACAGGGGACGGATCTTCACGCCCTGCCCAGCGAAGGTCTTGATGAGTCGCTGGATCGTCGGCAGCGAGGCCTTCGCCTTCGCCGTGTCCTTGACCTGGACGACGAGCGCGCCGCCGATGTCGGCGAGGTTCGTCCCGCGCACGAACACGGCGCCTTCACCCATCCACGCGAGAAGGTCTCCGCGGATGTCGGTGCCGAGCTGGCGGTTGAGCTGCTCGATCAGCGTGTTGACGTCGGCGCCGCCGAGGGCGGTCACCGTTGAGAGCTGGTTGAGCTGGTTCTCGACGACCTTCTGGATGTCGCCCACGCCGGCGGCGAACCACGCGTCACCGGGCATCGAGGCCACGGTCTTCGACGGGTCCCCGAGGTCGGGCTGCGCCTTTTTCAGCGGCGAGGCGACGTCCACGCGCAGCGCGTTCTCCTCGACCGACAGGCCCATCGCCACGCTGTCGAAGCCGCTGGCGCTCAGCGCCTGGCGGGCCGCGACGGCCTCGCTCTTGTCCAGCTCGCCCGACGCGGCGACCTGGTCGAACGTGCCCTGGATGTCGAGGTAGACCGAGCCGATGGTCTCGTCCTCGTCGGCCAGCGCGCCCACGGCCTTCTTGTACGTGGAGGAATCCGCGAGCGAACCGCCGTCGGACTTCAGCGCGTCGACCGCGGCCTTGACCCCGGACACGCTGCCGATCAGGGCGAGGTCGTCGACGACCGCCGCGGCGGAATCGTCGCTGGCGACCTGGACCTTCTCGCCGTTGTAGTCGATCTCCTTGACGGTGGGGGTCGGCTGGCCGGGCTTCGACGGCTGCTTGAGCTGCTTGTCGAGGCTGTCCTGGGCCTTGCCCGTGTCCGTGGTCTGCAGCACGAGCGCGCCCTGGCTGTCGTCACCCTCGGACAGCTTGGTGAAGAACAGGCCGATCTCCTGGCCGAGCCACGGCTTGAGGTCCTCGTCGTAGTTGAGCTTGGCGGTGTTGGTCTCGCTGCCCGCGTCAGTGAGCAGCTTCTTGAACTCCGCCTGCGGGTCCTTGGTGTTCAGCAGCTTGCCCGCGACCTCGAGCGTGTTGTCCTTGAGGTCACCCTCGGGACGGACGGTGACGTTGAGGTACATCGGGGCCTTTGCGGGGACCGCGGTGGCCGGGTCGGGGCCACCGCCCCCGGATGAGTCCGAGCCGCACGCGGCAAGCGGCAGGCTCAGCGCGAGCGCTGCGCCGAGCACGGCACGGCGGGCGAGGCCGGTGCTGATCCTGACGGTCATGGGTGAGGACGTCTCCTGATTCGGTACGGCGGGGGCTCTGAGGGTACCTGCGCGGGCGGCGCGCTGGGCGTCCCACGACGCCCCACCACCACGCCCCACACGGCCACCCACGGGCCCCCACTGGGCCCCGTCTCGCGGGTTCCTGCACGGATCCGTGCATTCCGCCGCCGGTCGTGCCTGCGCCGGTTTCCCGGGGTTATCGCCTGCAAACAGGGGTCTTCGGCATCGAACAGATGTCCACTGGTGTTGTGAAGTGGGAGAAAAGTGCCGATGTGGGTTGCGATGTGGGAGATCGTGGGATACCGTCGCCACTGCGAGCCGAGGTGGAGGGGCTCCTCCCACCCCTCCACCTCGGCTCATCTCCTTTCCGGCCGGATCCCGTTGTAAATGGCCTTTCGCGGCACCTTCGACCACTCCCTCGATGCGAAGAACCGCCTCACGGTTCCCTCCAAGTTCCGCGCCGCGCTCAGCGGGGGGATCGTCATCGCCGCGGGCATCGAGCCCTGTGCCGCGATCTGGCCCGCCGCCGACTACGACGCCTTCGTCGAGCGCGCCGTCGCCCAGTTCCCCGAGCTCTCACCGCAGCGCCGCCAGATGACCCGCTTCTTCTCCGCCAACGCCTTCGACGCCGAACTGGATTCGGCGGGCCGGGTCATGGTTCCTCCCAAGCTCCTCGAGCACGCGGGCCTCTCCAAGGAGACGGTCGTCGTCGGCGCCGAGACCTGCCTGGAGATCTGGGACCGCACGAAGTGGGCGGAGTACGACGCCGAGCTGTCCCCCGAGCAGATCACCCAATCCCTCGGCCATGCTGGTTGACATGACCGTCCACATCCCCGTCCTGGCCGCCGAGGCCATCGCGTTCCTGGATCCGCAGCCGGGGGAGACGGTCGTCGACTGCACGTTCGGGGCCGGCGGCCACAGCCGCCTCCTGGCCGACCGCATCGGGCCGGCCGGCCTGCTCATCGCCATCGACCGCGACCCGGACGCCGAGCGCCACTACGAGGAGTTCGCCGCAGAGGCGTCGTGCCGGACGCGCTTCGTCCGCGCCCCGTTCGCCGAGGGCCTCGAGACCCTCGTCGAGGAGGGCGTGCTCGCCGACGGGGTGCTCATGGACCTCGGGATCAGCTCGATGCAGGTCGACACGCGCGAGCGCGGGTTCGCCTACGCGTACGACGCGCCGCTCGACATGCGGATGGACACCACGCAGGAGCTCGACGCGCGAGAGATCGTCAACACGTGGGATCAGCGGCGCTTGGCCCAGATGCTGCGCACCCTGGGCGAGGAGAAGCACGCGGGGCGCATCGCGGCCGGGATCGTCCGCGCGCGGGAGGACCATCCGATCGAGACCACCACGGAGCTCGTCGACGTGATCACCGCTGCCGTCCCCGCGCCGGCCCGCTTTGCGGGCGGCCACCCCGCCAAGCGCTCGTTCCAGGCGATCCGCATCGCCGTCAACGGCGAGCTCGACCAGATCGACGAGGCACTCCCGCGCGCGTGGGAGCTCCTGCGAGTCGGTGGCCGGTTTGCAGGGATTTCGTTCCATAGCCTGGAAGACCGGCGCGTGAAGCGCTTCCTGGCCGACCGCGCGCAGGGCTGCATCTGCCCCCCGGAGCTTCCGGTCTGCGTCTGCGATCGCGAGCCTGCCGCCGCGCTGCTGTCGCGCCGTTCCATCCAGCCGTCCGCCGGCGAGATCGCCGACAACCCGCGTGCCCGCTCCGCTCGTCTGCGCGGCGCACGCAAGCTCAGGGAGGGCATGTGAGCACCCGCTCGGCCGCCGCACGGAAGTCCGCGACCACGCATCGCCGGCGCACCACGCCTGCACGTCCACGGCCGGCACGCCGCATGTCGGGCCCGGCTGCAGGGGTGCGCGGTGCCCGTGCGTCGGCCGCCGCCGCGGTCGCCCCGCGCGGGGTCGCGCTGCCCCGGCCCTCACTGCCCCGCCCGCACCTCGTCCACGCCGCGCGCGGCTTCTCGCTGCGCCGCACGCTCGACCATCTCCTGCGCGGCCGCGCCTGGATCGCGCTGCTCACCGCGCTGCTGCTGGGCATCGTCTTCATGCAGGTCCACATGCTCAAGCTCAACGCGGGCATCTCTCGCGCGGTGGAGACCGCCGGCACGCTCGAGCGTCAGAACGCGCAGCTGCGCCAGCAGGTCTCGCAGCTTGGCGCCTCCGATCGCATCGAGGACGCGGCGGCCCAGCTCGGCATGACGATGCCCGCGCCTGGCTCGGTGCGCTACCTCGATGCGGGTGAGGTCGACGTCGATGCCAAGCGCGCGGCGTCGACCATGACCGCGCCTGATCCGAACGCGGCGGCGCAGGCCGCGGCGGCGGCGGAGGCCGCCGCGCCGGCGGGGACCACGGCGCCGGTGGCCACCCAGGATCCGGCAGCCGGCCAGACGCCCGTCACGGCGCAGGCGCAGGCGACGACGCAGACGCCCGCCGCGACCGAGACGCCCGTGGTCACCCAGACGCCGGCGGCCGCGCCGCAGCCGCAGCAACAGGCGGCGGCGCCGACGCAGGCCAGCGCCCCGGTCCAGGCCGGCGCAGCGACCGGAACCACCGCAACCGCAACGGGTGGCGCGGCACCCGTCCAGCCGTAGCGATGGACGGGACGCTGTCCCAGCGCCGTATCGGCCTGCTGTTCCTCGTCTTCTGCGTGTTCTTCGCGATCGCCGCCGGGCGCGCGGCGTGGCTCGGCGTCGTGAAGGCCAGCACGCTCAAGCAGGCCGCCGCCACCCAGCAGCGCGCGACGGTCGAGGTGCCCGCCGCGCGCGGCACGATCACCGATCGGCGCGGGGTGGAGCTCGCGGTCAGCCAGCCGGCCTCCGACGTCAGCGCCACGCCGTATCTCGTGCGTGACCCCGCGAAGGCGGCGGAGAAGCTCGCGCCGCTCATCGGCGTGCCGTCCGACGAGATCCTGCGCAAGCTCACCGAGCGCGGCAGCGGGTTCGCGTACCTCGCGCGCAAGGTGCCCGCCGCGCAGGCGCACAAGGTCGACCAACTGGACATCGCGGGCATCGACACGACGCCCACCAGCCGCCGTGCCTACCCGCGCGACTGGCTGGCGTCCCAGATCCTCGGGACCGTGGGCACCGACGGCGACGGCCTCTCGGGGCTGGAATACCGCTACGACAAGGTGCTGCACGGCCAGGACGGCGAGCGCAGCGTCGTGCGCGACGCGACCGGCGAAGCGATCAACACCCGCGACCCCAAGCCGGCCAAGCCGGGCCGCAGCATCCGCCTGACCATCGACGCGGGCATCCAGGACCGCGTCGAGGAGGTCCTCGGGAAGGTCGGTGAGACGTACAGCCCGAAGGGCGCGACCGCGGTCGTCATGAACCCGGACACGGGAGACGTTCTCGCGCTGGGCAACTGGCCGAAGGTCAATGCCAACGATCTCGCGGGCGCCCCCGACTACGCGCGCCAGAACCGCGCAGTCGGCTTCACGTACGAGCCCGGCTCCACGTTCAAGCCGTTCACGGTGGCCGGCGCGCTGGAGGAGCGCGAGGTCACCGAGGACACGATGTTCAACCTGCCGCCGCAGATCCAGGTCGCCGACCGCACCATCGGCGAGTCGCACGATCGCGGCTGGGTGTCCCTGACGACGAGCCAGATCCTCGCGCAGTCCTCGAACGTCGGCACGATCATGATCGGCCAGCGACTGGGCGCCAAGCGCTTCGACCGGTGGGTCCGCCGCTTCGGCTTCGGCAAGCCGACGGGCGTCGACCTGCCCGGCGAGGAGAGCGGCCTCGTCCTGCCGCTGGACAAATACTCGGGCTCGTCGATGGGCAACCTCCCGATCGGCCAGGGCGAGTCGGTGACGCCGATGCAGCTCGCCGCGGGCTACGCGGCGATCGCCAACGGCGGGATTCTGCGCAAGCCCCGGCTCATCGACAAGATCGGCGGCAAGACGGTCCCCGATCCGAAGGGGCACCGCGTGATCTCGCCGCAGACCGCCAAGGAGGTGCGCGACATGCTCAAGGGCGTCGTGGCCGCAGGCGGCACGGCCAGCGAGGTGAAGATCGAGGGCTACTCCCTGGCGGGCAAGACCGGCACGGCGAACAAGGTCGACCCGGAGACGGGGACGTACTCGAAGTCGAAGTACATCGCGTCGTTCGCCGGCTTCGCCCCTGCCGACAACCCGAAGCTGCTCATCACCGTCATGGTCGACGAGCCGGGCGGCGGGTCGATCTACGGCGGCGAGGTGGCGGCGCCGGCGTTCGAGGAGATCGCGAAGTTCGCCCTTCCGTACCTGGGGATCGCGCCCCGGTAGGCGATCCCGTCGGCGGTCCTGACAAGATCGTCGCGATGCGCCTCGGAGATCTCCTTGCGGCCGCCGCCGACACCGGCGGGGCCGACGTCGACATCACCGCGCTCGCCTACGACGATCGCGAGGTGGCTCCCGGCACCTTGTTCTTCTGCGTGCCCGGCTTCACACGCGACGGGCACGATTTCGCGCCCCGCGCCGTGGAGCGCGGCGCGGCGGCCCTCGTGGTCGATCGACCCCTCGGCCTCGGGGTGCCCGAGGTCGTCGTCGACGACGTGCGTCGCGCGATGGCGCCCGCCGCGGCCGCCCTCCAGGGCGATCCGACCGCCGCGATGGACGTCGTAGGGATCACCGGGACGAACGGGAAGACGACGACCGCGTACCTGGTGCGGACGCTGCTCGAGGCCGCCGGGCGGCACACCGGGCTGCTGGGGACCGTGCAGGCGATCGTCGGCGGCCAGGCGACCGACGCCGTGCGCACGACGCCCGAGGCGATCGATCTGCAGGCCACGTTCACCGCGATGCGCGAGGCCGGCGACACCGCCTGCGTCATGGAGGTCAGCTCCCATGCCCTCGCGCTGGGCCGCGCCGACGCGATCCACTGGGCGGTGGCCGTCTTCACCAACCTCACGCAGGATCACCTCGACTTCCATCCGACGATGGAGGACTACTACGCCGCCAAGCGCCGGCTGTTCCTCGCCGACCCGCGCGCGACCGTGATCAACATCGACGACCAGTACGGGCGCCGGCTCGCGGCCGATCTGCCGGGAGCGATCACGTACGGCATCGACGCCGCCGACGCGGTCCTGCGGGCCGAGGACGTGACGTTCGACCTGCGCGGCTCGTCGTTCCGGGTCGGGGAGCTGGCCTGCAGCCTGCCGCTGCCCGGGCGCTTCAACGTCCTCAACGCGCTCGCGGCGATCGGGACGGCCCGCGCGCTGGGCATCGATGACGAGACGATCGCGCAGGCCCTGCCGGGCGCGGCGAAGGCCCCTGGCCGCTTCGAGCCGGTCGACGAAGGCCAGGACTTCGCGGTGCTCGTCGACTACGCGCACACGCCGGATTCGCTGGAGAACGTGCTCACCGCCGCGCGCCCGCTGACGGAGGGCCGGGTCATCAGCGTGTTCGGATGCGGGGGCGACCGCGATCGGGGCAAGCGACCGCAGATGGGGGAGATCTCCGCGCGGCTGGCCGATCTGACGTTCGTGACGAGTGACAACCCGCGGTCGGAGGATCCGCGGGCGATCATCGAGGAGATCCTCGGCGGAGTCACCGACCGTGACGGGGTCGTCGCGATCGAGGATCGCCGTGCGGCGATCGAGGCGGCGATCCACGCCGCCGAGGCCGGTGACGTCGTCGTCATCGCCGGCAAGGGCCACGAGCAGGGCCAGGAGTTCGCGGGCGGGCACAAGGTCCCGTTCGACGACGCGACCGTGGCGCGTGAGGCGCTGAGGCCCTGATGCGCGCGTGGAACGCCGAGGTCCTCGCTGACGCCGCGCGGGCGGAGCTGCGCGCGCCCGGAATGGCGGATGGCGGTCCTGCGCGGGTCACGATCGATTCGCGCGACGTGCGCCCGGGCGATCTCTTCGTCGGTCTCCCTGGGGAACGCGTGGACGGCGGGACGTTCGCCGAGCAGGCGCTGCGCGACGGCGCGTGGGGCGTGCTCGTGGCGCCCGAGCACGCGGAGATCGCGGAGGCCTCCGGCGCGGTGATCGCCTCCGATGAGCCGCTCGTGGCGCTGCAGACCCTCGCGACGGTGTGGCGGCGCGCGCTGGGCGCCAAGGTGGTCGGCATCACGGGGTCGACCGGCAAGACGTCGACGAAGGACATCCTGGCCGGGATGCTCTCCCCGCACCTGCGCACCGTGGCGACCGCCCAGAACCTCAACACGGAGATCGGCCTGCCGCTGACGATCCTCGGCGCCCCCGACGGGACGGAGGCGCTCGTCCTCGAGATGGCGATGCGCGGGCCCGAGCAGATCGCCGAACTCACGGAGATCGCCGAGCCGGACGTCGGCGTCATCGTGAACATCGGCCCGGTCCACCTCGAGTTGCTCGGCTCGATCGAGGCCATCGCCGCGGCGAAGGCCGAACTCGTCCGTGACCTTCCTCACGGGACGACCGCGGTGGTGCCCGCGGACGAGCCGCTTCTGCGCCCCCACATGACCCGGCAGGATCTGACCTGGGTGACGTTCGGTCCCGGCGGCGACGTCGACGATCTCGGCCCGGTGCAGTTGCCGTTCACCTCTGAGCACATGCGGGTCAACGCGATGGCGGCATTGGCGGCCGCCCGCGCGATCGGGGTCGAGCCGGCGGGCCCGGTGGACGTGGCGCTCAGCGCGATGCGCGGGCAGCGCCAGGTGCTCGCCGGGGAGGTGACGGTCATCAACGACTGCTACAACGCCAACCCGATGTCGATGCGCGCCGCCCTGAACCACCTCGCCGAGGAGACCAACCCGCCCCAGCGGCGGGTCGCCGTGCTGGGCGACATGCTGGAGCTCGGGCCCGACGAGCGGCGCTTCCATGCCGAAGTCGGCGCGCACGCGAAGGCCCGTGGGGTCGACGTGCTCGTCGCGGTCGGCATGCGCGCCGCCGCGATGGTCCCCCCGTTCGGCGGTGAGGCGCACGCCGTCCCGGACGCGCAGGCCGCGGCTGCGCTCGTGCCGTCCCTCGTCCGCTCGGGCGACCACGTGCTGATCAAGGCATCGCGCGGAGTCGGGCTCGAGGTCGTCGCCGACGCGCTGGACGCGGCGCTCTCGTAATGGGCGAGGTCCTCATCGGCGGCACCGCCGCCCTGCTCATCTGTGTCTTCCTCTCGCCGAAGTTCATCGAGTTCCTGCGCAACCGCGAGTTCGGCCAGCACATCCGGCCCGAGGGACCGGAGGGCCATCACGCCAAGGCGGGCACGCCGACGATGGGCGGGCTGATCATCTTCCTGGCGATCAGCGTCTCGTTCCTGATCCTCGTCGACTTCAGCGACTGGCGGGCGGTCGGCGTCTACTGCGGCGCGATCGCGTGTGCGGCGCTCGGATTCGCCGACGACTACACGAAGCTCGTCAAGCGGCGGTCGCTCGGGCTGAAGGGCCGGACGAAGCTGGCGGTGACGATCCTCATCTCGATCGGCCTCTGGTACGTCGCCTCCTACCAGGCCGACCTCCAGCAGATCCTGCGTTTCCGGATCTTCGACGGCTACATCGACCTCTCCGGCCTCGGCGGGATTCCGTACCTCATCGCGATCTACCTCGTCGTGGCGGGCACGACGAACGCGGTGAACCTCACCGACGGCCTCGACGGCCTGGCCGCCGGCTGCGCGGCGATCGTCGGCCTCGCCTACATCGGGATCACGTTCATCACGACGGGGGAGAAGGAACTCGCGCTGCTCGCCGCGTGCATGGTCGGCGCCTGCGTCGGCTTCCTCTGGTTCAACGCGTTCCCCGCGACGATCTTCATGGGGGACACGGGCTCACTCGGCCTGGGTGGCCTCGTCGCGGGCCTGGCGATCATGACCCAGACCGAGATCCTGCTCATCCTGCTGGGCGGCATCTTCGTCGTGGAGGCGGCCTCGGTGATGATCCAGGTCTTCAGCTTCCAGACGTTCCGCAAGCGCGTCTTCCTCATGGCCCCGATCCACCACCACTTCGAGATCCAGGGCTGGTCAGAGACGAAGATCATCCTGCGCTTCTGGATCGTCGCGGCGGTGTGCGCGGCGATCGGGTTCACGCTGTATCAGCAGTCGATCACGTAGGGCCGTCGGCCCGGCCTGACAGCCTTCTGACGGTGTCCCGCCGTCCACCGCTGCCCGAAGGCCCGTGGCTCGTCGTCGGCCTCGCCCGCTCGGGCGTCGCCGCCATGCGCCTGCTGCGCCGGCTCGGCCAGGACGTGGTCGGGGTCGACAGCGGCAGCCCGGTCGAGCTGCCGCCCGAGCTCGACGTCCGGCTCGGGGGCGACGGGCTCGACGCGCTGGAGGACGCGCGCGCCGTCGTGAAGTCCCCCGGCGTGCCGCGCGAGGCGCCCGTCATCCAGGCCGCCCTGGCACGCGGCGTGCCCGTGATCGGCGAGCTCGAGCTGGCCTGGCGGTGCCTGCCCAACCCCTGGTACGCCGTGACGGGCACGAACGGCAAGACGACGACGGTGGAGCTGCTCGGCGCGATCCTGCGCGCCGCCGGTGGGCCCGTCGCCGTCGCGGGGAACGTCGGGCGGCCGCTGAGCGCGCTCGTCGGCGAGCTGCCCGACACGGCGCCGATCGTCTGTGAGGCCTCGTCCTTCCAGCTCGAGGACACCGAGGCGTTCGCGCCGGAGGCGGCGGTGCTGCTGAACATCGAGCCCGATCACCTCGACCGGCACGGGACGTTCGAGGCCTATCGCGCGGCGAAGCTCCGGCTGTTCGCCCACCAGCAGCCCGGGGATGTCGCCGTCCTGCCCGTCGGCTTCGGCGAGGTCGGCGGCGGCGCGACCACCATCACGTTCGGCCCGGGCGGCGACCTCGACGACCGCGCCGGGCACCTGTGGTGGCAGGACGTCCCGCTGCTCGCCCACGACGACC
Organism: Bifidobacterium breve; assembly: GCA_945878865.1. Taxonomy (GTDB): domain Bacteria; phylum Actinomycetota; class Thermoleophilia; order Solirubrobacterales; family Solirubrobacteraceae; genus Svornostia. Next base: position 31,065 of record CAMCUD010000036.1, on the reverse strand, counting down.
TGCGCATCCGCGGCGCGCACAACCGCGCGAACGCCGCGGCCGCGGCGGCGGTCGCGCTCGCCCGCGACGTGCCCGTGGATGCGGTGCGCGAGGCGCTGCGCACCTTTCCCGGCGTCGAGCACCGCCTTGAGGAGGTGGGGAGCGTCGACGGCGTCCTGTTCGTCAACGACTCGAAGGCGACGAACGTCGCGAGCACGCTGGTCGCCATGCGCGCGATGGCCGACGACGGGCAAACGGGGGTGCACCTGATCCTCGGTGGCGTCGGCAAGGCGCAGGACTTCACCCCGCTGCGCGAGCCGGCGCAGCAGCTCGCCGGGGTGTGGCTCATAGGAGAGGACGGCCCGGGCATCGGCGAGGCGATCGGAGGTGGCACGGCCGTCGGGGACCTTGAGAGCGCCGTGCAGCGCGCGGCCGAAGCGGCGAAGCCCGGCGACGTCGTGCTGCTCTCGCCCGCCTGCGCGTCGTTCGACCAGTTCCCGAACTTCGAGGCCCGCGGCAGGCGCTTCAAGGAGCTTGTCGCCGCGCGTCGAACCTCCGCCTGATGGCAGAACCCCGTCGCCGTACCCAGCCGCTGGAGCACAATCTGCTCCTCACGGCGACCCTCTGCCTCCTGGCCTTCGGCGCGGTCATGGTCTTCAGCGCGACGAGCGCGCCGAACGTGCTGCAGGGCGGCGACGGCACGAGCTACCTCGTGAAGTACCTCGTCTACGGCGCGGTGGGCCTCGCGGTCATGCAGCTCATGGCGCGCCACGGCCTCGAGCTCGCGCGCCGGTTCGGCCCGCTGCTGCTCGTCGCGGGCTTCGTCCTCATGGTCCTGGTCCACGTGCCGGGGATCGGGGTGTCGGTCAACGGCGCGCGCCGCTGGATCGGCGTCGGCCCGCTGACGTTCCAGCCCTCGGAGGTCATGAAGCTGGCGATCGTCCTGTACGTCGCGAAGATGCTGGCCGAGCGCCCACAGCGGATGCGCACGGTCCAGACGCTGATCAGCCCGACGCTGCTCGTGGTCGGCGCCGCGCTCCTGCCCGTCATCGCCACGCCCGACCTCGGCACGACGCTGATCATCGGCTGCACGGTCGCCGCGATGCTGCTGGTCGCCGGCGCGCCGCTGCGCGTGCTGGGAACGCTCGCGGGCGCGTCGGCCGGGCTCGTCACCGTCGTGGCCTTCGCGGTGCCCTACATGCGCGACCGCATGACGAGCTTCCTCGACCCGTGGGCCGACGCCGGCGGCACCGGCTTTCAGGCCGTGCAGGGCCAGATCGCCCTGGGCTCTGGCGGGATCTTCGGCGTCGGGCCCGGGCAGTCGGTGCAGAAGATCTTCTACCTGCCCGAGGCGCACACGGACTTCATCCTCGCCGTCATCGGCGAGGAGCTCGGGGTCATCGGCGTCTGCGCGCTGCTGTCGCTGTACGGCCTCATCGCCTACGCGGGTCTGCGGACGGCCAAGGGCGCGCGCAGCCAGTACGAGCGGCTGCTGGCGACGGGCGTGACATCACTGATCGTCGGCCAGGCGCTGCTTAACGTCTTCGCGGTGCTCGGGATCGCGCCGCTGACCGGCGAGCCGCTGCCGTTCGTCTCCAACGGCTCGACCTCCATCACCGTGCTGTTGGCGTCGATGGGGCTGCTGCTGAACATCGCCTCGCGCGGGGCGCTGACCCTACGAGCCGTCACGCCGGAGCCGAAGTCGCAAGGATCCAGGCCACATGCGGATCGTGATCGCAGCGGGCGGAACGGCGGGGCACGTGGTGCCCGCGCTGGCGGTCGCCGGCGAGCTGCGGGCTGACGGCGCCGAGGTCGTGTTCGCCGGCGGCGAGCGGGCGGAAGTCACGCTCGTGCCCGAGGCGGGATACGAGCTGCACCAGCTGCGCGTCCAGGGACTGAGCCGGACGAACCCGCTGAAGGCCGCGAAGGCGGCGCTCATGGCGGTCGGGGCGACGTTCTCGGCTTGGCGGCTGCTCGGCCGGCTCAAGCCCGATGCGGTGATGGGCGGCGGCGGGTACGTCGCCGGGGTGGTCGGGATCGCGGCCGTCCTGCGGCGCATCCCCTTGGTCCTGACCGAGGCCGACAGTCACCTCGGCGTCTCGAACCGCCTGCTGGCGCGCTTCGCCCGCGCGGTGTGCCTCGCGTTCCCGCTGGAAGGCCACGACGGCGCGCCGTTCGTCGTGACCGGCCGGCCGGTGCCCGACCCGTGCACGGAGCGGGCCGCCGCGCGCGAGACGTTCGGCATCGGTGAGGATGATCGCTGCGTGCTGGTCTTCGGCGGGTCCCTCGGCGCCCGGTCGGTGAACCTCGCCGCCGTCGAGGGGCTGGCCGGCGGTGACTTCCACGTCCTGCACGCGTCGGGAACGCGTGATCACGAGATGCTCGTCGAACGGCTGGGCGATCCGCCGCCCGACGGCTACGACCTGCGGGCGTACATCGCGCCGTTCGCACCGGCCTTGGCCGCGGCGGATCTCTGCGTGGCCCGGTCGGGGGGCTCGGTGTTCGAGGTCGCCGCCCACGGGGTACCGGCGATCCTGGTGCCCTACCCGCACGCTGCCGCCGATCACCAGACCGCGAACGCGCGGTGGATGGTCGACGCGGGCGCCGCGGTGCTGATCCGCGACGACGAGCTCACGGGACAGGGGCTGCGCGCAGAGGTCGACGCGCTGCTCGGCGATCCCGTGCGCCTGCGGGCGATGGCGGACGCCTCCGCCGGCCTGGCCCGACCCCGCGCGGCGAAGGACATCGCCGCGCAGGTCACCGCCGCCGCGGCGCGCTGAACGTCCGATCACCGTCGTCAGAGCGACGGCGATCAGACGTTCGCGAGTGTGGGGAGTGTCTGCGTGCCAAGTTGCGCGCGCAAGTATTGCAACCGGACTAGGGTCCGCTATGGTGGTTGCACGCACAACCGGACCACAGTCCGAAAAGGAGAACCCTCACATGACCACCGCAACGCAGCCCTTCGCTCCTGGTGTTTACGGCGCCGACCCGATCCACTCGAGCTTCGGCTTCGCCGTCAAGCACATCGTCAGCACGTTCCGCTCCTCGTTCACCGACGTCACGGCGACGCTGACCGTCGGCGAGAACGGCGAGACGGCCATCGAGGGCGCGGCGAAGGCCGAGAGCATCGCCGTCGTCCAGCCCGAGCAGTTCCGCGGCCATCTGCTGTCGCCGGAGTTCTTCGACGCGGCGAACCACCCCGAGATCCGCTTCCGCTCGAGCAAGGTCGAGTTCGACGCCGACGGGACCGCCCGTGTCGAGGGCACGCTGACCGTCAAGGACAACAGCGTCGACGTCGTCGCCACCGGCACGTACACCGAGCCGGTCGAGGGTCTCGGCGGCGAGACCCGCGGGGCCGTCGAGCTGACGACCGTCGTCGACAAGAACGCGCTCGGCCTGACCTGGAACGCGCCGCTGCCCAAGGGCGGCAACGTGCTCGCCGACGAGGTCACGCTGAACATCCACGTCGAGTTCGTCGCCCAGTAGCCATGAGGATCCTGGGCATCTCGGGCAGCCTGCGCCGCGATTCCCACAACACGCGCCTGCTCCGGGCGGCAGCCCATCTGCTGCCGTCCGGGGTGGAGCTCGAGGTGTGGAACGGCCTTCGCGACCTGCCCCCCTTCGACGAGGACCTCGAGTCCGATCCCGGAGTCGCCGTCGAGGCGTTCCGCGCGACGGTGGAGGCGGCCGACGCCGTCCTTTTCGTCACCCCCGAGTACAACGCCGGCATCCCCGGCCAGCTGAAGAACGCCGTGGATTGGCTGTCCCGGCCGTACCCCGACAACGCCCTGAAGGGCCGCCCCGTCGCGGTCGTCGGCGCGAGCACGGGCCTGTTCGGCGCCATCTGGGCGCAGGATCAGCTCCGGAAGGCGCTGCAGTTCGCCGGCGCGAACGTCCACGAGGAGGAGCTGCCGATCGGCCAGGCGCACGAGACGCTCGACGAGCGCGGGCTGCCGGTCGACGACGACCAGCGTCAGGCGCTGGAGACGATTCTCGCGGCCCTCGTGGAGCTGGCGGAGGGCGCGAAGGTGGGGTGACACACGATGTTTCGTGCATCCGGCGGGGCGATTGATCAGAATGGCGTGATCATGGAGTCACTGCCCCTGGTCACCGCCTCGCCCGCGCCCGTGGAACGGGCCGATGCGGCGCGCAACCGGCTGCGGATCCTTCAGGCCGCCGCCGAGCTGTTCGCCGAGCGTGGGGTCGAGCACGTCTCGATGGACGACGTGGCGAGCCGCGCAGGGGTCGGCAAGGGCACGCTGTACCGGCGGTTCGGTGACAAGGCCGGCCTCGCTCTGGCGCTGCTCGACGAACAGGACCGCGTCCTGCAGGAGCAGATGATCCGCGGCGACGCGCCGCTGGGACCGGGCGCGCCGCCGCGAGAGCGCCTGTACGCGTTCGGCGAGGCGTACCTCGACTTCGTCGCCCGCCACGGGCAGCTGCTCTCGATGGCGGCCGACCTCGGGGGTCTGAACGGAAGCCCCCCGTGGCAGCTCTACCGGACGCACCTCGTCGTGCTCCTCAGCGAGGCCGCACCGGACGCCGACGCCGAGATGGGCGCGGAGTTCTTCCTCGACGTCCTGAACCCCTGCGCGTACGTACGTCGGATCGATCAGGGCTTCTCCCACGATCGCCTGGTGCGCGGATGGCGGCAGCTCGTGGACGGGTGGCTTGACGCGGCGCTGCGCGGCGCGCCGGCCGCGGCATCGACGTCGTAGACCCCGGTCGCGGCGGGCTCGTCCACTAGCCTGGCGCGCCATGTCCGCCTGGTCGTCGCGCCGCCTGCACTTCGTCGGTCTCGGGGGCGCCGGGATGAGCGGCTTGGCGATCGTCGCCCAGGCGCTCGGCGCCACCGTCACCGGCTCCGACCGGGCGGAGTCGCCGTATCTCGTGCGGGTCCGCGAGGCGGGCATCGAGCCGGTCATCGGCCACGACGCGGGGAACGTCCCCGCCGGCGAGGACGTCGAGCTCGTCGTCTCCACGGCGATCGCGGCGGAGAACCCCGAGCGCGAAGAGGGCAGGCGACGCGGGCTGACCGAGCTGCACCGCGGGCAGCTGCTCGGCCAGGTCAGCGCGGAGAAGCGGACGATCGCTGTCGCCGGCGCGCACGGCAAGACCACGACGACCTCGATGATCGCGCATGCGCTGCTCGGCGCCGGCATGGATCCGTCGTACCTCATCGGCGGTGCGCTGCGGACGACAGGGACGAACGCGGCGTGGGGGAGCGGCGAGTGGCTGGTCGTCGAGGCCGACGAGTCCGATCGCTCGTTCCTCAACCTCCATCCGGAGGTCGCCGTGGTCACGAATCTCGAACTCGACCACCACACGACGTACGCGTCCACCGTGGATCTCGAGCAGACGTTCGCGACGTTCCTCGGCCAATCCCAGACTGCCGTGCTGCCGCCCGCGCTGCGCCCACTGCGCGGCGAAGGGCCGATCGTCGAGTTCACGGCGGACGCCCACGGCGCACCCGGCGGCGGCACCGCCTTCGCGTGGCACGGGACCGAGGTCACGCTCGCGGTTCCCGGCGAGCACAACGCCCGCAACGCGGCCGCCGCACTGGAGGCGTGCCGCCTGGCGGGCGCCGACGAGGCCCGCGCGATCGCCGCGCTCGCCGAGTTCCGCGGCGCCGGACGCCGCTTCGAGCGGCTCGGGCAGACGGCGTCCGGCGCGCTCGTCGTCGATGACTACGCCCACCACCCGACGGAGGTCGGTGCCACGATCGCGGCCGCGCGGACCCTGGCGCCTCGCCGGGTCGTCGCGGTGTTCCAGCCGCACCTCTTCAGTCGCACGAAGCTCCTGGGCCGCCGGTTCGGCGCCGAGCTCGCCGCCGCTGACGTCGTGGTCGTGCTCGACGTCTACCCCGCGCGCGAACGGGCCGAGGACCACCCCGGCGTGACGGGGCGGCTGATCGCGCAGGCCGCCGCGGACACGGCGCCCGGCCGGCCGGTGCTCTGGCTGCCGGGGTTCGACGACGCCGAGCCCGTGCTGCGCGGACTGCTGCGCGACGGCGATATCTGCCTGGTGATGGGCGCCGGCGACGTCGACGCGCTCGGCCGCCGGCTCGTGGCCGACTCCTAGACTCGCCAGGATGCCCGACGCCGTCCCCGACGCTCCGCTCGCGCCGCTGACGACCCTCGGGCTCGGCGGTCCGGCGCGCCAGCTTCTCGAGGTCACCGACGAGGCGGAGCTGGTCGCCGTCATCCGGGACGCCGATGCGGCGGGCGAGCCGGTGCTCCTGCTCGGCGGCGGCAGCAACGTCGTGATCGCTGACGCAGGGTTCGATGGCACGGTCGTCCGTATCGCGACCCGGGGCGTCGACACGCGGCGCGAGGGCGACCGGGTGCTGCTGGACGTGGCCGCGGGGGAACCTTGGGACGCCCTCGTGGCGCATGCCGTCGGTGAGCGGCTGGCCGGCATCGAATGCCTCGCCGGGATCCCCGGGCTGGCCGGCGCCACGCCGATCCAGAACGTCGGCGCCTACGGTCAGGAGGTGGCGCAGACGATCACGAGCGTCCGCGTCCTCGACCGGGAGGACGGAGAGGTCGGCGACCTGCCCGCGGCGGCGTGCGGCTTTCGCTATCGCCACAGCGCCTTCAAGGGCCACGACCGGTACGTCGTCCTGGGCGTGACGTATGCGCTCGTGCCCGACGCGGCGCTCGCGCAGCCGATCGCCTACGCCGAGCTGGCCCGGACCCTCGGTGTGCAGGCCGGCGAGCGCGCGCCGCTTGCCGAGACCCGCGAGGCGGTGCTCGGTCTGCGCCGCGGCAAGGGCATGGTGCTCGACCCGGCCGACCCGGACACCCGCAGTGCCGGCTCCTTCTTCACGAACCCCATCCTCGACGCCGACGCGTTCGCGGCGCTGACGGCCCGCGTGCACGAGCGCCTGGGCGCCGAGGTGCGACCGCCAGGGTTCCCGGAGGCGGACGGCCGGACGAAGACCTCCGCGGCCTGGCTCATCGACCGCGCCGGCTTCGGTCCCGGCACGCGGCGCGGCCAGGTCGCCCAGTCGGGCAAGCACGCGCTGGCGCTCGTGAACCTCGGCGGCGCGCAGACGGCCGACCTCGTCGGCTTCGCACGGGAGATCGCCGACGGCGTGCAGGAGGCCTTCGGCGTCGCGCTCGTCCCCGAGCCCGTGTTCGTCGGGCATCGGTGGGATTCGGCCTGACGGCAGGGACGGGGCGCGACACGGCGAACCAGAGGCCGTGCGTGCGCTTCGCGCCAACCGCTACGCCCTCGCTGGGGCCGTCACCGTTCTCGCCGTCGTCCTGCTGGGCGTCGGCTGGATGTGGCTGCGCGATTCGTCGTTCGTCGCGGTGCAGGACGTCACGATCACCGGCGCCCAGGGCAGCCAGGCCGACGAGGTCCGCAGCGCGCTGACCCGCGCCGCGCGCGACATGACGACGATGCACGTCCGCGAGGACGAGCTGCGCGCGGCCGTGCGCCAGTACCCGACCGTCGCGTCGGTCAGCGCCGAGGCCGACATGCCGCACCGGCTGCGCATCGTCGTGCGCTCGCGCATCCCCGTTGCCGCGCTCGACACGGGCACCCGGAGGATTCCCGTGGCGGGCGACGGCACCGTGCTGACGGGCAGCCGGACCGACGACCTGCCCCAGGTCCGCGTCCGGACGTCGGTCGGCGGCCACCGTGTGCGTGGCGAGAAGGCCAGTGCTCTCGTCGCGCTCATGGCCACGGCTCCGCCTGCGCTGCGCGCTCGTGCCGAGCGCGCGTTCATCGGCCCCGATGGCATGACGGTCGTCCTCCGCGACGGCCCGAGGCTGCGCTTTGGCCGCGGCGACCGGCTCCCGGCGAAGTGGGCGGCCGCCGCCCGCGTGCTTGCCGATGACGAGGCCAAGGGCGCCACGTACCTCGATCTTCGCCTGCCCGAGCGGCCGGCCGCGGGCGGGCTCGCGGCGCCGGTCGCCACCGAGCAGGACCCGGCCGCCGCGGCGACCGGTGTCACCCCGACTCCCACACAAACACCCACTCCCTGAACAACCCTCGACCTCAAGTCGAGGTTCATATCGGAGAAATCACGAATCTCCTGCACAGCTGGAGGGTTGGATGACCCTGCAAATGCTTGTGCGCGAGTAGACTTGTCGTTGACAACGGTTCCGGCCCGTGCTTACTGTGGATTTGCCGGACTCGCCCGGAGGGTGAGCAAAACCCTCAACGCTAACTCAAGGGTCTGACGGAAACGAGCATCATGGAAAGCGCAGGCACATACCTCGCCGTCATCAAGGTCGTCGGCGTCGGCGGCGGCGGCACCAACGCGGTCACGCGGATGGTCGATGCCGGCCTGCGCGGGGTCGAGTTCGTCGCGGCGAACACCGACGCCCAGGCGCTCGCGATGAACGACGCCGACATCAAGCTGAACATCGGCCACGAGCTCACGAAGGGGCTCGGGGCGGGCGCGAACCCGGACATCGGATTCGGCGCCGCGGCCGAGTCGCGCGACGAGATCAAGGAGGCGCTGAAGGGCGCCGACATGGTCTTCGTCACCGCGGGTGAGGGCGGCGGCACGGGCACGGGCGCCGCGCCGGTCATCGCCGAGATCGCCAAGAACGAGATCGGCGCACTGACCGTCGGCGTCGTGACGAAGCCGTTCGAGTTCGAGGGCACGCAGCGCACGCGACAGGCGGAGGAGGGCGTCGACCGTCTCCGCGAGGTCGTCGACACGCTCATCGTGATCCCGAACGAGAAGCTGCTCTCGATCGTCGAGCGCCGCACGACGATCATGGACGCCTTCAAGGAGGCGGACAACGTCCTGCGCCAGGGCATCCAGGGCATCACGGACCTCATCACGATCCCGGGTCTCATCAACCTGGATTTCGCGGACGTCCGCACGATCATGGAGGACGCCGGCACTGCGCTCATGGGCATCGGCTCGAGCAACGGCGAGAGCCGGGCCGCCGAGGCCGCGACCGCGGCGATCTCCAGCCCGCTGCTCGAGGAGTCCGTCGAGGGCGCGACGGGCATCCTGCTGAACATCACCGGCGGCCGGGAGCTCGGGCTGTTCGAGGTCAACGAGGCGGCCGAGATCGTCCAGGGCGCCGCGGACTCCAGCGCGAACATCATCTTCGGCGCGGTCATCGACGAGGCCCTCGGCGACGAGGTGCGCGTCACCGTCATCGCGACTGGGTTCGACAAGGGCGGCACGCGGCGCCTCGCCCCGCGGGCGGCCGAGCGCGCTCGCAGCGCGGAACGCGAGGACCGGCCGCGGCCGCGCGATCGCGGGCCGCGCATCGACGATCGGCAGCGCTCGTCGCTGGAGATCAGCGACGACGACATCGACATCCCGCCCTTCCTGCGGTAATTCGGCAGAGCCGAATTACCGCCGGGAGATCCGCTGACGCGGATCTCCCACACCGGTGGTGGTCGGGCTGGGGCGGACCTCTGCCACACGCGCTGCTCCGCTAGCCTGCGGGCGGAGTGGAGCAGACCCTTCTCAAGCGCACCCCGCTGTTCGAACGCCACCAGGCGGCGGGCGCCAAGCTCGTGCCCTTCGCGGGCTGGGAGATGCCCGTGCAGTACGAGGGCATCCGGCCCGAGCACACCGCGGTGCGCACCGACGCGGGCGTGTTCGACGTCTCGCACATGGGCGAGATCGAAACCCGCGGCGAGCAGGCCCTGGAGTTCCTCCAGCGGATCCTCTCCAACGACGTCGCGAAGATCCCCGTCGGCGGGGCCCAGTACGCACTGCTGACGGCGCCCGATGGCGGCGTCATCGACGACCTCTTCACGTACCGGCTCGAGCCCGACCGCTACCTCACCGTCACGAACGCGTCGAACCACGAGAAGGACCTGGCCTGGTTCCTCGAGCAGGCTCGCGCCTTCGACGGCGTCGTGGTGCGCGACGCCGCGGCCGACTACGCGATGCTCGCCGTCCAGGGTCCGCGGGCCCGCGAAGCCGTCCAGGCGTTCGCCGACCAGCCGCTGCCCGACCGCATGACGATCGCGTCGCGGGTGCTCGCCGGCCGGGAGGCGCTCGTCGCCGGCACCGGCTACACCGGTGAGGACGGCGTCGAGCTCCTCGTCGCGCCGGACGACGCCCCTGCGATCTGGGACGAGCTGCTCAAGCGCAGCGTCACGCCCGTGGGCCTGGGCGCGCGAGACACGCTGCGCACGGAGGTCTGCTTCCACCTCTACGGCAACGACCTCATGGAGGACCGCGACCCCATCGCCGCCGGCCTGGGCTGGGCGGTCAAGGAGGACACCGGCTTCATCGGCAGCGACGTGATCGCGCAGATCCGCGCGGACGGCCCCGCCGAGAAGCTCGTGCCGTTCAAGCTCACCGACAAGGGGATCGCGCGGCAGGGCAACGCGATCCTCATCGAGGGGGAGGAGGTCGGCGTCGTGACGAGCGGCACCCTGTCGCCCAGCCTCGACGTGGGCATCGGGCTCGGCTACGTCCGACCCGAGTTCGCCACCCCCGGCACCGCGCTGGAGATCGACGTGCGGGGCAAGGTGCGCCCGGCCGTCGTCGCCACGAAGCCCCTGTATCCAGACGAGGAGACCGATGGCTGACGCGTCCTACCCCGAGGACCTGCTGTACCACCCCGAGCACGACTGGGCGAAGATCGACGGCGACGTCGCCACCTTCGGCGTCACCTGGTTCGCGCAGGACGCGCTCGGCGAGGTCGTGTACTTCGACCCGCCCGAGGTGGGCACCACCGTCACGAAGGACGAGCCCTACGCCGAGGTCGAGTCCGTCAAGGCCGTGAGCGACGTCTTCGCCCCGCTCTCCGGCGAGATCATCGAGGTCAACACCGCGCTCGGTGACAGCCCCGAGACGATCAACTCCGACCCGTACGGCGAAGGCTGGATGGTCAAAGTCAAGCTCAGCGACGTATCGGAGACGGACCAGCTCCTCGATCAGGCCACCTACCTGGAGAGTCTCTCGTAGCTCATGACCCTGTACACCGCCGTCACCGACGATGACCGCCAGGCGATGCTCGACACGATCGGTGTCGCCTCGGTCGACGAGCTGTTCGAGACGATCCCGGCCGCGCTGCGGCTGGCGGAGCGCCTCGACCTGCCCGAGGGGATGGCGGAACAGCAGGTCTACGACCATCTGCGCGAGCTCGCGTCGAAGAACACGAGCGCCGAGGACGAGGTCACCTTCCTCGGCGCGGGGATGTACGACCACTACATCCCGTCGATCATCGACATGCTGCTGGGCCGCTCGGAGTTCCTCACGCCGTACACGCCCTACCAGCCGGAGATCAGCCAGGGCGGGCTGCAGGTGATGTTCGAGTACCAGACCGCGATGAGCGAGCTGACCGGCCTGCCGGTCAGCAACGCCTCGGTCTACGAGGGGCCGAGCGCCGTGGGCGCCGCGGGGTACCTCGCGAAGCTCACGAACGGCCGTACCCGTTTCCTCGTCTCGCGCGGGCTGCATCCGCACAGCCGCGCGACGCTGGAGACGCTGTCGGTCGGCTACGGCACCACCGTCGAGGAGATCCCGCTCAAGGACGGCGTGACCGATCTCGACGCGCTCGCGGCGATGCTCGGAGACGACGTCTCCGCGGTCTTCGTCCAGCAGCCGAACTTCCTCGGCGCCATCGAGGACGTCGCCGCGATCAGCGAGGCCGCCCACGGGGCCGGCGCGCTGGCGGTCGCCGCGGCCGACCCCCTCACGCTCGGCGTGCTCGAGGCCCCGGGCAACCAGGGGGTCGACGTCTGCGTCGGCGAGGGCCAGACGCTCGGCAACCGGCTCGACTTCGGCGGCCCGTCGTTCGGCTTCTTCTGCGCCACCGAGGCGCACCTGCGCAAGATGCCCGGCCGCATCGCCGGCGAGACGCGCGACGTCGATGGGCGCCGCGGGTGGGTGCTGACGCTGCAGACCCGCGAGCAGCACATCCGCCGCGAGAAGGCGACGTCGAACATCTGCACCTCGCAGGCGCTCAACGCGCTCGCGGGCGTCGTCTACCTCAGCTGGCTCGGGCGGCACGGGCTCGTCGAGCTCGGCGAGCTCATGGTCCAGCGCACGCACTACGCCCGCCAGGCGCTGCTGGCGATCGACGGCGTCGAGGCGCTCCACGAGCAGCCGGTCGTCCGCGAGTTCGCGGTCCGGATCTCCGGCGCCGACGTCGCGAAGGTCGTCGCGCGCTGCCAGGCTGCCGGCGTGAACCCCGGCTTCGCGCTCGGGCGCGCGTACGACGAATACGGAGACGGTCTCCTCGTCGCGATCACCGAGCAGCGCTCGAAGGCCGACATCGACAAGCTCGTCACGGTGCTGACGGAGGCCATCGCCGCCGAGAGGGCCGGGGCTCCGGCGCAGGAGGTGACGGCATGACCGTGTCCGAGCACGCCCGCATCCCCATGCAGGACGATGAGGCGACCACGATCTTCGAGAAGGGCGCCCCCGGCCGCCGCGCGTTCGTCGCGCCGCCGCTGGACGTCCCGCAGGTCGACGGCCTCATCCCCGCGAAGTTCGCCCGCGCCGAGGCGCCCAAGCTGCCGGAGGCCAGCGAGCCGGAGATCGTCCGCCACTACGTGCGCCTGTCGCGCCGCAACTTCGATCTGGACTCGGGCTTCTACCCGCTGGGCTCGTGCACGATGAAGCACAACCCGCGCCTGCACGAGCGGGTGACCGCGCTGCCGGGCCACGCGAAGCTGCACCCGTTCCAGGACCCGTCGCGCTCGCAGGGCGCGCTGGAGCTCATGTGGAACCTCGAGCGCGCCCTGGGCGAGGTCAGCGGCCTGCCGCACGTGTCGCTGCAGCCGAGCGCCGGCTCCCACGGCGAGCTCGCCGGCGTGCTGCTCACCCGGGCCTACCACGAAGATCGCGGGCAGCAGAGGACGACCGTCCTGACGCCGGACACGTCACACGGCACGAACCCGGCGACCGTGACGATGGCCGGCTACAAGGTCGTCAAGGTCGGGACGAACCCCGACGGCGGTGTCGACGTCGAGGACCTGAAGGCCAAGGCCGACGAGAACGTCGCGTGCCTCATGCTCACGAACCCGAACACGCTCGGCGTGTTCGACCCGAACATCGAGGAGATCGCGTCGATCGTCCACGGAGTCGGCGCGACGCTCTACTACGACGGCGCGAACCTCAACGCGATCATGGGCATCAGCCGCCCGGGCGACATGGGCTTCGACATCGTGCACTTCAACCTGCACAAGTCGTTTACCCAGCCGCACGGTGGTGGCGGCCCGGGCGCGGGCCCGATCGCGGTCAGTGACCGGATCGAGCCGTACCTGCCGGTGCCGATCATCGAGCGCGTGGCGTCCGGCAACGGCGCCGGCCCGACGTTCACCCTCGTCGAGGACACCGAGCGCCGACCGAAGTCGATCGGCAAGCTCCGCGGCTTCCAGGGCAACTACGGGACGTTCGTGCGCTCCTACGCGTACATCTGCTCCCTGGGCGCCGAGGGCCTGCGAGACGCGTCGGAGACCGCGGTCCTCAACGCGAACTACCTGCTGGCCAAGCTCCATCAGGACCCGGAGGTCGCGCAGTACTTGCCGCTGGCCTTCGGCAAGCTCTGCATGCACGAGTTCGTGCTCTCGGGCGCGCCGATGAAGAAGGAGCTCCAGATCAAGACGCTCGATCTGGCCAAGCGGCTCCTCGATCACGGCTACCACCCGCCGACGGTGTACTTCCCGCTGCTCGTCGACGAAGCGCTGCTCATCGAGCCGACCGAGACGGAGACCCGGGAGACGCTCGACGGGTTCGCCGAGGCGATCGGCGCGATCATCCGCGAGGCGAAGACCGACCCATCGATCGCGCAGGCCGCGCCGTACTCCACGCCGGTGCGCCGGCTGGACGAGGCCGGCGCCGCGAAGCAGCCGGTCATCCGCCAGCCGCTGAGCTGAGCGGCGCCGTGGGCCGGCGGCCTTGGCGACCCTGGTCCTGAAGCTCACGCTCGCCCCGGCGCTGGTGGTCGCCGCGTCGCTGGCCGGGCGGATGTGGGGGCCGCGCGCCGCCGGGCTGTTCGGCTCGATGCCGATCGTCGCCGCGCCGGTGCTGCTGGCACTGGCCATCGACCAGGGCGAGGCGTTCGCCGCCGACGCGGCCGTCGGGACCCTCTTGGCGATGGTGGCCGTCGGCGGGTTCCTCGTGACGGTCGGCCGGGTCAGTGCCAGGACGCGGACGCCCGGGACGCTCGGCGCGGCCTGGGTGGTGTTCCTCGCCGGTGCCGCGGTGCTGTCGGGTGTGGATGTCCCGCCCCTGCTCGCGACGGCTGCCGGCTCGGTGGCGCTGGGTGCGGCGGCGTTCGCGTTGCCGCGCGGCGGCCAGGCGGGGGTGGGGGTGGTCCGACCCGCGTGGGACCTGCCGCTGCGCGCGGCGGCCGCCGCCGCGCTCGTGCTCGCGGTGACGGCGGCGGCCGATGCGGCCGGGCCGCGGCTCTCCGGGGCGCTGGCGCTCTCGCCGATCGCGCTGTCGGTGTTGTGCGGGTTCTCGCTCGCCACGGAGGGGCGGCCCGCCACGCTCGTGCTGCTGCGCGGCATCGTCACCGGCCTGCCGTCGGTGCTGTGCTTCTTCACGATCGTCGCGATCACCCTCGAGCCCTGGGGGATCGCCGGCGCGTTCGCCGCGGCCACCGCGGTCGCGCTCTCGCTCCAGGCGACGGTCGCGCTCGCGACGGTCAGGGTGGCGGCCAGCGAACCGGCCTGAGTGTCACCGGCCCGGGCGGCGTCGCGCGGGCGACGCCGCCCGGGACCGGCGAGTCCCATCCCACGCACTCGGCGGAGGTCCATCTCGCCGTGAACCGCATGGTCGCAGTCGGGTTCGAGCCCCGGCACGGACCGTCTGCCCATGCCCGTTCGTCCCGCCGGTCGGACCGGAGATCGGTGCGGCGGGCCCAGCGACTAGATTGGCCGCCGTGCGCATCTTCTCCGGGATCCAGCCGACGGGCCGCAAGCACCTCGGCAACTACATCGGGGCGATCCGGCAGTACGTCGAGGGGCAGGACCGCGGCGACCCGGCGATCTTCTGCATCGTCGACCTGCACGCGATCACCGTCGCCTACGACCCCGCCGAGCTGCGCGAGCGGGTGTACGACACCACCGCGATCCTGCTGGCCGCCGGCCTCGACCCGGAGCGCTGCATCCTCTTCCGCCAGGGGGACGTCATGGAGCACGCCGAGCTCTGCTGGTTGCTGTCCTCGGTCACGGCGATCGGCGAGCTCAACCGGATGCACCAGTTCCGCGACAAGTCGGCCGCGCAGCGCGAGCTCGTCAGCGCCGGGCTGCTCTTCTACCCCGAGCTCATGGCCGCCGACGTGCTCGCCTACCGCGCGCAGGAGGTCCCCGTGGGCGAGGACCAACGCGAGCACCTCGAGCTCATGCGCGACGTCGCCCGGCGCTTCAACGCGCGGTTCGCCCCCGAAGGA
This sequence comes from Bifidobacterium breve, assembly GCA_945878865.1. Classification (GTDB taxonomy): domain Bacteria; phylum Actinomycetota; class Thermoleophilia; order Solirubrobacterales; family Solirubrobacteraceae; genus Svornostia. The sequence continues at coordinate 15,742 of CAMCUD010000036.1, read as the reverse complement.
CAGGAGATCCTCGTCGTGCCCGAGCAGCGCACCCCGGAGGTCGGCGCGCGGATCATGGACCTCCAGGAGCCGACGCGGAAGATGTCGACCACCGGCGGCACGCCCGAGGGCACGGTCTACGTCCTCGATGAGCCGAAGGCGATCGAGAAGAAGTTCAAGCGCGCGGTGACCGATTCGGGCAACGAGATCGTCAAGTCGCCCGACAAGCCGGGCGTGTCGAACCTCATCGACATCCTCGCGGCAGCCAGGGACATCACTCCGGCGGTCGTCGAGGAGGAGATGCGCAGCGCGCGCGGCTACGGGGACCTCAAGGTCGCCGCTGCCGACGCCGTCGTGGAGCTCCTCGCGCCCGTGCGTGAGCGCTACGAGGCGCTGCGCGGCGATGAGGACGCACTGGAGGAGTCCCTGGCCCGCGGTGCCGAGAAGGCGCGGGAGCTGTCGGCGCCCGTCCTGGCCGACGTGCGCGATGCCATGGGCGTCGGACCGCGTCGGTAGCCTTCCCGGCAGATGAACGTCGCCGCCATCCTGGACCTCGACCTCGAGGTCTTCACCGGCCCGTTCGACCTGCTGCTCACCCTCGTCCTGCGCGACGAGGTGGATCTCATGGAGGTGCAGCTGGCCGAGGTGGTCGTCACGTACCTCGACCACCTGGAGTCGAAGGGCGAGCTCGATCTCGAGGTCGCCACGGAGTTCCTCGTGCTCATCGCCGCGCTGCTCGAGCTCAAGAGCCGGCTCATGCTGCCGCGCGAGGACGAGGATCTCCTGGACCTCGAGCCGCAGGAGGCCGCCGAGGAGCTCCTGGCCCGCATGCTCGACGCGCAGCGCTACCGGCGCGCGGCCGAGCACCTCACGACCCGGCTGGAGGGCGAGGAGGGCGTGCGCTACCGCCAGGCGCCGCTCGCGCCGTTCCTGCGCGAGAGCCGGCTGGAGGAGGCCGTCTCCGTCTACAAGCCCGAGCGGCTCGGTAAGGCGATCGGCGACATGCTGCGCCTTCCGCCGCAGGTCTCGATCGCGCACATGACCACGCATCGGGTGACCGTCGCCGAGCGGCTGACCCACCTCAAGGCGCTGCTGCGGCGCGGCGCGACGACCTTCGACGAGGCGGTGCAGGGCGCCGACCGCGTCACCGTGGCGGTCACGCTGTGGGCGCTGCTCGAGCTGTACAAGACCGGCCAGGCGGACTGGCAGCAGGAGGAGTGCTTCGGCGAGATCCGCATCGCGGCCGTCGAGGCGGGCGGGGCACTCGCCCAGGCTGCGTCATGACCGAGCTGGCGCGGATCATCGAGGCGCTGCTGTTCCTGTCGCCGGACCCTGTCGCGGTGAAGGACCTCGTCGAGGCCACCGGGCACGACGAGGACGAGGTCGCCGAGGCGATGGCGGAGCTCGACCGCCGCTTCGCCCCCGGTGAGCACGGGCTCCAGCTCAAGCGCGTCGCCGGCGGGATCACGCTGGCGACCGACCCGATCGCCGAGCAGGCGGCCCGCCGTTTGCTGGCCAAGCCGCGCACCCCGCCGCTCACGCCGGCGCAGGCGGAGACGCTCGCCATCGTCGCCTATCTCCAGCCGGTGTCCCGTCCGGAGATCACACGCATCCGCGGCGTCAGCGCCGACTCAGCGACGGGGACGCTCATCGAACGCGGGCTCATCGAGGAGTCCGGGCGGTCGCAGTTCGGGGCGATCCTCTACCGCACGACGCCGCTCTTCCTCCAGCTCTTCGGCCTCGAGTCGCTGAAGGGGCTGCCGGACGTCAGCGCTTGGGACCCGACCCCGGAGGAGCAGGCCGCGCTGCGTGACCGCCTGCTGCGGGCCGGCGAGGCCCGGGCCGGGGTCGCGGCGGGCAACGAGGGGGAGGCCACGACGGCCGCTACGGGCGCGGTGCTCTCGGCGGTCGACGGGGGCGGCGAAGCGGAGTAGCCTTCGCGGTACCACGCGGTCCGAATGTTCTGACACATTGGTGTGTCTGTTTGTTAGGGTCGCGCGGCCGCAGGGAACCGCGTAGGAATGTCCGTACCGGAACAGCCGTTCGCAGAGATCGACGTCTACCAGGTCGCCCGCAACTTGCGGCACCTCGATGACGCCAGCGTCGCCGAGATGATGAGCGGCGACATGCGCCAGCAGGTCCTCGACGAGGTCTTCCGGCGGATGGGCGAGCACGTCGATACGACCCAGGCCGCGGGCGTCGACACGCTCGTACGATTCGAGATCGACGGCCGCGAAGACGGCGGAATCGACCGGTTCGACGTGCATTTCCGCGACGGCGGGCTTGAGACCTCGCGCTCGCCGCTCGGGGATCCGGTGGCGACCCTGCGCTGCGGGCCGGTCGAGTTCATGCGCATGGTGCTCGGCGGCGTTAGCGGCCTGACGCTGTACGAGCAGGGGCGGCTGACGGTCGACGGGGACATCGAGACCGCCGGCAGCCTGCGCTCGCTCTTCGCGATCCCCGGCTGAGAAGGCCGCGAGAAGGAGCGCCAGCGAGTTCTCGCAATGGCATCCAAGGCGTCTAGCCGCGGGATGCCACACCGCCGGATGCCACCGCCAACTGGCCGCACGCCGCGTCGATGTCCTGCCCGCGCGTGAGACGCACGGTCGCACGTAGCCCGCGCTCCTCGAGTGCGTCGCGGAACGCCGCGATGGCATCTCGGCCCGACCCGTCGTAAGGCGAACCCGTCGGGTTGTACGGGATCAGGTTGACCTTGTAGATCTTCGGGTCGAGGATCTCCGCGAGCTGGACGGCCTGCTCGTAGCGGTCGTTGACGCCGTCGAGCATCACGTACTCGATGAAGATCTGCCGGCGCTTGCGCGCGTAGAACCGCTCGCACGCCGCCAGGACCTCCGCGAGCCGGTAGCGGTCGTTGACCGGCATGATCTGCGAGCGCAGCGTGTCCTCGGGCGCGTGGAGGCTGAGCGCGAGGCGGATCGGCATGTCCTCCTCCATGAGACGCTCGATGCCGGGAATCCAGCCGACGGTGGAGATCGCGGTGCGGCGGTTCGTCACGCCGACGTCGGGAAGCCGGCGGCAGGTCTCCAGGACGTGGTCGAGGTTCATCATCGGCTCGCCCATCCCCATGAAGACCACGTGGTCGACGGCCTCGATGCGCCGGAAGTGCAGCGCCTGGTCGAGGATCTCCGACGCCGTGAGGTTGCGGCCGAACTTCATCGTGCCCGTCGCGCAGAACGTGCAGGTCAGCGGGCAGCCCGACTGGGACGACAGGCACAGGGAACGGCGGCCGTCGCGGTAGCGCATGAGCACCGCTTCGATCGCCCGGCCGTCGTGGGTCTGGAACAGCGTCTTGATCGTCCCGTCGCGCGACTCGACCTGGCGGACGGGTTCGAGCGTGCTGAACGGGACCCGTGCCGCGAGCTCGGTGCGCAGGGCAGCCGGGAGGTCGGTCATCTCCTCGTAGCCATGCGCGCCGCGCGCAGCCCACGCCCAGACCTGCTTGGCGCGGAAGCCGGGCTGGCCGAGGTCGTCGAGCGTCTGCTGGAGGAGGACGAGATCCACGCCTCCTATGGTGACAGCGCCATGCGACTCGCTAAATACCTCGCCCACGGAGGGGTCGCGTCACGCCGCGCCTCGGAGGAGATCATCCGGGAGGGGCGGGTCACCGTGGGCGGGGAGATCGTCACGGATCCGGCCCGCGACGTCGACGATGCGAGCGGGGTGGCGGTCGACGGCGTCGCCGTGCGCGGGGCCGAGCACCGGGTCGTCTTCGTGGTCCACAAGCCCGCCGGGTACGTGTCGACCGCGAAGGACACCCACGATCGGCGCAAGGTCACCGATCTCATTCCCGGCTCCCACGGGCGCCTGTATCCCGTCGGGCGGCTGGACGCCGACAGCACCGGCCTGCTCCTGTTGACGAACGACGGCGACCTCGCCCACCGACTCACGCACCCGTCGTTCGAGGTGCCGAAGACCTACCGCGTCAAGGTCGCGAAGTCGCCGATCTCCCAGCGCGCGGTCGAGCGGCTGCGCCAGGGGGTCAGACTCGACGACGGCCGCACCGCGCCGGCGCGGGTGGTGCGCGTGTCACCGAGCGTCCTGGAGATCACGATCCACGAGGGACGAAAGCACCAGGTCAAGCGGATGTGCGAGGCCGTCGGGCACCCCGTCACGTCCCTGCAGCGCATCCGCTTCGGCCCGCTGGAGCTCGGCGACATGGCCGTCGGGGCGGCCCGCCCGCTGACCGGCGCCGAGGTGGAGCGCCTGCGCCGCTCCGGCGTGTGACACGATCCACGCCGCCCATGCGCCTCTACGCCCTGCGCGGCGCGACGACCGTCGACGCCAACGACCGCGACCAGATCCTCGTCGCCACCACCGAGCTCCTGCGGGAGATCCTCGAGCGCAACGCGCTCGCGCCCGAGGACGCGGTGAGCTGCATCTTCACGATGACTGAGGACCTCGACGCCGAGTTCCCCGCCGTCGCCGCCCGTGAGCTGGGCTTCAACGCCGTGCCGCTGCTGTGCACGCGCGAGATCCCGGTGCCCGGCTCGCTGCCGCGCGTCATCCGGATCCTCATGCATTTCTACGCCGAGCACGGGCACGAGACCAAGCACGTGTACCTGCGCGAGGCGCGCAAGCTGCGCGCCGATCTGTCCGGCGCGCAGTAGCGGGCGTCAGGCCGGGGTCGCTGCCGGCTCGCGGACCTGGTGCTGCTCGTAGGCGACCGGGTCGAAGACGTTCGTGCGGTGGCCGTACTCGATGTGCGAGCCGACCCAGACGGTCGTCACCTTGCCGCTGTCCGTCGTGTACCAGCCGGGGCAGCCCGCGGTGAACGACGTGTGCTGCAGGCGGTCCTGCAGGCGGGCGTTGAACCCGTCGTGGACCTCGGGGCGCACGTCGATCCATCCGCCCGTCCGGCTCAGGTGCTCGACGGCCTGTCGGATGTAGTGCGCCTGGCGCTCGACGAGGTAGACGATGGTGTTCGTCAGGCTGCCCGTGTTCGGCCCGTACGACATGAACATGTTCGGGAAGCCGGGCGTCGTCAGGCCGAGGTACGCCTCGGGCCCGTCGTTCCACGCCTCGCGGATGTGCTTGCCGCCGCGGCCGCGGATATCGATCGGCGACAGGTACTCGGTGGCCTTGAAGCCGGTGCACCACACGACGACATCGGCGTCCACGGTGGTGCCGTCCGCGCAGACCAGGCCGGTGGGCGTCATCTCCGTGACCGCCTCGGCGTAGACGTCGACGTCGTCACGGTCGAGCGTGGGGTACCAGTCGCTGGAGAGCAGCAGCCGGTTGCAGCCGAACATGTAGTCCGGAGTCGCCGCGGCGGCCTTCTGCGGGTCCTTGATGACCTTGCGGATGTGCCGGCGGCGCATGGCCGCCCAGCCGTTGCGCAGCCAGTCGAAGCGGTCGAGAACCATCGGGTAGCGCACCTCGAACCACCACCACATCGCGTCGTGGTAGAGCCGCGGGACGCCGGGGATCTTCATGATCGCCCGCTCGAGCGCGCCGACCTTCCAGTCGTATTTCGGCACGATCCAGCTCGGGTCGCGCTGTACGACGGTGACGTGCTCGGCCTCGTCCACGATGGCCGGGACGAGCTGAATTGCGCTGGCGCCGCCGCCGACGACCGCCACGCGCTTGCCCTTGAGGTCCACGCTGTCGTCCCACTCGGCCGAGTGCATGTGGTGGCCGGCGAACGTGTCGAGGCCCGGAATCGGGGGGATCGCCGGCTCGGAGAGCTGGCCGGTGGCGCACACGAGGACGTCGGCGACGTGGGTGTCGCCGCCCTCGGTCTCGACGGTCCACTGTCCGGAGTCCTCGGAGAAGGTCGCGGCGGTGACCTTCGTGTCGAAGCGGATGTGGGGGAGGATCCCGAAGTCGCGGGCAACGCCGTCGAGGTAGTCGCGGATCTCCTCCTGGCGGCCGTACCGGTGCTTCCAGTTCCCGTTCAGCGCGAAGGAGAACTGGTAGATGATCGACGGAACGTCGCACGCCGCGCCGGGGTATGCGTTGGCCTGCCAGACACCGCCGACGTGGTCGGCGCGTTCCAGCACGGTGAAGGTGTCGATCCCGTGGCGCTTGAGCTCGACGGCGGCGGCGAGGCCGCCGAAGCCGGCGCCGATGATGAGCACGGACGGACTGCGGGACATGCGGACATCATCGGCATGTGTGACGCCCGGCACCATGCGACGGACGGACGGACTATTGTCATTTTCGGACATGGGAGACGCACCAGCCTGGGATTTCCGCCGCGGACCCGCGGGCGCACGGCATCTCGTCGCCGTCGGGGAAGCGCACGGGATGGACGCCGCGGCGGTGCTGCGCGGCACCGGCCTGAGCGTCGTGGACCTCCGGCGCGAGGACGCCGAGGTGGAGGCCGGCCAGGAGCTGGCGATCGCCCGGAACCTCGTCGGCGCGCTGGGTGATCTCCCCGGCCTGGGCGCCGACGCCGGATCGCGGTACACCGTGGGGAACTTCGGCGTGGCGGGCTTCGCCCTGCTCACCGCGGCGACCGGGCGCGACATGCTGCGGCTCGGCGTGCGCTACGCGCCGCTGTCGTTCGCGTTCATCCGCCCGTCGCTGCGGGAAGACGCGTCGGGCGCGGTCGTGCTGCTGCACGACGAGGAGATCCCCGCCGACGTCCGGGCCCTCTTCGTCGAGCGCGAGATCACGAAGGTCGGCCGGCTCGTCCCCGCGCTCCTCGGCGGCGCCGCCGCCGTGCACCTGCGCACGAGCTTCGACGGCGAGCGTGTCCAAGCACTGCGCGCGGCGCTCCCCGGGGTGGACCTGCGTGCGGGCGCGCCACGCCATGAGCTCTCGGTGGAGCGGGCCGCGCTCGACGCGCCGCTGCCGCAGGCCGACCCGTTCACCGCCGCGGCGCTCGAGCGCCAGTGCGCGGAGCTGCTCGACCGCCGCCGCGTGCGCAGCGGGATGGCGGCCACCGTGCGCGCCAAGCTCCTCGCCGACCTCGCGCATCCGCCCTCGATGGAGGACGTCGCCGCGGCCCTGCATGTGGACGTGCGCACGCTGCGCCGGCACCTCGCCGACGAGGGGACGTCGTTCCGCGCGCTCGCCGACGAGGTCCGCGCGACGCTTGCGACCGAGCTCCTGGGCGCGGGCGGGCTGACCGTCCAGGAGGTCGCCGCCCGCCTGGGCTACCACGACGCCGCGGGCTTCAGCCGGGCGTACCGCCGGTGGACGGGGACGACGCCGGGCAGCGTTCGCGCGGCAGCGTGACCGTGAAGGGCAGGTCGGCGGTCAGCGCGCACCCCGCGACCGTCGTGACCGTCAGCGTCCCGCGGCCCTCGGCCCGCAGGAGGTCACCGTCGCGGCGGAGCGTCACGAGCGCGCGCGGGCGCTCGGCGAACGCGTAGCGCAGGTCCCACGCCGTCCCGGAGCGGTCGATCGTCGCGTACGTCCACGAGGACGGCGAGTCGGGGCCGGCCCCGAACAGGCCCCACGCCGTCTCGGCCCAACGCAGGTCACGCCGCCAGTACCACCAGTCGTGGATCCCCGACGCCCGTCGCAGCGTCACGTCCACGCCTGCGCCGCGCAGCGATCGGGTGATCGTCGTCGCCGACCCGTCGAGGAACCGCTCGGTGTTGCTGAGCGCGAGCATCGACCAGAGCGGGTCGCGCGCCTGCGGGACCACCGTGCCGTTCCCGCTGGCGATGAGCACGCGCGTGTCGCGCAGGTTCGGTGCGAGGCGCTCGATCTCGTGGGCGCGCGCGAACGGCCCGCCGACCGGTCCCAGCATCGCGGTGTACGGCGCGCGCACCCACCAGTCGAACAACGCCGGCGTGCGCATCTGGCGAATGTCGACGATCCCCGAGATGCTGACCGCCGCGCCGAAGTACCCCGGGGCGCGCGCGGCGAGCGCGAGCGCGCCGTAGCCGCCCATGGAGATTCCCGCGATCGTGTGATGCGCGCGACCGGTCAGGATCGGGAAGCGACGCTCGATCTCCGGCACGATCTCGTCGAGGTAGTACCGCGCCCACGCGCGGCCCGGCCGCCCGTACCAGTCGACGAAGAAGCCACGGCCGCCTTCGGGCATCACGACGATTGCGTCCTGGTCCCCGGCGACTGTCGCGATGTCGCCGTACCGCCGGTCGGCCCACACGCGGTAGTCGTCGGAGATGCCGTGCAGGAGATAGAGCACCGGGTACCGGCGCTGCGGGTCGTAGCCGTCGGGCAGGAGGACCTTCGCGCGCAGGCCGACGACGTGGTTGTTGAACAGCGGCTGCGCGGCGTCGACGTTGCCGGCGCTCGGCAGGCCTATCGTCAGCAGCTGCGGCGCCGCCTGTGCCGGCGTGACCAGGAAGGCGAAGGCGAGCACCGCTGCCAGCGCGATCCGCCGGATAGGGTCGGGCCGGTGCCGACGGTCCTGCATCTCGCCCCGCATCCCGACGACGAGCTGCTGCCCGCGGGCGGGACGCTGCTGCGGCTGCGCGACGCCGGCTGGGACGTCGTCAACCTCGCCTGTTCCCTGGGGCGCCCCGCGCAGCGCGCGCGCCGCCAGGAGGAACTGGAGGAAGCGTGCGCGCGAGCCGGCTTCGGCCTGCGCATCGCTCCGTCGGCGCGCGCGCCGATGGAGGCCGCGGCGCTCGCCGGCGACATCGCCGATGCCATGGACGACCTCGCGCCCGAGCTGCTCGTCGGGCCGAGCCCGCACGACGAACATCCCGGACACGAGGCCGTCGGTCGGGCCACCGCGGCCACGCTCGCGGAGCGCCCTGTCCGGCCGCGGTGGTGGCTGTGGAACCTCTGGGGCGACGCGACGCCGCCGACGCTGCTCGTCGAGCTCGACGAGGATGTCGTCGGCCGCGCGGCCCACGCGCTGGCCGCGCACGAGGGCGAGCTCGCGCGTAACGACTACCGCGCGCTGCTCGAGCTGCGGACCGCGATGCACGCCATCACCGGCCCCGAGCGCGTGCTGGGATTCGGGTCGCCCAGCCTTCACGCTGCGCGCTCCGAAGTGTTCTGCGAGCTGCTGACGGACACGGCCACCGACTGGCCGCTCGCGGCCGCGCGCTGCCTGGATCCCGCCGCCGCGCTGGATGGCGCCGCCGCGTCGGGCCTCGACGCCGGCGTGTGGCTGGCGGCGCCCTCGGCGCGCACCCTGCTGGGAGCGCCCGCGTGATCATCGTCCTGTCGCCCCACCTCGACGACGCCGTCCTGTCGCTCGGGGCGGCCATCGCCGGCTGGGTGGCCGAAGGTCACGAGGTCGAGGTCTGGACGGTCTACACCGCCGGGCCGCCGCTGGAGGAGATCCCGCCGGCCCAGCGGCCGTTCGGCGATTACGCGACCCGCCGGGCCGAGGACGAGGCGGCGCTCGCCATGCTCGGTGCCCGCCCCCGCCATCTGGGCGTGTGGGAGCGGATCTGGCGCGAGCCGCCAGTTCGCGGGGTAACCGGGGTGTTCCGCACGCCGCCCGACGTGTCGGGCTTCGCGCGGCTCGACGAGGTGCGCGCGATCGTCGCCGAGGCGCTCGCACGGCCGGGCGCCGGCGTGTACGCCCCGCTGGGCGTCGGCGGACACGTCGACCACGTCGAGCTGGCGCTGGCGACGTGGCGGGCTATGGAGGACGAGGGTGGCCAGCGCCGGGTCACGTTCTACGAGGACTTCTACGCGCTGAGCGAGCGCGCCCGCCAGCGTCACCCGGTCACGGTCCGGGCGCCGCGCGCGCTGCGCGACTCCCCGGGGCTGGCGGTTCCCGCGGGCCTGCCCGCGCTCGGAGCGCTGGGCGCGGTCGGGCGCGGTCCGACGCTCGAGCGCTACGCGCCGGCGGTCGCCACGACCCCGTGGCGTGCCGACGTCGTTCCGGTTCGCGGGTTCGAGGACGTGAAGCTCCGCGCCGTTGCGGCCTATCGGTCCCAGGCCGCGCTGCTCGGCCCGCTCGCGCGGTCCCTGCCGCGCGTCCTGCGCCGCCAGCACGAGCGTCGTGGCGGCGAGCCGGTCTGGCGCCTGGGCTGAGCGGCTCATCGCGTGGGCACCTCCAGCGTCGCCGGCGCCTGCTGACCGCCGCTGAAGGTCAGCGGCGCGCCCCGTGGGTTCGTGTCGAGGTAGTAGAGGAGGTCCCACGTCGAGATCGCGACGACGAGCCGGTGTCCCGGAGGCATGTCGTAGGCGGTGCTGCGCAGCGGCATGTCGACGGTGATCGGCGCGCCCGGCGTGACTCCGCGCCAGGTATGCGGCTCGTGAAGGACCTGGTAGGCGCGCCCGTCGCGGGCGACGTCGAGAAGGTGCACGATGATCGTCGCCTTCGACGCCGACGGCGTCAGCGTGACCTTCAGCCGCGGGCGCCCGCGCACGAGCAACGGCGCGGTCAGCGGCGGGCTCGTGAACACGCCGTTGCTCGTCCGCGAGATGAGCTTGAGGGAGGTCCACGGCGGCGAGAGCGCGTAGGACTCGGCGAAGTGCGACACGATCGGGATGCCGACCTGCAGCGCCGGGTCGCGGCCCGGGTTGACCTGCATGCGCCACGCGCGGTCAGCCGGGGTGTCGCCGAGCGTGCCCGCTCCGAGCTGGAACGTCGTGCGCCCCGGGCCGACCTGCGACCAGTCGGCGTAGGTCTCGGCCGCGTGCATCGTGCCCGAGCTGCGCGGGCGCAGCCAGATCCCCGAGCCGCCCTGTGACGGGTCGCCGGAGGCCAGCGTGCGGTCGAACCACCGCATCACGCCGGACCACACCTCGTTCTCGACGCCGAAACGCGCGGGCGTCTCGGCGCTGATGTGCTCGCCCGGCCGCAGCTCCAGGCGCCGCGGCCCGGTCAGGTGCTCGTAGAAGTCGATGATCTGGTCGGGTGGGAACGCGGTCTCGTTCCACGTGTTCGCGAGGTAGACGGCGGTGCCGCGATCGTTGAGGTCGGCGACCCGCGTGATCGGCGACCGCGCCGGCATGAGCGCGAGGAAACCGGGGATGTCCGTGCCGTTGAGCAGCATCCGCCAGCGCTCGTTGAAGCGGAAGTCCGTGCTGCCCTCGTTGTTGCCGGTGTCGCGCATGATGCGTGCGATCCCGGCGTTCCGGGTCTCGCCCGGGTACAGCGACGCGGCGAGGTCACCCCAGCCGCTGAGCGCCACGACGGACCGCACCCGCGGGTCGTGCTCGGCGGTCAGCAGCGCCAGGCCCGCCCCGTACGAGGCGCCACCGACCCCGACCCGGGCCGGGTCGGCACCCGTCTTCGCCAGCGCCCAGTCGATCACCGCCGACGAGTCGGCGAGATCCTCCGGGCCGGCCATGCTGTTGTAGCCGCCCGAGCCGGGCGCGCCGCGGGTCGCATACGTGACGACGACGTAGCCGCGGCCGGCCAGGCGGCGTGCCGCGAGGAGATCCAGCCACGACTGGCCGTTCCAGGACCCGACCAGCACGACGAGCGGGCGCGGCCGCGCGGCGGGCCGCACGGGCTTGGTCACCCAGGCCTCGAGGCGCACTCCCGGCTCGCGGTCGATCTTCGCCCGTGACGTTGTGACGGTCTCCGCGTGCGCGCTGGCCGGAAGCGCCAGCACGACGAGCAGCGCGACGATCATCCACCGCATCACGCCTGCCCTCCCGGCTGGTGCACCTGCACGGTCCACGCCGCTCCCGTGCGGTTGATGACCCGCGCGCCGGCGACGACCGGGCCCACGGCTTCGAGCCGTCGCAGGATGCGCCGCAGCGCCCACGCGCGGTCGAACATCGACACGACGATGACGCCGCCCGGTGCGAGGTGGCGAACGTAGCGCTGCGCGACGCCGACCGGATCGCGCAGGTAGTACAGGCATTCGTTGAACACGATCGCGTCGTAGGTGCGCCCGGGCGTGTACGTGGCCGCGTCGGCGACCAGGAACCGCGTGTGTGCGTCGGCGCGGTCCGCGGCCCGGGCGATCGTCTCGGGCGCGAGATCGATGCCGGTGTACTGCCCGTAGCGCAGCCCGCACTGCAGGACGCCCTGCGCGCAGCCGACGTCCAGGACCTCCCCGTCCTGGCCGGCGAAGCGCTCGACCGCATCGCGCACGACGGCGTACCGCGCAGCCTCCTCCGGGTCCCAGAGACGGCCCCAGCCGTCGCGGCGGATCTCCGCGTCGTTGTCGCGCAAGAGGAACCCGAGCGCGAGGCGGTGTGGCACGGGCGCGACGGACGCGATGGGCATGAGCCAGCTGTGGATCGCCTTCTCGACGATCGTGGCGTCGGCGGTGGCCATCGCTACTCCGCCGCCGCGAGGACCGGGGTGCTGGCCCGTCGCGCGGCCGGCAACGGCACGGGCAGGCCTGCGGCGTCGCAGAGCACATGCGAGAGCCGCCGCGTCTGTGCGGCCTCGGTGTACCGGGCGGCTCTGCGCCGGGCGCCGGCGCCGAGCTGCAGGCGCAGCGCCGGATCGCGCAGGGCTGCGAACCCGCCGGCGAACCCGTCGGCACTCTGGTCGACGACGAGCGCGCTGGCCCCGTCGGCGACCACCGGGTTGACGTCGGGGTCGGCCACGAGCAGCGGCAGCCCTTCGTGCGCGGCCTCGTTGAGCACGAACGCCTGGGTGTCGACCGTGGAGGCGAACGCGAGCACGTCGGCGCTCGCGTAGACGCCCTGCAGCTGCGCGCGGGCGTACGGGCCGGTGAGCGTCACGCGGTCGGCGATGCCCAACCGTGCCGCCTGCTGGCGCAGCGCCTCCTCTTCGTGGCCGTGCCCGACGAGGGTGAGGTGGACGTCGACCCCGCGATCCGTTGCGGCGCGGACGGCGTCGACGAGCACCGGCAGGCGCTTCTCGCGGGAGTACCGGCCGACCGCGATGACCCGCAGCGCGCCGGGTCGCCAGGCCAGGTCCGCGGGCGCGGGGGAGGGCGGCAGGGGATCGATGCCCGCGGGGAAGACGACCATCCGCTCGGCCGGCACGCTCGCCCCGTACAGCGGGACCGAGCCACCGCCGAGCATGACGAGCCGGCGGGCATCACTCTGCACCGCGACGACACAGTGCGAGGCGACGCGCTGCGACGGCGTCGTCGTCCCGTCGCGCAGCTGCGGCGACAGGCGGAAGAGCGCCCGGCGGCTGGCCGGGCTCGCGGCGAGCAGGGTCGCGAGCTTCGGCCAGAGCGTCGCCACGAACCGCGTGGCGCTGTAGTACTCGGCCATCCCGGTCGTGTTCGTCGAGACGGCGATGACGAGCGGGATCCGATGGGCCGCGGCGATCGTCATGCCGAGCAGGCCGATGCGCAGAGGCGTGGTCACGAGGATGACGTCCGGCAGGTCGTGGCGCGCGCGGTGCAGTTCGCGCAGCGTTGAGAACCGCGCGTGGTGATCGCCGCGGTAGCCGACGTGACGGAGGCTGCGGAACCGCACCTCCTGGTCGGTGCGGGTGCGGTCACGCCAGGCGCCGGAGGGGACGAACGTGCGCGTCCTCCACCCGAGGTCGCGCAGCTCACGGCTCCACGACTCGATCATGTATGACGCACCGAAGACGCCGCCGATCGGCGTATCGCCGAATAGCCAGACGGCCCTGCTCTTGGACATGTGTGTTCCCCCGGACAGAGACGGACCGCGCACCCCCAACGGCGCGGTCCATGCGCGTACCATTTCAGATACGTGGGCGGGTCCGAAGGATTCTGTGAGGCGCCACAACGGACCGCTGACAGACTGTCAAATCGTGCCAACGGCCCGAACGGTGGCGTTCAGCCGGAATCCCGGCCGATCCTCCGATCAGATGCGGAAGAGGTCGACGATCGGATCGTCGAGCCGCTCGACCCGGTCGTCCGGCTCGTCGGCGCCCCGGTTGAGGAGAAACATCACCCGGTCCGCCCGCGGATCACCGGAGTGCAGCAGCAGGCGCTCGATTGCGGCCGCCGGTGACGTGCCCACGCTGAGCGCCGGGTCCTCCACGGCGCGGCGGATGGCTTCGATGGCGGCGGGGCGCTGGTCGGCTGCGAAGTCCCTGCCCCGCCAGGCGGTGATCGCCGGGCACACGTCGGGCCGGCCAAGGCTGTAGATGCGATCGACGAGGGCCAGATCGCGCAGGAGCCGCCGGCGTTCGTCGCGCCACGCTGCGCTGCGCCGTGCCGCCGGCGCGAGCCCGTCGACGATCCAGCGCCGCAGCATCGGCTTGTCCACGAACCACAGGCCGCTGGACAGGCTGACGAAGTAGAAGCCGTACACGGTTTCCTGCTCGACGACCGGAACCCGCTCGAAGTCGGGCAGGCACCGCCTGGCCGCCAGGCGGATCGCCTGCGCGGCGCCACCGGCACGCGGCGCCGCGGCATGCAGCTCCCGATCGGCGGTCATCGTCGCGCGGATCGCCGACCGGGTGGCGGCGATGTCGCCGGGACTCGCGCGGGCGGTTGTGGGGAACGCCGCGGCGAGCGCGATGAAGCTGACGAGGCCGAGGCAGCGCATCGCGGCACCGTACCGCGCCGGCCGAACGTCCGATCACCGTCGTCATAGCAACGGCGATCGGACGTTCAGCGGGGTCGGCGGCTGATGCGCCGGACGCGTTCAGTCCTTGTACGGATCGAACGTGTCCGCCGGCGCCATCGCAACCCCGATCGGCCGCAGGCGATGGCGGACGGCGACGCTCTCTTCGTGGTGGGTGAGCACCTCGTCGAGGCGCTTGTAGGCCGCCGGCGCCTCGTCGGCGGCCCCGCCGCGGAGCTCGATCCGCTGCTCGCGCAACTCGCGCTGCACCGCCGCGAAGTCGACGGCGCCGCCGACCCGCGTGAGGACCTTCCGCGCCTTGGTCGCCCCGGGCGCGGCGAGCGCCTCGGCTTCCGACGGGTAGGCCGTGACGTCGTCGCGCACGTTGTTGACCCAGCGCTTGCGCAGCTTGCCCGCGGCCTTGGACCGGCTCATCGCCCGACCCGCGCCGTGGACGGTCGAGCGCAACGCCGTGCGCGACTGCGGCGTGTCGACGCCCTCGAGGATCACCGCGTCCTCGCCCATGGACGCGCCGACGAAGCCGAGCTGACCTGCGAACGCGGGCGTGCAGCCCTTGCGGACGACCCACAGCTCGTCCTCGCCGTGACGCTCGCGCCAGGCGAAGTTGTGGTGGTTGTGGACCTCGAGGACCGCCTCGGCGCCGAGGATGTCGAGCACGCGGTCGACGACGACGTCACGCCCCGCGTACGCGTAGGCGCCCGCGAGTGTCATCGCCGCGACGTACGCCTGGCCGAGGTCGGAGTCGACCGCCAGCAGCACGGGCGGGCTGTCCATCTCGCCCTCGCGGGCCCGCCCGTCGAACGGGAGGCCCTGCGCGAGCGCGAGGAAGCCCGATGCCGTCTTGTGCCCGAAGCCTCGCGAGCCGAAGTGCACGCCGATCCACACGAAGCCCTCCTCATCGGCGAAGAGGTCGACGTAGTGGTTGCCGGCGCCCACCGTCCCGAGCTGCTTGGCCGCGAGATCCAGGAGCTGGCGCTGCGGCGCGAAGTCGGCAGCGGCGATCGCGTCGAGCACCGGGTGCTCGACGGGCTCGTCGTTGCGCCGGCCGACGCCGAAGCTGATCCGCGCGACGATCTCGTCCATGAGGCGCGGGATGTCGGCGACGACGTCCTCGGCCCGCAGGTCCGTCCGGACGGCCTTGTTGCCGCAGCCGATGTCGTAGCCGACGCCGGACGGGGAGATGTGGTTGCGGTAGCCCACGGCGCCGCCGATCGGCTGCGAGTAGCCGACGTGGCCGTCCGCGCACAGGACGCCGACAGCGCCGTCCTCGGCGGCGACGCAGCGCTCGAGCTGCTCGATGGTGCGGGCCTCGTGCGGCCCGATGACGGTGATGCGAGGCATGGTTCGGTGATGGATCGGCCGAACGTCCGATCACCGTCGTCATAGCAACGGCGATCGGACGTTC
>CAMCUD010000035.1 GCA_945878865.1 Bifidobacterium breve | reverse complement strand
GATCGCGACCTGGAAGGTCGGGGCGTGCCGCCCGATCGGGACCTGCGCGATCCCGCTCGCCTCGCCGATGAGCGCCGCGGGCATGAGCGTGACGGCGAGCCCGTGGCGCACGAACTCCACGAGCGTCGACGTGTCGTTGATCTCATACGCGACGGTCCGCTCGACCTTGGCGGCGGCGAACGCGCGGTCGTTGACGATGCGCGTGCCCCACAACGGCGGGAGGTCGGCGAACGGCTCGGCGGCGAGCTCGCGCAATTCGACCTTCGCCCGGCCGGCGAGCGGATGGTCGGTCGCGCACGCCAGGTGCATCGGCTGGGTGTTCAGCGGGGTGAGCTCGACCCCGGCGACGTCGTGCTGGAGGGACACGAACGCGAGGTCGAGCAGTCCCTCGCGGACCTGCGCGGCCATCTGCATCGAGCCCCCGCCGTGGCGGACGCGCACGGTGACGTTCGGGTGCGTGGCGCGGAACGCGCGCAGCAGCGCCGGCACGTTGGGCGCGGGCGCCCGCATGGCCTGCATGATCCCGAGGTCGACCTCGCCGCGCAGTCCTCCGGTCGCCTCGTCGACGGCATCACGCGCGGCTTGGGCGGCGGCGAGCGTCGCTCGCGCCTCGGGGACGAGCGCGCGCCCGGCGTCCGTCAGTTCCGCCCCGCGGCGCGTGCGGACGAACAGCGGCGCGCCGAGCTCCTGCTCCAACCCCTTGATCGCGGCGGAGACGGCGGACTGCACGACGTGCAGCCGGTCGGCCGCGTGGGAGAACCCGCCCTCGTCAGCGACGGCGAGGAACGTCTCGAGCTGGCGGAGGTTCACGTGGTGAAGGTATCGCGAACTGTGATGGAAGACATCGCAAACTTGCGTTGCGAGTGATGGCTCGCGGACGGATGCTTCCTCCATGCCCACTGCGCTGCTCACCGGCCGTCGCCCCGCCATCGCCGCGGTGGCGTACGCGTTCCTCACCGTCATGGCGTTCTCCGCCATCCCCACGCCGCTCTACGTCCTCTACCAGGCGCGCGACGGCTTCTCGGCCCTGACGATCACCGTCATCTTCGCCGCCTACGCGGTCGGCGTGACGCTCAGCCTCTTCCTCGCCGGGCACCTCTCCGACGTCCACGGACGCCGGCCGCTCATGCTCGCCGCGATCGGCTTGAACCTCGCCAGCGCGGCCACATTCCTGCTGTGGCCAGAGCTGCCCGGGCTGCTCGCCGCGCGCTTCATCGGGGGGCTCGGCGTCGGCGCGGTGACTGCGACGGCGACGGCATGGCTCATGGAGCTCCACGCCCAGCCGGGCGCCAGCCCTCATCGGGCGCAGGCGATCGCGACGGCGGCGAACCTCGGCGGGATCGGTCTCGGCCCGCTCGTCGGCGGCATCCTCGCCCAGTGGGTCGCCGGTCCCCTGACGACGCCGTACGTCGTCGCTCTCGCCGCGCTCGCGATCGCCGCGGTGCTCGTCGCGCTCGTCCCCGAGACCCACCCGGCCGTCCGGCCGGCGCCCGCCTATCGCCCGCAGCGGGCGACGGTCCCGCCCGAGGGGCGCCAGGCGTTCGCCGCCGCCGCGCTCGCGGCCTTCATCGGCTTCGCGCTGCTCGGCCTGTTCACGTCCCTCGCGCCCGCGTTCATCGCCGGGACGCTGCACCACACCTCGCGGGCGCTCGCCGGCGCGGCGGTGTTCGTCGTCTTCGCGTCGGCGGCGACCGCCCAGGTGCTCGCGGGCACCCGGCCGCCGCGCGCGGTGCTCGGAGCAGGGCTCGCCGCAATGCTCGCAGGGCCCGCGCTGCTCATCCTCGCCGTGTGGCTGCCGAGCCTGGCCGTCTTCCTGGGCGGAGGCGCCGTGAGCGGCGCCGGGGCGGGGCTCACGCTGAAGGGCGGCCTGGGGACGGCGGCGGCGCTGGCGCCGCCGGAGGAGCGTGCCGAGGCGCTCGCCGCGATCTTCCTCGCGGGCTATATCGGGCTCGCGATCCCGGTGATCGGCCTGGGGCTCCTCACCCAGGAGCTCGCCGCCGACACGAGCCTCACGCTCTTCGCCGGTCTGCTGATGACCGGGGTGCTGGCCACCTCGGCGCTGCTGCGCGGCGCGCGGGCGCCGCGCGCGGTCACCGCTTGAGGAGCCTGCGCGCGCCGTCCTGGGTCGTGACCACGGCCCAGGACATGAGCGCGGCGCGCGGACTGCGCGCCGGGTCGGGCTCGAGCCCGTCGCCGAGGCGCCAGAGCTGCTGCGTGTGCCAGTACAGATCGCACAGCGCGTCGGCGCGCTTGATGCCGATGCGCTGCGGGCGGTCGCCGCTGGCCGCCAGCGCGCCCGACATGAGCGCCGCGGGCAGCTCGGGTTCGACGGCCATCGGGCGGCCGATTCCGATGACGTCGACGGCGCCCTCGTCGAGCACCGCGTTCATCGCCGCGGCGCTGCGAAGCCCGCCGGTGAGCATGAGCGGCATGCGGGTGCGCTCGCGGACCTTGCGCGCATACTCGAGGAAGTAGGCCTCGCGCTCACGGGTGCTCTGGCGCTGCTCGGCGAGATCGCCGACCATCGCCGCCCGCTCGTACGTCCCGCCGGAGATCTCCAGGAGGTCGACGCCCTCGGCCTCGAGTGTCTCGACGACCGCCATCGACTCGTCCTCGCTGAAGCCGCCCCGCTGGAAGTCCGCGCTGTTGAGCTTGACGCCGAGCGGGATCTGGGCACCGATCTCGTCACGGATCGCACGGACGAGCTCGACGAGGAAGCGCCGCCGGCGCTCCGGGTCGCCTCCCCACGCGTCCTGGCGCCGGTTGGTCAGCGGGGAGAGGAACTGGCTGACGAGGTAGCCGTGGGCGCCGTGGATCTGCACGCCGGTGAAGCCGGCCCGGACCACGATGTCCGCCGCGCGCGCGAAGCGCTCGATGATCGCGTAGATCTCGCCGTCGGTCAGCGCGCGCGGCGTGGCGAACGCCGGCTTCATCCCGGCGATCGGCACGGCCGAGGGCGCGACGGGACGGCGGCTGAGCAGCCGCGGCGTCTGGCGGCCGGGGTGGTTGAGCTGCACCCAGGCCTGGGTGCCGTTTCGGGTGGACGCCTCGGCCCACGCGCGCAAGGCCTCCATGTCGCGCTCGTCGTCGACGACGACGTTGCGCGGCTCGCCGAGCGCGCTGCGGTCGACCATGACGTTGCCCGTGACGAGCAGGCCGGAGCCGCCGGCCGACCAGCGCTCGTACAGGCGGGTCAGGCGATCGGTCGGCGCGTTGGTCAGGACGTCGCCCAGCTGCTCGCTCATCGCCGACTTGGCGAGGCGGTTCGGCAGGTCGACGCCGCACGGGAGCGTGAGCGGTGACGAGATGTCGGGCATCGCCGCGCATCCTACTGATGCGTAGGATGCGCTGCCGATCAGGCTTCCGGCTCGAGCAGGAAGGTCAGGACCGCCACGTCGGGCTGGACCTCCGCCGCGCTGAGGTACGCGCGCACCTTCCGGCACATGAGCCGCTCGATCTCGGCGACGAGATCGTCGCGCGCGGCCCCCTGCAGCGCATGGCGCGCATCTCGCGCCAGCTCGGGGCGGCCGTGGTCGACGAGGGTCTGCTCGCCCTGCGTCAGCGCCTCTTCCAACACGACCGCGACGACGTCCGGACCGCGGTAGGTCCGGGCCTTCGTGGGGCCTCGGCCCGCGTAGCGCGCCAGCACCCGAACCACCGTTGTCGAGATCTCCGCGGCGAGCTCGCCGCCGGGGAGGAAATCGTCCGTGACCGACACGTCATCCCTTCGTGGTCTTCACGCCTCGTACGGGTAGGGGCGCGCGCGGGATCACGAGGCACGACCCCTCACGCACACGCTCCCCCGGCCAGTTCCACGTCAACGCGGCCCCGGCAGACAACTCGCGCGCGAACAGTACCGCCAGACACGCGGAGCCATGGGACGCAGCGCACCGGTACGCGGTTTCTCCGCAGAAGTCCGCGGAGAAACCACGTCCCCGATTCTTGGGAGGGTCAGACGGTGAACCGGCCCACGAGCGCGTCGAGCTCCTGCGCCCGCTGCGCGAGCGAGACGCTGGAGGCCGCGACCTCCTGCGTGGTCGCGCTCGACTGCTCCGTCGACGCGGACACCTGCTCGCTCGTGGCGCTGGCCTCCTCGGCGACGTGGCGGACCTCGCCGATCGCGTCGCGCATGTGCCCGACCCGGCCGGTCACGTCCCGCACGCTCTCCGACAGCGCGGTGAACGCGCGCTCGGTCTCCTGCACGGTGGCCGACGCGGACTCGGCGAGCGTTCGCACCTCCTCGGCGACCACGGCGAACCCGCGGCCGTGCTCGCCGGCGCGCGCCGCTTCGATCGCGGCGTTGAGCGCGAGCAGGTTCGTCTGGTCGGCGATCGACGCGATCCGGTCCGTCAGGGCGATGCCCTCCTCGGCGAGGGTGCTCGCCTTGTCGGACAGGTCCGCGGCGCCCTCGGCCGACTCGTGGACGGTCTCGATGAGCTGCACCTGCCGCGCGGCCCCGGTTGCCAGATCCGTGGTGGCCTGAGCGATCTCGCCGATCGCGCTGCCGGTCTGCTCGGCGCTCGTCGACATCTGCTCGGAGGCCGACGCGACATCGCCGGCCGTGCGGCCGATCTGGCCGATCATGTCGGCGAGCTGCGCGCGCGTCGTGTTGTACGCCCGCAGGCCGCCCTGCGCGCGGCCCAGCATGACGTTGAAGACCTCGCCGAGCTGGCCGAGCTCCTCGCCGGGTGCGGCGAGCAACGGCTCGGTGACCGGGTCGGCGGCGACGGTCAGGTCGCCCTGGGTCATGGCGTCGAGGCCGGCGCCCAGGCCGGTGAGGCAGTGGTCGCTGAGGCTCGTCAGGCGGTCCTGAAGATCGTCGAGGCAGGAGTGGTCACCGAGGGCGCTGCGCAGCTGGGCGCGCAGCGTCTCATAGCCCTCGATTGCCGCCTGGGCCTTGCCGAGCATCGAGTTGAACAGCTCGATGATCGCGGTGAGGTCACCCGCGTGGTCGGCGTCGATCGGCGTCGTGACGGGACGGACCTCGACCGTGAGGTCGCCGTCCGCCGCGGCGGCCAGGCCGTCGACCAGGCCGTTGAGGCAGTGCTCGTCGAGGCTGCGAAGGCGGCCTTCGAGCTGGTGCAGCAGATCCGCGTCGAACGCGGGCGCGACGTCGGCGCTGGGACGCCGGGACAGGGTACGCATACGGCTCTCCTTGGTGGGGGCGCGGTGGTGGTGAGACCAAGGCGTGCCGCCGAGTCCCCAGAACCAGGGTCCCCGGAAGGACAACCTCCCAGCCGGGCTATCGGACCCTGAAGAAGAGCCTTGAGCAACCAGGACAGGATGCCCTGGCTCGGGGCGATGCGGCGGGGCGCGTGGCGCCCCGCCGCTCGCGTGAGTGCTTACGCGCCGATGATCTCCATGGCGATCTCGGCGGTCTCCGTCGGGGTGCGGCCGACCCGGACGCCCTTGGCCTCCAGCGCCTCCTGCTTGGCCTTGGCGGTGCCCGCCGAGCCCGAGACGATCGCGCCGGCGTGGCCCATCTGCTTGCCCGCCGGGGCGGTGAAGCCCGCGATGTACGCGACGACCGGCTTCTTGACGTTCTCGGCGATGTACTCGGCCGCTTCCTCCTCGGCCGAGCCGCCGATCTCGCCGCTCATCACGATGAGCTCGGTCTGGTCGTCCTGCTCGAACAGCTCGATGATGTCGACGAACGACGAGCCCGGGACCGGGTCGCCGCCGATGCCGACGATGCTCGAGTTGCCGAAGCCCTTCTGGGCCAGCTCGTTGCCGATCTGGTACGTCAGCGTGCCCGAGCGCGACACCACGCCGACGTTGCCCTCCTTGAAGAAGGACGCCGGGATGATGCCGACGTTCGCCTTGCCTGGCGACAGGATGCCCGGGCAGTTCGGGCCGACCAGTCGCGTGTTCGGGTAGTCGCGCTTGACCTGGTTGTAGAGCTTGAGCTCGTCGTGGGCGGGGATGCCCTCGGTGATGATGATCACGACCTCGACGCCCGCGGCGGCGGCCTCGAGGGCCGACGCGGCCGCGAAGGGCGGCGGGACGAAGATCATCGCCGTGTTCGCGCCCGTCTCCTTGACGGTCGTCTCCCAGTCGGCGAAGACCGGGATGCCCTCGACGTTCTCCCCGGCCTTCTTCGGGTTGATGCCGCCGACGACGTTCGTGCCGTACTTGCGGTTGTTCAGCGTGTGGAACGAGCCCTCGCGACCGGTGATGCCGGCGACGGCGAGCTTCGTGTCGTTGCCAACGAGGACGGACATCAGCTGTTCTCCTTGGCGAGCGCGACGACCTGCTCGGCCGCGCCCAGCATCGTCTTGGCGGGGTACACGTTGGGCAGCGCGGCCTTCTCGAGGATCTCGCGGCCCGCGACGTCGTTCGTGCCGTCCAGGCGGACGACGAACGGGACGGTCGGCTTCAGCCGGTTGAACGCCTCGACCAGGCCGTTCGCCACCTCGTCGCAGCGGGTGATGCCGCCGAAGATGTTGAACAGGACGGCCTTGACGTTCGGGTTGCTCAGGATCACCTGCGTGGCTTCGGTGATCTTGTCGGCGTCCGATCCGCCGCCGGCGTCCAGGAAGTTGGCGGGGGAGCCGCCGGCCTGGGCGACGACGTCGAGCGTGCTCATGACGAGGCCCGCGCCGTTGCCGAGGATGCCGATGTCGCCATCGAGCGCCACGTACGTGATGCCCTTCTCGCGCGCGGTCTTCTCCTGCTCGTCCTCGCCCTGCGTGTAGCGCAGCTCGGCGTTCTCCTTGTGACGGAACAGCGCGCTCTCGTCGAGCGACACCTTCGCGTCGAGCGCCTTCGCCTTGCGGTCCGGCGTGATGATGAGCGGGTTGATCTCGGCGAGGGTGGCGTCCTCTTCGATCCACACCTCGTAGAGCGCGACGAGGATGCCGGCGACGCCGTCCTGGACGTCGTCGGGCACACCAGCGGTCTTGACGATCTCGAGCGCCTCGTCCTTCGTCAGGCCGACGAGCGGGTCGACGTTGCGCTTGATGAGCTTCTCGGGGGTCTTCTCGGCGACCTCCTCGATGTCCACGCCGCCCTCGAGGCTGAACATCACGAGCGGCTTCTTCGCCGACCGGTCGAGAAGCACCGAGGCGTAGTACTCGGTCTCGATGTCCGACGCCTTCTCGATCCACAGGGTGTGGACGATGTGGCCCTTGATGTCCAGGCCGAGGATGTTCGTCGCGTGCTCGCGCGCCTCGGCCTCGTCACCGGCCAGCTTGACGCCGCCGGCCTTGCCGCGGCCGCCGACCAGCACCTGGGCCTTGACGACGACGGGATAACCGAGTTCGTTCGCGGCCGCGACGGCGTCCTCGACGGTCGTGACTGCACGACCCTCCGAGATCTCCAGGCCGTGGCGGGCGAACAGCTGCTTGCCTTGATATTCGAGCAGGTCCATGTGCCGTTTCGGGTTTGGGGGCGCGGCCAGTCGGGCCGCGCCGCGTGGTTGGGTGCGCCACCCCGCCCCGGCGTCTCCTGCGGCGCCGGGTCGTGGCGCCGCCGGGGGATGCTAGTGACGTGCCGTCAATCAGGTCGGGCGGTGTGGTCAGCCGGCGGCCGGCTCGATGCCCGGCGGCCGCCAGGCGCCGGAGAGCACCGAGGGGCCGGGACGGTAGATCCGCAGGGTGACGAGGAAGCGGCCCCGCGGCGTGGGCAGCCAGTTCACGTCCGGCGCGGAAGGCCGCTCGCGGCTGAACACCACGGCGATGGAGCCGTCCGGGCGCCGGTGCAGCCCGGGGCGGCTGCTGCCGATCGCGTGCCGGTCCTCGGGGACGTCGGCGAGGACCCCGGCCTCGTTGTAGAGGGTGAGCGACCAGAACGCGCCCGCGGGCGGCTCCTGGCCGGGCCCGAACCGCAGCGCGTACGTTCGGCGGCCGTCGAGCCGGCGCCCGCGGACATCGAGCTGGGCGGTGGAGTAGGCGGCCTCCTCGGGGGTGTTCGCCCCGAGGCCGACCTCGGCCACGCCCGCGCGGGTCACGTAGTCCCGGCCGTAGTCGCCGATGTTCGCCGGAGGGACCATCCAGCCGCGTCGCGCCAGCGCCCCGCGGAACTGCTGGGCCTCGACGAGCTTCGGCATGGCGTGGTCGGTCGCCGTGACGGCGCGGCTGAGCACGGCGCGGACGACGGGGCCCAGCCGGGCCTGCCCGACACGCCGGCCCGGGCCTACGCCGATCGCTGTGAATCGCTGGAGGAACGCCGCGTCGCGCGCGGGCGGCGGGTTGTCCTCCATCGCGGCGCTCAGGCCGTCGAGGAAGTCGATGCCTGTGCGTCGAGGCGCGGGCACGGGCGGCTGGTGCTCGCAGTCGGGGTCCGGCGTCGCGCCGCCCGGCGGGGTGAGCGTGAACCGGCGCATGAGCGCCCGCGCGGCGAGCTGGTCGGCGGAGTCGGTCGCGAGCACGCGGCCGATCATCCAGATACGACGCGAGGGCACGACGACCGGCGTCGTGCCGGCGGGCGCCGCTCCCGGGCCCCCGCTCCAGGTGATGGCGAAGCGGCCGGCCGACGCGCCGGTCGTCCGCTGGCCCACGTACGCGACGGTGTTCGTGTACGGGTCGAGGAACTGGAAGACGAAGTAGCGGTCGCCCATGTCGGGGTGGCCGAGGACGACCGGGCCGGCGCCCAGGTCGAGCTGCGCGACGGCGTAGAGGGTGTCGACGTTCGGCTGGACGACGGTGCGGTCCTGGGGCCCCGGGAAGCCCGCGGCGATTCCGAGGGCATTCACCGGAGCCTCCGCCGTGGAGGTCGGGCACGGCACGCTCGTGGCCGTCGCGCGCACCCGCAGGAACTCCATGAGCGGGAAGCCGTAGACGTACGCCTGCGTGCCAAGCGCGGCGGCCTGGGGCGCCGTCACGGCGCTGCGGGCCGGGGCGCCGGCGCCCAAGAGCGCGGTGACGGCGATCCCTGCCACGGCGAGCCCCGTCCGCATCGAGGACATGCGTGCCATCTGAACAGATGGCACGCCCGTGCGCAAACCACTGGCGCGGGTGGATCAGCTCGGGCGGTACCCCATCGCCGCGGCGGCGAACTGGGCGCGCTCCTCGTCGCCCTGCGCCAGCGCCTCGAAGTAGCGCTCGAAACCGCCGGGCGTCATCACGCACAGGAAGCGCACCGCCTCCTCCGCGGCGAACGTGTGCGGCACGTCGCCGGGCACCACGACGGAGGCGCCCTGGTCCAGCTCGAGCACCTCGTCGCCGAGACGCATCTTCAGGCGTCCGGCGAGCACGAAGAAGACCTCGTCGAAGGCGTGCACGTGCAGCGGCGGTCCGCCGAAGCCGGCGGGCAGCTCGTGGTCGGTCAGCGTCAGCGCGGGCGAGGCCGCGCGGATCGTGACGGCGCCGCCGCGGATCTCCAGCCGGCGGCCCGCGCCGTCACGGGTGAGCGTGGTGGGAGTGGCTGTCGTGGTCATGGCCGGGAGGCTGCCGACGGGCGGGCCGGGCTGACCATCCCAGGATGCTGGGGTGGTCACGACCTCCGTTCGCCGTCACCATGGGGACATGCGCGCCGACGCCGTCATCGACCGCACCGAGCGGCTCACGCTCGATCCGGCGGATCCGGATGGGTTCTTCGGCGCGCTGCTCGACGTCCTCGGGGCGGCGGGCGTCGAGCCCGTCGGGGCGTGTTACCACCTCACCGACCCCGCCACCGGGCTCTTCACCTGGACAGGTGTGCGCGGTGAGCTGCCCGCCGACTTCGTCGCCGCCGTGCGCAACGAGTACGAGCAGGACGACGTGGCGAAGTACCGCGAGCTGGCGCGCCGGCCCCGATCGGCTGCGAGCCTGCTCGAGGAGACCGACGGCCGTCCGGGGCACTCGCGCCGGTTCCGCGAGCAGCTTCGCCCCGACGGCTTCGAGGACGAGCTGCGCCTGGCGTTCGCCGACGGCTACGGGCGGTGGGGCTCGCTCGGGCTCTTCGCCGACCGCACGTTCACGCGCGCGGAGGTCGATCTTGCGGCGCAGCTCGTGCCGGTCGTCGCGCGGGCGCTGCGCCTCGGGGCGGCGGTGGCCGCGGCGGCCGCCCGGCCCGCGCCGGCGGGCGTCGTGCTGCTCAGCGCCGATGATCGCGTCGTCACGCGCGACGAGCGGGCGGGTGATCTCCTGGGCGCCGCCGTCACGACCGGCCGGCTCCCAGGCGTCCTGCACATCCTCGCCGCGACCGCCCGCGCCCGCGGGCGTGCGACGACGAGCACGCTCGGCGTCGACGGCGCCTGGCTGGAGGTTGAGGCCAGCCGGCTCGTCGACGGCGGCGGGGTGGCCCTGTCCGTGCGACCGGCGCCGCCGCCGTCGCTGCTCGAGGTGCGGCTCCGCGCGGCCGGGCTGACCGAGCGCGAGCGCGAGATCGCGCTTGCCGTCCTCCGCGGCGACGACACGAAGACCATCGCGTCCGGGCTCTTCCTCTCGCCCTGGACGGTCCAGGACCACCTCAAGGCGATCTTCGAGAAGACGGGCGTGCGGTCGCGGCGTGAGTTCGCCGGGCGCTGGGCGCTCGCCGCGGCCTGACTCAGCTCGCGACGCGCATCGCCGCCGCGAGCTGCATGCCGAGATGGTGCTCGGCGTCCGCGCAGCGCACCGTGATCGGTCCGCCGAACGGCTGACGCTCCAGCACCGTCAGCGTGTCGCCGGGGGTGATACCGAGCTGGGAGAGATAGCGCAGCATGTCCGGGTCGGCGTCGGACACGCGGACGAACGCGACCTGCTCGCCGGGGTCGGCGTCGCCGAGGCTGCGGGTCTCGACCTCGGTGATGGAGAGCTGCGCGTCGGGGATCGGGTCGCCGTGCGGGTCGACGTCGGGGTGCCCGAGCTTGGCGGCGATCCGCTCGGCGAGCTCGTCGGAGAGCGCGTGCTCGAGCTGCTCGGCTTCGCGGTGCACGAGCTCCCACGGGACGTCGAGCACCTCGACGAGCAGCAGCTCGATGAGCCGGTGGTTGCGCACGACGCGCAGCGCGGCGCGGCGGCCCTCGGGGGTGAGCTTCACGCCCTTGTAGCGCTCGTGCTCGACCAGGCCGAGGTCGGAGAGACGGCGGAGCATCCCGGAGACCGAGCCGCTGGTCACGCCCAGGCGCTCGGCGAGCGCGTTGGTGGAGACGGCTTCGCCCCGGCGGGCCTCGAGCGAGTAGATCGCCTTGAGGTAGTCCTCGATCGCGTGGGACGTGGGCGTGAGGGCGGAGTCGCTCACGGGGTCAGCCTAAGCCATGCCCACGCGGCTGGTTTTGGCTCTCCAAGAAATCCCGCTATGCTGACCACGATGAACCCGCCGCCCGCCCCTGCCAGCACGGCCGAGGCTGCCGCACTCGACGTGCAGCTCTCGCCGCTGCGCGCGGCGCGAGCGCGAGGCCGGCTCCGCGGGCGGCTCGCGCTTCTCGGCCCGGCGTTCGTCGCGGCCGTCGCGTACATCGACCCGGGCAACTTCGCGACGAACATCGCGGGCGGCGCCAAGTACGGGTTCCTGCTCGTCTGGGTCATCGTCGCCGCGAACCTCATGGCGATGCTCGTGCAGTACCTCTCGGCGAAGATCGGGATCGCCACCGGCAAGACGCTGCCCGAGCTCTGCCGCGAGCATTTCCCGCGCCCGGTGTCGTGGGGGCTGTGGGGCCAGGCGGAGATCGTCGCGATCGCCACCGACCTCGCGGAGTTCGTCGGCGCCGCGATCGCGCTGAACCTCCTCTTCGGGGTCCCGCCGTTCGCCGCGGGCCTCATCACCGCCGTCGTCGCCTTCGCCATCCTCGCGCTGCAGGAGCGCGGCTATCGCAAGTTCGAGCTGGCGATCATCGGCTTCCTGGCGATCGTCTTCCTCGGTTTCCTCTACGACCTCACGCAGGTCGACGTCGACCGCGCCGCGTTCGCGCAGGGTCTCATCCCGTCGTTCGACGGCACGGACAGCGTGCTGCTCGCCGTCGGCATCCTCGGCGCCACGGTCATGCCCCACGTCGTCTACCTGCACTCGGCGCTGACCAACGACCGCATCCGCCCGCAGGACGACGGCGAACGCCGCGAGCTCCTGCGCTTCCAGCGCGTCGACGTGATCATCGCCATGGCGCTCGCGGGATGCATCAACCTCACGATGCTCGTCGTCGCCGCTTCGCTGTTCCACAACAGCGGGAATGCGGACATCGACAGCATCGAGGGCGCGCACGCCGGGTTCGAGCAGCTCATCGGCGGCGGCGCGGCACTGGCCTTCGCAGTCGCGCTCCTGGCCTCGGGCCTGTCGAGCTCGAGCGTCGGCACGTTCGCCGGCCAGGTCGTCATGCAGGGCTTCATCAACCGGGCGATCCCCCTGTTCCTGCGCCGGGCGATCACGATGGCGCCCGCGCTCGTCGTCCTGGCGCTCGGCCTCGACGCGACGGACACGCTCGTCGCCTCGCAGGTGATCCTGTCCTTCGGCATCCCCTTCGCGCTGGTGCCGGTGATCCTGCTCACGCGCCGGCAGGACGTCATGGGCAAGCTCGTCAACCGGCGGCTGACGACCGTCGCGGCGAGCGTCGTCGCGGCGCTCATCATCGGGCTGAACATGTTCCTGCTGCAGCAGACGTTCTTCGGCTGACAGCACGCAAGGTTGCACGGGGCGTCATCGAGACGCCGGGCAAGTCATAATGCCCGCTCTCATGGCGCTTCCCAAGGACATCACCTTCGTCACCTTCGACGTCTACGGCACGTTGATCGATTGGGAGGAGGGCATCAACGACGCCTTCCAGAAGGAAGCGGCCCGCGACGGCTTCACGATCAACCGGGATGAGCTCATCCCGATGTTCATGGAGATCCAGAAGGAGATCGAGGGCGGCAGCTACGAGCTCTACGCCGAGGTCCTGCGCCGCTGCGCCGTGAAGATCGCCGAGAACCTCGGCTGGCCGCTGGAGTCCTCGCGCTCCGGGTTCCTGCCGGATTCGGTGATCCGCTGGAAGCCGTTCAAGGAGACCATGCCGCAGCTGAACAAGTTCGGCAAGAAGTTCGAGACGGGCCTCATCTCGAACATCGACGACAAGCTGCTCGGGCAGACGCGCCGCCACATCCCGCACGACTTCGACCTCGTCGTCACGGCGCAGCAGGTGCGCTCCTACAAGCCCGACCCCGCGCACTTCAAGGAGTGCGAGCGCCGCGTCGGCGGCAAGAAGGGGTGGGTCCACATCGGGTCGAGCTACTACCACGACATCGAGCCGTGCATCAAGGCGAAGATCCCGGTCATCTGGGTCAACCGCCACAAGCAGGAGCTCGAGTCCGGCCAGAAGAAGCCGACGGCCGAGGTCAAGACGCTCCTCGAGGCCGCGAAGCTCCTGGGCCTGTAGATGAAGGTCGTCGGGCTGCATCCCGACGTCCTCGTCGCCACGAGCCGGTTCTGGCAGACGACCTGCACGCTCGTCCGCAGCGGTGACGAGGGGTTCATCATCGATTCGCCCGTCCTCCCGGACGAGCTCGACGTGCTGCCGGCGATCAGCGAGCAGGCGTCGTTTCCGGTGAGCGGGCTGCTCGCCACGCACGCCGACTGGGACCATCTCCTGGGCCGGCTCGCCTTCCCGGGCGCGGCGCTCGGTGTCGCGGAGACGACCGCGGCGCGACTGCGCGCCGAACCCGGTGCCGCCCAGCGTGAGCTGCGGGACTTCGACGACGAGCACTACGTCGAGCGCGAGCGGCCCCTGGCGCTCGGCGAGGTCCAGCCGCTGCCGGTGCCGGGCCGGCTCGACATCGGCTCGGAGGTCATCGAGCTCCATCCCACCGAGGGGCACACGACTGACGGGATGGCGCTGTGGCTCGGCTGGGCGGGGGTGCTGGTGGTCGGTGACTACGTCTCGCCGGTGGAGATCCCGTGGATCTCGGAGACCGGGTCCGTGAGCGCGTATCTCGCGACGCTGCGGCGGCTCGAGCCGGTGGTCGCCGAGGCCGCGCACGTGGTCCCCGGCCACGGCACGCCGCTGGACGGCGCCCGCGCGCTGGCGATCCTCCGGGAGGACATCGCCTACCTCGAGGGGCTGCCCGGCTCGCCGCTGCCGCTGGCGCGCCGGTCGAAGTTCCAGCAGAAGATCCACGACGAGAACCTCACGCGGCTGTGATCCATCACGTCGCCATCGACGTGCCCGCGGGCGAGCTCGAGGCGGCGGTGGCGTTTTGGGGGCTGCTGGGCTACGACGAGGTCCCGGTACCTCCGACGCTGTCCGGCGACTGGCGGTGGGTGGAGCGGGCGGGCACGCAGATCCACCTGCGCCCGCGCGAGCCATGGGACGCGGTGGCCGTGGGCTGGCATGTGGCAGTGGTTGTCGACCGGTACGACGAGACGGCGCGCGCGCTGGAGGACGCCGGCTTCGCCATCGAGCCCGGAACCGAGCACTGGGGTGAGCCGCGCGGCAAGACCACCGCGCCCGGCGGCGCGACGGTCGAGCTCATGGCCGCGCCGCCCGCCCCGCGCCAGCCGCGGTGAACGTTGGTTCACCGGGGCTCTGACCCCGCACGACAGACGCTCGGTCAGAGGAACGGGCGGTATCCGGCTGAGCGTACGTCTGGCGGGCCCTGAACCCCGGTGAACCAACGTTCACCCGGGGCTGGGGCGGTCGGCCGCGGTGGAGTGATCGGTACGATCGACGCGTGGCGTCCGTCCCTGAGCTGTCGCTTCCACCCGTCGTCCAGACCGCGCGCTGGATCTTCCGGCCGACGCTGCTGCTCGACCGCGCGCGTGAGGAGTGCGGCGACGTCTTTCGCCTACGGTTCTTCCCGGGGCGGGCCCTGGTGCTCACGAGCGATCCGGCCGACGTCCGGCGGCTGTTCACCGCCCCGCCGGAGACCGTCCCCACGGCCACTGGCAACAGCCCGATCGCCCCGCTCGTCGGCGAGCACTCGCTGCTGACCCTCAACGGCCCGCCGCACCTGCGCCAGCGCAAGCTGCTGCTCCCGAGCTTCCACGGCGATCGCATGCGGGCGTACGCCGAGATCATCGAGGAGGCCGCCAACGATCGGATCGACCGGTGGCGCGAGGGCGACGTCATGCGCCTGCAGCCGCACATGTCGGCGATCACGCTCGAGGTCATCCTGCGCGCCGTCTTCGGCGTCGAGGACGCAGCGCGCCAGACCGAGCTGCGCACCGCGATCGAGAACCTCCTGCTCTACACCGCCTCTCCGCGCGCCGCGATCACCGCGATCCGCACGCTGCGCACCGGCGAGCTCGTCGGCCCATTCGCGCGTCTCGCCGGCGAGATGGACCGCCTCCTCTACGACGAGATCGCCGCGCACCGCCAGCGCGGCGGCCTGGAGGAGCGCGAGGACATCCTGAGCCTCATGATGTGCGCGCGCGACGAGGACGGCGAGTCGATGACCGACGTCGAGCTGCGCGACGAGCTCGTCACCCTCCTGCTGGCCGGCCACGAGACGACCGCGACGTCGCTGTCCTGGGCGTTCGAGCGGCTCCTGCGCACGCCGCACGCGCTCGCGCGCCTCACCGACGAGATCGAGGACGACGCCTACCTCGACGCCGTCATCCACGAGACGCTGCGTTCCCGCCCGGTCGTGCCGATCATCGGCCGCGAGCCCCAGGAACCCATCGCGTTCGGCGAGTATGAGCTGCCGGTCGGGACGTTCGCGGGGGCGAGCCTCTACGGCACGAACCACAACCCCGCCGTCTACGAGGACCCGAAGGCGTTCATCCCCGAGCGCTTCCTCGACCGCAAACCCGACACCTACGCGTGGATCCCGTTCGGCGGCGGGATTCGCCGCTGCATCGGCGCGGCGTTCGCGCAGATGGAGATGCGGCTCGTGCTGCGGGCGGTGCTCCGCCGGGTCCGCCTCGAGGCCGTGGACCCCGCGCCCGAGCGCATCCGCCGGCGCAACATCACGTTCGTCCCGCAGCACGGCACGACGGTGCGCGTGCGGACGGTCGACCGAGCGCCCGCGCGCCCGGAAGCTGTGGCGGTCTCCTGACCGCCTCGTAACGAACCACAATCCGGGAAAACCACGCTCGCGCGCGTCACGGGGTGCCGGGTACCATCCGGCGGGTGACCGATCAGCCGCCCCGCACGAGCCTGCCCGCGCCGATCACGACGCTGCGCTTCCTGGCGCGCCCGACCACGCTGCTGCGCCGCCTGCAGCGCGAGTGCGGCGACACGTTCCAGTTCGAGCTCGCCGGCGTCCAGCCCACCGTGATGATCACGCGGCCCGAGGACGTCAAGACCATCTTCACCGCCCCGCGCGAGGACGTCCCGACGGTGTCGTCGTCGACCGCGCTCGGCCTGTTCCTCGGCGAGCACTCGGTGCTGACGCTCAACGGCGAGGGCCACCTGCGCCAGAGGCGCCTGCTGTCCCCGTCGTTCCGCGGTGACCGGCTCAAGCCGTGGGGCCCGGTCATCGAGCAGCTCACGCACGAGCGCATCGACACCTGGCGGCCCGGGCAGGAGATCCGCCTCCAGGAGGAGATGCAGGCGATCACCTTCGACACGATCCTCGCGATCATCTTCGGCATGGAGGACGCGGCGCGCCAGGACGCGCTGCGCACCGTCATCGTCGAGATGACGAAGCGCGCCACGAGCGGGCCGCGCTCGATGTTCGACATGGTGCTCGCGTCGCGCAAGAAGCTCGCCGGCCCGATGGCGAAGATGGGCAAGGAGATCGACCGCCTCGTCTACGAGGAGATCGCCCACCACCGCGCGCTGCCCGACCTCGCCGAGCGCAACGACATCATGTCGCTGCTCATGCTCGCCGAGGACGAGGACGGCAGCCGCATGAGCGACCAGGAGTTGCGCGACGAGCTCGTCACGCTGCTGCTCGTCGGCCACGAGACGACCGCGACGTCGCTGTCGTGGGCGGCCGAGCGCTTCCTGCGCACGCCCGCCGCGATGGCGCGCCTACAGGAGGAGCTGGCCGGCCCCGACGGCGGCGCGGCGTACATCGACGCCGCGATCTACGAGGTGCTGCGCGACCGCCCGGTCGTGCCGATCATCGGGCGCAACCTCCTCAAGCCGCTCACGCTCGATGGCTACGAGCTGCCCGCGGGCACGACGGTCAACGTCGCGCTGTACCTCGTCAACCACCGCGCGGACACGTACGAGAACCCGTTCGTCTTCAACCCCGACCGCTTCCTGGGCAAGCGCCCGGACACGTACGCGTGGGTCCCGTTCGGCGGCGGCATCCGCCGGTGCCTCGGCGCGGCGTTCGCCGAGATGGAGATGCGCCACGTCATGAAGATCCTCTACTCCCGCGTGAAGATGAGCGCGGTGGATCCCACGCCGGAGCGCCCCATTCTGCGCAGCGTGACGCTGGCCCCGCAGCACGGCGCGCGGGTGCGCATCGAGTCGATCGACGCCCGGCCCGAGCCGGTTATCGAGACGGCGCCGCTCGCGGCGGCGTAGCGCCCGTCAGTCCTCGCGCTCGATCGCGCAGCCGAGGAAGAGGTCGCGCCCCGGCAGGGCGGGCGTGGCCTTGGACCGCGTGCTGAACCCGTTGCGCTCGTAGAGCGCGATGGCGCCCGCGTTCTCCTCGTTCGTGTCGAGCTCGATGCGCCGGGCGCCGCGCTCTGCGGCCCGCTCGATCGCGAGCTTGACGAGCGCGTCGCCGAGCCCGTGGCGCCGCGCCTCCGGCCGCACGTAGAGGTCCTCCAGCCACGCGTCGGTCGCGGCCTTCCAGATCCCCCACCGGAACCGCACCTGGCAGACGCCGGTCGGAGGTGAGTCGTCGTCCGTCGACGCGAGGAGGAACTCCGTGTTCGGGTCCTCCAGCAGCTTCTCGACGCCGGCGTAGAACGCGTTGTCCGACGGCCAGTCGCTGCCGTTGTGGTCGCGGAAGGCGATGAGCAGCGCCGCGGCCGTCTCGGCCTCGTGCTGCTCGGCGACCCAGGCCCGGATGGGCACGACGGCCGCTACTCCGCGTTCTTGATGACGGCGATCGTGTCGCCGGCGCTGACCGACTGACCGGGCTCGATGGGGAGCTCCGCGACAACGCCCGCCTTATGGGCGGTGATCTCGTTCTCCATCTTCATCGCCTCGATGATGGCGATGATCTGGCCCTCTTCGACGGTGGCGCCGGCCTCGACGTTCACCTTGAAGACCGTGCCCTGCAGCGGGGAGGGCAGCGTGTCGCCGCCACCGCCGCCACCGCCGGACTTGCGCTCGCGCTTGGGCTTCTTCGCCCCGCCCGCGCCGTTGCCGGCCGCGATCGCCACGCCACCCGCGGGCGGCGGACCGACGACCTTGACGTCGAACCGGCGGCCGCCGACCTCGACGAGGTAGTCCTGCGTGATCTTCTCGGCCTCGTCCTCGTCGGACTCCACGACCTCGACGACCTCAGCGGTGCTCTTCAGCCACTCCTTGTCCTCGAGGAGCGCGTGGCAGGTGTCGCCCTTCGCCCACTCCTCGGTCTGCAGCAGCGCCTTGTGGAACGGGATGAGGGTCGTCAGGCCCTCGATCTCGTACTCGTTGAGCGCGCGCAGCATGCGGCGCGTGGCCTTCTCACGGTCGACGTCCCAGACGATGAGCTTGCTCACCATCGGGTCGTACATGGGCGAGACCTCGCCGTTCTCGCCGACGCCGGAGTCGACGCGGACGAACGGGCCGGCCGGCTCCTTGTACTTGCCGATCTTGCCCGGCGCCGGCGCGAAGTTCGCAGCCGCGTTCTCGGCGTTGATGCGGCACTCGATGGCGTGGCCGCGCAGCTCGACGTCCTCCTGCTTGAGCGACAGCTCGCCGCCCGCGGCCGCGATGATGCCCTCGCGCACGATGTCGACGCCCGTCGTCATCTCGGTGACGCAGTGCTCGACCTGGACGCGGGTGTTCATCTCGAGGAAGAAGTACTCGCCGGTCTCCGAGGACAGCAGGCCCTCGACGGTGCCCGCGCCGACGTAGTCGACGGCCTTGGCCGCGTCGACGCCGATCTGGCCGATGCGCGCGCGCATCTCCTCGTCGACGACCCACGGGGGCGCGGGAGATTCCTCGATGACCTTCTGGTGGCGGCGCTGGATGGAGCAGTCGCGCTCGCCGAGGTGGATGACGTTGCCGTGCGTGTCGGCGAGGACCTGGACCTCGACGTGGCGCGGGTTCGGCAGGTAGCGCTCGAGGTAGACCGTCGGGTCGCTGAAGAACTTCTCGCCCTCGCGGGACGCGCCCTCGAAGGCCTCCTGGAGCTCGTCGGCCGTGAGCGCGACGCGGAAGCCCTTGCCGCCACCGCCGCCGGCGGCCTTGACGGCGACCGGGTAGCCGATCTCGGCGTCGATGATCTTGCGCGCGGTCTCGACGTCCGGGACGGGCTCGGTCGTGCCCGGCACGATCGGCACGCCGGCCGCCTTCATGATCTCGCGGGCGCTGGTCTTCGAGCCCATCGCCTCGATGGCCGAAGCGGGCGGGCCGATGAACGTGACGCCGGCGTCCTCGAGCGCCTTGGCGAACGCGGCGTTCTCGGCGAGGAAGCCGTAGCCCGGGTGCACGGCCTCGGCGCCGGACTCCTTGATGACCTCGAGGATCCGGTCGACGTTGAGATAGCTCTCGGCGGCGGTGGGCCCGCCGAGCAGATACGCCTCATCGGCGCGCTGC
Organism: Bifidobacterium breve; assembly: GCA_945878865.1. Lineage (GTDB taxonomy): Bacteria > Actinomycetota > Thermoleophilia > Solirubrobacterales > Solirubrobacteraceae > Svornostia. The sequence goes on along the minus strand of CAMCUD010000035.1, from coordinate 25,042 downwards.
ACGTGCAGGGCATCGCGATCCAGCTCCGAGTACACCGCGACGGACGCGATGCCGAGCTCCTCCAGGGCGCGGATCACCCGGATGGCGATCTCTCCGCGGTTGGCGACCAGAACCTTGGAAAACATGCGGCGCGGCAGTCTAGTTGAAGGCCCGCATTTTCGCGGTCTGGCTCAGTCCGTATCCGGACTCGTGCGTCGGGTGCCGCGCGGGAGGTTCACGAGGAGGCGCTTGATCCGGGCGCCGTCGAGCTCCTCGACCTCCAGCGTGACGTCCGCGGCGGTCACCTTCTCACCCCTTCTGGGGAGCCGCCCGACCGTGGTGAACACCAGTCCGGCGAGGGTGTGGACGTCCTCCTCGGGAAGCGCCGTGCCGTACGTCTCGTTGAAGTCGTCGATGGTCAGCGTGCCGGCCACGCGCAGCCGCCCGTCGGGGAGCTCCTCGACCGACGCGTCTGGCAGGTCGTACTCGTCCTCGATCTCGCCGACGAGCTCCTCGAGGATGTCCTCGACCGTCACGATGCCGAGCGTCCGCCCGTACTCGTCGGAGACCATTGCGAGCTGCTCGTGGCGCTGGCGCAGCTCGCGCAGGAGCGCGCCGAGGTCCTTCGTGGGCGGGACGACATGGACCTCGCGGCAGAGCTGGCCGATCGGCGTGGCCTCGCCACGCTGCGCCGCCCGCGCGAGGTCGCGGAGGTGCACGATGCCGGTGACCGCGTCGAGGGATCCCTCGCCGATCGGGAAGCGGCTGTGGCCGGTCTTCAGTGCCCGCTCGAACGCGTCGGCGGGGGACAGCGCGGCGTCGAGCCAGACGACGTCGTCGGCGGGGACGAGCACGTCGCGAGCCTCCTGGTCGGCGAAGTCGAAGACCTTGTAGAGCATCTCCTCCTGCGCGGATTCGATGACACCGGAGCCCTCGGCCTCGTCAACGATCTGGCGCAGCTCCTCAGGTGAGCGGACGCCCTCGCCCGCGATGACCTCGCGGATGCCGAACGGCCGGAGCACGAAGGAGGCCGAGCGCTCGAGCACGAACACGAGCGGCCGGAAGACGATCGCCAGGAGCGTGATGGACGGCGCGAGCAGCGCGGCGAGCTGCTCGGCGCGGGCGAGGGTCAGCGCCTTCGGCACGAGCTCGCCGAAGACCACCGTGAGGTACGTGACGATGGCGAAGCTGATGAGGAACCCCGCCCAGACGGGCAGGCCCTCACCGAGGATGTCGCGGATGAGCGGCTCGCCGAGCGCACCGGTGAGGATCCCGACGGCGGTGATCCCGACCTGCACGGTGCTGATCACGCGCACGGGCTCGTCCATGAGCTTGAGCGCGGCGGCCGCGCCCCGGCCGCCTTCCAGCGCGCGCTGGGCGAGCGCCCCCCGGCGCGCGGTGACCACGGCGTACTCGCCGATGACGAAGTAGGCGTTGGCGCCGACGAGCGCGAGGACGGCGAGGATCTCGAGGGCGGTGGTCATGGGTCGCGCGGGTGCGCGCACGGCTCACGGTAGCCGTTGGGCCTCCCGGACCCGCGAGCGCGGAGGGGTGATGCCGAGAACGGTCCGATCTCGACCGTTTCGGGCGGCACCCCCGTCAGCGCGTGACCATGCCGGCCGCGACGGTGTCGTTCGTCCCCTCATCAATGAGGATGAACGCCCCCGTCCCGCGGATCGCCTCGTAGGCGTCGGCGACGATCGGCCGCGACACGCGCAGGCGCACCCGGCCGATGTCGTTGGCGCCGAGCTCCGTGGGCGCCGCGTGGCGGTCGAGCGTGTGGACGTCGAGCACGTCGACGAGCTCGTCCACGATCACCCGGACGCTCTGCGTGCCGAGCTTCAGCGCGTACTTGCCGCGCGGGCGCAGCGGCGTGTCGCTCATCCAGCACACGTCGCCCTCGAGCTCGCGAACGGGCTCCGGCGCGTCGGCCGCGCCGCACAGCACGTCGCCGCGGGCGACGTCGACGTCCTCGGTCAGCGTGACGGTGATCGACAGCGGCGCCTCGGCCTCCTCCAGGGAGCCGTCGGCGGTGCGGACGTCGGCGATCGTCGTGCGCACGCCCGCGGGCAGGACGACGACGTCGTCGCCCGGCTTGATCGTGCCGCCCGCGACCTGACCGGCGTACTCGCGCGCGCCGGTCTCCGGGTCGCGGATCACCCACTGCACGGGGAAGCGCAGGCGCCCGTCGTCGTGCTCGCCGTGGACCTCGACGGTCTCGAGGTGCTCGAGCAGCGGCACGCCGCCATACCAGGGCATCCGCTCGCTGCCGTGTACGACGTTGTCGCCGTGCTTGGCGTCGATCGGGATGTACGTCACCTCGCGCACGCCGTCCAGGCCGCGCGCGAACTCGCAGAAGTCTCGGGAGATCTCGTCGAAGCGCTCCTCGCTGAACTCGACGAGGTCCATCTTGTTGACGGCCAGGACGACGTGGCGGATACCGAGCAGCGACGCGATGAACGCGTGGCGGCGCGTCTGCTCGACGACGCCGTTGCGCGCGTCGACGAGGACGATCGCCAGGTCGGCGGTCGAGGCGCCCGTGAGCATGTTGCGCGTGTACTGCACGTGCCCCGGGCAGTCGGCGAGGATGAACCGGCGCTTCGCCGTGGCGAAGTAGCGGTAGGCGACGTCGATGGTGATGCCCTGCTCGCGCTCGGCGCGCAGGCCGTCGGTGAGCAGCGACAGGTCGATCTCGCCGTCGCCGTTGCGGCGCTTGCTCGCCTCGGCGACCTGCTCGAGCTGGTCGGCGAGCACCGACTTGGCGTCGTAGAGCAGGCGCCCGATGAGCGTCGACTTGCCGTCGTCGACGGAGCCCGCCGTGGCGAGGCGCAGGGTCGTTGCGGTCTGGACGGCCATGGCTAGAAGTACCCGGCGACCTTTCTGTCTTCCATGGCGGCCTCGGAGACCCGGTCGTCCGCGCGCGTCTCGCCGCGCTCGGTCACCCGCGTCGCCGCGATCTCCGCCACGACGTCCGGCAGGGTCGCCGCGTCGCTGCGCACCGCGCCGGTGCAGCTCATGTCGCCGACCGTCCGATACCGCACCGTGGCGACGAACGGCTCCTCCTCCGGGCGGCGCTCGACGAAGTCGGCGGTCGCGTAGAGCATCCCGTCGCGCTGGAAGACCTCACGCTCGTGGGCGAAGTAGATGTTCGGCAGCTCGAGGCCCTCGCGCTCGATGTACGCCCACACGTCGAGCTCGGTCCAGTTCGACAGCGGGAACACGCGGACGCTCTCGCCGCGGCGGACACGGCCGTTGTAGAGGTTCCACGGCTCGGGGCGCTGGGCGCGCGGATCCCAGCCGCCGAAGTCGTCGCGGAAGCTGAAGATGCGCTCCTTCGCGCGGGCGCGCTCCTCGTCGCGGCGGGCGCCGCCGAACGCGGCGTCGAAGCCGTGCTCCTCGATCGCGTCGAGCAGCGTCGTCGTCTGCAGGCGGTTGCGCGACGCGCCGATGCCCGTCTCCTCGCGCACGCGTCCGGCGTCGATCGAGTCCTGGACCGAGGCGACGATGAGCCGTTCGCCCAGCTCGGCGACGCGGCGGTCGCGGAACTCGATGACCTCGGGGAAGTTGTGGCCCGTGTCGACGTGCATGAGCGGGAACGGGAACTTCCCGGGGCGGAAGGCCTTCTCGGCGAGGCGCAGCAGCACGATCGAGTCCTTGCCGCCGCTGAAGAGCAGCACGGGCTTCTCGAGCTCCGCCGCGACCTCGCGCATGATGTGGATCGCCTCAGACTCGAGGGCGTCCAGATGGGTGAGCGTCCTACTCATGCGGTGGCCACCTCGGGGGTCGGACGAAGTCGGTTCAGAGCGAAGGCGAGGGCGCCGACGGCCAGCGGCACGCCGATGATCGCGGCGATCGGCACCTCGATGCCGGCCTTGTTCAGGACGGCGAGCGCCGAGCCGAGCAGCACGCACCCGAGCGCGGGGCGCAGGCCGTTGGCGGGCACGCGCTGCATGAGCCAGGTGCCGGCCCAGACGCCGGGGATCGAACCGATGAGGATGTTCGCCGTGAGCATCCAGTCGACGTTGCCGCTGAACCAGTGCGCGATGCCGGCGGTCCACAGCAGGATCGCGGCGTGGAAGACGTCGGTTCCGACCACGCGGTGCGGGGTCATCCGGAAGATGAGGATGAGCGCCAGGCCGATGAGCGCGCCGCTGCCGACCGACGTCATGCCGAGCAGGAAGCCGATGACCAGGCCGATGCTCACCGCGAGGATCTTCGTCCCGCGCGTGAGCGCCACGGTGTCGCGCTCACGCTCGTTGAGTCGCGGCATGAACAGGACACGGAAGAGGATCGCCGTGGCGACGACGAGCAGCATCACGGCGACCATCGTCAGGAGCACCGGGTCGAAGTCCTCGCCGTAGCTGTCGTGCAGCCGGTTGAGCACGAAGACGCCGACGAGCGACCCGGGCACCGAGCCGAACGCCAGCCACTTCGAGAGGCCGAGGTCGACCGTGCCCGCCTTCAGGTGACGCCAGCCGCCGACCGTCTTCGTGATCGCGCCGTACATGAGGTCGGTCCCGATCGCGACGACCGGGGAGACGCCCGCACCGAGGATGAGCAGCGGCGCCATGAGCGAGCCACCGCCGATCCCCGTCATGCCGACGAGGATGCCCACACCCAGGCCGAAGACGATGATCAGCGGGTCCATCGCGTCAGCCGATCTCCGCGCCCGGGGAGACGGACTCCACATGAAGGCCGCACTCGGTCTTGTCCTGGCCGGCCCAGCGACCCTCGCGGCCGGAGCCCGGCAGTGTGCACGGCGCGCAACCGATCGACGCGTAGCCCTGGTCGTGCAGCTCGTGGTACGGCAGGTCGCGCTCGGCGATGTGCCGCCAGAGGTCCTTGTCCGTCCAGTCGGCGAGCGGGTTGTACTTCGGGATGCCGCGCTTGGCGTCCCACTCCAGCTTCCTCGCGTCCGCGCGGGTCGGCGACTGCTCGCGGCGGATGCCCGTGACCCAGGCCGAGGCGCCGGCCAGCGCGCGCTCGAGCGCCGCGACCTTCTCGACGCCGCAGCAGTCCGCCGGACCCGTCCACGGGTTCCCCGCGCGTGAGGCGTCCTCGACCTCGACGCGCACGCCGAACCGGTCCTCGAACGCCTTCCACGCCGCGAGCGTCTCCGGGAAGAGCACGCCGGTGTCGATCGTGACGATCCGCGTCTTGGGCGCGAGCCGCGCGACGGCGTCCACGAGCACGCTCTCCTCCTTCTGGAAGGAGCAGAGCAGCACGAGCCCGTTGCCGTGCTGCTCGCCCGCGTGCGCGATGACCTCGTCGACGCCGAGCGCGTCGAGGTCCGGCAGGTCGGTGGGGGTCAGACCGCGCACTCGCCCTCGCCGCGCTGCACGACGAACGGGACGTCGCGGTTCCAGTCGATGAACATCTGCATCGTCTCGATCGAGAAGTCCACGGCGATCGCGAGATCCTTGACTTCGTCCTCGAAGCGCTTCGTGCCGACGCGCTCGGCGTAGACGCGGAACGTCTCGGAGTCGCTCGCGCGCTCGGCCTCGTACATCCGCAGCCACCGCTCGACGGCCTCGGGGGCGCGCTTGGCCGGCATGCGGACCTTCAGCCGGGCGCCGAAGACGACGTCGCCGTCCTCGAAGTTGCCGCCGATATGCGGGATGTAGGCGGGGATCGTGTGCTCGCCGACCTTGATCGACGCGCCGTAGAACCCGATGGTGCCGACGTGGTGCTGGGAGCACCCGTTCGGGCAGCCGCTCATCTTGATGTGGATCTTGCGCGTGAGCGGGTCGGTGATGTTCATCGACTCGACCTTCGCCTGCACGGCGCGGTTGAGGCCCATCGACGACGTGATGCCGAGCTTGCAGCTGTCGGTGCCGGGGCACGAGACGACGTCGTTGATGTGATCGGCGCCGGCGTCGCCGAGGCCGAGCTCGCCGAGCGCCTTCCACACGTCGTACACCGCCTCGTCGCGCACCCAGCGCAGCACGAGGTTCTGATGCATCGTCGTGCGCATCCAGCCGGCGGCGTAGTCGCGGGCGACGTTCGCCAGGCCGCGCAGCTGCTCCGGGGAGAGGTCGCCGCGTGTGACCTTGATCTGGACGGCGCTGAAGCCCTCCTGGCGCTGACGCATGACGTTCTCGGCGACGAACGCGTCGAACGCGGCCTGCTCGTCGGCCGACGGAGTGCCGTGGTCGTCACGGGCGGCGGGCAGCTGCTCGGTCTCGTCGATGACGAACAGGAGCGGCTGCGGGTCGAAGTTGCGCTCGGCGACCCAGTCGCCCTTGAGCTCCTCGGCGACCTGCTTCTGCAGCTCCTCCATGCCGTACTTGTCGACGAAGACCTTCATGCGGGCACGCGCGCGGTTGACGCGCAGCCAGTCCTGGCGGTCGAAGATGCGGAAGACCGCCTCGGAGATCTTCAGGTACTCGCCGTCGTCGGCGGTCGCGAACTCCGTGAGCGTGGGCGCGACGCGCGGCATGATCGACGTGCCGCCGCCGACGCGGATCTCGAAGCCCTTGACGCCGTCCCGGATGCGCGGGATGAAGGCGATGTCGTGGATGCCGGTGATCGGCCGGTCGGAGTCCGATGCGGCGAAGGCGGTCTTGACCTTGCGCGGCATGAGCTGCGTCGTCGGGTGGCGCACGAAGTAGCGGACGTACGCGCCGGCGTAGGGCGTCGGGTCGAAGGTCTCGTCGTGCGCGATGCCGGCCCACGGGTCGCCGGTGACGTTGCGCACGGTGTTGCCGCAGCCCTCGCGGCTGGAGAGCCCGGCCTCGGAGATGCGGGTCATGAGCGGCGTCATGTCCCGCAGCGGCACGTCGTGCATCTGGATGCACTGGCGCGTGGTGATGTGCGCCTTGTTCTTCGGCACGAACTGCTCGACGACGTCGGCGAACGCCTCGAGCTGCTCGGGCGTGACGCCGCCCCACGGAAGCTTGACGCGAATCATCTGGACGTCGGGCTGGCGCTGGCCGTAGACGCCCTGCTTCAGGCGGAAGCCGATGAATTCCGGCTCCGGGGTCTGACCGTCCAGGAACTTCTCGGACTCCACCTCGAAGTCCTCGAACTCCTTCTGGAGGATCGGGATGATGTGGCCGGGGACGTTCTCGTAGACCTCCGGCGCGTTGAGCGAGCCGCGGGGGCCATGCGGTCGACTCGGGGTGCTGGTCGGCTCCATCTCGGTGAGATCTCCGTGGTGGTTCTCGGGCGCGGGGTCTGGGACCCGGGGAACCGGGAAATATACCCAAACCCGATCAGGTTTTGAGAATCTGGACCGAGGTCGCGGAGAACCCGTCCCTCGGGGAGGGCTGGGTGGGGCGGTCAGGCAGAGAGCTGGGGGCTAGCCCCAGGGATGCGCGTCGCCCCAGGGGTCGGGCGACCAGCCACCGTGCTTGTGGCTCTCCATGAGGGCGGCGCGCTGCCAGGCGGCCGGCTTGTCTGGCCCGGCGACGATGACCGGCGCGTGGTTGCGCATGAACTGCTCGAGTGCGGCGACGATGGCCGCAGCCTCCTCGGGGGAGGCGGACGGCGCGATGAGCTCGAGCTGCGGGCGGCGGTTCATCGCCGCGAAGGCTATCGCGGTGTCCCGCCGAGCGCGCGCCAGGCGAGCGCGGCGGCGCGGTCCGGCCAGTCCGCCCCGGGCGCCTCGCCCGCCAAGGCGGTGGCGTACCAGGCACCCGTGAGCATGGGCAGCACGGTCTCGACGTCCGCGTCCGCGGCGATCAGTCCCGCGTCGCGGGCTCGCTCGAGGATCTCCCGCAGCTGGGCGCGACGCGGGAGGACGATCCGCTCGCGGTACTGGGTCACGAGGTCGGGGTCCGTGGCGTCGACGAGCATGGTGCCGACCAGGGAGACGCCGCCCGGTCGCCCGACGCCGGCGGCGTAGGCGCGCAGCTCGCGCACGAGGTCGGCGTAGGGGTCGTCGGTGGGCGTGCGCTCCGCGGCGCGGGACATCGCGGCGATCGCCGCGGTGGCGAGGTCCGCCTTCGTGGGCCAGCGGCGATAGACGGCCTGCCGCGTCGTCCCCGCTTCTTCGGCGACCGCGGCCAGTGACATCGCCTCGTACCCGCGCGTGCCCAGGTGCTCGCGGGCGACGGCGAGGACGCGGGCATCGATCTCGGGGTCGCGGGGGCGGCCGGGCTGGGCGGGGGACGGCACCGCGCCATCGTACTTGCATAAATACGGAACAGTGTTGTATTGATATTGGCCATGCCTGCCGCCATCGACGTCCTCCACCCCGAAGCGCCAAAGCGCGTGCTCATCGTCGCCTCGAATCCCGCCGTGTCCCCCCAGACGGGGTGGCCGGTCGGCTTCTGGTGGGCCGAGCTCACGCACCCGTACTGGGAGTTCACCGAGCGCGGGTACGACGTGACGATCGCCAGCCCGCAGGGCGGCGCGCTGGTGGCCGACGGCTTCAGCGACCCCGAGGACGAGTCCGGCTACTCGGCGCACGACCTGATCAGCCTGGGCTTCAAGAAGAGCCCCGCGCATGCGGCGCTGCTCGAGACGACCACGGCGCTCGCGGACGTCGACCCGGAGGACTTCGACGCGGTCTTCCTCGTCGGCGGCCAGGGGCCGATGATCACCTTCCGCGGCAACGACGAGGTCCTGGGGCTCGTCCGCGCGTTCTCTGCGTCGGGGAAGCCGACGGCGATCGTCTGCCACGCCACCTGCGTGCTGCTCGAGGCCACGAAGGCCGACGGCTCGCTCGTCGTCGACGGCCTGAGCTGGACGGGCTTCGCCGACAGTGAGGAGCGCTTCGCCGACGAGTTCGTCGGGCAGAAGATCCAGCCGTTCTGGATCGAGGAGGAGGCGCGCAAGCTGCCGAACACGAACTTCCTCGTGCAGTCGCGGTTCAAGGCGCACGCCGTGCGTGATGGCAACCTCATCACCGGGCAACAGCAGTACTCAGGGGCCGCGGCGGCGCGGCTCGTCATCGAGGCACTGGGAGTCTGAGCATGCGCATCGCGATCATCGGCGCCGGCACGGTGGGGACGACGCTCGGCGGGCGCTTCGCTGCGGCCGGCCACGACGTCGTCTACGGCGTGCGCGCGCCCGACGGCGCGGACCGGCGGTCGTTCGCCGAGGCGGTCGAGGGCGCGGCGGTCGTCATCAACGCCCTGCCGTTCGGAGCGGTCGAGGAGGTCTTCACCGGCCTCGACGTCGGGACGGCGGTGGTCGTCGACGCCGCCAACCCGCTCACCCCGATGTCCGGCGACGAGGAGCGCGCCCGGACGGAGTCGGGCGCCGAGCGCCTCGCGCGGTGGTCGGGCAGCACGCGCCTCGTCAAGGCCTTCAACACCACGGGCGCGGAGAACATGGCCGACCCGGCGTATCCCGCCGGGCCGGCGGCGATGTTCGTCGCCGCCGACGACGCCGAGGCCAAGACGGTGGTCCTGGGGCTGGCCGCGGAGATCGGCTTCGACGCCGTCGACGCGGGGCCGCTCGCCGCCGCGCGCGACCTCGAGCACCTCGCGTGCGTGTGGATCCGCAACGCGATCGTCCTCGGCCAGGGCCGCACCTTCGCCTTCGCCGTCCACCGCCGCTGACCCCCGGGGGACGCCGAACGTCGAGGAGATGTCGCCAGAGCGACAACATTTCGACGTTCGGCGGGGTGGGGGGTCAGGTGGCCAGCGCGGCGCGGCGGCGTTCGAGCTCCGCGCGCTCGACCGCGTTGCCGCTCAGCGTGATCGCCCGGGCGTAGGCAATGTCCGCGCCGACGCGGTCCCCGGCGCGGCGCAGCATCTCCGCGTGGGCGGCATGCAGCGGCTGGTAGTCGGCCAGCCGCGCATCGGCGAGCAGCGGCGCGAGCACCGCAAGGCCGTCGCCTCCGGCGAACATCACGGCCACCGCGCGGTTGAGCTCGACGACGGGCGACGGCGCCACGCGGGCCAGCTCGCCGTACAGCGCGGCGATCTGCGGCCAGTCGGCCGTGTCCGCGCAGTGCAGCGCCGCGATCGCGGCCTGCAGCTGGTACGGCCCGGGCGTGCCGCGCGAGAGCGCGCGGTCGAGCGCCGTGCGCCCCTCCGCCAGGCGCCCGGCGTCCCACCGCGACCGGTCCTGTGCGTCGAGCGGGACGTACGCGCCGTGGTCGTCCACGCGGGCGCCGCGGCGCGCGTCCTGCAGCAGCATGAGCGCGAGCAGTCCCTCGGTCTCGGCGTCGTCGGGCATGAGCCGCACGAGGAGCCGCCCGAGCCGGATCGCCTCGCCGCACAGCTCCCCGCGCACGAGCCGGTCGCCGCTCGCGGCCGCGTAGCCCTCGTTGAACACGAGATAGACCACGGCGAGCACGCCGCGCAGACGCTCGGGCAGCTCGTCGTGGTCGGGCACGCGGTAGGGGATCCCCGCCGCGGCGATCTTCTGCTTCGCGCGGGTGAGGCGTCGTGCCATCGCGGCCTCGGAGACGAGCAGCGCGCGGGCGACCTCGGCGGTGGTCAGGCCGCCGAGCGCGCGCAGGGTCAGGCCGACCCGCGCCTCCATCGCCAGGGCGGGGTGGCAGCACGTGAAGATCAGCCGCAGCTGATCGTCGGTGACCGCGGGCGCATCCATGGGATCGTCGTCGCGCGTGTCGAGCTCGCTGAGCCGCTGCAGCGCCGCGATCCGGTCGGCCTGCCCGCGTTCACGGCGCAGCCGGTCGATCGCCCGCCGGCGCGCGATCGTCGTGATCCACGCGCCGGGCCGTTCGGGGATGCCGTCGCGCCGCCAGCTTGCGACGGCCGCGGCGAACGCGTCCTGCAGCGCATCCTCCGCCAGGCCGAAGTCGCCGACCTGGCGGATGAGCGTCGCGAGGACCGCCGGCGCCTCCTCGCGGAACGCCGCCTCGATGGCGTGGTCGCTCGTCACCGCTGTGGCGGCGGCGCGGGCAGCACGCGCCGGACCTCCACCGAGCCGCGGTTGACGTTCGGGAGCTTCTTCGCCCATGCGGCCGCCTCCTCGAGCGACTCGACCTCGAGGAGGTAGTAGCCGCCGAGGATCTCCTTCGTCTCGGCGAACGGGCCGTCGGTGACGAACGCGTCACCGTCGGCGACGCGGACGGTCTGCGCCGCCGTGGTGTCGTCGAGCGGTGCTCCGCCGCGGAGCACGCCGGCGTCGGCCATCTCCTGCGTGACGCGGGTCCACACCTCGCGGTCGGCGAGCAGCTCGGGGCTGTCGGCCGCCGGCATCTTCGCGGGGTCGAGGTAGATGAGCAGCATGACGTCCATCGCTCAGGCCTCCATCGGGATCTGCATGACGGGACGGACCTCGACCGAGCCGTACGACGCGTTGGGCGCCTTCGCCGCCCACGCCAGCGCGGTGTCGAGATCCGGGACGTCGATGATGTAGTACCCGCCGAGGTGTTCCTTCGTCTCGGCGAACGGCCCGTCGCTGAGCAGCGTCTCGCCGTCGCGCAGGCGCACGGTCGTCGCGGTGGGTACCGGCTCGAGCGGCGCGCCCGCCACGGTGACCTCGGCCATCTCCTGGCTGTAGGCCATCCAGCGGCCGAACTCGGCCGCGGCTTCGGGGGAATCCGGTGCGGGGCCGGCGGCGGGGTCGCCGTAGATGAGAAGCATGTACTGCATGGTGGTGAGCCTCCGGGGTCGTGGTCTCATCCCTACGTCGCAGGGCAGCGGAGCGGAAGGACACCGCGGATACATCTGGCGCGTTCACGCTCGCATCCGAGAGTGGTGGGTAGATTCGGCGCCATGCCCGAGCTCGCCCTGCTGGACCACGACACCGTCCTCGCCGCCGTCTCGCCCACGGGGGCGATCGAGGCGACGCGCGATGCGTTCCTGCGTCACCACGACGGCGAGTGGACGATGCCGAGCAAGGTCTACGTCGAGAACTACCCTGCCGGCGACTTCCGCGCGATGCCGGCGCTCGGCGGCGGCTACGCGATGGTCAAGTGGATCACGTCGTTTCCGGGCAACCCGGCGAAGGGGCTGCCGACGGTCAGCGGCGTCCTCGTGCTCAGCGACGCCGAGACCGGCGTCCCCCTGGCCATCATCGACGCGCGCGCGGTGACCGCGTTGCGTACGGGCGCGGTGGCCGCCGTGGCCGCGGACGCGCTCGCGCGTGAGGACGCCGCGACGGTCGGCGTGATCGGCTGCGGCCTGCACGGCACATGGGCGGCCCGCTGCATGGTCGCCGCCGGCTACGGCCCGGGTGTCTGCGCGGATCCGGATCCACGTGCGGCGGCGGGGCTCGCCGAGGAGCTCGGGTGGGACGCCGACGCCGATCCCTCCGACTGCGACGTCCTCTGCTTCGTGACCCCGGGCCACGAGATCGTGCTCGCGGCCGGCCAGGTCCGCCCCGGCGCGCATCTGAACATGCTCGGCGCCGACGGGCCCGGGAAAGCCGAGGCCGAGATCGACGCGGTGCGCGCGTGCCGTCTGTTCTGCGACGAGTGGGCCCAGGCCTCGCACGGCGGCGAGCTGACCGGCGCCGTGGAGGCGGGCGTCGTCACGCGTGAGGACGTCACCGACCTTGGCGCGGTGCTCGCGGGGGACGCCACGGGACGCGTGGACGACGACGAGACGACGCTCTTCGACTCGACGGGCCTGGCCATCCAGGATCTCGGCGTGGCGATCGCGGCCTATGAGGCGGTGCGCGACGGGCGGGTGCCCGCCTCCACCGTCACCCTCTAGGCCGGCGGCCGCGCCCGCGGCGCGCGGTCTCGTGCCGCGCCTGCATCTCCTCGCGCAGCGTGTCCCGCCAGGCGTTGCGCGCCTGGCGCAGCGTCTCGGCGATGAGCTTCTGCGCGTCGCGGGCGGCCTTCGAGGCATCGACGAGGTCGCGTTTGGTCTTCACGCCCTGCACGACGACGTTGAATGACCACAGGCCTGTGTCGAGCAGGCGCGCGGCCCGGCGCACGTCGTCCATGACGGCCTGATGGAGCTCGTCGCCCCACAGGCCCTCGCGCAGGTGACGGTCGTCGGAGGCGTGGTAGATCTCGTACAGCGAAGCCAACGCCATCGCCGCCATCCTCGGCTCGGGGTCGCGCGGGTTGATCTCCGCGGCCTCGCTGAGTGCGTCGGCGATGACGTCGACGAAGCGGTCGCTGATCTGGCGCCGGAACGCCACGAGTGCTGGGGACTCGGTGATCATCTCGCGGAACCGCAGGCGCATCCCGCGGAGCTCGTCGGGGATGCCGACGAGCCGCCCGCTCCACGTGTCGATGGTGGCGACCATGGCGTCGGTCGGGGAGGTGCCCGGTGGGCGGTCGCGCATTGCGGCGACGATCGCGGCTTCGGTCTCGTCGACCTGGTCGAAGACGAGCAGCTCCTTGGACGGGAAGTAGTTGTAGACGGTCTTCTCCGACACGCCGGCCTCCGCAGCGATCTCGCTGACCGAGACGTGCTCGAACCCGCGGTCGCAGAACATCCAGGTGGCGATGTCGGAGATCTCCTGCCGTGTGAGGCGCTTCTTGCGCTCGCGCAGCCCCTCGCCCGGATCGGCCTCGTGCTCCCAGGCCCCGCGCAGCCGGTGGGAGAGCCGCCGGTAGCGCTCGATGGAGAAGTCGTTCTGGGCGTCCTTCTGGGCCACACGTCCAGGCTATCAGTGGCTACAGTTGCAGAAACTTTTCAGCCACTGTACTTTTACGCCCCATGAACGAATTGCCGCCCGCCGTCGAAGCCGACGGCCTCACCAAGCGCTACGGCGGCTTCACCGCCGTCGACGCCCTCGACCTGCGGGTCGAGCGCGGCACCGTCGTCGCGCTCCTCGGCCCCAACGGCGCTGGGAAGACCACCACCGTCCGCATGCTCGCCACGCTCGTCGCCCCCACGGAGGGCTCGGCTCGCGTGCTCGGCCACGACGTCGTGGCCGAAGGGGATGCGGTCCGCCGCGAGCTTGCCCTCACCGGCCAGTTCGCCGCGCTCGACAAACACCTCACGGCACGGGAGAACCTCGTGCTCATCGCCGCCCTGCGCGGCCACGGCCGGGCCGCCGCCCGCCGCATCGCCGACGAGCTGCTGGAGCGCTTCGACGCCGGTGAGTTCGCCTCGCGCCAGGTCGGCTCGCTCTCCGGCGGTCAGCGCAGGCGCGTCGATCTCGCCGCGAGCCTCGTCGCCCAGCCGGGCCTGCTCGTCCTCGACGAGCCGACCACAGGGCTCGATCCGCGCAGCCGCCAGGCCGTCTGGTCCGCGGTGCGTGACCTCGTCGCCCAGGGCGTGACCGTCCTGCTCACCACGCAGTACCTCGAGGAGGCCGACGAGCTGGCCGACCGGATCGTGCTCATCGACCGCGGCCGCGAGGTCGCCGCGGGCACGCCGGGCGAGCTGAAGGCGCGCGTGGGCGACCAGCGCGTCGACGTCATCGCTCCGGATGCCGCCGCGCTCGACGCGCTCACGGGCGCGCTGGAGCGCCGCTTCTCGCTGGAAGTCGCCCACGAGTCCCGCACGATCTCGATCCCCGCGCCCGACGCGGCACGCGACCTCACGGACGTCGCCGCCGCCGTCCGGGATCTCGGCGTGCCCGTCGACGAGGTCGCCCTGCGCCGCCCGACGCTCGACGACGCGTTCCTCGCGCTGACCGGCCACGCCGCCCACGAGACCAGCCCCGACGACATCGCCCAGGAGGTGGCAGCATGAGCGCCCACGCCCTTCCCGCCGCGCCGCCGCTGCGCGGCCCCGCCCTGCTGCGCGGCGTGCGCGAGACCCTGCTGCTGACCGGCCGCAGCCTCCGCGCCATCCCGCGCGTGCCCGAGCGGCTCGTGGACGTGACGATCCAGCCGATCATCTTCATCGTCCTGTTCCTCTACGTGCTCGGCTCGGCCGTGAAGGTTCCCGGCACGTCCTACGTCGACTACCTGCTGCCCGGTGTGCTGGCCCAGCAGCTCGCCTTCTCGATCATGGGGACGGGCACGGCGACCGCCACCGACCTGAAGGACGGCGTCGTCGACCGCTTCCGCTCCCTTCCGATCGGCCGGTGGTCGGTGCTCTCGGCCCAGGTGCTCAGCCAGGCGCTGGAGGCGATGCTCGGCCTGGCCGTCGTCGGCGTGCTCGGCCTGGTGCTGGGCTGGCGCCCGGACCTCTCGGTGGCCGACGCGCTCGAGCTCGGCGCGCTCGTCTTTCTCGCGCTCATCGCCGTGACGTGGGTCGGGGTGCTGCTCGGCATCCTCGCCCGCTCGGCCGACGCGGTGCAGGGGATCGTGTTCTGCGTCGTGTTCCCGCTGACGTTCCTGGCCGGGACGTTCGTCCCGATCTCCGGGATGGCCGACGTGCCGCGGGTGATCGGCGAGTACAACCCGGTCTCGACGCTCGTCGCGACGATGCGCGACCTCACCGGCGGCGTGCACGAGACCGGGGCCTGGCCGCTCGCGCACCCCGAGCTCGCGCTCGTCCTGTGGTGCGCGGCGGCGCTGGCGATCTGCGTGCCGCTGGCCGTGCGCCGCTTCCGCCGGATGAGCGTCATGTAGACGCCCACCCGGCGGACCCGGGCGTGGACTGGGGATCTACGACCCGGGCCGGA
Source organism: Bifidobacterium breve (assembly GCA_945878865.1). Lineage (GTDB taxonomy): Bacteria > Actinomycetota > Thermoleophilia > Solirubrobacterales > Solirubrobacteraceae > Svornostia. The sequence goes on along the minus strand of CAMCUD010000035.1, from coordinate 9,655 downwards.
CCCGCAGCGTCGTCCGCGTGTCGACGGAGCCGACTTGCGACGCGCTCAGGCCGAAGGACAGGCGGCCGCTGGCACGTCGCAGCCGCTTGCTGACGCGGACGCCGCCCTTGGCGATCCGCGCCCGCAGCGTCTTGGCGGAGACGCCGCTGGGGACAGAGATCCGGATGCTCGACCCGGAGACGGACACGGTGGCCTTCTTGCCCTTGGGCAGGCCGGTCGCGCTCAGGCGCAGGCGCTTGCGCACCGTCGCCGCCCGCTGGAACTCCATGCCCTTGGGCAGCGTGAGCCGGACGACCCGCAGCCGGTTGCGCACACCGTTGACCCGGAGGTCGAGGGCGGGGCGGCCGGCCTTCACCGAGCTGACCTTCAGCGTGGCGGTCGGTCCGCACCCGGGGATGTCGACGAGCGTCTTGGACTGGAACGTCGGCCCGGCCTGCGAGACGAACGTGTTGTCGAACGACAGGTTCGGGTCGGCGCACAGGTCCTTGCCGGCCTGCAGCACGCTCTCGTCACCGCCGTTGAACGACAGCTCGAACCGCGAGAGCGGCACGTCGGGCACCGGCTCGACGGTCGTGATCAGCCGCTGGTCCGACGCGAACGTGATCTTGCCCGCGAGGGTGATCGGCAGGATGCCGTTGAGCTGGATCCGCAGCTCGGGCAGCGGCGCCCCCGGCACGTTGACCATGACCACCGGGCCGCTCAGCGGATCGTTCAGCAGCGGCGACGTGGCCGACGCCTTGCCGAGCGTCGACGTCGCCGGGCAGCCGCCCGCATTGAACGTCGTCAGCGGACACGCGCGGTTGATGCGCGTGCTGTCGATGGAGATGCCGGCCGGCAGCTTGAGCTCGACCTTCTTCGTGTTGGCCTCACCCGGCGCCTGCGTCAGCGCCGTCGCCACGCCCGGATGGCCGTTGACCGCGGCCTCCTTCGCGCCGCCCGACAGCGATGCGGTGAGCTTCGGCGCGTACGGCAGCTTGTCGCAGCCGGTCGCCTGGTAGGGCGCGGAGACGCTGGCGCTGCCACCGAGATCGGAGCCGAGCTCCGCCGTGATCTGCTGCGGCGCGCAGTTCGTCGCGTTCACGGCGAACCCGGGCTTGTCGAGCCGCACCTCCAGGGCGCGGATCGACGTCGAGATGCCCTCCTGGCGCTGCGGCACGTTCTCGACGACGAGGTCGAGGCCCTTGTCGGCGTCACGCACCTTCAGGCGGCCGGGGACGACGACCTTGCCGAGATCGATCGGGCCGAACGTCGCGTTGGCCGTGATCGTCAGCCCGGCGGGATCGCCGTCCCGGCCTTGGGTGAGGTACACGTCGCCGCCCAGCTTCAGCGGCTGCGGACCGGGGCCCGCGGTCGCCGTGACCCCGCCGACCCGGGTCTCGGCAGGGCAGTTGCCCGATGCGGCGTCACCGAGGTTGCATTGCGCTGCGGCCCCCAGCCGGCCCATGAGGCCGGGCGGCAGGTGGACCGTGGCACTGGAGATCCGGGCGTTCTTGTCCGGGCGCTCGAGCGTCGTGATGATCGCCGTGTCCGCCCCGGCCTGCGTCGGGTTCGCCGCCGCCCCGAGGTTCGGCGTGAACGTCGCCGGATCCGTGCAGCCCTTGTCCGTGGAGATCATGCTCGTCGTCGTGACGTCGGGCTGGCCGCTGAACAGCGTCGCCGTCGTCCGCTGCTCACGCGTGCCGCAGCTGCGCGGCGACGCGACGATCGCGTTGTCGCCGCCGCGGAACGTGAACTGGAACAGCGTGAACGGCACCGGCGGCAGTCCGGACATCCGCGTCGTGACCTGGCCGGTGACCGGGTCCACGGTCGCAACGGCCTCGAGCTTGACGCGCACCGCGTCGGGCTGCGGGCCGAGCGCGGCGGTGGCGAAGAAGCGCAGCTTCTTGCCGGGCGCCGGCATCCCGAGGTAGATCGGTCCCTTGATCGCGCCCTTCAGCAGCACCGGCGAGTCGAACAGCACCTCGCCGATCTCCGACGCGGCGGGGCACCTCACGGGGCCCTCGTCGTAGCGGTTGAACTGCTCGTCGGTGCAGCCCTCCAGCGGCGCGCCGGACGCGGCGGTCGGCGAGAGCTCGAAGCCTTCCGGCAGGACGAGTTCGGCTTCCTTGACGTGCGCGATCACCCGGTTGCCCGACGGCGCCGGGACGCGGATCTCGGCGGTGGCGAAGGTCGGGGCGTCGGCCTCGTGGTTCGTGAGGATGTCCGACGTCATCGAGTACTTCAGCGACCCGCAGTCGGTCGGCGTGTAGCTGTCGCTCGCCGTCGTGACGTCACCGCGGTAGGACTCGATGCGCACCCGGCTCACCGACGGCTTCGAGCAGTCCGTCGGGTTGCTCGTGAAGCCTTCCTTCATCGTCGGGTGGTCGGCCTTGCTACCCCACAGGCGCAGCCCCAGGCGGCGCATCTCGATCGGGATGCCGAGGAAGTCGCGCGGCGTGTTGGCCACCGTCGCGTCGAGTCCGCCGTCGTCGGCGCGCAGGCGGATCGCGCTCTCGAGCTTGATCGCGGGAACGCCGGGCAGGCCGGGGAGGACCACCTCGATCTGCAGGCCCAGGCGCGCGGCCTCGGTGCCCTCCGGGTCGAGGTTGAAGACCTTGCCCTGCAGCAGGCTCTCGGTGAGGGGGACGAGGCCCTCGACCGCAGCCGACACGGAGCCGACCTGTGACGCGTTCGAGCACCCGTTCGTGGAGCGGAAGCGCGAGGGCGAGCATGTGGTCGCCGCGCGCGGCGAGCCGATCTGGCCCGGCGCGAGCGAGATCGTCATGTTCTTCGCGTCATCACCGAGCCCGGGGATGCCCCCGAGCTCCGGGTCGCCGCCGCCGTTCAGCGCGAGGGCGAGGCAGAAGTCCGTGTACTTCCCCGACTGCGGATCCACCGTGGGCGTGCTCTTGGTCGAGCACGCGGATGACGCGGTGATCGGCTTGGCGACGATCTGGTCCACGCGGACGGTGGCGCCGGCGGTCGGGACCCCGACCAGCAGCACGCATGCGACAACAACCGGCGCGCATCTGAGCACGCCGCGACCCAACAGACCTGACACGAGTCCTCCCCCCGTTCAGTACGCACTCGACGGTAACAACCGCGACCGTGTGTGTGCAACATCACATTGTCAAACACCCGTCCACATGGCGAGTTGCGCGCTCAAGGCTCGCCCACCGCGCTGGGACGCGGTGGGCGAGGGGTCGGACGCGGGAGTGACTACGCGGAGGGGCGCACGCGCAAGGTGGCGCGGCGCAGCTGCTGGTCGGGCGTCGTGGTGCTCAGCTTGAACGCCAGCCGGGGACGGCCCTGCTTGCGCAGGCGCGTGCTGGCCTTCAGGCCGCCCTTGGCGATGCGGACGCGGATGACCGCGGCGCTCTGGCCCTTCGGGACCGTCACCTTGATCGCGCCGCCGCTGACGGTCACCGACGCCTTGGCGCCCTTCTTCAGGCCGGTCGCGCTGAGCTTCAGCCGCTTCTTCACCGTCTTTGAGGCGGCGAACTCGAGGCCCTTGGGCAGCACGAGCTGCGCGGTGCTCACCGTCGTGCGGCCGCCGGCCACGCGCAGGTCGAGCGTCGGGCGGCCGGTCTTCAGCGAGCCGAGCTTCAGCGTGCCCGCCGGGCCGCAGCCCTTCAGCTGCGGGGCGATCGTCGTTGTCGACGTCGCGCCGGAGTGCGCGGTGAAGTCGCCCTTGAACGGCAGCGAGCTGATCGGGCACAGGTCCTTCGTGGCGATGATCAGCGACTGCGAGCCGCCGGCGAGGTTCAGGACGAACCGGCTGAGCGGGACGTCCGGGATGCCCTCGAACCCGGCGACGAGCTGGTTGTTCGCGCCGAACGTGATCTTGCCGCGCAGCGTCAGCGAGATCTTGCCGGTCAGCGCGGCCCGCAGCTCGGGCAGCGGGGCGCCGGGGACGGACACGAACGTGACCTTCCCGGTGAGCGGCTCGGGCAGCAGCGGCGTGACCGCGCTGACGTCGCCGACCGTCGCGCTCGCCGGGCAGGCGCCCGCCTCGTACTGCGCGATCGGGCAGGCGCGGCGCAGGCGGTCGGTGTCGGCCGCCAGACCCGGCGGCAGCGTCACCTTGACCGCGGCGTTGTTCGCGTTGCCCTCGGGCTGCTGGATGACGGTGGTCAGGCCGGGGTGACCGTTGAGCGCGAGCTCGGCGCCGTTCGCGCCGCCGTCCATGACGGCTTCGAGCTTCGGGCCGAACGGCACGTTCTCGCAGCCCGTCGCCTGGAACGGCGAGCTGACGTCGCCGCTGCCCCCGAGGTCGCCGGTGAGCGTGCCGGTGAACGCCTTGGGCGCGCAGCTCGTCGGGTTCACGCCGAAGCCGGGCTTGTCCAGCGAGAGCTTCAGCGAGCGGATCTGCGCGGAGATGCCGTTGCTCGTCCGCTGCGGGATGCCGTCGACGGCGACGTCGATCCCGGTGTCCGGGCGGACCGACAGCTGCGCCGTCGACACGACGTTGCCGAAGTCCAGCGGACCGAACTTCGCCGGGACGACGATCGACAGGCCGGCGAGACCACCGCTGACGTACGAGTCGGTCAGGTAGACGTCGCCGGTGAGCGTCGCGGGCGACGAGCCCGGGCCGGCGAGCGCCGTGACGGAGCCGACGCGGCTGGCCGCGTCACAGGTGCCCTCGCGGCCCTGGGCCGCGGGGCACGCGGGCGCCGCGGTGAGCTTGCCGGCGAGGCCGGTGGGCAGCGAGATCTTCGCGCCGGTCAGGCGCTGGTGGCCGTCGGGGCGCGCGAGCGTCGTGACGATCGCCGTGTCCGCGCCCGCCTGCGTCGTGGACGTGGAGCCCTCGAGCGACGGCGTGAACGGGTCGGGGTCGTTCTCGCAGCCCTGGTCGACGGGCAGCGTGCCGTTGCGGCGGTCCTCGGTGGACGAGCCCCACGGCGTGTTGATCGCCTGGCCGGTGAACGTGCCGCAGTCGCGCGGCAGCGACATGATCGCCGTCGGGCCGCCGCGGAACGTCAGGCGGAACTCGGTGAACGGCGTGGCCGGGAGGTTGTCGAACGTCGTGACGAGCTGGCCGGTGTAGCGGTCGGGCTCGACGACGCCGATGAACTTCACGCGCGTGGCGTCGAACTGCGGGCCGAGCTCACCGACGACGAATAGTCGGATCTTCGGTGAGGTCGCGGTCGGCTGGGCGAGGAACACGTCGCCCTCGACGGCCTTGGAGAGCAGCGGGGTGCGGAAGCGCACCGTGCCGATCTTCGCGCCGGCCGGGCAGGTCGAGGGGGCGCCCTGGCCGTAGCCGAACTCCGCGTCGGTGCAGCCGACGAAGCCCGGCTGGCTGCCGGACGTGGGGGAGAGCTCGACACCGCGCGGCAGGACGTTGACGCTCGTCTTGATGTGCTTCTGGACGAGCGGCTCGTCGCCTGACGGCATCGAGACGCCGGTGCTGATCGTCCCGGGAGCGTCCGCGGTGCGGTCGCCTTCGAGGATCATGCCCGGCTCGAACGGGACCTGGTCGCAGCCGGTGGGCGTGTAGCTCGCCGACTTCGTCGCCGAGCCGCCCTGGTACGAGGAGATCGCGACCTTCGTCGTCGCGGGCTTCGAGCAGTCCGTCGGGTTGGCCATGAACGACTTCTGCATCTGGCGGCTGCCGACGGTCTTCGACCCCCACAGGCGGAGGTTCAGGCGCTTGACCTCGATCGGCAGCCCGATGACTGCACGCGGGTTGTCGAACGCCAGCGAGTCGAGGCCGCCGTCGTCGGTGCGCAGTCGGATCTCCACCTCGATCTTCGAGACGGCGAGCAGGTCGCCGAACTCGAGAACGAGACCGAGGCGGGCAGCCTCGGTGCCGCGCGGCTCGAGGTTGTAGATGCCGCCGCCGATGAGCGCCTCGTTCAGAGGGATGATCGACTCGACGCCCGCGGTGACGCGGCCGACCTGCGAGGTGGCCGCGCAGCCGTTGAGGCTCTGGAAGCGGGAGGTGGAGCAGAGCGGAGTGGCGGTCGCGTTGCCGACCTGACCGGTCGGCAGTGAGAGCTTGAGGTCCTTGAGGTCGTCACCGCCGCCGAAGCCGTCGCCGCCGCCGTTGAGGCCGAGGGCGACGCAGAAGTCCTCGTGCGCGCCGGCCTGGGTGAGCGCGGTCGCACCGGTGGTGGGCGAGCACGTGGCGCCGGGGTCGATCGGCTTGGCGACCAGCTGCGTGATCTCGACGTTCGCCTGCGCGCTTGCCGCGCCGCTCAGCGCGGCGATGGCCGCCACGGCACACGCCGCCAGCGACCTCCAACGAATCTGCTGCACCCCGACCCCCGTCTGGTCTCTGCGAAAGGCCGAAATTCTGAATTTCGGCGGAAGGAAGGGAGCGATGGTGGCACGGGCCCCGCGAGGCCTTGTGTGCGATGAGTCTCACGTCCCCCGCGCCTGGACACGGCGCGGGGGACGTGAGGGCCGGCCAGCTAGCGCGCGGCGGGGCGGACCCGCAGCGTGGACCGGCTCGACACGTTGCCCGGCGCGGTCATGTTCAGGCGGAACGCCAGGCGCGGGCGCCCCTGCTTGCGCAGGCGCGTGCTCGCCTTCAGCCCGCCCTTGGCGATCCGGACGCGGAGCACCGTCGCGGCCTGGCCCTTCGGGACCGTGACCTTGATGGCGCCGCCGCTCACGGTCACCGACGCCTTCGTGCCCTTCTTCAGGCCGGTGGCGCTGAGCTTCAGGCGCTTCTTCACCGACGTCGAGGACGCGAACTCCATGCCCTTCGGGAGCACGAGCTGCGCGCTCGTCACCTGCGAGCGGGTGCCCGTGACGCGCAGGTCGAGCGTCGGCCGCCCGGTCTTCAGCGACCCGAGCTTCAGCGTGCCCGCCGGCGCGCAGTTCGGGACCTCGGCCTCGGCCTTGATCGTCGCCGAGCTGCCGGCGTGCGACCACGCCGTGCCGTTCACCGTGTTCGTCGCGCTCTGGCACAGGTCCTTCGTCGCGATGAGCGGGCTCTGTGGACCGGTCTGCAGGCTCAGGGTGAACTTGGAGAGCGGCGTGTCCGGGATCGGATCGATGACGTTGACCAGGCGGTTCTTGTCACCGAACGCGACCGTGCCGGTCAGCTCGATGCTCAGTGCCCCCTGGAGCTTGATCCGCAGGCCCGGCAGCGGCTTGCCCGGGATCTGCACGAACGTCACCGGCCCCCGCAGCGGCTCGGGCAGCAGCGGCGACCACGCCGTCGCCGTGCCCTTGACCGTGTCCGGCGCGCACGCGTCCTTCGCGTAGTCGGCGAGCGTGCAGACCGAGCGCAGGCGCTCGCTGTCGGCGGCGATGCCCTCCGGCAGGACGACCTCCATCTTCGAGGAGTTCGCCTCCCCCGGCTGCTGGGTCACCGTGACGTCGAGCGACGGGTGGCCGTTGATCGCCGTCTCCTTCGGGCCGCCGCCGATGACGGCGGAGACCTTCGGGGCGAACGGGATCTGGTCGCAGCCGCTGGGCTGGTAGGGCGCCGTGACGGGCGCGACCGCGCCGGTGTCCGACGTGACCGTGCCCTGGAACGACGCCGGGGCGCAGCTCGTGGCGTTCAGGTTGAACCCGGGCTTGTCCAGGATGACCTTCAGTTCCCGGATGTTCGCCTCGACGCCCTCCTGGCGCAGCGGGATCTCCGGGACGACGAGCGTGAGGCCCGTGTCCGGCCGCACGACGATCGTCGCCTGCGTGATGACGCGGCCGAAGTCCAGCGGCCCGACCTTCACGTCGACGACGATGCTCAGCCCGGCCAGCGCGCCGTTCGGGCCCTGCGTCAGGTAGACGTTGCCCGACAGCGCCTTCGGGTCGCTGCCGCCGCCCGCCAGGGCGTCGACGCGGCCCACGCGGCTCTCCTCGCTGCACCCCGCGACCGCCGCCACGCTCAGCGGGCACAGCGGCGCGACCGTGAGCTTGCCGGAGAGACCCGTGGGCAGCTGGAGCTCCAGCGCCTTCATGCGCCCGCCGCCGGGGCGGGTGAACGTCGTCGTCAGCGTCGTCCCGGCGCCCGCCAGCAGCGGGCTGGCGTCGGCCGAGAACGTCGGCGCGAACGGCTCCGGGTCGGAGCAGTTCTGGTCGATGTTCACCGACGACTTCACGCTCTTCGTCGGGTTGCCGTTGTACGGCTCGAGGATCGTGTCCGCGGTGTACGTGCCGCACGTGCGCGGCATCGCGACCGGGCCGTTGGGCCCGCCGAAGAAGCTGAACCGGAACTCCGTGAACGGCGTCTTGGGCAGATCGTCGAGCACCGTCGTCAGCTGCCCGGTGGCCGGATCGATCTGCACCTTCGCGATGAGCTTCACGCGCACCGCGTCGGCCTCAGGGCCGGCCTCGGCCGAGACGAAGAAGCGGACCTTCGGCTCGCCCGGCTCGGGGTTGGCCACGAAGACCTTGCCCTGGAGCTCGTTGGCGAGCAGCAGCGGCGAGCGGAAGCGCACCGTGCCGATCTGCGAGCCGCCGGGGCAGGTGACCGGGCCGCCGTCGTAGCGGTTGAACTCGTTCGACGCGCAGCCGGTGAAGCCCGGCTTGGAGCCGACCGTCGGCGAGAGCTCGAAGCCCGGGGGCAGCACGACCGTCGCCTTCTTGATGTGCGACTGGGCGAGCGGGCCCTCCGGATCGGGCAGCGCCACACCCGAGGTCAGCGCGCCCGGCGTGTCGGCCTCACGCGCGCTCTCGAAGATCGGCGTCGGGTCGAAGTCGAGCTTGTCGCAGCCGGTGGGGGTCCACGAGGTCTGGGCCTTCGAGGTGTCGCCGGCGTACGACACGGCGGTGATCTTCGTCACCGCGGGATCGCACGTCGTCGGGCTGCTCATGAACGACTTCGTGAGCGTCGGGTGGTCGGCCTTGCTGCCCCACAGCGTGAGGCTCAGGCGGCGCACCTCCAGCGGGATGCCCTCGAGGTCACGCGGGTTGTCGAGCGTGATCGAGTCCAGCCCGCTGTCCGACGCGCGCAGCCGCGCCTCGGTCTCGAGATGGATGAGGCTCGGCAGGGACACGCCCGGGATCGGGACGTTGACGTCGACCGCGAGGCCGAGCCGCGCGCCCTCGGTGCCCTGCGGCGCGAGGTTGAACACCTTGCCCTGGAGCAGCCGCTCGTCGATCCGGCCGACGCCGAAGACGTCCACGGCGAGGGCGAGCACGCCCACCTGGCTGCTCGCGGGGCAGCCCTTGCTCGACAGGAAGGTCGAGCGCGAGCAGAGCGGCGTGGCCTTCGGCGACGCGACCTGCCCCGGAGGCAGGCTGATGGTCAGGTCCTTCAGATCGTCACCGAGCCCCGGGATGTCCCCGAGCTTCGGATCTGGACCGCCGTTGACGGCCAGCGACACGCAGAAATCCGTGCGCTTGCCCGCCTGCGAGACGGTTGCGGGCTCGCTCAAAGACGAGCACTCCGACGACGCGGCGATTGGCTTCGCCACGACGCCTGTGAACGACACCTTCGCGGACGCCAAAGCTGGCGTCCCGAGGACGACAATTGCCGCAAGCGCGCTGGACAGCACGCCGCGACCCCACTGCCTGGACAAGTTCTCTCCCCCCAGTCCACGTATGGAACGGCGCGCGAACGGTAGCAATCCGGGAAATTGGGGGTCAAGGAACCCGGAGAAGCTGCCGATACGGAACTGTCAGGCGGTCTCAGGCCCGGACAGCCTTGAGCCGAACGTTCGTCCACTCCCCCCGGGACGACGTTCATACCTCGCCTCATCAGCGGGGTGGGCGCCCC
>CAMCUD010000034.1 GCA_945878865.1 Bifidobacterium breve | reverse complement strand
GTCGGCCGGGTCACCGGCTGACCCGCCGGATAGCCTCCGGCGGGTGCTGAACTGGATCGTCCGCTACGCGGTCGTCGCCGACCTCCTCGACCGGGAGAACTGGACTTCCGGCAGCCTGCTCGACGTGGGCGCCGGGCCGCACGGCATCTCGTGCGTCCGCCCCGATCTCCCGTTCGTGGGTCTCGATGTCGAGTACCCCGAACGGGCCGTGCCGACGATGGTGGCGATCCAGGCGCCTCCCGGACCGCTGCCGTTCGCCGATGCCGCGTTCGACACCGTCGTCTCGCTCGACACGCTCGAGCACATGCCGGCCGATCAACGGCCGGGGTTCATTGCGGAACTCGCGCGCGTCAGCGCCGGCCGCGTGGTACTCGCCTGCCCGGAGCGACAAGCAGCTCCGGCCGACCAGCTCATCGCCGATCTCATCCTCGACGAGGGCCAGGCCTGGCCGTCCTGGTTGAGCGAGCACATGGAGTTCGGCCTGCCCTCGGACGAGGAGGTCGGCACGCTCTGCCACGCCGTTCCCGGCTTCACGGCGCGACCGCTCCCCACGGTCAACTCGCTACTGGGCCTCCTCGCCGTCATCGGTGACATTCACCCGGGGCTCGCCGCGGCGGCGCAAACCGAGGTGACCGAGCGCACCCCTGAGTGGGAAGCGCTGTTCCTGGCCGGCCGCTTCGGCCCCGCGGCACGCACTGCGTGGGTGCTCGAACGTGAGGTCCCGACCAGCGCCATCGTGTCCCCCGGCGACGAGCGGGGCACGCTGCCGGCGGCCCTGCGCTGCCCCGCATGTGGTGGAGGCCCGCTCGCCGAGCGGCTCGCAGCGACCTGGACGTGCACGGCGTGTGGCCATGCAATCAGGCAGGACGCGGACACGGACGCCTGGGTGCTGGGCACCACGCCCTCGCGGGAGGAGCCGCCCGCGCCACCTTCACCCCCGAGCGTCATCGATCCTGTGCCCGAACTGCAGGCGCGCATCGCCCGCCTCGAGGCACAGCTCGAGCACGCACAGAATCTCCGGATCGTGCGCTGGACCGCGTCGCTGCGCCGCGCGGTCTATCGCGTCCGCACCGTCGGGCGCGGATCAGGCTGATTGGCCGACAGCCGCGCCAGGCTTGCGCTCGCCGACGCGCTCGGCGCGCGGCACCGGGCGGCCCGCGGCGCAGATCGCCCACAGCATCGTCACCCAGGCCATCGTCGCGACGACGATGTGGATCCACACGACGCCGGAGGGCAGGCCGTTGAAGTACTGGATGGCGCCGACGACGCCCTGGACCCCGACCAGGATCGCCGTCGCCGCCAGCGAGTTCAGCAGGGTCCGATCCGCGCCACGCCGGCGCAGGACGTACCACAGGACCACGCATGAGACGCCGAGCAGCGTGCCGAGCCGGCCGTGGTTGTGGATGGTCCAGTCCAGCGTGTCCGACCCCTTGAAATCGAGGCGATGGACGACCTCGCCGGTCCGCTGGCTGCCGGGGTGCGGTCCGGCCGCGGTCGCGACGGTCCCCATGAAGAACAGCAGGCTGGCCAGGGGGAACAGCGCGCGCGTGCCCCAGACGGCCAGCATGTCCGGGTTGCGCGGACGGCTGCCCGGCTCGTGCCAGGCGCCCCACACGAGGCCGACCGCCGCGATGAGGATCACCATCGAGAGCAGGAAGTGCCCCATCACGAACCCGGGCTGGAGGTGGAACTTCACCGTCCACATACCGAGCAGCGCCTGCGCGACCACGCCGACGGGCAGGAGCGCGCCGAGGATCGCCAGGTCCCGGCGGAAGGGCTTGCGCAGGAACGCCAGAAGTCCCGCGGCGATCGCGAGGAGCCCGACGAGTCCGCTGATGAGCCGGTTGCCGTACTCGATCCACGAATGGACCGTCGCCGGGGCGAGCACGTCGCCGTCACAGGTCGGCCAGTTCGTGCAGCCGAGACCTGATCCCGTGAGGCGGACACCAGCGCCTGTCAGCACGATGACGGCCAGGCTGACGGTCGCGGCGGTCGCCACGTAGGCGTACGTCCGCGGGGAGATCTCGGGCAGGCGGTCGCGCATGCTCACTCACAGGGTAGACCGCGACCGCCGTCGCGCGGCGGCACGTCAGCTCACGCAAACGCCTGGCGGACGTCCTCCGGGGTGGGGAAGTCCGGCGTCAGCAACTCGTCCACCGACCGATAGACGAACGAGTGCGGGTACCCGCGGTCAACGAAGCTCGTCTCTGCCAAGTCGTTGAAGCGGAACTGAGCGGACCAGCGCAGAGCCGCCGACGTGTTGGTTCCGGAGCGATGCACGAGGAAGCTGGAGAAGAACAACGCATCGCCCTGGGCCATCGGCACCGCGGTGAAGTCCTTGTCCGCGTAGGCGTCGACTTCACCAAAGCCGTGAGCGAACCGTTCCGCCTTGAGACCCCCGAGGTGGCTGCCGGGGACCACCTCCAACGGCCCGAGCGACCCGTCGACATCGACCATCGCCACCCACACGACGACGCTGTCGAGCGAGCCCTGCATGCTGCGCCAGTCCTGATGTGGCGGCGTCTTCCAATAGTGCTCGTCGCGAGCAAGACTCGGATGATTGAAGAACACGACGGGACGCACCGCGACGTTTGGCGCCTCGAGCCCGAGGGCGGCGATGACGCCAGTGACGCGCGTGTCCAATGACAACCGATGCAGGGAGATCAGATGCTGGATCTGCTTGCCGCAGTTGGCGAACTCGGCAGTGTGCTCGGTGAAGTAGGCCGCGAGGGCGGACGTGAGCTCCTGCTCCGAGACGACCCCGGCGCCGACATAGCCCCGGCGTTCCAGCTGACGGCGGAAGACCGACCAAGCGTCCGCGCGGAGTGCATCCATCTCCTCGCGCGTGAAGAGCTCCGGGATCAGCAGCGACCCCTGCTCGCGGTATCGGGCAGCGTCGACCATGCGCTCAGTCTCGCCGATCCAGCCAGACGGATACGACGTCGCCCGCGTCTCGCTCCTGCCGAGTCACGCGGAACCCGGCGTCGGTGAGGAAGTCCAGCAGCGCCGTCACGTTGCGCCGGTCGCCATCCAGATCATGTCCCTCCATGCGGATCGCCGAGATGCGCGAAAGGAGCTCTGCGCCGGTGCCGTACAGCACCTCGTACTCCGCGCCTTCGATGTCGAGCTTGAGGACGTCCACCGACGTGAGTCCGTGGCGGTGGAAGATCTCCTCGATCGTCACCGTGGGCACGCGCACCGTCTCCGTCGCCCCAGCGACTGTGGGCACATCGGCGAGGAAACTCGGAAAGAACGTCCCGACGATCAGGTCACGTTCACCGCCATCTGCCGTCACGCCCGCCTGCTGCGCGATCACGCGCTGCTCGCCGCCGTTCAAACGGATGTTCTCGCGGAGCAGCTCGTATGACGCAGGCATCGGCTCGAACGACAGCACCCGCGCTCGCGGGCTCTCCGCGAGAACGTACGCGGCGAACACCCCCGTGCTGGCCCCGAGATCGAGGACCACGCCGTCCTCGGGCATCGGACCGTAATCGCGGCGCAGGAAGATCTCGATGATCGGCACATGCTCCACGCCGCGCGCGATACGCAAGCGTGCGCCGTTGCGGAACACATACGGTCGCCCGGGCACGATTCCGAGCGCGTAGCACCACATGAACCGGGGCCAGGTGCGAAGTTCCCGTCGCGCGAGCGGCAAGAGCTTCAGGCGCCGCGCGACCTTGCGCGGTGATCGGACCGATCCCGCCATGGCTCAGCGCCCGAGGCCAGCGGGATCGGCAGCGAGCCGTCGTACGACGTCGTCAGCGTGCGCCATTGCGACGCGCACGATGGCACAGACACGCGCGACGTCGTCGGCGCTCATCGCCGTGCCCGTCGGCAACGTCACGACCCGGCCGGCGACCTCATCGGTCGCAGACAGTGAGGCCCCTGCCGGCGCGTACGGTGCCAGGCGGTGGCACCCAGGGAAGAAGTAGCGCCGTGCAAGCACGCGCTCGGCCTGCAGGACGCGGATCAGGGGATCACGCACTGCGGCGGGCACCTCGAGGACGACGTAGTGGAAGTTGTGCTCGTCTCCGTCGGCGTAGTCGATGACCTCCACGCCCGGGACGTCCTGCAGCCCCGCGACATACCCCTCGTAGTTGCGCCGGTTGACGGCGACGAACTCCTCGAAGCGCTCGAGCGACGCCACACCCATCGCCGCGTTCATCTCGCTCATCTTCGCGTTCGTCGCCAGCCCTTCGACGGTGTCGAACGCGACGAAGCCGAAGTTCCGCATGCGCCGCAGTCGTTCGGCGAGCTCCGCGTCGTCGGTGAGAATCGCGCCACCCTCAGCGGCGCCGGCGACCTTCGTCGCATGGAAGCTGATGACCGACGCGTCGCCCAGCGTGGCGACCGGCCGTCCTGCGCGCGTGCAGCCGAGCGCGTGAGCGGCGTCGAAGACGAGCGGCAGGTCGTGCTCCTCGGCGATCGCCTCGAGTTCCTCCGCCCCTGCCGAACGACCCCACAAGTGGACGCCGACGATGCCGCCCGTGCGCGGGCCGATCGCCGTGCGGACCGCTGCCGGATCGAGCGTGTGCGTGCGCGGATCGATCTCGGCGAAGACCGGCTCGAGGCCGATCCAGCTCACGGCGTGTGGCGTGCCCACGAAGGTGAACGAGGGCATGATGATCTCGCCCTCCATCCCGAGGGCGCGCGCCGCCAGCTGGATGCCGAGCGTCGCGTTGGCCACCACCACGCAGTGCCGGGCGCCCGTGATCTGCCGCACGCGCTCCTGGAACGCTTCGTGCAGCGGGCCCTCGTTGCTCAGCCACCGGCGGTCCATCGCCTCGCCGACGAGCTCGAGGACGCGCTCTCGGTCAGGCATGTTCGGCCGGCCGACGTGTCGGGGCTCCGTAAACGCCGGCGTGCTGCCGAACACCGCGAGGTCCTCGAGCCGAGATGGCGTCATGACGCCCCGATCAAACCGCCGCGACGGCATGGCCGATCCCCGTCAGGCCGAACCCGTTGCCGTTGTACAGCAGGTGGCGGGTGCCCTGGTGGTCGTAGATGCTCGGGTAGGTGACCATGACGTCGTCGAAGCCGGAGCCCGGCGCGCTCACGTCGATCCCGGCCTGTTCATCCTTGCGCGTCCAGTCGACGCCATCGGCCGATTCGGCGTAGCCGATGCGGTAGCTCTCTGCTGGGTCATCACGGTAGTGGTGGCTGCCGCGGAAGCAGAACCACATGCGGTACGCATCGCCGTCGCGGACCACCCAGGGTCGCGCGTTGGCCTCTTCCGGCTGCTTCGGGACGATCCGCGTGACGCCGTCACGACGCCAGACGAAGCCGTCGTCGGACTCCGCGTACTTGATGACGTACACGGGCTCGGGCTTCCCGTCGACACGCGCAAAGCCCGTCGACGACGCGTACCACATGCGCCAGAGCGGCCCCTCCTTCAGGACGAAAGGGCTGGCCGTGAAGAACGGCTCGTCCTTCGTCCGGTCGACGACCGGCCCCGGGAAGACGCGCTCGAACGTGACGCCGCCGTCTTCGCTGACGGCGACGCCGACCGAGTTGCGGTACGGCACGGTGACGGCCGGGCTCCAGCCGACGTAGTACAGGTACAGACGATCCCCGTCAGGGACGAGGCAGGTCGGCATCGCGCCGCTGTCGTCGAACGCGCCGAGCTCGCCCAGATCAAGGACCGGTCGGTCGTGGACGTACCGGACGTCCGAAGGGTCTGCGGGGTCCACCTCGATGTACGTCACGCGCGACTTGCCCGCAGCGTCGCGCGGCGCGAAGTAGATCCGCAGCGTGTCGTCGTCGACGAGCCACGGCGTGGGCACGCACGCGTGGTGCGCCATCCATGGATGCTGACCGTCGGCGTGGAAGACCACGCCGCGTTTCTCCCAGGCCACGCGCCCCGTCAGCCGGCCGACTTGTGCGACAGGCTGCGCATCTGGTCGCTGCGGAACCCGGCCGGCTCCGTGCCCTTGACCTTGTAGACGGAGAACGGCTCGGTGTCGGCCATGATCGCCGTCCCCGCTCCGACGATCGTCTCGGCGCCGATCACGGTCTCGTCGCGCACCGTCGCATTGACGCCGAAGAACGCGTGCTCGCCGATGTCGCACGCGCCGCTGATCACGACGTGCGACGTGATCATCACGTGGTCGTGGATCGTCGTGTGGTGGCCGATGTGGTTGCCGCTCCACATCACGATGTTGCGGCCGAGCTTCACGTACGGCTGGATCGTGTTGTCCTCGAGGATGAAGCAGTTCTCGCCGCAGGCGAAGTCGGCGAACGTCGTGGCCTTCGAGCTGACGTAGCTGACGACCTCGTAGCCCTTGGCCTTCGTCTCCTCGAGCTTGTCGGCGCGGTGGTGACTCATGCGCTTGAAGCTGATCGGCACGAACGCCTTCGTCTCGGCCGGCGCGAAGTGCTGCTCGACCTCCTCGAACGCCACGACGGGCAGGTCGTGGAACGTCTCCTGCCCGAGGTACTCGCCGTCGACCATGAAGCCGACCACGTTGTGGGGGGAGTCGTGCGTGAAGTAGAAGTGGGACAGCTCCGCCCACTGACCCACGCCGAAGACGACGACATCGCTCATGCGGTCGATCCTACCCCGCACCCCCGGCGCGATACGCAGGGAAGAACGCGGTGTCCCCCCGCTCGGGGGACAGCGCGCGGTACCGCGCGTGGTCGAGGATGCGGCCGCAGAAGTGGGCGGTGCGTGTCTCGGTCGCCCAGCCGGCCTTGAAGCGGTCGAGCCCCGCGCCCGATGCGTCGACACCCGCGCCCGCGCCGAGACCGGCCCACCGAGGGCCGCCGGGCTGCGCGAAGCGCTCGAGGGCCGTGGCCATGAGCGCGTAGGAGGCATCGAGACGGTACCCGCACTCGCTGTAGGCGGCGAGGTGCCAGTACGCGACGTCGCCGTCGAGGTACCAGAGCGCCGCGCCGGCAAGCTCGCCGTCGTCCAGCGCTGTCGCGCGAAACGCGACGATCCCGGGAACCGCGAGCTGGCCCGCGAACGAGGCACGCGAGAACGCCGAGATGCCGGTGATCCCGTGGCGGGCGACGAGGCCGCCGTAGAGCGCGTCCCACTCGTCCAGCAGTGACGGCGGGTCGGCGACCTCCTCGACGGCGACGGCCCGGAGCCCGCGTCGCGCGTACTGCCGGTGATGCTTCGTCGCGCGGGCCACCGGATCACCGTCGGCGAGATCGACGACGTGATGCTCCTTGAACGCGATCTGCCGGTCGGGGAACGCCGCACTGAGCTGCTCGACGGTCCATCCGCCGAACGGGTCGGCGACGAGCGCGACGCTGACGAGCTCGCCCTCCAGCTCCTGCAGGTCGGCGGCGAGTCCGCCCCAGTCGTCGCAGGCGAACAGCGGATATGCACCCATTGCGTCCGAGGCGCCTGCGCCGTCGATCTCGCGGACGAGGAGCGTCCCGCCGCTGCGCGGGAGCGCTCTCGGAGCGCCGAACTCCGCGAGCGCCGCGGCGTACGACGGATGGCCGTAGCCGCCGCGGTCGGTCCCCATGGCGCGGATGCTAGCTTGCGCCCCGTGTCCCCCCGGCCCAAGCCCGTCCGCGGAGCCCGCAACGCCGCACGGCGCCTGTACGAGACGAACGAGGGCGTGGCCGGGCTACGCGAGGACCTCGCCGCGCTGACCGCATCGGTCACCGAGCTCACCGAGCGCCTGGACGCCGTCAGCTCCCGGCTCGACACGCTCGATCGCGCCGAGGCCGCCCGCGCCGCCGCCGACCGCGCCGAGCACGAGCGCACCGTCGAGATCCTGCAGCTCCTGCGCGACGACGAGCCCGCACAGCGCCAGGAGCTCTGGCGCCTGCGCGAGACCGCGGAGTACGCGCGCGCGTTCGAGGATCCCGAGCCGCTCGTCAGCGTCTGCATCGCAACGTACGAGCACACGGGCCCGCTGCTCGAGCGCACCATCCCGTCGGTGCTCGCGCAGACGTACGAGCGCTGGGAGCTCATCATCGTCGGCGATGCGTCCTCCCCCGAGCACGAACGGGCGATCCGCGGTGTCGCCGATCCCCGCGTGACCTTCGTGAACCTGCCGATGCGGGGCCCGTACCCGGAGCCTCCGGAACGGTGGTACGTCGCCGGCGGTCCGCCGAGTAACGAGGCCCACCGGCGCGCCCGTGGCGCATGGATCTGCGCGCTCGACGACGACGACACCTTCACGCCCGACCACATCGAGAAGCTGCTCGCCGGCGCCCGAGACCGCGATCTGGAGCTCTGCTATGGCCGCGTCCGGGAACACCATCCCGACGGGAGCGAAGAGCTGCTGCTCAGCTTTCCTCCGCAGTACGGGACGATCACGTTCCAGGCGACGCTGATGCACGCGCACATGCGATGGATCTGCGCCGAGCTCGGGGACGGACTGTTCAACGTCGCCGGCGATTGGTCTCGGATTCGCCGCATGCTCCGCATCGGCGTGCGGATGGGGATGATCGACGACGTCGTCGCCGAGATCTGGCCCAGCCGCCTCTGGCGCGAGGGCGGCGGACCGCCGCCGCAGGCCTAGAGATCCGCGACGGCAGCGGCAGCGGCCAGCGCTGTCGGGACCGTCAGCGCCTGCGGCTGGTGCGCTCGCGCGATGCGCGGGTCCGCGCCCACCACGACGTCGTAGTGCCCGGCCCTCGCCGCGAGAACCGCGGCGGGATCCTCGCTCACGACCGCCTCGGCCCCGCAGCGCGACCAGGCAGCAGCGTCACCTGCCGCCGCGATGACCGTCACGCGAAGTTCCCGGACCGGGTCTGCGAGCGTGGCCAGCTCCGTCGCCATGCGAGGGTCGGGGAACGCATCCCCGCACACGACGAGCACACGCGCGCGGGTCAGCGCATCTCGCGCGGCAAGCGTGCGGGCCGGATGTTCGGGCAGGACCGAAGGCAGTCGCCGAACTGCGAGGTGATCAGCCCAGCGCTCGAGGAACGGCGCCCGACTGCGCAGGAAGAGTTCCGCGGCGCGGTCCGGGTCGGATGAGGCGAACTGCAGGTGCTCCACCCGCACGTCGGGGACGTAGACCGTCCGCTGTCCCCGGGCCTCGAGCTTGAGGCACAGGTCCGCGTCCTCGAAGTACGCCGGGTCGTAGATCGGATCGAACCCGCCGACCGCCAGGAAGTCCGTCGTGTGTACGAGCAGACACGCGCCGGCGCCGAAGTCGCAGACGCGCGTGAACGCATAGAACGGGTCCGCAGCGTCGGCGCCGTTGCCCAGTGCGAGGACGCTCCCGTCGGCGCCGAGCACCGCACCGGCAGTCTGCATGCGCCCGTCGAGGTGAACCAGCGTCGGCACCACCGCGCCGACGCCCGGACGCCTGAGCGCGCCGAGCAGCGGCTCGGCCCAGCCGGGGGGAACGATCGCGTCACTGTTGAGCAGCGCGAGCACCGGCGCGGACGTGAGCCGCGCCGCCTGGTTGTTCGCGGCGCCGTACCCCACGTTCTCCTCGTTGGCGACCAGCCGCACACGGGGGAAGCGCTCGCGGATCATGTCGCGTGTGCCGTCGGTCGAGGCGTTGTCGACGACGACGACCTCGTGTGGAACCGACGTGTGTGCGGAGACGGCATCGAGCGCCCGCTCGGTCCACTCGCGTGCCCCGTAGGTCGCCATGACTACGGCGATCGCGGGAGCGGTCACGTCCGGCCCCTACGCCACCACGACCGTGCCGCCGCGTCGCGCGCGGCCTGCAACTCGGCGAGCGCGGCGTCGCGCTCGCGCACCGCCGTGTCGTGGGCGGCTGTCGCGCGGTCGAACTCGGCGAGCGCCGCCTCCGTCAAGGCGCGCGCCTCGTCACGCTCAGCGGTGCGCTGCGCGAGCAAGCCACGCAGCGCCGCAACCTGCCGCGTGCGAAACCGCAGCGCCTCACCGACGTCGCGCACTCACGCCCCCGGGGGCCGGATGACGGCGCAGGCCACGCCTCGGGCGGCGGCGGCGAAGTCGTCCGCCGGGGCGACGTCGGCGTGCACGTTGCGGTACCCGGCGTCAACGAGCGCGGCGGCGGACACCCGTTGCCATCCACTCGCCCTGTAGCCGTAGTAGGTGATCTCGCTCGGCAGGCCGTCCAGGAGCTCCGCCAGACCGACCGCGTCGTACTGACGCAGCCAGCCGTGATCCTCCGCGCGCCCGTACGGCACCGTCAGGAGGATCCGCCCGCCCGGAGCGGTCACGCGGACCAGCTCGTCCAGAGCCCTGCGCTGCTCGCCTGCGGGATCGTCCGCGCGTGGGACGTCTGAGCCGTAGATCGCGTTGTCCATACCCACGTGCTCGAGCGTGGAGCCGCACACGACAAGATCGAACCGTCCCGCGTCGAACGGCAGCTCGCGCAGGTCGGCCGACACGTACGCGACGCCGCGATCCTCGAAGGTGACGTCCTCGGTGATGAGCGTCGCGATCGTCAGTCCGCCGATGCGCGGCAGGAATGCGTCGAGCACGTGCCCGTGGTTGAGCACCGAGCCGGCATCGAGGACGTTCGCGCCGCCGGCGCGGGACAGCAGCCAGGGGAACTCGACGACGCGTTCGTCGAGCGCGACGCCGTACCCGTCGGGCAGGCGCGCGAGCCGCGCAAACCGCCGGATGAGGTCCTCCCTCTGCAGCATCTCCGCCAGGAACGCGTGGTGGCGCTCGCCGTACGCGGGACTGAAGGGACGGTCGGCCGCGGGGAAGCGCTCGTGCAGCGACGGGCCGAACGGCAGCTGGCGGTCCAGCGCACGCGTGTGCTCATCGACCTTGTTCTGCAGGCGCGCCGCCGCGACATGGCGGCGCTGTTCTCGCGCCTCGGCGTCGGCCATCGCAGCCTGCGTGCGGCGGAACTGGGCGAGCACCTCGGCGTGGCCGGCGAACCGATGCCGCTCCAGCTCCGCCGACAGCTCGTGCACCTTGGCGTCGAGTTCGCCGACCCGATCGAGCAGCTGTTTGGAGACGAGGTCCCGTCGCGCAGTGAACGGCCGCTTGATCCGTTGCGCGGCCCACTTCACCTTCTCGCTCGCCCCGGCGCGCTGCCCGAGGCCGCGCAGGACGGACGCCAGCTCGACGCCCGGCGTTCCGAGGTCCACCTCGGGGACATGCGCGATCCGCAGGCCACGAAGCCCCTCCTCGATGAGCGTCTGGTAGTGCCCCTGCAGCAGCGGCTCCATCGTGACGCCTGCCGCCCGAGGGGTGTGGCCGGCCCGGATCTCAGTCGCCGCGCGGGCGGCGCGCTCAACCGCCTCCTCCGGATGCTCGAAGACGTACCGCATGCGCGCCGCCAGCTGGTCGATGTCGGGATCGGCCCAGACCGCGTCCGGCGGGTACGGGTCCGCGTGGTCGCCCACCTGCACGAGCTCGTAGTCGACGAGGTAGGCGTTGTCTTCGGTGAGGAACTCGAGCACGCCGCCATAGTTCGTGGCGATCACGGGCGTGCCGAGCAGCATCGCCTCGGCGGGCGTCAGGCCGAAACCTTCCGATCGGTGAGGCGAGACGTAGCAATCGCTCAGCGCGATGAGCGCGTTCTTCTCGCCAACGGACAGGTAGGTATCGACGAACGAGATGTCCGGGTGATCGCCGACCTCCAGGAGGACGCGGTCGTGATGGGCGAACATCGTGTCCGCGTTGATGCACTTCAAGACGAGGTGCGCGCCGCTGCCGGGCGGGAACGCCTGCTTGAACGCCCGGATGAGGCCTGTCGGGTTCTTGCGCGCCTCAGTGGAGTGGTAGTCGTAGACGTAGAGGAAGACGAACGGCTCCTCGGGCAACCCGAGATCGCCGCGTGTGACGTTCGCCACCGGCGGATCTCCGACCGGGAGCGTGATCTTCTTCACGGGCACCGGGCAGCTCGGGGCGATCAGGTCGCGGATGTGCTCGGTCGCGACCCACACCTCATCGACCCAGCGAAACGACTCCTGCCAGCTCGCGGGCAGGTCTCCGACCTCCCACCACCACAACGCGATCGTCTTCTTGCCCGCGAAGAACGCCTCACCGGCTTCCTCGGCGAACGCGGGAATCGCGTCGCCGTTGAGGCACAGGATGTTCAGCGGATACGGCGCCTCGTCGGGCGTCGCGAACGTGAACTCGGCGCCCTGGCGGCATGGCGGGACGAAGGACCCCTGGACCGGAAGCGCCGGAACACGGACGGCGTCGAGGCCCGCGATGAGCAGGCGCGCAGCCTCGCCGAGGCCGAGTTCGGAGCGGAAGAACCCGGCGACGTTGACGCCCCACACCGGATCGGTGTGGGCGGGGTCGAGCTCGCGCGCCCCGGTGCCCGCGACCCCGCTGCGCACGTGCTCGGGGACGTGTGCGGGACGTGGCGGCAGCAACGGATCGGGCACGAGGTCACGACCGTGGACCCACGCCCAGCCGACGAAGCCCGCGCCATCCGCGCCACGGACGTCGGGGTACACCTCCCGCAGGTCGGTGCGCGACTCCCACAGCGCCTCGAGATACCGGGTCATACCGAGGTCGGCGCCCCAGCCAGCCGGTGCGTTGCAGTACGCCCAGAACGCCTCCCAGTCGTCATCGTCTGCCGGAGTTCCCGGGATCGCGCCCGCGACGAGCGCCTCCGCCATGAGCCCCGCCATCGCCGGCGGCAGAAGGCGGCCGTCCGGCAGGCGGACGGGTTGCGGGCGCCCCGTGTCGGCACCCGCAGCACGCAGGCCCGCCGTGATGTCGCCGAGCAGATCGCGAAGCACCGGGTCGCTGCTGACCCGCACGCGGTTGAGCTGCGGGTGCAGCCGCGTGGGAAGGCCCACGTCGAAGCCAGGGAGCCGCACGAGCGAAACGTTCGCTCCCCGCAACGTGACGTGTGTGCCGTCGCGTCCTAGCGCCCCGGGATCGAGCGCCCACCAGGCCAGGATCCCGGCTGGGCTCGCAATCTTCTCGACTCCGGCTGTGCTTTCCAGCGCGGCGAGCATCATGCCCAGCGTGCCATCCTGGGGCAGCGCCCAGGCGGAGCCCCCCGCGCGAGCCCGCCAACCGGAAAGGATGTCTCGCGCCCCCGAGCGGACGACGAACGCGCCTGGGTCGATCGATGTGAGATGTTCGAAGTCCTTGGCGTCGGGATGCAGCCCATCGTCCGGAGTCTGCGCCAGGACGCGTCCGGTCAGGGTCACCGCAGCGTCACCGATGAGCAGATCGTCGATCGGGCCGAGCAGCAGGCTGTCCGGGGCCAGGACGACCACCTCGCCGGTCTCGTCGAGCACCCGCTCCAGCGCCGGGACGAGCACCGCGAGGCTCGCGGCCTCTGGCGCCAGCACCGCGACCTGGGCCGGCGGCACGTCGAGCCCGAGGTCGGCCGGCCCAAGCCCCTCGACGCCGTCGGGCAGTCCATCCGGCGCAGCCCCGTCGGCGGCGACCACAACCACGCGGGCGCTGGGATGGTGCTCGCGGACACTGCCGGCGAGCACTCGCGCGAAAGGCACCTCGGGCGCGGTCGCGACGGTCAAGACGGTGAGCGGGCCGGGCATTGAACGGACGATCGTAGCCTCGCGCGTGGCTAGCGGCGGGTCCGCCGCAGCCGTGCCGCCGCGAGCCGCGCCTTGGCCCAACGGTGGCGATCTGCGTGTCCCGCCAAGGCGGCGCGCATCGCCGCGCCGCTCACCGCCGTCCCATGGGTTCGCGCGAGGCTTTCGCGGGCCGCTGCGCCGAGCCGCGCGCCGAACTCCGGCTCGGCCACCAGCCGACGCATGGCCACCGCCGCCTGATCGAGATCCGGATCCGCCCATCGCGCCCCGGCCGGATAGGGACCGGCGCCCGCGATCGGCACGAGCGCCGCATCGACGAGCAGCGCATTCTCATCATGCATGTAGTCAAGGTTCCCTGAGTAGCGGGTCGCGACGACCGGCTTGCCCTGCGCCATCGCCTCCGCCGGGGTGAAGCCGAAGCCCTCGGCGCGATGCAACGACACGATGGCGTCACTGCACTGGACGAGCGCGTCCATCTCGTCGCGATCGACGTAGCCGGGCAGGACATGAACGTCGGGATGGCACGCGGCGGCTGCCAGCAGCGCTGCGTGCTCCTCGGGATGCGCGGCCTCGTCGATGCACTTGACGACGAGCGACGCGCCCTCACCCGCCCGGAACGCGCGGCTGAACGCCTCGATGGCGCCAGCCGGGTTCTTCCGCTCGACACTCGAGTAGTAGCCGAACACGGTGAGGAAGACAAACCCCTCAGGCAGCCCGAGCTCGGTGCGCGTGCGCCTCGTCGGCGCAGCTCGGCGAACCGGGATCCGCACGCGGGTCGTGGGCACGCCATGTGCCGCACCCGCAGGGCGGATGGCCTGCGCGATGTGCTCCGAGCCCGCCCACACCTCGTCGACCCAGTCAAACCCGCCGTGCATGACCTCCGGGAAGGTCTCGACCTCCCACCACCAGAGGCCGATGGTGTGGCGTCCTGCGAAGAAGCGCGGACCGACGGCCCCGGCGAACCCCGGCGTCTCCAGCGCGGTGACGCAGAGCACCGTCGTCGGGAACACCGCCTCCGCCGGCGCCACGGTTGCGAACGGCACCGCCTGACGCGACGGCGATCCGCCCGGAGGCAGGACCGGTAGGACGGGCACGCCCGCCGCGTCGAGCGCCGCGACGACCGCGCGCGCGGCCTCCCCGACACCCGACTCATCACGGAGGGGGCCGACGACATTCACGCCGCCGATCTTCGGGACACGTCGCTGAGGCAGCAGAGGCACGGTTAGCTGGTCAGCGCGGCGGGCGCGACGTGCGCCGCGCGGTCCGCCCACAGCTGCGGGTTGTAGTAGGGATCAGGCCGCCCCGCACGGACCTCGGCGATCGCCATCAGCTCCGCAACGCCGGCGATGACGCCGCGCGGCGGCCCGGCGATGCGCATCCGGGCGTGCGGGGTCACGACGACGCGCCCCGCACGCGCGGTGAGCGCGAGGGTGAGCGCCGCCAGCGCATGACGGTCCGAGCGTGGATCGGGTCCGGCGTCGCCGGCGACGCGCTCGCGGCGGAACGCCACCGCACCGGACGCCGCCGACCGGTTCGTCACGAACGTCAACTCGTCGGGTACCTCGTCCCCTTCGCTCGGGGCGCCGGGATGCACGGGCAGCGGCACGCCGAGCGGCAGGGCGACCCCCGCGTGGACCGCGGCTCCACGCTCGTCGACGACGAGCGCGCCGGCGGCGGCGATCGCCGGCTCGCTCGCGAGCCCGCACAGTTCGTCGCGCCAGTCGGGAAGCTCGGGCCGGCACAGCTCCTCGAGCACGACGACAAACGGCGCCGTAGTCGCCGCGATACCGGCCCGGGCCAGCGCACCCCACCGATCGTCATCGCAGCCGACGACGGCGGCCCCGGCGGCGCGTGCCGCCTCGGCGTGCGGGCCGACGACCGTCACCGCGCCGAACCCCCGGACCGCCTCGACGATGTGCGCCGGGTCGTCGTGCGGGCCGATGGGCAGGATGACGTCGACCGCCTCGGCCGAGACGGGCTCGTGGACGACGCGGTAGCGCCCGGCCTGCGGGAGCCGCTGCGCCGTGGCGGCCAGGCCGACGCGCTGGAGGTGCTCGGCCACGGCGCGGCAGCCGCGATCGTACGCCTCGGGCTTGGCGTCCTCGGTCAACGACGCCGAGCCTCCATGCACGCGCCAGCTGTAGCGCAGGCGCGGCACGTGCGTGATCCGGCTCGTCCGCTCGGCGATCCGCAGGACAAGATCATGGTCCTGCGCGCCATCGAACGCTGAGCGCCAGCCGCCGAGCTCCTCGACGAGCGCACGCCGGTACACACCGAGGTGCAGCGTGTACATGACTGCCCGCAGCTGCTCGGGCGCCCAGTCGGGTTTGAGCGCGGGCGCGAACCGACGGCCGTCCGGGACGGCCTTGTCGTTGTCGGTGTACACCATGTCGACCGCCGGGTCGGCGGCAAGCACCGCGCCGACGTCGACGATCGCGTCAGGGTGCAGCGCGTCGTCATGATCGAGCGGGGCGACATAGGCGCCGGTGGCCAGCGCGAGCGCAGCGTTGGTCGCCGCCGAGATGTTCTCGGCCGCCTCGTGCCGGGTCAGCACGATGCGCTCGTCAGAGGCTTCGGCGTCGCGGAGCCTCCGGCGCACCTCCGGATCGGTCGAGCCGTCGTCGCACAGGCACAGCTGCCAGTGCGGCGAGCTCTGCGCCCGGACGCTGTCCAGCATCGCGTCCAGGAGCTCGGGAGCGGGATCGTGAACCGGGACGAGCAGCGAGACGACCGGGTGATCGGCCGGCGGGGCGGCGGGCGGAGCGGCAGCGCCGAACCGGCGGCTTAGAACACCGCGTGCCTCGTGAGCGAGCGCGGACGACAGCGACGGCGGCTCCGCCGTCGGCTCGCACAGGAGCACGGGATCACCCCACACCGCCCATGCGTACGCCCCGTTCGCGCCGTCGGGCAGCTCGGTGCGCAGCACGAGCCGATGCTCCGTCGCGCCCAGGCCGTCCAAGTCGAGGGCGAGCTCACGCCAGGCGCGGTCATCGCGGCAGCCGGCGGGATCGGTGACGAGCGAGGTGCTGCGCAGCTCCTGCCCGGTGGCGTCGAGCACCGTGACGGTGAAGCGCACCCCACCGGCGTTGCCGATCCAGCCCGCGGGGCGCAGCGCGCAGAAGACGCGGAGACGCAGCCCGGGCACCGGAACGATCCTCCACGTGACCACCGCGGGCGGATCGGCCAGCAGCGCCGGGAGCGCAACACCGTCGACGACGAGCTCGTCGCGCCACCGGATCCCCTCGCCACCCATGGCCTCGGCGTGAAGCCCGGCAAGCGGAATCCGCAGCGTGTCGCGCGCGGCAGCGGCGCGAACGTCGGGCCGAGCCGCCCGCCGGGCACGGCGCAGCGGCGCGCCGGCGCGCCACCATCGGCTGCGCTGCACGTCATCGAGGGTGGTCGAATGGGAGGCGACCTGCTCCCACGCCTCCTCGATCCCCCGTTCGAGGTCGGCGACGCGGAGGCGCAGAAGCAGCGCGTCCTGATGGTCGTCCGCAGCGCTCATCGGAGGCATCCTCTCGCACCGCACCGACCGCAGGCAGCGACCCGCTGCCGCTCACGCAGCTGGTTTCACCTGCAATGAGTTGATCCGGACATACAGTTTCCGCGGGTCACCCGGCGACGGGAACTCCGGCCCGGAGTACCGCAGCCGCAACTGCGCGCCGCCCGTCTCGTTGAGCCGCACACGCTGCTTGACGGCCTGGCCGTCCTCCGCCGAGACCGTCTGCGGCTCGTCGCCGCCGCGCACGCTCAGGCGCGCGTCCGCGTCGGCCGTCCCCTCGATCACGAACCGGACCTCAGCCTCCGCGCCGGGAGGGCCGGCGACGTTGATCCTCCAGGACTTCTCACACCACTGGGACGCGCCCTCCGGCGCGTAGCATCCGGGCTGGGCGCCTAGGACGGGCGCCACGGCCCGCGGGATCAGTGTGACCGTGCTTGGATCGATGGCCTCCGGGTCGCGTGCTCGCCAGAGATCGCCGTCACGCACGAGCAGCGCCTCCGGCGGAGCCGCAAACGGGCGGCCACGAAAGTCGCCGCCGGTAATCCACACGTTGTCGTCGGCGTTCCGCAGGAAGAACCGGGCAGCCGGCGTGGGCCGGCGGCAGCCAACTCCAACGAATCCGACGGTGACCCGACCGGCCATCTGGACCGACTGGAGGATCGCGCCACCGCGGCCGTCGTCAAGTGAGCAATCCCGCGGCACCCGTGGCGTGCCAGCCGTGCCGGCGTTCGCCAGGAGCCAGACATCGACGTCGCGCTGGCTGTGCATCCAGTAGTAGCCCGCGTCCATGTACGGCAGGTATGTCGCCAGGAACAGGCTCGTCCGGCGGTCCTCCGGCAGACCGTCAAGGATGCCGGCGGCCGTGGCCTCGTCGTCGGTGATCCGCGCCTCGCGCAGCGGCTGCTGCACGTTGACCACCACGCCGTTGGCGTTGTGCTGGAGCATCACGAGAACGCCGAGGACCGCGCCGGCGACGATGCTCACGCTCCGCCGGTGCCTCCCGCCGAACCGCCCAACGGCGGGCACGCGCAGCGCAAGACCGGCGAGAGAGACGAGCACGATCCCGAAAGCGATCTCCTCGAAGTAGATCGTCACATTGCCGAGACCGGCGATGATCTCGCCCTGATAGCGCAGCGACAACGACGAGGTGGCGGCCACGATGAGCCACAGCACGAGACCAATAGCGCCGGTCTGCAACGGCGACCACCCCTCCCACCGCGACTTCCAGACCAGCGCAATCGAGACCGCCACGCTCACCGCGCCGACAAGCAGGTCGCCCCACCCCAAGTCGGTCACGCTGAACGTCGTATAGATCCGCGACGGGTCGAAGTACATGTGCGACAGCGGGATCGCCGCGGAGAACTGGTCGCCGAACGTGTAGATGAACTCCCGCAGGTCGTAGCTCGGCGCGTAGGCGCCCGTCTCGCCCGCGATCGCCCGCGATCTCAGGTACGAACTCAGCGCCAGCATCACGATCATGAGGACGACCGGCCCGATGCTGGCGCGGATGACCGGCCACCACAGGGGTCGCTCGCGCAATGCGAGGATCACAAACAGCGGCGCGAAGAGGTAGACGGCCTCGTACGTCGACGCGGAAACGAACGCGATGAGAAGCGAGAGCACGAGCCAGCGGGTCCTGCCCGTGGTCAGCCACAACTGATACCAGCCGATGGCCAGCGCGACCTCGATCATCACGACCTGGGTGAGGGCGTTGAACGAGAAGTGCGGGTCGTAGTAGTACCGGTACTGCGTCGCGGCGGCGATAGCGACGACGATCAGCGCCGCGACAGGCCGGCTGACGCGCAGTTTCCGGAGCATCCAGAACGTGGCACCGGCCGCGACGAGGCTCGAGCCGATGAGGAACAGCTTGTACGGCAGGAAGTCGTGGATGAACCAGAACGTCGTCCCTCCGAAGAGGATGCCGACTGGGAACCATCGGCCGTTGACGTCAATCCAGCCCTTGTTCGTGTCCCAGAAGTACTGCCAGAGCGTGCGGTCCTGGTAGTGCAGGGTGCCGCGCAGGTTCGTGTTGAACTGGTCGTCGTTGATGAGCGCCGTGCGCAGAACGGGCAACAACACGAGAAGCAAGACGAACAGCGCGGCGCACAGCTCCCAGGAGAGATACCGGCGAAACCCGCTGAGTTCTGCGGGCGCGTCGTGGTCGGATCCGGATGCGACGGGGGCGGGTGCGGGCGAGCCGTGAGCCGTGTCGTGGGCCGCCTCAACACGCGTCCCCCCGACGCGCACGGCATCGTCCTGTCCAACGACAGGCTGATCTGGCATCGCGTCGATACTAGCCCGGACGCTGGCTGAGTAGACTCACGACGAGTGACTGACGGTGCAAGCAACGGCGGCGATCCCGCCGCCCGGCGCGCGGATGACCTGCGCCGGCAGATCCTCGAACTCGTCCGCGAGTACCACGGCGAGGCGTTCCCCGAGCGGAGCTTCGTCGCGGGCCAGACCCCGGTGCCGGTGGCCGGCCGCGTCTTCGACGAGGAGGAGGTCGTCTCCCTCGTCGATTCGTCCCTGGACTTCTGGCTGACGACCGGCCGCTACGCGCACACGTTCGAGCGCCGATTCGGTCGCGAGGTCTTCGGTGTGCGGCACACGATCCTCGTGAACAGCGGCTCGTCCGCCAACCTCGTCGCGGGCTCCGCGCTGACCTCGCCGACCCTCGGCGAGCGCCGCATCAAGCCGGGTGACGAGTTCATCACCGCTGCGACCGGCTTCCCGACGACGATCAACCCACTCATCCAGCAGGGCGCCGTCCCAGTCTTCCTCGACGTCGACATCCCGACGTACAACATCGACGTCACGCACCTCGAAGACGCGCTCACGCCCAAGACGAAGGCCGTCATGCTCGCCCACACGCTGGGCAACACCTTCGATCTCGAGACGATCACCGCGTTCTGCAAGGAACACGATCTGTGGCTCGTCGAGGACTGCTGCGACGCGCTCGGCAGCACGTACGACGGCAAGCACGTCGGCTCGTTCGGCGACTTCGCGACGGTGAGCTTCTTCCCCGCCCACCACATCACCATGGGTGAGGGCGGCGCGGTCATGTGCAACAGCGGCCGCATGAAAGTCCTCGCCGAATCTTTCCGCGACTGGGGCCGTGACTGCTGGTGCGAGCCGGGTAAGGAGGACACCTGCGGCAAGCGCTTCGACCAGCAGTTCGGCTCGCTGCCCGAGGGCTACGACCACAAGTACACGTACTCGCACATCGGCTTCAACCTGAAGATCACCGACATGCAGGCGGCGGTGGGCGTCGCCCAGCTCGACAAGCTCGACGCGTTCGTGCAGGCGCGCAAGGACAACTTCGCCCGCATCAAGGCCGGCCTGGCCGACCTCGACGAGATCTTCATCCTGCCCGAGGCCACCGAGAAGGCGGACCCGTCGTGGTTCGGCTTCCCGATCGCCGTCCGTGAAGGCGCGCCGATCAGCCGCAACGAGATCGTGCGCACGCTCAACGAGCGCAAGGTCCACACCCGCCTGCTGTTCGCCGGCAACCTGCTGCGCCAGCCGGCGTACAGCGACATCGAGCACCGGGTCGTCGGCGACCTCACGAACTCCGACTTCGTCATGGAGAACGTGTTCTGGCTCGGCGTCTACCCGGCGCTGCAGCAGCCGCACATCGACTACATGCTCGACGTGCTACACGACATCGCCGAGAACGCGTTCCACCGCGGCACCGGCGATCGCGCCGGCACCGCGTAGCCGGCCCCTACCGCTGAGCGATCAGCGTGAAGTTCCGGCTCAGCCGGAAGTGGTCGCGAATCGGGTCGGGGGTCCACGCGTTCAGCCGCACCTTCGGATACGCCTCCTCGACCGCCGCGAAGATCTCGCGCAGCGAGAACAGGATCTCAACCCGCCGGAACCCGTGGCCGTGGAGCCGCTCCTTGAGCGCCAGGGCGTCGATGCCGTCCCCGTAGAAGAGGTGGTACTCCGACAGGGCCTCGAAGTCGGCGTCGCCGAGCCGATCGATCGTGTCGTCCGTGCGGTATCGGTTGATCGTCTGACGCCATAGCTTCGCCAGAGGCGACAGGTACTTGTACGCGAGCCGGTTCGGCTCGTTGCCCAGGTACAGGATGCCGCCGGGCAGCGTGAGCTCGGCCATCTTGTCGACGAGCGGCATGTAGTCCACGAGGTGATGGAGCACGGCGCGCTCCATGACGAGGTGGTACTTCTGGCCCGGGTCGTACGAATACAGGTCCGCCTGCTCGAAGCGCCACTGCGGGAAGCGCTCCCGCGCGCGGGCCAGCATGTTCTCCGAGATGTCCAGACCGAGCAGATCGAGGTCGCGGTCGCGCAGGTAGCCCTCCATCGACCCTGAGCCGCACCCGAAGTCGATGGCCCGCGGCGTGCCCTCGACCAGATCGAGTGCCGGCATGACGTACCGGTCGATGTGCGCCTGCGTCCACTCCACGACATCGGGCGAGGACGCCTCGAACCGCTCGTCGTACTTGTCGACGATCGCGTCGTGATACTGCTGGTTGACCTTGGTGACGTAGTCGCGGTCGATCACGCGTTCTGACATCGCGCGGATACTAGTCGGCGTGCCCCGGCAGGTGCGGGCGCGGCCCGTGCGGACGGTGGAACGAGAACCACCGGTGACCAAGAAACGTCGCGAGGACCACCACCGGCAGGACAATGGCCTGCGCGAGGATGACGTTCAGCCCGAGCCCATCGACGGCGAGCGTGAGGCACGCGAGGTTCAGCACCGCGCTGGAGCCCTGGACCACACAGAAGCGCAGGTAATCCCGCAGCACGTGCCCCGTCGCCTTGAAGACCAGGAGCCGGGTGGTGACGAACGCCTCCGTCACGTTGATCACCCACGCGATGCAGAAGACGATGCGGTAGTCGAGCGCGCCGTCGAACAGCAGGAGGAGGGCCGCGAAGCACGCGAAGCCGAACACGAAGTTCGCGGAGCCCACGACCAGGTACCGAAGCCCCTGCTCGGTGACCGCCATAGTGCTCGGGGTGTCCGCGCTCACCGCGGTGCCGTCCGAAGGTGCCAAAGCAGCCCACGATGGTACTGGCCCGCGGAGGGACGCCCGGCTTCTCTAGACTCCGGGCGGTGCACCCGCCTTCGACGACGGCGAGCCGGAGCGCTGCTGCCGCCGAGCTCGAACGGCTCCTGGCCGAACCGCCCAGTGAAGCCGCCCGGCGCGCCGACACGGTCTTCGACGAGCGCAACGGCGACCGCCCGCTCGTCCTATACGGCGCCGGAGGACTCGGCCGCCAGATGCATCGCGCGCTGCGCGCCGTGGGCGTCACGCCGCTTGCGTTCGCCGATCGCGCGCCGACGACGTCGGAGGTCGACGGACTTCCGCTGCTCTCGCTTGCAGACGCCGTTCAGCGTTACGGGCAGGACGCGACGTTCGTCGTCACGGTGTTCAACCCGTCCTTCCCGTTCCTCGAGGGCCGCGCCGCCCTCGAAGCGGCGGGCTGCCGTCACGTGCTGCCGTGGCTTCCGCTGGGGTGGAAGCTCGGCGACGCGCTCCTCCCACAGTACGCCGCCGGCCGCCCGGAGATGGTGCTGGAAGCGGCCGACGACGTGCGGCGCGCGTTCATGCTCCTCGACGACGACGCATCGCGCGACGAGTATCTCCGGCAGATCCGCTGGCGACTCCACGGCGACTACGAGGTGCTGACGGCGCCGCTCCCGGTCGCCGAGCAGTACTTCTCGCCGGATGTCGTCTTGGTCCGCGACGACGAGGTCTTCGTCGACTGCGGTGCGTATGACGGCGACACGCTCGCTGCACTGCTCGAACACGCCGGCGGTTCGTTTGCGCGGTTCGTGGGCTTCGAGCCCGACCCAGCGAACCTCACCGCCCTGCACGACCGCGTCGCCGGCCTTCCCGACGGGCTGTCCGAACGGGTCGAGGTCGTCGAGGCGGCCGTGGCCTCCACCGCGGGCACGGTCACCTTCGGCGGCACCGGCGCCGCAGCGGGCATCGCCGACGCAGGCGAGCTCGAGGTGCAGACCGTCGTGCTCGACGAGGTGCTCGAGGGCCCCGTGACGTACCTGAAGATGGACATCGAGGGCGCCGAGCTGGATGCCCTCTCCGGCGCTGAGCGCACGGTCGCACGCGACCGCCCGGTCCTCACGCTTTGCGCCTACCACGCGCCGGACCACATCTGGCGCCTCCCGCTCGCCGTCGACCAGATCGCCGACGGCTACACGTACCGGCTGCGGCGCTACGGCGCAGACTGCTGGGATCTCATCGTCTACGCCCTGCCGCCCGGACGGGCGGCCTGACCCTCAGGCGTCCTCAGCGCGGACCGTCGCGTGCAGCACCGGCTCGCCGGCCGGGTGCGCTTCGACCCCGGAGGTCGTGCGCACGATGTAGTTCGGGCGCTGCTTGACCTCCTCGTAGATGAGTCCGACGTACTCGGCGACGATGCCGAGCATCGTGAACAGCAGGCCGAACATCAGCAGGATGAGGCAGACGATCGTGCCGAAGCCGGCGAAGGGGACACCGATCGTGAAGAAGCTCACCGCAAACGCGACGATGGCGAAGAACGACATCGCCGACAGTGTGATCCCGCTGATCGTGATGAGCTTCAGCGGGATGTACGAGTGAGCGAAGATGCCCTTCAGCGCGAGGTCGAGGACCTTGAACGTGTGAGCGCCCGAGACGCCGCCCGTGCGCGGGTGGCGAGGACTCTCGATACCGATGGTGCGGAAGCCGACCCATGCGAAGAGGCCCCGCACGAAGCGGTTGCGCTCCTCCATCGTGTTGATGGTCTCGTACACCCGCCGATCGGCCAGCCGGAAGTCGCTGACGTTGCGCGGGATGCGGCCGTCGGTGAGCTGGTTGGCCAGTACGTAGAACAGCTTGCTGTTCATCGTGCGGATCGGACCGGTCCCCTGACGCTCGGTGACCACCTGGTAGACGATCTCGTAGCCCTCTTCCCACTTGCGCAGAAAGTCGTGGATGAGCTCGGGCGGATCCTGCAGGTCAGCAGCCATCGTCACTGCGGCATCACCGGCGGCGTGCGCGAGGCCCGCGGTCAGCCCGCCGTCCATCTGGAAGTTGCGCGCGAGCTGGACGACCTTGAAGCGGGGATCGGTGTCGTGGACCGCCAGCGCCTTCTCGTAGGTGGCGTCTGCCGAGCCGTTCTCGACCAGGAGCACCTCGAAGTCGTAGTCCGGCTCCCCGTCGAACACCGCGCTCAGCCGCTGGGCGAGCGCGTCGATGTTGTCCTCCTCGTTGTACGCGGGGATCACGATCGAGATGAGCTTGCGCGAATCGGTCATCTGAGGCCTTCTGCGGTCTGGCGGATCTGCTCGGGAAGTGAAGTCAGGGACAGCTCGTGACGGGCGACGAGCGCCGCCATCTTCTCGCGATCACCGACGTAGACGTTGTCCGGTGCCTGCGCGTCGACCTCCCGCTCGATCGGTGAGGACACGCCGAGCGTAGCGACCACAGCCTTCGCGAGCTCTCCGATCTCCACCGTCTCGCCGACGGTGTCGAACGTGAGCTGCGCCGGACCGTCGCCCGAGACGAGCTCGGCGAGGGCCAAGTCGACGAGGTCCGCGATTGCCACGTAGGACCGCACGACGCGGCCACGCGCCGTGATCCGGAGAGGCTCGCCACGCAGGGCGGCAAGGATGAGCGCGCCGAGCGCGTACTCCTCCGGCGTCGTCATGTGCGGGCCCGTCACGTTGTAGACGCGGACCGTCCGCAGCCGGGCCCCTACCCGGCGCGCAGCTTCGGCGAAGGCGAGCTCGTCCAGCCGCTTCTGCGCTCCATACGGGTCGCGGTCAAGCGGCACGTTCGCTGCTGCGGCGCCGGACGAGGCGAGGAGCACGGCGTCCGGTCGCTCGGCGGCCACCCAGTCGAGCACGCGGCTGCTGATCGCCGCGTTGGTCGCCACGTAGCCATCGTGGCCGAGCGCCGCCATCCGCGCCCGGGATAGGAAGGCGAAGTGCAGCAGGACGACCGGACCGTCGCCGGCAGGCGGCGAGCCCAGGTCGGCGAGCGCGCGGATGTCACCGTCACCGCGGCTGGCGTAGGCATGGCACGGCACGCCGGCCGCCTTGAGACGCTCGAGCGCGACCCGGCCGAGCCAGCCCGTCGCGCCCGTCACCACCGCTCGGCCGCCCTGGGCGGCGAGCCGAGCAGCGGGATCCGTCTCGGCCAACTGCGTCCTACGCGGTCGCGCCGGCGTTCAGCTTGCCCCAGCGCGCCTCGAGCATGTCGATGCGCTTGGCGTCCTCAGCGTGGATGGCGCCGTAGTACTCGCGCTTGTTCTTGAGCCAGAGCAGTTCGAAGTGCACGGCGTTGAGCAGACCGTCGGCGATGTCCGCCGTCTCGACCGCAGCGCCGTCGAAGACGACCTTGCGGGTCTCGAAACGGGTCAGGTGCGTCTCACGCATGCGGCGCAGCGCCGGGATCGAATCAGACGAGACACCGCCGCCGACGACGAGGTCGAGGCCCTTGGCCCGGCAGAGCTCGCCGGTGTTGACGACGCGATCGGTGATGTCGTCATCGTTGATGTCGTCACGGCCGCGGCCGAGCGAGCCGACGAAGTCGACCCGACCGAACACGATGCCGTCGACGCCGGGCTTCTTCGCCGCGACCTCTGCGAGTTCCTCACGGTGCTCGTAGCCGGTGCCCGTCTCCATGTTGAAGAGGAAGTCGGTGTCGATCTGCTCGTCCTCGGAGTACGCCTTGTCCTTCGCCAGGACGTACTTCGAGAGCGCGTAGGGCGTCTCGACCATCGGCGCGATGATGTAGTCGACGCCGATCTGCTTGGCCTCGAAGAGGTCGCGAACGGCCTCACAGCCTCCGACCTTGACCGCAAGCTTGAGGTCTGCGCGATGCGCGATCTCCACGAGCCGGAGCAGCTCCTCCATGCGCGTACCCTCGGCTTCGAACTCGGCCTTCACCGCGACATAGCCGTAGTTGTCCCGGCCGCGGACGAGAATGTCGCGCATCTCGCGTTCGGTGGAATTCATTGCGTGCTCCCGATGATGATGTGCGTGGGCGTACTGGGCGTGGTGTCCCGAACTGGAACGGCCGAATCGACCGAAAGTCTCGAACCGCGGCTCACGAGCGGGATCCAGACGAGAGCAGCAGCGCCGTGAGGTCCTCAGGGCTCGAGACCGAGCGACTGCCACCGTCCTCGGGGAATGACCCGCGCGCAGCTCCGAAACCCCACTCTACCCACACGAAGCCGCAGCCCGCACAGTCGGCGGCGAGCCCATCGGACTCCGTGTCACCAACGTAGACCACGCGGGCGGGGTCCAGACCACTGTCCTGCAGCAGCGCGACAAGGGCCGCAGCCTTGTTCTCGTAGAGCGGATCAGCCGAGTCCGGCGAGATCACCGCGCGGAAGTAGCGGGCGAGATCCAAACGCTCGAGAATGGCAGCGGTCGGCGCCGACCGCTTGTTCGTGATCACGTCCAGGCGCAGCCCGTTGACGTGCAACGCTTCGACCGCCTCCACGACGCCGGGATAGAGCGCGACCCCCTCCCAGCCGCCGAGCTGGTCGTAGTGACGACGAAAGGCCCGCGTGATGTCCGGGTGCGCCTCCGGGCGGCTCGGGAGCAGCCGCTCGAGCATCCTCGGCATCGGCGGCCCGATCTCCGGCGCGACCGCCCGCTCGAACTCAACGCCGGGCAGCACCTCACCCAGCGCCGCGGTGAGGGCGCGGCCGATGCCCTCGCTCGAGTCGATGAGCGTGCCGTCGAGGTCGAACCAGACGGCATCGAGATCGTCGAAGGCGGTCACGCGGGAAGAAACCGAAGGACCTCCGCCTCGACCTCCGCGGGGAGGTCAGGCGACATGCGGTGAAGTGGGTTGGACTCCATGGAGCCGCTCGCCGTCACGCGGCTGGAGATCTTCGGGAAGTACGACTGCTCGGGATCGACGCGGACGATGAAGCCCGCCGGCCCGTCTGATGCCCAAAGCTCGAGGAAGCGCGGGTCGTCCTGCCAGCCCTCGCCGAGCTCGATCGCCGGGATGCGGAACGCGTTGAACAGCGGCACCCAGTCAGGGAAGCCAAGGCCCGTCGTCGTGTCGCAGCCGAGGTACTGGCCGTCGAAGTAGTTGCGCTGGGTCATGCGGATCGAGGCGTACCCCTCGTTCGACATGAGGAACGTCTTCAGCGGGAGGCGATTGACCTCGGCGATCGCGAGCTCTTGGAGGTTCTGCGCAAAGCCGCCGTCGCCCTCGAGATGGACGACCCGGCGCCCGGGGTGCGCGAACGCCGCACCGAGCGCGCTACTCAGGCCGTAGCCCATGGACGCGGAGCCCTTGTTCGTGACGATCGACTGCCCGACGCGCTGCTGGAACGCCTGCATGGTCACCGTGTAGGACCCGCCGCTGGAGCACGGCGCGATGACGTCGTCGGGCGTGCAGAGTGCCGACAGCTGGAGTGTCCAGTCGTATGGGTCGAGGAACCCGGGGCCGTGGGTGTTCTGCGGATCGGACAGGGGCAGGAGCTCCCGCACGCGGTCGCAGAACACCCGCCAGGCCGGCAATGTGTCGCTCACCGTCAACCCGTCGAGGATCCGTCCGAGCGCGTCGTCGGCATCCGCGTTGACGGGCACGTCGACGTGTGGGTGCCCCTTCTCCAGCTCGGCCTTGTCGATCTCGACCTGCACGACCTTGCCGCCGGGGACGAACTCCTGCCAGTTGAATCCGGTCTGCTGGAGCCCGAGCCGGGTGCCCAGCGCGACGAGGACGTCGGCGCTCTGCATGATGATGTTCGCCGCACGCTGGCCCCACGTGTTGGGGCGGCCGTAGTAGAACGGCTCGCCGCTGTCGATCCGGTCGATGCCGTTCCAGGTCGTCAGCACGGGCATGCCCGCCTCGGCCAGCGCATCACGTGCGGCCGCAGCCGCAGCACGACTGACGCCTCCGCCGATCAGGATGACCGGGCGTTCAGCGCCGGCGAGGAGGTCCCGCACCTGGCCGACCTCCGCGTCGGAGGCCGTCGGCACGGCCGGGCGCGGAGCCGGCGTCGCGGCCTCCAGCGCCGAGCGGACCACGGGGGCGCCTTGGACGTCGAGGCAGAACTCCAGGAACACGGGGCCCTTGCGCGGAGTCCTGGCCGCCTCCACCCATTCCACGAACTGCGCGTGGTCGACCGGTTCCTCAAGCGTCACAGACACCTTGCACACGGGCGCGGCGATGTCGCGCCCGTCAATCTCCTGGATGCCGCGCTGGCGGACGTCCTTGTGCGCCAGGTCGGTGCTCTTGACCTGCCCGCCCAGGACGAGCAGCTCGTGGCTCTCCAGCCATGCGCCACCGATGGCGGTCATGACGTTCGTCAGCCCCGGCCCGGCGGTCACAAGCGCGAAGGCCCGCCCGACACCCTCAGACTCGTTGAACGTCTCCGCCGCGATCCCCGCGGCGACCTCGTGCACGAACGGGACGCACGTCATGCGCTTTCGCATGCCGTCGAGCAGGTGCATGATGTTGCCGCCGGCGACGAAGAAGCAGTGGGTGTACCCAAGGTCCTCGAGCCACTCGGCGACGAGGTCTGCGTACTTCACGGTCTCATCGTTCATGCCGTCTGCTCCAGGTTGCTCCGGGCGAATCGCGCGATCTGACCGGACGTGACGGCCTGCATGTCCGCACCGTCGCGGTGCGCCGCGAACCACTCGACGATCGAGTCGAGCGCCTGGTCGAGCGTCCAGCCCGGCGCCCAGCCGAGCCGCTCGTGGGCTCGCGCGGAGTCCAGGGCGAGATACGTCGCCTCGTGCGGATGCGGCCCCTCGTCGATCTCCCACGTCAGTGCGCCGGGCCACTTCGCCGACAGGCGATCGACGATCGCCTGAACCGGCTGGGCGTCGTCAGGGTCCGGGCCGAAGTTGAAGCCCGTCGCCACGTCCGGGTGCCCGGAGTACAGACCCTGCGCGAGCACGAGATAGCCGCTGAGCGGGTTGAGCACGTGCTGCCACGGGCGAATCGCGTCGGGTCGGCGGATGCGGATGGGCTCGCCGGCCAGCGCGCCGCGCATCATGTCCGGAATCAGCCGATCCTCGCCCCAGTCCCCGCCCCCGATGACGTTGCCGGCCCGGCCGGAGCCGATCCGGGTCGTACCGTCGCCGGAGAAGAACGAGCGGCGATATGCGTCGGTGACGAGCTCGGCGGCGCCCTTCGAGTTCGAGTACGGATCGTGGCCGCCCATCGGGTCGTCCTCGACGAACGCCCTGCCGGTCTCCCGGTTGTCGTAGCACTTGTCCGAGGTCACGACGACCGCCGCGCGCACACCCTCGGCGCGACGGATCGCATCGAGGACGTGGACGGTGCCCATGACGTTGACCTCGTAGGTCTCGACCGGCTCGAGGTAGCTGCGGCGCACGTACGCCTGCGCCGCGAGATGCAGGACGACATCGGGCCGAGTGGCAGCGATCAGAGACGCCACACCCTCACGGTCGCGGACGTCGAGCTCGTGATGGTCGACGATGTCCTGGACCCGGGCGGCCTGGAACAGGCACGGGGCCGGGGGAACTGCGTCGGACGCGCCGATAACCGTGGCGCCCATCTCGGCCAGCCACAGTGCCAGCCACGCGCCCTTAAAGCCGGTGTGCCCGGTGACGAGGACGCGCTTGCCGCTCCAGAACGCCGGGTCTACGCCCATGTGCGCCACGGCGGGGATCCGCCGTCCCAGAGCTCTTCCAACGTCAGGCGGTCGCGCAGCGTGTCCATCGCCTGCCAGAACCCCTCGTGGCGGTAGGCGGACAGCTGGCGTTCCTCAGCGAGCTGCTGGAGCGGCTCGACCTCCCAGCTGACCGGATCGCCGGCGATGTAGTCGCCGACGGAAGGATGCAGGACGAAGTACCCGCCGTTGATCCACGCCCCGTCGCCCTTGGGCTTCTCCTTGAACGTCCGCACGTGGTCCTCGCCGGCGTGCAGGTCCAGCGCTCCGAAGCGGCCGGTCGGCTGCACCGCGGTCACGGTCGCCTTGCGGCCCTGCGCACGGTGGTGGGCGACCAGGCGCGTGACGTCGACGTTCGCCACGCCGTCGCCGTACGTGAAGATGAACTCCTCCTCATCGGCGACGTACGGCAGGACCCGCTTGAGGCGCCCGCCGGTCATCGTGTCCTCACCGGTCTCCACGAGCGTGACCTTCCACGGCTCGGTCGTCGACTTGTGGATCTCCATCTCGCCGGTGCGCATGTCGAACGTCACATCGGACGTATGCAGCGTGTAGTTCGCGAACCACTCCTTGATGACGTACCCGAGATAGCCGAGGCAGATCACGAACTCGTCCACGTCGTGCGTGGAGAGCTGCTTCATGATGTGCCAGAGGATCGGCTTGCCACCGATCTCGACCATGGGCTTGGGGCGCGTGGAGGTCTCTTCGGCGAGGCGCGTGCCTCGCCCTCCCGCGAGAATGACGGCCTTCATCGCGGGCGGATGCTAGCCGGGTCGCCCGTCGACGGACTCCGCGGCGCCGTCGCGCACGGCCCAATTCCGGCCATCGGCAGTACCCTCCCGCCCCGATGCTCGCCTCCACCACCCGCTTCGACGGGGTCCTCCTCATCGAGCCCGCCGTCCACGGCGATCACCGCGGCTTCTTCCACGAGAGCTACCGCGAGAACGAGTGGGCCGAAGCCGGCGTCCCGACCACCTGGGTCCAGGACAACCACTCGCGCTCCCGTAAGGGCATCGTGCGCGGGATGCACTTCTCCCTGGGCGCCGGGCAGGCCAAGCTCGTGCGCTGCGGCCGCGGGAAGATCCTCGACGTCGTCGTCGACCTGCGCAAGGCGTCGCCGACCTACGGGCAGTGGGAGGGCTTCGAGCTCGACGACGAGACGCTCAAGCAGCTGTACATCCCGGTCGGGTTCGGCCACGGGTTCTGCGTGCTGTCCGACGTCGCCGACGTCATCTACAAGTGCTCGAACTACTACGACCCCGCCGTCGAGAAGGGGTTCCGCTTCGACGATCCCGACGTGGGGATCGCCTGGCCCACCGACATCGAGCTGGACGTCTCCGAGCGCGACCGCACCGCGCCTCTGCTGCGCGAGATCGCCGACGGCCTGCCGTTCTGACCGGGTTCGCGCACCTTTCCGGAGCGCCGCTCGTTCACGGACGGTGATGACCCGGAACCCCGTATCGTGTCGTCGGTGACCGTCGCAGCGACCGAGACCGCGGCGGAGGCCGGCACCGCGAAGGCGACATCAGTCACGCCCGCGGTCGAGATCCACGACGTCTCGAAGACGTTCCGCCTCCCCAAGCAGCGCTACAGCACCCTCAAGGAGCGGGCGCTGCATCCGTTCGCGTCCTCGGAGTACGACGAACTTCGCGCCGTCCAGCATGTGAGTGTGGACATCGGCCAGGGCGAGTTCTTTGGGATCGTCGGGCGCAACGGGTCGGGCAAGAGCACGCTGCTCAAGTGCCTCGCCGGCATCTACGACCCCGACACCGGCGGCGTGAACATCCACGGAAGGCTGTCGCCGTTCATCGAGCTGGGCGTCGGATTCAATCCCGACCTCACGGCGCGGGACAACGTCCTCATCAACGCGATCATGCTGGGCCTCACGCGGAAGGAGGCGCGCCGGCGGTTCGATCAGATCATCGACTTCGCCGAGCTGCACGACTTCCTCGACATGAAGCTGAAGAACTACTCGTCGGGCATGCGCGTGCGCCTGGCGTTTAGCGTCGCGGTCCAGGTCGACGCCGACATCCTGCTCATCGACGAGGTGCTCGCCGTCGGCGATGCCGCGTTCCAGCAAAAGTGCTACGAGCAGTTCGCGACGATGCACAAAGAGGGGCGGACGATCCTCTTCGTCACCCACGACATGTCCGCGGTCGAGCGCTTCTGCGACCGCGCGATGCTGCTGGAGAAGGGCGACGTCGTCGACCTGGGCAACCCGGTGGACATCGCGCGGCAGTACAACGAGTTGAACTTCGGGCGCCCCGAGCTCGTGGCGGCGGAGGACACACTCGTAGGCGAGTCCGGCACGCGCGGCGGTGTCTCGGTCACACGGGCCTGGTTCGAAGACCTCTACGGCCAGCAGGTGATCACGCAGGAGTCCGGGACGCGGGTCCGCGCGTGTGCGGAGATCCACTTCGAGCGAGACGTTGAGAACCCGATCTTCCACGCAATCCTGCGCAACGAGGCCAACGCGGTCATCGTCCACCTCGACACCGGGTGGCGCCACGGGCTCACCGGGACGTTCAAGGCAGGCGAGACGATCAAGGTCGTCTTCCAGTTTGAGAACGAGCTGGCCCCCAGCCGTTACGCACTGAGCACGATCGTCTCCGAGCAGGACCGCGCGGAGATCGTGGCCGTCCACGAGATCGCCTCGCTCATGATCCACAGCACCGTCCTATCCGGCGGAGTCATCGACCCGCCCCACCAGATCGAGATCACCCGCCAGTGAGCAGCCTGCCCGCATCCATCCGGCGGTCGTTCCGCAGTCCGCAGGTCGTCGGCGACGATCTGCAGCGGTTCTGGAACCTGACGCTGACGCTGGCGATCACAGAGTTCCGCGTTCGGTACTTCGGATCGGTGCTCGGCTATCTCTGGTCGCTCATGCGGCCGCTGCTGCTGTTCGCGGTCCTCTACATCATGTTCACCGAGGTCGCCGACGTCGGGAACTCCGTGCCGTTCTACGGCTTGTACCTGCTGACGTCGATCGTCCTGTGGACGTTCTTCACCGAGACGACGAACGGCTCGCTGAGCTGCCTGGTGAACCGCGAGGACCTGCTGCGCAAGATGCG
Organism: Bifidobacterium breve; assembly: GCA_945878865.1. Taxonomy (GTDB): domain Bacteria; phylum Actinomycetota; class Thermoleophilia; order Solirubrobacterales; family Solirubrobacteraceae; genus Svornostia. Next base: position 12,163 of record CAMCUD010000034.1, on the reverse strand, counting down.
CTTCCCGCGGCTGGCCGTGCCGCTGTCCGTGGCGCTGACTGCGCTGTTCAACCTCGGGGTGAACATGATCGCCGTGTTCATCTTCGCGGTCGCCTCCGGCGTGACCCCCCACCCGGGCTGGCTGCTCTTCCCCTTTCTGATCGTCGCGCTGGCGATCCTCGCGACCGGGCTGGGGATGCTCTTGGCGCCGCTGTACGTCCGCTACCGCGACGTCGACCCGATCTGGGAGGTCCTCATGCAGATCGGGTTCTACGTGTCCCCGATTCTCTACGTCGCGGACAAGTGGCCCGAGAGCGTGCGCGCGATCCTGCAGTGCAACCCGGTCGCGGCCGTGCTCACGGAGATGCGCTACCTCTTCCTTGACCCGTCGGCGCCGACGACAGCCGACGTGCTCGGTTCCATGTGGCTCGTGCTCATCCCGGTCGGCCTCACCGTGTTCGCCTTCGTGTTCGGCGCCTGGTACTTCCAGCGCGAGGCTCCGAGAATCGCCGAGGAGCTGTGATGTCGACGGGGGCCGACCTCTCCACCGAAGCCCAGCTGCGCGCCCGCATCGCCGAGCTCGAGGCCGAACTCGTCGAGCAGGCGGCCCGCGCGGAGGCTGCTGTCGCAGCGGCACAGCGCCGCTCCTACTGGCCGGACCTGCTCCAGCTCGACTTCGAGGCGATCATGCGCCACCCGGTCCTGCGCTTCGCCGTGCTCGTCCCGCTGAAGGTGCGTGGCGCGGGCCGTCGGCTGCGCTGGTACTGGCAGCGGGCGCGCGGCGGATGACGGTCTCGGTCATCGTCCCCGTCCGCGACGGGGCGCGGTATCTCGCCGAGCTCCTCGACGCGGCGCGCGCGCAGGAGCCGGACGAGATCCTCGTCATCGATTCGGGGTCGCGGGACGGTTCCGTCGAGATCGCGCGCGCAGGTGGCGCCCGGGTCATCGAGATCGACCCGCAGGATTTCGCCCACGGCCGGACCCGCAACTTCGCCGCTGAGCAGGCGACGGGCGACGTCCTCGCCTTCCTCACGCAGGACGCCACCCCCGCGCCCGGCTGGCTGGCCGCGCACCTCGCCGCGCTGGAGCTCGACCCGCGGGTCGGCGTGAGCTTCGGCCCGCATCTCCCGCGGCCAGACACGTCGCCGATGATCGCGCGCGAGCTCACGGAGTTCTTCGCCTCGTTCGCTCCTGACGGCGAGCCGGCACTGCAGGGCCCGGGCGACGAGCCGTTCCTCTCGAACGTCAACGCGTGCTACCGCAGGGCGTGCTGGGAGGAGATCCGCTTCCGCGACGTCGCCTACAGCGAGGACCAGGCGTTCGGCCGCGACGCGCTCGCCGCCGGGTGGCTGAAGGTCTACGCGCCCGGTGCCGGCGTGCTTCACGCGCACGACTACGGTCCCGTGGAGTTCGCGCGCCGGTACTTCGACGAGTACCGCGGGCTGCGTGAGACGACGGGCCACCTGGAACCGGTCGCGCCTCGGGAGTCGCTGAGCTACGTCAAGGTGCAGGTCGCCGGGGACCGCCGCTGGCTGGCCGAGCAGGGCGTCGGCGGGATCGACGCCGCGCGGTGGACAGCGCGATCGGTGGTCCACCACGGCGGCCGCCGCGTGTTCAGCGCCCTCGGGTCGCGGGCGGACCGACTTCCCCCGGCGGTGCGCGGCGCGATCTCGCTCGAGGGCCGGACCGACGGCGCCGGCGGCGATCACGACGCAGTCGCGGTGGAGGCCCCGCCCGAGCCGACCGGACGCGTCATCCCGCCGAAGCACGACGCCCACCCGCTCGACGCGACGTTGCGAGTGCTGCGCGACGGGCCGGCGCCGCTGCTGCCGGCCGCTCCGGAGACGGCCGAGCGCGACCGCCTGCGCATCGCGATCGTCATCCCGCACTTTCGCGAGGGCAGCGGCGGGCACCGCACGATCTGCACGCTCGTGCGGGGCCTGGAGGCGCGCGGGCACGTCTGCTCGCTGTGGCTGCACGATCCGGCGGGCATCCATCAGGCCGAAGCGGACTCGGTGGTGCGCGCGCACGTCGACGAGTGGTTCGGCCCTGTCGCCGCCCCGGTGTACAAGGGCTTCGAGCACTGGCATGGCGCAGACGTCGTGGTCGCGACCGGCTGGCAGACCGTCCATCCGGCGCTGTTGCTCGACCAGGTCCGGGCGCGCGCGTACCTCGTGCAGGACCACGAGCCGGAGTTCTACGCCACGTCGGCGGACCGGCTGTTCGCCGAAGACACCTACCACCGCGGCTTCTACGTCATCGCCGCGTCGCCGTGGCTGCGCGACCTCGTCCGCTCCCGCTACGGCGCGGACGGGACCGCGTTTGAGCTCGGCGTCGATCACGAGATCTACGGGATGGACCCCGGGGTGCCGCGGCGCGACGACACGATCGTCTTCTACGGCCGCGGCGCGACGCCGCGCCGGGCGACGGAGCTCGGCTGGCTCGCACTGAGCGAGCTACGTCGCCGTCGCGACGTGCGCGTGGTCGCATACGGCGACAGCGCACCCAACTGGGAGCAGCCGTTCCCGTACGAGTTCCTCGGCGTGGTGGCGCCCACCGAGCTGGCGTCCCTGTACCGCCGCGCCACCGCCGGCCTGGTCCTGTCGCTGACGAACTACTCCCTGATCCCGCAGGAGATGATGGCCTGCGGGCTGCCCGTCGTTGATCTCCGCGGCGGCTGCAGCGAGGCGATGTTCGGCGAGAACGGCCCGGTGGAGCTCGCCAACGCCGACCCCGTCGCCATCGCCGACGCGCTGGAGCGCCTGCTCGACGACCAGGCTGAATGGGACCGGCGCTCGGCGGCCGGCCTGAGCTGGGCCGCCGAGCGGACGTGGGACGCCGCGGTGGACGCCGTCGAGCAGGGCCTGCGCGAGAGCCTGCGGGTCCGCGCGCGCTAACGCACGCGCTTCGTCACGGCCTTGCTGACGACGCCGACGAACGGATAGCCGGCCTCGCTGGGCACACGGACGCGGAACTTCAGTTTCGCTCCGGGGATCACGACGCGGAGCCGGTAGCGCCCCTTGAACCGCCCCTTGCGGTCTGTCCGCCGCAACGCGAACGTCTGCCAGCTGGACCCGGCCTTGCCCTGGATCGCGACGATCTTCCCGCCCTTGGGAATCTGACCGGTGGCGACCCGCCCGGAGTAGCGGACCAGGCCCCACCGCGACAGCTTGACCTTGAAGGTGACCTTCGCTTTCACGCGGAGCGTGAGCGCGGTGGCGACGCCAGGGCCGCAGAGCTGGATCGTGCCGCCGCCATGGCGCGAGCGGAACGCTTCGCTGAACGTCCCTCCGGCTGACGTGCGCAGCGAGCCCAGCGCCGTGACCTTGGAGCCGCGAACGTGGAAGACGTCGATGTCTGCGTTGGCCGGCGCACGGCCCGTGATGGTGAAGGCACCCCCATGACTGACCGTCAGGCGTGTTGCGCCCGTGCGTGCGAACCGGGCCGCGATCCCGCCGGCCGAGAGGTTGCAGGCCGATGCTGCGGTACCGCTGCTGCCGCTCGTTCCGCCGCCGCCTGCTCCATTCGCGCTGCCCGATCCGCCCGTGCCGCCAACCGTTCCCGCACCCGCGTTCTTCACGACGAACTCGGGGGCGGAGAGGACAGAGGTGCGGTTGCCAGATGCATCCTCCACCGAGACCTTCAGATTGTGGGTCCCGTCAGTGAGCGTGCGCGTGTCGAACGACAGGTCGTACTGCACGCTCTTCCGGCACGGTTCGCGGTAGAGGAACTCGTACGGCGTGCCGGGGTCGACGCCGGCGTCCGCACATCTCCCATCGTTCGTGTCCACGGCGGCGGTCCTCACGGTCTTCCCGTCGATGTCGAGGAAGACGCGGTAGACGCCCGAGACCGCATCGGCGGCAGTGAACGACAGGACTTCGAGGCCGCTGTGGGTCGTGCTGCCAGTCAGCCGCCCTGTCTGATTGGAGACGGTCGGGCCTTCCGGGTCGCGGAGGGTGAACTCTGCGGCGTGGATTCGGGCCATGGCCATCAGAACGTTGTTCGGCACGCAGTACTGCCCGCTCACACCACCACAAGCCGCGTTGATATACCAATGATCGACGGCGTTAACGGTTCGAAGATCCTCGGACAACAGGTTCGGTGCAGCTAGACCGGGGCTCGGGACGCCGAGGCCGCCACAGCCGAGACCAGCCGCGCAGTTGTCGACTATGTACGACCCCGTTGCTGTATTGATGGGTCGCGCGGAGTAGACGTACGGAGTGACGTTCGGCTCTCCGCTTCCTTGGACCTGCGCGCTCCGCCAGATCCGATAGGCGGCGATCGTTGTCCCGGGCGGGGCGGTCCAGCCCCAGGTGACGACACCCGTGTTGGCCGGCTGCCCATGCGCCGGATTCAGCTCAACGATGAGCGGCCCGCCGGTGGCGCAATAGTTGAGCGGCTGGCTGTAGACCGATTCGCCCCGCGTCCCAGTCCAGCCATCGGTCGGGGCTGGAACACCCGTTGGGGTTGAGCACGAGTACACCCGGTACTCCCCCGCAACCGCCACGGCCGCCAGAGCCAACGTGACCACTACCACCGCGGCACCCGCAACCAGCGGCCGCACCATCATCGAACGCGACACCAGAAATCCTCTCGTGGAGACATCATCTGCCTCCTGTAGGTCCGAGCGCCGCCGGATTCACCCCCCTACCGGCGCTCTGCCCTGCCAGAGCGCGCGAAACCTATCGAGAAATCCAGCGGCGCGTCAGGTGAAGACGCCGGCGAGGTAGGTCAGGCGTCCGAGGTACGTCAGCGCGGCGAGCCCCACGAGAAGCGTCACACCAACCGGCCGCTGCCATGCCTTCGGCAGGCCGAGCAGCGACAGCGCGGTGAGGGCCGCAAGAGGCGCGGCCGCGGTGAACAAGTACCGACCCTGTTCACCGGGAACGTCGCGCGGCGCCGCCGTGTAGTAGGCGAAGGAGATCGCGACGAAGACCGTGATCGGGATCGCGACGAGGAACAGCACCTCCCAGACCCATCGAGCGACGTTCGCCCGCTGACGCCAGAGGGCCGCCACGCCGACGCAGGCGATCGCCGCGCCAACACCGACCACGGCCATCAGCGCGGCGCGCGGCAGGTTGAAGGAGTACCACCCGAACGATCCCCAGCCACGGACGATGTAGATGTCCCAGAACGGCCAGTTCATGACGAAGTGCTCCTGCATGAAGGGGAGCCGCGGGAACAGCACCTGCCAGGTGTAGGAGACCTTCCCGCCGAGCGGGCTGAGAATGCTCGCGCCGACCGCTCCCTCGCCGGCCACGGTCCCGGGCGCGCCGTCCGCAATCGCGGCGGACAACGCGCGGCGTATCGCGGCACCGACGACCAGGAACGCGGCGGCCGTCCCCGCGAGCGCTGTCGCACCCGCACGCCACCCGGGGCGTCGCCATACGAAGCCGGCGATCACGATCAACGCAGGAGGGATCAAGGCCAAGCCGGTTCCCTTCATAATCGGCGTGACGGCGAGCGCAGCGCCAAACCCGGCGGCCACCCACACCGACGGTCGTCGCAACAGCCGTATCCCGAGGTAGGCGACGAGCGCCGCACCTGCATTCACGCCCATGTCGTTGTTCACCGCGCCTGCGATGAACGAGAACATCGGCTGGAGGCCGACGAACAGTCCCGCGAGAAGCGCCAGGTCCGCACGCGACGGCGCGACCTCCCGGACGATCCCGAACGCACACAGCGCCACGATGACCCCGAACAAACCCGAGAAGAGCCGCGCCCACGTCAGCTCGTCGAGCACATGATCGCCCCCGAGCCAGTACGCCGGCGCGAGCAGCGAGTAGTAGGCGGGCAGGTGCAGCCGGGTCGCGTCGGCGAAGCCGCCACCGTCGTCGGTGGGTAGACCCTCCGCCTCCCGGCGCTCGTACCGGTCCCTGGCGGCCTCGGTCCACGGCGGCCGCTGCTCCGGGCCACCGATCCGGGTGGAATGCCGGACGGCTTCGAGGGCGAGCGTCTCCGCCGTCGCGTAGACACCACGCTGCGTCGGCGACGAATCCGGCCGCGTGTGGCGCTCGGCAACACTTTGCACGTACGCGAAGTGCTCTGCTTCGTCCGGGCTGTCGAACGGCAGCGTGATCAGCGCCCAGGAAGCCGAACTGACGAAGGCCACCAGGCCCACCAGCGCGACGGCCTTCCGCCCCTGGACTCCGGTGACGACCCCGACAACAGCCGCGACGAGCGCAGCAGGGAGCAGCACCAGCATGATCAGCCAGAGCACGGCGGGGACAATCAGCCCGGGCCGGAACAGCGACGCCCGATGCATGATCGTCGCCCATTGCGAGACGATGCTGCGCTGCGCGCCCTCAACCGGCAGGAACCGCATCGACACACGCGCGTCCAGTCGTTTCCCATCGAGCGTGAGCGGGCGGTCGTTGCTCTGCTTGCCTGAGGCTCCCGCGACCGCGAGCTGCTCACCCTCGGCCCGGATGCAGACCGTCGCCCGATCGATCGAGCGCTCCAGCGGCTGGAAGCCGGCGGTCACCGTCGTGTACGCGGGAACATCAACGCGGCTGGTCCGGACCTCTCGCGTGCCGTCGAGGATGCGCACCCGGGCGAACGCGGGAGCCTCCCCCTCTGGCCCCATCGCGAACTGGATGCGCGCGGTGTCGGCCGGCAGCTCGACGTTGTAGGCGCAAAGCGTGTCGCCCTTGGGCACCGACCCGATCAGGCTCAGGGCGCGGACGCCGTTCGCGCCAGTCAGGTAGTCCCGCGGCTTCAGGGCGTACGCAGCCAGCAGGAGCACGGCAACCAGCCCGGACACGACCGCCGAGAGCACCACAGGGTTCCTGCCCGCCGATCTGATGCGACTCATGCGACAGCCTCCACCCAGTCCAGCGGCCGATCACACAGCCGACGCCACCCGGATGCCGGAACCGACGCCACACGGGTGTGCCCCTCGGGGACGAAGTAGACCGGCCCGAGCGGCCGGAAGAGCCCGCCAGCGCCGGGCGCGAGTCCCGGGGCCGTCCGGTCAACCGTGACGGTGTGCGGTCCGGCGGCGAGTTCGATCGTGCCGTACCGCTCCGCCGTGCGTCGGCCCGAGAGGCGATTGCGCATGGCGCCGACGCGCCGGCCATCGACGCGGACTTCGGTGTTCCGGCCGATGCTGGCCTCGAGCCACACGGCGTAGCGACCGGTCGCCGGCACGGTGACGCGCGCCGTGGCGGCGCCGCCGCCGGACGGCAGTGTGACCTCGCTGTCCTCGGGATCGGCCCGCCAACCATCAGGCATGCTCGCCCGAGCCGGATTGACCGTCGTCGCGACCGGACCGAGACCGAACGCCAGCCGGCCACCGGCATCCCGCGCCTGCCGGGCGATGCCGGCGATCGTCGCGCACGACGGCGTTGCCCTGGGTGCGCGCGGCCCGCCGATCGCGGCGCGCGCGACGACACGCTCTCGTCCGTCTCTGCGCCGCCACACCACGTAATGCTCCGTCTCGAATGCGCGGCGGTACGCGGAAGAGGGCCTGCTGCCGATCGGGCCCTGTCGGGTGATCAGGCTCGGGTAGCGATCGATGTCGGCCACCGTCATACCGTCGAGGTCCGCCGCCGCGCCGCGCTTCGGCCCGCCGACGTCGCCCGGGCTGGCGATGAGCAGCGGAGCGGGATCCGCACCGGCGTCACGGAGGAAGTACGGCGCGAACTCATCGAACTCGGCGTCCAGGACCGGGCCGTCGCCCGCAAGCCGGTCATTGATCGCAGAAAGCTCCTTCAGCCGGTGATACGGCGCTACGGACGCGCTGCGGTAGATGAGCGCGTTCGAGGCAAGGACACCGAGCGCGACCACGAGCATGGCGGCACCGGCAGGCACTCGGTGGCGGTCAAGCTGCGACACCAGCCCGACCATCGCGAGGACCAGAACGGCGGGGGACACGATCGCGAGAGCCTTCGAGTCGGCCCAGAGCGAGCCGCGCACGACCACGAAGATCGCCCCGACGAGCAGCGTTCCGCCGTAGACCAGTGGCATCCACGCGCGCTTCGATGCCACCCACCACACGCCAAGGACGGCAGCGGCGAGCACCACGATCTCGCAGACCCGGGTCAGCGCCATGGCCACTCCTGTGGGGGCGACCCGAAAGTCTCCGGTGAGCCACACGCCCATGCCCTGGAGCAGCGACAGCGGGCGCAGGAGATTGCCGACCTCGGCAGCGGATGCGACGGACGTCGCCGCCGAAGCCGCGGTCCCCAAGAGGACGAGCGTCTGCGCAACACAGACGGCACCGACGCCCGCCACGACAACTCCGGGAACGACCAGCGAACGGGGTGAGCGTCCCTGACGGAGAGCGATCACCAGTCCGCCGAGCACGATCGGCAGCACCCAGACGGCGGCCGAGGGGCCCATGACTCCCACTGCTCCGCCCGCGGTGACAGCGACCGCCAGCGCTTCGCGCCAGCCCGCATCCACGTCCGCGGCGTCCGCCGTCACCGCAGCCAGGGCCGCCAGCATGAGGCTCAATGCGATCTCCTTCATGCCTCCCTGCATCGCGAACGCGACGAGAAGGGCGGGCTGGGCCGCGATGAACCCGACGAGCGCGCTGCGCCAACGGCCGGCCACCAGCGGCTCGACCAGCCCGACGAGCGCGAGGGCGAGCAGCGCCAGCAGCGCGCTCAGATACGGCTGGAAGACCCAGGCGCCGTCCTGGCCCACCACCCGCGACAGCGTCCCCAGGGTCGCTGCGCCACCCGACGGATAGGCGTTGTCGTCGTAGTACGCGCGAAACGTGGATGCCGCGTTCGAGGGCAGCATCGCGTCCGCGTCACGGCCGTGGCGCAGGAGCTCGTCCGCGCCGATGAGATGCGCGGCCGTGTCGCCGAGGACCGTGTAGCCGGCGAAGGTCGGCGTTCCCGTGGCGAGCACGGCCGCGCCGGACACCAGGAACACCCCGAGCGCGGCCAGGAGCGCCGGCCAGGTGCCGCCGAGCGCAGGCAAGCGACGCCAGCCGAGCAGCCCGCCGGCGACGGCCGTCGCCACCACGACCGGCACGGTCGCCGGAGCTGTCGCGGAGGAGATCGTCGTGAGCTGGGTCAGGCAGACGAGGGCAGCGGCCCCCACCGGGAGCACGAGGACCGGCCGCAGCGTCCGGCCGACCGCAGCATCAAGGAGCAGCCCCAGCCCCACACAGACCAGGGCCGTGACGACCGGGAAGATGACCCAGGAGAGCAGCACGACGAGGGCGAGCGCGGGTGGGCGCCGCGGCCCTCAGGTACGCCGCAACCCCAGGATGCTCAGCAAGAACGACGCGAAGAACACCTGGGTTCCGATGATCACCAGCGTCGCCGCGAGCACCGCGAGGCGCTCCTCGGACAGCTGGCCGAATCCGCGATCGATCCACGTGCCGACGATCCAGGCTCCCATGATGAAGCCGACCCCGGCGATCGCGATGCCGAGCGTCAGACCGTGCTCGAGGCGGAAGCGCTCGCGCATGCGGTCGAACCACGGGTCCTTGTCGCCCATGAAGTAGGCGCCATACGTGTGGGCGCACAGGCCCATCGACACGATCTGCGTCCCGACCACCATGAGCAGCGACGCCGCCACCATCGAGTGCAGCTGCCACTCGCGGCCGAACACCGGGACCTCGAACACGGAGATCAGCGCCAGCACGATGCCGAGGAACAGCAGCGAGAGGCCCGGGACCATGAAGAGATGCGTCGGGCTGTGGACGAGCAGGAAGCGCAGGTGGCGCCACCCGTCGCGGAAGCTCGAGAGCTTCGATTCCCCGGCACGCGGGTGGTACTCGATGGGGAACTCGCGGATGTCGAGCTTCTCCTTGCTCGCCCGGATGACCATCTCCGAGGCGAACTCCATGCCCGTCGTGCGCAGGTCGAGCCGCGGGAGGATGTCGCGGCGCAGACCGCGCATCCCGCAGTGCGCATCGCGGATGCCCGTGCGGAAGAAGAGGTTGAGGATGCCGCTGAGCACCGGGTTGCCGATGTAGCGGTGCAGCCACGGCATCGCGCCGGGCTGGATGTTGTCCATCCGGTCGCCCATGACGAGATCGGCGCCTTCATCCAGGGCGGTGACGAAGCGGGGGATCTCGGCGAAGTCGTACGTGAGGTCGGCGTCGAGCATCACGATGTACTCACCGCGCGCCGCCGCGAAGCCGGCCAGGTAGGCGCTGCCGTAGCCGCGACGGGGTTCGTGGATCACGCGGGCGCCCGCGGCTTCCGCGCGCTCGGCGCTGCGGTCCTCGGACGCGTTGTCGGCGACGATCACCTCGCCGGGCAGGCCGGCGTCATCGAGAGCGGCGCGTGCGCGGGTCACGCATTCCTCGATGTGCTCCTCCTCGTTGAGGCAGGGGATGACCACTGACACGCGCGGTGTCACGGTCTCGGCGTCACGAAGTCGTTCATCGACGCCCGGTTCCTGGTGCGTGGTGCTCACGGGGGGAAGGTGGGTGGAGCCGTCATGGCCTGGCCCATCTATCAACGAGGGCGGGCGGAAAAAGTCGCGCCAACCGTCGGGGCAGGGTACTCGATCAGCCCGATCACTACCCTCCCGCGCCGTGTCTGTCACGCCTTCGCGCCTGCGGGTCTGCCTCGTCTACGACTGCCTGTTCCCGTGGACGGTGGGCGGCGCGGAACGGTGGTACCGCGCTGTCGCAGAGGCGCTGGCGGGCGCGGGACACGAGGTGACGTACCTGACGCGCCGACAGTGGGGCGACGACGACATCCCCGACGTTCCGGGTGTCCGCGTCATCGCGGTGGCGAAGAACGAACCGCTCTACGGGCCGGACGGCAACCGCCGGATCGGGCAGGCGATCCGCTTCGGCGGCGGGGTGCTGCGGCACCTGCTTCGCCATCGGGGCCGCTACGACGTCGTGCACACCGCGTCGTTTCCGTACTTCAGCCTCCTCGCCGCCGGGGTCGCCCGCGTCCGCGACCCGTTCCGCCTCATCGTCGACTGGCACGAGGTGTGGACGCTTGAGTACTGGCAGGAGTACCTCGGCGGCGCGGCGGGGCGCGTCGGGTATCTCGTCCAGCGGGCGTGCGCGCGCATCCCGCAGCGGGCGTACTGCTTCAGCCGCCTGCACGAAGGGCGGCTGCACGACGAGGGCGTCGCCGGCCCCGTCACCGTGCTCGAGGGCGAATGGTCCGGCCCTCTCGAACCCGCGCCCGTTCGAGACGCCGACCCGCTGGTGATCTTCGCCGGTCGCCACATCGCCGAGAAGCGCGTGCCCGCGCTGGTCCCGGCGCTCATCGAGGCCCGCCGCCACATCCCGAACCTGACCGCGACGATCTTCGGCGATGGTCCCGAGCGCCAGCGGGTCCTTGAGCTCATCGACGAGCACGGCGCCGGCGACTGGCTGCGCGCCCCGGGATTCGTCGACGCCGACGAGGTCCACGACGCGATGCACCGCGCGCTGTGCATGGTCCTGCCGAGCCGCCGCGAGGGCTACGGCATGGTCGTCATCGAGGCCAGCGCCGCCGCGACGCCGAGCGTCGTCGTGGCCGATGCCGACAACGCGGCGACCGAGCACGTCACCGACGGCGTCAACGGCTTCATCGCGCCCAGCGCGGACCCGCAGGACCTGGCGGACGCGATCGTGAAGGTGGCGGGCGCCGGCACGCCGCTGCGTGCCAGCACCGCCGCGTGGTTCGCCGAGAACGCCCGCCGGCTGTCGCTGGCCGGCTCGCTCGAGCACCTGCTCGCCGGCTACGCCGAGAGCACGCGCCGGTAGGTCGCCAGACAGCCCTCGGCGGTCGCCTCCCAGCTGAACCGCGCGGCCTGCTCCCGGCCCCGGGCGACGAGATCCGCTGCGACCGCCGGGTCGGCGAGGACACGGGCGAGCGCGTCGGCGATCGAGCCCGGGTCTTCGGGATCGACGAGCAGCGCCGCGTCCCCGGCGACCTCGGCGAGCGACGAGCGTGCCGAGCACACCACCGGCACGTCGCGCAGCATCGCCTCGAGCACCGGCAGGCCGAACCCCTCGTAGAGCGACGGGAACGCCACGCACGCCGCCGCGGCAAGCAGGCCTTCGACGTCGGCCTCCTCCAGCCAACCCAGGAAGCGGACGTCGTCGGTGATCCCCAGCGTCGCCGCGAGTTCGCGCAACTCCGCCTCATGCTCCGTCGGATACCCCGGCAGGACGAGCAGCGGCCGCGGCGTCTCCAGGCGCGCGTGGGCTTCCAGGAGCCGCCGCAGGTTCTTGTGCGGCCGCTTCGCCGACGTGCTCAGCACGATC
>CAMCUD010000033.1 GCA_945878865.1 Bifidobacterium breve | reverse complement strand
GCCTGACGGCCCGGGCCGCGCTGGCCCGCGCGGGTGACACCTCGTTCAAGCCGGTCTCGTCGGCGAAGTGGGTCGACGTCTCGCGCGACCGGGCCGGACGCCTGCGGGTGGCGATCGAGCACGACACCATCAGCGGGGTGACGCCGCAGATGCTGCGCTGGTGGTTCGAGAACCTCGCGCGGTCGACGACCTGGGACGGTCAGGGCTTCGACGGGCCCGAGATCTCCTTCTACCACCTGTGGCACCACCGCGATCACATCGCGGTGACGCCGGTCACCGGCAGCACCACGGGGTTCGCACAGGGCGGGCGGACACGGATCGACGAGCAGTTCAACGACTACCGCGACAGGATCTCGGTCGAGGTCGTGACGGATCGCCTCGACGACGAGGAGTTCACGTTCACGGGCACGTTCCTGGGCCGGCCGGTCGTTCGCGTCGTGCACCTGTACGCCCCCGAGGGTGACGGCTCCCGCTTCTACGCAGAGACGGTGGTCGGGCTCGAGGTCCCGGTGCTCGGGGCGCTCGTCAACTGGCTCGTGGTCCCGTGGATCTACTCCAAGCGCACGGCCGCGCGCTGGATTCGTCACAACATCGAGGAGACCGGACGTTCCGAACACGTCATCCCGGCGCTCTACGAGCACCACCGGTGACGCATCCTCAGCCCAGGCGCGGGAGGACCTGCTCGGCGACGACTCGGTCCACAGCGGTGGGAGCGAACGGCGCGAGTGCGGCGGCCGTCCGGGGACTGTCGTCGTCGAGCGCGGCTCGCAGGACCCGCGGGAGGTCGGCGTCCGTGTCGGCGACGTATCCCGCGTCGCGCGCGATCGGAAGCGCCGCGTACGGCCCGGGTGCGGGTGTCGTCACGAGCCGGCAGCCGTCGGCGAGCGCCTCGAGCTGGGCGATGCCGTAGTCCTCGCGGCGCGGCGCCGTGACGAACACGCGCGCGCGGCGCAGCACGGCGCGGTACTCGTCGCGGGGCAGGCGGCCGACCGACCGCACCCCGTCGGGCAGGGGCGGCAGAACGGCCTCGTCGGCGCCCGCGACGAGGAGCTCCTCGTCGTCGCGGCGCACGGCGCAGAACGCGGCGATCACGCGGTCGAGCCCCTTCTTCTCCGGCGCCGCCGCGTACGTGATCGCCGCGATGTCGCGCGGGCCGTCGATCCGACCGGACGGCGCGACCGGCACCGGCACGACGATCGCCTTCTCCGCGGCGCCCGCCGGCGCGCCCTCCAGCGACGAGGGTGCCCACGGCAGCAGCAGCCGCGCGCGGCGCAGGACTCGCGCTTCGTGCGGGCGCTGCCAGATCCCGTGCCGGCCGGGCCGGTTCACGGCGGCCAGGGCGTCGAAGCGCACCGCGCCCGGCCACGGCGCGAAGAACGCGGCGGTGGTCGACGAGTAGATCACCGCGTCGGCCGGTCCGGCCTCGAGCGCGGCATGACGCGCGGCGCGCGCCCAGGCGAGATCGATCACCGCGAGCGTGCGCAGCCCCTCGCGCGGCGGGCGAGCCCGGGCGACCCGCACGTCAGCGCCCGCCCGCGCCAGCGCGCCCGCGAGTTCGTCGTCGGCCGCGCGCAGGCCGGAGGTGGAGCCGAGAGAGACCAGGAGCACGTCCACTGGCGCGGGATCCTCGCAGCCGGAGCTACCGTCATCCGCCGTGACCGGCGCGGGCACCCTCATCAACGTCGCGGCCGTCCTCGCCGGCACCGCGGCGGGCGTCGCCCTCGGCCACCGCCTCCCTGAGCGGCTACAGCAGCGCGTCCTCGCGGGACTGGGGCTCATCACGCTCGTCCTGGGCGTCGACCTCGCGCTGAGCTGGCGCGACACGAGTGCGCTCTACGTCCTGGGCGGCGTGCTCCTCGGCGCGCTAGCCGGAGAGTGGCTCCGCCTGGAGGATCGCCTGGAGGGCCTCGGATTCAAGCTGCAGCACCGGCTGGCCAAGGACGGCGAACCGTCGAAGATCGCCGAGGGCTTCGTCACCGCGTCCCTGCTGTTCTGCATCGGCCCGCTCGCCGTGATCGGGTCGTTCGACGACGCGCTGCGCGGCGACACGACCGCACTGGCGACGAAGTCCGTCCTCGATGGGTTCGCCGCGCTCGCGCTCGCCTCCGCGCTCGGCTGGGGCGTCGGGCTGAGTGCCCTCAGCGTCCTGCTCTACCAGGGCGCGCTCACGCTGTTCGCCGGCCTGCTCGACGGCGTCCTGGAGGGCGAGGCGCTCGCGGCGATGACGAGCGCCGGCGGCATCCTCATCGTCGGGATCGCGCTGAAGCTCCTCGACGTCAAGGACGTCCGGGTCGGGAACTTCCTGCCCGCGCTCCTGTTCGCGCCCTTGCTCGTCGGCGCGTGGTCGCTCGTCAGCTGAGCGCGCCGTTGACGCTCGACAGGTCCCGCTTCATCCCCGGCACCCGGACGAGCTGCATCGGCCGCCCGGGCGGGGTGCGCTCGACGTAGAACTCCACGCCGTCGCGGTGCTCGATTGCCTGCACGGCGCTGTACTGCCGGCGCCACGCGAGCGCCCAGATGATCGCGAAGCCTGCCGCGATCCCCGGGATCTGCGGCGCGAAGAACGCCAGGCCGATGCCGAGGATCGTCGTCGCCACGAGCGGCCACAGCCGGTTGAGCAGCATGCGCCCGGGGTGCAGCTCGGGCAGCGAGTTCGACTGGCGGGAGGTCGCCAGCAGCCGGGCGATCGGCGGAGTCGCCTCGGCGCGGCGTCCCAGCCACGACCCGATGACCGCCGCGATGAACCACCAGGTCGCCAGGAAGATCGTGAAGCGCACGCCGAGGTCCTCGCCGTCGGAGGTCAAAACGGCGACGAGCCCGAGCGCCGACGCCGCGCCCGCGCACAGCAGGACGGTCGCCCGGAGGAACTCGGCGAACCTCACGCCCCGAGCGCCTCGAGCATGCCCCGCACGCCGCCGGTGCCGTCGACCAGGACGTCCGCGGCCGCGGTGAGCTCCTGCGGTGTCTCCTCCGACATCACCCCGACGCAGACCGCGGCCTTCAGCCGGCCCTGTTCGACGAGCTCGCGCAGCCCGTCGAAGCCGTCGACGTCGGTCCGGTCGTCCCCGACGTACAGCGCGACGTCGATGTCGTCGTGCGCGCGCAGCAGCCGCTTGATGCCGTTGCCCTTGCTGATCTCGACAGGCGGGCGGATCTCGAGGACCTTGCGCCCCCAGTGCACGGCCAGGCCGGATCGCTCGGCGTCGGCGGCGACATCGTGCAGCGCGGCCTCGGCAGCGGCCTCGTCGGGGACGCCGCGCCAGTGCATGGCGCGGATCGCCTGTTTGTCCTCGTGGCGGATGCGCAGGCGGCGCAGCTCGTCGGTGTCGTGGCGGTCGGCGAAGCGCTGCACCCGGTCCTGCCAGGCGGCGACCTCGCGATCGAGTTCGACCTGCGTGCCGCCGGGGTTGAGCACCTCGACGCCGTGCGCGCCGACGTACGTCAGCGTCCCGATCGCGACCATGCTGCGGGCGGTCGCGGCCTGGCGTCCGCTGATGCACGCGACGAGCGCGTACTGACGCGCGACGGCGATCAGCGCGGTGCGGGTGGACTCCGGGACGTGCGCATCCTCGGCATGGCGGACGATCGGCGCCAGCGTGCCGTCGATGTCCAGGAGGATCGCGGCGCGTGAGGGGTCGTCGCGCAGCGGTTGCAGCGCGTCGGCGAGCGTGGCGGCGGGCGGCATCGCCCGTAGTATGGCGCGCATGGTGGTGGAGCCCTCCGGCTCGGCGGGCCGCACCGCCCGGCTCGCGATCATCGGGACGCTCGCGGGCCTGTTCAGCGGGCTGTTCGGCGTCGGCGGCGGCATCGTCATGGTGCCGCTGCTCATTGTGTGGCTCGGGTACGGCGCTCGTGAGGCGACGGGCACGTCGCTGGCGGCGATCGTCCTCATCGCAGCCGTCGCCGCGGCGACGCAGGCCGGGTACGGCAACGTCGACGTCGCGAAGGGCCTGCTCGTCGGCGTTCCGGCGATCGGCGGGGTGCTCGTCGGGACCTGGCTGCAGCAGCGCGTGCCGCAGAAGGCGATCGCGCTGACGTTCAGCGTCGTCTTGGTCGGTGTCGCGATCCGGCTGGTGATCGGATGATCGAAGCGGCGCTCATCGGCGTGCTGGCCGGCCTGTTCGCCGGGCTGCTCGGCATCGGGGGCGGGGCGCTGTTCGTCCCCGCGCTCACGCTCTTCCTCGGGCTCGGGCAGGTGGACGCCGAGGCGACGTCGCTGCTGGCGATCGTGCCAACCGCGATCGTCGGGACATGGCGTCAGCGCAGCTACGGCAACGTGCGCGAGCGCGACGCGCTCCTGCTCGGCGTCCTTGCGATCGCCGGCGCGATCGGCGGCGTGGTGATCGCCAACGCCGTTCCCGAGCGTGCACTGGAGATCATGTTCGCGGCGCTGCAGCTGTACGTCGCGATCCGCCTCGCGCGTGACGCGTTGTCGACGCCCGAGCCGGTCACCAGCGATACTGCGGCGCGATGAGCGACGAGCTCAAGGACCGGATCACCTTCTTCTTCCCGTACCTCATCGCGATCGCGGTGCCGCTCGCGGGGCTGTTGATCGCGGTGTGGCGGTACAGCGAGGACGATCAGCAGCAGGCGATGTACCTGGGCGCGACGTCGCTGATCGCCGGGTTCGCCTGGCTCGTGGTCCTCGGCGTGATCTGAACGCTTCCGTACACACGGGCGTCTGAAAACAGTACGGTAACTCCCGTCGACGTCCCGTCGGCAGGGAGAGGAGACGAGCATGCGTGCAGGACTCCGCACGGCCGTGCTGGCCGTGGCGTTCACCGTGCTGGCGGCCACGCCGGCGATGGCATCGGGCGGATACGTGGCCCTGGGCGACAGCTACAGCGCCGGATCCGGGCTGTTCCCGCTCGCGAAGAACCCGGCGGTCACGGACTTCTGCGCGCAGTCGACGCGCAACTACCCGAAGCTCGTACGGCGCGCTCTTGGATTCCCCGCGTTCACCGACGAGACGTGCGGCGGGGCGCGGACGGTTGACATGCTGGCGCCCCAGACGCTGCTCGGCACAGCGTCGGGGGTGACGGGCGGCGCCGCTCGCGGACCGTTCGATCTGCGTCAGAACGGCCCGCAGTTCAACGCGCTGCGCCCGGACACCGCGCTCGTGACGCTGGGGATCGGCGGCAACGACATCGGCTTCGCCGAGATCATCGGCCGCTGTATCTCGGTCGTCCCGACGGGCACGAAGTGCCGCAACCACTTCGTGCTGGACGGGGACGATGCGATCCGCGCGCGCATCGACGGCCTGCGCCCCCTCCTGCTCGGTGTGCTCCAGGGCATCCGCGAGCGGTCGCCGAACGCCCGCATCGTGACGATCGGCTATCCCCGCATCCTGCCGCCGAACCCGCGCCAATGCTGGCCCCAGCTGCCGGTAACGGGGAACGACGCGGTGTGGCTGGAGGGCATCCAGCGCTATCTCAACCAGGCGATTCGCGAGACGACCGTCGCGTTCGGCGCGGAGTACGCGGACGTGGAGCGGGCGAGCCTCGGGCACGACGCGTGCCAGCGGGCGGCGAGCCGGCGGTGGGTGGAGCCGGCGATTCCGGCCGGGTCCCTGGCGATCGTGCATCCGAGCGCGCGGGGGGAGCAGGGGATGGCGGACGCGATGCTCGCGGTGCTCGAGAGATCTGGGACCGGCTGATCCCGGGCGTACGCTGCGCCCGTGTGGTTCGTCGCGTGGCTCCCGGTCGGGCTCGTGCTGCTGGGCGCGGTGCACCTGGGCTGGGCGCTGGGATCGGGCCGCGTCGGCTACCGGTGGTTGTGGCCGGCCGGTGCAGCGGCGGTCGGCGTCGCGGTGCCGGTTGCGGCGAGTGTGGCGACGGGGCCGGGTGGCGTGATGCTCGCCGTGGCCTGCACGGCGCTCGTGGTGGTCTTCGCGACGGGCGTCGGCTGGATCATCGGCACGAGTGAGGGACGCGTGACGGGCACGCGTCTCCCGCAGCTCGTTGCGGTGTGGATCACGTGGATCGTCCTCGCGGCGCCCTGGTTGTGGATCAGCTACGCGCTCGACACGTGGGACGTTGCCTGAACGTCTACGACGCCTGCTGTCCGCTCTAGAGTCCCTGACATGAGCGAGCTTCCCGCCGACGGCTACCGCCTGCCCAACATCTCGCCGAAGGCGTTCGAGCACCCCGCCGACCGCGCGGCGACGGCGGCGCTGCGGTCCATCCCGATGCTCGACACCGTCGTGCGGCGCCTCATCGAGTTCGGCTACGAGCGCGCGATCCGCCAGTCGTCGCTGTCGGCCTCGCTGAAGGTCGGTCCGGACCAGCTTCCCGAGCTGTACCGGCGATGGGTCCGGGTGTGCACCGTGCTCGACCTTCCCGATCAGCCCGATCTCTACGTCGGCCTGTCTCCGCTGCCCAACGCGGCGGCGGTCGGGGCGAAGCGCCCGCTGGTGATCGTCAGCAGCGCGGCCGTGCAGACGCTCGACGACGACGAGCTCGAGATGGTCCTCGCGCACGAGGCGGGCCACGTCCTCTCCGATCACGTGATGTACCAGACGACGCTCGCGATCCTGCTCACGCTCGGCACCCGCTCGCTGCCGATCTTCGCGGGCCTGCCGCTGCTGGGCATCCGCTACGCGCTGCTCGAGTGGTTTCGCGCGGCTGAGCTGTCGTGCGACCGCTGCGCGACGCTCGTCACCCGCGACCCGCTGCTGACGAGCCGCACGCTCATGGCGCTGTCGGCGGGCTTGCCGTCGTCGCGGCTGAACCTCGACGCGTTCCTGCGCCAGGCCCAGGAGTACCGCGAGGGCGGTGACGGCTTCGACAAGATCCGCCGGCTCATGACCGAGCTCGACCTCACGCACTCGCCGCCGGTCAAGCGCGCGCACGAGGTGTACACGTGGGTGCAGTCGGGCGAATACGACCGGATCGTCGGCGGCGAGTACATCAAGCGCGGCGAGGAGCCGCCGGTGCGCGAAGAAGCCGCGGCGGCGACGGAGCACTACGCGGAGCGGTTCCGTGACCTCATGGCGGATGCGGCGACGCAGGTGCAGTCGACGGGAGAGAAGCTGGCGGACTGGTTGCGGAAGGACTGATGGACCTCGCCGAGGCCCTGCTCTTCGTGGTGCTGCCCGCGGCGCTCGGCTCCGTCGCAGCCGTCGGGACAGGGTTTGCGTGGGCGCGGCGTCGGCGAGTTCGATGGGCGGCCCCCGCCCTTGTCGCTGTCGTCGCGGGAAGCATCGCCGTCGGCGCGTCGCGTCGCGGGCACGGCGTCGAAGCGGCATCCGCGGTGATGGGTCTGCTCGCTGCGTGGGCGATCCTTCTCACGGTCGGAGCGATCGGCGTCGGGCTCGGATATCTCGCGGGCAGGATCCCGCGTTGGCCGCTCCCTGCGGCCGCCGTGTTGTCACTCGCGATGCTGACCCCTGCGGCGATAGCCGCGATGGTTGCGTGGGTGGTTGTCGGGTGGTCGACCCGCTGTCCGGTGGGCGCGGAGTGCATCCTCTTCTGAGGGTGGCGATGTCGACGTGACACCTCTTGGCGTGCTGGTGCTGGGAGGGTTCGCAACGCTCGTTGTCGCGGGCGGGCTCGTATTGGGGCGCGCGTGGGCTGACGATCACGTGTCGGTCTGGGCTTGGTTGCCCGTGGCCGCCCTGCCCGTCCTCGTCGCGGGCACATCGTTCGCCGGAGTCGCCGCACGCGAGGAGGACGTCGTCGCGTCGGACGCCTTCGGCGGGCTCCTCGTCGCCTGGCTCCTCGTGCTCGCGCCGTTCTTCGTCTGCATGGGATTCGGGTGGGCCGTCGGGAAGCTGTGGACTCGACCGTGGCCGATTCTCGCCGGCCTTTGGCTGGTCTTCGTCGTGCCGATGAGCTTCGTGGTCTTTCTTGTCGCGTTGCTTGTGGCGGGGGCGATTGAGTGTCCTCCCGACGCGTACGAGTGCCCCATCTGATGCCGAATGTCGAGGAGATGTCGCTCCAGCGACAACATTTCGATGTTCGGCGATGGGGGTATGGCGCTCGACGCCGACGCATGTTTGACGTGGGGCCAGCGGATGGATGACACGCTCTGGTTGATCGCGTGGTGCGTGCCCCCGGCGGCGGTCGTGACAGGTGTCGGGCTGTTTGCCGGCTCGGCCGTCCAGCGGGAGCGACTACGGATGGCGTGGGTGGTGAGCGGCTCGCTCGCGCTGCCGACCGTGGTGGTGCTCGGCATGATGGCTGTGCTTCTCACCGATCGGCTCGATAGCGCCGCGCAACCGGAAGGCGACGGCCTCGTCATGACATGGCTCCTCGTGCTGATCGCGCTCGGCGTCTCGTACACCGTCGGTTTGCTCGTGGGCCGGCTCAGGTCTCCGGCGCGGCTTCGTGTGTCGGTGGTCGCGTGGTTGGTCCTCCTCGTCATCGCGTCCGTCGCCATGCTCCCCATCTGGATCGTGCTCTCATCGTCGATCTGACGCCGAACGTCGAGGAGCTGTCGCTCCAGCGACAACATTTCGACGTTCGGCGGGGTGGGCGGGTCAACCGCCCGGCAGCCCGTGCTCCAGCGCGCCCTTCACCGTCGCATCCAGCGAGTTGATCCGCGCGAGCGCCAGCGCTTCCGCGGAAGCGAACCGGCGGCCCGGGGCCGGGTCCGGCCCGTGGTGGGTCAGCACGCAGTGCGCGATCGCCGTCTCCCGCGCGACGTCCAGCGCCGGCACCCGTGACGCGTACTCGCGAAGCAGCCGCAGCCCCAGCTCGATGTGGCCGAGCAGCCGGCCCTCCTCGCTCAGCCCGATCTCCGCGCCGTACGTGAACTCGCGGGTCTTGCCGAGGTCGTGTACCAGGGCGCTGGTGATCAAGAGATCCGAGTCCAGCCGCGGGTGCAGCTGGCGGACCTCCAGCGCCAGCGTCCCCACCGCCACCGTGTGCTCCAGCAGCCCGCCGAGGTAGGCGTGGTGGCCCGCGCGCGTGCACGGTGCGCGCCGCCACGCAGCGCGGAGCGACGCGTCGCCGAGCATCGCCGCAAGCAGGGCCTGGTCCCCTGCATGAAACACCTCCGACGCGAGGTGCTCGAGGAACCCGTCGAGCTCGTCGAGGTCGCGGTAGGCCGTCGGCAGGAACGACGACGGATCGACCGAGCCGGCGTCCACCTTCATGAGCGCCCGCACCTCGAGCTGGAGCTCGTCGCGGAACCGCTCCACCCGGCCCGCCACCCGCACGAGATCGCCGCGCTCGAACCGCGCGCCGAGCACGTCGGCGTCGCGGAACACGCGGGCGGAGATCGCGCCCGTGCGGTCGCGCAGCTCGAGGGCGAGGTAGGGGGCGCCGGTCTTCGTCGTCAGCCGGTCCTTGCGCGAACAGGCGAAGACGCCGGACACCTCCTGCCCCGCGCGCAGCTCGGCGACGGTGGGCGGGGCGTCGGAAGATTCCACGGCGGGCACGATGACATCTTCTATCGTGACCCTGATGCCGCCGCTGCGATGGGAGAGCCGGCCCGACGGACTCCGTGCCCCAGCGCTCGTCTGCGCGTTCCGCGGATGGAACGACGCCGGGGACGCCGCCTCCGCCGCGCTCGGGTACGTGGCCGCCTCACTCGGGGCCGAGCGTTTCTGCTCGATCGACCCCGAGGACTTCTACGACTTCCAGTCCACCCGACCGAAGGTCAAGCTCGTCGAGGGCCTGCACCGCGAGATTGAATGGCCTGAGGTCGAGCTGCTGGCCGCTCGCGCGCCCCGCGCGCCGCGCGACCTCATCTTCCTCCAGGGCCCCGAGCCCTCCATGCGCTGGCGCACGTTCTCCGAGCTCGTCTGCGAGCTGTGCGAGGTGCTCGGCGTGCAGCTCGTCGTCTCGATGGGCGCCCTGCTCGCCGACGTGCCGCACACCCACGCGGTGCCGGTCGTCGGGATGGCCAGCGACGAGGCGATGGCCGAACGGCTCGGCCTCACGCCGACGAACTACGAGGGGCCGACGGGGATCACGGGCGTGGTCCACGGCGCCGTCCACGACGCCGGGCTGCCGTGCGCGAGCCTGTGGGCGAGCGTGCCGCACTACGTCGCCGCCGCGCCCAACCCGAAGGCGGCGCTTGCGCTCGTGCGCAAGCTCGAGGGTCTGGTCGGCGTGTCCATCGACGCCGGCGAGCTTGAAGACGCCGCGGCCGACTACGATCGCCAGGTGTCCCTCGCCGTCCAGTCCGATCCGGAGGTCCAGGCCTTCGTCGAGCGCCTCGAGCAGGCCGCGGCGGAAGAGGAAGAGGACACGCTCGGTGACCTCCCTTCGGGCGACGTGCTCGCCCGCGAGTTCCAGCGCTTCCTGCGCCAGCGCGGCCCTGACTCGTGATCGCTGACGCCGTCGTTCCCGTCGCCGGGCTCGGCACCCGGCTGCGCCCCCTCACGCGCGCGCTCCCCAAGGAGCTGCTGCCGGTCGCGCGCATGCCGGTGATCGAGCACGTCGTCCGCGAGCTCGCCGACGCGGGCGTCGAGCGCGTGGTGCTCGTCACCCGCAAGGGCAAGCAGGCGATCGTCGACCACCTCGACGGGCTCGAGGACCTCGAGTGCGACGTGATGGCCGTCCGCCAGCCCGAGCCCCGCGGCCTCGGCGACGCGATCCTCTCGGCGCGCGCGGCGCTGCCCGACGACGTGCCGTTCGCGATCGCGCTGGGCGACACCCTCGTGGAGGACGGTCCGGAGGTCATGCGGCGGCTGTCCGCGTGCGTCGAGGACGGCAAGGCCGACATCGCGATCGCGCTCGAGCGCGTCCCCGGCGACGAGATCTCGCGCTACGGGGTCGCCGCCGCCGCCGGCCGGGTCACGTCGGGCAACGGCGCCATTCCGCTCTCGGGCGTCGTCGAGAAGCCGCTGGCCGAGGAGGCGCCGAGCGACCTGGCGATCGCGTCGCGCTACGTCGTCCCGTTCTCGATCTTCGACGCGCTCGGCCGCATCGAGCCGGGCAAGGGCGGCGAGCTCCAGCTCACCGACGCGCTGCAGCTGCTCATCGACGAGGGCGCCCGCGCGATGGGCATCCCGCTGCGCGAGGGCGAAGCGCGTCACGATGTCGGCAGCATGGAGACGTACACCGCCGCGTTCCTGCGCTACGCGCTCATCGACCCTGAGCTCGGCCCCGTGGTCCGGGAGCAGCTGCGCCATGGCTGAGGTCCACGCGATCGCCCACGCGCGCGCGGCGCTCGTCGGCAACCCGTCTGACGGCTACCACGGCGCGACGCTCGCGACGGTGCTGCGCAACTTCGCCGCCGAGGCGACCGTCCGCGACGCGCCGGTCGACGACCTTCCCGACATCGACCTCGTCGAGGCGACCGTCCGCCGGTTCCGCCGGTTCGCCGTCATGCGCGGCCACACGGACACCGACCGCCAGGTCGGCATCACGGTCTCGAGCACCATCCCCGAGCGGGTCGGGCTCGCCGGGTCCAGCGCGATCGTCGTCGCGGTGCTCCGCGCGCTGAGCGAGCTGTTCGACGTGCCGATCCCGTCCCAGGAGCTGCCGAGCCTCGCCCTCGCCGTCGAGGTCGAGGAGCTCGGGATCATGGCTGGCCTCCAGGACCGGGTCGCGCAGGTCTACGACACCCTCGTGCTCATGGACTTCAGGCCGGACGAGAAGCGGCCGGCGGGGCAGGGCGCCTACGAGCCGCTCGATCCGGCGCTGCTGCCGCCGCTCTACGTCGCGTGGCGGCCGGACGCCGCCGAGCCATCGCAGATCGTGCACCGCGACCTGCGCGAGCGCTTCGACCGCGGAGAGCTGCGGGTGCACATCGCGATGGCCGAGCTGCGCGAGCTCGCCCTCATGGCGCGCAAGGCGCTGCTCGGTGGGGACATCGACCTGCTCGGGAACCTCATCAACCGCAGCGTCGACATCCGCTCGGCGATCCTCGACCTCAAGCCCGAGCACTGGCGCATGGTCCAGCTCGCACGCGACTGCGGCGCGAGCGCGAACTACACCGGCTCGGGCGGGGCGATCATCGGCACCCACGCCGGCCCCGACATGCTCGCCGAGCTCCGCGAGGCGCTGGAGGCCGACGGCTGCGAAGTCATCGAGCCGGCCGTCGCGCCGGCTCAGAGCGTGTAGCTGATCGTCACGCGCGCGCCGTCGTCGTCGTGACGGAAGGCGACCTCGCCGCGCAGGCCCTCGAGCTCGCCGGTGCCCGACCCGCCGACGATGACGCCGAGCGCGACCTCCTCCGGCTCGTCCGCCGCGCCCGCGGCGCCGTGCTGGATGACGAACGTGCCGGTGCGCCCCTCGAGCGTGCCGGAGACCCGCTCGGACGCGACGTACCCGCGGCCGCCGTCGCCCTGGGCGGTGAGCACCCGCGCCTGCCCGGCGCCCTCCAGCGGGCCGCGGTAGCGCTTGACCAGCGTCGCCGACGTGAGC
The DNA here is from genome assembly GCA_945878865.1 of Bifidobacterium breve. GTDB lineage: Bacteria > Actinomycetota > Thermoleophilia > Solirubrobacterales > Solirubrobacteraceae > Svornostia. The sequence continues at coordinate 33,152 of CAMCUD010000033.1, read as the reverse complement.
TTCGGGCCGGCCGCGGGCTCGTCGTAGGTCGCCTCGTCCCAGGTGTCGATCTCGAACGGAACGGTGATGGTGGTCTGCATCATGGTTCCATCGTCTCCGCGGGAGCCGCGGGGGTCTTGAAGAATCGCGCCAGATGACCCCGGATCTCGATCGCGACCCGTCCCAGGACGGCGTCCTGCGCACGCCGCCTGAGGACGCGTGGGCGCTCGACCGCGCCGAGCCGTCCGCTGCGCTCGCGCCGTTCCTCGTGTGGCACTGGGCGGTCACGTGGGATCTGCGCGACCGCGAGCCGCACCATCAGGTCACGCTCCCGCACCCGTCGCCGCACGTCGTGGCGGAGCCCGACGGTGTCTGGCTGTACGGCCCGCAGTCCCGGCGCTTCGAGCGCACGCTGGAGGGCGCCGGCCGCGTCGTCGGCACGCGTTTCCGGCCCGGGGCGATCCGCCTGCTGCTCGGGGCGCCGGTCAGCGAGGTCGCCGACGCGCGCCTCGACGCGGCCGTCCTCCGCGGCCTCGACACCGCGACGCTCACGAGCGCCTCGACCTTCCGCGAGCTCGAAGCCGTGCTCGCACCGCTGCTCGGTGACGCCCCCGACCCGCAGGCGCACCTCGCCGACCGCGCGGTGGCGATCCTCGAGGCGGACCGGTCGGTGGTGCGCGTGGGTCAGCTCGCAGGGCTCCTGGGGATGAGCTCGCGCTCGGTCCACCGGCTCTTCCACGAGTACGTCGGCCTCGGTCCCGCGACGGTCATCAGGCGCTACCGCCTGCACGACGCGGCCGCCGCGGCGAGCAGCGGGGGTGCCATCGACTGGGCACGCCTGGCCGCCGACCTCGGCTACGCCGATCAGGCGCACCTCGTCCGGGACTTCCGCGAGAGCGTGGGTGCGCCGCCGGGCCGCTACGCCGCGGGGGGATGAACGAGCGGCGAGAGGCCGCCCCACAGGACGTCGACGGTCGCCTGGACCACCGTCGCGCGCCGGGTGCGCGGCGTCCGGCGCCGGCTTGACGCAATCCCGACCAGCGCGCCGTAGACGGCGTCGACGAGCGTGCGCTCGTACGGGCCGCGCGGGTCGAAGGGCATCGCGGCGTCGGCGGCGATCCACGCCCCGAGGGCGAGCTTCGTCTGCGCGTGCAGGGCCCGCCGGACGTCTTCGAGTTCTGCGTCGTCGAACGGCTCGTCGGCGATGACGCGGCCCGCGATGGGGTGCGCGTCGACGTAGTCGACGAACGCGCCGACCGCGCGCTCGAGGCGGTCACGCAGCGGCCCGCTGTCCGCGAACGTCGCGGCGAGCATCGCCGTGAGCTCCTCGTGCTCGGCGCGCAGCAGCCGCTCGAACAGCGCGCGCTTGCTCGACGCGTGGTCGTAGAGAACCGAGCGGGTCACGCCCGCCGCCGCGGCGATCTCGCCCATCGAGACGGCCTGGTAGCCGCGCTCGGCGAACGCGGCGCGGGCGGCGTCCTCGATGACCGCCCGACGCGCGGGGCCGCGCATCCGGCGGCGGGGCTCCTCATTGACAACCGACACAGCTGTCGGTTATACCATCGCGACGTAACCGACGCACCTGTCGGTTCAGGGGAAAGGGAGACCGTGACCACCACCATCGAAACCGCCGACGCCGTCGTCGTCGGCTCCCGCTGCTCGGGCTGCGCCGCCTCCATCGCGCTCGCCCGTGCGGGGCGCAAGGTCGTCGCGCTGGATCGCGCGACGTTCCCCTCGGACACGCTCTCCACCCACCTGCTCTTCGCCGGCGGCGTCTCGGAGATCAGGGCGCTCGGCGCCCTGGAGCGCGTCGAAGCGGCCGGCGCCCCTCGCGCCCCCGCCGCGTTCATGGCCGCCAAGGAGCTCGAGGTCACCGCGGGCTACACCCGGACGAGCGAGGGCATCGACTACGGCATGTCCGTCCGCCGGCCCGCGCTCGACATGGCGCTCGTCGAGACCGCGCGCGAGGCCGGCGCGGAGATCCGCGAGAAGACGAAGGTCACCGACCTCGTCTGGGAGGGCGACCGCGTCGTCGGGGTGAAGGCCAAGGCGTACGACGGCGAGCCGTACGAGATCCACGCCCCGCTCGTGGTGGGCGCCGACGGGCGCAAGTCGCTCGTCGCCCGCCTCGTCGGCGTCGAGGAGCCCTACCGCCAGAACCCGAACAAGCGCGCGTGCGTCTTCGCCTACTGGGAGGACGCCCGGCCGGAGTGGCGCCCGATCATGGCTCAGTGGCGCGAGGGCGAGGAGCTCGGCACGGCGTTTCCCTGCGACGGCGGCCTCGTGCTCGTCCTCCTCATGCCGCCGATCGAAGACGGGCCGGAGTACCGCGCCGACCCCGAGGCCGCATACCTGCGCGGCGTCGACAAGATCCCGGCGCTGCGCGAGCGCCTGCGCGGCTGCACCCTCGCGTCGAAGGTGCGGATCTCCACCGACCATGCGGCCTACTTCCGCCGCTCGTCTGGCAAGGGATGGGCGCTGCCGGGCGACGCCGGCCACTTCAAGGATCCCGTCACCGCGCAGGGCATCCGCGACGCGCTGCGCTACGGACGGCGGCTCGGCGAGCGCGCCGCGCCGCACCTCGACGACCGCGCCGCGCTCGACCGCGCCCTGCGCGCGTGGGAGCACGAGCGGGAGACCGAGTGCATCGAGATCTACCAGTGGACCAACCTGCTGGCGCGCGCCGAGGCGCTGAACCCCGTCGAGGAGGAGCTCTACCGCGAGATGGCGACCGGCCACGGGCTGGCCAAGCCGATGCTCGACGTCTTCTCGCGCATCAAGCAGCCCCACGAGGCGCTGCCCGCGCATCTGGCGACGCGCATGGCGCTGCGCGCGATCGCCCGCCCGGGGCGTCGCGCGGAGGCCGCGAAGATCGCGGTGCGCGAGCTCAAGCTCGACGTCGCCGCGCGCGCCGAGCGGCGGGCGGTGCGCCGCGCAGGCTGACTACAGGTCGCCGAAGTTCGGCTCGCGCTTCTGCAGGAAGGCCATGGCGCCCTCGATGAACTCGGGCCCGTCGGCCTGCACGCGCTGGGCGACCGCCTCGGCCTCGAAGGCCGCCTCGAGCTCCTCGCCGAACGTCGCGCCGAGCATGTGCTTGATCGCCGCCTGCGCGGTCTTCGGGCCCTTCGATAGCTGCACCGCCACGGCCTCCGCGCGGGCCGCGGCCTCGCCGGCGGGCAGGACCTCGTTGACGAGACCCCAGGCCAGCGCCGTGTCGGCCGTGACCTTCTCGCCGAGCAGCAGCATCTGCGCCGCGCGCGCATAGCCCGCCCGCGCAGGGACGAGCGCGGTGCCGCCGCCGTCGGGCACGAGGCCGATCTTCACGAACGAGGAGAAGAAGTACGTGTCGTCAGCGGCGACGACGATGTCGGACGCCAGGGCGAATGCGATGGCCACGCCGACCACGGAGCCACGGACGCCGGCGACGACCGGCTGGGGGATCTCGCGCAGGCCGCGCACGATCGGGTTGTAGACCTCGCGCAGCACCCAGCCGAGATCCGGGCGGTCGTTCTCGGTGAGCGGCGCGCCGGTGGGCGGCGACTTCAGGTCGGCGCCGACGCTGAAGTGGTCGCCGGCGCCGGTCAGCAGGACGGCGCGGGCGTCGGACTCCCCGATGCGGGTGATCGCGTCGACGAGCTCCTTGCCCATGTCGAGCGTGAGGGCGTTCCGGGCGTCCGGCCGGTTCAGCGTGAGGCGGGCGAGCCCGTCTGCGATGTCCAGCGAGATCGAGGTGTACGTGGGCGCAGGCGCGGTGCTCATACCTGCTGACCGTACCGATGTGTGACAGCGCTGCTTGTCAACTGACGACACCTGCTGTGGCACGATGTGGGCGATGAGCACCACGTCCGCGCGCCCCTATCGAGGCCAGAGCGCCGAGGAGCGTCGCGCCGCGCGGCGGGTCGCGCTGCTGGATGCCGCGCTGGAGGTCGTCGCCGACAAGGGCTGGAACAGCACCACGGTCCGCGACGTCTGCCAGAGCGCCAAGCTCACCGAGCGCTACTTCTACGAGGCGTTCGGCGACCGGCAGGGCGTGCTGCTCGCCCTGTTCGATCACGTCGCCCACGAGGTGACCGTGCTCGTCCTCGACGCGGTGAAGACCGCGCCGGAGGACGCGACGGAGCGCTCGCGCGCCACCATCGGCGCGTTCGTCGACGCGCTCGCTGACGACCCGCGGCGGATGCGGATCCTCATCACCGAGGCGCCGGACGACGCGGCGCTGCAGGAGCGCCGGCGGTTCGCGGTGCTCGCGTTCGCCCGGCTGCTGCAGCAGCAGGCCGAGGCGTTCTACGGCGTGCCGGGCGGCAACAAGGACGCCGAGCTCACGAGCCACGTGCTCGTCGGCGGGTTCGGCCAGCTGCTGATGGCGTGGCAGCTGGGCGACGTGGAGGTCAGCCGCGAGCGGCTGGTCGACCACGTCTCCAAGCTCTTCGTGGCCGCGGCGCCCGTGCGTTCCGGCGATCAGTCGTCGAGCACCGCGGCGAGGTAGCGCTCAGGCGCGTCGAGGAACGCGCGGGTCAGCGCGACCGCTTCGAGCTCGTCGTAGCGGCGCTCGGCGATCTCGTCCTCGGCGAGTTCGTAGATCTGCGCGCCGGGGCATGCGAGCAGGATCGGCGAGTGCGTCGCGATGATGAACTGGGCGCCCGCGGTGGCCGCGCGGGCGATGATCGCCAGCAGCGCGAGCTGGCTCGTCACGGACAGCGCCGCCTCCGGCTCATCGAGGAGGTAGATGCCCTCGCCGCCGAAGCGGTTGGCGGCCAGAGCCAGGAACGACTGGCCGTGGGACTGCTCGTGCAGGCCGACCCCGCCGTACAGCGAGATGTCTGGAGCGAACCTCCCGCCCGCGTCGATCGACGCGGCGACGTTGAAGAACCTCTCTGCGCGCAGGAAATAGCCGTTGCGCGGCCTCGTCCCCGTGAGCACGGGGTGCAGCGTCGGGGTCGGCGCGGGTTCGGGGCCGGGGCGCCACATGACCGGTGCCGGTTTGGGGATGAACGGCGGAGCGCTCAGGCGTTCGAGCTCGCCTCCCTGGCGCTCGAAGGCCATCGCCTCGGCATACACCTCGATGACCGACGACTTGCCCGCGCCGTTCTCGCCGGCCAGCAGGGTCACGTTCGCGCGGTCGAGCCGCAGCCGTCCGATCTCCTGGATCACCCGGAGCGTGTATGGGTGGACCTCCGGGAGGTGCTCTGCCCGCCGCAGCCCGACGAGATACGGCCCAGGGCCGAAGCGGCGGGTGTCGCGGGGAGGCACGGCGCGAACCGTACCTCCCGCGTGGAGCCGTCGGTCAGCGTGTGCGGTACGGGTCGACCATCACGCTGTCGACGGTCACCCCGATGTTCGTCGCGATGCCCGTCGTGGCAGCGAGCCCGCCCGTGATGCTCGCGACGAGGTTCGCGGCCGAGCCGCCGGTCTTCGTCACGGAGTTGACGAGCTTGTTGTCGCCGAGGACGGCCGTCGCCACGTCGTTCACGGCATCGGTCGGCGAGAACGACAGGAGCTTCAGCTGCACCGTCGCGCTGCGGTTCGTGCTGTTCAGTGGGATGAGCGTCGCCAGTGGGCTGAGCGGGGATGCCTGCCACGCGGTCGGCCGTAGCGAGATGGTCTTCGACGAGACGAGCTCGATGTTCGTGATGTGGCCGGTCGCGTCGCGGTAGATGACGTAGGCGACGAATCCGGTCAGCGCTGCGTTGTCGACCTTGAAGGCGAAGCGGAAGTGCGGATTGCTCTGATCGACGCAGAACTCCGGCGAGGTCGCCGTGGAGCCGAGCGGCATCTGCAGCGCTTTCGAGCCGCTGCTCACGCCGAGCGTCTCGTTGCCGTTGACGATCCGGGCGCCGCTGGCGAGGGTCCAGCCGGCCGTGCCCGACTCGAAGTCGCCGCCCGGCGCGAGCGAGTAGTCGGAGGCGTCGCCGTCAACCCCCTGGAAGGCCTTGGTCGTCGGCAGCGCCTTGCAGTTCGAGGGCGCAGGCACAGCGCCGCTGAGCTGATCGTTCGTCGTGGTCGCTGTCGGGTTGGCGGTGGTGACGATCGCCGTCGTCTTGCCGTCGGCGTTCTTCGTGGTGGTGGTCGTGGTCGCGGTGCTCTTCTTCCCGGACAGGAGGGTCGAGAGCGCCGACGCGTGCGCGGCCCCGGGGACGACGAGCAGTGAGGTCGCGGCGGTGGCCACGAGGACAGGTCCCAGCTTGCGAAGTGGCATCCATGCCTCCAGAGCAAGGCCGACCCCCTCAGTCGGCCATTGCCTCCGCATCGTCAGGTTGGTGCGACCGCTTGAGATGAATCGCGTATGTGCGCTAGCGCTCAGCCGCCGGGCACGCGATGCGGTAGTCGCACATCGAGCACGCGGCGAAGGATGGCTTGGGCTCGAAGCCCTGGCCCAGGATGCCGTCGGCGACCTCGAAGACGGTGTCGCGGATCCAGTCGGGGTCGATGTCCTCGGTCGGCACGCGGACCTTCTCGTCGTCGAGGACGTAGAGGTACGCCTGCTCGGAGGACTCCAGGTGCCATGCCTCGCGCGCGCCGATCGCGTAGAGCGAGAGCTGGACGTCCTCGCGCAGCTGGTGCGCCGATCGGGGCCGGCCGGTCTTGTAGTCGATGAGCTCGTACGCGCCGTCGGGCAGCCGGTCGACGCGGTCGACCCGTCCGCGCAGCGTGTGGGGGCCCATCTGGAAGCTGAACGACTTCTCGATCCAGACGGGCTCGGTGCCCTCGTCGCGCTGGCGCTCCCAGTAGCGGCGCAGGGCCGCTTCGGCCTTCTCCCGCAGCTGGCGCGCCTGCTCGCCGTCGTCCATGCCGCCACGCCGCCACCCGGCGTCGAGCAGGCCGAGCATCTCGTCGAGCGTCGTCATGCCCATGCCGTGGTAGCGCTCGAGCACCTGGTGCACGACGATGCCGAAGCGCTGGTTGACCGTCGGCTCCTGCGGGATCCGGAAGACCCGTGCGAACTTGTACTTCAGCGGGCACGTGCGGTACGCCTCGATGTCGGAGGCGCTCAGCGCGAGCCCGTCCCCGCGGCGCGGCAGGAACGGTTCAAGCGACGGCTCGGGCCGTGCTGACCGGGCGGCGGCGCGCGCGCGGTCTTCCCGCTCGGCGTCCAGCAGCGCGGCGTCGAGGTCGCTGGAGTCGAGGATCTCGCGCTGCAGCGGCGAGAGGTCGGCGCCCAGGCGCTGGTTGATGAGCGGCAGGACCTCGCTGACGGCCTGGCCGGTGGGCCGCTCCAGCAGCGCGGCGACCTTCACGAGCTCGAGGTAGCGCACCACAGCGTGCGTGACGTCGAGGTCGGTCTCCAGCCTCAGCTCGCCGAGGCCCTTGCCGACCTTCGCCGCGTCGTGCAGCAGGGTGTCGCGCAGCGTCTGGAACGTCGCGTGCAGCGTCTCCTCCGGGCCGAACAGCTCCTCGGCGCGCGGCTCCTCGGGCAGGCCGAGCGCGTCGCGGACGTCCTCGAGGAACGGAGACGCCGGCTGCGCGGCGCCGCGCTCGGAGTGCGCGGGATAGGCGAGCACGAGCGTCTTGCGCGCGCGGGTCATCGCCAGGCCGAGCAGCCGGCGCATCTCCCCGACATGGTTCTCCCGCGTGTCCGCCGGCACGGCCTCCTTGAGCAGCGCGTCGGGGATCGGCTCGTACTGCGGCCGTCTCGCGCCCGGCATCCGCGCGCCGTGCAGGCCCAGGACGAAGACGTGGTCGACCTCCAGCGTCTTGGCCTGGCGCATCCCGACGATCTTCACGCCCTCACCCGTGAACGCGCCCTCCTCGAACTGCGGGAGCGCGGCCTCGGCGACGGCCGCGATGTACCGGGCGAAGTCGCGGGTCGTCGCCTGGGGCGCGCGGCGGACGTGAGCGGCGGCGAGGTCGCTGAATCGGGCGAGGTGGCGCAGGCGCTCGACGACGTCCGCCTGCGCGGCGAACAGCTGCTGGCGGCGCAGCCCGAGCCGGTCGACGAGCCGGTGGACGAAGAGGTCGGGCCGGGTCGTGTCCAGCGCGGCGCCTGCGGACCGGTGGAGCTTGAGGAACGCGAGGATCCGCTCGCGGGACTCCGGCGGGATCTGAGGCGACTCCGTGGACGCGGCGAGCGCGCCGACCATGTCGAGCTTGCGCCGGCGCGAGATCTGGATGACCCGCGCGAGGTCGGCGGCGCGCAGTTCGATCGGCGGCCGCGACAGCGCGCGGACGACCGCGCCGGCGTCGTGCGGGTCGTTGAGCAGCCGCAGCCAGGCGAGCAGATCGCGCACCTCGGCCTGCTGGAAGAACGTCGCCGCCCCGACGACGCGGTGCGGCACCGCGCGCTCGGCCAGCGCGCTGGCGATCGCCTGTCCCTCGTTGCGCACGTTGCGCACGAGCACGGCGATCTCGGACGGTGCGATCCCGTCGCGGACCATCCGCTCGATCTCCGCGGCGGTGTTCTGCGCCTGCGCGCGTTCGTTGGCGGCCCGCCACACCCAGACGGTGCCGCCGGGCTCACCGTCGATCGCCTTGTCGATGCGGTCGGGCGCGTGCTCCAGGACGGCGGTTGCGGCGTCGAGGATCCGCGCGCCGCACCGGAACGAGTGCTCGAGGCGGATCACGGGCGCGTCGGGGTGTGCGCGGCGCACGTCGGCGACGTTCTTCGCCGCCGCGTTGCGCAGACGGAACGTGCACTGATCGTCGTCGGCGAACACGACGAGGTTCGTCGCGTCCGTGTTCCCGGCCGCGAGCAGGCCCACGAGTTGGACGGCGCCGGGGCCGAGGTCCTGCAGCTCGTCGACGAGCACATGGCGGTAGCGCCCGCCCAGCCCCTCGCGCACGTGGACGCGATCGCGCAGCAGCGCGACGGCGCGCAGCAGGAGCTCACCCTCGTCGATTGCGCCCTGCTCACGCAGCATGCGGTCGTGGGCGATGTACAGCTGGGCGAACTCGCGCTCGCGGGCGGTGCGCGCCAACGCGTCAGGTTCGGTGGAGAGGCCCTGGGCCCAGGCGGCGTAGTCGTCGGCGGTGACGAGCGCCTCCTTCAGGCGGTCGATCCGCGCGACGACGCCGGAGAGCAGCGCGGCCGGGTGGCCACCCAGGTCATGCTCGTGCAGCGTGAGCTCATCGACGCGCTCGAGCAGCATCGCGAGGCGATCAGCCGCGGTGACGGGCAGGACGAATGGCTCCAGCCCGGCGTCGAGCGCCTGGTCGTGCAACAGCTGTACGCACAGGGATCCGACGGTGTGGACCGCGAGCTCCTCGTACGGTGTCGTCAGCCGGGACTCCAGCCGGGCGCGCAGGTCCTCGGCGCATGCGGCGGTCGAGGTCAGGGCCACGACGGCGTCCGGCGGCGTGCCGCGCTCGGCCAGCCGGGCGACACGCTCGACGAGCGCCGTCGTCTTTCCGGTGCCCGCCCCGCCCAGGACGACGAGCGGCCCGCCGACGTGGTCGGCGACGCGAGACTGCGCCGCGGACATATGGGGATCTCCCAGAGTCACCGCGCCTAGTATGGCCGCCATGGCCACCGGTTCGGCAACCCTCGACGCAGACTGGCTCGGCGCATGCCACCGCGCGGCCGATGGGCTGCGCGACGTGCTGCGCGCGCACCCGACGAGTCACGAGCGCGTGCGCCAGACCGGCACGCGCGGGGAGGGCGGTGACGACACGCTCGTCATCGACGCCGCCGCCGAGGACGCGGTCTTCGCCGAGCTCGACAAGCTGCACGGTGACGGCGCGCGCTTCACCGCGGTGAGCGAGGAGCGCGGCACTGTCGACTACGGCGACCCGGACATCCTCGTCGTCATCGACCCGATCGACGGCTCGATGAACGCCAAGCGCGGGCTCACGCACCACGCGATCTCGATCGCCGTCGCCGACGGGCCGACCATGGCCGATGTCGCCTTCGGCTTCGTCGCCGACATCGGCGCGGGCGAGGAGTGGAGCGCCTGGCGCGGCCAGGGCGCGCGGCACGACGGCGACGCGATCACCGCCGTGCCGCCCGAGCGCCGCGACATCCACGACCGGTTGGAGCTCGTCGCGATCGAGTCAGCCGATCCGCGGTGGATCCATCAGGCGCTGCCCGGGCTGGAGAAGCACGTCCATCGCGTGCGCGCGATGGGCTCGATCGCGATCTCGCTCTGCCAGGTGGCAACAGCGCGCGTGGACGGCATGGTGTCGCTGTGGCGTTGCCGCGCGGTCGACGCGGCCGCGGCGCAGCTCATCGTCCGCGAGAGCGGCGGGCTCGTCGCGTTCCCCGGCTACGGCGACCATCCGCTCGCCGCGCCGCTGGACCTCCTCCCGCACGCGCCCGTGTGCGCGGCGCGCACGCAGGAGGCGCTCGACCAGCTCGCCGAGATCCCCACGGTGGGCGGTCACTGACGACGATGCTCGACCCGGGCTTCGCCGCGAGGATGGCCGTCACGCTGGCGGGCGGCGCGGGCGACCCGGGGCTTCCGCCCGTCGACCTCATCGCGGTGTGCGACACCGCGCAGACGCGGATCGCCGAGGCCACCGGCCTCGTGCCCGCCCAGCCGGTGCCGCCGCCGGAGTGGATCGATCGTGAGGCGTGGGCGAAGGCCAACGCGGTGAGCCTGTCCCGGCTGCTGACGCCGATCCACGAGAAGGCCGGCGCGGACATGGGCGCGCTCGCCGGCCCGCTGCGCGCCGCTGTCGGCGGGCTGGCCACCGCCGAGGCCGGCGCGCTGCTCGGCCTCGTGGCCAAGCGGGTCCTCGGCCAGTACGACCTCACGCTCACCGACCCCGACGTGCCGCCTCGCCTGCTGTTTGTCGGCCCGAACATCCTCGAGGCGGCCGAGCGCATCGACGCCGATCCGGGCGAGCTGCTGACCTGGATCGCGCTGCACGAGGTCACGCACGCCGTGCAGTTCTCCGGCGTGCCGTGGCTGCGCCCGCACCTGGCCGGGCTTCTCGGCGAGCTGCTCGCGTCCCTCGACGTCGAGGTCGACTGGGGCGCGCTGCTGAGGATGCCGAGCTTCGATGACGTGCGCGGCGCCGTCGACGCGGTGCGCGAGCGCGGGCTGGCCTCGCTGCTGGGGACGGCGCGCAGCGACATCCTCGACCGCGTCCAGGTCCTCATGGCGCTCATCGAGGGCCACGCGGAGTGGGCGATGGACGCCGTCGCGCGCGACCTCGTCCCGCATGTCGACGATTTGCGCGCCGCGCTGGACCAGCGCCGCGCCGAGCGCACGGGGCTACTGCGGTTCGCCGACCGGCTGCTCGGGTTGGACATGAAGCTGCGCCAGTACGAGGAGGGCCGGGCGTTCTGCGAGGCCGTCGTCGAGCTGGGCGGGCCCGGGCTGCTGCATCGCGCGTGGCGCGAGCCCGAGAGCGCGCCGACGCCGGCCGAGCTCGCGGACCCCGCCGCCTGGCGCGCGCGGGTCGCACCGGCCTGACGTCCCGCCGCGCGCCCGCCATCGCCGCGAACGTCTGATCACCGTCGCTCTGACGACGGTGATCAGACGTTCGGCGCGGAGCGACGGTAACCGCTCGCGTCCGGGGGTGTACAAACACACGTTCGCCCGCTACTCTGCGGGTACAAGCTTAGTTCTAATAAACCCCCTCGAGGAGTCATGGCCGAAACGACCCCCAGCAAGCCCGCCGCCGCGAAGAAGCCCGCGGCCCGCAAGGCGGCCGCCAAGAAGACGACGGCGAAGAAGACGACCGCCGCGAAGAAGCCGGCAAGCGCGCGCAAGACCACGACGGCCGCCAAGAAGGCCGCCGCGAGCACCGCGCCGAAGACCCGCCTGGAGACCGCGAGCGGCATCGCCGAGCGCGTCGTCCTCGTCCAGCTCGGCGCCGCCGCCACGGCCGTCGACACGGTCAAGGACCTGCGCGGCACCACGATCGACCGCGACACGGTCGTCGGCACGTTCAAGGATCTCCGCGGCACGAGCGTCGACCGCGCGGCCGTCGAGAAGGAGCTCAAGAGCTTCGAGACCCGCGGGACGAAGGTCCGCCGCGACCTCGAGCGCGACCTCACGAAGGCCCGCACGCGCATCGAGCGCGAGCTGCGCGAGCGTCGCACGACGGCCGAGAAGGTCGTCGCCGACAACCGCGCGCGCCTCGAGAAGGAGGTCAAGTCGCTGCAGGCCGAGCTCGAGAAGCAGGCCGAGCCGGTCCGCAAGTCGCTCGACCCCGTGGTCACCCCCGTGGCCGACGTCGCGAGCACCGTCCGCGAGCGCGTCACCGCGCTCGTCTAGTCGTCCGTGATCCCGGCCGGTGCTACGCGCCGGCCGGGGCCGCGCCCCGCAGGGCGGCCAGGCCGCCCTCGAGGAAGAGGAGGACCTCGTCCATGACGGCCAGCGCGTGCTCAGGCGTCGAGTCGCGCTCCTTCAGCGAGCGCATCGACTCCATCGCGGCGATCGATGCGGCCGCGACCATCTGCGCGCGCAGGGAGTCCGGCGCCACGCCGAGGTCCTCGGCGACGCACGTCGTGAGCACCTCGTTGAAGCGCGCCATGTTCGCGCGGTCGTGGGCCTCCAGCGACGGGGTCGTCGCGATGAGGCAGTCCCGGGGGTCGTCGCCGTCCCGCTCGGCCGCGCTGATGAGCTCGACGATCCACGCGCGCAGGGCGGCGAACGCGGTCTCGTCCGGGGAGCGGTCGCGCAGGCGGGCGGAGAAGTCCTCGAAGAGCTCGTCGAAGTCGTGGAAGACGACGGCCTCCTTCGAGGGGAAGTAGCCGAAGAAGGTCCGGGGCGCGATGTCCGCGGCCGCGGCGATGTCGGCGATCGTCGTCGCGTCGAAGCCGCGCTCGGCGAAGAGCTCCATCGCGGAGCGCACGATGGCGTCTCGTGTCTGCTGCTTCTTGCGCTCTCGAAGACCCGGGTGCTGCATCCGTTGCCTGGATTCTAACACTTTCTGCAACATTGCGTCTCCAGCAATCTTGCAGCGAGTGTGATATTTTCTCCGGCCATGTCGGCCTTCCTCGCGCGCATCGCCCGCGCTCTCACTCACCACTGGAAGCGCGGCCTCGCGGCGGCGCTCGTCACGCTCGTCGTCCTCGGCGGTCTCGCCGGGGCCGCCAGCCCTGCACCCGACGACTGGGAGATCCCAGGCACCGAATCGCAACAGGCGATCGACCTCTTCCGCGCGCACACGCCGGCGCTCGCCGGGGCCGACGCGACGCTCGTCTTCAAGGCGCAGGACGGCAAGATCACCGCGCCCGAGCAGCAGGCCGCCGTCGAGTCCGCGCTGGCCAACGTCAAGAAGCTCAAGGGCGTCGCCGAGGTCAGTGACCCGTTCGCCCAGGGCGGCCAGGCCTCGCCCGACGGGACGCTCGTCGCCGCGGACGTGCGCTACGAGACCGACCCGGCCGAGATCGAGAAGTCCGACCGCAAGGCGCTCGAGAAGGCGACCGATCCGGCCGAGGCGGCCGGCGTCCAGGTCTCGATGCGCGGCACCGTCATCGACGCGACGCAGCAGCAGGACGCGCCGGTCGGCGAGCTCATCGGCATCGCGCTGGCGATCGTGCTGCTCACGCTGCTGTTCCGCTCGGCCGCCGCGATGGGCGCCACGCTGTTCGGCGCGCTGCTCGGCGTGATGGTCGGGCAGATGCTGCTGGCGATCCTCGCCAAGCCCCTCGGCCTGCCGGAGTTCGCCACGACCATCGCGGTGATGCTCGGCCTCGGCGCGGGCATCGACTACTCGCTGCTCATCATCGCCCGGTTCCGCGAGCAGGTCGCCGCAGGTGACTCGGTGCGCGACGCGTCGGGCAAGGCGGCGGCCACCGCAGGCTCGGCGGTCGTCGCCGCGGGCGTGATCGTCATGGTCGCGATCGCCGGCCTGCTCGTGATCGGCATCCCGATGATCGGCAAGATGGGCATCGGCGCGGCCATCGGCGTCGCGGCGGTCGTCGTCTCGGCGCTGACGTTCCTCCCCGTGATGATCGGCGCGTTCCAGAAGCGGCTGACGCCGAAGAAGCCCGAGCACGTCCAGCCCTCGCCGATGTTCGAGCGCTGGGGCACGTTCATCACCGAGCGCCCGTGGCTGTCGATCGCCGCCGGTGTCCTCATCCTGCTCGTGTTCGCGTTCCCGCTCACCGGCATGCGGCTCGGTCAGCCCGACGACGGCAACCAGCCGAAGGACTCGACGGCGCGGATCGCCTACGACAACCTCAGCACCGCGTTCGGCCCTGGTTCCAACGGTCCGTTCCTGCTCGCCGTCGACACGCCGAAGGGCGCCGCCGGCACGCAGCAGCAGCTGGAGAAGATCGTCGCCGACGTCAAGGCGACGCCGGGCATCGCGACGGTCACCCCGCCCGTCCCCAGCCAGGACGGCGAGATGGCCACGATCACCGCGATCCCGAAGACCTCGCCGCAGGACCAGGCCACGAGCGACCTGCTCGAGACGCTGCGCGACGACGTGCTGCCCGCCGCCACTCAGGGCACGCCCCTGAAGGTCTACGTGGGCGGCAACACGGCGGCGTTCGTCGACTTCTCCGACAGGACGGCGGCGCGGCTGCCGCTGTTCATCGCGGTGGTCATCGGCCTCTCCGTCCTGCTGCTCATGATGGCGTTCCGCTCGCTGCTCGTCCCGCTGGTCTCGGCGGCGTTCAACCTGCTGTCGATCGGCGCGGCGTACGGCGTCGTCACCGCGGTGTTCCAGGACGGCATCGGCTCGAGCCTGCTCGGCGTCGAGAGTGGCGTGCCGATCGTGTCGTTCATCCCGGTGATGATGTTCGCGATCCTGTTCGGGCTGAGCATGGACTACAACGTCTTCCTGCTCAGCCGGATGCACGAGGCCTACAACGAGGGTGACCGTCCGCGGGAGTCCGTCATCCACGGCATGGCGCGGATCGGCAAGGTCGTCCTGTTCGCCGGCCTGATCATGGCGTCGGTGTTCCTGGCGTTCGTCACCCAGCCCGACACCATCGCGAAGATGATGGGTCTCGGCCTCGGCCTGGCGATCCTCATCGACGTGCTGATCGTCCGGCTCGTCGTCGCGCCCGCCGTGGTGACGCTGCTCGGTGACCGCGCGTGGTGGCTGCCCGGCTGGCTGGACCGGATCCTCCCGAACGTGTCCCTCGAGGGCCACCTCGAGGAGGGGGTCGACAGCCGGGAGAAGGTCCCGGCGTAGTTGCGGCGCGTACAATCGAGACCATGCCTTCCGTCGACGACATCCGCAACGCACTGACCCGCGTCATCGACCCGGAGCTCCGAGCGTCGATCGTCGAGTTGGGCATGGTCCGTTCGATCGACGCGCACGACAACGGCGTCGTCGACATCACGGTCTCCCTCACCACGCCCGGTTGCCCGATCCGCAACCACTTCCAGACGAGCGTGGTGAAGGAGGCCAAGACGGTCGAGGGCGTCACGCACGTCAACGTGACGTTCGACGTCCTGAGCGCCGACGAGAAGCAGGGCCTGCAGCAGAAGCTCGGTCGCGCCGGCGGCCTGCCGAGCGGCGCGCTGGCGCAGGTGGCGAACGTCATCTGCGTCGGCTCGGGCAAGGGCGGCGTCGGCAAGTCGTCGATGACCGCGAACCTCGCGGCGGCGCTCACTGCGGAGGGCAAGAAGGTCGGCGTGCTCGACGCCGACGTGTGGGGCTACAGCCTCCCGCGCATGTTCGGGCTCGGCGGCCAGCGCCCGCCGGTCAGCCCGCAGCGCAAGATCCTCCCGTTGGAGGCCGGCGGCGTGAAGGTCATGTCCATCGGCTTCTTCGTCGAGGAGGACAGCGCCGTCGTCTGGCGCGGCCCGATGCTGCACAAGGCGCTCACGCAGTTCCTCGAGGACGTCGACTGGGGCGAGCTGGACTACCTGCTCGTCGACCTGCCCCCGGGCACCGGCGACGTCTCGATGACCCTCGCGCAGCTGCTTCCGCAGGCGCAGTTCCTCATCGTCACCACCCCGCAGGCGACCGCGCAGAAGGTCGCGCGCCGCGCCGCCGAGATGGCGACGAAGGTCAACCTGGAGATCGGCGGCATCGTGGAGAACATGTCGGCGTTCGTCACGCCCGACGGCGACCGCTACGCGATCTTCGGCGAGGGCGGCGGCCAGGAGCTCGCCGACGAGCTCGACGTGCCGCTGTTCGGCAAGGTGCCGCTCACGATGGCCCTGCGCGAGCAGGCCGACGCCGGCGTGCCGCTCGTCGCCACGGATCCCGACGATCCCGCGTCGCAGGCGGTCCGCTCCGTGGCCCGCGGGATCATCGCGATCACGCCGTCGCAGCCGATCGCGCTGCAGATGGCCCCTGAGGAGCCGGCGCTGCAGGTCGTGCAGAGCGCGCCGAAGCCGAAGGGCATGTCGCTCCCGATGGCCTGAGGCCCGGAACTGGGGACGCGCTGGTCGGTCACACGTCCAGCGCCGCGCCCGAGCGTGCACGCTCGCGCCGATACACCAGGTGTGAGCCCTGATCCCCGCATGCCTTCGCGCTTCCTGCGCGGGCGCTGGCGCGTGCTGCTGCTGCTCGTCCCCGCCCTGGTGACGGCCTTCGGCGGCCTGGCGGCGATCCTCATCGTCGAGGGCGTCCGCGACGACGCCCGCCACCAGGGCACGATCGCGGCGGTGGCGCAGGCCAACGCCACGCAGGTCAAGCAGGCGAGCGTGTCCGTCGCGGCCGTGGGCATGCTCCTCGGCCAGGAGCGGATCACCGACACCGAAAGCCTGACGGGCGCGCTGCGGCGGTTGCGCGCCAACAACGAGCTGCAGAGCACGACGCTCCAGCAGCTGGTCGGCTCCGGGACCTCCGATCAGGCGGTGCTCGACCGCATCACCAGCGCGCGGGCCCAGGGCGTGGGCCTTCTGCGCGCGCCGATCACCGAGCAGAAGCTGCTGCGCGCCGCCGGGCTGCTGTCCGTCGCCGCTCAGGGGCTCACGGAGATCCAGCGCAACGCCGAGTCACGCGAGCGCGCGACCGACAGGCGCGCCGACACCGTGACGCTCGTCGTCCTCGGCGTCGCGGTGCTCACGATCACCGGGAGCTGGTGGGTCTTCCTCGTCTTCGCCGGGCGGATGCAGCGCCGGCACGTTGAGGCACTCGAGCACCTCGCCGCCCACGACCCGCTCACCGGCCTGGCGAACCGCCGGGCGCTCGACACCACGTTGCACGACGTCACCGCACCCGCGGTCGTCGCGGTCGCCGACCTCGACGGCTTCAAGCCGTTCAACGACCGGTTCGGCCACCACGCGGGGGATGCGCTGCTCCAGCGGCTGGCACTGCGCCTCACCGCCGTGGCGACGGCCCGCGGCGGGCAGGCGTTCCGGCTCGGCGGTGACGAGTTCTGCGTGGTCGTCCCCGGAGGCGACCCGGCCGAGCTGGCGTCCGCGTGCCGTGAGGCCCTGCGCGACGACACGGAGGATCTCGAGGTCGGCGGGTCCGTCGGCGTCGCAGCGCTGCCCGACGACGGCGACAGCCTCGACGCCGTCTGGCGCGTGGCTGACGAGCGGCTCTACGACGCCAAGCGCGAGCACTACCTGGCCGATCCCGCGGTCGACCGCCGTCAGTCGGCGTAGAGCTCCTCGGGCGCCCGCACGATCTCCATCACGCGCTCGGGCGCCGCGCCGGGCTCGAACCCGCAGCTCGCGTACAGCGGGTGCGCGTCGAGCGTGTGCAGCTCGATGCGGCGCAGGCCCTGGAGGTCGGGGTGGGCGAGGATGGCGCGGACGAGCGCCGTGCCGACGCCCTGACCTCGGTGCTCGGGCAGGACGAACACGTCGGCGATGTAGGCGAAGATCGCGCGGTCGGTGACGACGCGGGCGAAGCCGGCCTGCGCTCCGCCAGGGGCGTAGGCGCCGAACGGGATGGAGTGCGCGATCGCTCGTTCGGTGATCTCGCGCGGGATCCCGGGCGACCAGTACGCGTCACGGAGAAAGCCGTGGATCACGTCGACGTCGAGGCGGTCGGGGTCGGTGGAGATCTCGTAGCCGGGGGCCATCGCGACGAGGCTACCTCCCGGAATCCGGGGAGTCTTGACAGGACCGCGCGTCCGGGTACGCCGTCGAGGGTCAACATCTCGGCACATCGGGTCGAGGCGTGTCGTGTCATGGAAGCCGCCGCCCTGTTCCCCACACCCCCGCCGCGTCCATCCACCGCGACAGATCCGTCTCCGGAGTCGCGGCCGGTGGCCGACGTCCGCGAGATGAAGATCCTCATCGTCGACGACGCGCCGTTCAACATCGCGCTGCTCGAGCGTCTGCTCGCCGACTGGGGGTTCGAGCAGGTCCGCTCGACGACGGACTCGTCGTCGGTCGAGGCGCTCATGGGCTCCTGGCAGCCGGACCTGCTCATGCTCGACCTCCAGATGCCGGCGCCTGACGGCTTCGAGCTCCTCCGCCGCCTCGATGGCCGGCGCGAGGGCGTGCTCGCCACCCCGATCATCGTGCTGACCGCCGACGAGTCGATGGAATCGCGCAGGCGCGCGCTCGCGCTCGGCGCCACGGACTTCCTGCAGAAGCCGTTCGACTTCGAAGAGGTCTGCCTGCGCGCGCGCAACATGCTGCGCGCGCGGCAGCTGGAGCTGCAGCTCGAGCAGCAGAACTCCGACCTCGAGGAGCGGGTCGCCGAGCGCTCGGTCGCGCTCGAGCGCTCGCACCTGGAGATGCTGCGCCACCTCGCGCGCGTCGCCGAGTACCGCGACCAGGACACGCACCACCACACCGAGCGCGTGGGGCGGACCGCCGCGATGCTCGGCGCCGAGCTCGGCCTCGAGGAGGCCCGCGTGCAGCTGCTGCGCCGTGCGGCCGAGCTGCACGACATCGGCAAGGTCGCGATCCCGGATCGCATCCTGCTCAAGCCGGGGCGTCTCACGCCGGAGGAGTTCGACATCGTCAAGACGCACACGACGGCGGGGGCGGAGATCCTCGCTGGCGGGTCCTCGGCGTACCTGCGGCTGGCGGCGACGATCGCGGTCTCCCATCACGAGCGGTGGGACGGCGGCGGCTACCCGCATGGGCTGGCCGGTCGCGACATCCCGCTGGAGAGCCGACTCGTGTCGGTCGCCGACGTCTTCGATGCGCTCACCCACGCGCGTCCGTACAAGGACGCGATGCCGGTCGCCGAGGCGCTGTCGGTCATGCGCGCCGATGCGGGGACGGCGTTCGACCCGCTGGTGATGGCGGCCTTCGAGCGGCTCGACCATGCCGCGCTGGCCGCCGACGAGTAGGCCGTGCCGACAGTTCGGATAACGTTGATTATCTGAACTGTCCACCTCCCCGGAGGTTTCTCATGCCGTCTCGCCGTTCCCCTGTGCCGCCCAGGCGGTTACAGGTCGCCTTCGTGGCGTTCGTCGTCCTGCTCGGGCTCCTGACCCTGGCGCTGACCACGAGCGCGCACGCCGCCACCGAGTTCTCCGCGACGCCGGGCAAGGTCCGGTTCGTCAAGCGGATGGACCCGAGCTTCGACAGCTTCGTCACGAACCCGACGCAGCAGCGCGTCACCTGGATCAACGACCGCTTCTGGCGGATGGAGGTCTTCACGCCCTTCTTCGACAGCCGCGTGAACTGGTACCCCGGCGGATGGGTCTACAAGGACTCGTTCGCGATCTACGCCGACGACGCGGGGGACGTCAGCCGGCGCGGGAAGTGGATCCTCAAGGACACCTCCGGGCAGCCGCTGTACATCGACTACGACTGCGGCCGCAAGAGCAGCACCGGCGTCGCGCTGGGGTGCCCGCAGTACGCGGCCGACATCACCGACCCGGCGTTCCGGGCCGACTGGATCGCCGACCTGAGGGCGACGTTCGCCGCCAGGAACTACCGCGGGGTCTGGGTCGACGACGTCAATCTCGCGCAGACGCTCGCCCGGAAGTTCGGTGAGACCGGCGTCACGGCGTACAGCCCGACGCTCAAGCGGGCGATCACCGACGCCGACTGGCGACGGGCGATGGCGACGTTCATGGAGGAGATCCGGGCCGGGATCGCACCGCAGAAGGAGATCCTGCACAACAGCCCCTGGGGCTACGGCCGGGACGCCGACGGCGGGTGGTACCCCGAAGCCGACCGGCAGATCCGGGCGGCCGACTACATCAACCGGGAGGGCGGGTTCGCCAGCGACAGCGGCCTGTCCACGCCTGAGCAGCTGCGGGGGATGCTCGGCTACGCCGACCTCGTGCACCGCCTCGGCAAGGGCGTGGTGTTCGACGACTTCCCGGCCAACGACACCGAGCGCGAGTACAGCCTGGCGGGCTACCTGCTCGCCAACACCGGCGCGGATGCGGTCGGCGACATCAGCCAGACCCCGTCGGCCTGGTGGCCGGGCTGGGACACCGATCTGGGTGCGGCGAAGGGCCCGCGCTTCCGGTGGAACGGGCTGCTGCGCCGTGACTTCGACGGCGGGATGGTGCTGCTGAAGGAGCCCGGATCGGCGACCACCGGCACGGTCGCGCTCGGCGCGACGCTGAAGAACCTCGCCGGCCAGTCGGTCACCAGCGTCAACCTCGCGGCCGGCCGCGGCGCGGTGCTCAAGGGCACGCCGCCGGCGTACACCGCGCCGCCCGCCCCGAAGATCACGTCGTTCGGCCCGTCGAGCTGGTACCTCGACGTCTGGACCTGGACGGAGATCAAGGGCACGAACCTCAAGGACGCCGAGGTCACCGTCGGCGGCCGGCCGGTCGAGCCGCTCACCGCGAGCGACACGAGCATCACGCTGACGATCCCCGGCTCGTCCTGGGCGGGCCCGACGGAGGTGAAGGTCACCACCCCGGGTGGGAGCGCCACGACGACGTACACGTACATGTCGCGAGGCGGCACCGCGCCGAAGGTCACGGCGATCAGTCCGGTCAAGGGCTACGCGGACACCGCGACGCCCGTGACCGTCACCGGCACCGCGCTCAGCGGGGCGAGCGTGACCGTCGGGGGGCGGCCGGCCACGGTGACCGCCTCGTCGGCGACCAGTCTGTCGTTCGAGATCCCGCGCGGGGACGTGGGAAGCGCGGCGGTGAAGGTGCGCACGCCCGCCGGGGTCGCGAGCACGGCGTTCACGCGTGAGCTCCGGCCGGGCCCGGTGATCGAGGAGGTCGAGCGCGTGCCGGTCAGCGGGCTCGTCTACGCCGCGATCGACGGCCGAGGATTCACCGGCGCGACGACCGTGACGTTCGGGAGCACGCCGGCCACGAAGATCTACGTGCTCAGCGACACGCGGATCCTCGCGCTCGAACCCCTGCTGACCGAGGGCACCATGGCGGACCTGCGCGTGACGACGCCGACGGGCACGAGCCCGATCGAGCTCGAAGGGCGCTGGGCGGTGCTGCGCACGCCGAAGGTCACGGCGATCTCGCCCGCCAGCGGGCCTGCGGCCGGCGGGACGAAGGTCACGCTCACGGGCACGAACCTCGGCAACGCCACGGTGTACGTGGGCGGCGTGATCGTGCCGAGCAGCGGCACCGCGACATCGATCACGTTCACCACGCCCGCGACGGCGGCGGGGGCGAAGAGCGTGCAGGTCAAGAGCGACGGCGGCGCCGCCGGGACGACCTTCACGTTCAACTGACGGGCCACCGGGCGGCGGGGCAGCGCCCCGCCGCCCGGTCCGGCAGGATTGCGGGCCTGCCATGTTCGGTCGCGAGAAGGAGATGGACCTCGGCCAGCTGTCCGCCCGCAGCGGACGGCCCGACCCCGTTCCCGGCACTGGGGTGGCCGACGCGCCTCGTGGCCCCTACGAGCCGGGACGCCTCGCGCTCGGGATCTTCACACTGCTCGTGCTCGCCGCGGGCGCGCTGATGTTCGTTCGCGTCGAGGACGACGCCGTCCACGACCCGGTCAAGCGTGCCCAGCGCGGGGAGATCAGCACCACGGACGCCGCGTCGCTGACCCGCCCGGCGAACATGCGCCGCATGCTTCGCGCGGTCGACGGCAAGCTCGGCGAGGGTGGCTTCATCGACAGCCTGCGGGTCGACCCCACGAGCGCCAACGTGATCGTGGTGCAGCCCGACGGGCGCCGGCAGACGCTCAGCGTCAACGTGGCGTTCGACGTCAGCTCGAGCGACGCGGGCACCGGCGAAGGCGAGGGCCTGCAGCCGTCGTCGATCGACGCGACGGCGCCGCAGAAGATCATCCGCGCCGCCCAGCGCCGGTTCGACCTGCAGCCGCGCAACTTCGACTACATGGTCATCAGCCGTCGTCTGAGCGAGTCGTCGCCGCCGCCGTCGTGGAGCGCGTTCTGGACGCTCCCGCTCAAGGACAACGACGTCGCGGCCGCGGCCGACGGCACCGATGTGCGGCCGCTCGGCACCCCCGACGCCGCGAGCCGCGCACGGACGAAGGCCGCCGCCGAGCAGGCTGAGCGGTCGCGCCGCGAGGCCGAGGCGCGCGCGGCCTGCCTGCGCAAGGCCGACACCGCGGACGAGATCCAGAGGTGCGTGCAGTGAGCCGCGCGGTCCGCACGATCATCGGCATGGCGTGTGTCGCCGTTGGCGTCCTCCTGGCCGCCTGGGCGCTGTACGAGCTCATCCGGATCGGCTCCTGCTCGTCCGGCGGCCCGTACGTCTCCGCGCGGGCCTGCCCGCCGGGCACGGGCACGAAGATCTTCGCGCTGATGGGCGGCATCTTCCTCGTCGTCGGCGGGGCGATCATCACGCCGGGCGCCGCGATCGCCGGCGTCGCCTGGGGGCTGGGCTTCACGATGCTCGGGGCGTCGTTCTTCGTTGCCGCGTTCGGCCCGGCCGCGCCTCCTGACGCCGGCAGCGGGCTGACGATCACCGGCATCGTCGTCGGCGGCCTGTTCGTCCTCATGGGGCTCCCCGGCCTGTTCGCGATCTTCCTCGGCGGGCGCCGCGGCGGGAACGGCGGAGGCGGCACACGCGCGCAGCGCCTGCTCGCGCACGGCAAGCGCTGCCCGGGCACCGTCCTCTCCGTCCAGGACACGGGCATGACGATCAACGACAACCCGCGCGTGGCGATGCGCATCCGCGCCGAACCGGCGGGCGAGCCGGCGTTCGAGTTCGAGAAGACGGCGACGGTCTCTCGCGTGCAGATCCCGCGCCAGGGGGATCGCTGCGCCGTGTTCTACGAGCCCGGCGGCGACGGCGAGCCGGGCGTCTCGTTCGACGCGCCCGCGCTCGCGATGGTCGGCCTGGCGCCGGGCGGCGCCGCACCGGCCTCGCCGCGGCCGGCCCCGGCGCCCGCCGCGGACGCTGACGATGACACGATCGAGGAGCTCGAGCGGCTCGCGAAGCTGCGGGCCGCCGGGGCGCTCACCGACGAGGAGTTCCAGCAGGCGAAAGCACGCGTGCTCGGTTCCTCGTGATTACTTGCTGGTGAAGTACTCCGCGTTGATCGCGGCGAACTGCTGCCACTCGTCCGGCAGCTGATCCTCGGCGAAGCAGGCGTCGACCGGGCAGGCCTCGACGCAGGCGTCGCAGTCGATGCACTCCTCCGGGTCGATGTACAGCTGCTCGACCTTGTCGTAGTCCGGCTCGTCCGGGGTCGGGTGAATGCAGTCGACCGGGCAGACCTCGGTGCACGAGTTGTCCTTCTGGCCGATGCACGGCTCCGCGATGACGTAGGCCATGTGCCTTCCTTTTGTGTGACGTCGTCCGGAGGGCGCCGCTTGCGGTGCCGAGGACGAAAGCAGGTTCTCCGGGGAAGCGCGGATATTAGAACCTGGCGGGGCCGTAGGCTTGCTGCCGTGATTCTGCTGACCGGTGCGACGGGGCTCGTGGGGACGGCGGTGCTGCAGCGGCTGGTCACGCAGCGTCGGGCGGTGCGCTGCCTCGTCCGCGATCCACGGGGCCTCGGCGAGCACCGCGTGCGGGTGCAGATCGCCCTCGGCGACCTCGCCGACCCGCCCTCGTTCCGTAACGCGATGCGCGGCGTCACGACGGTCGTCCACCTCGCCGCGTCGGCGCGCGACCAGCCCGCGGGATCCATCGAGGAACTCAACGGCATCGCCACCTGGCGGATGGTGCGCGCGGCCGAGAAGGCGGGTGTCCAGCGCTTCGTCTTCCTCTCCGGGCTGGGGGCCAGCCCGCATCACCGCACGCGGCTCTTGCGGGCCAAGGCGCTGGCCGAGGACGTCGTGGAGGCCTCGGAGCTCGAGACGACGATCCTGTCGGCGTCGCTCATCTACGCGCCGCACGACCGCGCGCAGCGGGTGCTGAGCCGCCTGCTCCTGCTCTCGCCCGTGCTGCCCACGGTGGGTAGGGGGCGTGCGGAGTTCCAGCCGGTGTGGGCCGGCGACGTCGCCGACGCCGTGATCGCCTCGCTCGATCGCGACGAGCCGCGCCAGCGCCACGAGCTGGCGGGGCCCGCCACGCTCACGGCGCGGCAGCTTGTCGATCTGCGCGTACGGGCCCTGGGGCGGCGCCGGCGGGCGGTGCCGGTTCCCGAGCCTGTCGCGGCGGCGGGCTTGCAAGCTGCGGAGAACCTGCTGAAATCCAAGACTCCTGTGTCTTGGGATGAAGCAGAGATGCTGACGGCGTCGATGGCGACGCCGAGGGGGAAGGCGGGCATGGAGGCTCTGGGCGTCAGCCCGGCCGCGATGGCCGACGTGCTGGCGCCTGCGAGGCCGCGCGCGTGACGCTGGCCCGCGCCCTCATCGCCGCGCTCGCCGCGGCGGCGGTTCTCCCTGCCTCGGCCCCGGCGGCGCCGATCCTGGACCCGATCCTCCCGGTCTTCAAGTCCGAGCGCCTGCGCGGCACGCCCGGGCCGGACACCATGCGCGGCGAGACCGGCAATGACTACCTCGACGGGCTCGCGGGCAACGACCAGCTGTTCGGCGACTCGGGCAACGACACGCTCTACGGCCGTGAGGGCGACGACCAGCTCGACGGCGGCGACGGCGACGACGCGATGTACGGCGGCGACGGCAACGACTTCATCGTGGAGCAGCGCTTCGGCGACGACCGCCTGTTCGACGGCGGTCCGGGCGACGACTACATCCACGCGAACCGCGGCTCGGACAAGAACGTCAACGGTGGCGACGGCAACGACACCCTGCTGGGCGGGAGCGGCCCCGATGTCCTGCGCGGCGACGCCGGCAGCGACGTCCTCGTGGGCGGCAGCGCGCCGGACACGCTCATCGGCGGCGACGGCGACGACCGCCTCTACGGCGGATCGGAGCCCGACAACTTCGACTGCGGCCCCGGGGAGGATGTCGCGTACGTCGAGACCGACTACGAGCGCGACGGCAAGGGCCCGAACCGGATCATCAACTGCGAGCGGGTGATCATCGGCGACCCGTCCACGAAGGACGTCGCGTTCGACGGTTCGAACCCCGCCGAGCCCCCCGCGGCGCTCGTCTCCGCGGGCCCGGCCGCCCAGGAGGCGCTGAACGGCATCGCCGACAAGCTCGACCAGCCCTCGAAGGTCGGTGGGAAGGGCAACGACACCCTGCGCGGCACCGAGGAGGGCGACACCCTCGTCGGTCAGGACGGCAACGACACGATCGACGGTCTGGGCGGCGCCGATGACCTGGACGGCGGCAAGGACAACGACGTCATCCGCGGCGGCCGCGACCACGACCGCATCTTCGGGCGCAAGGGCGACGATCGGCTCTACGGCGAGGACGGCGACGACGAGATCACCGGCGATCGCGGCAACGACAAGATCTTCGGCGGGTTCGGTGACGACGCGATCAGCGGCGGGTTCGGCGTCGACCTCATCTTCGCCGGGCCCGGCAACGACTACGTGAACATCCGCGGCGGGATGGCCGACACGGCCGACTGCGGCCCGGGCGTCGACCGCGTGCGCAAGGACCGCAAGGACCGCGTGAAGAACTGCGAGGTCGTCGTCAAGTAGCTCGCGTGGCACGTACTCCTCGCATCCGAGGGACAACGTGCCACGATGTGCTCAGGTCGCGGGCGGCGCGAGCCGGTCCGCCCAGGGCCGCGCCGCTTCGAGCTGCGCGGAGAGCGCCAGCAGCGCGCCCTCCTCGGCGGGGCGCCCGATGAGCTGCACGCCGACGGGGAGGCCGTCCTCCTCGCGCGCGGCGATCGGGAGGCTGATCGCCGGCTGGCCGGTGATGTTCAGCGTGGCCGTGAACGGGGTGAAGCGTCCGCCGCGGGCGAACGTCGCGACCGGGTCGTCCCCGCGGGGGTCGATCTCCCCGAGCGGCACGGCGACCTCGGCGAGTGCCGGCGTGAGCACGGCGTCGTAGGCGTTCATCCAGGTGACGAGCTCCCGGGCGAAGCCCTGGATCCGGGCGGCGGCCACGGCGGCGTCGATGCTGCTGAGTGCGCGGGAGGCCTCCCACAGCCACCAGCTCAGCGGTTCGAGGTCGGCGGCCGTCGGCTCGCGGTCGTGCAGGTGGGCGGCGAACGCGATCGTCGAGCAGACTGCGGGCCCGAACTCGGCGGTGAACAGCGCGGCCATCTCGCGGCTGGCCCACGGCGGGTCGGCCCGCTCGACGTCGTGCCCGAGCGACGCCAGGAGCGAGGCGGTGTCGTCGACGGCGCGGACGAACTCCGGGGCGACGGGCACGTCGGGGATCGGCGGGAGCGTGGTCACCGCGATCCGCAGACGGCCGGGCTCGCGCGCGGCGGTGACGGCGAACGGCTCGGGCGGCGGCGGGGCCCAGGTGGCGTCGCCGACCACCGGGCCGGCGAGCAGGTCGAGGAGGGCGGCCGTCTCGGCGACCGTGCGGGTGAGGACGCCGTCCTGGACGAGGAACTGGTGTCCGAGGTCCGGCGCCACCGAGATCCGGCCGCGTTGCGGCTTCAGGCCGACGAGGCCGGTGCACGCGGCGGGGATGCGGGTCGAGCCGCCGCCGTCGTTGGCGTGGGCGAGCGGCACCATGCCGGCGGCGACGGCGGTCGCCGACCCTCCGGACGAGCCGCCCGACGTGCGCGACGGATCCCACGGGTTCCGCGCCGGGCCGCCGAACGTCGGGTCGGTGACCGGCATGATCCCCCACTCCGGGAGCTTCGTGGTGCCCACGATGACGAAGCCCGCCGCGCGCAGCCGGGTCGTCACGTGGTGGTCGCGGCGGGGGATCAGCTCCGGGGTGAAGGCCGAGCCGAAGTGCAGCGGCAGGCCGGCGACCGCGCGGTTGTTCTTCACCGCGATCGGCACGCCGGCGAACGGGCGCTCGTCGCCGGGGGCGATGGCGTCGGCGGTGGCGCGGGCGCCGTCGGCGTCGACGTCGACGAACGCGCCGAGCTCGCCGTCGAGGTCCTCGATGCGGTCGAGCGACAGGTCCACGAGTTCGCGGGCGCTGAGCTCGCCGGCGCGGACGAGGTCCGCGAGCTCGACGGCCGAGCGGGTCAGGAGCTGGTGGTCGGGCACCGGCGGACCATACGTGCGACTCCGCTGTAACCTGTTACACTGACTCATATGGTTACGAGTCAGCGTCAGGTGGATCTGGATCTCCCTGACGCGCTCGTGCTTCCCCTCGAGACCGGCGCGCCCTACTGGTACTGGCTCGGCGGGCGCCCGGCGATGGACTTCGCCAACACGCTGCGCGAGCGCTGGCGGCGCCAGGTCGAGACGCTCGTCACCGTCGACGACCTCGCCGGCTGGCTGCGTGCCGCAGAACTCCTGCCTGCCGACTGGGCGGGCCCCGCGATCCCCCAGAAGGTGCTCCGTCAGGCGCGGGAGCTGCGCGAGGCGATCGACGTCTGCGTGCGCGCCGCGCTCGCCGGCGAGCCGCTCGACCCTGCCGCCGTGACGACGATCGACGACTGGCTCGTCTTCGCGGGTGCGCGTCCCCGGCTCACGGTGGACGCCGACGGCCACGCCGTCCTGGGTGAGCGCCCGGCCGCCGACTCCCCCCGCCGCGCACTGGGCACGATCGCCCTGGACGCAGCCACGATGCTCGGCACCCCGGCGCAGGTCGCGCGCAT
Source organism: Bifidobacterium breve (assembly GCA_945878865.1). Classification (GTDB taxonomy): domain Bacteria; phylum Actinomycetota; class Thermoleophilia; order Solirubrobacterales; family Solirubrobacteraceae; genus Svornostia. The sequence continues at coordinate 5,503 of CAMCUD010000033.1, read as the reverse complement.
CCGCATCTGCGCGGCGGACGACTGCTCGGCGCGGTTCTACGACCGCTCGCCCGCGGGCAAGCGGCGCTGGTGCTCGATGCAGAGCTGCGGCAACGCGGCGAAGGTCCGCGCCCACCGCGCCAGGCGGCGCGCGGAGGAGACGGCGTCATGACGGCCGACGAGAAGGCCGAGGTCGACCGCCTGGTCTCCGGCCGGGGCGCCGGCCCGTACCGCTGGGTCGTCCTCGGCGTGGGCGCGCTCGGCGCCGGCGCGTTCGCCGCCCTGCGCATGGGCCTGCCCTCGCTCGGCCCGGCGATCCGCGACACGTACGGCCTCTCCCTGGCGCAGATCGGCTTCGCCTTCACCGCGCTGGCCGTCGGCACGATGGTCACGCTGCTGCTCTGGGGCATGCTCACCGACCGGATCGGCGAGCGGCCCGTCATGGCGGCCGGCCTGTTCGGCGCGGCGCTGGCGCTCGTCGGCGCGGGTGCGGCCACCGGCTTTGCGAGCTTCCTCCTCGCCCTGTTCGCCGCAGGGGCGATGGGCGCCAGCGCGACGGGCGCGTCGGGCCGGGCGATCATGGGCTGGTTCGGCTGGCGCGAGCGCGGGTTCGCGCTGGGGATCCGTCAGATGGCGCTGCCGCTCGGCGGCGGGCTGGGCTCGCTCACGCTTCCGGCGCTTGCGGCCGGCGTCGGCGGGCTCCGCCTCGCGTTCTTCGCGCTGGCGGGCCTCATGGTCGGCGCGGCGCTCCTGTGCCTGGCCTTCATGCGCGAGGCGCCCGAGCGCCCGCAGGTCCTGCCACCCGCCGCCTCCCCGACGCCGCCGATGCGCGACCGCCGACTCTGGCGCCTGGGCGCGGGCAGCGCGCTGCTCGTCTTCGCCCAGTCGGCGATGCTCGGCTTCCTCGTCCTCTTCCTGCATGACCAGCACGGCGTGCCCGCCGAGACGGCCGCGCTGGCGCTCGCCGCGGTGCTGCTCGTGGGCGCCGCGGGCCGCGTGCGCGCCGGCCGCGTCTCCGACCGTCAGGCGCGCCGCATCGCGCCGATGCGCCGCCGCGCGCTGGCCAGCGGCTCGCTGCTCGTGGCGCTCGCCGCGCTGACAGGCGCTCCCGACGCGGTCGTCGTCCCGCTCGCCATCGCGGCGGGCATCGCGACGATGACGTGGAACGGCCTGGCGTTCACCGCCGCCGCGGAGATCTCCGGCCGCGCCCGCGCCGGCACCGCGATGAGCATGCAGAACACCATCGTCGCCGTCGGCGGCGCCGTGAGCCCCGCGGCTTTCGGCGCCCTCGTCGAGGCGGCGGGCTGGGCGCCCGCGTACCTCGCGCTCGCGGCCGGTCCGCTCCTCGCGTTCGTCGTGCTCGCGCCGCTCGTCGGCGACGAGGATGAACGCGTCGCGCGTCGCGCGGCCCGCCTCCGGCGATCTGCGAGCCTGCAGTCCAACGAACCCGTACCGACCACGTAGGAGACAGACGTCGTGAGCACAGACACCATCGAGGTGAAGTCGGGCCTGGAGGGCGTCGTCGCCTTCGCGAGCGAGATCGCCGAGCCGGACAAGGACGGCGGCGCGCTGCGCTATCGCGGCGTCGACATCGAGGACCTCGTGGGCCAGGTGCCCTACGAGAAGGTCTGGGGCCTGCTGGTCGACGGGTCGTTCGAGCCGGGCCTGCCGCCCGCCGAGCCGCATCCTCTGACGGTCCGCTCCGGTGATCCGCGAGTAGACGTCCAGTCGGCGCTCGCGATGCTCGCGCCCGAGTGGGGCATCCCGCCGCTCCTCGACCTCACCGACGAGGAGGCCCGCGAGGCGCTGGCCCGCGCGTCCGTCCTCGCGCTGAGCTTCGTCGCGCAGTCCGCGCGCGGGTTGGGCAAGCCGTGGGTTCCGCAGGCCGACGTCGATCAGGGCAAGACGATCCCCGAGCGCTTCCTCATCCGGTGGCGCGGCGAGGCCAACCCCGACCACGTCAAGGCGATCGACGCCTATTGGATCAGTGCGGCTGAGCACGGGATGAACGCGTCGACGTTCACCGCGCGCGTCGTGGCGTCCACGGGCGCCGACCCGGTCGCCGCGCTCTCCAGCGCGGTCGGCGCGCTGTCGGGGCCGCTGCACGGGGGCGCCCCCTCACGCGTGCTGAAGATGCTCGACGAGGTCGAGGCGCTCGGCGACGCCGACACGTGGGTGAAGAACGCGCTGGACAGCGGCGAGCGGCTCATGGGCTTCGGCCACCGCGTCTACCGCGCCGAGGACCCGCGCGCCCGCGTGCTGCGCCGGACGGCGCGGGAGATCGGCTCGACCCGCTTCGAGGTCGCCGAGGCGCTCGAGCGCGCGGCGCTCTCCGAGCTGCGGGCGCGCAAGCCCGACCGCGTCCTGGCGACGAACGTCGAGTTCTGGAGCGCGGTGGTGCTCGACACCGCCGAGGTCCCCGCGGACCTCTTCACGAGCATGTTCACCTGCGCGCGCGTGGCGGGCTGGTCGGCGCACATCCTCGAGCAGAAGCGCGAGGCTAAGCTCATCCGGCCCAGCGCGAAGTACGTCGGACCGGGCCCGCGGGCGGTCGCAGACGTCGCCTAACGTCAGCGCAACAGAAGGCGTCCAGCCCGCAATTCGCGGGTTTTCGGGGATCGACTGGACGTATGTCCGATGTCGATTCCCTACTACGGGGTAGACCTGACCGTACTGAACCGTTTACAGTTCAGTCTGTGCGGGGTATCCCCGCTCGACAGAGACATCCCGACGCTCCCCGGCGTCGGATTCGAAGGTTGCGCGTCGTCGGCCGTTGTTCCCCCTCCAGTCGGCGACAATCGCATCCGCACAGGAGGCGGGAGTCTTGGACAGGGACTCCCGCCTCCGCCTTTTAAGAAGGTGTCTCAGAACCTCTGACGGCGGGTGGCACCGTCCCCGCGGCGCCGGGCGTCACCCGATCCCTCGACAAGACCACCAGTCTTGCCTTCGGCATCGCGCGACGCCCGGCATCCACGGATGACGGCACCACCCGCTCGCCACAGGTTCTGAGACACCTTCTAAGGGGCGGGATGGGTCTGCTGCACCGGCGGCAGGGGATCCGGCGGCGCGCCCGGTTCCTGGTCGGGCCAGTGCCCGTGCTCGGTGTAGAACTCGCGCGCGTCGACTTCCTCATGGCGCTCGCGGAGTCCGTGCGCGGCGACCCACAGCATCACGGCGACGGCTCCGATGCCGCCGACGACGCCGACGACGCCCCAGAACGTGTTGTAGATGTCCGACCAGCTGGCGGCGATCACCGGTACATGGTTGCAGGCCGGGGTGGGTGTGCCATCCTCGGCGTCATGGCTGCGCTTTCTGCCGACGCCGTCGAGCTGCTCACCGCGAGGAACTTCGCCCATCTCGCGACGGTCCTGGCGGACGGCTCGCCGCACACCGTTCCGGTCTGGGTCGGCGTCGAGGGCGAGCACGTCGTCTTCTTCACCCAGCCGGCGTCGCTGAAGGCGCGCAACCTCGCCGCGGACCCGCGGGTCGCGCTCTCGCTCGTCGACGAGGCGAACCCGTATCGCAGCGTCACGATCCGCGGTCGGGTCGACGGCACCGTGGAGGGGGACGCTGCGCTGGAGATCATCGACCGGATCGCGCAGCGGTACACCGGCCAGGACTTTCCGATGCGCAGCGGCGTCGTGTTCCTCATCGCGCCGGAGAAGGTCAAGGTCACCGAGCTGCCGTTCCGCCACTGATGGTCGGCGCCGTCATCGCGGCGGTGACCCTCGCCGGCTGCCCGGTGTTCCCCGCGTCCAACGCGATCAACCAGGACATCTCCAAGGCGCCGGTCGACCCGCGATCGGACGCGTACATCCGCTCCATCGGCGCCGACGACACGCTGCACGCGGACTTCGGCGGCGGCGGCGCGTACGGCATCCCGTACGAGGTGGTGCCGGCCTCCCAGCGGCGCGTGCCGATCACGTTCACCGCCTACGGCGACGAGAGCGATCCGGGGCCCTACCCGATCCCGCCCACGGCGAAGGTCGAGAACGGCGGCGACCGCCACGTCCTCGTCGCCCAGCGTGGGACGTGCAAGCTCTACGAGCTCTATGCGGCCCGGAAGGCCGGCCGCGGCTGGCGGGCGGATTCGGGCGCGGTGTTCGACCTGCGGACGGGCGCGCCGCGGCCGGCCGGCTGGACGTCGGCTGACGCGGCCGGGTTGCCGATCCTGCCCCTGCTGGCCCGCTACGACGAGGTTGCCGCCGGGGAGATCCGGCACGCCCTGCGCTTCACCGTGTCACGGTCGCAGGCCGGCTACGTCGCGCCCGCCCGGCACCTGGCCTCCAGCGATCGCGACCCGAACCTGCCCCCGATGGGCCTGCGCCTGCGCCTGAAGGCGTCCTACCCGACCGGCGGTTTCCGCGGCCAGGCGCGCGTGATCCTCACCGCGCTGAAGCGCTACGGGATGATCGTCGCCGACACCGGCAGCGACTGGTTCATCACCGGCGCCTCGGATCGCCGCTGGGACGACGAGGACCTCAACCAGCTCAAGCGGGTGCCCGGGCGCGCGTTCGAGGTGGTGCGCCACGGGCCGATCAGGCGCTGACGCTCTGGATCTCTGCGCGTATTGCTCTTGGAGTTCCGCCCAGTGAGACACCGTGTCAGGTTGTCGCCGCGGACGAACTTCACGACCTGACTAGGTGTCAGCAGAACGGCGCGTATAGCGTCGCCGCCGACTGGTCCAACCAGTGGCGCACTGTTCTGCTTCTCCCCGCGCCACTGGTCGGGCCGGTCGGGTCAACCCATCGAAGGAGGAACCACATGGCCACAGCCATGCGACGACTCGTGCTCGCGTGCGCCGCGATCGCGTGCCTGACCGCGGCGCTTGCCGCGCCAGCCGGCGCCTACTCCGGGCTCCCGCCCAAGGAGGACGGCATCTTCGGCGCGGACGGCACGTTCCGCAAGACGGGCACCGAGGTCGGCAAGCCCGCGCAGACCGTCGCCGTGTTCGGCACGTACCGCATCGTCGACGACGAGATCTTCGGCCAGGAGAACTGCCCGTCGACCGGCCTGAACCGCATTCAGGGGCTGCTGCCCGGCGCGACGGTCGCCGGCTCGGTCGTCCAGTACAACTGGGCGTCGAAGGCGGTGCCGCGCGTGCAGCTGGCCAACCGCGCGTTCAAGTGCGGCGGCGAGGTCCGGGTCGAGCTCGAGCTCTACGCGCAGGTGGACCGGATTCCGACGGCGATCTGCAAGGGCCCGTTCGGGCTGCGCCTGCCGTGCAAGTACGAGACGACGTCGAAGTGCGAGTTCAACGTCTTCCAGCTGTGCCCGATCCACGTGACCGGCGAGATCCGGCTGTACGAGGGCACATCGGACACGACGGACAAGCTCCGCAAGCGCCAGGCGGTGGACATCAACATGGTCGGCGGGAGCTTCCTGCCGCCGCTGCCGGGCGGCAAGGCGCTCGACCAGGCCTTCTTCCTGAAGGCGTCGGCCGGCGACTCGGTGTCGATGAACCTCAGCTTCTCCGTGCAGCCGACCTTGGTGCTGCAGGGCTGAGCCGGCCGGCGGGGGGGGG
>CAMCUD010000032.1 GCA_945878865.1 Bifidobacterium breve | reverse complement strand
CGGCACCGCGCCCCCCAGCGCGGCGATCGGCGCGACGACGCCCATCGGTCCCCGGGCGAGTCCGCGGTAGAGCGCGGCGAAGCCCACGAGCTCCGCCACCCCCGCGGCGGCGCCGAGCGCGAGCGCCTCAGCGGGCGGTGCGGCCGGCGTGGCGATGAGCAGCGTGCAGGCGACCGCGACGAACCCGATGACCTGGGACCCGAGCAGCACCGCCAGCAGTGGCCGCCGGCGCGTGGCGATCCCCGCGACGAAGTCCGAGCCGCCCCACGCCACGCTGGCGCCGACGGCGAGCACGAGGCCGAGCATCACGCCAGCGCCACCGCGGCGGCGGCGGGATCGTGGTGCGCGACCTCATCTTCGGCGAGCACGACGATCGTGCGCAGCGACGGGTCGCTCGCGCCGCGGATGGCCACACCCGATCGCGCCGCGGCCCGGCACCGTGCCAGCACGAGCGCGTCGAGCTCCTCACCGGGCAGGACGAGCGGAATCCCCGGCGGATACGGGATCACCGGTTCGGCGGCGACGCGGCCCACCGCGTCGGCGATTGCGACCGGTTCACGCGCGCCGAGGAACGCCTCGCGCGGGGTGCGGACGAGGCGCGGGGTGGCGCGCGGAGGCGAGGAGGTCGCGCCCCGCCGGGGCCGGTGGGCGATGCGCGACCGCGCCCGGGCAAGCGCCGGCAGCAGCCGCGCGCCGGTCTGCGCGACGTCCTCGCCGAGGCCGAACACCGCGACGATCACGTGCTCGTCGCAGAGCTCGACCTCGATGTCGGCGAGCTCGCGCAGCAGCCGTCCCCACGCGTGCCCGGTCGCGCCGCTGTCGCGCACGTCGACGACGAGTCGTAGTGGGTCGTGGCCGGCCACGCCCGGGACCGCCGCCAGCGCCGCGCCGTCCACAGCGCGCAGCCCGGGGATCCACGCGATGCGCGCGCGCAGGTCCGTCAGTGCGCGCTGCATGTCGGCGAGCAGCGCCGGGCCGTGGCAGACTGCACGCCGGCGCGCGCCGTCCAGCGACGCGCGCAGCAGGCTGCTCGGCGACGTGCTGGAGACCAGCCGCAGCGCCCGCGCCACGCGCTCCTCGTCGAGACCCCGCACGTCCCGGCCGAGGTGCAGCAGCGCCGAGCCGGTCAGCGAGCCCAGGTGCTTGTGCGGGCTGCACACCACGAGGTCGGCACCCGCCGCCAGTGCGGCTTCGGGGAGCCCATCGCCGAACGGCAGGTGCGCACCCCACGCTTCATCGACGATCAGCGGCACACCATGGACGTGGGCGACCGCCGCGAGCCCCGCGACGTCGGCGACCGCGCCGAAGTACGTCGGGGAGACGACGAACGCCGCCGCGGCATCGGGCGCGTCGCGAAGCGCGCGGTCCAGCGACGCCGGCGTGACGCAGTGCGCGATCCCCAGCCGCTCGTCGACCTCCGGCGCGACGAACACCGGCTCGAGCCCGGCGACAATGAGCCCGTCGATCGTGCTGCCGTGCGCGGTGCGCTGCACGACGACCCGGCGGGCACCCCCCTGCGCGATCGCCAGGCACGCGGCGAGGTTGCCCTGCGACGCCCCACCGGTCAGGAACCACGTCCGCGTCGCACCCCACGCGCGGGCGGCCAGCGCCTCGGCGTGCGCCAGCGGGTCGAGCACGTCGTCGTCTCCCCGGACGACGTCGACCCCGTCGATGAGCGTCGGCACGTCGAGCGCGTGCGCGGCGGGCCCGAGGGCGAGGCGCTGCTCGCCGTCGGCGGCCGTGCCGCCCTTGTGGCCCGGAACGGTCAGGCGGCCCGGCTCCCGGCCGGCGAACCGGGTGAGCGCGCGGAGATACGGGGCGTCGTCGTCGGTCATGTCCGGCAGGCGTGACCTGCGGCGGCACGACGTTCAGGGAACGATGTTCACCGACGCGCGAGTTCCGCGACGGCCACGAGATCGGCCATCCGGAAGGTGTCCCCGGCGAAGGGCAGCGTCGGGATCCAGCCCGGCTCGGTGCGCAGGTAGGAGAGCGGGTCGCACGCCACAAGCCCCGCGAGCGTCTCGGCGACGATCCGGCCGCCGACGGGCCCGAGGCAGCAGCCCCGGCACAGCTCCCCGGCCTCGCGCAGTGCGTAGTACCAGAGCGGGGTCTCGCGCTCGAGGCCCGGCAACGTGTCCAGCCCCAGGCGCGAGGCGGGCAGCGGGTCGAGCGACATGGCGCGCGCGACGGCCTGGCCTGACGGCAGCCCGACCCGCGTGCCGTGCTCGAGGTGCGTGAGCGCCGCGGGCGGCAGGCCTGGGCGCACCGCGATGCGGCGGCTGGCCTGCGGGCGGTGCGGCGCGCCGCTGACCCGGAAGAACCACGACCAGTCGACCTCCCAGCCGTCGGGCAGCGGCCGGTGGTCGTCCAGGCGGGGGTTGGTGCCGCCGGGCGCGTGCAGCGTGCCGTTGACGACGTAGCTGCGCCGCGGCATCGCGTGGCTCACGGCGGCCGTCACGGCCGCGTACTCCACGGGGATGAACGGCGAGCGGTCGTAGCGGTAGAACCGCAGCCGCGGCCGGATGACTTCGGTCGTGCTGCTGCGCGGATGGCCGGGGTTGGGCGGGGTCGGGTCGGGCGACCATCCGGTCGTCACGACGAACTCGTCGCGGTGCAGCAGGTCGTGCAGCACGTCCTCGCCGCAGAGCCGCGGGAGCAGGTCGTTGAGGACCACCCACTGGTAGTGCCAGCGCACCCGGCGCTGGGCCTCTTCGAAGACGTGGTGCTCGGCCGTCTCGGCCTCCTCGCGGACGACGTCGACCACCGCGTTGTGGAAGCGCAGGAGTGCGGCGTGCAGCTGGCTGAGGATGAGGTGCTCATCGTTGCGCGCGTCGCCGATGAGCGCGACGGACCCCATCCGCGGGACGTCCGGGCCGGCGAGACGGAGCTTCGCCGGGTCCTCGTCGTCGTAGAGGTACGGCTGGTGCGCGGGGCCGCGGCCGTACAGGCCGTCGAGATGCAGGCGCGGTGTGCGGAACGTCTCGGTGGCGTCCGGGTCGTGCTGGCGCTGCGGGCTGGAGGCGGGGTCGAACGTGATGTCGTGGTTGACGAACCGCGCGAGGTACGTGTAGCCCGCGGGGATCGCGGCGTTGTCGTCGAGCTGCGCGAGCTCGGTGTGCTCGTCGGCGAGGTCGGCGGCGTCCAGCCGGCCGGCCAGCTCGCGGAGCTCGTCGGCCGGCGGCGCGGCGAGCGGGGCCGTCCGGAACATCCGCCCGTAGGGCCCGCGGTCGGTGGGCGAGCGCGGGGTGCGGTCGTGGCCGCGCGACGAGGCGGCAGGCGCGGCGGATGCGGGGGCGGCGAGCAGGGCCGGCTCGGCCGCCGGCGGGGCCGGGGTGGTGAGGGTGGCCGACCCCGTGGGTCCGCTGCGTGCCGTGCTGCCGATCATGCTCTCTCCCTGCGTCCGCGTGGCGTCACGCGGCGGGCGTAACCACCGGGGGAACGATGTTCATCGCCCCTCCGGCGAGTGCGTCGAGCACGATCGGGAAGACGTCGCGCGGCGCGTCCTCGCCCATCCAGCAGTCGAAATGCCCGTACCCGCGGAGCTGACGCAGCCGGTGGCGGCCGGGCTGGTGGCGCTCGAACCAGGCGAACGTCCGCGCCTGGCTGTCGGGGGAGAAGCACCGGTTCGCCGTCCCCTGCAGGAACGTGATCCGGGCCTGAGTGTCTGGCGGCTGGGCGAGCAGGTCCTGCGGGACGCCGGGGTGGTCGCCCGCCCACACGAGATGGCCGCGCTTGATGCTCCGGCGCATCTGCCGGAAGAAGCTGACGGGGATCCATTCGAACTCGTCGGTGAGCCAGTCGTGCACCTCCGGCGAGAGCTTCGCGTGATCCCACATCGTCGAGCCGCCGTGCCCGTAGAAGTAGCTTGAGATCTGGCAGACGAGGTTGTCGCACTCGTGATGCGTCGCGCGTACGTAGCCGCGCACGCTGTGCGCGAGCCAGGTCGTCGGGTCGATCCCCCAGGAGATATCGACGTAGTCGGTGAACTTCCCCATGAGCGGGGTGAGCAGTTCGATCTTCGCCCGGGAGAGCGGCGGCACCACCGGGTGCAGCGACATCGCGTTGCACACCACCGTGTCGACCTCTGGCATCTGCCCGCTGACGAGCCCCATGAAGAACGACGAGCTGCCCTGGCAGTGCACGAGCGCCTTGATGCGATCGTGGCCGGTCTGCTCGACCACGGTGCGCACGCCCACGGGATGGTCGTGCAGCGCGGCGTCGTCGAGGGTCCATTCCCGGCGCGGGTGCTCGAAGCTCGCGCGCCACTCGTTCAGCCAGACGTCGTAGCCCTCGCGGGCGAGGCGCTCGACGATGTTCTCGCTGATCGGCGCGCGGAACACGTTCGTCCGCACGGACGATCCGGCGGCCATGTAGACCGGCCCGAGGTGTGGCTCGCGGTCAGTGGCGCGCACGTTGACGAGGTGCCCGTCGAAGCCGTCCTCGGTGCGGTACGGGACGATGCGCTCGGCGAGCTCGACCGGTGGGACGCGCCGCGCCGGCGGCCGCCGTCGCACGGTCTCGGGCAGCTGGCGCTTGCCGTAGACGCGCAGCAGCGTCTGCCCGAAGAACGCGCCGAAGGACGCGAGCGCGTCGACGCCGCCGCGCACGGTCGTCATCTGCCGCAGGAAGTCGCCGAGCGTCAGGCGCAGGATGCCGATCGCCACCTGGTCGCCGGTCGTCGCGTCGACGATGCGGGTGAAGAGCGTCGTGGTGTCCGCCCACAGGTCGAACCCGGCGTCGTCCTGGACCTCCTTGTGCCCGCGCAGCTCGAGCGCCCGCCCGTCGGCGCCGGTGAACGGCAGGACGTACTCCATCCGCGTGCGGCGCGGATCGTCGGCGTGCGGGAACAGGTTGAACCGCCCGTCGGCCACCTCGTACGGCGTGCCGTCGATCCGCACGTAGCCCCAGGCGCGGGCCTGATGGCCGGGGTCGTCGAGGAACGCGTCATCGTCGTCGAGCGCGATTGTCAGGTGGAACATCGCGCGCACCTCCCCGCGAGCGCCGCGTTCGAAATCGGTCTCCTCGGCGTCGAACGTGACGGTGCCGTCCATCTCCTCGGTGAAGCGCAGGCCGCTCACAGGCGTCCCTCCTCTCGCAGGATCTGCTCGGCGTGCCGGTCGGCGAACGCCGCGATGGTCAGGCTCGGGTTGGGGCCGACCGCCCCGGGCATCGCCGCCCCGCACGCCACGCTCAGCCCCGGGTGGCCGAACACGCGGCCGTAGCCGTCGACGACGCCTTCCTGCGGCGTGTGCCCCATGGGCGCGCCGCCGAGGGCGTGGACGGTGATGGTCGGCGGGTGCCGGCGGCCGACAGGGTCGGCCGAGAACTTCCCACCGAGGTCCTCGGCGATCGCGCGCGACGCGCCGCGGATCCGGCCGAACACCCGGCCGGCCTTCGCCCGCGACCAGTCGGTCGTCAGCGTCCTGCCGTCGGCTGCGAGCGACAGCCGGGCGTGCGCGATCTCCCGCCCCATCCCGAGCAGCGGGAGGAATCCGGCGGGCGTGCGCAGGTCGCCGAACAGCCGGGACAGCAGCGCACCGAGCTGCGGCTCGGTGTGCCGGCTGCTCGCCCGCTCCCACGCGATCCGCGCCAGCGCGCTGCGTGCCGACCAGACTGCTCGCGGGGTCGCGGCGACCTGCAGCATCCACGCGGTGTGCGCCGGGTAGCCGGCGTCCTCGAGGTAGAACCCGGCCATCTGCGACGCGTCGTCGTCGGAGCGCGCGGCGGTGGTGATCACCGGCCCGCGGCTGCCCTCCAGCCGGCGCAGGAGGCGCTCGCGCCCCGACGTCTCGGTCCCGGCGCGGCGGACGAACGAGAGGTGGTCGCCGTTGCCGTTGAAGCGGGTGCCGAGCGCGGGGCTCAGCCCGGGGAGGTGCTGGGCGTTGCGCAGCAGCAGATACGTGGTGCTCAGCGCGCCCGCGGCGAGCACGAGGCGGTCGCACGTAAAGACGGTGCGCGGGCAGAGCGCCGGGTCGCTCGTGTCGGTCGGCAGGCCTTCGCGCTCCTCGGGATGGGTGACGGTCTCCAGCCAGTACCCGCCGCCGGGGTTCGGGGCGATCGTCCGCACCTCGTGGCGCGGGCGGATGTCCGCGCCGGCGCGCGCGGCGCGGGAGAGGAAGGTGAGGTCCATCGTCTGCTTCGCGCCGTCGTTGCAGCCGAGGTCGCACTCCCCGCAGAGCGTGCAGGTGCGCCGCGGCGCGTCGTGGAGGTTGCCGTCGTCGGGCAGCGGCCGGCCGGGCCGCGGCGGCCCGCCGTTCTCCGAGAACGCGATCGCCAGCGGCGGGTGGAACGTCCGCAGCCCGACGCGCTCGGCGGCGTCGCGGAACGCGCCCACTTTCGGGCTGCGTTCGAGGTACTCCGCCGGGAACGGCTGCGGCTTCAGGATCGCCTCGACCCGGTCGTAGTGCGGGTCGAGCTCCTCGCGCGTGACCGGCCAGCGCCACGGCGCGCCGTCGCGCTGCTCGACGAACCACTCCGGGTCCTTGCGCAGCAGCACGTTGGCGTAGATGAGCGACCCTCCACCCAGCCCGCTGGCGACGACTGCGGCCAGCTGTTTGAACGACCACACGTCGAACATCCCGTGCAGCCCCTCGCTGGGGTCCCAGAACCCGTCGCGCAGCTGCGCGGCGGTGCGGGGGAACTCCCCGGGCGCGATCGCCTTGCCGCGCTCGAGGACGCAGACGCGCATCCCGGCCTCCGCCAGGCGGCAGGCCGACACGGCACCTCCGAACCCCGAGCCCACGACGATGACGTCGAAGTGCTCGGTCGCGGGCATCTCAGTCGTGGACGTCCCAGGCGATGGTCGAGCCTGGGTCCGGGTCGTAGCGGCAGAAGAGGCCTGTGCGCACGGACACGTCGAGGTGGCGGCCGACGTTCGGGTCCTGCTCGGTGATCCGCTTGACGGCCGAGCGGATCGCCCGCGTGACGTTCACCCGGGCCCGCTCGGCGTCGCTGGCCGCGCGGCGGTCGCGGCCGCCCAGTCCGACGGCGGCGCTCAGCTCGCTGACGACGAAGTCGATCTCCGCGCGGGCGCGGGCGGCGCGCTCGTCGTCGTGGAAGCGCTCGGCCTCGGCGAGGTCGGTTTCGAGGTCGGCGATGCGTTCGCGGTACGCGCGCTTGGCGGCATCGTCGAGCAGGGCTCCGGCGTCGCCACCGCTGCCGACGGAGAGGCCCGCCTGCGCCGCCGCGGCGGCCGTCTGCGTCGCGGGAGCTCCGGCACCCGCGCCGACGAGGTCGAGCACGTGGAACTCCTTGCCCGGGGCGGCGAGGAGTCGGGCGAGGTGCTCCATGCCCTTCGTGTGGCGGACGTGGCGGGTCTCGCCGTCGAGGGCGATCGCCCACATCTCGCCCTCGCGCCGCAGGGTGGCCGTGCGGCGGCCGGTCGCGGCCGCGGTGGCCGTGGCGGCCTGGGGGCCGACGGCGGGGAGGTCGTCGGCGTCGCGGCCGAGCCGCGCACGCGCCCGGTCGGCGACCCCCGCCTGGCCGAGCGGCTCGGCGATCACGAGCGCCTCGCGCGCCCACATCCGCGCGCGAACCGGGTCGGCGTCGGCGATCGCGTCGGCGCCGTCGATGAGCGTGCGGGAGACGAGCGGCGGCGCGTCCGCGGCCCGTGAGGAGGCGACCGCGTCGTTGAAGTACTGGATCGCGCGCTCGTAGTCGCCCTGGGCGGCGGCGAGCAGGCCGAGCGGGCGGCTGACCGGCCCGAGGCTCACGGCGTCGGGGACGGTGAAGTGCAGGTGCGCGTACGGCGCGATGCGCTCCTCGATCATCGCGCACCACTCGGGGTTCCCCGCGTACGCGCACGCCTCGCCGAGCAGAGCGTGGGCCATGAGCCAGAGGAAGTCGCGGGGGATCGAGTCCAGGCCGCGTTCGATGATCCCCTGCACGTGGTGGCGGGTCGCGGCCTTATCCTCGGCGTCGCGCTCGACCACTGCCAGCGCGCAGCGCCACGCCGGGATGCTCGGCAGTGCCTGCACGAGCGCGGCCATCGGCTCGCGCATCTCGGGCAGGCGACCCTGCTCGCGGCGCAGCGACCACATCTGCGCGGCGATGAGCAGGCCCGCGACCGAGTCCTCGATCTCGGCGCTCATCCGCCCGGCTTCCTGCTCGAGCGCCTCGGCGTCGGCGATCTCGCCGCGCAGCAGCGCACGGATGCCCTGGAGCAGCGGCGCGTACCAGAGGCTCAGCGGCTGGCGGTACTCGTTGGCGAGCGTCGTGAACGTCGCGATCTGGCGCTCGACGCCCGGCATGTCGGCCTTCTCCAGCAGCGGGGTCACCCGCCAGCTGCGGGCGTGCAGCGCGCGCTCACCGTCACCGACGGACTCGGCGAGCCGCTGGACCTCCCGGCTGGCGGCGATCATCTCGTCGGTGCTGTCCGGGCCCCAGGTGGCGAGGTTGGAGTCAGCGAGCACCGCGGCGAGCGTGGCGTCGTCCTCGAGGCGGCGGGCCATCGCGGTCGCCTCCTCGGCCAGCACCGTGCGCCGCTGCACCCGGTCGGACCAGTAGAGCGCCAGCGCGAGACGCGCGAGGCACCGCGCGCGCAGCTCGCTGTCGCCGTCGGGCAGCGCGACGAGCGCCGCGTCGAGCATGGTCACGAGCTGCTCGTCCACCACACCCGGGGAGAGGCCCCAGTTGCCAAGGGTCAGGGCGCTGTGGGCGAGCAGCTCAGCATCGCCGTGGCGCTGGGCGTGCGCCGCGGCCCGGTCGAGGGTCTCGCGCCCGGCGGCGCGGGTCCCCGCCTGGATCTCCGCCTCGCCGAGGGCCACGAGCAGCTCGCCGGTGAGCTTCGGGTCCTCGGGTTCCAGGGCGTCGGCCTCCAGGCCGCGGCGCAGCAGCGCGGCGGCCTCCTCGAAGGCGAGCTGGTCGAGCGCGCGGCGGCCGGCGCGCAGCGAGTACTCCACGCCCTTGCGCACCCCGCCGCCCGGCGCGGCCTGGAGGAAGTGGTGGGCGAGCTCGGCCAGACGCGGCTCGAGGTCGGCGGCGTAGATCTGCTCGAGCGCCTCGCCGGCGCGGCGGTGCAGGGCGATGCGCCGGGGGGCGGGCAGCCCGTCGTAGAGCACCTCGCGCATGAGCGCGTGGCCGAAGCGGTGGCGGCCCAGCTGCGCGCCGGGCACGAGGACGTGCTGCTCGGCGGCGGATTCCAGCCGGGCGGTGAGCTGTTCGCGGTTCAGCGCCGTGAGCGGCTGGAGCGCGGGCACGCTGAACTCCCGGCCGAGCACGGAGGCGATCTCCAGCACCTCGCGCGTGGGGTCGGGCAGCGGGGCGAAGCGGCGGCGGATCGCCTGGCGGACGCCGTCGGGCAGCGGCTGCGCTCCGCCGTCGGCGGTCCCGGTGCCGGCCCACAGCCGGACGATCTCGTCGACGAAGAGCGGGTTGCCTTCGGTCACCCGCGCGATCTCGCTCACGCGATCCTCGCTGACGCGGTCGCCGGCGAGGCGTTGCACGAGCGTCGCGACGCCGGCGCGATCCAGCCCGCCGAGCGCCAGGCGCTGCGCGTCCCCCGCGATGCCGCTGAGGATCTCCGCGACCTCCGGGCGCTCGCGCGCCTCGGCTTCGCGGTACGTCCCGACGAGCAGCAGCGGCGCGCTGCGCAGGTGGCGGGCGACGAACCGCAGTGCCCGCAGCGACGGCTCGTCGGCGGCGTGCAGGTCGTCGAGGATCACGACGAGCGGCGCCTTCTGCTGCGCGGCGGCGACGAGCAGGGTGCCGAGCGCGTCGAACAGCGCGAAGCGGTGCTGCTCGGGCGTGCCGGCGCTGGTGGTCGTGGTCGGTTCGAGTTCCGGCAGCTTGGCGCGCAGCTCGGGCACGAGGTGGGCGAGCGGCTCGGCCCCGGCACCGAGGGCGACGCGCAGGTCGTCGGGGGTGAGCGCGGCGGTGTGCGCGCGGACGATCTGCACCCAGGGCCAGAACGCGGGCGCGCCGCCGTCCTCCCAGCAGCGACCCCACAGGACGGTCGCGCCGGTCGTCGTCGCGCGCTCGGCGAGCGCTTCGCAGAGCGTCGTCTTTCCGACCCCGGGGTCCCCGGCGACGAGGTACACGCGCCCGCGGGCCTCGACCGCCTCGCGCAGCGCGCCGCCGAGCTCGTCGAGCTCGTGATCGCGGCCGACGACGCGGGTGCTGGTGAGGTCCGATTGGTGCATGGATGGCCGCCCGCCGGTCCGGCGCCGCTCGGGCGGCCCGCCGGGCCCGACGTCCGGGGCCACGGAACCTAGAGCGATGTGGCCGACCTGTCCACTGCGTGGGGTCGGGCTGGTGACGGTCATGCGCACGCCTCCGCGGCGTCGGCCGCGTCATCGATGTCCGCGGCCCACGCCAGGCGTCGCGCCGGCAGGCGGCCGGACGCGCGTCCGAAGGGGACGACCACGCGTTCGGTGGGCGATCCGGCCTCGCCCGCGGCGAGAGGGCTGACGAGGATCTCGCCCGGCTTCGCGGCGGCGGCGAGCCGGCACGCGTGGTCGACCGCGCGGCCGAAGACGACGTCCCCGTGGCGCAGCGCCGACCCGGTGTGCAGCCCCATGCGCAGCGGCGCGCCCGCCGCGGCCGCGGCCCGCTGGACGGCGATCGCCGTCCGGGCCGCGGCGGCGGTGCCGACGGCGAAGGCGAGCACGGGCCCGCCGTTTCGAAGCGTGAGCTCTTCGCCGCCGCGCGCCTGTGCCTCAGTGCGAAGGCGCTCCCGCAGCCCCTCCGGCTGCACGGGGTCCAGCGTCGCGAGATCGCAGACGAGGAAGGCAGCGCGCAGCGGGTCGGGGCGGGCGGGCACGTCGTATGTGCGTAACGCGCGGGTGAACATCGTTCCCTCGTGTTCAGCGTCCGCGGGTGGCCCCTCCGGGATTCCGGAACGAACTTCCCGCCCAGCGGGAAGTTCGTTCGTCATCGTGCGCACCGGCGGTAGGTGCGGGTGCGCGTGAGGGCCTCGCCGGTGCTCGTGCGCGCGGTGATGCGGACGGTGACGCGCCGTCCGTGCAGGCCGCGGAGCACGACCCGCCGGGCCTTACCGCCGCGCAGGCGCTTGGCCTTGCCGCGGTTCACGCGGACGCTGGCGCGGAGGACCTTCGCGCCCGGCGCACCCTGGAAGACCTTGAGCTTGAGGACGAGCCGGCCGTCGCGGATGCACGAGCTCGTCCCGCGGGAGAACGCCAGCCGCGCGCGGAGCTTCTTCACGGGGCGGCCGCCGGATGCGACCGGGGCCGGCGGCGCGGCGGCCGGCGCCGGGTCGCCCGCCGGCGAGGGGGCGGGCGGCGTCGGCGGCGTGGGGAGCTGTCCGCCCATCTCGTGGACGAACGCCTGCCCGTTCGCGTACCCGGCGACGTCGGCGAGGTTGTCCGCGTACGAGGTGAAGGCGACCTTCGTCCCGTCTGCGCTGATCGAGGCGGCAAACGACGCGTCGTCACCCTTCTCGCCGCCGCGGCTCATGGTCCGCCGGCTGGCGAGCGAGGTGGTCCCCGCGGAGACGTCGCGGACGTACACGTCACCGGACGCGACGGTGTCGAGCGGATCAATGTTCGTCGCGTATGTGTGGAAGGCGATCTTCGTCCCGTCCGCGCTCATCGCAGGCCCGAACGACGGCCCATTCGCCGCCGCGCCGGCCGCGCCGTCGGCGCGCGAGACGAGCGTGGTCGTCTGCGCCACGCGGTCGCGCACCACGATCTTCAGCGTCGTGCCGGCGCCCACGAGGTTGCTCGCGCTCGTCGCCCACGCCACCCGGCTGCCGTCGGCGCTCACGGCGAGCGCCTCCGCCGTCCCGCCGTCGTCGTCCTGCGGCGCGCCGCCGTCAGCGGAGGACTGCCGGCTGACGAGGTGCGACGTGCCGGACGCGAGGTCGTGGGCGAACACGTCCGTCGTCCCGGCAAGGCCTCCGTCGAGGACCGACGTGTCCGAGGCGAACACGACGGTTGAGCCGTCGGCGCTGATCTGTGGGCGCTCGGAGTCGTTCGTGGCGACGGTCGCACCCGAGCGGCTGACGAGATAGGTCGTGTGCGTCGTCATGTCGCGGACGAAGATGTTCTGGACCGTGTCGTCGCCGGCCGCGGTGAGGTTGGTCGCGTCGGACTGGAAGGCGATGAGGCGGCCGTCGGCGCTGATCGACGGCGCGCCGGAGTCGTCGTCGCCCGCCGCGCCCGCCACGCCGCTCGCCCGGCTGACGAGCTCGACCGCGCCGGTCTGCAGATCCCGGCGGTAGATGTCGTCGGTGTTGTCCTGGTCGTCGTCGGAGAGGTTGATCGCCGGGGAGCGGAAGGCGACGTAGCGGCCGTTCTGGCTGATGGCGGCCGAGGTTGCGTCGAAGTCCGCGGCCGTCAGTGGCGGCTTGGCGCTGACGAGGGTCATGGCCGGCGAGCCGAGCGGCTTGGCGAACACGTCGAACGTCGCGTCCTCGTCGGCGGCCGAGAAGCTCGTCGCCCTCGAGGTGAACGCGACGGTGGATCCGTCGCCGCTGATCACCGGGTTGTAGATCTGCTGGTCGGCGGGGACGCCGGCGACGTGCGAGACGAGCGTGGTGTCGCCCGGCGCCGCGACCGCGCTCGCGGGAGCGAGCGTGGCGGCGAGGGCGGTGAGGATGGTGAGACGGCGAGCGGGTGGCATGGACACCTCTCAGGCTCCTCCGTCTCACGCGGCGTGTCTGTCAGGTTTGCGACACAACGGCGCATCGCGTGGTGGACCTAGAATCGACCACCCGTGCCGTTCCAGCCCGTCGACCCCAACCAGTCCTTCCCCGAGCTCGAGCACGACGTGCTCGCTCGCTGGAAGGCGCGCGACGTCTTCCACGAGTCGCTGCGCCGCCGCGAGGGCGCGCCCGAGTACGTCTTCTGGGAAGGCCCGCCCACGGCGAACGGCCGGCCGGGCACGCACCACGTCCTGAGCCGCGTCTTCAAGGACATCTTCCCCCGGTTCCACACCATGCGCGGCAAGCACGTCACGCGCAAGGGCGGCTGGGATTGCCACGGCCTGCCGGTCGAGATCGCCGTCGAGCAGCAGCTCGGGATCACGAACAAGAGCGAGATCGAGGAGTACGGCATCGCGGAGTTCAACGCGAAGTGCCGCGCGAGCGTCTCGGAGTTCCTCGAGGACTGGGATCGGCTGACCGAGCGCATCGGCTTCTGGGTCGACCTCGACGACGCGTACCGCACGATGGACGCGAGCTACGTCGAGTCGGTGTGGGCGGCGCTGAAGACGATCCACGAGAAGGACCTGCTCTACGAGGGCCACCGGGTCGTCCCGTACTGCCCGCGCTGCGGCACCGCGCTCTCCAGCCACGAGGTCGCCCAGGGCTACAAGGACGTCATCGACCCGTCGGTCTACGTCCGCTTTCCGGTGATCGAGGACGGCGGCCCGGCGCAGCGCGGCGACGAGCTGCTCGCGTGGACGACGACACCCTGGACGCTCGTCAGCAACGCCGCCGCCGCGGTGCACCCCGAGCTGACGTACGTGCGCGCGAAGACGGGCGCGCTCGAGGCGCCGGTGATCCTGGCTGAAAGCCTCGTCGAGAAGGTCCTCGGCGAAGACGTCCAGATTCTCGAGAAGTTCCCCGGGGCCGCGCTGGACGGCGTGCGCTACGAGCCGCCGTTCCCGTTCCTGCCCGCCAAGGAGTACGGCGAGCGCGGGCACACGGTGCTGCTCGCCGACTTCGTCACCGCCGACGACGGCACGGGCATCGTCCACACCGCGATCGCGTTCGGCGAGGACGACTACCAGCTGGGGCTCCAGTACGGCCTGACCGTCGTCAACCCGGTCAAGCTCGACGGCACGTACGACGAGCGCATCGGCAAGTACGCCGGCCGCTTCGTCAAGGACGCCGACAACGACCTCATCGATGACCTCACGCGCCGCGGCAAGCTGCTGCGGCGCGAGGACTACGAGCACTCCTACCCGCACTGCTGGCGCTGCGGCACCCCGCTCCTGTACTACGCCAAGCCGTCCTGGTACATCAAGACGAGCCAGCTGCGGCAGAACCTCCTCGACGCCAACGAGAAGGTCGACTGGCACCCGCCGCACATCAAGCACGGCCGCTTCGGCGACTGGCTCGGCAACAACGTCGACTGGGCACTCTCCCGCGAGCGCTACTGGGGCACGCCGCTCCCGGTGTGGCGCTGCGAGGACGGGTCGATCACGGTCGTCGGCTCGCTCGCCGAGCTGGAAGAGCTCTCCGGGGTGAAGCTCGACGACCCGCACCGCCCGTTCGTCGACGACATCACGTTCCCGTCACCGACCACCGGGAAGACCGCGCACCGCGTGCCCGAGGTCATCGACGTGTGGTTCGACTCCGGCGCCATGCCGTTCGCGCAGTGGGGTGCGCCCCATCAGAACGAGGACGAATACGAGCGCCACGCGCACGCCGACTTCGTCTGCGAGGCGCTGGACCAGACCCGCGGCTGGTTCTACTCGCTGCTGGCGATCAGCGTGCTGCTGCGCGATGAGAACCCGTACGACAACGTCGTCTGCCTCGGCCTCATCCTCGATGAGCACGGGCAGAAGATGTCCAAGTCGAAGGGGAACATCGTCGTCCCCGACGAGCCGATCGATCGCTTCGGCGCCGACGCGCTGCGCTGGTACTTCTTCACGAGCAAGCAGCCGTGGGACGGCTACCGCTTCTCCATGGAGGCGATCGGCGAGGGCGTGCGGCTCTTCCTGCGCCAGCTGTGGAACACGTACGGGTTCCTCACGCTGTACGCGAACGCGTCGGATTGGGACGGGCAGGCCGGCGACGGCGAGCCCACCGAGCTCGACCGCTGGATCCGCTCGCGCCTGGCCGCGACGACCGAGGAGGTCGCCGAGCGGCTCGAGGCCTACGACGCGACGTTCGCCGGGCGCGCGATCGCCGCGTTCGTCGACGATCTCTCCAACTGGTACGTGCGCCGCTCGCGCCGCCGCTTCTGGGACGGCGATCCGGTGGCGCTCGCGACGCTGCGCGACGTCCTCGTCGAGGTGTCGAAGCTCCTCGCGCCGTTCACGCCGTTCATCGCCGACGCGATCTACGAGAACCTCGACGGCAGCGAGCCGTCGGTTCACCTCACGGACTTCCCGGTCGCCGATGCGAGCGCCCGCGACGAGGAGCTCGAGTTCGCGATGGCGACCGCGCGCGAGACGGTGCGCCTGGGCTTGGCCGCCCGCGGCGGGGCGAAGATCAAGATCCGCCAGCCGCTGCGCGAAGCCGTCGTCGTGGCCGCCGGCCGCGAGCGCACCGCGATCGAGGGGCTCAGCGAGATCGTCCGCGACGAGCTCAACGTCAAGGAGCTGCGCTTCGTCGAGGAGGCCGACGAGCTCGGCTCCTACGAGGTCAAGCCCAACTACCGCGCGCTCGGGCCGAAGTTCGGCAAGGCGATGCCCCAGGTCGCCGCGGCGGTCGCGGCGCTCGACCCGGTGTCGGTGGCCAGCGCGCTGCGCGGCGGTGGCGAGGTCGGCATCTCGATCGAGGGCAAGGACCACACGCTGACGAGTGACGAGCTGTCGCTGGCGATGCAGCCGCTCGAGGGCTACCAGCTCGAGCGCGAGGGCTCGCACGCGGTGGCGCTTGATCTCGCGCTCGACGACGAGCTGCTGCGCGAGGGCATGGCGCGCGACGCGGTGCGTGCGATCCAGAACGCGCGCAAGGACGCGGGACTCGAGGTCGAGGACCGGATCTCGCTGGCCCTCGGCGGTGACGACGAGCTGCTTGCGGCGATCCGCGCGCACGAGGCGTACGTGGCGGGCGAGACGCTCGCGACGACGGTCTCGTACGACGGCGCGACCAACGGCGCGCCGGCGAAGATCGAGGGTCGCGAGCTGCACATCGCCGTCCAGCGCGCGTCCGCCTGACCGCAAAGGGGGGCGAGTTTTCGCCTCCCACGCCCTCTGGAGGTCATGAACCATTCGACCTCCCCGCATCCCCTCGACGTCCTGACCTCCGCGCTGGTCAGCTGGACGGCCGCCTCGACGCAGATCGTCGATCACATGGCGTCCTCGCCGAACGAGCCGTCGTACTCGGAGATCACCGCGATCCTCACGTCGCTCATCCGCGGCACGCTGGAGCCGCTGACCGAGCGTCACGCGGCCGAGGACGTCGAGATCGGCGCGCGGCTGGCGGCCGACGCGATCGACACGCTGATGCGCGAGATCCTCCTCGCGCCGCACGACCCGCCGCCGCGCAACCGCGCCGAGCGGCGGGCGCGCAGGGGCGGGCACCGCTAGTGCTACGGTCCGTAGCAGATGGCCGATCGCATGATTCCCCAGCGCGAGTTGCGCAACAACATCGCGGCGGTCCTGCGCGCGGCCGAAGCGGGCGAGACGTTCACCGTCACGGTGCGCGGGCGGCCCGTGGCGCGGCTCGGGCCGCCCGAGGGGCCGCGGGTGGACGTCGATCGCGCGACGCTCCGCCGGATCCTCGCCTCGCCGATCGACACGGACCTGGCTCGCGAGTTGGACGAGACCGAGGCCCCGGTCGGCGACCCTTGGCCGGACGCGTGAGCGGCCACCTACTTGACACGAGCGTGCTGATCGCCGCCGACGAGGCGGGGGCGCTCACGCTGCCGGACACGGCGGCGATCTCGGTGGTCTCGCTCGGAGAGCTGCGCGCAGGGGTGCTCCTCGCGCGCGGGGCGACGACGGCAGCGCGGTCGGCGCGGCTCGACGCCGTGCGGGCGGCGTTCGTCGCGATCCCCGTGGACGAGACGGTCGCCGATGGCTACGGCGCGGTCCTCGCCGCCGCCCGCACAGCCGGGCGGACGGCGAAGGCCACGGACCTGCTGATCATCGCGACCGCGCTCGTGACCGAGCGCGTGCTGCACACGCTCGACCACGCCCAGGCGGCGCTCGCCGAGGTCGCCGGAGTTCGCGTCTCGCGTCTCGCCTAGAACAGCCGGCGGGTGATCCGGAACGACGACCACAGCGCCAGGTCCTTGTTCAGCTTGGACCCGGCGTTGACGTACAGCCGGTACGAGCCGGTGCGAAAGCTCCGCGGCGCCACGACCGCGCGTCGCTCGGCGTACCCGCACGCGTTGCCCTTGCCGATCTTGAACTTCCGCAGCACGCGCGTGCTGTTCGACTTCGTGACGAAGCCGTACAGCGTCTGGTTGGCGAACGGCGTCCCGGAGACCTTGACGGCGCGCTTGCGTCGCGGGTTGCTCGGCCGCGTCGCCACGTCGAGCGCGACGGTCGTCACCTGGAAGCTGCCGGCCGGCTGCTCGACGCCGCCCGCGCCGTAGTCGGTGATCGAGACGTTGATCGTCTGGCCACGGCTCGGATCGATCGTCGTGCGCGGCGGGTGGATGCTCTCGTACGTGACGACGGCGTTGCCCGCGGCGTCGAAGTCGCCGCTCTGCGAGCCGGCGGTGCCGGACGCCTTCCCCGGCACGGAGAAGATGAGCTGGAAGCGGCCGTTCGGCGTCCCACCGGTGATCGTCGCGACGACCGGCTCGGACGCGCCGAGCGGGATCTTTCCGTAGCACGGCTTGTTCAGGCTGACGGTCGCGGCGTCAGCGGAGGCGGAGATCAGAGCCGTCGTCGTGACGGCGCCCGCGAGGGCGAGGAGGCAACGGGAAGAACCGAACATGCTGCCGCCATGTCCGGTTCCACCGCTCCACAAACACGGGCTACGGGCAGGTGCTGCCCTTCAGCGGGAGGTCGCGGGAAGACGCGCCGACGGCGACCTTCGCGCATGCCGCGCGCTTCCAACCGCCGTCCCACGACGACAGGTCCCGGTCGGTCAGCGTGAGCGTGACCGTCTCCGAGGCTCCCGGGTCGAGCCACACCTTCTTGAAGCCGCGCAGCTGCCACGGCGGGCCGCCTGGCAGCCCCACGTACAGCTGCGGCACCGCGGCGCCCCGTCGCGCGCCCGTGTTGCGCACGGTGAACGTCACGCGCGTGCCGTCGATCGCGAGGTCCGAGAACGCGAACGACGTGTACGACAGCCCGAAGCCGAAGGGGTACGCGGGCTGGATCCCCCGTGCGTCGTACCAGCGGTAGCCCACGAGCACGCCCTCGTCGTAGCGGACGTTCTGCGCGGCGTCGCCGGGGTACCGCAGGCGCGAGCCCGCAGTCGGCAGGTCAGCCTCCCGAACGGGGAACGTCATCGGCAGGCGGCCGGACGGGTCGACATCGCCGTACAGCACACTGGCGATTGCCGACCCGCCCGACTGCCCCGGGTACCACGCCTGCAGCAGGCCGGCGACCCGATCGCGCCAGGGGGTGAGAACCGGCGCCCCGGTCTCCTGGACGACCACCGTCTTCGGCTGCGCCGCGGCGACTGCCTCGATGAGCGCGTCCTGATCGCCGTAGTCCGGCGGGCAGCGCAGCGTGAGGCAGGCGCGGTCGGCGCCCTCCGTCTCGTAGTCGCGGACCACGACGACCGCGACGTCGGCCGTGCGCGCGACCGCAGCGGCGCGCGCGCGGTCGCGCGTGGTGTCGACGACCGCGTTGCCGCGGGCCGTCAGCGCGTCGGCGACGGACACGGTGCGGAAGGGGCGCACCGATCCCGAGCCCCCGCCGCTGGCCGACTTCCGCGCCGCCGGCCCGAGCACCGCGATCCGCGTGCCCGGGCGCAGCGGCAGCACGCCGGTGTTGCGCAGGAGGACCAGGCCGCCCTCGGCGACCTCCCGTGCGACGGCGTCGTGCGCGTCGACGTCGATCGGCTTCTCGCTGGGCGGGTCGTCGAGGATGCCGGCGTCGATCTCGGCGCGCAGGATCCGCCGGACGTGGTCGTCGATGAGCGGCCAGCGCACGACGCCGAGCCGCAGCAGCGGCTTGATGAGCGCGCCGCTGTAGGTCGAGGCGGCGGGCATCTCCAGGTCGAGGCCGTTGCGCAGGTGCGCGACGACGTCCCACGGATGGGCGCCGGCGATCCAGTCGCTCATCACGAGGCCGTCGTAGCCCCAGTCGCCGCGCAGCACGTCGGCGAGGAGGTGGCGGTGCGCGCAGGCGTACTGGCCGTTGATGCGGTTGTAGGCGCACATCACCGAGCCTGGGCGGCCCTCGCGGATCGCCTCCTCGAACGGCGCGAGGTAGATCTCGCGCAGCGCGCGCTCGGAGACGATCGCGTTGAAGAGATGCCGGCTGCCCTGGACGCCGAGGCCGAGCGGCACCGCCGGACGGCCGTAGCCGACGCCCTCCTGGCTGTTGACGGCGAAGTGCTTGAGCGAGGTGAAGACGCCGGCCGACTCGGCGCCCTTGATCCACGAGGCGGCCATCGCGCCGTTGAGGTCCGGGTCCTCGCCGAAGGACTCCCATGCGCGGCCGGAGTACGCGACGCGCATGACGTCGGCCGCCGGGCCGAGGATGCCGACGTTGCCCTTGCGGCGCGACTCGTCGCCGACGGTCGCGCCGGCGCGACGCGCGAGCTCGGGGTCGAAGGTCGCGGCGAGCAGGCTGCCCGACGGCATCTGCGTCGCCGGGTCCTTGCCCCCGAGCCGCCCGTCGGCGCTCACCGGCTGGCCGGAGCCGACGGTGCTGCCGTCGACGTAGCCGATCGGGACGCCGAGCCGCGGGATGCCCGGGATCGCACCGGCCCGAATGCCGGGGTGCGTTCCGGCGAGCAGTCGGATCTTCTCGTCACCGGTCAGGTCGGCGACGAGTGCGCGAGCCCGCGCGTCGGCGCTGAGCGTCCGATCGCACCAGGGCTTCCCCGCGGCATCCGTGCAGGCGGCCGCGCCGGCGGTCGCGGTGGGGACAAACGTGCATGCGGCGGCGACCGCGAATGCGGTGCGCGCCCTCCTCCCAGGCAGCATGCGCCGACCATAGCGAACATCGATGTTCATGGCGAACATTCGTGTTCCCAAACGTGGTAGCGTCGCCGTATGGCCACCGAGCAGCTGCCCCGCGGACGCCACGGCCTCAGCCGTGAGACCGTCGTGCGCTCCCAGCGCACGAGGCTGCTGCAGGGCATGGCCGAGGCCGTGGCCGAGCGGGGCTACGTCCGCACCTCGGTCGCGGACGTCCTGCGGCGCGCGCGGGTCTCGCGCGAGACGTTCTACGAGCACTTCCGCGACAAGGAGGACTGCTTTCTGGCGGCGTACGACGAAGGCGTCATGGCGTTCCAGGGCGCGATGCGCGCCGCGCGCGCCGCGGCGGGAGACGAGCCGCCGTTCACGGCCTTCGGTCGCGCACTCGAGGTCTACCTCCGTGTCCTCGCGGCGAATCCGACGACGGCGCGCACCTGCCTCGTCGAGATCTACGCCGTCGGGCCCGAGGCGCTCGGCCGGCGCGACGCGCTGCGTATCGGCTTCGTCGATCTCGTGGTCGAGGCGCTCGACGTTCCGAGTCACGACCGGTTCGCGGCGGAGGCCTTCGTCGCCGCGGTCAGCGCGATGGTGACCGAGCGGGTCGCCGCGGGCCGGGCTGACGAGCTGCCCGCGCTCCACGGCCCGCTGCTGGACGTCGCCCACCGGATGCTCGCGCGATGAGGTGGCTGCTCGGCCTCGCGCTCGCGCTCGTCGTCGCGCAGCCCGCTCACGCGCTGACGGTCACCGCGACAAAGCCCGTCGCCCCGCGCCTGACGGACGTCCGGTTCTCGACGTCCGCGCTGCGTGAAGGCGGCCAGGCCTACGTCCTGCTGCCCGACGGCTACGCCGCCCACCCGGAGCGGCGCTACCCGGTGCTCTATCTCCTGCACGGCGGGCTCGGGAAGTCCCTGGACTGGATCGGGCAGGGCGACGTCGAGCGGATCACCGCGGGGCGCGACGTCATCGTCGTCATGCCCGAGGGCGGGATCGGCGGCTGGTACACCGACTGGTGGAACGGGGGTCGCGGCGGCACGCCGAAGTACGAGACGTTCCACGTCCGCGAGCTCGTCGCGTGGGTCGACGCGACGTACCGGACGATCGACGACCGCCGGGCCCGCGGGATCGCCGGCCTCTCGATGGGCGGGTTCGGGGCGATGAGCTACGCGGCGCGCAACCCCGGGGTCTACGGCTGGGCGGCGAGCTTCTCCGGCGCGCTGGACATCATCCGCAATCCCGCGACGCAGACGACGATCACGGCCGAGGCCGCGGTCATGCTGGGCCGACCGTTCGGGCCGTTCGGCGATCCGGTCGCGCAGCGGTTCGTCTGGCGGGCGCACGACCCGGTTCACCTCGCCGATCGGCTCCGCGGCACCAGGGTGATCCTCGCGGTCGGCACCGGGCGGCCGGGTCCGCTGGACCGGTTCTCGCTCGGCGACCCCGTCGAGGACCAGATGCACGGCGCGGGCGTGCGCATGCACCAGCGCCTCGCCGCGCTCGGCATCCCCCACGTCTGGAACGCCTACGGCAGCGGCACGCACTCCTGGCCGTACTGGCAGCGCGACCTGCGCACGTGGCTGCCGGACTTCCTGGCCGGTGCTCAGCCCGGGTAGCCGCCCATCCCCCAGCCGCGCTTCTCGCTCTCGGTGAAGAGCCGGCTGTGCAGCGCCTCGGTGGGGCCGCGGAACACCTGGTTGGAGATGAGGTCCGCCGGTCCCGCCCACCACGGGCCGGCGAGCCGCGGGCGCTTGACGATCGCGTGGCACATGATGTGCGCGGCCTCGTCGGGCGTCATCGCCGGCATCCCCTGGGTCACGGCCGACGACGCCATCCGGGTGCGGACGAGCCCCATGTGGACCGTCGTCGCGGTCAGCCCGTCGCCACGGATCTCCTGCGCGACGCACCGCACCCACGTGTCGAACGCGGCCTTCGACGCGAGGTACGCGGACCAGCCGGGCGCGATCGGCATGCCGTAGACGCCCCACGTCGACGTGTTGACGAGGTGGCCCGAGCCGCGCTCGCGCATCGCGGGCAGCAGCGCGATCGTCAGCCGCACCGGCGCGAGGTAGTTGATGTCGATCGTGCGCTGGAAGTCGTGGAAGCGCTCGGCCGACGCGGCGATCGAGCGGTGGATTGACTTGCCCGCGTTGTTGACGATGACGTCGGGCGCGCCATGGTCGGCGAGGACCTGCTCGGCGAGCGCGCCGACGGCGTCAAAGTCCGTGAGGTCGCACGGGTAGGCGCGGGCGCCGGGACCGAGGTCGGCGGCGACCTCCTGCAGCCGCTCGGCGGTGCGGGCGACGAGGATCGTCGTGGCGCCCGCGTCGACGAGGCGCTTGGCGGTCGCTTCCCCGATCCCGTACGACGCGCCGGTCACCAGCACGACTCGCCCCTCGACGGATCGCCGGAGCTCTTCGTCGGAGACGCGGACGTGCCCGTGCGTGACGAGGCGCGCGACGCGGTCGGGGATCGAGGTGATCGTGCGGCGAGACGGTACGAGCGGCATGGTGGGCGGCAGGATCGCAGACCCGCGGCCCGCAAGGATCACGCCGGTGCGACGAGCCGGCTGCTGACGAGCTCCTCGGACACCTGCCAGACCCGCTCGGCCTCCTCTGTGCCGCGAAGGCGGCTGTACAGCTTCTGCCGGGCCGGCCGCCCCGCGAGGTGCCCGAGCCCGTGCGGGCCGTAGAGCGCGCCGCCCTCGGCCTCGGGCGACGTCGCTGCGAAGAGCGCCGGCTGCTGCGCGGTCTCGGGCGTCCCGACGAGGATCCCCCGTCTCGATAGCGTCCGGATGAGCCGCACCTCGCGCGTATCCTCCGCTCGCCCGAGTTCGGGGCGGGCCGCGAGCAGGCTCGTGGGCGCGACGCCCGGGTGCGCGAGGTTGCTCGTGATTCCCCAGCCTTCCGCGGCGCTTCGGCGATTGAGCTCCAGGCCGAACAGGCCCAGCGCGATCTTCGACTGGCTGTAGGCGCGCATCGGGTGGTACGACCGCTCCCAGTTGAGGTCATCCCAGTTGATGGCGTGGCGCTTCGCCGCGATGCTGATCTGCGACGTCACGCGTGCGCGACCTTCACGCAGCAGCGGGAGGAGGCCGAGCACGAGCGCGACGTGTCCGAGGTGGTTGGTGCCGAACTGCAGTTCGAAGCCGTCGGCCGTGGCCTGGCGGTTGGGCGGCGTCATGACACCGGCGTTGTTGACCAGCAGGTGGACGGGCACCCCTTCGTCGATGAGCGTTTCGCTCAGCGCCGCGATCGACGCGAGCGACGACAGGTCGAGGGGCTGCAGGACACAGCGACCGCCGGGAGCCGCCGCCTGGATCTGCGCGACCGCGGCCTCCCCCTTGCGCGTGTCGCGGACGGGCAGGATGACCTCGGCGCCCGCGGCGGCCAGGTGGGTGGCGAGCCTGAGCCCGATCCCGTCGCTGGCCCCGGTGACGACGGCGCGCTTGCCGTGCAGGTCGGGGACGGGGATGTCGTGGACGCGTGGCATGGGGCGATCTCCTTCGTGGTGTCCCTTCACCATCGTCCGGTCGCGCCGTCGTATCCAGGGACTGTCGATCCGTGGATACGGCGTCGCGCTCGCGGTACAACCTCCGGCATGGCGGCGATCGATCGGGCGGCATTGGCGACATTCCTGCGCCGGCGGCGTGAGGCGTTGCAGCCTGAGGATGTCGGGCTGCCCCGCGGCCAGCGCCGGAGGACCCGCGGCCTGCGCCGCGAGGAGGTCGCGGCGCTGTGCCACATGTCGACCGACTACTACGCGCGCCTGGAGCGCGAGCGCGGACCCCAGCCCTCGGAGCAGATGATCGCGTCGATCGCGCAGGGCCTGCACCTGTCGCTCGCCGAGCGCGACCACCTCTTCCTGCTCGCCGGGCATCAGCCGCCGACACGCGAGATGCTCGGAGATCACATCAGTCCAGGGCTTCTGCGGATCCTCGATCGTCTCGCCGACACGCCGGCGGAGGTCGTCACGGAGCTCGGGGAGACGCTGCGCCAGACGCCCGTCGGCGTCGCGCTCACGGGCGACACGACCCGGTACACCGGCCCGGAGCGCAGCCTGGGCTACCGCTGGTTCACGTCCTCGGCCGCGCGCGAGCGCTACGCCCCCGAGGACCACGCGCTGCTCTCGCGCGTCTACGCGGCGGGGCTCAGGGAGGTGGTCGCGCGGCGCGGCCCCGGCTCGCGGGCGGCCCGGTACGTCGAGTTGCTCCGGGCCGAGAGTGAGGAGTTCGCGGCATTGTGGGCGAGCCACGAAGTCGGCGTGCGGCCTGGTCCGGTCAAGCGCTTCCTGCATCCCGAGGTCGGCCGCATCGAGCTCACCTGCCAGACGCTGGTCGATCCCGACCAGTCGCACCTCTTGCTCGTCTACACCGCGGCGCCTGGAACTGAGAGCTACGACAAGCTGCAGTTGCTCGGCGTGATCGGCGCACAGCAGGTCTAGGGTCAGGCGCCGCCGCCGCGCAGCGCCCGCCGCGCCACCTTGCCTGTCGCGCTGCGCGGGATCTCGTCGACGAACGTCACGTCGCGCGGCACCTTGTACCGCGCAAGCCGCTCGCGGACGAACGCGCGCACCGCGTCGTCATCCAGCGCGGTGGCGCCCGCGCGCACGACCCAGCAGGCCAGCCGCTCGCCGAACTCGTCGTCGGCCACGGCGAGCACCGCGACGTCGTCGATCTCCGGGTGCTCGTGGAGGACGTCCTCGACCTCCTGCGGATACACGTTCTCGCCGCCGGAGACGATCATGTCGTCGGCGCGGCCGTCGATGACGAGGCAGCCCGCGTCGTTGACATGACCGATGTCGCCGGTCGCGACGAGGCCGTCGAGCCGCTCGTCGCTGCGGCCGGCGTCGTCGCCGCCGGTGTAGCCGGTGAAGACCATCCCGCCGCCGACGAACACGCGGCCGTCGTCGGTCACGCGTACACGCGTGCCGAGCACCGGGCGGCCGACGCTCGCCGGGTCGGCGAAGAGGTCGGCCGGGGTGGCGATCGTCGCGATGCCCGCCTCGCTCGAGCCGTAGCCGTTGCACAGCACCGGGCCCCACGCCTCCAGCGCACGGCGGGCGAGCGCCGGGTCCAGCGGCGCCGCGCCGCTGAGCACCGCGCGCAGGTGCGTCCGGTCGAGCCGGCGGGGCGGCAGGTCGAGCAGCCGCTTGAGCATGACCGGAACGAGCGCGAGGAACGCGACGCGGTGCTCGCGGACCAGCGCGGCGGTGTCCTCCGGGTCGAACCGGCGGCGCAGCACGAGCGGGCTGCCGAGCAGGATTGCGAGGATCGACAGTGCGAACCCGTAGCCGTGGAATTGCGGGACCGCGACGTACATCGGCTCGCCCGACCGCAGGCCCAGGCGATGCACGACGCTCGCGACGACCCCGAGCATCGCCGAGACCCCGACCGTCCGCTGCGCGCCCTTCGGCCGACCGGTCGTGCCGGAGGTCAGGATCGTCAGCCGGCTCAGCCGCGCCGGGCGCGGCGGCGGGCCGGTGAGCGGAGCGCGTGCCAGCGCCTCAAGTTCCTCGTCGGTGACCACGCGCGCCGGCGCGGCGTCGCCGAGGGCCGGGAGGAACTCGCGGTCGATGACGAGAACGTCCGGCCGCTCGCGTGCGAGGACGTCGGCGAGCTGCGGTCCGGCGAAGTCCGTGTTCAGCAGGAGCAGATCTGCGCCCAACCGCCCGGCGGCAAGCGCCGCCTCGACCACGCCGCGGTGGTTGCGGCCCATCACGGCGATCGACCCGGCGCCCTCGAGCGCGGAGGCCACCGCCGCCACCCGCCGGTGCAACTGCGCATAGGTGATCGCGCCGTCGTCGTCGATGATCGCGACCCGGTGTGGCCAGCGTGCCGCGCTCATCGCCGCCAGGGCGGCCGACGATTCCCCGAGGTGCCGGCGCGCGGCGATGACCCGGCGCAGCACGCGCGGCGACAGCGGCCGGATCACGCCCGCCTGCGTGAGCGCACCGAGAGCGCCGAGCGCCGGCCGGGCGCTCACCGTGAGAGCTCCCGCCGAAGGAACGCGCGGGTGAGGACCTTCTCGCTCGTGCCGCGCATCAGCCCGTTGGCGAAGACGTCGGCGATCGGCACCCACGGTGGCCCGGCGGTCCGCGGACGGCGCACGATCGCGTCGCATACGAGCGCGCCCGCCTGCTCGGGGGTGAGCCCGGGCGTCGAGCGGAAGTTCGGCGCGCTCATGCGCGTCTTCACCAGGCCCATGTAGATGCTGGTCGATGCGATCCCGTCCGCGCGGACTTCCTGCGCCACGCTGCGCGACCACACGTCGAATGCGGCCTTCGACGCCTGGTAGGCCGACCAGCCTGGGGCCGCGGGCAGACCGCGGACGCCGCTCGTCGAGAGGTTCACGAGGTGGCCGGAGCCGCGCTCGCGCATCGCGGGCAGCAGCGCCAAGCTGAGGCGCACCGGTGCGAGGTAATTGATCGCGATGGTCCGCTCATAGTCGTGGAAGCGCTCGGCGGCGTCAGCGACGGAACGGCGGATCGACTTCCCCGCGTTGTTGAGCAGGACGTCGGGCGGGCCGTGCTCGTAGAGGATCCGGCCGGCGAGGTCGGCGGCGGCGTCGTAGTCGGTGAGGTCGCAGGGATACGGGTGCGCGCCGAGCTCGGCGGCGAGTTCGTGCAGCCGGTCGGCGGTGCGCGCGACGAGCAGCACCTTCGCGCCGGCCTCGGCGAGCTGCCGTGCGGTCGCCTCGCCGATGCCGAAGGACGCGCCGGTCACGAGGACGGTCCTGCCCGTGACGGCGGCGCGCAGCTCGGCATCGCCCGTGCGGGGGCGGCCGTTGACGGCGGCGACGACCCACGGGGAGGTCGCAAGGCGGTGGGTGAGCGAGCGGGGCATTTCAAATAACGACGTTATCTGAGCGCGGATAGTGTTGCATAGCGACCCAGATGTCCGTCTCCCCGCCTCGTACCCGCGCCGAGCGCCAAGCCGACAACGTCCGCGCGCTCACCGACGCCGCGGTCGAGCTGTTCCTGCGCGACGGGTACGCCGCGACATCGGTCGGCACGGTCGCCCGCCAGGCCGGTCTCACCACCGGCGCGCTCTACGCGAACTTCGCCAACAAGGCGGCGCTCGGCCTCGCCGCGCTGGACCGCATCCGCCTCACGCACCTCGCCGATCTCGCCGAGCACCTCACCGACGCCGGGACCTTCGCGCAGCGGATGGAGATCCTCGGCGCGTGGACCGACCGGATCGTCGGGACGTCGGGCTGGCCGCGTTTCGAACTCGAGTTCGCGCTCGCCGCCGCCGAGGAGCCGGAGCTCGTCGCGGCGATGGCCGAGCGGCGCAAGGTCCTGCACGCCACGCTTGGCGAGGTCATCGACCGGCAGCTCGCCGACGCGGGCCTGAAAGCGAGCCTGCCGACCGACGAGATGGTGCGCGCCCTGCTCGGCGTCGGCATCGGCATCGCGGTCCAGCGGATGCTCGACCCGTCAATCCCGGCCGACACGCTGCCGCGCCTCTTCGACGGGCTCGTCAGCGGGTGAACGTCTCGACCGTCACCGAGACCGTGACGGTGAACGGCGAGGGCAGGTCCGCGGCGCCGGCCGCAAGGTCCTCCGCGGTCCAGTGAAACGCCGCCGGGCCCATCCCGGCGAGCTGGAGCAGCGCGCGGTGGTCGAGGTCGAGGGTGAACCGGACGTGCTCGAGCGCGGCCGGGGTGAACGCGTCGCCGAGGCGCGCGTGCAGCCGCGCGCGCTTTTCCGGCTGCACGCCGAGCAGCCCGAGCGGCTCGCGCGCTTCATGCAGATGGTCGTCGGCGGCACTCGCGATGACGAGCGTCCCGCCCGGCGCGAGCACCCGGGCGAACTCCTCGGGGTGGCGCGGCGAGAACACGCTGAGGATCGCGCCGGCCGCGCCGTCGGCGACCGGCCACGGAGCGGTGATGTCGCACGCGACCGCGGCCAGCCGCTCGTGGGCACGAGCCGCGCGGCGGGTCGCTGCGCGGGACGCGTCCAGCGCGATGCCGAGCGCCGCGGGATGCGCGTCGAGAACCCCGGCGGTGTGCTGACCGGTGCCCGCGCCCGCGTCGACGAGCACCGAGGTCGCGGCCGGAACCGCGGCGGCGAGGGCGGCCGTGAGCGGCCCGTAGTGCCCGGCGCCGAGGAACGCGTCGCGGGCCTCCAGCATGGCGGGCGCGTCACCGGGCGGCAGCTGCGCGCCGGGCGCGAGCAGGGTGACGCCACCGCCCCGCGCGCGGTCGAAGCGGTGCCCGGCCGCGCAGACGGCCACGGACGGCTCGACGATGAGCGTCGCGGCGCAGTGCGGGCAGCGCAGCAGGTGCGCCGCCGTGACGAGTGCGTCGCTCATGGCGTGGACGACAGCGCCGTCAGGGATTCCTCGACGTGCGCGCGCAGCACGTCCGGCCCGTCGGCCTCCAGCGCGGCGACGAGTGCGAGGTGGTCGGGGCCGAGCCGATCGCGGGTCCACACCGGGCGCAGCTGCATCGTGAACAGCGCCATCTCACCGGCAAGCGCGTCGTAGGCCCGCGTGATGCGCGGCGCGCCACCTGCGACGACGATCTCGCGGTGCACCTCGTTGTGCGCGGCGGCGACGTCAGCCCACCCGGCGCGCCGGCTGGCCGCGAGCCGCGCGAGCTCGGCGGCGGCGTCGTGCACGGTCGCGGGCAGCCGGCCGTCGTGGTGCTCCAGTGCGAGGTGCGCGGCCTCACGCTCGAGCGCCAGGCGCAGCGCGAACAGCTCTCGCAGCTCGTCGATGTCGAGCTGCGCGACGCTCGCGCCGCGGTTGGGCTCGATGCGCACGAGCCCCTCGCCGGCCAGCACGCGCAGCGCGGCGCGCAGGGTGTGACGGGCGACGTCGTACCGATCGGTCAGCTCGCGCTCGACGAGCCTCTCGCCGGCAGGGAGTTCCCCGTCGAGGATGCGGTCGCGGAGGACGGAGACGAGCGCGTCGACAGCGGACACACGCGGGAGAGGCGTCGGCGCGGTCAACGGTTGCCTCCAGCGCCATGGAACGGCGAGCCCCTGGACGAGCCGTTCCACATCATGCGGGCACCACGTCCGCGGTCGTCGGCTCCGGCCGCCGGCGCCCCGGGATCGCCAGCACGGCGAGCCCCGCCAGGACCAGCGCCGCGCCGACCCACCCGATGAACCCCGGCGATTCCCCGAGCACCGTCACCCCGAGCAACGCCGCGGTGACCGGCTCGGCGAGCACGATCGTCGCGGTCTCGCCGCTGGAGAGGTGGCGCAGCCCGCGGGCGAAGAGGACGTAGGCGAGCGCGGTCGGGATCGCGCCGAGGTACAGCGCGAGCGCGAGGCCGCCCGGTTCGGCGAGGAAGGCGGGGCCCGCGAGGACGAGCACCGGGAGGAGGATGACGCCCGCCGTGCCGAACCCGGCGGCCATCACGCCCTCCGGTGACGCGCCGGCCTCGAGCTGGCGTTTCGACATGACGGTGTACGTGCCGTAGCCGGTTCCCGCGATCACAGCGAGGACGATGCCGAGCGGGTCGATCGCGGCGTCCTCCGTGCCGCCGAGGACGAGCAGCGCGACACCGATGCCGGCCAGCGCCGTCGCGACCGCCCAGCGCCGGCTCAGCCGCTCGCCGTTGACCAGCGCGCCGAGCGCTCCGGCGACCGCGGGACCGGTGCCGATCGCCACGACCGTCCCGACCGCGACGCCTGTGAGGTCCACCGCGGCGAAGAACGACAGCTGGTAGATCGCGATGCCGACGGCGATGGGGACGATCCCCAGCCGGTCGGAGGGAAACGCCGCGCGCGCGAGCTTGGCGGCGAGCACGAGCAGCGCGCCGCCGACGACGATCCGCGCGGCGCCGACGGCGACCGGGCTCGCGTCCGGGCCGAGGGCCTGGGCGGTGCCGGTGGTGCCGAAGAGGATCGCGGCGAGAAGGACGTACAGCCGGGGCATCTGTGGAATTGTTCCACAATTCCCGTGAAAAGAGAAGCGGCCGGCGAACCGGCCGCTTCGAAGAGGGCCCTACGCGAGGACCGGCTCGAGCTCGGCCTCGAGCTTGCGCTTCGGGTATGCGCCGATGATCTTCTTCGCGACGCTGCCGTGCTTGAAGATGATCATCGTCGGGATCGAGAGGACCTCGAACTGCGCGGCGGTCTGCTGGTTCTCGTCGACGTTGAGCTTGACGATCTTCAGCTCCGGCTTCTCACCGGCGATCTCCTCGAGGACCGGGGCGACGACGCGGCACGGCCCGCACCACGGCGCCCAGAAGTCCACGAGCACGGGGCCGTCGGCCTCGATGACCTCGGCCTGGAAGTTCGCGTCGGTGACGTCCTGCAGCGTGCCGGCCATGTCCATGGTCTCCTTCGGGGAACGTGGTGCCCGACCCACTATACAAAGTGAAGCGGGCTCACAGGCCCAGGGCGTGACGCAGGAGGATAGGCGTCACGTAGACCTCTGTCAGCGCCGCGATGACGAGCATCGGGATCGCGATCGCGACCGTCACGAAGGTGACGGCCATGAGCGTGTCCCACTCCTTGCGCCGGCTGACGATGATCCAGGCCGCCAGTGGCAGGAACAGCGCGACGAGCTCGGGCAGCGCGTGCGGCAGGACGAGCAGGAGCAGGTGCGGCGCGGAGACCCCGTTCTGCCACGCCAGCGTCTTCAGACCCCAGCCCAGCGCGTACGCCTGCGTCCCCAGGCTGAACAGCGTGGCGCAGGCGACGAAGGCCAGGGCCAGCGGGCCGGCGCGATCATGGACCCAGCGCCACGTGCCCGAGTACCGGTCCGCCTCAGCGGGCAGCGACGACATCGCGATGAAGCCGGCGACGCACGCCATCGCGTGCAGGGCCAGCACGAGGCCGTTGCGGAAGAGGTAGAAGCGGATCTGCTCCCAGGGGGTCCGGCCGTCGAACCCGGGCAGGAACATCGGGCGCACCTCGGGCGTCGAGCGGGCCGCGACGACCAGGACGCACAGCAGCAGGACGACGGCGATCGCGAAGCTGCCGGCGAACCACGGGCCGACCGTCCGCCAGGGTCGGTCGTTCCATGCTTCGATCGTGGCGCGCGTCCCGCGCAGCCCTTGAACGATGACGAGGTCGTCGGTGCGCGAGGCCATCGTCCCGGGGATCGGCGCGGCGGCGTGCGGCTTGAGCCGATCGCGGGCATAGGCTTGAGGCGATGGCCGAGATGCCGAACCGCGAGATCGCCGCCGCCCTGGACGAGCTGGGGGACCTCTACGAGCTCGACGGCGCGATCTCCCACCGCGTCCTGGCCTACCGCAACGGCGCGAAAGCGGTCCGCGAGGCGACGCAGTCCGTCGGCACGCTTGCCCGCGAGGGCCGCGCCACGGAGCTGCCGGGGATCGGCGCGACGCTTCAGGAGAAGATCGCCGCGCTCGTCGTCGACGGCGAGATCCCCGCGCGGGCCAAGCTCAAGGCGAAGTACCCCGAGGGGTTGCTCGAGATCACGCGGCTGCCCGGCGTCGGCCCCAAGCGCGTGCGCCTGATGTACACCGAGCTCGGCATCGACTCGCTCGCGTCGTTGAAGGAGGCCGCCGAGCAGGAGCGCCTGCGCGGAGTGAAGGGGCTCGGGCCGAAGTTCGAGGCGTCGGTGCTCGCCTCGCTCGAGGCGGGGCTCGGCGAGGCGCCCAAGCCGCGGACGCTCCTGTCCCGGGCGCTCGAGGAAGGTGAGGCGATCGTCGCGGGCCTCCGCGCACACCCGACGGCCCGCCGTGTCGAGCTGGCCGGCAGCGCCCGGCGGCTGGCGGACACCGTGAAGGACCTCGACGTCATCGCCACGGCCGACGATCCGGCTGCGCTCACGGCCGCGCTGGCCGCGCTGCCGGAGATCGAGACGGCCGGAACCGCTGGGGAGAACGCGGCGCGCGGCGTCACGCACTCCGGCCTGTCGATCGACCTGCGGGTCGTCGAGCCCGACCAGTTCGGCAACCTGCTCCAGCACTTCAGCGGCAGCGCGCGGCACAACATCCGCCTGCGCGAGAATGCGGTCAAGCGCGGGCTGCACGTCAGCGAGTACGGGATCCTCGACGACGCCACCGGTGAGACGGTGCGCTGCGCGACCGAGGAGGAGGTCTACGCGACGCTCGGCCTGCCGTGGATCCCGCCCGAGTTGCGCGAGGACCGCGGTGAGCTCGACCCCGGGTTCGAGGTCCCCGAGCTCGTCAGCGTGGACGACCTGCGCGGCGACCTGCACTGCCACACCGTCGCCTCAGACGGGCGCAACACCATCGAGGAGATGGCCGCCGAGGCGATCGCGCGTGGCTACGAGTACCTCGCGATCACCGACCACTCGGCGACGCACGGGTTCGGCAACCACGTCGACGCCGACACGCTCAAGCGCCAGATCGAGCGGGTCCGCACGGTCAACGAGAAGCTCGACGGCATCGAGGTCCTGATCGGGACGGAGACGAACATCCTGCCCGACGGCGCTCCGGACTACGACGACGAGCTGCTCGCCGAGCTGGACTGGTGCATCGCCTCGATCCACACGGCGTTCCAGACGCCGCGCGCGGAGATGACGAAGCGCATGGTCGCCGCGATCGAACACCCGTGGATCGACGCGATCGGCCACCCGACGGGCCGCAAGCTCGGCCGCCGCCCCGGCTACGACGTCGACCTCGACGAGGTCATCGCCGCGGCGGCGCGGACCGGCACGATGCTCGAGATCAACGGCGCGCCGGACCGCCGCGACCTCGACGACGTCCATGCGCGCCAGGCGGCGCAGGCCGGCGTGAAGATCCTCCTCGACAGCGACGCGCACGGCACGGACCGGCTGGCCAACGTCCGGTGGGCGGTGGCGACGGCGCGGCGGGCCTGGCTCACGCCGGACGACGTCGCGAACACGCGGGCGTGGCCGGAGTTCGCGGCGATGCGCAAGCGTGCACGGACTTCATAGGCATTTCTCGGCGGCGAGGTCTGCCGTGTCGCGGTATAAGTCGCCCTAAGCGAGTAAGTATTGAGATCCTGCTCGATCAGGGCTCTGTGCGCTTCAGCGGTATGAACGACCAGGCTCTCTGGCAAGAGATAGTCCAAGCAACCGTCGACCTCCTTGAGGTCGTCTCTTGGCCCGTGGTCGTCGGCGGCGGCATCCTATTCCTGGCCTCCAAGCGAGGAGCACGTCTCTTTGCTGGCTTGACGGGGAGAGTGCGAGCAGTCTCGGCTGGGGGAATCAGTGTGGAGTTGACTGAGGAAGCAGCAGCCGAACTCAAGGCGGACCTCGAAGAGGTCTTTGTCGAGTACCGACGCCAAGCGACAGTCGAGTTCGACCGCCTGGCGCACGTCCACCAGGTACGGAGACTTCGCGACGAGGTTGCGCGCAGACTCATCGAGCCGCGCACCAAAGACAAAGCTGCGTTTCGGTGCACGGTCTACGTCCCCGACATTCTTTTCGATGACGCCCTCTACTGTCTGCTCGACTACTTCCCTAAAGGGGCGGCGCGTGGGCGAACCTACTCCATGCGCTTCGGAATCATCGGCCGGACGTGGCGTCTCGAAAAGTCGATCATGGAGAAGCGAGTCTCAGGGGACCCCAGTGAGCTCATTACCTCGTGGGGCATGACTGCCGTTGAGGCTGCTGATGCTCACAATCATGATCAGGCTTTTCTGTGCGTTGTCCTTCGTGTTGGAGGGCAGCCAGTCGGCATCCTCTTCGCTGATGCCGAGCCCGGTGCGTTTCAGGATGGCCTTGCGGGGGAGATCGAAGCGGCCGACCTCACTCAGGAACTGGCCCGAGCGGTGCGAGATACCACCGCAGCGCTTCGGCAAAAGGGTCCTGCGCTCAAGGTGTTCGACGCGTGACTTACCGCTCTGGGGTCCGCTGGGCGAGTGCCCACGCGACCTCTGCAGGTTGACGACCTGCGCTTACTGTTTGGGAAGTGGTCCCCGCTTCGATGAGGGTCAAGCCCGCCTGCTCAAGGCCTCGGGCGAGTGCGTCATGGTCGTAGGTGAACGACCTTGCAGATACCGAGGTTCCGTTGCGGAGCACGAATCGTGTCAGGTCCAACGGGAGGGCGAGGCGGCCGTCGCGCTCGATCTTCGCCCAACGCGCGCTCGGCACCGTCACAAAGACGTGGCCTCTCGGGGCGAGGGCGCCGGGCAGCTGGGCGAGCAACGCAGCGTCGAGGTAGGGGTCCGCGAGTCCGGCGATCAGCAGCGATGCGCGGTAGGTGCGGAGCGTCGCTTGTGCGTCTTCCTCGATCCACTCGATCCGCTCCCGAAACCGCGCGAGTCTGCGGCGGGCAATGGCGAGCATTTCCGATACCGGGTCGGTTGCGATCAAGCTCGCGCTCGGGTAGTCGTTGAGAACGTGCTCCGTCAACGCTCCTGTTCCCGTCCCGAGTTCCAGCACGGTCTGGGGCGCGACTGGAAGGCGAGGGGCCCGAGCCCAGGCGAGTCCGGACGCTGCCTCCAGGGCGCGGGTCGTCGCGTGCTCGTTGCTGTCGTACTCTGAGGCGAGTTGTCGGTAAGCCGCCAGCGTTGCAGGATCGAGGCTTGGAGCTTGGACGAACCACTGCTGTGTCACCCTGCGGACGGTACGACATGACGTACTCTGACCCAATGCCGGGCGCCGGTCTGTCTGTCCGGCCTGATGCTCCTGACATCGCCGTCGCCGGTTTAATCGGCGCCGGCAAGTCAACGCTAGTGAGCGCCCTCGCCCCACTCGTTGGGGCCACTTCGGCGCCGGAGCGGTTCGACGAAAATCCGTACTTCGAGCGCTTCTACAGGGAACCCACAAGATGGGCGTTCCCTCACTTCGTGTTCTTCCTAGAACAGAGCCTGTCGGACCGAGTGCACGTATTGAGGAGCGGGCGTGGGATCCTCCAGGAGCGGAACGTGCTCGAACACCTCCTTGTGTTTGGACGAGAGTTTGAAGCCCGTGGCTATCTCGATCACAGAGATCTTGCTGTTCTCGAACGGCTGGTGCGGACATGCGTGAACCTGTCCGGACGGCCGCGCCTATTGGTGTACATCCAGATCACTCCAGAGGAAGCGCTCCGCCGGCTGAGGAACAGGGCGCGTGATGAAGAGGGGGCAATAGATCTTGAGTACTTGCAGTCACTAGCGGCCCGGTACTCTGATCTACTAGGAGAGTGGGGTCCCGAGGAAACTCTTGTAGTCCCGGCAGAGGAGTACGACTTTCGGCGTACTTCCGACGTGCAGGCTATTGCCGCGCGGATCTCGGGGCAGCTCCGCAACAATGATCAAGAGACTTCTTCTGCTGGTCGGGCAGCAAGGCACGGGTAAAACCTCTCTTGGCTACGCGCTGCGCGAAGTCGGGGTCTGTGAGTTCATCAGCGCCGGAGTGCTCCTCCGGGAGGAGGCGCGACGCGCTGGCGAGATCGGATCCCTCGTTCGAGAGGCCAACAAACAGGCTGCGGGGGTGCCGACGACCGTCTCCTACGGGCTACTTGGCGAGTCTCTCGGGAACCTAGGGAACACTGACCTCCTTGTCCTGGATGGATATCCGCGGAAGGCGGATGAGGCCGATCTCCTCATCGACACGGTTGGACGATCACCCGATCTGATGATGTTGCTGGAGGCTCCAACCGTCGTGTCGACTGGGCGGCTCCTGACACGTAAGAGCTGTGTGATCTGCGGTCGCCCATTTGGTGCGCATCCGGAAGTTCTGTGCGAGGGCTGGTGCCCGTCGTGCGGTGGCG
This sequence comes from Bifidobacterium breve, assembly GCA_945878865.1. Classification (GTDB taxonomy): domain Bacteria; phylum Actinomycetota; class Thermoleophilia; order Solirubrobacterales; family Solirubrobacteraceae; genus Svornostia. Next base: position 10,445 of record CAMCUD010000032.1, on the reverse strand, counting down.
AACTCGAGGTGCGGGACGATGACACTGGCGCAGGGATCCAGAAGCGTCACAGGCACTGGCGTATCCACGGCCCGGCGATCGTCCACCGTTTTGCCGACATCGGGCACCGGATCGACGCGTCACGCGACCCCGGGGAGGTCCTTGAGGAAGCGCTCCTGCGCCTCGAGCCGCTTCTTCGCTAAGTGCGGCCGCTTGCTCGAGGCTAGTCAAGAAAAAACCTCGCAACGTGCTGCATAGGTGTCTCCGTCGTCCGTCGTGCCGCATACCTTTCGCGCATGGCACATCATTCTGCGGGTGCAGCCAGTCGCGTCGGCGGTTCGAAAAGGTTCGATTCCTTATCGGAGATCGCTCGTGCCCTGAGGGTCTTTAGGTTCGAACGGAACTGGGCCAAGTACCACACTCCGAAGAATCTCTCGATCTCGATCGCGATTGAAGCGAGCGAACTGATGGAGCATTTCCAGTGGCTCAGCGACGAGGAGGTTGCTGAGCACCTAGCTGATCGGCGCGACGAGGTTGCGGCGGAGTTGGCTGACGTCGCGATCTACGTTCTCCAGTTTGCCGACGTTGCGGGAATTCCGCTGGATGAGGCAATCGAGATGAAGATCCGGCAGAACGCTGAGAAGTATCCGGTCGCCGTCGCCTCCGGCACACACGCGAAGTACACCGAGTTGCGTCACGCCTGACAGCGGCACGTCGCGGCCACTAGGTCGGCTCAGCCCGCCGCGAGCGCGTTCAGTCGCGCATGGATCTCCGCGAACCGCTCGAGCAGCTCCTCGCGGTCGCGCGCATCGACCAGTCGCTCGGCGTGTAGCGCGACCGTCGTCCCGGACGCCGCCGGCCTGACGACCACCTGGAGCGTCGCGTCCGCGTCGCGCTCCGGCGGCTGCCACGTCACGCGGACCCGGTCGCCCGGGCGCAGGCTGCGCACCTCGCCGGTCGTCCCGTCGTCGCCGGTGTAGACCTCGCCGGTGCGCAGCTCCGCGACCCCCGGCGCCAGCCAGGCGGCGAGAGCAGCAGCGCCCACGCGTCGTCAAGGCCGATCGGCAGCGTGCGCCGCATTCCGGCCATCCATCCGGCGTCCTTGGAGTAGCCGGTCGTCATGCGGGCTCCTTCTGTCGCTGTCGGTGCGTGCGGTGGCGGTGGCGGTCGCCGCAGCGGCGGTCCTCGCACCAGCGGCGGCGGCCCGGACGCGAGCCGTCGTAGAACGGGACGATGCAGTTGTCCGCAGCGCAGCGGCGCAGGCGGCCGCGCTGCTCGGGGTCGGCGAAGAGCGCAATGGCGTCGCGCGCAATGGTGGAGAGCGCGGAGCGCGCGGTCGGGTCGCGCCAGCCGCCGGCGATGCGCGGCAGCAGCGGCGCGGCCGCTGCGGCGTCCTCGATCGCGCGGACGTCGGCGCGGCGCAGCGGCTCGCCGTCGATCGCCGCGCCGACCGCGTGCCAGATCGCCCAGCGCAGGGCGCGCGCCACGACGAGGTCGTCCTCCGTGGCGCGGGCTCGCGGGATCCCGAGGTCCGACTGTGCGAGCCACGCGTCGAGATCTGCCGGCGTGGGGATGACTTCGAACCGCGCAAACGCCGGACCCTCGCCGCCGGTCAGCGCGAGGTCGATGCTGATGCGCCCAGTGTGCCGGTAGTCGTACGTCATGGCTTATACCCATGATACAGTCGCGCCATGGACCCAAGCAGCTGGGACTGGAGCCGCCCCCTCTTCGACCACGTCCACCTGCGCGTGCGCGACCTGCAGGCCAGCCGCGCCTTCTACGTGCCCGTCCTCGAGACCCTCGGCATCCCGCTCATGATCGACACCGCCGAGAGCGTGCAGTTCCCCAACTTCGCGCTCAGCGCCGACGGCCCGCCGACCACCCACCTCCACGTCGCGTTCATCGCGTCGGACCGTGACGCCGTCCGCGCGTTCCACGCCGCCGCGCTGGCCGCTGGTGGCACGGACAACGGCGCGCCGGGCGAGCGCCCGTACGGACCGCCGCACATGGAGACCTTCGCCGCGTACGCTCTCGATCCAGATGGGACGAACGTGGAGGCTGTCTGCCGCATCCTTCGCTAGCGCGCTGCTGCTCGCGCCGGCCGCGCACGCGCAGACGCGTGTCCCGAACGATCCGCTGTTTCCGCAGCAGTGGTTCTACGCGCAGCCCAACGGTGCGGACATCGAAGGTCCGCAGGCGTGGGCGAGCCGGACGAGCTGCGGGACCGTCGCGATCGTCGACACCGGCGCCGACCTGAACCACCCGGACCTCCAGACCAACCTCTGGCAGAACCCGGGGGAGATCCCCGCCAACGGGATCGACGACGACAAGAACGGCTACGTCGACGATGTCAACGGCGTCGACATCCGCAACGGCGGCGCGCCGGTCGACACGAACGGTCACGGCACGCACGTCGCCGGGCTCGTCGGGGCGCAGGGCGACAACGGCCTCGGCGTCACCGGCGTCTGCTGGAAGGCCAAGCTCATGGTCGTGAAGTTCATGAGCGTGTTCGGTCGAGGCAAGCCGGCCGACGCGGCGAACGGGATCCGCTACGCGGTAAAGGAGGGCGCGCGGATCATCAACTGCTCGTTCGGGACGTCCAGCCAGAACGAGCAACTGCACGAGGCGATCCAGTACGCGCGCAGCAAGGGCGCGCTCGTCGTGGTCGCCGCGGGCAACGACGGCAAGAACATCGACACCACCCCGTCCTATCCGGCCTCGTGGACCGACGCGAACATCCTCGTGGTCGCCGCGACGAAGGCCAGCGGCGGCCTCGCGTCGTTCTCCAACTACGGCAAGAAGGCCGTCGACGTCGCGGCACCCGGCGACGGCATCCTCTCGACCTACATCGGCAACGGCTACAAGCAGCTCGACGGGACGTCGATGGCCTCGCCGATCGTGGCGGGGATCGCCGCGATGGTCCGTCAGCAGAACTCCAAGCTGAGCTACAAGACGATCAAGGACATCGTCCGCAAGGACGCCGACAAGCCCAGCTCGCTGAGCGGCAAGGTGGTCGACGGCGGCCGCGCGAACCTGCGGCGGGCGCTCAGCGCAGCCGGGTGAGCCGCGACGCCCGGTACGACGTCTCCTCGTCGGCGATCATCGGCGAGACGTCGATCCACACTCGTCGCGGATAGCCGAGCCGCGCGTCGTAGGAGACCGTGAGGACCGCGACCTTGCGGTCGATCGCCGACTGCACGATCCGGAACAGCCGGGTCACCGTGGCGAACTCGCGGACCTCGTTCGCCGTGCGCTTCGACGGGACCCCGCCGCGCACCGTGACGTTGCGCGCCCGCGTGTACGGCTCGGGACAGAAACACCCTCGGGCGATGCGCCACCGGTAGCTCATGAGCCCGCCCGCCTTCCACGCCGCGCGCGCCGCGTCGAGGTCGCGCTGCGCCGACCCGTCGGCGATCGACGGGTCGGGCGGCGCCTCGTCCTGCGCGGCGGTGGGCGCGGCGGCGCAGGCGACGAGGGTCAGGGCGAGCAGGACGGCGCGGCGCACCCGCGCATCATGCCGTGAGCGACTGCTCGCGCGCGAACTCCTCCTCGAGCGGGACGAGCATCGTGGGCAGCTTCTCCAGCGCGCTCTGCGGCGTGGTCGCCAGCGTGCCGCCCTCGAACGGCGGCTCGGGCGCGTACTCCATCATCAGCTGCGCGGCGCGGGCGGCGTCCTCGTCGGCCAGGTGCGCGGCGAGCATGAGCCCCATGTCGATGCCCGCTGACACGCCTGCGGCGGTGATGACGTTCCCGTCGATGACGACGCGTTCGTCGGCGACCGGCGTCGCGCCGTAGCCCTCGAGGACCGGGACGGACGACCAGTGCGTCGTGGCGCGGCGGCCCTGCAGGACCCCGGCGGCGCCGAGCAGGAGCGCTCCCGTGCAGACCGAGGTCGTCCACGTGGTGTGCGCGTGGGCCTCGCGAGCCCACGAGATCCAGCGCTCGTCCTTGGCGAGCCGGCGCGAGCCGATCCCGCCGGGCACGACGAGGACGTCGGGGCGCGGGAGCTCCTCGAGCGTCGCGTCGACGATGAGGCCGAGCCGGCCGGTGTCGGTCCGGATCTCGCCGCGCGCCTCACCGACGAACGTGATCTCGGTGCCGGGGATGCGGTTGAGCGCCTCGTACGGGCCGATGGCGTCGAGTGCGGTCATGTCCGCGTACAGCGGGATGGCGATCTGCATGGTCGTCTCCTCTGGGGTCATGCGGCGCGGGTGAAGCGCTCGCGGTACGCGGACGGCGCGACGCCGATCCGCCGGTGGAAGGCGCGGCGCAGCACCTCGGCGCTGCGAAAGCCGGTGGCGCGGGCGGCCTCGTCGACCGTCGCACCGTCGTGGAGCAGCAGCCGGGCCCGCTCGACGCGCAGCGCCTCGACGTACGCGGCCGGCGTCATGTCGGTCTCCGCCTTGAACGCGCGCGCGAACTGGCGCTCGGAGAGATGCGCGCGCCGGGCGAGCGCAGGGACCGAGAGATCCTCGCTGAGGTGGTCGACCATCCACGCCTGAAGCTCGCGCAGCGGGTCGCGGCGCGCCGCCTGGGTCGCCAGTCCGGCGCTGAACTGCGCCTGCCCGCCGGGGCGCTTGACGAAGACGACGAGCCGCCTCGCGACCTCCAGCGCGATGTCCGAGCCGAGATCGTCCTCGACGAGCGCGAGCGCGAGATCCATGCCCGCGGTGACGCCGGCGCTGGTCCACACGTTCCCGTCGCGGACGAAGATCGGGTCCGGGTCGACGGTGACGTCCGGGAAGGCACGGTTGAGGAGGTCGCACCACATCCAGTGCGTGGTCACGCGCCGGCCGTCGAGCAGCCCGGCGGCGGCGAGGACGAACGCGCCGGTGCAGACGCTCGTCGTGCGGCGGACCCGGGCGCTCTGCGCGGCGACCCACGCGAGCACCTCGGGGTCGTTCGCCGCGGCTCGGGTGCCCTCACCGCCGGCGATCAGCAGGGTGTCGGCGGGACGCTGGGGGTCGGGCAGCGGGTCGGCGAGGAGCCGCAGGCCGCTGCGGGTGGTCACGACGCCGCCGCCCGGCGCGACGACCTCCGTGGAGTACGCGGCGCGCTCGCTGACCAGCGACGCGGTGTGGAACACCTCGATCGGACCGACCGCGTCGAGCGGCTGGACCTGGTCGGGTGCGAGGACGACGACGCGGCGGGCGGCCATGCAGGCATGGTCTCGCTCTCGCGCTGCGGCGGCAAGGTCGTATACCCCACGATTTCCGCCAGTCCCGTTTCAGTGCCAACTTCCTGGTGCGCTGGTCCGTCGCGCGGGAGGATGCGCAGGCTCACCATGCGTCGTCTGATTGGTCACGTTGTCTATATCGTCGCGCTCGTTCTCACGCTTGCGGCACCCGCGGGCGCGACCTCGACGATCGGCACCGGCGACGACGCCGCTCTCGTCACGGACCGCGAGGGCACGACCCATGTCGTCTGGGACATCCCGCAGACCAACAGCTATGACCTCCTCGGCTACTGCCGGATCCCGCGCGGAAGCGAGAGCTGCGCCGACACCCGGACGCTGACGCCGCGCTGCAGCCCGGCACCGGGCGCAACCGAGGGGATACCGGCCTGGAAGCAGGACCGCGCGGCGTCGGGCCACGGCGACGGGCCGGAGGTCCAGGTCACGCCGTTCGGCGACGTCGTGATCGTCACTCACGGCATGTGTCCCTACCCGTGGCCCCGGTCACCCGATGAGACGGAGTCGCCGTGGAAGAACTTCACGCAGGTCGACCGCCAGATCATCTTTCACTCCGAAGACGACGGCGAGTCTTTCCCCGACTCGGAGGAGGGCGACGCGCGCGCGGCCGGATCCGGTGGCTGCGACGTCTGTGGCGGTCAGCCGAACGTCGCGACCGATGACCGCTCCGCGTCCGTCTACGACGCCTCCGACAGCCGCGTGGTCACAGTCCAGTCGAGCCAGCGCGACTGCCTGAACACGTGGTGCTCGGCGGGGATCTACGTTCTCGGCACCCAGCCGCCGCCGAAGCAGTCGATCTCGGCCATCACGGCGAGCCGGCTGACGACCGACCGCACGACCGAGCCGCCGCAACTCGTCCAGCGCGGACGAGGATCGTTCGTGGCGCTGTGGTGGGGCTCCAACGGCGTGTTCTTCCGCACGTTCGACTGCGCGTCGTGCGGGCTCGGCGCGGTCTCGCAGGCGTCGGGCTGGACGCCGACCACGCAGATCCCGTCGGCGGGCAACCCCTGGCGGCCGCACCTCGTGCACGGCCCGGCGGGCACCTTCGTGATGTACGAGATCGAGGCCAAGACGGAGACGGGCGCCAACGGGTTCGCCCTCGTCGTCCGCAAGATCACGGGGGGATCGCTCGGCGAGCCGCACACCGTGTTCGCCTCGCGCAACGCCTTCGACTACGGCGGCAGCTCGTCGATCGTCGAGGACGCGGCGACCGGCCGGCTCATCGCCACCGGCGTGTTCTTCCCCGACGACTCCGCCAACCCGCCGGAGCTGCAGTACACGTACTCCGACGACGGCGGCGTGACGTGGAAGGCGCCCGCGAAGCTCGTCGACGTTCCCCGGCCGGGCGCAGGGCCACCGTCCACCGACATCAAGCAGCAGCTGTCGGTCTCCACCGGCGACGACGGCTTCACCGGCGTGCTGCTCCGCAACAACGTCGGCCCGATCTTCCTCGATCAGCTGCCCGGTTCGGGCGTGACGCCACCGCCCTCGCCGCCGGGTGAGGTCGGCGGGGGTGGGGGCGGCACCGGTGGCGGCCCGGGCGCGACCCCGCCCACCGACCTGCCGCCGCTCGCGGTGCCTCCCACCCCGATCGTCTCGGGGGAAGGCGCCACGGACGCCTGCAAGGTCAAGCAGTTCGGCCCGATCGACATCAAGGCCTCGGTCTGCCTGGAGATCGACAAGAAGAGCGGCGCGGCGATCGCGCGTGGCAAGGTCGACGTCAACGGCATGACGATGGCCGGCAAGGAGATCCGCTTCGACGCCAAGGCGCGCACGATCACCTCCGACGGCGATGTCCTCGTCTCGATCGGCGACACGAAGCTCTTCAAGATGCCGATCGACTGGCAGCTGCCGAAGGGCAACACCTTCACGCTGCCGTCGCTGGACATCGGGGCGCTGGGCGGCAAGCTCGAGGGCTTCCCGCTGAAGGGCAGCGCCGAGGTCAAGCTCGTGCGCGGCGGCGTGGAGATCCCGATCCACGTGGGCCTCCCGACCGACCTCGGCGGCGTCACCGGGGACGTGACGCTGCGCGCCGACAACCTCTCCGGCATCCACCTGCGAGAGCTGCACGTCAAGGCGAAGCTCGCGCCGATCGGGCCGCTGACGCTGTCGAACATCGAGTTCACGCTGAACCCCGACGAGCATCGGTGGGCCGGCTCGGCGACGCTCGCGCTGCCGCCCAAGCCGCCCGGCCCGGTCCTGCAGTCCGACATCGGGTTCACGCGCGGCGACCTCGACTACCTGCGCAACGAGTTGACGTTCCCCGGTGACGGCATCCCGCTCGACACCGCGAACCTCACGCACCTCACGAAGGTCCGGTTCGGGCTGGAGACCCGGCCGGCGCTCAAGATCACGGGCGGCGTGACGCTGACCGCGGGGCCGAAGTTCGGCGACTACCGGATCGCCGAGGTCGACGGCGACTTCACGTTCCTCTTCCCGAACGGCCAGCCCGCGGTCCTGCGGGCTGACGGGAAGGTCAAGCTGCTGACGATCCCCGTCGCCGACGCGTACGTGCAGTACCGCACCGACGGGCTCATCAGCATGGGCGCCGGGTTCAACCTCGACGTCATCGACATCATCCAGGTCAACGGTCGGATCGAGGGATGGATCCTGCCGCCGAAGGTCTTCTCGATCTACGGCGAGGCGCATCTCTGCGTCGGCGACATCGGCTGCGGCGGCGGCCGGGTCGCGGTGTCGTCCATCGGCTTCGCCGGCTGCACGGACATCCTCGGCGCGAGCGTCGGCGTCGGCTACGAGTGGGGGCCGTCGATCCTGTGGGCGCCGTCGTGGATCGCCGACCTCGACGTGATGGTCTCCGGCTGCTCCGTGGGCAAGTACCTGCCGCAGGCGCCTGGGGCCGCGGCCGCGCAGGCCGGCGCGCCGACCTCGATCACGGTCGAGAAGGATCTGCCGTTCACCGTGTTCCACGTCACCGGGGCGAACGCGCCGCCGCACGTCACCTTGGTCGACCCGGCCGGGCGGCGGATCGACGCGCCGGCGGACGCGCCCGTGAAGGCCGCGGACTACGTCGTGCTGCACGCCAAGCCGAAGAACGAGACCATCGTCATGGTCAAGACGCCGAAGGCCGGGCGCTGGATCGTCGAGCCGGCCGCGGACTCGTCGCCGGTCATCAAGGCGGGCCACAACGTCGGGCTGCCCGAGCCGTCGGTGAAGGCGAAGATCGGCGGCAAGGGCCGCGACCGCACGCTCACCTACGACATCAAGCCGATCGACGGCCAGCGTGTGCGCTTCGAGGAGCACGGGCCGGGCGCGAAGGCGGGGCAGAGCCTGGGCTACGCCAAGGGCACGAAGGGCACGCTGAAGTTCACGCCGGCGCCCGGGCCGAAGGGCAAGCGCCGGATCGTGGCGTTCGTCGAGTCCTACAAGACGCCGCGTGCCGAGCTGAACGTCGCCTCGTACACCGCGCCGCCGCGGCTGAAGCCGGGCCGGCCGAAGCAGCTGCGTGCGCGGCGCAGCGGGTCCAGGCTCGTCGTGACCTGGGCGCCCTCGGGCAAGGCGACACGGTACGTGCTGAACGTCGCGCTGCCCGACGGCCGCGTGGTCGCGACGCTGCCGAAGGGCTCGGCCCGCCGTGCGACGATCGCCGGCGTGCCGAAGAAGGGGCGCGTCCGCGTGGCGATCAAGGGGCAGTTCTCCGACGGCACGACAGGGCCGCCGGCCCGCGTGGCGCTGCGCCGCTGACGCGTCAGCTCAGGCGGCGCGGTCCGGCGTGAACGCCGCGAGCGTCCTCCTGACGGAGTCCTCGACGAGGGCGTCGTCGAGCGGCTCGCCGGTCAGCAGGAGCCGCAGGTACGCCGGCGCGACGAGGAACTCGAGCAGCGCCTCCCCGTCGGTGCCCTCCGGGACTTCGCCGCGCGCGATCGCCCGGGTGACGACTTCGCTCGACCCGGTGAAGCGCCGCCGCCAGTACGCGAACCGCGTCTCGGCGTCCAGGTCCTCGCTGTCGAACGTGGCGGCGGCACGGACGATCCGCGCCACCTCGGGGCGGCGCAGCAGCTCGAGGATCTGCTCGAGAAGGACGCGAAGGTCGCCCTCGAGGGTCCCGGTGTCAGGCAACGGGTTCTCCTCGGCCGCCATCTCGCCGAGCGCGGCGGCCGCCAGCTCGGCCTTCGTCGGCCAGCGCCGGTACACCGTGGTGTCGGCCACGCCCGCCGCCTTTGCGACATCGACGACGCTCAGCCCTCCGTAGCCGCGTTCGAGGATCTGCTCGAGCGCGGCGCGCAGGACCGCCTCGCGGACGCGGGCCGAGCGCCCGCCGGGCCGGCGCTTGGGCGTCGTGGCCTCGGACACGCCGGCCAGTGTGTCAGACCCTCTGCGGGGCGAGCACGCCGAACTCGGTCCCTCGTTTGACAGCCCCTCCACCGCACCGTACCGTGATTAACGCAGAAAGTTCAGCTTTAAGGAGGCGACCGGATGAGCGTCCAGGTCTACGTCAACGGCGACCTGATCCCGGTCGCCGACATCGAGCGGTGGGAACGCAAGCGCACGCTGCACGTCGCGCGCGTCCTGCGCCGGCGGCTGGGGGAGCCGCTGCCGGAGATCTCGCGCGACGCCGCGGATCTGGCCGCCATGCGCGAGGCGCTCGCCGCGGCGAAGCTGCGCGTCGACGCCGACAGGCTGCGCGACATGCTGCGCTGGCAGACGACGGTCTCCGGCTGGTCGACGAAGCTCATCAACGCGGTGTCGCTGGGCAAGCGCAAGTTCAGCGTCACCGAGATCTTCGTCGAGGGTTGCAGCGCGGCGGACATGCTCGATCGCTACTTCGGGCTCATGCTCCATAACTCGCCACGCAACCGGCGGCTCGGTCTCGCGGCTTGCCCGGACCACTACGTCCTGGAGAGTCACGGCGACACCGTCCAGGAGGTCATCGAGACGACGGGCGGCTCGCCGATGCCGTCGCGGTTCTTCATCTACTACGGCGTCGAAGACGGCCTGCAGTCGCCGAAGGACCCGCTGTTTCCCCACCAGGCCGCCGGTGTCTGCTGCCTGGCGGACGGCACCGCGATCGGCGGCGTCCGCCACCAGCTGCGCGATCACGGGGACGGGCTGCACGCGCGCCTGACCGTCGAGTTCCCCCGAGCGTTGCTCCCGTTCATGATCGCCCAGCACCGCATGCACCTCGCGTGCGAGTTCTTCCGCTGGTTCACCGACCTGCTCGATCCCGCGAACCTCGATCGGGAGGTGGCGGCATGACGCACATCCGCGTCAAGGTCACACTCCCCACGCTGCGCGCCCGGCGCCTGACGGCCCGGGC
>CAMCUD010000031.1 GCA_945878865.1 Bifidobacterium breve | reverse complement strand
GCGGAAGCGCGGCGCGTTCTCGTCGACGAGCTCCTGCGGGGTCTTGCCCTGCGCCTCGGCGGCGAGCGCGACGGGCTCGCCGTGCTCGTCGGTGCCGGTGAGGAAGAACACCTCCTCCCCGCGCTGGCGCATGTGCCGCGCCAGGACATCCGCGGCGATCGCGGTGTACGCGTGGCCGAGATGCGGCGCCGCGTTGACGTAGTAGATCGGAGTGGTGACGTAGAAGCTCATGGGGCGCGCAAGGCAGGCTATCGGCGCGCGGCGGCGGCCCCGTGAACCTTCCGTGCGTGGCGGCCCGGTCGGCGTGTCGCCGCGGCCGGCGCAGCCGCCGCCGCGAGCAGGACGAGCCCCGCGAGCGCCGGCCACGGAAGCCCCGCGGGGGCGCGGCGGGCGACCTCGCGAGGCACCGGCGCCGGCGACGGCCGCCGGACCCGGCGGGGTTCGAGCCCCGGACGCGGCGCGCGGCCCGGTGCGGGCACCGCGCCCGGCGGGAGCGCAGGCCGGCGACCGAAGAGCGTGAGCGGATCGATGTACCGGCCGTCGACGACCCGGCGTGCCCCGAGGTGGAGGTGGGTCGGCCCCACGACCCGGCCGGACCGGCCGACCACCCCGAGCCGGTCACCCGCGCGCACAAGCGCTCCGCGTGCGACCGCGACGCCTCCGAGATGCAGGTACGTGGCGACAAGCGGCCCGCAGGTCACCGCGACGGTTCGGCCCGCGCTGCCGACGACCCCGGCGAACCGCACGCGCCCGTCGCATGCCGACCTGACCGTGACGCCCGCAGGCGCGGCGAGGTCCACCCCGCGGTGCTGGCCGGCCGCGAAACGGTCCGGTCCGACGGCGAAGCGGCGCAGTGCCCCGCCGGCCACCGGCCGCAGCCAGGCATCGGCCGACGCGACGTCGGCGGTCGCGGCGCAGAGGATCAACACGAGGGTGACGAGACGAAGCACCTACCGACCGTACGCCCGCCTCGGCCGGAGACCCATGATGTCCGCTGAATCGTCGCGAAGCCTGCGCGAAGACTCCGCACCGCGTGTCAGGTCAGGAGCCGGCGGACCGCGTCGACGATCGCGTCGCGGTCGAGCTCCGAGCCAGGTCCCGCCACATGGTCGAGCAGCACGCCGTCGGCCCACGCGACGAGCTCGGCCCCACGCCGCCCCGGGTCGTCGCAGCCCGCGGCCTCGGCCAGCCATTCGGCGAGGCTCGCGAACTGGACGCGATACGCCAGGAACACCTCCTGCAGCGCCGGGCGGCGGCTGGACTCCAGCAGCAGCTCGTAGCGCGCGACGAGCCGGGTGCGCGCGGCCGGCGCCAGCCATCCGGAGACCACGTCCCCGAACACCACCGCCGCCTGACGTGGCGTGCGCACCTCGGGCGGTGCGTCCAGCCCCATCGCGCCGAGGTCGATGTCGACGAGCGCGGCCAGCGCGCCCGCGAGCAGCTCGTCGCGACTGGAGAACACGTTGGACGTCGACCCCTCCGGCAGCCCGAGCTTGCGGTCCAGGCGCCGGTGGGTGAGGCCGTGCGCCCCCTCCTCGGCAAGGAGGTCGACCGCACCCTCGGCGAGCAGGCGCCGGCGGTCAGACCCAAGGAGGGATGCGGATCGAGGCATGCCGGAACTGTAGAACTACCGTCGTAGTCACTACCTACGCAGTCATACGGAGCCCGCCCGTGTCCCAACCGTTCCCAGCGATGGTCGTGGAAGGCCTCACGGGACCGGCAGGTGTCCCCTCGTCTCAAGCGCTGTCTCGCGCAGCCGACCACGTCGGGCGTGCGCTCGCCCCTGCGACTCCTCTTCACCCTTGTCGCCATGACGCTGGCACTCGCCGTCGCGCCCACCGGCGCCCAGGCACAGGCGACCTGCTCGACCCTCGACGACATCGAAGCCGGGATCGCCTCGCTGTTCGGCGGCATCACGACGTGCACCGGCAGCTACGCCGACCAGGTCGTCAACGGCGGGATCGTCGCCGGGCTCACCGACCAAATCGACAGCGCAGAGGCGGAAGTCACGGCGCTGCAGACCTGCACCACCGTCCTCTCGCAGATCACCGACGTCGCGAGCCCTGCCCGGGCCGGACCGGAGCTGGGGCTGGCGATCGCCCAGGCGTGCCCCCCGTCGACCCTGGGCGGCACGGCGCCCTGCACCCCGTGGGCGATCTGCCTCGACGATGTCCCAGACCAGGCCATCACGGTGATGCTGGACGCGCTGAGCCAGGCGACCCAGAAGGAGATCGCCACGATCACCGCGCTCCAGCAGCAGCTCGCGACCGCAGTCACCACGCCGCAGGGCACGCTCGAGGAGCTCTCGCAGCTCATGCAGCAGCTCCTGGGCATCCAGCAGGCCCAGAGCCAGGCCCAGCAGGCATCCTCGGCGCCGCAGGTCACCGTCGTCACCCTGCTCTCCGACGCGCGGCCCATCGACGCCGCGATGGCGGCGCTCGGCGCCTACGCCGCAGAGCGCGAGCTCGGCGTGACCACCCGCGCGGTCCCCGTCACCCGCGCGCAGGCCCGCGCGGCGCTGCGCGCCGCGGCGCGCACCAGCGCCACCGTCGTCGCGGTCGGGGCGTCGCTGCTCCGCGATGCCGTCGCCGTCGCACGGGCGGCGCCCGCGACCCGGGTCGTCGTCATCGGCGATGACCTCGGCCGCCGGCCGGCGGGGCCCGCGAACGTCTCCACCGTCGGCTTCGATCAGCGCGGCGCCGGCCGCGTCGCCGGCTACCTCGCCGCGAAGGCGCTGCCCGCCGGCCGGCCCGCGGCGGTCGCGACCATCGGCGTCGGGGCCGACGACCCCGCCGCGGGGCGCCTGCGCCGCGGGTTCCGCGAGGGTGCCCTCACCGCGCGCTCCGACGTGCGGGTCCTGGGGGCGACCCTGCGCGCGGGCGCGCCGGCGTCGAGCTGTGCCGCGCAGGCCGCGCGCCACGGCCGGGCGGGCGCCCGCACCGTCTTCGTGCTCTCCGGCCCGCGCTGCGCCGCGGCCGCCGCCCGCGTCCCCGGGGTCCGCACCATCGTCAACGGCCGGCGCACCGCCGCCCGCGGCGAGGCGGGCACGGTGATCGACCGGATCGACCTGGCGGTGTTCAAGGCGATCCAGCGCACGCGGGTTCGCACCCGTCAGAACGGCGTGCTCGACTGGATCGAGGACGTGCGCACCGGGGGCACCGGGGTGGCGACCGCGGGTCGCCGGGCGCCCGTCCTGCAGGCCGTGCAGGCCGTGCTCACCGCGCAGTCAGCGCGCGGTACAGCGCGTTCGCGCTGACCCCGGTGAGCTGCGCCACGACCCCTGCTGCGGGACGCGCCTTCGCCCCCGCGTCGACGAGCGCCCGCAGCGCCTCGACGGCCGCCTCGAGGTCCCCCTCCTCCTCCGGTGCGCCGGCGAACACCACGACGACCTCGCCCTTGGGCGGAGCCTCGCCGTAGCGCGCCGCCAGCTCGGCGGCCGTCCCGCGGGCGATCTCCTCGTGGACCTTCGTGAGCTCACGACACACCGCGACCGGGCGTTCGGGATCGACCTCGGCGAGCACCTTCAGCGACGCCGCCACGCGGCCCGGCGACTCGAACGCGACCGTCGTCTCCTGCGCGCTGGCCAGCTCCCGCAGCTCGCCCGCCTTCCGCGGCAGGAAGCCGACGAACCTCCAGCGGTCCGCCGGCAGCGCGCTGGCGACCAGCGCGCTGAGCACCGCGCTGGGACCGGGCAGGACCTCGACGGCCAGCCCCGCGGCGACGCACGCCTGCACCAGCACGTAGCCGGGGTCGGAGACCAGCGGCATCCCCGCATCGGAGACCAGGGCGACCGTCGCGCCTTCGCGCATGCGATCGACGAGCTCCATCGCCCGCCCGCGCTCGTTGTGCTCGTGGTAGCTGACGAGCTTGGCGTCGACGCCGTAGCGGTCGAGCAGCACGCGGGTGCGGCGCGTGTCCTCGCACGCGACGACGTCGGCCTCGCGCAGCGCCGACAGGACCCGCAGCGTGACGTCCTCGAGGTTCCCGATCGGCGTCGGGCAGACGACGAGCCGCCCAGCGCTCATCGGTCCGCGCCCGCGGCCAGCAGCGCCGCGCCGAGCATCCCGGACTCCGCGCCGAACGTCGACGGGACGATGCGCACCGCGTCGCGCATCGGCGGCAGCGCCCGCGCCGCGACGACCTCGCGGGCCGGGGCGAGCAGCAGCTCGCCCGCGCCGATGACCCCGCCGCCGACCACGACGACCTGCGGGTTGAAGATGTTCACGACGTTGGCGATCCCGACGCCGAGCCAGCGGCCGATGCGCGCGACGGCTTCCTGCGCCGCCGGGTCGCCGTCGTGGGCGAGCTCGGTGACGAGCGCGCCGGTGATCTCCCGGCCGGCGGCCAGCGCGCGTCCAAGCGCGCTGTCGGCCCGCTCGCGTGCAAGCTCGCGGCCCTCGCGCGCCAGCGCGGGCCCCGAGACGACGGCCTCCAGGCATCCGCGGTTCGGGCACGCGCCGCCGCACTCCGGCCCGTCGGCGTCGACGACCATGTGGCCGATCTCCGGTCCGGCGCCGAACGCACCGCGCGCCAGCCGGCCCTCGACGACCATGCCGCTGCCGATCCCGGTACCGACGGTCAGCAGCACGGCGTCGGTCGTCTCGCGCGCCGCTCCCGCCTGCCACTCGGCGAGCATCGCGGCGTTCGCGTCGTTGTCGACGGCCACGGGCAGCCCGACACGCTCGGCGACGAGATCGCCGAACGGCACCCCCGCAATCGGGAGATGGACGCTCATCATCGCCACGCCGCGCGTGCGGTCCATGAGGCACGGGATGCCGAGCCCTACGCCGCCGACCTCGCCCGGCGCCGCCGCGCGCACCTCGTCGATCGCCGAGACGACCGTGTCGAGGACCTCGTTGAGGGTGAGCGCCTGCGCGGCGCGGTGCGCCCGCGCGTGCACCTGCAGGTCCGCGTCGACGACGCCCGCCAAGAGCTTCGTGCCGCCGAGGTCGACGCCGATCATCGCGGGCGGGGCCATAGGCGCAGAACGGTAGTCCGTGACGCGGCGTGCAGGAGCCGGATGGGCCGACCCGTACTCTGATTCCGATGCGCCAGGAGCCTCAGCCCCCGCGCAGCGGCGGGTCCGGCACGGAACCGGAGCCCGAGTACCGCGTCTACCGGTCGCGGCCGAAGTTCTTCTCCCGCGACAGCGGCGACGAGCTCGGCCGCCTGCGCGAACCCCATGACGACGGCGGCGGCCGGCGCGGGCCGCGCCTGCCCCGGCGGCGGCGCAGCCGGGGTCCGAGCGGGCCAAAGAAGGGCATCACGTTCGGCCGGGTCCTGAAGTGGCTCGCCCTCGCCGTGGGCGCGTGGATCGGGATCTCGCTCGTCGCGTTCCTCATCAGCGCGCAGATCCAGCAGACGAAGGTCGACTCGGACGTCAGCGCACTGCTCGGCGGAGCCGGCTACCCGCTCTGGTCGCCGAACAACGTGCTCGTCCTCGGCTCCGACCAGCGGCCTTCGGGCTCCAAGGAGCCAGGCGCCTCGACCACCGGGCCGAGCCGGTCGGACTCGATCATGCTCATGCGCATCGGCGGCGGGCACAACAGCCGCCTCTCCATCGCGCGGGACACGCTCGTCGACATCCCCGGCGTGGGGATCCAGAAGATCAACGCCGCCTACGCCTACGGCGGCGCGCCGCTGGCCATCAAGACCGTCGAGCAGTACACCGGCGTCGACGTGAACCACCTCATCGAGGTGAGCTTTGAGGACTTCCCCAAGCTCATCGACGCGATGGGCGGCATCAACTACAAGGGCGGCTGCGTCGTCGGCAAGGTCAATGGCGGCTACGCCAACGGCGGCGTGACCGTGCGCGTGCGCGCCGGCGTGAAGACCCACCTCAACGGCGACCAGGCGCTCGCGCTGGCCCGCACGCGGAAGAACCTCTGCAACAGCAACGAGAACGACCTCACGCGCGCGCGCCGCCAGCAGCGGATCATCTCCTCGATGAAGAGCCGTGCGCTCTCGCCCGCCGGGTTCATCCGGATGCCGATGATCGCCTGGCAGCTGCCCAAGACGTTCCGCAGCGACATGAGCGGCCCGACGATGCTCGGCCTGTTCGCGGCGATGGCGGTCGGCTCGCCGGAGGCCCACGTCCTCGGCACGCCGAGCGGCGTCGTGCCGCCCGAGCTCAAGCAGCGGCGCGTGGAGCAGTTCCTCGATGGCTGAGCGCTGCTACGTCGCGAGCCCGCTCGGCTTCACGGAGGCCGGGCGCCACTACTACGAGCACGTCTACCTGCCCGCGCTGCGCGAGGTCGTCGAGGTGGTCGACCCGTGGTCGCTGACGTCCTCCGGCGAGGTCGAAGAGGCGCTGGCGGCCGGGCGCGAGCGCGAGATCGCGCTGGAGATCGGGCGCCGCAACGGCGAGGCGATCCGCTCGTGCACGCTGCTCGCGGCGCACCTCGACGGGCAGGAGGCCGACGCGGGCACGGTGGCGGAGATCGGGTACGGCGCCGCGCTCGGTCTGCGGTGCTTCGGCCTGCGCACCGACCTGCGCCAGAGCGGCGAGCTCGGCGTCGCGGTCAACCTCCAGGTCGAGGCGTTCATCCTCGAGACCGGCGGCCGGATCGCCACCTCGCTGGACGACCTCGTCGCCGCGCTGCGCGATGCCTGAGATCATCCGCGCCTCGGTGCTGCGCGCACCCGCCGACGCGGTGTGGGCGCGCGTGACGACGTTCGCGGGCATCAACGACGAGTTCCGTCCGCTCATGCGCATGACCGCGCCGCGCGAGCTGCGCGAGGGCGGGCTCGACGCCGCGCCGATCGGGACCCGGGCGTGCCGGCCGTGGCTGCTGCTCGGCGGGGTGCTGCCGGTGGAGTTCGACGACCTGACGCTCGTGGAGGTCGAACCGGGCCGGTTCCTCGAACGCTCGTCGATGCTGACCCAGAAGGTGTGGGAGCACGAGCGGACCGTGGCGCCTCACGAGGAAGGCGCGCTCGTCACGGACCGGGTGGCGTTCACCCCTCGCGCCGGCATCCCCGGCTCGGTGACACGCCGGCTGGTGGCGCTGACGTTCGACCATCGCCACCGGCGCCTTCAGCGCCGGTTTAGCGGACGCGCCGCTTGACATTCGTAAGGGTTTCGATACGTTCTTCGTAGGCGCTTCGTAACGCCGACGCAGATGCCGTTCCGCCGCCCCACATCCACCGCCGACCAGCTGCTCGACCTCCTCGAGGTCGCAAGCCTCGGGCCGACGACCTTCGCGCACCTGGACCGCACGAAGCGCGTGCGCACGGCACTGGCGACGCTGGAGGCCGAGGGGCTCATCAGCTCGACCGCCGAGGACGGGGCCCTGCAGTACCGCACGACTCCTGCGGGCATGGCCGCACTCGAGCGGAGGGGGCGCGTCCCGGGAACCGGAACCGTGCTCTTCACGGACATCGTCGGATCGACGGAGCTCATCTCGACCTTCGGTGAGGCCGGAGCCCACGAGCGCCGCCAGCGCCACTTCGCGCTGCTCGGCCGCGCGATCGCCGAGCATCGCGGCCGCGAGGTCAAGCGGCTCGGCGACGGCGTGATGGCCGTTTTCGCTGACCCGGCCGACGCGACCGCCTGCGCCGCCGAGATGCAGCGCGCCGTGGCCACCGACGCCGACCGGCTCGGCCTGCGCATCGGTGTGCACACCGGTGAGCTGCTGCGCGACGGCGATGACTTCTACGGCACGACCGTCATCGTCGCCGCCCGACTCTGTGATCGCGCGGCCGCCGGCGAGACCATCGTGTCCGACGCGACACACACGCTCAGCGACGACGCGGGCGAGCAGCCCGTCCGCGCCCTCGGCGAGATCGCACTCGACGGACTTCCCGACCCCGTCGCCGCGTACGCGGCCGTCGCGTAGATGCCGCCCCGGTTCTTCCGCCACGGAGAGCTGCCGCTGGTCCTCCTCGCCCTGCTCTCGGCGTCACCGCGGCACGGCTATGAGGTCATGGCCGAGCTCAACCGGCTGTTCGGGCCGCGCTACCGCGCCTCCCCCGGCAGCATCTACCCCGCGATCGAGGCGCTGCAGGGCGAGGGCCTGATCGAGGGCCGGCAGGTCGCCGACAAGGTCGTCTACGCGACGACGGCCACCGGCGAGCAGGCGCTGCGCGACCGCGCGGAGATGCTCGCCGCACTCGAGCTGCGCGTCGGCGTGCGGCTGCGCGGCGAGTCGCTCGAGGCGCTGCTGTCGCGCTTCAAGGCCCGGCTTTCCCCGCTCTCCGGACGGGTCGATCCGCACGCCGCCGCCGCGGTCCTCGACCGGGCAGCCGTCGAGATCGAGCAGCTGGCGAACATTCCCACCACGACGAGCAGGAGGCACCATGCAGGATGACCCGTTCGCCCGCGCGGTCGAGCGCGCCCAGGCCGCCGAAGACGCGCAGCAGGCCGCCGCGCGCCGTCGGCGCCAGGAGCAGTGGTCGTCGGGCAACCGGACGGCATTTCGCACGCACGCGACGGTGTTCCTCAGCGTCAACCTGCTGCTGTTCCTCATCTGGCTGACGACGTGGCAGCTCCTCGACGGCACGAGCTACCCGTGGTTCCTGTGGCCGCTCCTGGGCTGGGGCATCGGCCTCGCCGCCCACTACGCCGCGGTGCGCCACCACCTCCACGGGAGCACCCGCGCGGATGCCGCGCCGTCAGCGCCGTCCAAGGCGGACGAGCTGGCGCGCCTGGCCGACCTGCACCGCTCCGGGTCGCTGAGCGACGACGAGTTCACCGCCGCGAAGGCGGAGCTCCTCGGGACGCCCTGACCTAGGAGTCGCTGCTGGACGACGAGCCCTTGGCGTCGCCCGAGGACGACGACGAGCTGTCGCTGGTCGAGCCGCTGGCGCTCGAGGAAGCGTCACCTGACGAGGAGGCGCCGTCGCTCTTGGCCGCCTTCTCGCGGTTGCGCCGCTTCGTCCCGTAATCGGTGTTGTAGAAGCCCTTGCCCTTGAAGTGGATCGCGGGCGCGCTGAGGACTCGTTCGACGGGGACGCCCGTCTCGGGGTCCTTCGTCAGCGGGTCGTCGCTCATCTTCTGCATGACCTCGAACGTGGTTCCGTCCGGGCGTCGATACTCGTAGAACGGCATGGCACTCGCAGTATAGGAGTGCCAAACGACTCAATGTCGGATGGACGCGTAGGCCATGCTCCCGCGTACGTCCAGCTCGACGCCGCCGAGCGCCTCCGCCATCTCCGTCGCGCTTCGGGGCGTCGCCACCTCACCGGCGCGATGCAGCACCCCGAGATACCGCCGGCCGATCGCCGTCTCGGCGACGAGCGCCGTGACGTGCACCATGCCGCCCGGCCCCACCTGCGCAAGCAGGGCGTCGAGCAGGAGCCCCGGCTCCTCGAACAGGTGCAGGCAGCCCATGCACATCACGGTGGTGAAGCCGCCGTCGAGGGGCAGCGCGAGCGCATCGGCCTGGAGGTAGCGCACGTGCGCCGCGTCATCGCCGATGCGCTCGGCGGCGCGCTCGAGCATCGCCGTCGAGGTGTCGACGAGCGTCGTGGGACGGCCCGAGGCGGCGTGCAGCGGCGCGGTCGCGGCCGCGCTGCCTGCACCGACGTCGAGCAGCGGCCCGTCGTCCTCGGCGATCGCCGCGGCGGCGAAGGCCTCGTAGTCGTCGGGGCGCGTGCCCCACAGCACGCGGTTGTAGGTGCGGCTGCGGACGAGCCGGTCGTACGCCGCCGCGCGGCGGTCGTACGGCGAGCCGGCGTCGTCGAGCGCGGTCTCAATTCTCCACATGGAGAAGAACGTAGCACGTAGTCTTCTCCGTGTGGAGAAATCGACAAAGGAGCGGCTGCTCGACGCCGCGCTGGAGATCCTCGGGACGGAGGGCGGCAAGGCGCTCACCGTGCGGGCGGCCGAGGACCGCGCGGGCGTGCCGCACGGCTCGATCCGCCATCACTTCGGCGGCCAGCGCGGGCTGCTGCGGGCGCTGTTCGACCACCTTGCCACGGTGGAAGCGCCGGCCGGAGGGCTTCCCGAGGCCATCACGCTGTGGCTCGGACCGGGCCGCACGATCACCCTCGCGCGATACGAGCTCTTCCTCCTCGCCGCCCGCGACGAAGAGCTGCGCGCGCCACTGGTCGCCGCCCGCGACCGCTTCGTCGCCCAGCTCGCGCCCGCAGTCGGCGAGGACCGCGCGCCCGCGGTGCTGGCCGCCATCGACGGGATCGTCCTCGACGCGCTCGTCCGCGGGCGATCCGACCCCGCACCCGTCGTCGCCGCCATCGCGCGGCTGACGGGGGTGTAGCCGAGAACGGTCCGATTTCGACCGGTCTCGGCATCACCCCCGGGATCGGGACGGTCATCTAGGCTGGCGGGGATGCCCGAGACCGACGCCGTCACCATGGAGAAGATCGTCGCGCTGGCCAAGCGCCGCGGCTTCGTGTTCCCCTCCTCGGAGATCTACGGCGGGCTCGGATCGACCTACGACTACGGCCACTACGGCGTCCTGCTGAAGACCAACGTCAAGGACGCGTGGTGGAAGACGATGCTCCAGGAGCGCGACGACATCGTCGCCCTGGACAGCGCCATCCTCCAGCACCCCAAGGTGTGGGAGGCGTCGGGCCACCTCGCCGGCTTCACCGACCCGCTCGTCGACTGCCGCACGTGCAAGACGCGCTTTCGCGCCGACCACCTCGCCGAGGGCAAGCCCGACCTCGTCTGCCCGAAGAAGCCGAGCAAGCTCGCCGGCCAGGGCCCGGACTGCGACCTCACCGAGTCGCGCGAGTTCAACCTCATGTTCGAGACGACCGTCGGCCCCGTGAAGGACTCCGGCTCGGTCGCCTACCTGCGCCCCGAGACGGCCCAGGGCATCTTCATCAACTTCAAGAACGTCCTGCAGTTCAGCCGCAAGAAGCCGCCGTTCGGCATCGCGCAGGTCGGCAAGTCGTTCCGCAACGAGATCACGCCGGGCAACTTCATCTTCCGCACGCGCGAGTTCGAGCAGATGGAGATGGAGTTCTTCGTCCCGCCCGCCGACGCGCCGCAGTGGTACGAGTACTGGAAGCAGGCCCGCTACGACTGGTACGTCCGGCTCGGCATCCGCCCGGACCACCTCATGCTCCGCGAGCACGAGGCCGACGAACTCAGCCACTACAGCTCCGGTACGGCCGACGTCGAGTACCTCTTCCCGATCGGCTGGTCCGAGCTCGAGGGCATCGCCAACCGTGGCGACTTCGATCTCAGCGCGCACGCCAAGCACTCGGGCGAGAAGCTCGAGTACTTCGACGGGGCGACGGGCGAGCGCTACGTCCCGCACGTCATCGAGCCGGCCGCCGGGGCGGACCGCGCGACCCTCGCCTTCCTCGTCGACGCCTACGACGAGGAGGAGGTCGACGGCGAGACGCGCACCGTGCTGCGCCTGCACCCGCGTCTCGCGCCGGTCAAGGTCGCCGTCCTGCCGCTCGTCAAGAAGGACGGGCAGCCCGAGGTCGCCAAGGAGATCGTCGCGTCACTGCGCGGGCGGATGCAGGTCGAGTACGACGAGGGCGGCTCGATCGGCAAGCGCTACCGCCGCCAGGACGAGATCGGCACCCCGTGGGGCGTGACCGTCGACCACCAGACGCTCGAAGACCGCACGGTGACCGTGCGCGACCGTGACTCGCTCGCGCAGGAGCGCGTGGCGATCGACGAGCTGCCGGCGCTGCTGACGGAGAAGCTCGCGGCGGACTGGACGACGCCGAAACTGCGCTAGCGGATCAGGCCGTCACACGCCTCCCGCGTCCCCACCACCGCGATCGGCTCGCCCGCCGAGATCGGGTAGTCCGGCCGCGGGCGCCAGCGCCCGTCGCAGTGCAGGAAGCGCAGCCCGCCGTCGCGCTCGACCGCCCCGACCGTGCTGCCCGCCAGCGGCGACTCCGCCGAGACGACGGTCTCCAGGAGGCGCAGCGGCACGTTGCTGACCGGCAGCGTCTCGGCCAGCTCGCGCTCCAGCAGCGCGGCGGCGAACTGCGGGGCCGCGAGATCGGCGACGGACCGGGTCAGATCCAGATCGATCGTGCGGTCCAGGCGCTCGGCGAGCTGCTGGTCGAAGCAGCGCAGCACGACTCGCAGGTCCGGGTTGAGCTCGCGGGCCTTCAGCGCACACTGGATGTTCGCCAGGTCGTCCGTGGTCAGCGCCATCAGGGCCTGCGCCCGATCGAGGTTGAGCTCCTCCAGCGTCCCGGGATTGCGGGCGTCGCCGATGATCACGGGGATCTCCAGCGCGCGGGCGGTGACCAGGCCGGCCGCCTCGGTGCTGCGCTCGATCGCCACGCACGGGACCTCGGCCTCGTGAAGCTTGATGAGCACCTCGGTGCCGGCCTGCCCCAGCCCGCACACCACGACGTGATCGCGTGACGGACGCGGGAACCGCCCGAGCGCCTGATCGATGCGCGTGGAGACCAGCGCCTCGGTGAGCGTCGCGAGGAACAGGCCGACGAGCACCGCCGACAGCGCCATGAGCCCGATGTCGTAGATCTTCACCCAGTCCGGCTCGCCGATGAGGTTGACGTCGCCGTAGCCGACGGTCGCCATCGTCGTGACGGTGAAGTAGATCGCGTCGAGCTCGTCGATCTTCACGCTCGTGCCGAAGTTGAAGATCGTCGCGCTGACGAGCATGACGACGAACATCACCCCGAGCAGCCACAACGCGCGCTTGGGCACGAGGGCGAAGCGATGACGCCAGCGGCGGATCGCCGAGCGCCGCCGGGCGCGCGCCTCAGCCTGTCGAGCCGCGCGCTGCTCGGCCGCCTGCTGCACCGCCACAGGCAGCATGCCTCGCGCGCTGCTCGCCGCGTACGGGTCGATGAGCGCCAGGACGTTTCCGCTGATCTCCTCGCGCGCAGGCAGGACCTCGGTCGGCGTGTCGGCCTCGCAGAGCGCGACCATGAGCGCCGGGTGGTGGACGTCGACCTCGGCGACCTCCAGCGGCCGCCCGGCGATCGTGATCCGCTGGCCGGTGTTTCCCGACAGCGCGGCGTGGACGAACGCCGGCGCAGCGACCTGCGCGTCGGAGAGGACCCGGCCGCGGTCGCCGAGCAGATCCTCGATCCCGCCGTCGTGGTCGGCCTGGAACATCCGGACGACGACGGTCGCCTCGGGGTGCAGCTCCTCGACGAGGAGCGCGGCGTGGAGGTTGCCGACATCCGACGGGCCGAGGAGGCCGACGGCGCGCGCGTCGGCGATCCCCGCCCGCTCCCAGGTCTGCGGGTCCGTGGGGTCGCCCACGACGATCTCCGCGCCGGCGGCCTCTGCGGTGCGCGCTGCGAGCGTGCCCGGCCCCGACGTCACCGTCACCGACGGGACATCCACCGCGGCGAGCTCCTCGCGCACGCGCACGGACAGCCCGTCATCACCCGCCAGGAGGACGGGCCCGGTGCCCGTCCCGCCCGGTGCCGCAACCATTGCGCCGGAAGTGTGCCATCGCCTGCGGCGTTGGGCCTGACGGCCGTCCGGTGGTACGGTTGAGTTCCTGCAGGGCCACCTGTCAGCGCTCACCCGAGCGCGGCCGCTGCAGCACACGAATCCGAACCGGGGCGGCGGGGGCCGGCCGCGGGGTGTCGAGGGGGGAAGTCTGACGCGATGGCGACCGTTGCGATTCCGAGCGCGACCGAGCAGATCAGGTACACGGATCTGTACGCCCGCTGGGAGGCGGGGAACTGGTCGGCGACCACGATCGACTTCACGCAGGACCGCATCGACTGGCACGAGCGCCTCACCGAGGAGCAGCGCCGCGGGATGCTGTGGTTCTTCACGCTGTTCTTCCACGGCGAGGACGCGGTCGCCGACAACCTCTCGCCCTACGTCGACGCCGCGCCGCGTGAGGAGCAGACGTACTTCCTGACGACCCAGCAGGTCGACGAGGCCCGGCACTCGGTCTTCTTCCATCGCTTCATGCACGAGGTCGTCGGCGTCGGCGACGGCACGCCCGGGGGCGGTCTCGCGGCGACCGAGGCGCAGCTCACGTGGGGGCACCGCAACCTCTTCGCCCACCTCGACAAGACCGCGGCGGAGCTCCGCCGCGACCAGTCGAAGACCATGCTCGCGCGCGCGGTGACGCTCTACCACATCCTCGTCGAGGCCTCGCTGGCCCAGCCCGGGCAGCACATCATCGAGGATGCGCTCGAGCGCCTCGACATCCTCCCTGGCTTCCGTGAAGGCATGCGCCACGTCGCGATGGACGAGCAGCGCCACATCGCGTTCGGCGTCCGCCTGCTCGCCGATCTGCACGCCGAGGACCCCGAGCCGATCCGCGACGCGATCCTCGGGATGGTCATGGAGTGCGCGGCGTGGGGCATCGGCGTGGCGATGCCGCCCGGCCTCGACCCGTCGTACACCGAGAGCTGGGGCTTCTCGATCGAGGACCTCATCGCCGAGGCCGCCCGTTCGAACGAGGCGAAGCTCCGCGCGATCGGGCTGCCGATCGACGAGATGGGCGACCTCGTCCCCTGGGACCCGGAGACGTCGCCCGAAGAGCGCGCCGCGCGGGCGGTGGCGATGTATCGCGCCGGATACATCGGGCCGAAGGAGGGCAAGGCCGCGCGCGATGAGCACTCGATGTCCCTGCTGTTCGAGGAGGTCGCGCGCAGCGCGAACAAGGACGTGCTGCCGGCCGGCAGCACGATCCAATGGTCGTTCGCCGACGCCACCCCCTGGTACGTCGAGCTCAACAACGGCTCGACCGCCGCGCGCCAGGGCCGCGCGCCGTCGCCGACCCTGACTCTCGAACTGCGCTTCGACGACTGGGTCGATCTCATCGCCGGCCGCGCCGACCCGCGGATGCTCCTGCTGCGCCGCAAGCTGCGCCCCAGCGGCGACCTGCGCACGCTCGTGAAGCTGCCGACGCTCTTCGGCTAGCCGGCGGCGTCCGTCAGGACGCCGCCGATGGACAGGCGGTAGCCGCCCGGGACCTCCCGGGCGCCGACGCCCGTGACCCGCAGGCGGTCGTCGTCGAGCAGCGTGACCGTCCCGAGGGGCAGCCCCTCGACCCCGACGACGAGCCTGCCGTCCTGCGCGCGCACGCGCGCACGCCCGCCGATGGTGCGGCCGAAGACCGTGACCTCACCGCCGATGAGGATCCCGTCGTCGCTGGGCAGCACCCGGATGTTCGCCAGGTCGCGCAGCGCGAGCTGCAGCCCCTGCAGGGTGACGGTCGCCGCGGCCCGCGCGTCGTCGCCGTCCTTCGTGATGCGGACATCGGCGAGCTGGAGCGCGCCCACCTGCAGCTCGCCGATGCTGACCTCGACGTCGTCGACGTCCGCGCGGGTGCTGAGCTCGTCGACGAGCGACCCGGGCTGCACCCGCGCCATGTCCGCGTGGACCTCGACCCGGTCGGCCCGGCCGAACAGGAGCTTGAACGCCGGGAAGGCCGAGACCTCGACCTCCGGCCGAGGCCCGTAGCGCTCGAGCTCGTCGGCGAGACGCCGCTCGGCCAGCAGCGGCAGGACGAACTGCGAGGCGGCGAGCAGGAGGACGAGGACGGCGGCGCCGCCGATGAGGACGGGGCGCACCGAGCGCGAGCGGGTGGGCACCCGCGGAAGCCTACGGTGCGACGTCTTCGAGCAGGCCGCGCAGGCTGCGGATCGCCGCGGCGATCGCCGGGCCGAAGTCGCGCTCGGGCTCGGCCATGACCCGCATGGTCAGGCCGTCACCCATGCTGAAGAGGACGTCGGCCACGGATTCCGGGTCGGCCGTGAGGTGCAGGACGCCCTCGGCCTCCTTCGCGCGCAGCGAGTCCGCGAGGTGCTTGCGCGTGCGCTGGACGAGGTCGCGGTAGCCCTCGGCGACCTCCTCGTTGCGGTTGGCCAGCGTGAAGAGCTCGAACGTGAGGGTGACGAAGGTCGGGTCGGTGCGCAGCATCTCGTCGACGCTGGTCTGCAGCAGGCGCAGGAACGCGTCGGCGTCCTGGGCCTCGGCGAGCTGCGCGTCGAGGCGGTCGAACCGCAGGTCGGCTTCGCGGCGGACGACCTCGACGAGGAGCCGTTCCTTCGTCCCGAAGTAGTAGTGCAGGAGGCCCCGCGACACGCCGGCCTCGCGGGCGACGTGGTCGAACGTGGACCCGGCCACACCGCGGCTGGCGACCGACCGCCGCATCGCCTCGATGATCCGCTCGGCCTTCTCTCCCGGAAGGTCCTTCCGCGTGCTCGCCTCCGCCCCCATGCAGGCGGGAACACTACTGGCTGGCCAGCCAGAAAGACGAAAGGCGCCCCGAAACGGGACGCCTTCGCCGTGCAGCTGGAGTGGTGAGCGTGCGGGCCTAGGAGCCTGTCGCCGCCGGCTGCGGCGCGGGCGCGGGGGTGGTGGTCGAGGTGTACTCGAACTCCTCCTCGGCGCCGAACAGGAGATCCAGCACCTTGTTGCGCAGGTCCTCGCTCACGGCCAGGGCGATGATCGTGCCCAGGATCGCGATGAGCACGAGCCGGCCGATGCCGCCCTTGCGCTTCTTCTTCGGACCTTCCTTCAGAGCCTCGCCGACGTCCTTCAGGGCGTCCGCGGCCTTCGTGATGTCCTTGTGGAACTTCTTGTCGTCGAACAGGACCTTCTGCGCCGGCTTGCCGTTGGTCAGCCGACCGTAGGCCGAACGGCCCGACTCGAACGCGACGAGCACGTTGTTGCGCAGCTCGTCGTCGTCGACGAACCGCTGGACGTAGGGGTTCTCCCGCACCGCCGCCACCGCATCCGCGGCAGTGGCCCCCTTGGTGGCCTTCTTTGCCATGCACCTCACCTCAAGAGTCGCTCGCTGGCGTCCTGTGCATCCTATACCGCACGCGCGCCCGGCCTCGTCGCTGGCCGGACGGCGCGGGCCCGAAGCGCCTTGTCGAGGACCTCCTCGATGCGCTCCACGAACGTGAATTGCAACTTCGCTCGCAGATGCTCGGGGATGTCCTCGATGTCCTCGGCGTTCAGCGCCGGCGCCAGAACGTGCTTGATCCCGAATCGCTGCGCGGCGAGCGCCTTCTCCTTCAGGCCACCGATCGGCAGCACCTGTCCGGTCAGCGTGATCTCCCCGGTCATGGCCACGTCGTCGCGGACCGGGCGGCCGCTCAGCAGCGACGCCAGCGCGGTCGCCATCGTGATGCCGGCACTCGGCCCGTCCTTGGGGATCGCGCCCGCGGGCACGTGGACGTGGATGTCGTGCGTGGCGAACCAGTCGTCGGGCAGCTTGGGCGCGACCTCGTCGACGTGCCCGCGCACCCACGAGAGCGCGGCCTGCGCGGACTCGCGCATGACGT
Source organism: Bifidobacterium breve (assembly GCA_945878865.1). Classification (GTDB taxonomy): domain Bacteria; phylum Actinomycetota; class Thermoleophilia; order Solirubrobacterales; family Solirubrobacteraceae; genus Svornostia. The sequence continues at coordinate 29,987 of CAMCUD010000031.1, read as the reverse complement.
CACCGAGCTGGCCCGTGATCACGAGCTTGCCGCTCCCGGGATATGAGGTCGCCTCGATGAAGAGGACGTCGCCGCCGACCGGCGTCCACGCCAGGCCCGTCGCCACCCCCGGCTCCTTCGTGCGGCGCCGCTGCTCGGCGGTGAACTTGCGGCGGCCGAGGAGCTCGTGCGCCTTGTCCACGCCGACGCTGACCTTCTTTTTCGCCTTGCCCTCGGCGACCTGACGGGCGACCTTGCGGCACACGCCGCCGATTTCGCGCTCGAGCTGACGGACGCCCGCCTCGCGCGTGTAGTCGCTGATGATCGCCTTCAGCGCGGCGTCGCTGATCCCCAGCTGCGACGGCTTCAGCCCGTTGCGCTCCAGCTGCCTCGGGACGAGGTAGCGCTTGGCGATCTGCAGCTTCTCGTCCTGGGTGTAGCCCGCGATGGAGATGATCTCCATGCGGTCGCGCAGCGGGCCCGGCACACGGTCGATGTCGTTCGCCGTGCAGACGAACATCACGCCGGTCAGGTCGAACGGCAGGTCGAGGTAGTGGTCGCGGAACGTGCCGTTCTGCTCCGGATCGAGCACCTCGAGCATGGCGCTGGCCGGATCGCCCCGGTAGTCCGCGCCCATCTTGTCGATCTCGTCGACCATGAACAGCGGGTTGCGGGTGCCCGCGTCGCGCAGCGCGCGCAGGATCACGCCGGGCATCGCGCCGACGTACGTGCGGCGGTGGCCGCGGATCTCCGACTCGTCGCGCACGCCGCCCACGCTGATGCGCTCGAATTCGCGGCCGAGCGCCGACGCGATGGAGCGCCCCAGCGACGTCTTGCCCACGCCGGGCGGGCCGACGAAGCACAGGATGCTCCCGTGCGCCTCGGGGTTGAGCTTCTTCACCGCGAGGAACTCGAGGATCCGGTCCTTGACCTGCTCGAGCCCGTAGTGATCGGTCTCCAGCACCTTGCGCGCGTGCGTGAGGTCGAGGTTGTCGACCGACTGCTGATCCCACGGCAGGTCGGCGATCCACTCGAGGTAGGTGCGGATGACGCCGAACTCGGCCGCCGCCGCGGGCAGCGACTGCAGCCGGGACAGCTCGCGGTCGGCCTGCCGGCGCACCTCGCCGGGCAGCTCGATCGCGTCGAGGCGGTCGCGGAGCTCCTCGACCTCGGCGGCGCCCTCCTCGCCTTCACCGAGCTCCTCCTGGATCGCGCGCAGCTGCTGGCGCAGCACCATCTCGCGCTGGCCCTGGGTGAGCGTCTCGGCGACCTGCTCCTGGATCTTCGCGCCGACGTTGACGACCTCGAGCTCGTGGGCGAGCAGCTCGGCGACGCGGCGCAGGCGCCGGGCGACGTCGGCCTCCTCGAGCAGCGACTGGCGCTCCTCGCTGCCGATGCGCAGCGAGGCGCCGATGAGATTCGCCAGCGCGCTGGGGTCGTCGAGGTTGGCGACGGCGAGCCGCAGCTCCTCCGGGAGGTAGGGCACGGCCTCGACGATGTGGCCGAACGTCTGCTCGACGTTGCGCATGAGCGCCGTCAGCTCCGCGGACTCCTTGACGACGTCCGGCCGCTCGCTGATCTCCGCGACGAGGTAGGGCTCGGTGCCGACCCAGCGGTCGACATGCACCCGCTGCGCGCCCTGCACGAGGATCCGCAGCGTCCCGTCGGGGACCTTCAGCATCCGCGTGACGACGCCGACGACGCCCACGTCGAAGAGCTCGTCGGGGCCGGGCGCCTCCACCTCGGGGGCGCGGCTGGCGAGCATGACGAGCATCCGCGAGCCGGCGAGCACGTCGTTGACGAGCTCCATCGAGCGCTCCTGGCCGACCGCGAGCGGGATCACGGTGTCCGGGAACGGCACCGTGTCGCGCAGCGGCAAGACGGGCAGCGTGCCGGGCAGGTTTCCCGGCCCGAGCGGAACGGCGCCGCCGCCGTTGCCCGCCAGCTCTCCGAGATCGATCACGACGCGCCGTCCCCGCGCTCGACCGGCACGGATCGCGTGGTGCGCTCGGGCCGCTTGAGCGGCAGCTCGACGCGCAGGATCCCGTCGGTGTAGGTGGCCTTCGCCGCGTCGGAGTCGACGTCGGCGCCCAATTCGACGACGCGGCGGAACGGGCCGTGCTGGATCTCGAGCTGCTGGTAGAGCTTGCCCTCCGCGGCGGGGGCGGGGCGGCGCCCGGCCAAGACGAGGGTCCGCCCCTCGACCTGCAGCGTCAGGGTGTCCATGTCGATGCCGGCGAGCTCGGCGAGGACGATCGCGCGGGGCGGGTCCTCGGCGTAGACGATGTCGACCCGCGGGGCGAAGCCGGCCCGGCGCGGCGGCGCGACCGCCTCGCCGAACAGCTCGTCCATCTCGCGGCGCATGCGCTCGAAGCTCGCGAAGAGATCGCGCTGTGGAGCCATGCCGACAACCGTACCCGCCCGCGAGGGGCGGGAGGCCTACACCTCGTAGATGTCGCCCTCGTGCGCCACGTGCACGGGCGCGCCGAAGCTGCGCGCCGCCTCCTGCGAGGCCCACTCCTCGTCCATCTCGTCGGAGATGTGCGTGAGCACGAGCCGGGCCGCCCCCGCGATCTGGCCGTGCTCGCCGGCCTCGCCGGGCGTGAGATGGCCACGGACGCCGTTGCGCTCGGGCCGCGGGAGCGTCGCCTCGAGCATCAGCAGATCGGTCCCGGACGCGAAGTGCGCGAGCTCCTCGCACGGGCGGTGATCGGCGCCGAAGGTGAACCGGCCGCCGCCGTTCGTCGAGGAGACGTCGACCGCGTTGGTCGGCAGGTAGTGCGGCACCGGATGGAAGCGGACGTGCAGCGTGCCGAACTGGAACTCGTCGTCGGGCTGGTACTCCTCGACGGCGAACGCCTGCTCGACGAGGTCCTCGTTGCCCCATGCGCCGACGACGCGGCGCAGGACGTCCTTGCCCCCGGGCGGCACGAGCAGCCGCGGGCGCGCGGGGGTGTCGGTGCCCGGCCAGCGGTCCACGGGGACCGGCTGCTGGCGCGGCGCGTAGATCAGGGCGTACGAGAACGGGACGAGATCGAGGAAGTGGTCCGCGTGCATGTGCGTGATGACCACCGCGTCGATGTCGACGTAGTCGGCGTAGCGCCGGAGCTTGCTGAACACGCCGTTGCCACAGTCGAGCAGGACGGTCGTCCCGTCCTCCTCGACGAGATAGCCGCTACAGGCACCCCCGGCGTCCTGCCAGGCCGGTGACTTTCCCAAGACGGTGATGCGCACGCTGCTCCGACCACTCCCAGTTCGTGACCGCTGTGACTTTACCCGGATGGCCAATTTGTCGATATCCGGCCATTCGCTCAGGTCCCCACCCCTACCGGCCGATGGGGAGTCCGAGCGTCCAGGGATAGGACGCCGGGGGGTTTATGCACATGGATGTCGTCACCGCAGGGGTCCTGAACGCACGGAGAACGTCGCACGCGGCGTGGCTGGTCGCCGCCATGTCGCTCGTGCTGCTCGCCCTCGCGCCCGCGTCCGCGCACGCGGCGCTGGGACTGGACAACCTCTCGCTGAGCGCCTCCTCCACCGTCGCCGGCGCGCACAGCAACGTGCGCCTGCAGGCCGACATCACGGGCGGCGGTCAGCCGCAGGGGATGCGCATCGACTTCCCGGCCGGCATGCTCGCCGACGTCAGTGCGGCGACGGTGTGCTCGTCCACGAACTTCGCCGCCAACACCTGCCCGTCCACCAGCCAGATCGGAACGATCTCGGCGGACATCACCGTCCTGGACCTCCTCTCAGGCGGCGCCAACGGCAACATCTACCGCCTGGCCGCCGCGACGAGCGGCGAGGTCGCGCGGATGGGCATCTGGCTGCACCCCGACAGCCTGCTCGCCGTCCAGGCCGAGGACCTCTCGATCATCGCGAGCGCGACGCTGCGCGACGCGTCAGCGGGTGCCACCGACCAGGCCGGGCTGCGCGCGACGATCTCCACCCTGCCGACCTCCGCGAAGGTCGTCTCCTCCGGCTTCCCGGGGATGCTGATCTACCCGAAGGGCAGCACCGTCAACTTCGACATGACCAAGGTCGACATGACGCTGTTCGGCACGGTCAACGGCAAGCCGTTCATGAACAACCCGGGCACGTGCACGGGCGCGGTCAAGCCGGGCATGGCCCTGCTGAACTCCGTGGGCGGCCTCGTCGCCCAGCTCCTGCCGGGCAGCGGCAGCAGCAGCGGCTTCACGCCGACGGGCTGCGACGCCCTGACCTTCGCGCCGACCACGGCGATGACGTCGGTGTCGCCGAACATGGACACCGGCACGGGCATGACCGTGGACGTCAACGTCAACGATCCGCTGCCCGCCAGCGGCAACGTCAAGGCGTTCGCGAAGAAGGTCGTCGTCACGCTGCCGAACGGTGTCGAGTTCAACCCGCCCGGCGCCGCGCCGCTGACGACATGTTCGAACGCGCAGTTCGCCGCGACCTCGAGCGCAGCGGAGACGTGCCCGAGCACGTCGATCATCGGCAGCGCGGCGATCACCTCTCCGCTGCTGACGTCGCTGGGCAACGGCGGCACGCTCTCGGGCAACGTCTACTTCGGCGACACCACCGGGAGCACGAGCGAGTTCCTGCGCATCTTCGTGTCCGTCAGCCTCAACGGCGTGCGGGTGAAGGTCATCGGCGACGTCGACGTCGACGACACGACCGGCCAGATCACCACGACGTTCGACAACATCCCGCAGACGCCGTTCTCGAAGTTCTCGCTGACCTTCAACGGCGGGAGCACGGCGATGCTGCGCACGCCGCGATCGTGCAGCACGACCGCGCACCAGCTCACCTCGTCGATGACCGCGTACGGCGACGGCACGCCGTCGACCTCCTCCCCGTCAGCCGCGTTGTCGATCACCGGTGACTGCCACAACGACAGCCGGTTCGCGCCGACCGTCGCGCAGAGCGCATCGGTCGCGGCGGCGGGCGCCGGGACGAACCTCACGCTGACGATGACCCGTCCGCAGGGCGACGCGCGCTTCTCCAGCGCGAACGTCGCGCTGCCGCCCGGCCTGGTCGGCAAGCTCGCGAGCGTCACCCCCTGCTCGACGGCGAACGCGAACGCGGGCACCTGCCCGACGAGCTCGCAGATCGGCACGGTCGAGACGCAGTCCGGCGACAGCGCCACCGGCGCCGCGGTGCTCAACGGCCAGCTCTACCTCACCGACGCGCCGAGCGGTGCGATCGCCGGCCTCTCGATGAAGGTGCCCGCGGTGGTCGGTCCGGTGAACCTCGGCAACGTCATCGTGCCGATGAAGATCCAGCTGCGCCCGAGCGACTACGGCCTGAACATCGTCGCGGACTCGATCCCGACCCGCCTGCAGGGCGTCCCGCTGCTGCTGCGGCAGATGAAGATCGTCATCGACCGGACCGCCGGCAACACGGCGAACCCGTTCATGATCAACGCGACGAACTGCTCGGCGCGCAGCATCACCGCGTCGCTCGTCAGCGACAAGTCCTCGAGCGCCGCGCCGACCGCGTCCTACCAGCCGTCGAGCTGCTCGACGATCGGCTTCACGCCGTCGCTGTCGATCAACCCGTCGACGTCGCTCACGCCCACGGCGAACGCCGCGCCCGACGCCGCGTCGGCGATGACGATCGGCGTCTCCATCCCGGCCGCGAACGCCGCGGTGAAGAACCTCACCCTCGCACTGCCGCCCGGCGTCGAGCTCAACCCGTACTCGGCCACCGCGCTGCAGTACTGCTCGGCCGGGCAGTTCAACGTCGGCTCGCTCGCGCCGGACACGTGCCCGACCGCGTCGCGGCTGGCCACGGTCAGCATCGTCACGCCGAGCGTCGGGACGCTCACCGGCTACGCGTACTTCGGCGCGCCCGCGAACAGCAGCCAGGTGCTGCGGCTGTTCGTCATGGCGCAGGCCGGCAGCGGCACGGACGCGATCCGCATCAAGTTCGCCGGTGACGTCGACCTCAACGCGACCACCGGGCAGATGACGACCCGCTTCACGGATCTGCCGGCCGTCCAGTTCACCCAGATGACGCTGGCGTTCCCGGGCGGCGCCACCGCCGCGCTGCGCACGCCGCGCACGTGCGGGGCGAACGCGCTGACCTCCACGATCGTGTCGCAGGCCGGCGGCGCGAACCGCACGCCGACCGCCTCCCTGAACGTCGCCGGCGGCAACTGCGACTCGACGCGCTTCACCCCGACCATCTCGACGAGCGTGTCCTCGTCGGTCGCGGCGGCGTCGACGAACCTCACGACCTCGATCACGCGCGCCAACGGCGACGCGCGTATCGCGAAGGTCCAAGTGGTCATGCCGCCCGGCCTGCTCGGCAACCTCACGATCGCCGACCAGTGCCCGCTGGCGACCGCCGCCGCGGCCGGCTGCGGCAGCTCGAGCGAGGTCGGCACCGTCTCCACGCAGTCCGGCGACAGCGGCTCGACCGTGCCGCTGAGCGGCAAGGTCTACCTCACGGCGCCGCCCACCGGGGCGATCGCGGGTCTGGCGATGGTCGTCCCCGCCCAAGTCGGCGACGTCAACCTCGGCAACGCGGTCGTGCAGCTGAAGATCGTCATGCGCCCCGACGACGCCGGCCTCACCATCGAGGGCGACATCCCCACGTACCTCAAGGGTGTCCCGCTGCTCATGCGTCAGATCACCATGCAGGTGAACAAGTCGGGCTTCCTGACGAACCGCTCGGTGTGCGACGCGACGAGCATCACGACGCAGCTCACCAGCGACGCGTCGACGACGAAGTCCGCGAGCACCGCCTACCAGGCGACCGGCTGCGCCTCGCTGAGCTTCACCCCGACGCTCGCCATCGCCGCGTCGCCGGCGGTCGCCGACTCCGCGGCAGCGATGAGCCTCGCGGTCAACCTGCCCTCCTCCGGGCAGGCGCAGGTCAAGGACGTCACGGTGAAGCTGCCCGAGGGCGTCGAGATCAACCCGGGCGCCGGTGACGGCCTGGCCGGCTGCTCCGCCGCGCAGTTCGCCCCGAGCTCGTCGCTGCCCGACGGCTGCCCCGCGTCCTCGAAGATCGGCAACGCGACGGTCACCTCGCCGCTCATCGGCACGCTGACCGGCGCCGTGTACTTCGGCGACCCGCCCGCGGGCAAGTTGATGCGCATGTTCGTCGTCGCGCAGCAGAGCGCCGGTGACGGCCTGCGGATCAAGCTCATCGGCGACGTCGACGTCAACCCGGCCAACGGCCAGATCACGACGACGTTCACCAACCTGCCGCAGACCCCGTTCTCGCAGTTCAAGCTCGACCTGCAGGGCGGCAACCGCGCGGTGCTCAGCACGCCGCGCAGCTGCGGCACCTACCGGGCCGACGGCTCGCTCGTGCCCTACGGCGGCGGCGGCACCGTCGCGCCCAGCGCGAGCCTCTCGCTTGGCGCCGGGTGCGCCGACGGCTTCTCCCCGTCGATCGACCTGCAGACGAGCACGACCGCCGCCGGCGCCGACGTCGCCCTGACGACGACGATCTCGCGCCCCGACGGCGACGCCCGCCTGTCGCGGGTCTCCGTGCAGATGCCCGACGGCCTGCTCGGCCGCCTCGACGGCGTGCCGAAGTGCGCGGTCGCCTCTGCCCGCGTCGGGGACTGCCCGGCGGCCTCACGCGTCGGGTCGGCCACGACGGTCAGCGGCAGCGGGGACAGCACCATCGCGCTGCCCGGCGACGTGTACTTCACCGACGGCTACGACGGGTCGGTCGCCGGCCTGGCGGTCGTCGTCGCCGCCAAGGCGGGCCCCATCGACCTCGGGCGCGCGGTCGTGATGATGAAGGTCAGCGTCCGCGGCAGCGCGAGCGGGATCAACATCGAGTCCGAGGACATGCCCACGCGACTGCAGGGCGTCCCGCTGACCCTGAAGACGATCACGCTGAAGATCGACCGCAGCGGGTTCCTGTTCAACGCGACGAGCTGCGGCACCGCCCCGGCACGGGCCACGCTCGTCTCCGACGTCGGCTCGTCGGCGGACGCCGGGTCGTCCCTGACGACGACGGGCTGCTCCGGCATGGCGTTCAACCCGAAGATGGACGTCGACCTCACCGGCGGCGTGAAGAAGAACAGCAAGCCCGGCGTGCTCGCGCGGATGTCGGTGCCCGCCGGCAACGCGAACGTCAAGCGCGTCCAGCTCACGCTCCCGAGCGGCATCGGCGCGGACATCGCGGCGCTCAGCAACATGTGCGCGAAGGACACGTACGAGGCCGGCGGCTGCCCCGCCGGTTCGGTGATCGGCACCGCGAAGGCCACGAGCCCGGCGATCTCGGGCGCCCTGACCGGCCCGGTGACGCTGCTGAAGAAGCCCGGCTCGGCCCTTCCCGACCTCGGCGTCAAGCTCCGCGGCCTGGTCAACGTCGACCTCGTCGGCAACGTCTCGCTCGGCGCGGGCAACCGCCTCATCACGACGTTCGACGGGATCCCGGACGTGCCGCTCTCCGCCTTCGAGCTGTCGCTCACCGGCGGAGACAAGGGCGCGCTCGTCGTCAGCGGCGACACGTGCGACAACCCGACGATGACGGCGGTCATCGCCTCGCACGCCGGCCCGTCGAAGACGCTGCAGATCAACCCGCCGACGACCGGGTGCGCGGCGACGGCGCAGCCCACGGCCACGGTGCGACTGACCGGCGTCAAGAGCGGCAAGCCGACGCTGAAGGTCACGGCCAAGGCGGCCGGCACGGCGCTGCGCTCGGTGCGGGTGGCGCTCCCCAAGGGCTTCACCGTCAACCGCAGCGCCGCCGCGAAGAAGACCTCCACGGCCGCGACCGCGGCCAAGGGCGGTCGGCTGAAGCTCAGCCGCAAGGCGATCGCGTGGAGCTCGAGCGCGTTCACCTTGCGGCTGCCTTCAACTGGCGCGAAGACCTCGACGATGACCCTGAAGGCCGGCGCGCTGAAGGTGACCGCCAAGGCACGCAAGAGCAAGAAGGTCGCGGTGAAGGTCCGGCTGACCCCGGTGACGGGTAGCGCGGTGACGAAGACGGTGACGCTCCGGGTCACGCGCTAGGAGGCCGCCGTGCGCCGCCTGCTCTCGCTCCTGATCGCGGCGGCAGCGCTCGCCGCCGCCGCCCCCGCGCATGCGTCGGTGACCCCGTCGGGGCTGACGACGACCGCGTCGAACGGCGGCGCGGCGACCCGGCCGAACTTCACCGTCGGCTTCTCGATGTCGTCGAGCCCCGGCAGTGACGACCCGAAGAAGCTGACGATCGACCTGCCGCCCGGGCTCATGGGCGACGTGCAGGCGATCGCGAAGTGCACGACCTCGCAGTTCGGCGGCGACAACTGCCCGGCGGCCACGGACATCGGCGACGTCGCTTCGAGCGTCACCGCCCTCGGCCTGCCGATCAGCGCGCCGGGCGACATCTACCTGCTCCCCGCGCAGGGCACCGAGGCGGCGCGCATGGGTGTCGTCCTGCGCCCGCTCTCCGGCCTGCTCGGCAACGTCTACCTCACGGCGCCGGTGCGCGTGCGCGCATCGGACTACGGGCTGCGCGCGACGATCGACAACCTCCCCCGCACGCACAGCGGGCTCTCGATCCGCATCACGCAGATGTCGATGACCCTCGTGGGCAGCGCGAGCGGCGGCACGCCGTTCATCAGCGCGCCGACGAGCTGCGACGCCGCCGTCACGCGGGTCGAGGTCCTCGCCTACGACGACGGGCAGACGAAGTCGGCGCAGACCTCGTACACCCCGTCGAACTGCGCGGCGGTGCCGTTCGCGCCCAGTGCGTCGATCGCCGTCGACCCGGCGGTGCCCGACAGCCCTGCGCAGACGAGCATCACGCTCACGTTCCCCTCGACCGGGACCCCCCGCGTGCAGTCGCATCTGCGCTCGGCGACGATCGCCCTGCCGGAGGGCATGGAGGTCAGTCCCGCGGCGGCGTCCAGCGGCCTGACGGCGTGCAGCGACGCGAGCTTCGGCCTGGGCAGCGGCGACCCCGCCGCCTGCCCCGACAGCTCGGCGGTCGGCGACGTCAGCATCGACAACGCGCAGCTGGGCACGCTCAGCGGCGGCGTGTACGTCGCAACGCCGCAGCCGGGCCAGCTGCTGCGCCTGTTCATCCTCGCGCAGCGCAGCGGTGCCGCCGACGACGTCCGCGTCAAGCTCACCGGGTCGGTCAGCGCCGACGCGCAGACCGGGCGCGTGACGACGCAGATCGACGGCATCCCGCGCGTGCCGTTCCGCTCGATGACGATGCGGCTGCGCGGCGGGGCGAACGCCATCCTGCGCACGGCGCGCACATGCACGCCGGGCACGCTGGCGACCTCGCTCGTCCCGTGGAGCGGCAACGCGGCGGCCACGCCGTCGGCGTCGCTGACGCTGCGCGACTGCGGCGACGCCTCCCGCTTCTCCCCCGCCGTGTCGATCGCCGCGTCGCCGTCCCAGGCCGGCGCGTCCTCGGCCCTGCAGATGACGATCACGCGGCCCGACGGCGACGCCCGGCTCGCCGGGGCACGGCTCTCGCTGCCGGCAGGGCTGCTCGGCAAGATCGCGGGCGTGCCCCAGTGCCCGCTCGCCGACGCGCGCGCGGCGGGTTGCCCCGCATCGTCGAAGGTCGGCTCGGCGAGCGCCACCGTCGGGGCCGGGGCCTCGCCACTCACGCTGCCCGGCGACCTCTATCTCACGCCCCCTGCCGACGGTGGTCTGGCAGGCCTCGTGCTGCTCATGAACGCTCAGGTCGGCCCGCTCGATCTCGGGCGCGTCGCCGTCCCGATGGAGTTGCGCCTGCGCGCGGCCGCCGAGGGCATCGACGTCACGGTCGCCGACATCCCCCGCCGGCTGTCGGGGATCCCGCTCGACCTGCGGGCGATCGCGATGACGATCGACCGGCCCGACTTCATCCTGAATCCCACCTCGTGCGTGAGCCGCCCGCTGGGCGCGACGCTGACGAGCGACCTCGGCGCCACGGCCACCGTCACCGCGCCGTTCGCGGCGACCGGCTGCGGGAGCCTCGCCTACAGCCCGCGTCTGCGCATGGGCCTCACCGGGGAGACCGCGCGCAACGGCCACCCTGCGGTGACCGCGCAGCTGACGGTGAGCGCCGGCCAGGCCAACACCCAGCAGGTCTCCCTGCTGCTCCCTGACGGCCTCGCGCCCGACTCCGAGCGGCTGCGCAACGCGTGCGCGCTGGCCTCCGCGCTGGAGGGGAGGTGCCCCGCTGCCGCGCGGATCGGCGAGGCGTCCGCCGAGACGCCCGCGCTGGCCGACGAGCTGCGCGGCCCGGTGTACTTCGTCATGGCGCCGGGCGCGCCGCTGCCGCAGCTGCTCATCCGCCTCGGCGGGCCCGCGCAGATCGACCTCCTCGGCAAGGTCTCCTTCGAGAAGGGCCGGAGCCTCGTGACGTTCGCGGGGATGCCCGACGTCCCGCTCGAGCGCTTCGAGCTCGCGCTCGCCGGCGGCCGGCGCGGCGTGCTGACCAGCAGCCGCGACCTGTGCGCCGGTCGTGCCCCCGAGGTGGACGCCACCCTGCTCGCCCATTCCGGCGCGAAGCGCACTGCGGAGGTCGAGCCCGCGGTCGAAGGATGCCGCGCGGGCACCGGCGGCGCGAAGGTGACCGTGGCGCTCGGCCCGCTGACGCGCGGCCGCCCCTCGCTGCGCCTGACAGCCACCGCCGGCGACGCGCCGCTGAGGACGGTGCGGGTGACGCTCCCCGCCGGAGTGACCGTCAACCGCGCGAAGCTCTCGCGGCTGGCGACCGTGCGCGGTACCTCGCGGGGGCGGAAGGCGCTGAAGGCCAAGGGCCGCACGGTCACGCTCGACCTCGGCGCGCGCGGCGCGAAGAAGGCGCAGCTGCGGCTGAAGGCCGGCGCGCTGCGGACCACGCCGAAGGTGCGGCGCGCCCGCCGGGTCGGCGTGCGGGTCCGCGCCACGCCGACATCGGGCCTGCCGACGACGCTGACGCTGAAGGTCAGGCCGACGCGGCGCTGAGCCGCGTCAGCCGTGCAGCGCCGCCTGCTCCTGCGCGCTGGGGAACGCCCAGGCCGAGCGCGTGCGGCGCTCCTGCCGGAAGGTGAACCGCAGCTGGCGCGGCGGGCGCAGGCCGTCGGGATGATCCGGCCGGAACGTGGCACACGGCTCGCCGAGGCTCAGCGCGCACAGCCCGTTGCGCTGGAAGAAGCAGTCCTCGCACGTCACCTTCGCCGTCGTCCTCGTCGCCGTCATCCGTCTGCTGCACCTCGCCTCTCGGGTGGTTGGGAGGGCGGCATCAGACCACGGCCGGCGGGACGACACAAGGGCCTCGTCGGGGTCATTCCCGCAAATCGCGCAGGTCCTGCGCACGCCACCCCGCAAACGCCGGAAAAATCTTCGCGGGGGTCCTGAAGGAGTTCTGCCGGGGAGCACAGACGGTGAGCGGCGACACGCCAACTGAGACATCCCATTGCTCCAGTCGCAGCCCCGATCGACCGATCACCGGAGCATGGCCCCGATCCTCGGCGGTCCACGCGCGCGACCCCGTGCCGCCCTCCTCATGGCGGTCGGCTACTTCCTGCTCAGCTTCGCGGGGCTCGCACTCGTCGACGACGCGACCCACACCGCCGCCATCTGGCCGGCGACGGGACTCGCGTTCTCCGCCTTCGTGGTCATCGACCGCAGCTGGTGGCCGTGGCTGACGGCCGGCGTGTTCACGGGCAACATCGTGGCCCAGGCGGTGACCTACGGCCTGTCGCCGATGGTGCTCGGGCTCGCCGCCGCGAACGCCGCCGAGGTCGTGCTCGCCTCCGCGGTGTTCCTCGCCGTAGCCGGCACCGCGGCCTACGCCTTCGTCCCGCGCACCGTGCGCGCGCTCATGACCGCCGCCGCCGTCCCCGCGCTCACCGCGCTCGTTGGCGCCATCTCGCTCGCCATCGGCAATGACGCCGACTTCGGCCGGGCCTACATCCAGTGGGTCATCGCCGACGCCGTGAGCATCCTCGCGCTCGGCCCCATCGCGCTGCTCGCGCTCGACCGTGACCAGGGCGCCCCCGCGGGACTCGCCGAGCGCATCGCGACCTTCGCGGTCTCGGCGGCCGTCACCTGGGGCGTGTTCACGCAGGGCCCCGACGGGATCGACGTCCTGCGCTACTCGTTCCTGGTCCTGCCGTTCGCGCTCGTGCCGGCGCTGCGCCTGCCCGTCCGGCTCGTCGTGCTGAACCTCGCGGTGATCGTCACGATCGTCGCGCTCAGCACAGCGCGCGGCACCGGACCGTTCTCGCGCGAGGAGTTGACGTCGGTCCAGGAGATGCTCGTCGCGCAGGCGTTCATCGCCGTGCTCGTCGTGTGCACGCTGCTCGCCGCCGCGGTGGTCCGGCGCGCTCGCGAGAACGAAGCCCGGTACCGGTTCGTCGCCGACCACACGCACGACCTCATCTCCGTCCACGCGCTGGACGGCACCGCGTCGTACATCTCCCCCAGCGCCTCCCGCGTCCTGGGCATCGCCCCCGAGCAGGCCGTCGGGACCTGGGCGGGCGACCGGTGCCACCCCGACGACCGCGAGCGCGTGCGCCGGGCGTTCGAGTTCGCGGCCACCGGCGAGGACGAGGTCATCATCGCCTACCGCGTGGTGCGCGAGAACGAGTGGCGCTGGCTGGAGTCCAACCTCAGCCCGATGCGGACCGCCGACGGCGAGGTCCTCGCCATCGTCGCGAGCAGCCGCGACATCACGGCACGGATCGACGCGCAGGTCGCGCTGCGCACCTCCGAGCGGCTGCACCGTCTCGTGCTCGACCACCTGCCGGAGGCGATCGTCACGGTCTACGACGACCAGCTGCGCATCCTCGCGGTGCACGGCGGCGAGCTGTCCGACCGCGGGCTGGACCCGTCGGAGGTCGTCGGCAAGCGCCTGGAAGAGGCCTCCCCCGGCGACGCGGAGATCCTCGCACCGGAGCTGCTGCGCGCCCTGCAGGGCGAAGAGCGGACGTTCGAAGCCCAGGCGTCGGTCACCGGCCGCATCTACGAGGTGTCGCTCGCGCCTTTCCGTGACGACGAGGGCTACGTCGCCGGCGTCATCTCCGTCAGCCGTGACGTGACGCTGCGCCACCAGCAGGACCAGGAGCTGCGCCACCTCGCCGACCACGACCCCCTCACCAGCCTGCCGAACCGCCGCCGGTTCGACACCGAGCTCGGCCGCCATGTCGCCCGGCTGCAGCGCTACGGGCCGCAGGGGTCGGTCCTGCTCGTCGACCTCGACCGCTTCAAGACCATCAACGACACGCTCGGCCACGCCGCCGGCGACGAGTTCATCGTCCGCGCCGCGCGGCTGCTGCGCTCGGAGACGCGCGAGTCCGACGTCGTCGCGCGCATCGGCGGCGACGAGTTCGCGATCCTCCTGCCGAAGGGCGGGCCCGCCGAGGCGGCCGAGACCGCGAACCGGCTTGTCGAAGCGGTGCACGAGGCCTCCCGCCACCTGGGCGAGGACGAGCCGGTCATGACGTTCTCCATCGGGGCTGCCTCCTTCGCGCAGGAGGGCACGAGCGATCCGGACGCGATCGTCGCGGCGGCCGACCGGGCGATGTACGCCGCGAAGGACGCCGGGCGCGACGGCTACGTCGTGAGCACGGGCCCGCGGGCAGCCTGACCGGCCGAGCGCCACCGCGCCGGGCACGCGTCCCGCCGCGGACGGCGAACCTAGACTGCGACCCCGCATGCAGATCCTGGTGACCGGTGTCAGCGGCTATCTCGGGGCCGAGCTCGTCGCGCCCCTGCGCGCCGCCGGCCACGAGCTGCGGGGCTTCGCCCGCGATCCGTCGCGCGTCCGCGCGGAGCTGCCCGTGATCGCCGGCGACGCGCTGACCGGCGAGGGCCTGGACGAGGCGCTGGACGGCGTCGACGTCGCGTACTTCCTCATCCACTCGATGGAGGGCGCGCCCGCCGGCTTCGAGGAGCGCGAGCTGCGGATCGCGACGATCTTCGCCGAGGCGGCGCGCCGGGCGCAGGTGCGGCGGGTGGTCTACCTCGGCGGCCTCGTCCCGCCCTCGGACTCCTCGCGCCACCTCGCCAGCCGCCTGGCCGTCGAGGAGCTCCTGCTGGCGCGATTCCCCGAGGCCGTGGCCCTGCGCGCATCGGTGGTCGTGGGCGCGCGGTCGCGGTCGTTTCGCTTCCTCGTGCGCCTGCTCGAGCGCGTGCCCGTCACGCCGCTGCCGTCGTGGCGGTCGCACCGCACGCAGCCGATCGACGAGCGGGACATCGTCGCGATGCTCGTCGCCGCGGCGACCACGCCGCACGCCGACGGGGGCGGCGTCTCGCTCGACGCGACCGGCCCCGACGTTGTGACGTACGCCGGGTTCATCGAGCGCATCCGCGACGCCATGCTCATCGGCCGCCCTGCACTCCCCCTGCCGCTGCGGGCCACGCCGATCGCCGCGCCGGTCGCCGCCGCGATCGCGGGCGAGGACGTCGGGCTCATCGCGCCGCTCATGGAGGGGCTCGGCGAGGACCTCCTGCCGCGCCCCGACCACGACGCGGCATCGCGCCTCGGCGTGCGCACCCACCGCCTCGACCGGGCGATCGAGCGCGCGCTGCGGCTGTGGGAGGCCGAGGAGCGCCTCGCCGCGCGCTGAGGCGCGTTGGCCATAGGGTGGTCGGCCCCATGTCGAACCTCGTCACCGCCACGATCGACATCGACGCACCCCCGGAGCGGGTGTGGGATCTCATGATGGACGCCCGCCGCACCCTGGAGTGGGTGACGATCGTGCGCGCGGTGAAGCACGTCGACGACGGCCCGCTGCGCACCGGGTTTCGCATGGATCAGACGCTGGCGATCCACGGCGTGCCCTTTCACGTGAAGTGGACGCTCGAGGAAGTCCGCGAGCACGAGTTCGCCCGCTGGGTGGGCAAGGGCCCGGCCCGGTCGATCGCGCTCATCGAGGATCACCTGCGCCCCAACGGCGACGGCGGCACGCACGTGGAGTACCGCAACGAGTTCAAGACCCCGTTCGGGCCGCTCGGCTCGGTCGCCAGCCGGGTGCTGGTGGGCGGCGTGCCCGACCACGAGGCCAACGCCTCACTGCGCAAGCTCAAGGCCCTGCTGGAACAGTGATGTGAAACTGATCCCACCGTTGCACATTTGACGTGTGACGCAAACGGTGTGACAGTAACTCACATGACCGATTTCCTGGAGGAGAAGAAGAAGGAGATCGCCGCCCGCCTGGAGGAGCTGCGCCCGCTCGTGGAGGAGTACGAGCGGCTGGAGGCAGCGTCCCGAGCGCTCGACGGTCTCGGCAGCAACGGCGCCGCGGCGCCATCAGCCCCGCGCCGGCGGCGCACCGGCGGCGGCTCCGGCCGGCGCGGCCGGCCGAAGGGCAGCGGTACGCGCGGCACGCAGGCGCTCGAGCTCGTGCGCGCCCAGCCGGGCATCACCATCCCGGATCTCGCCGAGAAGATGGGCATCAAGCAGAACTATCTGTACCGCGTGCTGCCCGGCCTGGAGCAGGACGGGCTGGTGGAGAAGCGCGACCGTGGGTGGTACGCGAAGGACGCGGCTTAACCGGTAATCGCCGAACGTCCGATCACCGTCGTCAGGGCGACGGCGATCGGACGCTCACGCGAAGAGGCCGCTAGACGAGCCCGAGCTCCTTGACGGCGTCGCGCTCGCCGCGCAGCTCGTCGACCGTCGCCTCGATCTTCGCCTTGGCGAAGTCGTTGTGCTCGAGGCCCTGGACGATCTCGTACTCGCCGTTGGCGGTCGTGACCGGGAACGAGGAGATGAGGCCCTCGTCGACGCCGTACGAGCCGTCGCTCGGGACCGCCATCGAGACCCAGCCGCCGTTCGTGCCGTTGACCCAGTCGTAGATGTGATCGATCGCGGCGTTCGCGGCCGACGCGGCCGACGACGCGCCGCGCGCGTCGATGATCTCCGCGCCGCGCTTGCCGACCCGCGGGAGGTACTCGTCGGCGTACCAGGCCTGGTCGTCGACCTCCTCCGCGGCGTTCTTGCCGTTGACCGTCGCGTTGAAGAGGTCGGGGAACATCGAGGGCGAGTGGTTGCCCCAGATGGCGAGCTTCTCGATCGCCGTGATCGGCACCGCGAGCTTGTTGGCCAGCTGCGCGTACGCGCGGTTCTGGTCCAGGCGCGTCATCGCGGTGAAGCGCTCCTTCGGGACATCCGGCGCGGCGGCCTGCGCGATGAGCGCGTTCGTGTTCGCCGGGTTGCCGACGACGAGGACCTTGATGTCGTCCGCGGCGTGCTCGTTGATGGCCTGGCCCTGCGGCTTGAAGATGCCGCCGTTGGCCTCGAGGAGGTCGGCGCGCTCCATGCCCTTCGTGCGCGGGCGGGCGCCGACGAGCAGCGCGACGTTCGTGCCGTTGAAGCCCTCGTTGAGGTCCGCGGTGATCTCGATGCCGTGCAGCAGCGGGAACGCGCAGTCGGTGAGCTCGAGCGCCGTGCCCTCAGCGGCCTTCAGCGCCGGTTCGATCTCGAGCAGCTTGAGGTTGACCGGGGTGTCCGGGCCGAGGAGCTGGCCGGACGCGATGCGGAACAGCAGCGCGTAGCCGATCTGACCGGCGGCGCCGGTGACCGTGACGTTGACGGGGGAAGCCATGAAGCGTGTCTCCTGGATTCGTTCTGTGGACGGGCGCTAGCCCATCGCCTTCTGGAGGTTCTCGTCGATCGCGGCGAGGAACTCCTGCGTGGTGAGGAAGGACTGGTCCGGCCCGATGAGCAGCGCCAGGTCCTTCGTCATCTGCCCGGCCTCGACGGTCTCGACGCAGACCTTCTCGAGCGTCTCGCCGAACTGGGAGACCTCGGGGGTCCCGTCCATCCGGCCGCGGGCCTGCAGGCCGCGCGTCCACGCGAAGATCGACGCGATCGGGTTCGTCGAGGTGGGCTTGCCCTGCTGGTGCTGGCGGTAGTGGCGCGTGACCGTGCCGTGCGCGGCCTCGGCCTCCACCGTCTTGCCGTCCGGCGTCATGAGCACCGACGTCATGAGGCCGAGCGAGCCGAAGCCCTGCGCGACCGTGTCGGACTGCACGTCGCCGTCGTAGTTCTTGCACGCCCAGACGTAGCCGCCCTCCCACTTCAGGGCGGCGGCGACCATGTCGTCGATGAGGCGGTGCTCGTACGTGATGCCGGCGGCCTCGAACTGGTCCTTGAACTCGGTCTCGTAGACCTCGGCGAAGAGGTCCTTGAAGCGCCCGTCGTAGCGCTTCATGATCGTGTTCTTCGTCGAGAGGTAGACCGGGTAGCCGCGGTCCAGGCCGTAGCGCATCGAGGCGCGGGCGAAGTCGCGGATCGACTCGTCGTGGTTGTACATCGCCATCGCGACGCCGCCACCCGGGAAGTCGTGGACGTGGAGCTCGACGGGCTCGTCGCCGTTGCTCGGCGTGTACGTCAGCGTGAGCGTGCCCTCACCGGGGACGACGAGGTCCGTGGCGCGGTACTGGTCGCCGAAGGCGTGGCGGCCGATGATGATCGGCTTCGTCCAGCCCGGCACGAGGCGCGGCACGTTGGAGATGACGATCGGCTCGCGGAAGATCACGCCGCCGAGGATGTTGCGGATCGTGCCGTTCGGCGAGCGGTACATGTCCTTCAGGCCGAACTCCTCGACGCGCGCCTCATCCGGCGTGATCGTCGCGCACTTGACGCCGACCCCGTACTGCTTGATGGCGTTCGCCGCGTCGACGGTGATCTGGTCCTCGGTCGCGTCGCGCGACTCGATGCCGAGGTCGTAGTACTTCAGGTCCACATCGAGGTACGGAAGGATCAGCTGTTCCTTGATGAAGGACCAGATGATCCGGGTCATCTCATCGCCGTCGAGCTCGACGATGGGGTTCTGCACCTTGATCTTCGCCATGAGGTTCCTTCGCGACGCCGTGTGGGACTGAAAAGGCCGCCGCGGAGGCTAGTGCAGCACCGGCGTCGGGTGCCGTCACGTCCGGCGTCAGCGCGGGATGGTCGTCCCGCCGACGAAGAACCAGCGGTAGCGGGGCACGCCGCCGGCCGGACGCAGCTCGAGCAGGTCGAGGCCGGAGCCCATCAGCGGGCAGAGCGCGCCGTTGGCGACGTTGCACGCGCCGCCGCCGGTGAAGTCGCCGAGCCGGACCGTGCTGCGCCCGGGGGCCAGGACGAGGTCGCCCTGCGTCCGGTCGCCCCGCGACGGGGTCAGCAGCTGGCCCGACGCCGTCCAGCGGACCAGGCGCATGCGCACGGTCGTCGGCCCGTCCGCCGCGAGGTCGAGGACGATGACGGGGTTGTCGCTGTCGCACTGCCAGGCCGAGCCCTCGCAGAAGAAGACCCGCGGCCAGGCGGGCGTGAAGCTCACGATCGACAGGCGCGGCGCCGCCGTCGCCGCCGGCGCGAGCACGGCGAGCCCCAGGAGGGCGAGGAGGACGGCGCGGCGGAGCATCACCACGCAGCCTGACCGACGCGCCCCGGCGGGCGCATCGGGGTTTTCCGCGGATCTACGCCAGGCCGGCCGGCGAGGACTCGGGCTGCACGAACGTCGCGGCCTCCTCGGCCTCGGGCGCCGGGCGGTGCCGCGGCTGCGGGCGCACCGCGCCGTTGGCCAGGAGCTTCTCCTCCTGACGCTCCGGGGAGATCACGACGACGTTCCAGATCAGCCCGAGCTTCTCCATGCCCTTGATCACGTACTTCGAGGGGTCCACCTGGTACCACTTCAGCCCGTGGTAGGCCGAGCGCGGGAACGCGTGGTGGTTGTGGTGCCACGCCTCGCCCATCGACGGGATGGCCAGCAGCGGGAAGTTCGTCGCCAGGTCGGTCTCCTCCACCGCGAACGGCCGCGAGCCGAAGACGTGGCAGATCGAGTTGATCGACCACGTGAAGTGGTGGCCGAGGAAGATCCGGACGAAGCCGCCCCAGAGCAGCGCCGTGAGCGCCGCGTCGAGCGTCCCGCCGAAGATGTAGCCCAGCGCGAAGGGGATACCGAAGCTCGCCAGGAAGAAGAAGGCGTAGTACCGCGACACGCGGCGCAGCCACTTGTCTTCCATCACGTCCCGCGCGAAGCGGTCGGTGTCGGCCATCTCGCGCGTGTCCCAGAGCCAGCCGACGTGGGCGTGGAAGAGCCCGCGCAGCGAGCCCCAGTAGCCGTCGCCGTGCAGGTGCGGGCTGTGCGGGTCGCCGGGGACGTCCGTGTACGCGTGATGCTGGCGGTGGTCGGCGACCCACTCCGACGGCGCGCCCTGCAGCGCGAGGCTGCCGGCCGACGCCCAGAAGACCTTCACCCACTCCTTCGCCTCGAAGGACTTGTGCGTGAGCATCCGGTGGTAGCCGATCGTGATGCCGAGCTGCCCGACGACGTACAGGCCGGCCGCGATCGCGAGGTCCAGCCAGTCGACCCCGTTGCCCCACATCAGCACGATCGCGAGGATCGTCGCAAGGAACGGGACGATGACGCCCGCCATCATCAGCAGCTTCTCTCCACGGCTCATGACAGCGAACGGTACACCGTGTCGGGCCCTTCCAGAAAGCTGTTCATACGCTTTTCTGTCTGACGGCGGGCGCGCCAGGCCCGCCGCCGGGATCCGTCAGACGCCCGCGGGCTCGCGCTCGGGCTCGGCCGCCGGCGCCGGGTCCGCCACGCGCGGGCGGGAGACGGGCTGCGCGCCGTTGGCGACCAGCCGCGCCTCCTGGCGCTCGGGCGCGATCCGGGTGACGTTCCACGCCAGGTGCGCCTTCTCCATGCCGTCGATGAGCAGGCCAGAGAGGTCGATCTCGTACCACTTCAGCCCGTGGTGGGCCGAGCGCGGGAACGCGTGGTGGTTGTGGTGCCACGCCTCGCCCATCGACGGGATGGCCAGCCACGCGACGTTCGTCGAGAGGTCGTGCTCGTCGACCGCGAAGCGGCGGGCGCCGAAGACGTGGCAGATCGAGTTGATCGACCACGTGACGTGGTGCACGAGGAAGACGCGGACGAAGCCGCCCCACAGCAGCGCGGTCAGCGCGGCCGTCATCGTGCCGCCGAAGAGGTAGCCCAGCGCGAACGGGATCGCGTAGGTGAGGAAGGCCCACAGCGGGAAGAGCTTGTTGATCCGCTTCATGCCCGGGTCGTCCATGAGGTCCTTGGCGTAGCGGTTCCAGTCGGCGCGGCCGTGGTCGTGCCACAGCCAGCCGCAGTGCGCGTGGAACAGGCCGGCCAGCACGCCCTTGACGCCCTCCCCGTGGCCGTGCGGGGAATGCGGGTCGCCCTCCTGGTCGGTGAACGCGTGGTGCTTGCGGTGGTCGGCGACCCACGCGATGACCGGGCCCTCGAGCGCGAGGGAGCCGAGGATCGCCCACATGTACCGCAGCGGCTTGTACGTCTCGAACGCGCGGTGGGTCAGCAGGCGGTGATAGCCGACCGTGATGCCCAGGCCCGTCGGGATGTAGGTGCCGACGAGGATGGCGAGGTCGAGCGCGGTCACGCCGTCGTTCCAGAACAGGACGATCGCCCCGATCACGCAGAGGAACGGGACGACGACGGCGGCGATGTTCACGTAGCGAGCCGAGCGAGTCATGGCAGGAACGGTATTTCGCGCATCTGGTGTAAGTCTTGCGCGTGTTTGCACGACATAGGGAAGAAATTTGTACGCTGGGTGACAAATGGAGACCGCCCGTCGCGCTGGCGACCTGACCTGGCCCGAACTGCCCGCCGGCCTCGCGCCGGCGATGCGCCGCGAGCTGCCGAGCCTGTCGGCGGAGGTGGTCGACGCGATCGTCGAGGCGGTGCCGGCCTACCGGCGCCCGCTGCAGGGCGAGTTCGCCGCCGGCATCCGGATGGGCGTCGACCAGTCGCTGCAGCGCTTCGTCGACCTCGTGGAGGACCCGGACGCCGACGTCACCGCCATGCACGAGATCGTCCGCAGGCTCGGGGCCGCCGAGCAGCGGGCGGGACGACCGCTCGAGGCGCTGCAGTCGGCCTACCGCGTCGGCACGCGCCTGTCGTGGCGGCGACTCGGCCGGGTGGCGAGTGCCGCGGGCGTCGCCCCCGACGAGGTCCAGCGGCTCGCCGAGGCGCTGTTCCTCTACATCGAGGACCTCGCCGCGCTGACGGTGGAGGGCTACGCGGGCGCGCAGGCCGAGCAGGCCGGCGAACGGGCCCGCCGCCGCCGGGCCGCCGCCCACGCGCTGCTCGCCGAGCCGCAGGACCCCGGCGGGCTCCAGGAGGCCGCCGAGCAGGCGGGCTGGCGCGTGCCCGACCGCGTGGCGGTCACAGTGCTCATCGACGACGCGGCCGCGCGCCGCGCCGCCCGCGCGCTCGGCCCCGACACGCTCGTCGCCGGGTACGGCACGGCCAACGAGGTGGTGATCGTCTGGCCCGACCCCGACGGCCCGGGCCGGGCGGCCGAGCTTCGCCGCGCGCTCGAAGACGCCGACGCTGCCGCAGCGGCGATCGGGCCGGCCGTCCCGACCGCGGACGCGCACCGTTCCCTGCGGCTGGCCCGGCGCTGCCTGCGCCTCGGCGGGCGCGGGGTCCTGGGCGCGGCGCCGTGGAGCGCCGACGACCATCGCGTCGCCGTCACGCTCGCCGCCGCGGAACTCGAGCTCGACGAGCTGGCCCGCGCGCGCCTCGCCCCGTTCGCCGAGCTGCGCCCCACCACCCGCGCGCGGCTCCAGGAGACGCTGCTGGCGTGGCTGCGCGCGCAGGGCCACCGGCCCACGGTCGCCGAGGAGCTGCACGTCCATCCGCAGACGGTGCGGTACCGCATGAACCAGCTGCGCGATCTCCTCGGCGATGACCTCGACGACCCCGAGGCGCGGTTCGAGTTCGAGCTCGCGCTGCGGGCGCGGGACCTCGGGGTGCGGGCCGAGCGGCGCCGCGGCTGAACGCTCCTGAGGAAAAGGTCGCTGGGCGGACCTTTCTTCAGGAGGGTTCGGCGCCGAGGGCGGCCCAGAGGTCTTCGGCGAGCTCCTGCTCGTGCCGGTCGAGGTCGCGGTGCGTCACGCGGAGGACCACGAGCCGTCGGCGCGCGTAGAGCCGGCGCGCCTTTCGGCGGTCGCGGTGAAAGCCGCGCACGGTCATATGCGGGCCGGCGTCGAGCTCGACCCCGACTCCGGCTTCCTCGAACAGGACATCGAGCTCGGTGACCTCCCCCGGCGCGAGCTCGAGGAGGACGTTGTGCTTCGACGGCGGGAACCGATGACGGTGCAGGAAGCGGTGGAACTTCCGCTCGAGGCCGGCCTTCAACCCGCCCGCGTTCGGCCGGCGGTCGTCGAGCGCACGCCGCAGCGCAGGAAGGCCGTGCCGGCGCGCGCCCGCGCGGGCGATGGCGGCGTCGACCGCGCGGATGCGCAGCCGTCGGAGGTTCTCGGCCTCGTGCACGGCGAACTCCACCCCCTCCTCGTCGAGGACCATCGCGAGGTCCACGAGCGTGCGTGCGAGCGTGGTGATCGGCACGCCGTCCTTGACCGTGATGTCGCGGCGGTCCAGCCGCGCCTCGTACGGCCGCAGTCCGCGGCGCGGCGCGCGCTGTGTCGGCGCCGTCACCTCCACGGGCCCGCGGTACGCGGGGAGGATGCCCCAGCGGACCCCGGCGCTGCGATGGCTGAGGACGGCGCCCTTCCCGCAGGCCTTCACCGCGGCGCGCTCGCGTTCGTCGCGCGTGGGGACGGCGCGGCCCACGAGGTACACGCCGTGGAAGACCCGGGTCAGCCACCCGGCGCGGCAGAGCCGCTTGATCCTCGACGGAGAGCAGCCCGCGGCCCGAAGTTCCGCAGTCGTGACCACCCAGCGCTCGCGCCGAGCCAGGAGCACCACCGGATGCTCCTGAGGAAATGGGCGCTGGGCGGACCTTTCTTCAGCCACGTCCGGGACGCTGCCACGCCCGGGCCCGGCCCCGCCCGATCTGCGCAGAGTTGGTGCAGGATGCCCACACTTCCGGCACAGCTCCCGCACCTGCGACCATGCACCCATGGGTGGCGGCTCCTCCGTCCAGCTCCTCCGGCTCTTCGGGATCCGGATCGGTGCCAGCTACAGCTGGTTCTTCGTCCTGTTCCTGCTCATCTGGCTGCTGTCGGGGTACTTCGGCGACGTCACCGGCGACACCACGAGCGGCTTCCTCCTCGCCGTCAGCGCCGCGATCCTCTTCTTCGTCAGCCTCACGCTGCACGAGCTCGGCCACGCCCTGGTCGCCCGCCGCGAGGGCATTCAGGTCGTCGGGATCGACCTCTGGTTCTTCGGCGGCCTGGCGAAGATGAGCCGCGACACGAACACGCCCGGCGAGGAATTCCGCGTCGCCGCCGCGGGGCCCGCGGTCACCCTGATCATCGTCCTCGTCTGCTCAGGGCTCATCGCCGTCCTCGGGTACCCCAACGAAGCCGCGAAGATCATGAGCTTCAGCACCGACGAGGACGCGCCCGCGGCGGTCGCCCTGCTCGGCTACCTCGCCGCGGTCAACGCGTTCCTGCTCGCCTTCAACCTCCTCCCCGCCTTCCCGCTGGACGGCGGGCGCCTCGCGCGCGCGCTCGTGTGGCGGATCACCAACGACCGGACGAAGGCCACCCGGGCGGCCGGCTACGCCGGGCAGGGACTCGCCTACGTGATGATCGGCCTCGGCCTCGCGATGGCCGTCGTCTGGAACGACCCGTTCGGCGGGCTGTGGCTCGCCGTGCTGGGGTGGTTCCTCGCCGGCGCCGCGCGGTCGGCGGTGGTGAGCACCGCGTTCACCGAGCGCATCGACGGGATCACCGTCGGGGACATCATGGATCGCGAGCCCGTGACGATCCCCGGAGACACGCCGGCGCTGCGGGCCCAGGACGAATGGTTCCTGCGCTACCGGTGGGCGTGGTTCCCGGTCGTCGACCACGCCGGCACGTTCCTGGGGCTGCTGCGCGCCGAGCGCGTGGACGGCGCCGTGACCGCCGGCCAGCCGATGCTCCCGGTCGGGGAGCTGCTCGACGACGACGCGGCGCTGTGGCGCGTCGGTGCCGAGGAGCCGCTGGAATCCCTGCTCGGCCGGCCCGAGCTGCGTCAGCTCGGCGCGCTCATGGCCGTCGATGCGGAGGGGCGGCTGCGGGGCGTCGTGACGATCCAGCAGGTCCAGCGCGCGCTCACCGCCGCGCTGCCGGGACGGGCCTGAGCCCGCCCCGGCCACCGCGGGCAGGCGCTACGCCGTGGTGAACGCGGTCGTGACGTCGTCGGCCAGGCGCGGGCCCAGCCCAAACGACGGGAGCACCGTCAGGCCGTTGACCGTCACGCCCGAGAGCGCGAGCGAGACCTTCGTCAGCTGCGTGCCGCGGATGCCGAATGCGCCGGCGACCGTGGCCTTCAGGCGCACCGTCGGCAGGCCCGACGTGCGCAGGTCCGCGCCGCCGGTCCCGCGGAAGGACAGCGTCAGCGACTTCCCGTCCGGGCTGACGATCGAGCCGCGGACGTTGGACAGCGAGGTCGACGTCGTGCTCGAACCCGTCTTGACGGTGAACAGCGCGAGCTGATCGATGTCGATGCCGGCGTCGAGCGAGACCGCGCCCTTCGCCGCGCCGATGTTCGCCCAGAACGTGCGACCGTCCACGCGGCCCGCGCGACCGAGCGTGCAGGCCGACGCCTGACCGAGCGCCTTGACGTCGAAGGTGTCCTCGTCGACGAACAGCGCGCTCGCCGTGGCATCCATCGAGCCGGTCGTGCACTGGAAGCGCAGCCCGCCGTCGAAGCCGATGCCGGCCGACGTCCAGCTGACCTTGCCACCGAGGATCGAGGTGTTCGGCGCGATCGCGATCGGCCCGGTGAGGTAGCCCGTGAGGCCAGAGATCGGGATGGGCTGGAAGATGTCCTGGCCGGTGATCGTGCCGCCGACGCTCAGCCGGCCCCCCTTGAAGGGCGCATCCGTGATGCTCGCGGTGAACGAGTAGGTGCGGTTCCAGCGGATCAGACCGGACAGGCGGGCGTAGCCGCTCGTGGCCCGGACCGTCAGCCCGCTCGTCGACACGCCGACCGAGAACGCCCACGGCGGGCCGGGCGGACGGGGAACCGCGCTCGCAGGGATGGGCAGGTTCGTCGCCGCGGCGAGGCTCGACGCCTCCGCAGGCGCCCCGGCCACATCGTCGGGGCTGATCACGGCCGGCGGACTCTCGGCCAGCGCGGGCGCGGCGGCCCCGCCCAGGCAGCATGCGGCCGCGAGGCCTCCGAGCAGGCACCTGCGCAACGTCTGCGACATCTCCGGCTTCCTCTCCTCTGCCCGTCGACCCGGCGGGCCGGCCGACCCTACACCGAACGAGCACACCGCGTGTCTAAATCCGTCCTCAGCGGTCTGATTTCCCCAGCAACGACGGGCGTTCCGGCGCGTCCGGGGTGGCCTCGGAGCAGGGGGGTGAACGTATAGAGTCACAGCCAGTCCCCCATGGAGCAGCCACCCGGATCACATGCCTTCTCATGACGTTCTGATCATCGGCGCGGGGCTCGCCGGGCAGCGTGCCGCACTGGCCGCTGCCCAGGCCGGAGCTTCCGTCGCCATCATCTCCAAGGTCCACCCGGTGCGCTCGCACTCGGTGGCCGCGGCCGGCGGCATCAACGCCGCCGTCAGCGTCGACGACGACTGGCGGTCACACGCCTACGACACGGTGAAGGGCTCGGACTTCCTCGGCGATCAGGACGCCATCGAGGTCATGTGCTCGGAGGCGCCGAAGGAGGTGCTCCACCTCGAGCACATCGGCGTCACCTTCCACCGCAACGACTCCGGCCAGCTCGACCTCCGCGCCTTCGGTGGCGCCTCGGTCAAGCGCACCGCCTACGTCGCCGACATCACCGGCCAGGCCATCCTGCACGTGCTCTACGAGCAGCTGATGAAGCACCATGAGACCGTCGACCGGTACGAGGAGTGGTTCGTCACCTCACTCATCCGCGGCGAGAACGGCGACTGCCACGGCGTCGTCGCGCGCGACATCCGCACCGGGCGCATGGAGGTGTTCGCCGCGAAGTCGGTGATCCTCGCCTCCGGCGGCGCCGGCCAGGCGTTCAAGCCGACGACGAACGGCCTCATCTGCACCGGTGACGGCATCGCGCAGGCGTACGAGATCGGCGCCTGCCTCATGGACATGGAGATGATCCAGTACCACCCCACCACCCTGGTGGAGAACGGGTTCCTCATCACCGAGGGCGCCCGCGGTGAGGGCGCGCATCTCCTGAACTCCGAGGGCGAGCGCTTCATGGAGAAGTACGCGCCCAACAAGATGGAGCTCGCCTCGCGCGACGTCGTCTCGCGCGCCGAGCAGACGGAGATCAACGAGGGCCGCGGTGTCGGTCCCGACAAGTCGGGCATCTACCTCGACATCACCGTCGTCCCGAAGAAGCGCACGCTCGAGGCGCTCCGCGAGATCGTCAACATCGGCAAGGACTTCGCCGGCGTGGACATCACGAAGGAGCCGATCCTCATCCGCCCGGGCCAGCACTACATCATGGGCGGCGTGAAGACCGACGTCGACGGCCAGGCCCCGGGCATCCCCGGCCTCTACGCCGCCGGCGAGGTCGCCTGCGTCTCCGTCCACGGCGGCAACCGCCTCGGCGCCAACTCGCTGCTGGACACGCTCATCTTCGGCCGCCGCTCCGGCGAGCACGCCGCTGAGCGCGCGAAGCACGTCGAGATGCCGAAGGTCGGCCTCGAGAAGCTCCACGAGGACGAGCAGCGGATCAAGGAGATCATCGGCCGCGACAAGAGCGGCCGCCGCGTCTCGGAGATCAAGGACGAGCTCGGCACCACCATGAACCAGTACGTGGCGGTGTACCGCGAGGAGGAGGGCCTCCAGAAGGCGCACGAGACGGTGCGCCGGCTGAAGGAGGAGGCCAAGACCGCCTACGTCGACGACCAGGGCACGGTCTTCAACCAGGACGTCCTCGGCGCGATCGAGCTCGGCTACATGCTCGACGTCTCCGAGGCCATCGTCGTCGCGGCGATCGACCGCAAGGAGTCGCGCGGCGCGCAGTTCCGGGTCGACTACCCCGATCGCAACGACGAGGAGTGGCAGAAGCACATCGACATCACCCGCAACGGTGACGACGTGCCGGAGATCAGCTACTCGCCGGTGACCATCACCCAGTGGCAGAACGAGGAGCGCAAGTACTGATGGCCGAGTTCAAGCTCAAGCTGCGCCGGTACAACCCGGAGAGCGGCGACGCGCCCTACTGGCAGGAGCACACCGTCGAGCTCGAGCCGCACCGCTCGGTCCTCGAGGGCATCCTCCAGGCCAAGGCGCGTGATGACGGCTCGATCGGCGTGCGCTGCTCGTGCAAGGCCGCGATCTGCGGCTCCTGCGGCGTGCGCATCAACGGCAAGCCTGGCCTGGCGTGCCACACCCACCTCGACGAGGCGCTGCACACGGCCAAGGACGGCGAGACGATCGTCGTCGAGCCGATGGGCAACATGCCCGTCATCAAGGACCTCATCGTCGACATGGACGCGGTCCACTGGAAGAAGATCCAGCGGGTCACGCCGTGGCTGATCAACGAGGAGCCGATCCCCGAGCGCGAGTACGTCGTGCCGCGCGAGTCGATGGTCGACATCACGCAGACGATGGCCTGCATCCAGTGCGGCGCCTGCGTCTCGGACTGCCTCTCGATGGAGGTCGACCCGCTGTTCGTCGGCCCGGCGGCGCTCGCCAAGAGCTACCGCTTCGTCGGCGATCCGCGCGACGCCGCCCAGGAGATCCGCCTGAAGGACCTCGCCGAGGACCCGCACGGCATCTACGACTGCACGCACTGCTTCAAGTGCATCGAGGCCTGCCCGAAGGGCGTCGCCCCGATGTCGCAGATCATGCGGCTGCGCCGGATCTCGGGCAACGACTACCACATCGTCGATCGCAACAACGGCGACCGCCACGAGCGGGCGTTCGTCAGCCTGATCCGCGATCACGGCCTGCTGTGGGAGGCCGAGCTGCTGCCCCGCTCCTACGGCGGCGACAGCTGGTTCGGCAAGTTCCACCCGTCGGCCGGCGCCGAGCTCGTGAGCTCCCTGCCGGCGATCACCAAGGCGCTGCTGCGCGGCAAGGTCACCCCGATGGGCGCGCTGAAGCCGCACAACATCCCGGCCGAGGACCTCAAGCAGGTCCAGCGGATCTACGAGACCGTCGAGGGCCGCGAGGAGCGCGTCGAGTTCAACCTGTACATCTCCGGCAAGGACGAGGACCTCGCCGAGGCCCCGGCCACCGAGGAGGCGTCCGCCTGATGAAGGTCGCGTACTGGCCCGGCTGCGTCAGCCGTGGCTTCACCCCCGAGCTGCACGGGTCCATGGAGAAGGTCGCCCCGCTGCTCGACATCGAGCTCGTCCCGCTGGACCGCGCGTGCTGCACCGGCGCCGGCGTGATCGCCGAGCACTCGCAGGAGCTCGCCGACTCGCTGAACGCGCGCACGTTCGCGCTGGCGCAGCAGGTCGCCGACGCGGATCTCATGATGAACATCTGCTCGACCTGCCAGGGCGCGCAGAGCGAATCGCAGGAGCGCCTCGACGCGAGCGCCGAGTACCGCGAGATCATCAACGCGAACCTCGAGCCCGAGGGCCTGACGTACCACGAGAAGATCACGAACAAGAACTTCCTGTGGGTCCTCGTCGAGGAGATCGGCCTGGACAACCTCAAGTCGATGGTCAAGCGCCCGCTGACCGACCTGCGGGTCGGCCCGTTCTACGGGTGCTACATCGTCCGCCCCACGGACCGCCTCGGCATCGACCGCGAGAACCCGCGCGACTCGTACCTCGAGCAGGTCATCGAGACGCTCGGCGGCACGACGGTCGACTACGCCGGCAGCCAGAAGTGCTGTGGCTTCCCCATCATCACGATGAACAAGCAGGCGTCGCTCAAGCAGGCGGGCACGCACCTGGCCGACGCGACGGACGCCGACGCGGACTGCCTCGTCACCCCCTGCCCGCTGTGCCACCTCAACCTCGACCTCCAGCAGCCGCTGGCCGGTCCGGTCGTCGGCCGCGAGCTGCAGATGCCCGTGCTGCACCTGCCCCAGCTCGTCGGGCTCGCCCTGGGGCTCGACCCCAAGGAGCTCGGCCTGACCAAGCACGTCGTCAAGCCGACGTCCGTGATCGACTGGTCGACCTCCGTGGTCGCCGGCGTCGGCTCGGCCGGCTGGTAGGACGCTTCGGACGGCCCGGGCGCCCCATGCGCCCGGGCCGCTCCCTCATCTGACCCAACGCATCCTCACTTCC
>CAMCUD010000030.1 GCA_945878865.1 Bifidobacterium breve | reverse complement strand
CCCCCCCCCCCCCCCCGCTCTCCCCTCGGCGCCGGACCTCCGGCGCGGGGGCTACAGCGGGATGTTGCCGTGCTTGCGCTTCGGCCCCGGCTCGCGCTTCGTGATGAGCGTGCGCAGCGCCGTGATGACCTTGGGCCGCGTCTCGTGCGGGATGATCACGTCGTCGATGTACCCGCGCTCGGCGGCGACGTACGGGTTGGCGAAGCGCGCCTTGTAGTCGTCCATGAGGGTCGCGCGACGCTCGTCCGGCGTGGGCGACGAGTTGATGTCGCGGCGGTAGATGATGTTCACCGCGCCCTCGGCGCCCATGACGGCGACCTCCGCCTGCGGCCAGGCGAAGTTGAAGTCGGCGCCCAGGTGCTTGGAGCTCATGACGTCGTACGCGCCGCCGTAGGCCTTGCGCGTGATGACGGTGATCTTCGGGACGGTCGCCTCAGCGAAGGCGTAGAGCAGCTTCGCGCCCTTGCGGATGATGCCGTCCCACTCCTGTGCGGTGCCCGGCAGGAAGCCCGGGACGTCGCAGAACGTGAGGATCGGGATGTTGAACGCGTCGCACGTGCGCACGAAGCGCGCGGCCTTCTCGGAACTGTCGATGTCCAGCACGCCGGCCAGCGCCTTGGGCTGGTTGCCGACGACGCCGACGACGTAGCCGTCCAGGCGCGAGAAGCCGCAGATGATGTTCTGCGCGAAGTGCTCGTGGACCTCGAAGAACTCGCCGTCGTCGACGACCGAGCGCACGACGTCACGCATGTCGTACGGCTTGTTCGGGTTGTCCGGGACGAGCGTGTCGAGCTCGGGATCCTGGCGCTGCGGGTCGTCCGTGGGGGCGACGCGCGGCGGCATCTCGAGGTTGTTCTGCGGCAGGAAGCTGAAGAGGTAGCGCGCGTCCTCGAGGCAGGCGTCCTCGTCCTCGGAGGCGAAGTGCGCGACGCCCGACTTCTGGTTGTGCGTCATCGCGCCGCCGAGCTCCTCGAACCCGACCTCCTCACCGGTGACCGTCTTGATGACGTCAGGGCCGGTGATGAACATGTGCGACGTCTCCTTCACCATGAAGATGAAGTCGGTGATCGCGGGGGAGTACACGGCGCCGCCGGCGCACGGACCCATGATCAGGCTGATCTGGGGGATGACGCCCGAGCTGCGGACGTTGCGCAGGAAGACGTCGCCGTAGCCGCCGAGGGCGACGACGCCCTCCTGGATGCGGGCGCCGCCGGAGTCGTTGATGCCGATGACCGGGCAGCCGATCTTCGAGGCCAGGTCCATGACCTTGCACATCTTCTCCGCCATGACCTCGCCGAGCGACCCGCCGACGACCGTGAAGTCCTGGGAGAACACGCAGACGGTGCGCCCGTCGATCGTGCCGTGGCCGGTGACGACGGCGTCGCCCCACGGCCGGTTCTTCTCCATGTCGAACTCGTAGGTGCGGTGACGCACGAACGTGTCGAGCTCCTGGAAGGACCCGGGGTCCAGGAGCTTCTCGATGCGCTCGCGAGCGGTGTACTTGCCCTTCGCGTGCTGCTTCTCGACGGCGGCTTCGGTGGCGGAGTGGATGGCCTGGTCACGGAGCTCGGTGAGCTGCGCCAGCTTCTCCTCGTAGGTCTCGAGCGACTTCAGGCGGGTCATACCGCCGGATGGTATGCGAGCGACGCGGATTTCGGGTTTCCGGCGACAAGGACGGTTTCGCCCTCCGGTCCTCGCAAGCTCGGACCTGCGGGCGACGCTACCTCGAGAACGGCCGGTGGTGCGCGGCCCCGAGCGTGTCGAGCACCTCTTCGAGCGCGGCGAGCGCCTCGGCGGCGTCGAGCTGGGGCTCCGCTTCCGGCTCGGGCTCGGGCTCGGGCGGCTCCGGTTCGACCACCGCCGGTGCGGGCAGCACCGCGATCGGCGTCGGCGCAGGGGTGCCCGCTCTGCGCCGGAACAGCCGGGCGAAGAAGCCCGGCCGAGCGGTCGGCGGTTCTGCGCCCCCTGACGCCGGCTCCGTGGGATCGACGACAGCCGGTCCACCGACCGGCTCGGTCGCGGCGACAGGTGTCGTGTCGCCGGTCGTCTCGTCCTCGGACGGCGCCAAGGGCGCGGAACCGCCGGCCGCCGCGGGCTCGGAGGCCCGCACGTCGGCGGTCAGCGTGACCCTCGTGCCCCATCCGGACGCATCCAAAACCACCGTGCCGCTGGCGCGGTCGCCCTCCCAGGCGACGGTGCTCTCTGGATCGAGCCGGGAGATGCGGATCTCGCCGAACAGGTCGAGGTGACGGCCCAGGGCCTCCGCGTCGCTGATCTCCGCCCACAGCTCGGGCGGGGACTTCACCAGGCGTCGTTGCACCGTCAGCTCTTCCACGCCGCCGGAGTTCCCCGGGGCGGGCGACGCTCCTGCCGCTGGTCGACAGAACACCGGTCGTGCACGAGGACCTGCACCGACCGACCGGTCGGTCGGTGTGCTACGGTGCGAGGCATGCACCCGCGCCGTGAGGAGATCGCCCGGACCGCCGCCGCCCTGATGAACCGCGGTGGGTACGTCCAGACGCCGATCTCGGAGCTGCTCGCCGCGACCGGGCTGGAAAAGGGCGGCCTCTACCACCACTTCGCCTCCAAGGAGGAGATCGCCATCGCGGCGTTCGACCACGCCAACGGCGCGCTGCGCGAGCGGATGGCGGCGGCGATCGACTCGGCTGCCCGGCCCCGTGAGCAGCTGCTGGCGATGGTGGACGCCGCGTTCGATCAGGTGTGCTCGCCCTCCGAGATGGGGGGCGGGTGTCCGATGATCAACCTCTCGGCGAGCGCGGGCGACCGCCACCCGGTGCTGCGTGAACGCGCGGCGGCGGCGATGGGCGAACTGCGCGAGGGCGCGCGGGCGCTCCTGCGCGCCGACCCCGATCCGCCGCCGGACCCCGACGCGCTCGGCGATCTCGTCGTCACGCTTGTCGAAGGGGCGATCGCCGTACGCGACGTGACCGGTGACGACGCCGTCATCGCGCCCGCCCGCGCCCACATCCACGACCTCCTCGAGGTGTCCCAATGACCGCTCACGACATCGCGCCCGGCGTGGTGCGCCTGCCGCTGGCGCCGCGCGCGTCGATCAACGCGTTCCTCCTCGGCGACGTGCTCGTCGACGCGGGAACGCGGCACGACGGCAAGAAGCTGCTCCGTGCGCTGCGTGGCCGCGAGGTCCGCAGCCACGCCCTCACGCACGTCCACCCGGATCACCAGGGCGCGACCCACGCCGTGTGCTCGGCGCTCGGGCTGCCGCTGGCCGTCGCGGAGGGCGAGGCCGCCGCCATGGAGGCGGGTGAGCAGGCCGGTTCGGCGAGTCCGACGGTCCCCGCCCGCTTCATGCGCGCCGTCGCCGGCGGGCCGGGGCACCCGGTCGCCCGCACGCTGCGCGAGGGCGACGAGGTCGGTGGCTTCACGGTGGTGCGCACGCCGGGCCATTCGCCCGACCACGTCGCGTACTGGCGCGAGTCCGACCGGGTGCTCATCGCCGGCGACGCGCTGCGGAATATGTCCTACGCGACGCTCGGGCCCGGGTTCGCCCTGCCGTACGACGGCTTCAACTTCGACCAGGACGCGGTGGTCGCCAGCGCCCGTCGTCTGGTGGAGCTCCGTCCGCGCGTCGCGGCGTTCGGCCACGGCGCGCCGATGGACGGCGACGCGTTCGCGCGCGCCGCCGAGCGCCTGCTCTAGCCGGGCTTGACGACCATGAAGAAGGCGGCGATGAGCACGAGCAGCGAGCCGATCGCCCCGACCATCGCGATCCGCCCCGCCACCGCCTGATACTCGGCGGACAGCTCGACGGTGTCCCCGGTCGACGCCGCGATGTCGCGCTCGGCCAGCTCGGCGGCCTTCGTCTCCTGCGGGCCGAAGAAGGCGCCGCCCAGCGCCCCGAGGACGATGAGGATGAGTAGCGGGATGCTGACCCAGATCTCGCTCCACACGTCGGCGTCGGTGGCCAGGTACGCGCCTGCGAGCAGCGCGACGAGCATCCCGAACGAGATGACGGTCTTTCCGACGAGCGCCTGCGCGCGATGTAGGACCGGCAGCGCGCGCGGGTCGGTGCGGGTGACGAACGGCGTCATGACCGGGTAGGCGAACGTCACGCCGAACGCGACGATGATCGCGGCGACGTGGATGAACAGCACGACGCTGTAGAGCGTGATGGTGGCGAGCATGGGCCGACCCTATCGACGGGTGCGGCGCTCCAGCGTGGCCCAGAGGTCGGCGGCGAGCTCGGCCTCGTGATCGCGGAGGTCCTCCTCGGTGACGCGGATGATGATGAGGCCGTGCAGCGCCTCGAGCCGGCGGCCCTTGCGCCGGTCGCGGTGGAAGTTGCGCGTCGTCTTGTGCGGGCCGCCGTCGAGTTCGATCGCGACCCAGGCGTCGCGGAAGAGGACGTCGACGGTCGTCCGGTGGCCGTCGCCGAGCTCGAACTCGACGCCGTGCTCGGTCGGGGGGAAGCCGTGGCGGCGGAGGAAGGCGTGAAACTCGCGCTCGAGGTCGAAGTCGATGCGGCCGTTGGCGGGGCGACGGGTGCGGAGGGCGCTTCGGAGGTTGGGGAGGCCCTTGACCGGGCCGGCGCGGTGCATGGCCTGCTCGACGGCGCGGACGTCGAGGCGCTTGAGGAACTCCGCTTCGTGGACGGCGGTGTCGAGCTCGGCGTCGTTGAGGAGGGCGGCGAGGTCGACGAGGGTGCGGGCGATGGTGGTGAGGCGGACGCCGTCCTTGGTGGTGATGTCGCGGGGGTGGAGGGGGGACTCGTGGAC
Source organism: Bifidobacterium breve (assembly GCA_945878865.1). Taxonomy (GTDB): domain Bacteria; phylum Actinomycetota; class Thermoleophilia; order Solirubrobacterales; family Solirubrobacteraceae; genus Svornostia. The sequence goes on along the minus strand of CAMCUD010000030.1, from coordinate 43,677 downwards.
GCGGATCCCAGGCCGCGACCGCCGCCGTCCGGGCACCGTCACGTGGACGGTGCGACGCGAGTACCGGCGGATCTTCCACCGCGCCGCCGCGCTGAAGTGGCTGAGCACCGCGTCGCCTCCGCACGCCTTCAACGCTGCGCGTTCACGCTCATCGAGGGAGGCGCGGGCCCTGCCGGCGACGTAGACGCTGTGGAACTCCCGCGTGAGCCAGCCGGATCGCACGCGCCGATCGATCCATCCGCGGGACACGCCCACGCCGAGGAGCTCTTCGCGCGTCACGACGTTGCGTTCCCGCCGGACCAACTCGATCACCGCACGTTCTGCACGGATATGAGGCGTTTCGTGCGACACGAGCAGCCACGCTGCCATGGGGATGGCGGCGCGGCCGTCGTTTCAGCAGACGTTTCGCGCTTCTATCGCCGTTTTGCGCGCTGCTTGCGCAGATACGCCGCACGTTGCGCCGCCGTCCGGCGGCGGCCGCTCGGCGTGTAGAAGGGATCGTCGATCCGCTGCACGTACCGCGACCCGTCGGTGGCGAACTGGAAGCACTCCGGCGCCTGATCGGGGATCCAGTCCCCGGTCATCATGTTCTGCTTGCGCCGGCTGTGCGAGAGCCCGAGCATGTGGCCCATCTCGTGGACCACGACCGTGCACCACGCGTAGGTGTTCTCGTCGGAGATCGGCCAGTCGGTGTTGGCCTCGTTGAAGTACATCGAGCACAGCTCGCCGTCGTAGACCCAGGCCGACGTCTCGGTGTCGTTCGGGTCGGCCTCGCTGTCCTCGCGCGAGAGCTTGAACTGCACGCCCGAAGCGCGGCACGAGCGCGGCACGCCGCCCCAGTACCGCACGGCGGCGGCCCACATCTCCGCCACCCGCGGGTACGACGCGGCAGTCCCGCTGATCGGCACGGACGCGCGCACGCCACCGACCGGCGGGTTCGTGAACCGACCAGTGCCCGCGTCCAGCACGTAGGCGTCCGCCGAACCGCAGGCCAGCGCGAAGCAGCAGATGACGAGGGCGGCGAAGCGCACGCCCCCGTCATCGGACGATCAGTGCGGAACTAGAACGTCGGCGCGTACTTGCCGAAGACGTCCTGCATCGCGCCGCAGACCTCGCCCATCGAGGCGCGGTCCTTCAGCGCCTGCTTGATGAAGGGCAGGAGGTTGTCCGTGCCGCGCGCGGCGCCGCGCAGCTCCTCGAGGCGCGTCTCGACGAGCGCCTGGTCGCGGTTCTCCTTGAACGCCTTCAGGCGCCCGACCTGCTCGCGCTCGGACTCCGGGTCGACGCGCAGGAGGTCCGGCACCTCGAGCTCCTCCTCGACGTACGAGTTGACGCCGACGACGATGTCCTGCTCGATGCGGTAGCGCTCCTGGTAGCCCCAGGCCGACTCGTCGATCTCGCCGGTGATGAACTCGATCGCGTTCTTCGAACCGCCGAGCTGGTCGACCTTCTCGATGAGCTCGTAGGCGCGCGACTCGATCTCGTCGGTCAGCGCCTCGATGAAGAACGAGCCGGCGAACGGGTCGACGGTGTCGGTCGCGCCGGACTCGGCGGCGATGATCTGCTGCGTGCGCAGCGCGATCTTCGCGGCCTCCTCCGTCGGGAGCGCGAGCGCTTCGTCGAAGCCGTTGGTGTGCAGCGACTGCGTGCCGCCGCAGACCGCCGCGAAGCCCTGCAGCGCCACGCGGACGACGTTGTTCATCGGCTGCTGGGCGGTGAGCGTTACGCCGCCGGTCTGCGTGTGGAAGCGCAGCATCAGCGACTTCGGGTTCTTGGCACCGAAACGGTCGCGCATGATCGTCGCCCACATGCGACGCGCGGCGCGGAACTTCGCGACCTCCTGGAACACGTTGTTGTGCCCGTTGAAGAAGAACGCGAGGCGCGGGGCGAACGTGTCGACGTCGAGGCCGGCCTCGATCGCCGCGGTGACGTACGCGATGCCGGACGACAGCGTGAACGCGACCTCCTGGACCGCGCTGCAGCCCTTCTCCCGGAAGTGGTAGCCCGAGATCGAGACGGTGTTCCACTTCGGGATGTTCTCCGCGCAGTAGGCGAAGAGGTCCGTCGTGAGCCGCATCGTGGGCTCCGGCGGGTAGATGTAGTTGCCGCGCGCGATGTACTCCTTGAGCACGTCGTTCTGCGTGGTGCCGCGCAGTTTCTCGCTCGGCACGCCCTGCTCCTCGCCGACGAGCTCGTACAGGCAGAGCAGGACCGCGGCGGGCGCGTTGATCGTCATCGACGTCGACACCTGGTCGAGCGGGATGCCGTCGAACGCGGTGCGCATGTCGTCGATCGTGTCGATCGCGACGCCGGTGCGGCCGACCTCGCCGAGGCAGCGCGGGTTGTCGCTGTCCAGGCCGAGCTGGGTCGGCAGGTCGAAGGCCATCGAGAGACCCGTGCCGCCGCGCGAGAGCAGGTAGCGGTAGCGCTCGTTGGACTCCTTCGCCGACGCGTAACCCGCGTACTGGCGCATCGTCCACTGCTGCTTGCGGTACATCTCGCGATGCACGCCGCGCGTGTACGGGAAGTCCCCGGGCTCACCGAGGTTCAGCTGCTCCGGCAGGTCCTCCTCGGTGTACAGGGGCTTGATCTCGATGCCGGAATCCGTGAACCGCCGCGGGTCGTCCGGACCCACGATCGGCGCCACGGTGAGACGTTCTTCGGTGGCCATGGACCGAAGGGTACGCCTCGGCTGGCGACGGTGAAGCTAGGCCGACAGGGTGTCGACGTGGTCGACGAATCGCAGAGCGCCGCCGCGGGCATGCTCGGAGGCGAACGCGTCCCAAGACGGGCTGCGCGTCTCGTCGGGCAGCGGCCCGACGACGGCGAGTGCGATGCGGTAGTTGACGAACTTCTGGAGGACCTCGCCCGCGAGGCGCGTGCTCAGGTCGGTGAACTCGCGGCCGAGCGCCGATCCGGGGACGGCGACGAGGTGGGCGCCGGTGCCGAGCGCGTCGCCGATGAGGTCCATCGCCGCGTCGTAGGTGAGCGCGGGGAGATCGAGGCGCAGGAGGATGCCGTCCACCCAGCGCACTTTAAGCCCACACCCAGGTCCCGCTTATCGGCGCTTCAGCCACGAAAGGTTCCATCTTCCCCATGCCCACCCGCGTGCAGAACTTCCTCTCTGCGTTGCTCGGCGCCCTGGTCGTCGCCGTCGCCTTCGGCGCGCTCGCCGTCGGCGGCGCGTTCGACAGCAAGAGCGATGGGACGACGACCACCGTGGAGCAGGAGAGCTCCGCGTCGTCGCCCGCCCCCGCCACCAAGGTCCGCAACGCCACCGACGTCTCCGCGCTGTACGAGCGCGTGCAGGACAGCGTCGCGTACATCGCCGTCAGCTCCGGCAGCGGGGTCCCGACCCCCTTCGGGCGCCAGCAGCAGTCCGGCTCGGGCTCGGGCTTCGTGCTCGACAAGAACGGCTACATCGTCACCAACCAGCACGTCGTCGACAACGCGACGAAGGTGCAGGTCAAGCTCGGCGACGGCGACGACCTCATCGACGCGAAGGTGGTCGGCAGCGACGCCTCGAGCGACATCGCCGTCATCAAGGTCGATCCCGCCGACGTCAAGGGCGGCATCCAGCCGCTCGACCTCGGGGAATCCAAGGCGCTGAAGGTCGGCGAGCCGACCATCGCGATCGGCTCCCCGTTCGGTCTCTCCGGCACGCTGACGACCGGCGTCGTCTCGGCGCTGGACCGCACGATCGAGTCGCCGAACGGCTTCTCCATCGACGGCGTCATCCAGACCGACGCGGCGATCAACCCCGGCAACTCGGGCGGCCCGCTGCTCAACGGCTCCGGCCAGGTCATCGGCGTCAACGCGCAGATCGCCTCGGGCGGCAGCGCGAGCAACAGCGGCGTCGGTTTCGCGATCCCCGTCGACACCGTCAAAGAGGTCGCCGCGCAGCTGAAGACCGGCAAGGAGATCAAGCGCGCGTACCTCGGCATCAGCACCGGGCAGAGCCAGGACGGCAAGGACGTCGTCGTCGCGCAGATCGTCGCGGGCGGGCCGTCGGCCTCCAGCGACCTGAAGGTCGGCGACAAGATCGTCTCCGTCGACGGCACGTCGGTCGAGACACCCGAGGACGTCGCCAACGCGATCTCCGACAAGCAGCCGGGCCAGAGCGTCCGCGTCGTCGTGACCCGCGGCAGCGACCGCAAGACCGTGACCATCAAGCTGGGCGAGCGGCCGAAGACCGCGGACCAGGGAGGCTGATCCATGGAGGACGAGACCCAGGTGACGCAGCGCGTCACGAACGAGCGCGCCGACGCCCAGGCGCTGGCCCGCGATCAGCTCGAGACCGCCCTGTTCGAGGTCAAGCGCGTGATCGTCGGCCAGGAGCCGATGCTCGAGCGCCTGCTCGTCGCGCTGCTCGCCGGCGGCCACGTCCTCCTCGAAGGCGTGCCCGGCCTGGCGAAGACGCGCACCGTCAACACCCTCGCGGACGTGCTCGGGGGCAGCTTCGCCCGCATCCAGTTCACCCCCGACCTCGTGCCGGCGGACCTCGTCGGCACGCGGGTCTACCGCCCGGACACCGGCGAGCTGGAGACCGAGCTCGGCCCCGTGTTCGCGAATCTGCTGCTGGCCGACGAGATCAACCGCGCGCCCGCGAAGGTGCAGAGCGCCCTGCTCGAGGTCATGCAGGAGCAGCAGGTGACGATCGGCGGCACGACGCACCGGGTCCCCGACCCGTTCCTCGTCATGGCGACGCAGAACCCGATCGAGAACGAGGGCACGTACCCGCTGCCCGAAGCGCAGGTCGACCGCTTCATGTTCAAGCTCGTCGTCGACTACCCGTCTGACCGCGAGGAGGCCGCGATCGTGGCCCGCTCGCTCCAGCCCCAGCAGGCGGTTCGCGCCGTGCTCACCCCTCAGGAGCTCGCCGCGCACCGCAAGGCCGCCGAGGAGGTCTACGTCGACCGGCAGGTCGTCGACTACGCCGTCGCCCTGACGGCGGCGACCCGGCGTCCGCAGGAGGCGGGCCTGGGCGACATGGCACCGTTCGTCGAGTTCGGCGCGTCGCCGCGCGCCTCGCTCAACATGGTCCATGCCGCCCGGGCGCTCGCCCTGCTGCGGGGGCGCGAGTACGCGCTGCCGCGTGACGTGCGCGACCTCGCGCGGGACGTGCTGCGCCACCGCATCGTCCTGAGCTACGAGGCGCTCGCCGAGGGCATCGACAGCGACACGGTGCTCGACCGGGTCCTCGCCGCGGTCGGCATGCCCGACGTCGAGCTCTCGCCGGCCGAGGAAGCCACGGCCGCGTGAAGCTGACATCGGTCCCCAATCCGCGGCTCGGCCCCGGGCCGATCCCCGCGAGCGCGGTGCGCCAGCTCGAGCTGGCCGCCTCGCGCCGCGTGCGCGACCTGTGGCCGGGCGACCGGACGAGCGCGCAGGTCGGCTCCGGCACGGAGCTCGCGCGGATTCGGCCCTACCAGCCGGGCGACGACGTGCGGCACCTCGACGCCGCCGCGAGCGCGCGGACGGGGGAGCCGCAGGTGCGCGTGCACGTCGCCGAGCGCTCGCTCACCACGTGGCTGCTGCTGGACCGCAGCACGTCGATGGGCTTCGGCACCGCCGATCGGGTGAAGGCCGACGTCGCCGAGGGCGTCACCGGCGTCATGGCGACACTCGCCACGCGCCGGGGCAACCAGCTCGGCGTGATCACCTTCGGGGAGGGCGGGCCCGCGCGCGTGCACCGTCCTCACTCCGGCCGCCGGGGCACGCTGCAGGCGCTGACCGAGGCGCGTGCCGACGTCGCGCCCGAGCGCACCGCGGACGCCTCGAACCTCGCCGACGCACTCGACCGAGCCGACAAGGCCACGCGCGGCGCAGCGCTGCTCATCATCGTCAGCGACTTCCGCGGCGAGGGCGACTGGACCCCGCGCCTGCGCCGCCTGCTGCACCGCCACACCGGCCTCGCCGTCGAGATTCGTGATCCGCGGGAGATGGAGCTGCCCGATGTGGGCGCCGATCTCGCGCTGGTCGATCCCGAGACCGGCCGCCACGTCCGCGTGGACACCAACAGCAAGCGGTTGCGCCGCCGGTTCGCCGAAGCGTCTGCCGCCGAGCGCGAGCAGCTGCGCGTCGCCCTGGCGGGCACCGGCTGCGAGCACGCCGTCCTGACCACCGAAGGTGACTGGCTTGGGCCGCTCGCCGCCGCGCTGCGGGGCGCGCGCCACCGCGCCGGCTGGCGTCCGGCGCGACCTGTCCGCCCGGAGGAGGTGCCCGCGTGAGCTTCGAGGACCCCACCGCGCTCATCGCGCTGGCGATCATCCCGCTGGCGCTGCTGGCGTATGTCGTCTCGCGACGGCGCCAGCCGAAGTACGCCGCGCGCTTCACCAACGTCGCGCTGCTCGACGCCGTCGTCAAGGAGCGCCCGCAATGGCGCCGCCATATCCCCGCCGCGTTCCTCCTGCTGTCGCTCGCCGGGCTGATCGTCGCGTTCGCGCGCCCGCACGTGGAGGTCACCGTGCCGAAGGAAGAGGCCACGGTCATGCTCGTCACCGACACCTCGGGCTCGATGATGGCCACCGACGTCAAGCCCAGCCGTCTCCAGGTCGCCCGCGACGCGGCGAAGTCCTTCGCCGACGGGCTGCCGGACAACGTGAAGCTCGGGCTCGCGTCCTTCTCGAACACGGCGTCGCTGAACATCGCGCCGACCACCGACCGCGACCAGGTGAAGGCCGCGCTGGAGTCCCAGCGCCCGCAGGGCGGCACCGCGATGGGCGACGGCCTGAGCATCGGCGTCGAGCAGGTCCGCCAGGTCGCCGAGGAGGCGAAGAAGAAGGACCCGAAGAACGACAAGGCGCCCGCCGCGATCGTGCTGCTGTCCGACGGGGAGAACACGTCCGGCACCGCCCAGCCGCTCGACATCGCCAAGCAGGCAAAGGACCTCGGCGTGCCCGTCTACACGATCGCGCTCGGCACGCCCGAGGGCACGATCACGCTCCAGCAGCCCGGCGACTTCATGCCGCGGACGATCCCGGTCCCCCCCGACACCGAGACGCTGAAGCAGATCGCATCCGAGACCGGCGCGCGCACGTTCGACGCGGGCAGCGAGGACGAGCTGAAGTCGATCTACGACGACCTTGGGGCCAGGGTGGGCACCGAGAAGGAAGACCGCGAGATCACCGCCTGGTTCGCCGGCGGGGCCGTGGCGCTGCTACTGCTCGGGGGCGGGCTGTCGCTGCGCTGGTTCGGCCGTCTCGTCTAGGTCCTCCGCGCGTGAGGGCCGGCGTCCCGGGGGCGGGACGCCGGTCCGTGGCGCGTCCTTGACATGGCGCCCAAAAGTAATTGACTGCATTGCAGAGTGACGTGTAGGGTCGCGCGATGGTCCGACTCCTGGTGTCTCTGTCCTGCACCATCGCGGTGCTCTTCTGCGCCGCCACCGCGCACGCGGCGACAACGGTGTACGCAACGTCCATCGGCGTCGTCGTGCTCGGAGGCGGCGCTGACGCGATGGACCTCGACATCGACTCGCCGTCCTCGGGCGTGATCCGCGTCGCGGACGCGGTGAGCGACCTGTCGCTCTCCGACGCGAGCTGCACGAAGCCGACGCCCAAGAGCGTGGAGTGCGCCGGCCTCGCGCCGGCTGCCTTCCGGGTGCAGCTCTACGGCAGCAGCACCGGGGACAGCGTCTCCGTGGACCCGAACGCGACCTTCCCCGCCGAGCTGTACGGACGCGGCGGCGACGACGTGCTGCTCGGCGGCGGCGGCGCCGACCGGATGAACGGCGGGACGGGCGCCGACCAGCTCGACGGCCGCGGAGGCGGCGACCTCGTCGAGAACGGCTACAACGACTCGAATGCGCCGACGGCCGACGACGGCCCGGACCTCTACCGCGACACCGGCGCGTCGGGCCAGGACTCCCTGAACTTCGGCGGGCAGACCGTCGCCGTGCACATGAAGCTCGACGGCGTGGCCAACGACGGCGGCTCCGCCGGCGCCGAGGGTGACGACATCCGCGGCGGCTTCGAGCGGCTGCGGGGGACCGCGTTCAACGACGTCATCGTCGGCGGTCCGGCGTCCGAGGTCATCAACGGCTCGAAGGGTGACGACGACCTCGACGGCGGCCCCGGCGCCGACACGATCGAGGGCAACGAGGGCGAGGACACCGTGCGGGCGCGCGACGGCGAGGCCGATCTCGGGCTCGACTGCGACTCCCCGTCGTCCTCGTCGTTCGGCGTGGCGGAGACGGCATTCATCGACGCGAACGACCCCGAGCCGCTGCACTGCGAGACGGTCGCGCGTCTCGGCGGAGGGGGCGGCACGCCGGGGCCGGGGACCCCCGCCGATCCCACGCCGCCCGCTGCCGATCCGGGCCCGGCTCCTGCCGGGGCGGTCCTCGCCGGCACCCCGTTCGTGCTGCGCGGTGTCGTGCCGACCGAGACGGTGTCGCGCATGCCGCGCGTGACGGGTCAGCCGTTCGCGCGGGCCCGTGACGCCGCGCTGGCGGCCATCGGCTCGGCCGAGGTCGACCTCGAGTTCCGGCGCGGGTGCAAGTCCGCCGACGCACTGAAGGTCGTCGCGCAGCGTCCGCTCCGCGGCGCCGAGCTGCCCAACAGCACGCGCAACCCGGTCGCCGTCCAGCTCGTCGTGTGCCTGGCCGACGCCGACTACCTGCGCGACTGCGACCTCGCGAGCCTGCGCGCCGACGTCAAGCGGCTCGGTGGCAAGGCCCTCGACGCCGACGTCGCGTCGGCGATCCTCGGCGGCGTCAACCGCTGCAAGGTCGACTACGACATCAAGCTCGCCAAGGCCGCCGAGGAGGCGCGCATCAAGCTGGAGGCCCAGCGCGCCGTCGACGCGAAGAACCAGGCCGCGGCGAAGACGAAGGCGGACCTCCGCGCCGGGATCACGTGTCCGATCGGCGGTGACCTGCGCATCGCGGTGACCGACGGTTACACGCCCAACCGCCGCGCGCTCGGCCTCAAGGCCGGCACCCCGAACGGATGGACGATCCCGTCGTCACCCGCGGGGACGTACCAGTCGTTCATCGAGCTTGCGGTCTTCGACCGCGCGTTCCAGTGGCCGGAGGCGACCGTGTTCGTCGACGCCGACGGCGTGGTGCCCAAGGGGTACGGTCCGAGCAAGCGGCAGACCGCCAACGGCCGCGCGGTGTTCGGCATCACGCCGGTCAAGCCGGGCAAGATCAAGATCTGCGTCGTGCAGGAAACCGGCGGCGACGAGGTCCTGAGCGCGGGCGTCGAGGTCGAGGTCGTCGGGCCGCCTGCGGTCGGGACGGTCTACGAGACGGTGAGCGGGCGCCAGATCAAGCTCACGAAGGACGGGCCGGTTGCGGTGACCCCGCGGGCCGCGCGCGCCGCGCAGGGCGGGTTCTTCGAGGGGATCTGGGCCAGCATCGTGCGGCTGTTCGACGGCCGGTCGCGCACGGTCAGCACCGAGGAGGCCTCGCCGCGGCCCAAGCGCGAGCGCACCGAGAAGGTCACGGAGCAGGCGAAGCTCTCGGTCGGGCAGGTCTCGCTGACGGGCAAGCTCGTGTCCAATCCCCAGCCGCCGACCCTCAATCCCAAGGGCGCGTGCATCCTTGCGCTGGGGAACGGGGCGGTGGGGCAGGGCACGTGTGCCGTGCTCGAGGCGCCGGGCGGGAACGCGCTCGTCGGCATGTCGAACGAGAAGTCCGCGGTGCTCGCGGCCGGCGCGGGGAACGTCATGAAGGTCAATCCCGCGGGCATGGTCGCGGCCGGCGGCGGCAACGCCGTCGCGACGCCCCAGGGGACCGTGGTGGTGCCGCCGTCCACGCGGCTCGTCGCTGCGGCGGCGGGCGGCGCACTGGCGGTCGCGCCCGCGCAGCTCAAGGGCGCCAAGCTCATCGGCAACGATGGCAGCACGCTGATCGGCAACGACGGGTCTACGTTGATCGGCAACGACGGAAGCACGCTGATCGGCAACGACGGGAGCACGTTGATCGGCAACGATGGCAGCACGCTTGTCGCCGCAGGCGGCCTGAACTGACCGCTGCCGCGGGCCGGCGTCCCGGGGGCGGGGCGCCGGCCTGGGTGTGTCTAGCGGATGCGGAATCGCACGGCGGTCGGTGCGGAGGTCGACCCGTCCGCGGCGACCGCGGTCAGGACGACCGCGTACCGGCCGCGCCGCAGACCCTTCGGGCTGAGACGGATCCGGGAACCGCGCGCGGTGAGCGTGCGGACGGTGCGCGTGCCCCGCATGAGGACCGCGTGAACCTTGGTCCCGGCGGGCGCGGTGAACGTCACCGTGATCCGCGCGCCGCGCCGCACGACCTTCGCACCTGAGGGGGACTTCGGGCGGGCGGTCCGCGCCGGCGTGCCGGTGGGCGCGGGGGCGGCGGACGGGTCGCCGGGCGCCTGCGCCATATCGACGTCGACCGGGCCGAACGAGGGATGGCTGCCGCCTGCGATCAGCAGGCGGGCCGAGGCTGGGTCGCAGGCCGCGCCGGCGCCCACGGGGAGGACGCGGACGCCCTGGCCACGCTGCTCGAACGCGACCGCGCTGCCGTCCGGGGCGACCGTGGGCGCCACGAAGTCCGTCGCGCTGCCGTCCACGCTGCACGTCTGCTGCGGGGACGCCGACGGCGCGGGACCGGCGAGCGCCCCGACCACCAGATGGCCCTGGTTCGCGCCGGCGGCGTTCCAGACGAACGCGACGACCTTCCCATCACGCGAGATCGCGCCGGCCTCCCCTTCACCGTCCGTGCCGCGATCGAGCCAGGGTGTCATCGCGTTGCGCCCGCCGGCGGCATCGCCGAGGACGATGTTCGTCGCGATGCCGGTGTTGAACAGCAGCGCGTGTCCGCTGTCGATCCACGCCGGCGCGCGGTAGTCCTGCTGGGGCCCGAGCTCCTCCGGCGGGGTGTACCGGTCCGTGCGCGAGTACAGCGCGACGTCCTGGGTGCGCTCGCGGACGCAGTTGCAGATCCAGTCCAGGCCGGTGGTCTTCGTGCCGACCCAGTACGCGATGCGGGTGCCGTCGGGGGAGACGACCGGGTCGAGCGGGCCGACCACAGCGACGAGGTTGCCGGAGTGCTCACCGTCGGACCCGACCAACGGGACCGGTCCGCCGAGCGTGCGACCCGAGCGGTCGAGGTGCATGAGGAGCTTGCCGTGCAGCGCCCACAACGTGCCGTCGTCGGCCTGCGAGGGACTGCCCCAGTTGCCGTCGTCCGTGACGCGGTATCCACGGGCGCCGTCGGGGCTGGTCAGCCAGAGGTTGCCGTCCTTGACGTAGACGATGGAGCTCGCCTGCGCGGTGCCGGCGACCACGCCGAGGACGACGGCGGCGAGGGTGAGGATGCGGGTGATGGTGGAGGTCATGCCGCCACGGTCGCGCCGCCGCCGCGCCCGCGTGCGGGGGAAACCCCCACGGGCACCCCCAGGGTTTACGCGCGTACGATCCGCTCGTGAAGGAGCGGACGCTGCAGGAACGCGACGCCGAGGTGGACGAGCTCGGCGAGGTGATCGCCTCCGCGCGAACGGGCGCCGGCGGCGCGCTGTTGCTCGAGGGTCCCGCGGGGATCGGCAAGAGCTCGCTGCTGGCCGTGGGCGCGGAGATCGCGCGGCGCGCCGGTCTCGCGGTCCTCCGCGCCCGGGCCGGCGAGCTGGAGCAGGGCTTCGCCTACGTGGTCGTCCGGCAGCTGTTCGAGCCGCTGCTTGCCACGGCTGACGACGCCCGGCGCGCCGCGCTGCTCGCCGGAGCGGCACAGCACGCGGCGCCGGTGTGCGATCCGCAGGCGCTCCCCGGGGAGGTGCCGGAGGGCGACGACTTCACCCGCCTGCACGGCCTCTACTGGCTGTGCGCGAACCTCGCCGCCGACCAGCCGGTCGCCCTCGTCGTCGACGACCTGCAGTGGGCCGACGAGCCGTCGCTGCGCTTCCTGGCGTTCCTCGCGCGGCGCATCGCCGACCTTCCCGTCGCCCTCCTGGCGACGAGCCGGCCACGCGCCGAGGCCGCCCGCGAGGCGCTCGACGCGCTCGTCGGCGACCCGGCGCTGCGCGTGGTGACCCCCGCACCACTGACCGCCGAGGGCGTCGGGGGCGTCCTCGCCTCCCGGCTCGGCCGCGCGCCGGAGCCCGGGTTCGCCCGCGCGTGCCGTGCGGTCAGCGGCGGCAATCCGTTCCTTGTCGGCCAGCTCGCGCGCGCGATCTCGCTGGATCGCTTGGAGCCGGTCGACGCGCAGGCCGACCGCGTCCTCGAGCTCGGGCCGAAGGAACTCGGCCGGGTCCTTGTCCTGCGCCTCGCGCGGCTGCCTGAGGGCGCCGCCGCACTCGCCCAGGCCGTCGCGCTGCTCGGGGACGGGGCTCCCGCGGCGGCGTGCGCCCGTCTCGCCGGGCTCGACGACCCTGCGACCACGTCGGCGGTCGCCGCCCTCGTCGCGGCGGACATCGTCACCGAGCAGGACGGTCTCGCGTTCACCCATCCGCTCGTGCGCGAGGCGATCTACGACGAGATGGACCCCTTCACCCGGGCGCGCCGCCACGGTGACGCCGCGGCGGTCCGCCACGCCGAGGGCGCTCCGGCCCGCGAGGTGGCTGCGCAGCTCCTGCTCGCCGGCGACGATGTCGGGGCGTGGGCCGTTGGCGCCCTGCGCGACGCCGCGCGGGAGGCCCTCGCCCTCGGTGACGCGCCCGACGCGCTGGCGTGTCTCCGGCGCGCGCTCGAGCTGGCCGGTGGCGAGGAGCGTGAGGACATCCGCGCCGATCTCGCGCACGCCGAGGCGCAGGCAGGGGACCCCGCCGCCGTCGACCGGATGCGGATGGTGCTCGACACCGCCACGGATCCTGAGCGCATCTCGCGCGTGAGCCTCGAGCTGGCCGGCGTGCTCATGTTCGCCGACCGGTCCGCGGACGCGGTCGCCGTCCTGCGCGCCGGCGCTGAACGGCTCGCCGGCGCGCCGGACGCCGTCCGGGAGCGCATCGAGCTCGGGCTCATCGGCGCGGGCTTTCTCAGCCTCGGCGCCCGCAAGCTCGCGGCCGACCGCTTCGCGAGGATGCGCGATCCCGGCGGGCGTCCCGCGACCCTGCTCGAGGCGCTCCACGTCTCCGGGCTGGCGCTCGACGGCGCGATGGAGCCGCTGCCGGCCGACGTCGTCGCTGATCGCGCGCGGCGAGGGCTGGCCTTCGGCGTGCCGGCCGACCCGACGATGGGCGGCAACCCGGTGCTGCTCGGCACCATCGCGCTGGCGTTCGCCGACCAGCTCGAGGAGGCCGACGCCATGTTCCGCGCGGGGCTCGCGGAGGCGCGCGCGAACGGGGCGGGGATCGCGGTGGCGGCGCTGTCGAGCCTGCGCAGCCTGGTCTCCTATCGTCGCGGCGCGCTGCTGGAGGCCGAAGCCGATGCCCAGACGGCGCTCCTGCTCGCCGCCGAGATCCGCGGGGCGGAGGCGCTGACCGTCAACGCGATCGCGATGGCGATCCACACCGGCCTCGACCGGGGTGCTCCCGACGAGGAGCTCCGCGCACTGGCGCGGCTGGCCCCCGACGACCTCGAGCCTGACCTCATCCCGATGATGCAGCTCGTCCTCGCACGCGCCCGGCTGGAGGCCGAGCGCGGGGACCCGGGCGAGGCCGTCCGCCGGTACCTCGCGCTCGACCGGCCCGACCCGGGTTGGTCGGCGAACGGGCCGAGCGTGCTGCCGTGGCGCTCCGGCGTCGCGCCCGTCCTCGCCGCGCTTGGAGAGCAGGAGCGCGCGGCGGAGCTGGCCGCCGAGGAGGTCCGGCTCGCGCGCATGGCCGGGACGCCGCGCGCCCTCGGGGTGGCGCTGCGCGTGGCCGCGCTCCTGCGCGAGGGTGCCGAGCGCGAGGACGGACTGCGGGAGGCGGTGGCGGTCCAGGCGGCCGGCCCCTCGCGACTCGAGCACGCCCGGGCGCTCCTGGACCTCGGCGCCGTCCAGCGCGGCGCCGGGGACCGCGCGGAGGCCAAGGCGACGCTCGAGGAGGCGCGGGAGCTCGCCGCACGCTGTGCCGCCGACGCGCTCGTCGCCCGCGCAGATACCGAACTGGAGGCGGCCGGCGCCCGTGCGCGCCGGCGGGATCGCGCCGACCGTGACGCGCTGACGCCCAGCGAACGGCGCGTCGCCGAGATGGCGGCCCGGGGCCAGACGAACCGCGAGATCGCCCAGGCGCTGTTCGTCAGCGAGAAGACGGTGGAGAACCACCTCACGAAGGTCTACGGCAAGCTCGGCATCCGCCGGCGCGCCCAGCTCGCGGGGGCGCTACCCGCGTAGGAGCGCCACCGCCTGCGCTTGCGCTGCCGCGGCGTCCGGGTGGACCCAGAGGGCGAGGTGCGTGCCGCGCGCGAGGTCGATCCGTTCGGCGGCGGGAAGGGCCGACTCGGCGTGGTCGGTCTGCGCGGGCGGCACGTCCGCGTCGGCGGTGCCGTGCACGAGGAGGACCGGGGCGGACACCGCGCCGAGCTCGAGGTCGTCGATCGCGGCGAAGGCCGCCCGGTCGTTGGCGATCCCCTCGTGCCGGTGCGCGTGGTCGGCGGCCGCGCGTGCCATCGCGAGGACGAGGTCGGTCTGCCGCTCGTCGCCGAGCGCCTGGCGCGTCAGCTCGCGGAGCTCGTGGTGCGAGAGGTCACCTTCGGCCTGCAGCGTGCTCTTCACCGTCGCGCCGGGCGCGTGGTGCGCGAGGAAGCGCAGCACCCAGTTGCCCGCCGACGTGTCGAGCATCAGCCGCTCGTCGAGCGAGCCCTTCCCCGGGTCGAACGGGCCGCTGACCGCCGCGGCGGCGACGAGTGCGCGCACGCGCCCGGGATCGCGTACCGCAAGGCGGTACGCCGACGGGCCGCCGCCTGACCAGGCGAGCACCCCGACCCGCTCATGCCCGAGCGCGTCGAGCAGCGCTGCGTGCAGGTCGGCCTGCTCGTCGATCGACGCGCCGCTGCCCAGCGGCGTGCCGAGGTAGCCGGGCCGCGACGGCGCGAGCACCTCGAATCCGGCGTCGACGAGGAACGCGCCCATCGCCAGGGCCTGATCGGCGCCGCCGGGCATGCCGTGGATGACGAGGACGGGCGGCCCGGCGCCGGCCGTCCCCACCTCGACGGGGCCGCGCGCCGTCTCGACCGTGCGCAGCCCGCCGGGCATCGGCCTACAGCGCGCCGCCGGCGGCCTCGGGCGCCGTCGGATCGCCGCCGCCGTCGCCGACCTTCTCGCGGGCGAGGTACTCCTCGGCCATGAGCGGGTTGTCCTTCGCCCGCTGGACGATCTTCAGGAGGTCGCCCATCGAGGAGACCTCCTCGACCTGCTCCTTGATGAACCACTGGATGAACTGCTCGGAGCTGTAGTCCCCGCTCTCGCGCGCGAGCTTGGCCAGCGCGTCGATCTGGGCGCTCACGCGCTTCTCCTGCTCCAGGGCGATCGCGACCGGCTCGACGACGTCGGCGAAGTCGTTCTTCGGCGCGTCGATGCCGGGGATGACCGGGCCGGCGTCCGCGTCGTCGAGGTACTTGACCATCATCATCGCGTGGTTGCGCTCCTCGAGCGCCTGCGCGTAGAAGAAGGACGCGAGCCGCGGCAGCGCCTCCCCGTCGTAGTAGACGGCGATCGCGACGTACTGCTGGTGGGCGGCGAACTCGTGGCCGATCTGCTCGTTGAGGAGGTCGACGAAGGCGGGCGCGGGAACGGACATGCGCCATAGCGTACGGGCCGTGGCGGGCGTGTTTGGGTCGCCTAATCCCGACTGCTATGGTCCGAGATGCGATGAGCAAGACCGCACTCGCCACCAAGCCCGTCAAGCCGAAGAAGAAGTGCTGCAAGGACAGCCCGTACCGGTGCAAGAAGTGCCCGGTCGTCCTGAAGAAGCTCGAGCAGCAGGGCCTGGCGCACCGCGAGGGCAAGTACGTCGTCCTCTCGCTGGACCTCACGAAGGCCCAATTCAAGGCCGCGCGCCGTCGCGGCTAGGCCGGTCCATACCGCAGGGATACCCCCGGCTCCCGTAGGATCTGCCGCTATGGCTACCTGTCTTGTGACCGGCGGTGCGGGCTTCCTGGGGTCGCACATGTGCGAAGAGCTCCTGCGCCGCGGCCACCGCGTGATCTGCGTCGACAACCTCGAGACCGGCTCGCTGCGCAACATCGCGCACCTGCGCCAGCCGGAGTTCACGCACCTGAACATCGACATCATCGAGCCGTACTTCGTCGATGAGCCGATCGACTTCGTCTATCACCTCGCGTCGCCGGCGTCGCCGATCGATTACCTGCGGCTGCCGCTGCACACGCTGAAGGTCGGTTCGTACGGGACGCATCACACGCTCGGTCTGGCCAAGCATCACCGCGCGCGGTTCCTGCTCGCGTCGACCTCCGAGGTCTACGGCGATCCGCAGGTCCATCCGCAGCCGGAGACCTACTGGGGTCACGTCAATCCGATCGGCCCGCGCGGCGTCTATGACGAGGCCAAGCGCTATGCCGAGGCGCTGACGATGGCGTACCACACGCAGCAGGGTGTGGACACGTCGATGGTCCGGATCTTCAACACGTACGGGCCGCGGATGCGTCCGCACGACGGTCGCGCGATCCCGACGTTCCTGCGTCAGGCGCTGCAGGACCGGCCGATCACGGTGTTCGGTGAGGGCAAGCAGACGCGGTCGTTCTGCTACGTCGACGATCTGATCCGCGGGATCATCGCGCTGGCCGAGAGCGGCTTCCACGAGCCGGTGAACATCGGCAACCCCGACGAGTTCACGCTGCTCGAGCTCGCGGAGATGTGCGTCGAGGTCACGGGCTCGCGGTCGGAGATCGTCTTCGAGGCGCTGCCGACGGACGACCCGCAGGTCCGCCAGCCCGACATCACCCGGGCGAAGGACCTCCTGGGCTGGTCGCCGCAGATCGCGCTGCGCGAGGGGCTGCAGAAGACCATCGAGCTCGCCGGCACCGAAGGCCTCGTGGGGGCACGGCGCTGAGACATCCCATGCAGGGTCCGGCCGCCCCAGCGGGTACACCTCACCGGATGGCGGCCGGTACCCCGGATGCGAAGGGAAACCGCGCGACTCTGCTCGCGCGCGCTCGTTAGGAAGGCGAATGGCCCCCGTCCGCGAAGTTCCCCGGGTGTCCCCGCCCGCTCCGGCCACGGAGCGGAACCTGAGCCTGCCCCCTGTGACCCAGGACGTCCGACGCAAGCGCCCGCCGCTGCTGTCCTTCCTGCTGCGCATGGACACCCTGCGCCAGATCGGGCGGGTCGTGTCCCTGCTGGCGCTGGACTTCGTCGGGCTGTTCGGCGCGATCCTCGTCGCGCTCTCGGTCAAGGCCGCGATCCTCGATGACTGGGATCTGGCCGGGCAGGTGCAGGAGGCGCTCGACAACGTCTCGTTCGCCTACCTCGTCACCGTCCTGCTGTTCGCGCGGTCCGGCCTGTACGCCTCGCGCGGTGAGCGGCCTGGGCTGCCGGCGGTCGTCGCCTGTCTCTTCCAGGTCACCGTCGTCGCGCTGATCTACGCGGTCGTCAGCGGCCAGGAGTTCCAGAGCTACTACCTCTTCTACGGGTCCCTGGCGTTCGGGATCCTCATCATCTCGGGGCTGCGCTTCGCCTACGAGAAGCTCACTGGCGCCGTGCTCCGCGCCGCCGGCTATCAGCGGCGCGCCGTGCTGGTCGGCAGCGGCCAGCACATCGACGACGTCGCCCACGCCCTGAGCGACAGCCACTCGTCGGTCAACGTCATCGGCTTCGTCGCGCTGCACGCGCGGCCGGACAACGGACTCGTCTCCCTCGGGGAGCTCAGCGACCTCGGAACGATCCTCGAGGACCAGCGGATCGACGAGGTCATCATCGCCGACCCGGAATTCCCGCAGGAGCAGGCCGTCGACCTCGTCGACACCTGCCACCGCCGCGGCGTGCGCGTGAAGATCGCGCCGTCGACGATGGAGATCCTCATGCAGCAGGCCGAGTTCGTCCCCGGCGAGGCGGTGCCGCTGTTCGAGTTGCGCCCGCCCGTCTTCGACGGCTTCGACTTCTTCCTCAAGCGCACGTTCGACCTCATCGGCTCGGCGCTCCTGCTCATCCTGCTCTCGCCGGTGCTCCTGTGCATCACGCTGGCGGTGCGGCTGACGTCCAAGGGCCCCGTGCTCTACCGCTCCACGCGGCCCGGGATCGGCGGCCATCCGTTCGGCTGCCTGAAGTTCCGCACGATGTACAAGGACGCCGACCAGCGCCAGGCCGACCTCGAGTCGCTGAACGAGGCCAGCGGGGCGCTGTTCAAGATCCGCGACGATCCGCGGATGACGCCGGTCGGGCGGATTCTGCGTAAGCACTCGCTCGACGAGCTGCCGCAGCTCATCAACGTGCTGCGCGGCCAGATGTCGCTCGTCGGCCCGCGGCCGCTGCCGCTGCGCGACTACGAGCGCCTGGAGGACTGGCACCGCAAGCGCTACCTCGTGCTGCCGGGCATCACCGGGCTCTGGCAGGTCTCCGGTCGCTCGGACCTCGAGTTCGACGACCTCGTGCGGCTCGACTTCCTGTACCTCGAGCGCTGGTCGGTCTTCCTCGACCTGGTGATCCTGCTCAAGACGGTCCCGGCGGTGCTGTTCCGCCGCGGCGCGTTCTAGCCCGGGCCGGGCGCGCGGATGGAGGGACGCCGCTGGGTGCGCCCGCTCGGCTGGGCGATCTCGATCGTCTCGCTCGCGGCGGTGGTGTGGTGGGCGACGCGCCAGGAGGCGCCGACGCTGCCCGACACGCCGCAGACGATCGCCGCGTTCATCGGCGCGATCGTCCTGTACGGCGTCGCCGCGGGCGTGCGTGGTGAACGGTGGCGGCTCCTGCTGCGCGAGTGCGGGACCGAGCCGCCGCGCGCGGACTGCCACGCGCTGATCTGGGTGGGGTACATGGGCAACAACGTGCTGCCCGCGCGCGCGGGCGACGGGATGCGTGCGGTGTTCATGGCGCCGCGGGCCAAGAGCGACCTGCGGACGGTGGTCGGGACGCTCCTGGCCGAACGGCTGCTCGACATCGCGGTGCTCGGCGCAGGGTTCGTGGTCCTCGCGTGGGCCGCCGTCGGCGGCCGCGGGCTGCCGAGCCTGTCGACGGTCGGGATCGCGCTGGCGGTCCTCGCGGCGCTCGTCGCGGTGGCCGTCGTCGCCTACGCGCTCCTGGCGCGCCGCGGGCTGCTGCACCGCGTGCGCGAGGCGCTCGGCCCCGTGCTGCACTCCACGCGGCTGCTGAAGGGCCGGCACGGCGTGGAGATGGTTGCCGCGACGGTCCTCGTGTGGGCGCTCGAGCTGGCGGTGTGGTGGCTCTGCGCGGAGGCGGCGGGCCTGGGCATCGACCCGATCGAGGCGGGCTACATCCTCGCCCTCTCGTCGATGCTCGCGCTCGTGCCCGCCGCGCCGGGGCAGGCGGGCACGATGGACGCCGCGGTGATCGTCGGGGCGCGCGCGCTCGGGCGGCCGAAGTCGGCGTCGGTGGCGTATCTGCTGCTGCTGCGGTTCGTGCTGCTCGTGCCGGTGACGGTGGTGGGGTTCGTGCTGCTGGTGGTCCGCTATGGCGGCGTGGAACGCCTCCGCGCGGCACGCCGTACGTCCGCCGCCGCTGGTGAGACGGTGGAGCCGTGAGCGAGCAGCACGACGCGATCTGGGCGTCCCTTCCCGAGGGCCTGGAGCCCGAGGGTTTCGGGCTGCGCCGGGACTGGCTGCTGCGCCACGTGCGCGACGGTCAGCAGGTGCTCGACGTCGGCTGCGGCGAGGGCTGGTTCAGCGAGGCGCTGCGCGGAGCGGGCGCCGAGCCGGTCGCCGTCGACGTCGCCGCCGAGGCGCTGCGCCGCGCTGAGCGGCGCGTGCCCGGGCTCGTCACCCGCCTGTGGGCGCACGACGAGCCGTTGCCGCTGGAGGACGTGAGCGTCGACGTGGTCTGGGCCGGCGAGGTCATCGAGCACGTCGCCGACGTGGCGCCCTGGCTGAGCGAGCTGCGCCGCGTGCTGCGGCCCGGCGGCACGCTGCTGCTGACGACCCCGCACGTGGGGCGCGCGGCGCTGTTCGGGGCGGCGGTGTCCAAACGGCGGTTCGAGGAGCGCTTCGAGCCGCGCAGCGACCACGTGCACTTCTTCGCACCCTCGACGCTCGTCCCACTGCTGGACGACCTCGGGTTCGACGTGGCGGAGACCCGGCTGGCCGGCGGCCGGCCGCTCGCGCGCGAGACGATCCGCGCCCGCGCGATCCGCCCCTGACCCCGCCGAACGTACGTCATGCGGGCCTCTGGCCCCGCATGACCGACGTTCGGCCGGTCGGGGCGGCTACGGGCCGAGCTCTTCGGTGCCCGCGGGCGCCGGGATGGTCTGCGTCGCCCCGCCGGTGGCCTGGACGAAGAGGGCTGCGGCCTCCTGGGACTTCGGGTCGAGGTAGAGCGCGGGCCGGACCGCCTTCTCGGCGGCCTTCGCGTCGCCCGCGGCGAGCTCGAACTGCGCGAGGGCGAGCCAGGGCCGGGGGTTGCGCGGCTGGAGCTCGATCGCGTCCGTGTAGGCCTGGCGGGCCCCGCCCTGGTCGCCGGCCGCGGTGCGGATCGCGGCGAGGCTGAAGAGCGGCTCGAGCGAGACGGGATTGCGGTCATGCGCGCGGCGGGCGAGGATGGTCGCCTCGGCGGTGTCCCCGCGGTCGAGCGCCACGAGCGCGTCCTGCTCGACCTGGTTGGCGCTCCACGGCTGCCAGACGGTCCAGGCGGCGAAGCCTGCGAGCACGACGACGGCCGCCGCTCCGGCCACCCTGCCGCGGTCGCGCACGCCGGCGCGCAGACGGGTCCACGTGCCGTCCGCCGCGCGCGGCGCGTTGAGCGGGCCCCGGCCCACGAGCCACCCGGCGGCGAGCATCGCGGGCAGCGCGTTGCCCGGGACGTACCACGTCCAGTCCACGAAGGAGTGGATGCCGAAGACGAGCACGACGGAGAAGAGCGTCACGAGGCCGACCCGCTCGGGCGTCCACGGCGTGCCGCGGTCCTTCGGCCGCAGCGCGCACGCGCGCAGGCTGCCGGCCAGCCATGCCGCGAGGAGCGCGAGGGTCAGCAGCGCGCCGACGAGCCCGAGGTCGGCCAGCGTCTGCACCGCGTAGCCGTGGGCGTGCAGGACGTCGAGCTGGTCGGTCCGGTAGAGCGTGCGGGCCACCGCGTAGCCGCCGTCGCCCACGCCCACCCAGGGGTTGTCCTGGAACGTCTTCAGCGCCTCGTTCCAGTAGCGCGCCCGGACGCTGCCGACCGCGGTCAGACGGCTCGGGTCGTTCGCGGGCGTGACGGCGTCGGGGTTCGTCAGCGAGTCCCAGCCGCTGGAGATCGAGCCGCCCAGGCCCTTGCTCGAGGTGGCGAGCACGCCGATGCCCACGAGCGGGAGCAGAAGGAGGATCGCGACGACGACCGTCCCCGCCGTGCGCCGCGCCGCGCGCGGGGGCGCCTGCCGGGCGGCGGCGAACGTCAGCGCCAGCCCCGCGATGAGCACGAGGAGCAGGACGACGACGAGGAGCACGAAGAGCTGCTGGCCCGCCGTCTGACGCAGGGCGAGCGCCACCTTGTCGTCGGTGAGCGCCGACTGGCCGAAGGCCCACAGGGTCACGAGCAGCGCGCCGGCGCTGCCCACGGCCAGCACCGTCACGCCGCGCAGACGCAGCGGCACGGCGGCGAACCACACGGCGCAGGCGATTCCCGCGGCGAGCAGCGCGCCCCGCGAATACGCCAGCAGGAGCGCGAACACGACGAGCGTCAGGGCCGGGTATGCGAGCGCGTTGATCGCCTGATGGCCGTGGCGGCGGGCGCCGAGCCACAGACAACACGGGATGGTCATCGCCCCGGTCAGGCCGACGCTGTTCCAGTAGCCGTAGGGCTCACGCAGCCGGGCGTAGGTCTCCTCGGGCGAGAACGTCGCCGGCAGCAGCTTCGTGAGGGTGGCGTAGCCGCACAGCAGCACGCCGAAGATGAGGAAGGCGCCGAGCAGCACCGCCCAGCCGTCGGGCGCGGCTCGGGCGACCGTGACGGCCGCTGCGAATGCGGCGAACCACGCGAGGGTGCGGTTGGCCTCCAGCCAGCTGCCGGCCGGGTCGACCGACCAGCCGATCGACAGCGCGCAGAGCACGACGAAGGCGCCGAAGAGCGTGAGGCTCGTCGCGCCCCACGCGCGCTGGCCGCGAGGCGCGGCGAGCAGCCCGGCCGCCGTCGCCACACCGCCGAGGAGCAGGACGCCGATCTCGATCACCGTCAGCCGACCCAGCCGCAGGCCGCCGTCCGCGCCGAACGCGATCGCGGTGAGCAGCGCGCCCAGGCCGACGGTCAGCAGCCCGGGGACGAACCCCGGCCGCTGCGGCGCACGGGCCGCGGCGCCGACGGCCCGCGCGAGCGGACCGAGCTGCTGATCAGCTGGCGCTGCGACCGTCGACACGGTGCCTCACGCGGTTGACGACGAGCACGGCGCCCGCCCCGACCATGCAGATCAGCAAGACCCCGAGGGGGGTGGGGAGGTCGCCGACGGCGTCGATGCCGGGGACCTCGCCCGCGCTCGCCGGGTCGATCGCGCCCACGCCGGGCAGCGTCACCGGCGCCGGGGGCGCTTCGACGGCCTGGGCGAGCTCGCGCTTCTGCTCCGGGGTCGCCTTCGCGAGGGTCTCGGCGGCCGAGGCGGTGGGTCCCCCCGTGCCGCCGCCTGTCCCGCCGGCGAACCCTCCGCCGCTGCCGCCCGAGCCGCCGCCGCCGTTGCCGGCGCTGCTGCTGGCCGCCGCGAGCTGCGCCTGGCGGATGACCGCTTCGCAGTTCGTGTACTGCCGGACGTCGGCGTCCATGTTGGAGAGCGCGTCGCGGTAGTCCTGCTGCGAGTACTTCTTGCTGAGCTGCTCGTCGTCGGCGCAGTCGGTGAGCACGGCGCTGCCGCTCGCCCACGCCGACGCGGCCGGCATGGCGAGCGCGAGCAGGAGCATGAGAGGCAGGGCGACTCGGCGCATCGCCTTCACGCTATCGGACCCCCGCCGCCGCCAGGGCCCGCGCCATCCCGTCGGCCCAGGCCTCGAAGGTGTACGCGCGCACCGCGTCGTGCCCGGCGGCAGCCAGGCGCTCGCGCAGGGCGGGGTCGTCGTGAAGGCGGCGAAGTGCGACGGTGAGGGCATAGTGATCTCCAGCGGGAACGACCAGACCGGTCTGGTCGTCCCGCACGAGCCCGCCGGCGGCGGCGCCCACCTCGTCGGATGCGATGACGGCAACGGATCGGTGCATGGCCTCGTTGACGACCAGCCCCCACGGCTCGCGAAAGCGGCGGGTGCGAATCGACGGCACCACCAGGACGTCGGAGCCCGCCAGGAAGTTGCGGACCTTCTCAGGCGGCTGGTGGCCGGCGGCGGTCACCGCGCCGCCGGCGCCGAGCGAGGTCTCCCCCGGCTCGACGCCGACGAGGACGAGCGCGGCTAGGGGGCCGGTCAGGCCTGACGAACGCCAGGCCGTCGCGAGCACCCGCAGTCCCTTTTCCCGGACGTCCCTCCCCACAAACGTGACGGTGAACGGTGCCGCGCGCTCGGGTTCGGCGACGGCCTCCCAGAACGCCGCATCGACGGCCTGCGGCGCCTCGACGACGCGTGTCGCGCCGCGTGCGCGGACGAACGCCGAGACGTGGGGGCCGTAGGTGGCGATCGCGTCAGCGTCGCGGTAGATGGCGCGCAGCAGCGCCGCGCCCGGAATGTGCGCGGGCGTGCGCGGGTGGGCCCACAGCGCCGTCCAGAGGACGAACGGCACGCGGGCGCGCCGGGCGCCCCGCCAAGCCGCCGGGAGCGCCGTGCGGCCGGTCGTCCCGGCGATCACGGCGCGATACCGGCCCGACGCCGCCAGCGCGTGCACGGCGCGCTGGGACACGAACCGGAACGGGACGCCGGGGTCGTCGACGCCCTCGGTGGCGTGGATCGACCTCCCGCCGTAGAGCGCGAGCTCCAGCCCGACCCGCGCATGGAGCGCGCGGAACGCGCCGACGCGCTCGGGCGGGACGTGGTTGGTGACGAGCAGGACCGGCCGGTCCGCCCTCACCGCAGTGCCTCCTCGTACGCCGCGATCGTCGCGGCGCCGCACGCGGCCCAGGAGAACGACGTCTCGGCCGTCTTCCGGGCCTGGGCGGAGAGCTCGCGCAGGGCGCGCTGGTCGTCAAGCAGGACATCGAGCTCCAGCGCGAGCCGCTCGACGTCGCCGGGCGGCACGAGGACCATCCCCGGTCCGGCGTCGGCGATGTCCTGCGGGCCGGGTTCGCCCAGCGCAGCGACCACGGGCACGCCGCCGGCCATCGCTTCGACGTACGCGACGCCGAACGCCTCGTCGACCGAGGGCATGACCATGAGCGTCCCGCGCCACAGCTCGCGCATCGCGTCCTCGTGGGGGAGCTGGCCGGTGAAGCCGACACGGTCGGCGAGCTCCAGCCGCGCGGCGAGCTGCTCGAGGGCGCTGCGCTCCGGGCCGTCGCCGACGACGAGGTAGCGCAGGTGCGGCCAGCGCTCGCGCAGCAGCCACATCGCGCGCATGACGTCGCCATGGCGTTTGCGGTCGACGAGGTGGGCGACCGTGACGAGGACCGGGTCCCGCGGGCGGCCGTGCAACTCGCTGGGGAGGTCGGTGCCGAGGTGCACGACGCGCGTGTGCGCCGCGCCGCGCTCCTGGCACAGTTCGGCGATCCCGGTGCTGTTGGCCAGCACGAGCCGGCTGGAGGCGAATGCGGCGCGCACCGCGCGGTCTCCGGCGTCGGACCGCAGTGCGGTGAAGAACACGTCCCCGCCGTGCACGCTGGTGACGAGCGGCACCCCGAGGCCCGCGCGGCGGACCGCGTCGGCGGCAGGCACGGCGTTGTGGGCGTGGACGAGGTCGAAGGCGAAGCGGCGCCGCAGCGCACGCAGGGCGACGGCGAGGGGCGGTGCGGCCCAGGTCCCCCACGAGCCGTAGGCGCTGGGCCGCGGCGGGCTGACGAACGGCACGTAGCGCACGCGCAGCCCGTCGCGCTCCTCCACCCACGGCTGGCGCAGCATCTGCGCCGCGTGGCGGGCGGCCTCGCGCGGGCCGCCGTCGAGCGCGGCCTTGGGCGGCACCGGACGATGCAGGACGAGCACCTCGACCTCCACGCCGGCGTCGCGCGCGGCGAGCGCCTGGCGGTGCGACCAGATCCCCAGGACGGGGTCGGCCGCGCGCGGGTAGAACTCGGCGACGACGGCGACCTTCATCGCGGCGCGGCGACCTCCAGCCGCTGCGACCAGCCGGCCTCGTCGCGGGTGACGTACGGGCGCTCGGCCAGGAAGGCGCGGGCCTCGCCGGCGGCGCCCTCGCGGTCGTAGTCCGCGGCGACCGGCGCGAGGTGGAGGATCGGCGTCGCGTCGACCACGCCCACGCGCCAGCCGTGCTCACGCGCGACGGCGCCCCAGTGGACGTCGAGGCCCCAGCCCATCTTCAGCTCGGGGAACGGGAGGAGCACGTCGAGCGCGTCGGCGCGGAACGCCGTGATCGGCCCGATCTCCACGAACCGGGTCTCGCGCACCGCGCTGCGCGGGTCCAGCGACCGCCGGGTGACCGGCCACGCGGCGTGCGAGTGCAGGCGATGCGCGGGCTGGGCCAGGCGCAGGTCGGCGCCCTCGGCGGCGGCGACGAACCGGTCGAGGAAGCCGCGCGGCAGCACGACGTCGTCGTCGAGCACGATGAGCCAGTCCGCCCCGGCTGGCGGCGCCTCGGCCAGCAGCTCGGCGACCCGCGCGAACTTCCCGACGCCCGGGCGCAGCGGCCCGGTGTGGACGCGGACGTCGTGCCGCGAGCGGCGCAGCTCCGCAACGGCGTCGGCCAGCGCGCTGCCGGGCCGGTCGATCGCGACGGCGTGCACCACGCGCGAGCCCGCGGCGCTGCGGTCGACCCGCCGGCGGGTCGGCGCGGCGGCGAGATCGAGCAGCGCGGCGGCCGCGCGCAGCACGGTCGCCTGTCGCCCGGCGACGTGGCCGCTACGCCCCGCGAGGAAGTCGTCGACGCCCGGGCGGGCGGGCGGGGGCTGCGGATCGAGCGCCTCGCGCAGGCGGCCGAGGCTGTGCGCCGCCATCGCCGGGCCGTTCATCCAGCACGCGTACCGCACGGTGTGCCACACGCATCCGAGCAGGGTGCGCACTTCGACCGCGGTGGCCGGCGCCGCGCCGCGCCAGACGTCCCACCGGCGCGTCGAGCGGCCCCGTCGGTAGGCGCTGCGCAGGAGCGACCGCAGGCGCGCGTCGTCGCCTGCGCGGCGGTGGTCGAGCCCCGCGGCCGCGACGTACCGGATGCCCAGCCCGGCGGCGCGCAGCCGGTCCTGCCACTCCTGCTCGTCGCCCGCGCCGAAGTTCAGCGCCTCGTCGAAGCGGCCGACGCGCTCGATCGCCGCACGGCGGATCGCCATGTTCGCGCCCCAGGCGTAGGTCGCGTCGGTGTCCTCGGGGCCGAGGTCGAGGAACGTGACGGGCGGCCCCTCACGGCCGCAGGTGCGAAACGCGTGGTCCTCGAAGCGCGGGACGATCGGGCCGGTGAACGCGCCGACGTCGGCGCTTGCACGTGTGTCGGCGTCGACGAGCGCAGCGAGCCACCCGGTGTGGACCTCGACGTCGTCGTCGGCGAACACGAGCAGGTCGGCGCTCGCGGCGTCGATCCCAGCGTTGCGCGCCGGGTTCAGCCCGTGCGGTGCCTCACGCTCCACGTACCGCGCGCCGTGGCGCTCGGCGACCACCCGCGTGGCCTCATCCGGCCCGTCGTCGACGACGATGACCTCGGCTCCCGCGGCGGCCGCCTGGGGCGCGATCGACCGCAGCGCGACGTCGAGATAGGGCGCGCGGTCCTGCGTGGGGACGATGATGGATGCCGTCGGGGCCATAGGTTCCGGGCTGGACATGATCCTCTTCCTGCACCACCGATACCGGACGACCGGCGGCGAGGAGCGCGCCGTGGCGGCGCTCCGCGCCCTCGTCCGCGATGAGCTCGGGGAGGCCGAGGAGCTCGTCGAGCGCGATTCGGGAACGCTGTCAGGCCGAGCGGCGGCGCAGGGTCTGCTGCGCGGCGGCGTCGACCCGGACGAGGTGACGGCGGCCGTGCGGCGCACCGGCGCGCGGGTCGTCCACGCCCACAACCTGCTCCCGACGTTCGGCTGGCGGGCGCTCGCCGCGGCGCGCCGCGCGGGCGCGCGGACGGTGCTGCACCTGCACAACTACCGCCTGGTCTGCGCGATCGGCGTGTGCTTCATCGACGGGCAGGAGTGCACGCGATGCCACGGGCGGGACACCCTGCCCGGCGTGCGGTTGAACTGCCGGGGCGGCCGGGCCGAGTCGCTCGCATACGGTGCGGGGCTCGCGCTCTGGCAGGCGCGCATGGTCGAACACGCCGACGCGATCGTGGTGCCGAGCGCGTTCGCGCTGCAGCGGCTGCGCGACCTCGGCGCGCCGCTCGGCCAGACGCCCGTGCACGTCATCGGCCACCCCGTCCCCGTCACCGCGGAGCGCTCGGCCGCGGCTGCTGGGACGTACGCGCTGGTCGCCTCCCGACTGGCCCCCGAGAAGGGGGTCGGCGTGGCGATCGAGGCGTGCCGCCGCGCGGACCTCCCGCTCGTCGTCGCCGGTGACGGACCCGATCGGCCGGCGCTCGAGCGAGCCGCGGCCGGGGCGGACGTGCGCTTCCTCGGCGCCGTCGCGCCGGAAGAGGTCGCGCGGCTGCGCGCCGGCGCGGCGCTCGCGCTCGTCCCCTCGCGCTCGGCCGAGACGTTCGGGCTCGCGGCGGCCGAGGCGATGGCCGCCGGCGTGCCGGTCGCGGCCAGCGCCGTGGGTGCCCTGCCCGAGCTCGTCGACGCGGCAGGGCTCGCGCCGGCCGGCGATCCGGACGCCCTGGCCCGCGTCGCCCGAGCGCGCTTCGCCGACGCCGCCGCGGGCGACGCCGGGATCGCCCGCGTACGTGAGCTCGTCGCGCCCGCCGCGGTGGCGCGCAGGCTCGCCGAGGTCTACGCCGTGGACGGCCGACCGTCCCGTCAGGTTGAATCACCAACGTGAACCCGCAGGCGGAGGCTTTCGAACGACTGGGCGGGCGCTACGACCCGCGCGTGCTGGAACCCTCGCCGCCGACGGTCGCGGCGCCGCCGTGGTTCGCCGACGACCCGGTCGCCCGGGGCGACGCGACGCCCGGCCTGCCGGTCGTCTCGCCCGTCGACACGGGTGACGTCACGTGGCAGGAGCTCGTCGACGAGGATCCGTCGCTGGCGCCGTGGGCGGCCGAGCGGTGGCTCGCCGCGCACCCGCGTCTGAGCACGCCGCCGCCGCACCTCGTCGAGACACGTGTGGCGCTGCACCGGCTCGCGGAGCACGTGATCTCGCCGACCCGGCAGCGGGCGAACGGGAAGATCGGCCTGCGCTGGACCCGCGGCGGCTTCGGCACGCCGTACTTCGGCAACGACGTCCAGGTGCGCGTCGCCGGGGACATCCTCACGGTGCAGATCGCCGGCCGCGAGCAGCACGGCCGGCTCGTCACGCTCAAGGACGCCGCGGAGTTCGTCGGCTTCGACCTCACCCGGCAGGACGCCGCGTTCGACGCGTCTCCGCTGGCCGTCGACGTCGCGGCCGCCCGCTGGATCGGCGAGCTCTTCGGCTTCGCGGTATCGGTCCTCGAGCAGCTTCGCGCCGAGGCGCCCGAGGACAGCGAGCCGAGCCGCGTGCAGCTCTGGCCCGAGCACTTCGACATGGCGGTCGAGCTGGGCGCCGAGGCGGCGGGCCGGCGCGCCGCCTTCGGTGTGTCCCCGGGCGACGACGCCAGCCCCGATCCGTACCTCTACGTCTCGCCGTGGGCGTCGGACTCGTACGAGTCCGCGCCCCTGGCGGCGATCCTCGACGCCCCCGACCAGCGCGAGGCCGCGCTGGCGTTCTTCCGGGCGCGCCTGGTCTCGCGCTAGGCGACCTGCGGGCCGCCCGGCTCGGGCTGGTGCCCGTCACGCATCCGGCGCGCCGCCAGCAGGCCGGCGGCGCCGACGCCGACGGCGGTCGATGCGGCGAGGATCCGCTTGACGCCGAGCGTCCGGATCGCGATGACGGTCGCGATCGCATTGCGGGCGCGTTCGAGCTTGGACTTGCGGTGACGTCGGACTGAGAGCGCCATGGGGACCTCCTGGGATCGTGGCTCCCCCGAGCGCCTACCCGCGAGGCCGCGGTTTACACTCCCGCGTTCCATGCGCACTCTCGTCACCGGCGGCGCCGGCTTCATCGGTTCCAACCTCGTCGACGCCCTGCTGGATGCGGGCCATGAGGTCGTCGTGCTCGACAACCTCACGAGCGGGAAGAAGGCCAACCTCGAGGGCGCGTTCGCCCGTCCCGCCCACCCCGCCATTCTCGAAGTCGAGGACATCCGTGAGGGCGAGCGCGTGCGCGAGATCTTCGCCCGGCACCGGCCCGAGTGGGTCTTCCACCTCGCCGCGCAGATGGACGTCCGCGTGTCGCTGGAGGACCCGGCATTCGACGCGCAGACGAACGTCGAGGGCACGGTGAACATCCTCGAGGCGTCGCGCCTGCACGGCGTGCAGCGCCTCGTGTTCGCGTCGACCGGCGGGGCCATCTACGGCGACACCGACGTCGTGCCGACGCCCGAGTCCGTCGAGTGCCTGCCGATGTCCGCGTACGGGCAGAGCAAGTTCTGCGGCGAGCGCTACCTCGGGCTCTACCAGCGCCTGTACGGGCTGTCGTCGGTCGCGCTGCGCTTCGGCAACGTCTACGGGCCACGGCAGGACCCGCACGGCGAGGCCGGCGTCATCGCGATCTTCTGCGGCAAGCTCAAGGAGGGCGAGCGCCCGAAGATCTTCGGCACCGGCGAGCAGACGCGCGACTACATCTACGTCGGCGACCTCGTCGAGGCGATCATCGCCGCGGCGGGCAGCGACGCGCTCGACCCGATCAACCTGGGCACCGAGGAGGAGACCTCGGTGCTCGACCTCGTCCGCATCCTCACCCAGGTGTCGGGCGTCGGCGGCGAGCCCGAGTTCGCCCCCGCGCGTCTCGGCGAGCTCGACCGCTCGTGCCTTGCGGTGACCCGTGCCGGCGACGCGCTCGGGTGGAAGCCCGCGACCGCGATCGCCGACGGGCTGGAGAAGACGTGGGCGTCAACGCCGGACCGGTAGCGCCCGCCGCGAAGGCGAGCCTCATCCCCATCGCGCTGCTCTCGGCGGCGCAGTTCATCATGGTGCTCGACACGACCGTGATGAACGTGGCGATCAGCCAGATCGTCATCGACCTCGACACGTCGATCACGTCGGTCCAGGCGGCGATCACGCTGTACACGCTCGTGATGGCGGCGTTCATGCTCACGGGCAGTCGTCTCGGCGACCTGTTCGGCCGGCGCCGGACGCTCGCGATCGGCCTCGTGATCTACGGCATCGGCTCGCTGACGACGGCGCTGAGTCCGAACATGACCGTGCTCTACCTCGGCTGGTCGTTCGTCGAGGGCTTCGGCGCGGTGCTCGTCATTCCGGCGCTCGCCACCCTCATCGTCTCGAACTACACGGGCGCCCAGCGCGCGCTGGCCTACGGCATCCTCGCGGCCGCCATGGGCGGTGCGGCCGGGCTCGGGCCGCTCATCGGCGGGGTCGCGACGACCGAGTTCAGCTGGCGCTACGTGTTCGCCGGCGAGACGGTCGTCGTGCTCATCCTGCTGCTCTTCCTGCGCAAGATCCGCGACGCGCCGAAGGCCGAGCGCAAGATCCACGTCGACGTCGTCGGCGCCGTGCTGTCGGCGATCGGGCTGGGCCTCGTCGTCCTCGGCATCCTGAAGAGCAGCACGTGGGGCTGGATCCTCCCGACCGGTGCACTGACCATCAACGGCACCGAGATCACGCCGCTCGGGCTCTCGATGGTCCCGTACATGATCGTCGCCGGCGCGTTCGTCCTCGGCGCGTTCCTGTCGTGGGAGGCGAAGGTCGTACGCGACGGCCGCGACCCGCTGCTCGACCCGAAGGTCCTGCGGATCGGTCAGCTCCAGGGCGGCCTGTCGATGCTCACGGCGCAGCAGACGATCCTGGCGGGAACGTTCTTCGTCGTGCCGGTCTACCTCCAGGTGGTGCTGGGGATGGACGCGCTGGACACGGGCATCCGCCTGCTGCCGCTGTCGTTGGCGCTCGTGGTGATGTCCGCTGTGGGCGCCCGGCTGGCCGCGAAGTACGCGCCCCGCCAGATCGTCACGCTCGGCGTGGTGATCCTGCTCGCGGGCGTGGTGGCGCTGCTGGCCTCGATCGACCCGGAGCTCAACAGCACGTCGTTCCGCCTGGCCATGGTGCTCTTCGGCGCGGGCATCGGGCTCGCGCTGTCGCAGATCGGCAACGTGATCATGTCGTCGGTCGGCCAGGAGGAGGCCAATGCCGCCAGCGGCCTGCAGGGGACCGCGCAGAACCTCGGTGCGTCCCTGGGCACGGCGCTCATCGGCTCGGTGCTCATCCTCGCGCTGACGAACGGGCTGCAGAGCCGGATTCTCGAGGACCCACAGATCTCGCAGTCGACGAAGGACGCGATCGTCCAGGGAACCGAGAAGGGTGCGGCGATCGTTCCCGTACCGGTCGCCGAGCAGCAGCTCACCGACGCGGGCCTGCCGCCCGACGAGGTGCAGCGCATCGGCGACGCGTACGGGGAAGCACAGCTCGACGGCCTGCGGACCGCGCTGTTCATCGCCGCGCTGCTGGCGATCGGGGCGCTGCCGCTGGCGCGGCGGCTGCCGGCCGCGCCGCTCGCGGCGCCGGAGGCGGCGGCGAGCGCCTGACTCGGGGGATCGGGTCGAGTTTTGGGTGCTATGAGCCCCCCAACTCGACCCGATGTCATCCGCCGCTGGCAGCTCGGGATCTAGAGATCTACGACCCGCAGGTCCGGTCGCCGCGCCTGCAGTGCCTCGCACAGCACCCGCCGGTGGCAGCACGCCGGGTCGTCCTCCAGGCACATGAGCGCCGTGGTCGGCACGCCCTCGGTGCAGAGCTCCTCGGCGAGCGCGTCCACCGCGTCGGCATGGTGGGCCTCCAGGTGCGCGCGGTACAGCTCGGCGCCGCGCGCGACGTCGCCGGACTTGTAGAGGTGGCGGATGTCCGGCGGGGTGCCGAGCTCACGCCGGTGCTCGTAGACGATCCGGCGGTCGGCGAGCATCTGGGCCAGGCGGGTCTTCGACATCCCCGGACGGCGTGACTGCGGGCGGAACCGCACGTCGATCAGGCGTTGGACGTCGGCGATCTCCAACTCGTTGACCAGCGCCGGAGGCAGGAGCTTCTCGTAGCCGATCGTGTAGACGGTGGGCTGCGGACCGGCCACGGCGTCAGGCGCTCGCCGGGAGCTCCTCGCGCAGCCACGCGACGGTGTCGGCGATGCCCTGCTCGACACCGATCTGCGCCTCCCAGCCCAGCACGCGCTTGGCCTTCTCGACGCTCGGCCAGCGGCGCACGACGTCGACGGCGAACGTCGGCAGGTGCTCGAACGTCAACGCCGCGGGATCCTTGCCGCACTGCTCCCAGATGACGGCCGCGATCTCCTTGACCGTCATCTCCTCGGCCGCGGAGATGTTGAACGCCTCGCCCTCGGCCGCCGGGTGGAACGTCGCGGTGACGATGCCGTCGGCGATGTCGTCGGTGTGCGTGATCGTGCGCGTCTGCGTGCCGTCGCCGAAGATGGGCAGCGGGTCCATCCCCGCGAGGACCTTCTTGATGACGTCGGGGACCATGTGCGCGATTCCAGGCTCGTCCTCGGGCATCTCGCCCGGGCCGTACGCGTTGAACGGGCGGCAGATCGTGTAGCGGAGGTCGTGCTCCTCGCGCGCCGCGCGCACCCACACCTCGCCGGCGAGCTTCGAGAACCCGTACGCGCTGGTGGGGACCGGGCAGACCTTGATGTGGTCCTCGGTCGTCGGGTACTCGGTGGCGTTCTCGAACACCATCGACGACGACACGTACGTGTAGCGCTCGACGTCGGCCTTGAGCGCCGCGCCGATCGTCGTCGTGTACAGCGCCGCGTTCATGTCGGTGAGCGTCAGCGGCAGCTTGTGGAAGTTGCCGATGCCGCCGACGATCGCGGCGAGGTGGATGACGTGCGAGCAGCCCGCCGCTGCGGCGTCCGCCTGGGCCTGATCGCGCAGGTCGCCCGCGACGACCTCGACCTGGCCATCCATCCACGACGGAGGTGTCCGCTGGTCGGCGATCCGCACCTCGTAGCCGCCGTCGCGCAGCAGCCGCTTGACGACCGCGCGGCCGATCGTGCCCGCGCCGCCTGTGACCAGCACCTTCGTCATGACTGGACTTCCGCTCCCAGGACCGACAGCTCGTTGGCGTACGCGAAGACCTGCGCGGCGCCGAAGGCGTTCCACGGGTCGACGATGAGCGGGTCGCCGGCGAGCGCCGCGACCCGGCGCAGGTTCTCCAGGCCGGAGAACTCCGCGTGGTTCGTCGCGACGACGATCGCGTCGGCGTCCGCGACGGCCTCTTCGAGCGGGAGTGTCGGCGTCACGACGTGCGGATCGCTGATCGCGACGTCGGCAAGCTCACGCTCGAGCAGGCGGATGAGTTTGTGGCTCAGCGAGTCGCGCTCGTCGTCCGTTCCGGACTTGAACGCGAGACCGAGCACCGCGACCTTCTTGCCCGCCAGGCCGCCGAGCCGGCGCTTCATCCCCTCGACGAGGAACAGCGGCACGGACTCGTTGACGCGGCTGACGGCCAGCAGCATGCCGGGCGCGTTGGAGCGCTCCTCGCTGAAGGCGAAGTCCTTGCGCAGGCAGGTCCCGGCCGTGAGGCCCGGCATCTTGATGCCGCCGCGCGGGTAGTCGCGGTTGATGAGGTCGATGACCTCGAAGACGTTCGCGCCGTACTGCTCACAGTCCATCATCAGGAGGTTGGGCAGGGCGAACGTCGCGTAGCGCAGGATGTTCGTCCAGATCTTCGCGAGCTCGGCCTGGACGGGCGAGGTCTGCACCATCGGCGCGGCGAAGACCCCGAAGAGTTCGGCGGCCTTCTCGCCCGAGCGCTCACCGACCCCGCCGACGATGCACGGCAGCGTGTCGATCTCCTCCAGGAACCGGCCGGCCGCGATCCGCTCGGGGACGTGCGCGACGAAGATGTCCTCGCCGACGACGAAGTCGCGGTGCTTGGCCAGGTAGCCCGCGACGAAGTCCGTGGTGCCCGGCGCGACGGTGGAGCGCAGGATGATCGTCTGGCCCGCGCGCAGGTGGGGCAGCAGGTCGTCGAGCGCGCTGCGGATGTCGCGGATGTCGATCTCGATGTGGCTGAACGACGGCGTGCCCAGCGTGAGCACGATCGCGTCGGCCTGGGCCGCGTCGGCGACGCGGTCGGTCAGCGTGAGGTCGACGCGCTCGAGCAGCGCCTGCGCGCCCTCCTCCTGGAACGGCATACGGCGCTGGCGGATCGCGGCCATGCGCTCCGGGTCCTTGTCGACCCCGATGACGGAGAGCCCGCGATCGGCGAAGCTGAGAGCGAGGGGCAGGCCGATCCGGCCCACTCCGATGACGGCGACGTCTGCCATGACAGACGGCTCAGGCTAACGCGTGCGGCGCCGGAGCCGCTGGCCCGCGTACTGCCGGACGAACCCGAGCACGAAGAGCGGGTTGTACTTCGCGTAGCGCTTCCACAGCCGCCCGGGCTCCTGCGCCAGGCGGAACGCCCACTCCAAGCCGAAGCGCTGAAGCGTGGGCGGTGCCTGGGGAATGAGGCCGGCGTGGAAGTCGAACGCCGCGCCGACGCCGACGAACACCGGGGCCTGGAGCTTGTCGCGCATCGCGCGCATCCACTTCTCCTGCTTGGGCACGCCGATGCCGACCCAGACGACGTCCGCGCCCGAGCCGTCGATCATGTCGATGACCTGCTGCTCCTCGTCGTCGCTCAGCGGGCGGTACGGCGGCGAGTAGCCCCCGACGATGCGGATGCCCGGGTACTGGCGGCGGAGATTCAGGGTGAGCTGCACGAGCGCGCCCTCGTTGCGCCCGCCGTAGAGGAAGATGCGCTGGCCGGTCCTGGCTGCGCGCTCGCACGACTTCGCCATGAGCGTCGGGCCGTACACGCGGTCGGGGAGCGGATGGCCGAGCGCCTTGAGCGCCCAGACGATCGGCTGCCCGTCCGGGACGACCATCGAGGAGTGCAGGACGGCGTCCTTGAGCCCCTCGTCCTCGGAGAAGGCCATGATCGTGTGGACCGCGGCGACGCACACGTAGCCCTTGGCCTGCGCCGCGACCATCCCGTCGATCCAGTCCATTGTGTGGTCGTACGTGGTGAGCGCGACGGGGACGCCGAGCACCCCGACCTTCTCAGGCGTCGCCGGCGGCGCCGGCAGGGGCGCCGGCTCAGGCTGCACGTCGGGCTGCGCGGTGCGGGGATCGGGGGGCATGCGTGACATCCAACGGCGCGGACCGCCG
Source organism: Bifidobacterium breve (assembly GCA_945878865.1). Classification (GTDB taxonomy): domain Bacteria; phylum Actinomycetota; class Thermoleophilia; order Solirubrobacterales; family Solirubrobacteraceae; genus Svornostia. The sequence goes on along the minus strand of CAMCUD010000030.1, from coordinate 8,363 downwards.
GAGGTTGCTGTCTTTCATAGGCTGCCCGCGTGACGCGAGCGCTCATCACCGGCATCGGCGGGCAGGACGGCTCCTACCTCGCCGAGTTGCTGGTCGCCAAAGACTACGACGTGGTGGGGCTGGTCCGCAGGGATCCGGACGAGTCTCACCCAACTCTCAGAGATGTGGAGGACCGCATCGAGCTCGTCCAGGGGGACCTGCTCGACCCCGCGTCGCTTCGCCGCGCGATCGCCGAGGTGCGCCCGGACGAGCTGTACCACCTGGCCGCGCCGACGTTCGTGCCGGCCTCCTGGGAGGACCCGACGTCGACGATCGCCGCCATCGCAGGCGCGACGTCGACGATCCTCGCCGCAGTGCTTGAGATCGACCGATCGATCAAGGTTCACGTAGCAACTTCTAGCGAAATCTTCGGCGATGCGGGTGAGTCGCCCCAGAACGAAGACTCTCCGTGTCGGCCGCGGGCGCCCTACGGCGTGGCCAAGCTTGCAGCGCACGGCATGGTCCGGGTCATGCGTGCGCACCACGGCCTGTTCGCGTGCTCGGGGATCACGTTCAACCACGAGTCGCCGCGTCGGCCCGAGCACTTCCTGCCGCGCAAGGTGACGCGGGGCGCGGCGGCGATCAAGCTCGGCCGCCAGTCGGAGTTGGAGCTGGGGTCGATGGATGCGGTGCGCGACTGGTGCCATGCGCGCGACGTCGTGCGCGGCGCATGGTTGGCGCTCCAGCACGACGAGCCCGGGGACTACGTGTTCGCGAGCGGCGTCGGGCGCACGGTCGAGGATCTCGTGTCGGCGGCGTTCGACGTGGTCGGGCTGGACTGGCGCGACCACGTCACGGTGAACCCGGCGTTCGTGCGGGCGCCGGAGGCGACGCCGCCGGTGGGCGATCCCAGCCGGGCGCGCGAGGTGCTCGGGTGGGAGCTGGAGACGAGCTTTGAGGAGACGATCCGCGAGATGGTGGAGGCCGATCTCGCGGAGCTGTCGGGGTGAGCCGGATCAGTCAGCGAGACTTCGCTGGTCGAGATCCGTCGTACCTTCCATGATCCGTCATTCCGCCGCCGTGGTCCTTCTTGCGATGGCCGCGGTTCCCGCTCTCGCCACAGCCGACCCTGGCACCATCGTGTGGAAGGGCGGTGGAACGACCGCGTCCGGCGGTGGACGGACTATCGCTGCCGTCCCCAGGCCCGGAGACGGGCTCCACGTGCGCATCTGGGACGGACGGCGATGGAACCCAGATCGGCGGGTTCTTCGCGAGGGCACGGTCGGGACGCTCGCGGCCGCGGGGTCCACCGGGACGCTGGCGGTGGCCTCCCTCACGCCCGGCGCGGCGGAGCTTCGCGTACTCCGCGCCGACGCGTGGGGTCCACGGATCTCTGTCGCGACACCCGACCCGATCGGCGCTGCGCTCGCCGTCAGTCCCGCGGGAACCGTCGTCTTCGCCGATCGCCTGCCTGGCGGCGGCATCCGCGTGACGCGCCTGCGCCGCGGCGCCGCAGCGCGGACCGAGCAGATCGCGCCGCCACCCGGGTCGGTGTTCGGGGGCACGCCACGCCTGGAGACCTCCGCCGACGGCCGGATGCTGCTTACACGCACACTCAGCGAAGGCCGCGAGATGCGCACGGAGATCTTTGACGTCCCCGAGAACTCCCTGATCGTTCGTGCCACAGCGGAACCTTCCGTGCCCGGGGAGGTCGCCGCATTTGCGAGCGCCCGCAGGCGCAGCGCGATCGCATTCGCGCAGTCCCGCCCCGAGGGCATGGTGCTGACCGGTCTGCAGCGCGCTGGGGGGCCCTTCGTCGAGGCCGGTGTGCTGGCGACGGGCGCCTTCACCGGTGGGCCGGGCGTCAGCCACCTCTGGGGCCCCGGGGTCTCGGCGCCGACCGGTGCCGGCACCAGCCTCGATGTCACCTGGCTCGACGGGCGCTACGAGAGCGCCAGCAGGGGCGCCGAGTGGCACGCCTCTTCGACCCTCTTGACGACGACGGTGATTGCCGGGACGCCCGCGCCCACCCCGGAGCGGCTGGCGCAGCGCGTGGGCGAGCAGGAGACGGTGACATACGGGAAGCGGACGGCCGTCATCTGGCGCGAGGCGACCGGAGCCCTCCGGCGGGTGCGGCTCGCGGTAGGCCGCCCGGGCCGGGGTTGGCGCATCATCACGCTCTCCCGGCAGTCGTCATCTGCCTACCCGGCCGGCCCGGTCACGCTGGATGTCGACGGAGACGAGCTCGTCGCATCGTGGCCGGACCGCGGGCGGCTCCGCGTCGCGCGTCTCGGACGCACAGAGCTTCGCCGATGAGCGTCGTGGCGACGGGGCGTCGCCACGGCCCGCATCCCGCCTCGATCAGCCCTTGAGCAGTTCGTAGTCGGCGTCGACCATGAGCCGGATGAGTTCTTCGAACGTGGTCTTCGGCTTCCACCCGAGGTCGGTCTCGGCCTTGGTGTAGTCGCCGATGAGGAGGTCGACTTCGGCGGGGCGCACGAACGCGGGGTCGATGACGACGTACGGCTCGTAGTTGCCCAGGCCGGCCTGGTCGAAGGCGATCTTCACGCACTCTTCGACGGTGTGCGTCTCGTTGGTCGCGATGACGTAGTCCTCGGCCGTGTCCTGCTGCAGCATCAGCCACATCGCCTCGACGTAGTCCTTGGCGTAGCCCCAGTCGCGCTTGGCGTCCAGGTTGCCCAGGCGCAGTTCCTGCTGCAGGCCGAGCTTGATCGCCGCCGCGTGCCACGTGATCTTGCGCGTGACGAACTCCAGCCCACGCCGCGGAGACTCGTGGTTGAACAGGATCCCCGACGTGGCGTGCAGGTCGTAGCTCTCGCGGTAGTTGACCGTGATGAAGTGCCCGTAGGCCTTCGCCACGCCATAGGGCGAGCGCGGGTAGAACGGCGTGGCCTCGGTCTGCGGAACCTCGAGCACCTTGCCGAACATCTCCGACGAGGACGCCTGGTAGAACCGGGCCTCCGGGCACACCTCGCGCATCGCTTCGAGCACCCGGGTGACGCCGACGCCGGTGAACTCGGCCGTCAGCGTGGGCTGCACCCACGACGTCGCCACGAAGCTCATCGCCGCGAGGTTGTAGATCTCGTCAGGCTTGCTCGCCCTGAGCGTGTCGACCAGCGAGCGCTGATCGAGCAGATCGCCCTGATGCAGGGTGATCCGATCGCGCAGATGCTCGATCCGGTCGAACTTCTCCGTCGAGGCGCGGCGGACCATCCCGTGCACCTCGTAACCCTGCTCCAACAAGAGCTCGGCGAGGTAGGAACCGTCCTGGCCGGTGATTCCGGTGATGAGTGCGGTCTTCGGCATGGGTCCGGGCAGGCTACCCGGGTCCGCAGGTAGCGTGCGGTCTGATGCCCGGACTCCGTGATCAGCTCGCGCGTCTCACCGACCCGCACCAGTTCGACCTGCACCCCACCGGCCCGGGGACGATCCTCGACGTCGGGTGCGGCAGCTCGAAGCACGAGGGCGCCGTCGGCCTGGACATCTCCGCCGACACCGCCGCGGACATCGTCCACGACCTCGACGTCTTCCCGTATCCGATCGAGGACGACAGCTTCGACCAGATCCTGCTGCAGGACGTCATCGAGCACGTCGAGGACCCGATGCGCGTGTTCGCCGAGTTGCGGCGCATCGTGCGGCCGGGCGGCTCGGTCCAGCTGCGCACCCCGCACTTCTCGTCCGTCCTGGCGTACGGCGACCCGACGCACAAGCAGTACTTCTCGACGATCGCGATCCGCCAGCTCGCCGACCCGCGGTTCGCGCACTACAGCGACGCGCGCTTCGATGTCGTCCACGTGACGCTCGACCTGTGGACGCCGTTCCGGCTGCTGGGCATCGCGGCGTTCGCGAACCGCCAGACCGAGCTGTACGAGAAGTACCTGGCGTTCCGGTTCCCGGCGATGAACATCCGCGCCGAGTTCCGCGCGGTGTAGATGCACGTCGCGATCAACGCGGTCTTTCTGTCACCGCCGATGGGCGGCGTCGAGACGTATCTGCGGGAGCTCTGCCGGGAGTTGCTGCGCCGGGCCGACGCGCCGCGGCTGACCGTCTACCTCAACCCCGAAGGCCACGCGAAGCTGTCCGGCGAGGACTGGGCAGCGGCGGCGGAACTCGTCGCGCTGCCGCGACTGGGCCGTCCCGGTCTGCGGTCCGTCACCGAGCTGACGGTGCTCGGTCCGATGGCCGACCGCCGCGGCGCGGACGTCATCCACTCGGTCGCGATGACGGGCCCGCTGGCGAGTCGCGCGAAGCGGGTCGTGACGATCCCCGACACGGTGTGGATCAGCCATCCGGAGGACACGTTCACCCACCGGCTGTGGCGGCGTGAGGTGCCGATCGTCGTGCGGCGCGCGCACGAGGTCATCGCGATCTCGCAGGCCGCCGGCGACGAGGTGCGCGAGCGGCTCGGGGTTCCCGCGGATCGGCTGCATGCGATCCCGCTGGGGTACGGGACCCCGGCGGCCGGGGTGATCACGGGCGAGGCGGAGCTGCGGGCGCGGCTCGGGCTCGGCGACGGGCCGATCGTGCTGAACGTCGGGCAGAAGAAGCCGCACCGCAACCTGGAGCGGCTCGTCGAGGCGTTCGCCGCCGCCGACGTGCCCGGCGCGGTGCTCGTCCTGCCGGGCCCACCGAACCCGGAGGGTGAGGCCGCCGTCCGCGCCGCCGCCGAGCGGGCTGGTGTCACCGAGACGGTCGTCATTCCAGGATTCATCGAAGCCGCTGACCTCGAGGGCCTCTACGCCGCGGCCGCCGCCTTCGTCCTGCCCTCGCTCGTCGAGGGATTTGGCCTCCCCGTCCTGGAAGCGATGGCCCGCCGTGTCCCGGTGGCCTGCTCGGCGGACTCCGCTCCCGGGGAGGTCGCCGGCGACGCCGCGGTGACGTTCGATCCCACCTCGGTCGATGCGATCGCTGGCGCGATCCGGGCGCTGCTGACCGATGAGACGCTGCGCGCCCGGCTCGCGGACGCCGGCCCGACGCGGGCCGCGCAGTTCACCTGGGCGCGCTGCGCCCAGGAGACACTCGCGGTGTATCACCGGACGCTCGTCTAGCCTGACCCGGCTGATGGCCGATTCCGCTGCATCCGCGGACGTCCTGGACACCCCGGAGGCGGGTCGGCGCATTGTGCGCGGCGGCGCCGTAAAGGTGACGGGGTTCGTCGTCGTCACGCTCTTGGCCGTCGTCGGCGTTGCGCTCGTCACGCGCTACCTCGGGCCCGACGACTTCGGCCAGTTCCAGACCGTCCTCGCGCTCGTGACGATCGTGCAGACGATCACCGACCTCGGGATGGCGCCGCTCGGCATCCGCGAGTTCTCCCAGCGCAAGGGCGAGGATCGCGAACGGTTCATGGCCGTCTTGCTCGGCCTGCGCATCGCCAGCACGGTCGCGGGCGTGACGCTCGCCGTGATCGTCGCGGTGGTCCTCGGCTACGACGAGACGATGGTGCTCGGCACTGCGCTCATGGGTGCGGGTGTCCTGCTCGGGATGATGCAGGGCACACTCGCGATCCCCCTCATGACCCAGCTGAAGATCGGGACGACCACCGCGCTCGACCTGCTGCGTCAGGTCGGGCAGACCGGCCTGTACGCGCTGCTCGTCGTCGCGGGCGCGGCGCTCCTGCCGTTCTACGGCGTGACGATCCCGGTGCAGGGCGCGCTTGTGATCGTCACGGCGATTCTCGTGCGCGGGGTCATCTCGCTGCGGCCGTCGTTCGATCTGCAGCAGTGGCTCGCGCTCATCCGGCCGACGCTCGTCTTCGCGCTCGCCGTCGCCGTCGGTCAGCTCTACATCTACACCGCGCTCGTGCTCACCGAGCTCGTGACGACGGCGTTCCAGACGGGCCTGTTCGCCGCGTCGTTCCGCGTCTACATCATCGTCGCGGCAGTGCCGGGGATCCTGGTGACGACGGCGTTCCCGCTCCTTTCCCGCGCGGCTCGCGACGACCGCGACCGCCTCGCCTACGCCACGCAGCGACTCTTCGAGGGGACGGCGATCCTCGGCGGCGCGGCGCTCCTGCTCTGCGTGCTGGGCGCCAAGCCGATCATCGCCGTCGTCGCCGGCCCGGAGTACGCCGACGCCGTGCCGGTCCTGCAGATCCAGGGCGTGGCGCTCGCGCTGACGTTCGTCATCGCCACGTGGGGCTTCACCCTGCTGGCGGTCCATCGCCACCGGGCGATGATCATCGCCAACGTCATCGCGATGACGGTCAGCGCGACGACGGTGCTCATCCTCGCCTCAGCCCACGGGGCGAAGGGCGCGGCGTTCGCGACGGTGCTCGGCGAGCTGACGCTGGCCATCGGCTACGTCGTCGCCCTGTCGCGGATCCACGGGGCCATGCGACCGCAGGTCGGCCGGGTCGTCCGGGCGATCCCGCCGCTGGCGCTCGGGCTCGCCGCCGGTCTGCTCGTGCCGGTCCCCGCCGTGATCGCCACCGTGCTGGGCCTCGTCGTCTACGGCGTCGCCCTGCTGCTGTTCCGCGCGGTGCCCGACGAGGTCCTCGAGCACGTCCCCGGGCCGCTCGGCGCCACGGCGCGGCGGTAGCCTCACCGCCCCGTGCCTCGCGTCCTCGTCGTCCGCGGCCATCAGGCCACCCCGTGGGAGCTGCGCCCCTGGACGCTGCTGCCTGACCGCTACGAGGTCGAGCTACTGCGCACCGGGCCGAACGCCTACGACACATCCGGTGCGGGCCTCGCCGAGGTCGCGGTGCAGACGCGGCGCGACCGGTTCCCGTCCGGTCGCGTGGGCGATCTGCTGACCCGTGTCGTCGGCGATCGCTACACCGGGGACGCGGCGGACGCGGCCTTCGCGCGGGCCGACGTCGTGCACGCCGAGGAACTCTCCTATTGGTTCAGCGCGGACGCGGCACGGCGCAAGCTCGCCGGCGGCCGGTTCCAGCTCGTGCAGACCGTCTGGGAGACCCTGCCGCTCGGCACGACGTTCCGCAACGCGCAGGCCAAGGGGTGGCGCGACGAGGTCATCGCCGCCACCGATCTCTTCCTCGCCGCCACCGAGCGCGCCCGCGACGGGCTGCTGCTCGAAGGCGTGCCGGCGGAGAAGATCCGCATCAATCAGGCCGGGGTGGACCTCGAGCGATTCTCCGCACGCGACGCCCCCGCGCCTTCCGAGCACGTGATCCTGTCGCCGGGCCGGCTGGTCTGGGAGAAGGGCCACCACGACGTCCTGCGCGCCGTGGCCGCGTTGCACCGCGGCCTCGTCGGGGAATCGGTCCGGCCGCGGGTGCTCCTCATCGGCCACGGCCCGGAGGAGGCGCGACTGCGCGCCTACGCCGAGGAGCTCGGGCTCGGCGAGTTCGTTGAGATCCGCGGCGTCCCGTACGACGAGATGCCCGCGACGTTCGCGGCCGCGTCGGCGATGGTGCTCGCGTCGCTGCCGTCGGCGACCTCGCAGCTGCATGTCTTCGACCTTCCCCGGGCGTTCTGGGAGGAGCAGTTCGGCTACGTCCTCGCGGAGGCGATGGCCGCCGGGCTGGACATCGTCGCGAGCACGAGTGGCGCGATCCCCGAGGTGCTCGACGGGACGGGAACGCTCGTCGCCCCCGGCGACTACATGGGGATCGCCCGCGCGCTGGCGGCCGGGCCGCTGTCACGCCCGCCGGGCACGCGTGTGGCGTACCCGGAGACGCTGTTGCAGCGCTACTCGGTCGAGGCGATGGCGGGGCGGCTCGCCGACGCGTACGACGCGGTGCTCGCCGCGACATCCGCTCGGACGTAGAGGACGTCCACGGGCGACAGGCGTTCGCCGAAGACGTAGCCGTCGCCGAGCACCTCCTCGATCTCGCTGCGCATGACGTCGATGTCGTGCATCTCGATGACGAGGAAGCGCGGGGCGTGGCGGTCGAGGTCGAGCCCGCGCAGGGCGGTGGCCTCGTAACCCTCGACGTCGAGGGACAGCAGATCGATCTCCGGCGCGCCGACCTCGTCGAGGATGTCGCTCAACGTGCGGGCGGGGACGTCCTCCTCCCGCGGGTCACGCCAGCCGAGGGCGAGTCCGGCGGAGGTCCAGCCGGCCTCGTCGCCGTCGTGGGTGCCGGCGACGGTGGTCATGAGGTCGCCGAAGACCATGCGCACCGTCGCTCCGTCATGGTCGGGGGCGACGAGCGCGGCCTGGATCACCGGCGTGCCGGGACGCTCGAGGCGGGCCTCGGCGGCGAGCTCGGGCATCGGCTCGACGAGCATGCCGCGCCAGCCGCGGAAGCGCTCGAGCCAGTAGGTGTTGGACTGGGTGAAGCCGTCATTGCCGCCCGCTTCGACGAAGAACCCGCCGTCGAGGTTGATGATCGCGTCGAGCTTGCGGTCCAGCTCGTGCAGGGCGGGGCGGCTCAGGCGGTCGTCGCCGCGGGCTTCCGC
>CAMCUD010000029.1 GCA_945878865.1 Bifidobacterium breve | reverse complement strand
CAGCGCCGCGACCGGTGACGCGCCCTCCGGGTGCCCGGCGGCGGTGAGGTCGATCGCGTCGCGCCAGAGCAGGACCGTGCCGTCATGGCCGGCCGTCCGCGCGTGGGAGAGCCACGGGCCGAGCAGCGCGTCCTCACCGGCCCATGGCGGCGCGTTCTGCGGCGTGACCGCAACGCAGATCCCGGCGAGCGCGCCGGTGGCCTCGCGGACGACGGCGACGCGATCCGGGGCCTCGTCGATGAAGCGCTGGACCCCGGCCCACCAGGCGGTGTCCTGGGCGCCGAGCGCGGCGGCGGCCTCCTCGCCGTCGCCCGGGCGCACGTCGTCGATCCGGTAGCGGTCCGTGGCGGCGGTGAATCCCCACCGCACGTCCGGGTCGTCGATGAGCGCCGCGATCTCGGCGATGAGCCAGTGCTCACCCAGCTGGGCCCGGTCGTGCAGGTGGTCGGCGACGGCCCGGCGCAACGCGCGCTCGTGCTCGGGCTCGCGGGTGCGCAGGTCACGGCGCAGGGCGGCGCGGACTCTCTCGTGCAGCGCGACCCTGGCGCCGTGCGGCTCGGCGAACGACAGGCTGCGCAGCCACGCGTCGGCGTGATCGCCGTCGACGCCGGGGAGGACCGCGCCCAGCAGCCGCGGGTCCACCGCCACCGCGATCGCCGCGACGGCGAGCACGTCGCGGTCGCCGCCCTCAAGCTCGTCGCCGGCCAGGCGCCGCAGGAGCGTGGAGGCCAGCTGCGCGTCGGCGTCCTGCCCGGGAACTGGGGTGGCGCCGGTGACCGCGGCGTCGGCGCCCACGGCGAGCGCCAGGGGCAGCCCACCCGCCCACCCGACGAGCTCGGCGGCGACGGCCGGGTCGTCGATGCCGCGGCGCGCGAGCAGCGCGTGGGCGTCCGCGTCCCCGAGGGCGCCGAGGGGGAGCTCGAGCGTCACTGCGTCCCAGCCGTCCTGCGACCAGCCGGCGTCGGGCGCGGCTCTCCCGGCGATGAGGACGCGGGTCGCGGCGGGCATCCGCGCGAGCGCGTCGCCGCGAAGCTGGCCGCCCAGCGCCGCGACGCGCTCGTAGGTATCGATCACGAGCAGCGGGCGTTCGGTGCCCGCGAGCCTTTCGAGGGCGGGATCCAGGCGTGCGGCGGGATCGCGTCCGTCGACCGTCGCGACGGTCCATCCGCGCGCGGCCGCGCGCCGGACGGTCTCGCGCACGAGCGTGCTCTTGCCGACACCGCCGGGCCCGTGGATGAGGACGACGGAGGCCGGCGGGTCCTCGCTGAGGACCCGCTCGAGCAGCGCGAGTTCGCGGTCGCGCCCGGCGAACCGGGCGGCATCGCGTGCGGCGGTGAGCTCACGCAGCGAGGACATCGTGCACATGGTGACGGGCCCGGGACCGATCCGGGACTCGACCGGGCGCGCCGCCGCGCCTAGCGTCCGGCCGATGGGCATGTTCAAGGACGTCCTCGTCGCCTTCAAGCCATCGAACCTCGCCAAGGGGCTCGAGGCGGCGCGCAACCCGCCGAGCGCGGAGGAGATCGAGGCCAGCCTGCAGTACCTGAGTCCCGAGCAGCGCGCGGCGTACGAGGCGAACATGGCCGAGGTCGAGCGCGGCCGGGCGGAATCGCGCGCGGCGTACGAGGAGGCCAAGACGATCTCCGAGGGTGCGCGCGTGCTCGAGGGACCGGCCGGCCGCTACGTGCACGGCTCGCCGATCGACCTCATGGGCGACCCCGACGCGATCGAGGCGAAGATCCAGCAGGACGGCGTCATGGCGTTCGTCCGCGAGACGCGCCAGGCGCGCAAGGGCGAGTTCAAGGAAGGGCTGCGCCAGAGCTTCGGCATCCGCGAGGTCAAGGAGATCAAGGACCCCGCGGAGCGCGCGCGGGTCGCCGCCGAGCAGCGGGCCGCCCGGGACGCGGCGCGCGCGCCGTACCGCGCGGGGCAGCCCGCCGACGTGCGCATCAGCCGGCTGGCCACCCGCGGGCGGACGCAGCTGCAGGAGGTGCTCGCGCACCTGCGCGAGACCGGGCTGAGCGGTCAGCCCGCCCGCGTCTTCGGCGTCTATCGCGTCCCCGACCGGATCAGCCAGACGCTGACACCGCATTCCGAGGAGGGGCGCGTCGTCGAGTGGGACATCGTCCACGAGCCGGCCGCGGGCGAGAGCGGTCCCGCCGCGCCGCCGGTCGCGACGTCGTTTCGCGGCGACGAGCTGTGGGTCGCCCGGCGTGTAGGCGAGCCCTCCGTGCTCGATGAGGATCTCGCGCTGGCCTACTGCCTGCGCGCGGGAATCGGGCCGGAGCAGTGCCTCGGCTTCGCCCGCGTCTCGGAGTTCCGCTCCGTGCGCGGCGAGGGTGACGACGACAGCAGCGGCCACATCCGCTCGCTCGTCCGGGGCGTGGTCGCGATCCACCCGGAGGTTCCGCACGCGGCGTTCGAGGAGATGCGCGCCGCGGCGCCGCTCGATCTCCCGGCCGACGGCGCGGCCATGACGGGCGTCCACGTCGAGGTCCTCAACTGGGAGGCCATCGGCCGCGCGGTGCACCTGAAGATCATGCATCCGCCGCCGGTGCCGTCGCCGTTCCCGTACCTGCCGTCGACCCCGCAGGAGCTTCTCCGCGCGTACCTCGAGGTCGTCGGGGTGCGCGCCGCCGACTGCTACAGCGTGCAGGCCACGGTCGACACGCCTGACCCGCAGATCCAGGGCGGCTTCTTCCAGACGAACATCGGCCCGAAGCAGCCGTGCGCGGACGGCAAGGACCGCATGCGCACGCACGGCTGCCAGGTCGTCGTGCTCGTCTACCGGGACACCCCGGCATACGCGGAGGGCCGCGCGCGCTGGGACGCGTACATGACCGACGTCCTCCAGGCCCGGCTGCGCAACGGGATCCGGGTGCGGCCGGCGCTCGACCTCCCGCCGGACCTCGACGGCCTGCCCTCACCGCTGCGGGCGGCGCTGCGGGTCGCCGAGTTCCTGGATCGGCTCGACGAGTGGGGCACGGAGACGGTCCCGCCGTTCCGGTACTGCTGGCCGCCGGTCGACGCGGCGTGAGCTGGACCGATCCCGACGTCACGCCGGTCGGCGGTCGTCCTGGCGGTCGGGCCGTCGAGGCGCCCAGTCCTGCTCCGCCCGGTGGCGACCCGTTCGGCTCGCGACCGACGCGCCGCCGGCCCGGCTGGATCCGGGTGATCGCCGGCGCGCTGCTGATCTCCGGCGGCGTCGCGGTCGCGGTCGTCGGGGCGGCACGGTCGTTGGAGTCAGGTGCGGGGATCGAGGAGGATGCGGTCGCGCGCGGCGAGGTCCGCGAGGACCGCGAGCAACGGGCGGTGGCGTTCACCGTCCCCGCTGGTGATCGCCGTGATTACTCGGTCTACCTGCTGCTCCGTGGCCGCGACGGTGACGAGAACCGCCGCGACCTGACCGTGCGCGACACGGCCTGCGTCGCGCGGATGCCCGACGGCGTGGAGACGCGGTTCCGCGGCGCGCGCCAGGACGCGTCGACGACGATCGGCGACGCGACGTCGGTCGGGCACTTCTCCTCGCAGCCGGGTCGCGTCGCGGTGGTCTGCGCCTACACCACCGGCACGCGATCGTCACGGCGGATCCGGCCCGAGCGGGCCGAGTACGTCGTGACCCCGGGCACGCCATTGGCGATGGGCCTCGGGATCGCGATGGCCGTGGGCGGGATCACGGCGGCGGTGGCCGGCGGGTTCCTGCTGGCGTGGGGGTGGCGCCGGCGCCGGCCAGCCTGAGCCGTGTGGTCTTTTTCCGTCGGCATACGACGAAAAAAGACCACGGGTGGTCAGATCACCTCGGCGAGCAGCACCGCGGCGCCGAAGAGGAACGCGCCGGCCGCGGCCGCGCCGACGGTCCTGGGCGACGGCCCGCCGTGCACCCCGGTCTCGTGGACGACCGCATGGCCCTTGCCGCGGGCGATGAGCCAGCGGTTGACGGGCAGCGCCACGGCGCCGGCGACCGGCAGTGCGAAGGCGAGGCTTCCCCAGAACAGCAGGGAACCCAGGCCGGCCTCCATGGCGCCGGGGATGGTCATGATGATCGTGTTGTCGACGACCTCCATGACGGCGATGCTCAGCGTGTCGGACGCGAGCGCGATGGGCACGACGACCCCGAGGGCCATGCCGGCGCGCAGCAGCGGCAGGCTGGTCAGTCCGTAGCCGAAGAGGAAGGCGAGGCCGACGGCGAGCGCGAGCGTCGCCTCGTTGGAGAGGCCGAGCGCTGTGCCGATCGCCATGCCGGCGATCTCGCCGATGGCGCAGCCGGTGAGGCAGTGCAGCGTCGCGCTGAGGGCGGTGGCGGTGAGCGCGCGACCGTCCGTGGGCAGCGCGTGGTGGTGATGGTGCGCGTGCGAGGACATGGGGGAACCCTAGCAGATACCCCCAGGGGGTATACGGGGCGTTTCGTGTGACCGATGTCCACTCCCGGGGTGTCGCTGGCCTATGTACCATCGATCCATGTCACATACAGCTGGCGCCTCGCCTTGGCTCGACGGCCGCCCTGGACTGGCCGAAGAGGCCCGGGTCTGGCAGTCGACGCTCCCCGCCGTCCGACGCCGCGCCGCGCGCGACGCCGCCGCGCTCGCCACGCCGCGACTGTGGACCGACACCATCGCCTCGTTCGCCTCGACGAGCTGGCGCATCGCCGGCGCCGCGGCGCCCGACGCGCCCCTGGTGCTGCTCAGCGCGGCGGCCAGCGCCACCGGCTTGCCCGTCGCTCCACCCGACGCAAGTAGCGGAGCGCTCGCGCGCGCAGAGCGGCTCGTCCGGGCCGGCGGCCCCGCGTACATCAAGCTCGGTCAGTTCATCGCCAGCGGCCGCGGCTTGCTGCCCGACGCCTGGGTCGACGCGTTCTCCTGGTGTCGCGACCAGGCGCCGCCGCTCCGGGCCGGCGTGGCCGAGCGGATCGTCGCGGCAGAGCTCGGCGACGACACGCTCGCGTCGTTCGATCCCGAGCCGATCGCCGCCGGATCCATCGGGCAGGCCCACCGCGCGGTGCTTCGTGACGGGACGGACGTGGTCGTGAAGGTCCGGCGTCCGAAGCTGCGGCGCCGTCTGTGCGCGGACATCGAGACGATGGCGCTCGCCGCGGCACTGGGCGAACGTCTGCATCCAGCCGCGCGCACCGCGAACCTCGCCGGCTTCGTCGAGCTGTTCGCCGAGCTGACCCTCGAGGAGCTGGACTTCCGCCTGGAGGCGCAGAACCTTGTCGACTGTGGCCTCGCGCTCGAGCGCCAGGGCCTGGACTTCGTCGCCGTGCCGCGCCCGATCCCCGGCCTCGTGACCGAGCGCGTGCTCGTCATGGAGCGGATGGACGGCGTCTCCTACGCCCATGCGCCCGCCGTCTACGGCGCGGGGGTCGACGGCGATCGGCTTGTCGAACTCGCGATCCGCGGCGTGTTGGAGAGCACCCTCGTCCACGGCCTGTTCCACGGCGACCTGCACGCGGGCAACGTCTTCGTCCGCCCCGACGGGACGTTCGCGCTCGTGGACTTCGGCATCTGCGGCCGGCTCGACGACACCCAGCGCGCCGGGCTCGTCGCATTCCTCGCCGCCTTCGCGACGAACGACGCCGCCGGCCAGATCGCCGCGATGGCCCGCTTCGGCGCGATCCCCGAAGGCGCCGACCTGGCCGCCCTGAGCGCGGCGCTGCAGGACGAGGCCGACCGCCTCGGCGACCGGGTGGACGGCGCCGTGACGTTCGACCGCCTCGGCGACACCCTCGGCCGCACCCTGCGCGTGCTGGCGCTCGAGGGGTTCCGGATGCCCAAGGAGCTCGTGCTCTTCTTCAAGAACTTGCTGTACCTGTCGGGCTTCACCGCCGGCTTCGCGCCCGACGCGGACATCTTCCGCCACGTCGAGGCGATCCTCGGCGACCTGTGGGCCCGGCACCCGGAGGTGCTCCAGGCCGCAGCCGCCTAGCCGGTCTCCGAGCCGCCGGCGCGCCAGGGCAGCGTGCCGGTGAGCTCGATCTCCAGCGACCAGCTCAGGATCGTCCGGATGACGACGAGCAGGCCGAGTGCGCCGATGCCCTCGAGCGTGAGGTCGACGGAGATGGTCCGCAGGAGGTCGGCGGCGACGAAGATCTCGAGGCTCAGCAGCAGGCCCCGGCCGAACGCGCGGCGCGCGGCGACGTACGCGGCGTCGCCGCTCTCCCGCCGCCAGGTCGTCAGCCCGACCCACAGCGTGATGAGCGCGGCGACGACGATGACCGCCACGCCGACCCACTCGAACGCCTTGCCGATCTGCTCGATCGCCTCCATGGCGCCGAGGGTATGTCACGAACGCGACACATCGCGCGTCAGGACTGCAACAGCCGCCGCCTTGCGGAGACGGAAGAGTGGTCACACCGACCGCACCACCCCGTCAGGAGCCCGTCATGTCCACACCGTTCGCCACTCCCACCCCCGCCGCTGAACTCCGCGAGGAACTCGACGTCCTCCTGGCTGAACGCGCCTTCGCACGACTGGAGGGCCTCGACGCGAACCCAGCGTACGAGGCCGACCTCGACGACGAGATCCTCTGCACCCGCATCGCCTACGTCGGCGCGGCGGTGACCGAGATCGCGTCGCTGCGCGCGGAGCTGGACGGGCCGCTGCAGGGCTGAGCCGCGTACCCTTGCGCGGGTGAAGCGCAACATCTCCCGAATGCTCGTCGTCCTTCTCGGCGCCGCGGTCCTGGGTGGCTGCGGTGAGGAGGGCGGCGCAGGCGGCGCCACGGCCGGTCAGACCGCGGTTGCGACGACGCCGGTCGCCATTCCCGTGGCGGGTCCCCGGCGCCCGCCGATGCCTCCCGGCCAGATCGAAGCGCGGTTCCGGGCGCGTCTCGCCGAGGCGGGGGTGAACACGCGGCAGCCCACCGCAGCTGACGTGCAGCGCGCCTGGGAGGCCATGTACCTCTTCGCGGCCGAGGAGCCGGTACGCGGGACGATCGACGAGGAGGGCGACGCGCTGCTGGCGCAGTACGGCACCTACTCCTGGGACGGGCCGGAGACGTTCGAGATCGACCTGACCCGCCAGGTCGTCTTCGGCGAGGCGGGCGACGACGACATCTTCCAGCTCTCCTGCACCTTCACGTTCGCGATGACCGATCGGCTGCGCGGCATCGAGATCGACAACGCCTGGTCGATGGACTTCCCGTCGCTCGAGGCCTTCTACCCGAAGGCCATGCAGATGCCCGGGTTCGTCGCCGTCCGGGAGAGCGGAGCCGATCCGCTCGGCTTCGAGTCCTCTTACGGCGGGGCGGGCTGATCGCGGGCCTCGGACGGCCGCGGCTCGAGGAGCCCGTCGACCATCCGCTCGAGCCCTTCGACGAACAGCTCGCGCGAGAACCCCGGCGCATCGAGCACATAGCGCACCGCCAGGTGCTGCGACATCTGCGTGATCATCCACGTGGTCTGCTCGATGCGCTCGGGGTCGCGACTCCCGCCGTGCAGCACCACGAGGTGGTAGGTCACGTCGGTGATGCGCTGCTGGACGTCGCGCAGCGTGACGGCCTGCTCGTCGGCGGGAACCTGGTCGACGATCGCTCGCAGCAGTGGGGCGTGGCGATCCAGCGCGTCGAGTACCGCTGAGACGAGCGTGCGGCCGGCCTCCTCGCGCGGCAGCGCGATTGCGGTGCGCAGCACGGGGCCGAGCTCGGCGGCGAAGTCCTCGACGAGTCGCGTGCTCAGTCCGCTGACGATCGCGTCCTTGTCGGCGAAGTAGCGGTACAGCGAGCCGGGGGAGACACCCGCTTCGCGGGCGATGCGGTTCGTCGAGGCGCGCTGGTAGCCGTCCTCGGCGAGGACGACGGCGGCGGCGTCGAGGATGCGGTCGACCATCGCGCGCGACCGCTCCTGTTGTGGGGTCCTGCGGCTCGCCAAAACGTGAATCCCTGGTCGTCTATCCTCTTCCAAGCCCGATTTTACAGGAGATCAAACGCGAGTTGAAGCTGAGTGATCGCTCACGTCACTGTTCCCCGACTGTGACTCAGGTCTACGACAGCGAAGCGATCACCATCACCCCGCGCGACGTGCAGTTCCGGTGGGACGACCTCCCCCTGCACTACATCGAGGGCGAGCCGATCGCGACCCACATCACGAACGTCATGCACGTCACGCTCCCCGAGGGCGAGCGCGCGATGGTCCAGGCGCTGTCCGACGCGCTGCCGCTCGTCAAGGACGAGCGCCTCCGTGACGAGATGATCGGCTTCATCGGGCAGGAGGAGATCCACTCCACCTCGCACGAGGACCTCCACGAGTACCTCGACAAGCACGGGCTCGACGTCGGGCCGATCGTCGGGCGGCTCTCGTGGCTCGTCGATCACGTCTTCAACCGGCCGGGCCTGAAGGGGCGCGCGAAGCACGCGTGGCTGTGCGAGCGCCTGGCGCTGTCGGCCGCGCTCGAGCACTACACCGCGGTGATGGGTCAGTGGGTCCTCGACGCCGAGGCGCTCGACGACGCCGTCGATCCGATGATGCTCGACCTCATCCGCTGGCACGGCGCCGAGGAGGTCGAGCACCGCAACGTCGCGTTCGACGCGTACATGTACGTGGACGGCTCGTACTTCCGCCGCGCGCGCACCGGCGTGATGGCGAGCGTCCTGCTCGTCGTGATCTTCGCCTGGGGCACCGCGCACCTGTATCGCAACGACCCCACCCGCAAGAGGCAGAAGTTCTGGGGCCGCCAGCTCATCAGCGCCGTCCGCAAGGGCCTGGTCCCCAGCGGCGCCCACTTCGTCACCGAGGTGCCCGTCTACCTGCGCAAGGACTTCCACCCGTCGCAGATGGGCTCGCTGGACAAGGCGCTGCGCTACCTCGCGCAGTCGCCGGCGGCGCAGGCGGCGACGGCGCACTGATGCCGACCACGGACGTTGAGCTGGACGGCACCGTCCGCGCGATCGCGCGCCTCTTCGATGCGTACGAGCGGGTCTTCGCGGCTGGGCGCGCCGGGCGGTCACTGTCGCGGTCGCGGCCCGTGCGCCGCGCGGGCTTCGACCTGCAGCTGCGGCTCGCCGGACGCGAGGTGGTCGCCGAGGACGTCGTCGCGCTGACGCTCGTCGACCGGGCCGGCCGACTGCTGCCCTCGTGGACGCCGGGCGCCCACCTCGACGTGTTCCTGCCGTCGGGCCGCCTGCGCCAGTACTCCCTGTGCGGGGATCCGGCGGACCGGTCGCAGTACCGCGTCGCCGTCCGGCGGATCGCCGAGGGCAACGGCGGGTCGGTCGAGATCCACGACGAGCTCGAGGCCGGCGCGATCATCCGCGTGCGCGGGCCGCGCAACGCGTTCCGGCTCGTGGATGCGCCGTCGTACCTCTTCGTCGCCGGCGGCATCGGCATCACGCCGATCCTGCCGATGGTGCGCAGCGTCGCCGCCGCCGGGAAGCCGTGGCGCCTGGTCTACCTCGGTCGTTCAGCGGCGTCGATGCCGTTCCTCGACGAGCTCGCGCGCTGCGAGGGCGGGGACGTGCTGCTACACCACGACGACGGCGACGGCTTCGCGGACGTCGCGGCGATCCTCGGTGAGCTCAACGCGCTGCCGCCGGTCCCCGACCTGTACGTCTGCGGCCCGCCCGCGCTCATGGACACCGCGCGGCAGCTGCTGCGGGCGATCGACCCGATGGCGCCCGTGTTCAGCGAGCGCTTCAGCGCCCTGCCGGTCGTCGGCGGTGAGCCGTTCACCATCGAGCTGGCGCAGAGCGGCGCGACGGTCGAGGTCGCCGCCGACGAGACCGCGCTGGCCGCGATCCGCCGCGTGCTGCCCGACGTGCGCTACTCGTGCCAGCAGGGCTTCTGCCGCACGTGCAAGTGCCGCGTGCTCGACGGGCAGGTCGAGCACCGCGACCGGCACGTCCTCGTCGACCGCGAGCGCGACGACTCGATGCTCATCTGCGTGTCGCGCGCCCCGCAGGGCGAGCGGCTGGTGCTCGATCTCTGATCCATTCCGGAGGGCCCATCCCATGTCCGTCCCCCACCACACCGCCGCCGTCATCGGCGCCGGCTTCGCCGGTCTGGCGCTCGGCCACGGCTTTACCGAGGCCGGGATCGACGATGTCGTCATTCTCGAGCGCGGCGACGACGTCGGCGGCGTCTGGCGCGAGAACACGTACCCCGGGTGCGCGTGCGACGTGCCGTCGTCGCTGTACTCGCTGAGCTTCGCGCCGAACCCCGACTGGAGCCGCACCTACGCGACGCAGCCGGAGATCCTCGACTACGCCCGGCGTGTCGCGCGCGAGCACGACCTCGAGAAGCTCATCCGCTTCCAGAGCGAGGTCACCGACGCGCGCTGGGACGCCGACGCGCACCGCTGGCACGTCACGACGACGTCGGGTGAGCTGACCTCGGACGTGCTCGTCACGGCGATGGGGCCGTTCGGCGATCCGAAGCTCCCGGAGATCGCCGGCCGCGACACGTTCGCCGGGACGACCTTCCACTCGGCGCGCTGGAACCACGACCACGACCTGCGCGGCGAGCGCGTCGCGGTCATCGGGACGGGCGCGTCGGCGATTCAGTTCGTGCCCGAGATCCAGCCGATCGCCTCCCAGGTGACCGTCTTCCAGCGCACCCCGGCGTGGGTGCTGCCGCGGATGGACCTGCAGGCGTCGGCGATACAGCGCAAGGTCTTCCGCCGGGTGCCGGCCGTCCAGCGCGCGGTCCGCGGCGCGATCTACACGCTCATCGAGGGCCTGGGCCTCGTCGGCTTCGTCGACACGCGCTTCCGTGCGCCGTACGAGGCGGCGGGCCGGTTCCAGCTGCGCAGGCAGGTGCGCGACCCTGAGCTGCGCCGCAAGCTGACCCCTGACTACATGCTCGGCTGCGCACGGACCGTGCTCGCCGACCGCTACTACCCGGCGCTGGGCGAGGAGAACGTCGCCGTGGTGACCGAGGGCATCGAGGAGATCACGCCGGAGGGCGTGCGCACGCGCGACGGTGTGCTGCACGAGGTCGACACGATCATCTGGGGCACAGGCTTCGACGTGCCGCCCAAGCGCCAGCGGGTGGTCGTCGGCACGACGGGGGAGACGCTCGCCGACGTGTGGGCGACCGACACGCGGTGCTACCTCGGCACGACGCTCAGCGGCTTCCCCAACCTCTTCACGATCCTCGGCCCGTTCTCGGCCGGCGGCAATCAGTCCGCGCTCTTCATGATCGAGAACCAGGTCCGCTACATCGTCGACGCCGTACGGACCATGCGGGCGGGCGGCATCGGTGCGATCGAGGTCAAGCGCGAGGTCGAGGCCGAGTTCATGCGTGAGATGTACGCGCGTTCCGAGGGCTCGGTGTGGGAGACCGGGGGCTGCTCCTCGTACTACACCGACGCGCAGGGCCGCAACGCCGGGCTCTGGCCGAACTGGAGCTGGGAGTACCGCGCGCGGACGCGGGAGTTCGACCCCGACGCGTACCAACTGACCCCGGTGCGGGAGTCGGCGCATGCCGTCGCGTAGCGCGCTGCGCCTCGACGGCGCGGCGTGCCTCGTCACAGGTGCGGGGCAGGGGATCGGCCTGGCCACCGCGCGCCATCTCGCGGCGCGGGGTGGCCGGGTCGCGATCGTCGACGTCGACGGGGAGCGGGCGGCGGCCGCCGCGGCTTCGCTTCCCGGGGAGGCGGTCGGGATCGGTGCGGACGGGCGCGACCGCGACGCGATGGCCGGCGCGGTCGAGCGGGTCGTTTCGGAGTTCGGCGGGCTGGACGTCGTCGTCGCGAACGCCGGCGTCACGCCGTCTCGCGCCACGCTCGGCCTGCTCGACCCGGACGAGTTCGACCGCGTCATCGCCATCAACCTCACGGGCGTCTTCAACACGGTGCATCCGGCCGTGCCGCACGTGATCGCGTCGGGCGGGCACATGGTGGTGGTCGCGTCGGTGGCGGCGATGATGCCCGGCCCGATGGGCTCGCCGTACATGATCAGCAAGGCCGGGGTGGAGCAGCTGGGGCGGTCGCTGCGGCTGGAGCTCGGGCCGCGTGGTGCGAGTGCGGGCGTGGCCTACTTCGGCGTGGTCGACACGGAGATGACCCACGTGACGATGGACGGCGACCCGATCGCGGCGATGCTGCGCGACCGGATGCCGCCGCCGCTGCGGCGCCGAATCACGCCCGACGATGCCGGCCGGGTGATCGCCGACGGGGTGGAGCGCCGCGCGCCGCGGACGCTCGCGCCGAAGCCGTGGTGGGCCGTGGCGATCCTCCGGGGCGTGCTGCCGTGGCTGCTCGACGACGTGGTCGCGCGCGACGACGCCATGGCGGACCTGGTCCGCCGATCCGACGCGGAAGCCGCGCCCGCGGCGCCGAACGTCACATCGGTGCGGTCATAGCGACGCCGATGTGACGTTCGCGCCCGTTCGGGGGCGTGTCAGTCCTGGAGCGGTTCGCGATGGGTGCGGGACGGCAGCGCGTGCGTGGAGGCGGCGAGGCACACCGCCAGCAGCACGATCGCGCCGACTATGATGACTGTCATACAGCGGAAGCTACGCGCGTCGCCGGCCCGCGGGAGTGCGCTTCGTCACAGACCGAGGCATGGTGTCTGGCGTGACACGACGCCGCGCGACCCGCGAAGCTCCCCGCATGATCGGAGCTTCCACAGCGTGACCCGCGCGCCGCGCGCCGCCGTCGCCCTGCTGTCCCTGGCGGTGGGGATCGTCCTCGCCGACTCCGCGATCGTCACGCTCGCGCTGCCGAGCATCCTGCGCGAGTTCGATGCCGAGGTGTCCCAGGTCGCGTGGGTCCTGACGGGCTTCAACCTGGTGCTGGCCGTGGCCGCGGTCCCGGCCGCGAAGATCTGCACCCGGGGCGCCGCCGGGTCGGCGGGGGCGGTGGGGCTCGTCGCGTTCGCTGCGGCGTCGGCCGGCTGTGCCCTGGCGGGCAGCCTCGAGATCCTCATCGCCTCACGCGTCGCGCAGGCGATCGGCGGGGCACTCGTGATCGCCTCCTGCCTGGAGCTGCTCGTGGCCGTCTCGCGCGACGAGCGCCAAGGCGTCGCACGGTGGGCGGCGGCGGGGGTCGCGGGCGCCGCGGTCGGCCCGGTGATCGGCGGCCTCATGACCGAGGCCATCAGCTGGCAGTCGATCTTCTTCGTCCAGGTCCCACTCGTCCTGCTGGCGTTCCCCGTCTCCCTGTCGCTGCGCTCGCGGGTGGAGCGTCAGGACGGCCCGTCCGATCGCCCGGACATCCCGTCGAACCTCGCGTTGGCGCTGCTCTCCGCCGCGCTGACTGCCGCGCTGTTCCTCCTCGTGCTCCTGCTGGTCGAGGGGTGGCGCCGCTCACCCGCGCTCGCGGCGGTCACCGTCACGGCGATGCCCGTCGCCGCGGTGATCGCGGGCCCGCTCGCCATGCGCCTGCGCGCCGGCACGCGCGCGGAGGCGATCGCCGGCGCGATCCTCGTCGGCGGGGGACTCGCGTGTTTGGGCTTCCTGCCCGACGCCAACCCGGCGTGGACGGTCCCCGCGCAGATCCTCATCGGCTTCGGACTCGGGCTGACCGTCGACGCGCTGACCCAATCCGCGCTGCGCGACCGTGTCCCGCGCGCCCTGCATGGCGGGTGGACGATCGCCGCACGCCACGGCGGGATCGTCGTCGGCCTGCTGATCCTCACGCCGATCTTCACCGCGGATCTGCGTGATGCGCGGGTGCCCGCGCAGGAGGCGATCGCCGCGCAGGTGATCGACTCGGGCCTTCCCGCGTCGAGCAAGCTCAAGCTGGCCGAGGGCCTGGGCGACCAGCTCGACGCCGAGCAGGGGCAGGTGCCGGACCTCAGCCGCGCATTTGAGACGGCTCGCCTGCCCGCGGCGCAGGCCGCACAGGCGGCGGCGCTGGAGGTCCGCCTCGACGACCAGCTCGAACGCGCCGCGACCCGCGCGTTCCGTGACGCGTTCCTGGCGGGCGCGCTCCTGGCGCTCCTCGCGATCATCCCCGCCGTGTTCCTGCGGGAGAAGGGCGGCCAGGTATGAGTGCGCGCGGGCTGCTTCTCATCGCCATCGCGCTCGTGCTGAGCGGCGGGCTCCTGGCCTTCCAGCTCTCGCGGGGCGGCGCGGACTTCGTCCCGGCGCGCTCGGCGGATCCGTGCCAGGACCGCGCGCGTACCGCCGTCAAGCCCGACCTGGAGAGCGTGGCGGAAGCCGTGGTCCTCAGCGGGCTCGACGCGGCGGCGTGCGACCTCGGCGTCACGCGGGAGCGGCTCCTGCTCGCGCTGCCGTACCCCGCCGAGCGCGCGCAGCTCGCCCGGGAGGCAGGCACCGACGAGGCGGGCCTCGCGCGGACGATCCAGGACGGTCTGCGCAGCGGTGTCGACCGGCTGGAGCGCAACGACCAGCTTCCGCCGGTCTCCGCGCTGCTGCCCGAGATCGGCGACGAGCTCGGCATCCCGCAGAACCTCGTGAACCTCGTTCCCGATGGTGTCGTCGACGACGTCGTCCCCACGGCGGATGCGCTGCGCTGGGCGGTTGATCAGATCGACGTCGACGCGGTGCTCACGAACCTCGACGACCCCGACGCGCTGCAGCAGATCCTCCGCGACGCGCTCGTGCAGGGGGCGATCGACGACGTCCGGGAGCGGATCAAGGACAAGCTGCCCGGTCCGCTGCAGGGACTGGTGGGCTGAGCCGCCGGCTCAGCGCCGCTTGACCTTGAGGTCCATCGTCACGGTCCCGATCGGGACCTTGATCATCGCGTCGTCGCCGTCGAGGTACCACTCGGCGCCCGCGCCCGTGTAGTCGTAGATCGCGTCGCGCACGACGATCGCGACGTGACCCTTGCGCGGGTTGGGGATCTGCGGCGCGCCGAGGCGGAGGAACGGCGTCCGGCCCGATCCGGACGGAAGGCGCAGCATGGCCCCGACATAGCTCGTGGTACTCGTGAGCTGCGCCCCCGGGCGTTCGAAGTTCAGCGCGACGCCCGCCTGCGCGGAGCTGATCGTGAGCGTCCCGCGGTGATCGACGGAACCGAGTGTGCCCTGCGACGTTCCGTACGAGATGCCCGCCGACCGGGTGCGGCGAACCGGAAGCGTGATCTTGTAGATCGGGCTTGCGCCCTTCGGCTGGATCACCACGACCTTCGCGCCCCCGGAGGCGCCGATCTGGCCGCCCTCCTCCCAGAGCGCCGAGAGCCAGGCGTCGTTCAGGGTCACCGTCGTGGTGCCGCCGACGATGTCGTAGGTGCGCTGCTTGGCGCCCGCGCTCGCGGGAGCGACGAGGCACATCGCTGCGGTGATGGCGATGAAGCTGCGAGCACGGGACATGACTCGACGGTACGCCCGGCGGGTCGTGTCCACATCAGGGGCGGGCCGAGCACGATCTCCGTACTTTGCGGACATCCGGTGTGAGCCGAACGTCTGATCACCGTCGCTATAGCAACGGTGACCAGACGTTCGGCGCGGGCCGGTCGGGAACGACGGAGGGCGCCCGCGGGCGCCCTCCGGTCCTGCGTGGTCTGTCAGCCGGAGATCAGCCGCAGCCGGTGTTGTTGCCGCAGCTCGGGCACGTGTAGCACGAGCCCGTGCGCTGCATCATCCCGCCGCACTGGCCGCAGGCCGGGCCGACGTCGATGCCGACCATGCGGGCCGGGACGACCGGCGGCGTGTCGGTCAGCGCCTCGGCGGCGGCCTTCGTCGTCGCGGGCTGCGGGACGTGCGCGGCCGGGGCGGTCTCCGACGCCGGGACGGCGCGGTGGCTGTGGTCGATCTGGACCCCGCCGCCGTTGCCGTTGCCGCCGTTCGACGGGCCGGCCGTGTCCGACGACGTGACGCTCAGCGCGGTGTCCTCCGCCATCTTCCGCGCGCGGACCGCCGGGGTGAGGATCCCGAGATCCTCCTGCGTGTCCGTGTCGAGGAAGCGGCTCGCCAGCCAGCGCATGATGTAGTCCGGCAGCGACTTGGCGAACGGGATCTCGCTGTTCTGCGTGATGCCCTCCGGCTCGAACCGCATGTAGGAGAACTTCTGCACGAGCGTCTCGAGCGGCACGCCGTACTGCAGCGCGATCGAGATCGCCGTGGCGAACGAGTTCATCATGCCGCGGAGGGTCGAGCCCTCCTTGCCGATGTCGGTGAGGAAGATCTCCCCGACCGTCCCGTCCTCGTACATGCCGGCCGTGATGTAGCCCTCGTGCCCGCCGATCGAGAACTTGTGGGTGATCGACTGGCGCTCGCGCGGCATCCGGCGGCGCTGGGCCTCACCGCTCGCGGCGACCGCCGGCGCGGCGGCCGGGGCCTTCGCGGCGACCTCGGCGACGGCGACGTCCACGGCGGCCTTGATCTGCTCCTGCAGATCCTCCTCCGTGTACACCGCGCCGGGCTTGGCGTCCGCGTCCTTGCCCATCTGAGCGTCCGTCCGCAGCGCCTGCGCCGTCTTCGAGCCGTCACGGTAGATCGCGAGCGCCTTGACGCCCAGGCGCCAGGCCTGCGTGTACGCGTCGGCGATGTCCTCGACCGAGGTCTCCTGCGGCATGTTCACCGTCTTGGAGATCGCGCCCGAGATGAACGGCTGGACCGCGCCCATCATCTTGATGTGGCCCATGTGGCTGATCGCGCGCTGGCCGACCGCCACGTCAAACACCGGGAGGTGCTCGGCGGAGACGTGCGGGGCATCGACGATCGTGCCGTTCGCGGTGATGTACTCCTCGATGTCGGCGATCTGCGACTCGGTGTAGCCGAGCGTGCGCAGCGCCAGCGGCACCGTGCGGTTGGCGATCGTCATCTGACCGCCGCCGACGAGCTCCTTGAACTTCACGAGCGAGAAGTCCGGCTCGACGCCCGTGGTGTCGCAGTCCATGAGGAACGAGATCGTGCCGGTCGGCGCCAGCACCGTCGCCTGCGCGTTGCGGTAGCCGTGGACCTCGCCGAGCGCGACCGCGTCCTCCCAGGAGGAGCGCGCGGCGTCGAGCAGCGGGGTGTCCGCGCAGGTGCTGTCCGGGATCGCGTACGACGCGTCACGGTGCATCCGCATGACCTTGTTGTGCGGCTCGCGGTTCTCTGCGTAGCGTTCGTACGGCCCGATCGCCGCGGCGATCTTCGCCGACTGCGCGTACGCGCGGCCGGTCATGAGCGCCGTGATGGCGGCGGCGGTGCCGCGGCCGGCGTCCGAGTCGTACGGCATGCCGTTGGCCATGAGGTACGCGCCGAGGTTGGCGTAGCCGAGGCCGAGCTGGCGGAACGCGCGGGCGTTGACGCCGATCTCCTCCGTCGGGTACGACGACGGGCCGACGATGATCTCCTGCGCGAGGAAGATGATGTCGATCGCGCGCTCGTAGGCCTCGACGTTGAACGAGCCGTCCTCGCGGCGGAACTTCATGAGGTTCAGCGACGCCAGGTTGCACGCCGAGTCGTCGACGTGCATGTACTCGCTGCACGGGTTCGACGCGTTGATCCGGCCCGAGTTCGGGTCGGTGTGCCACTGGTTGATCGTCGTGTCGTACTGGACGCCCGGGTCGGCGCAGCGCCACGCGGCCTCGGCGATCTCGCGCATAAGCTCACGCGCGGGAATCGGATCGCCGATCGGCTCGCCGGTCTGGCGCGCGATGAGGTGCCAGTCCTCGTCGTTCTCCACCGCCCGCATGAACTCGTCGCTGACGCGGACCGAGTTGTTGGCGTTCTGGTACTGGATCGAGGTGAAGCCGTCACCATCGATGGACATGTCGAAGCCCGCGCGCGCGAGGGCCTCGGCCTTGTCCTCCTCCTTGGCCTTGCACCAGATGAACTCGCGGATGTCCGGGTGGTCGATGTCGAGGACGACCATCTTCGCCGCGCGGCGGGTCTTGCCGCCCGACTTGATCGTGCCGGCCCACGAGTCGGCGCCGCGCATGAAGGAGACCGGGCCGGAGGCGGTGCCGCCCTTGCTCAGCGGCTCCATCGAGCCGCGGATGTTCGACAGGTTGATGCCCGAGCCGGAGCCGCCGCGGAAAATCTTGCCCTCGCGCGTGTTCCAGTCGAGGATCGAGTCCATCGTGTCGTCGACCGACAGGATGAAGCAGGCCGAGCACTGCGGGTTCTCCTCGAACCCGACGTTGAACCAGACCGGCGAGTTGAACGCCGCCATCTGGTGGAGCAGGAGATACGTCAGCTCGGCCTCGAAGGCGTCGCCGTCCTCGGCCGTCGCGAAGTAGCCCCGCTGACGGCCCCAGTCGGCGATGGTGCCGGCGACGCGGCCGATCATCTGCTTGACCGAGCGCTCGCGGGCCGGCGAGTCGAGCTGGCCGCGGAAGTACTTCTGCGCGACGATGTTCGTCGCGTTCTGCGACCAGGTGTTCGGGAACTCGACGTTCTTCTGCTCGAAGGCGACACGATCGCCGTGGCCGATCTTCGCGTCCCGGATCTCCCATTCGACGGTGTCGAACGGATGCACACCGGCAGTCGTGAAATAGCGACTGATCGACAGCGCCTGACCGGGCTGCACGTCGTCCATGAGGGCTGTCTGCGGTGTGCTCTCCATCTGCTTCCTCTCCAGCGGTTCGGTCAGCCTCCGCGGCTTAAGCGGGGTGGTCATGCTGGCGCTGCTGTCAGACGGAACGGATGTGGCCTTGCAGGGCCGTGACTCGCCGAAAATCCGCCTCTTGCAGGCACTCTCCAGTCTAGGCTGCCGAACGCGCCAGATCGGGGTCTCGGAGAGAGTTCCCCGCACGTTGCGGGGAGAACCTGTTTCGCCCTCCGTCCTCGCAAGCTCGGACCTCGGGCGACGTCACCTGCCCAACCTGACCCAGTCCGTGAAGTCCGCCCACACGCCGGCGGAGCGGTAGGCGGCCTCACGGCCGGCGTGGCGCCAGCGCTGCATCCAGCGCGGGTCCCACGAGAACCAGCGGGCGACAGCCCACGCGAGCGCGCCGAGAAGCAGCAGCGCGGCGACGACGCCGAGGGCGATGAGCACCGCGGGCACGGTGGTCGAGCCGCGGTCCTCGTCGGCCGCGGCGTCGATCGGCTGGTCGGTGACCCCGGCGGCCGGCTGCTCGGCGGCGGGCGGGCCGGGCGTCGCGCCCGCGGCGGGCGCGGCGGCGGCCGGGTCGACCGGGGTGGTCGCGTCCGCAGGCGGTGTGGCGGCGGCGGGCGCGGTCGCCGTCGGCGCGGTCTCCGTGGGCGCGGTCGTCTGCGTCGGCGTGGTCGCCGTCGTCGAGACCGCCTGCTGGGCGTCCTGCAGCCTGCTCAGCACGTCGGAGACGCCCTGCGCCCCCGCGGGCGCCGACAGGGCGGCGAAGGCGAGCGTGGTGGTCACGCACGCGCGTGCGAATCGCGTCCCCATGGGAGGCGGACGGTAGCATCGCCGGGGTCCCGGCCCGGCCGGCCGCAACTCTCGCCGCCGCGCCGCGTCGCTCTTTTCCGATGGCCGTCTCCACCACCTCGTCCTCGCCGACGATCACGTCGTCCGCGCTGCCCGCCGGCCCGCGGCGCCAGCCCGGCATGCCGCTCGTGGTCGCGCTCGTGGTGCTCGCGGCCATCCCGATGCTCGGGATCGACCTGTTCGGCCTCGACGTCGCGCGGACCACCGAGCTCGCCGTCGTCACGGTCGCGCTCGGCGTGGCGATCGCGTGGCTGCTGGCTGAGACGATCGCGCCGCACGCGCCGAAGGTCGCCTGGATCGGCCTGGCGCTGCTCGTCGGGCTCGCCGTCTGGGCGGGGCTCTCGCTGCTGTGGACGACGACCCCGGCCGCGTCGTGGCTGTGGGTCAACCGGGCGCTCTCCTATGCGCTCGTCGTCCTGCTCGCCTTCACCTGCGGCGCCTCCTCGGCACGGCCGGCCGAGCGCCTCGGGATCGGCCTCGCCGGCGCCACGACCTTCACCGCGTTCTGCGCCATCGCCGGCCGCGTGCTGCCCGCGGTGTTCGACCAGGGGGAGAACGTCGCGCGGCTCGCGGGGCCGCTGGGTGACCCGGCGGCCCTCGGCCTGCTGTGCGCGATGGGCATCCCGCTCGCGCTGTCCGTCGCGACGGACATCACCCGTGCGACCGCGTGGCGCCTGGGTGCGCTGAGCGCCGCGTGGCTCCAGCTCGTCGTGCTGCTCCTCGCCGCCTCGCGCGGCGCCGTCGTCGCGCTGCTCCTCGGCATCGCGGTGCTGGCGTGGCTGCGGCTCAGCGGCGCCGCCCTCGTGACCTGGTTCGCCGCAGCCGTGCTCGCGGCGGCACCGGCGTTCGGCCTCGCCCTGACCCGCGACGGCCTCGGCGTGAACGGCACACCCGAGGACATCCGGGTCGACGACGGACTCGTCCTGCTCGCCGTACTCGTCGCCGGGCTCATCGCCCTGCTCGCCATCGGGTGGGCGCTGCTGCTGCTCGAACGCCGCGACCCCGAGCCCCGGCGGGTCCCGAGCCCCACTGCGCGCCGCGTGGCGATGGTGCTCGCGACGATCGCGGCGCTCGTCGTCATCGGCCTGGCGGCGGCGTCCGACGGCGGGGTCCGGGGCGCACTGGAGCGCCTGCAGGACGACGTCATCGACGACCCGCCCGTCGAGCTCACCCAGCCCGACCGCTTCGGCACGCCGAACGCCGACCGTCGCTGGGACCTCTGGCAGGAGGCCGCGGGCATGCTCTCCGACAAGCCCGTCGAGGGCTTCGGCATGGGGTCGTTCCCCAGCGAGCACCTGCGCTACCGGTCCGCGCCGTTCCCGGCCGCGGACGCCAAGAGCCAGCCGATGACGCTGCTCGCCGAGGGCGGCGCGATCGGCACCGCGCTCGGTACGGGCGCGATCCTCGCGCTGCTGATCGCGGCGATCATGCGCGTCCGCGCGCTCGTCGACGGGCGCGAACGGACCCTGGCCGCAGCGTTGGTCGGCGGCGGCAGCGCGTGGGTGCTCGCCGGCGCGTGGCAGACGACGCTGCTGCAGCCCGGCGTCACCGTCCCGGCACTGCTCATGCTCGCCACCGCCGCCGCCATCGCGCCGGACGCGGACCTCCTGCGTCGCCGCCGGGCGCTCGGCCTCACCGACCCGGGCGAGCCCGCGCGGGTCCTCGCGCTTCTCGCCGGCGTGCTTGCCCTGGCGGCGCTCGCGCTGTCGATCGTGTTGCCCGCGCGCGCCGAACTGAAGGCCCGCGCCGCGCTCGCCGTCCCCGCCACCGCGAGCGAGCCGGCGAAGGACACCGCAGCGCTGAACGCCGCGGTCGCGTCGAAGCTCGACCCGCTGTCGGCGGAGGGGCCGATCGCCGAGGCGACGGTCGCCATCCGTCGCGCGCGGCTCGCGCAGGCTCGGGAGTTCGCGCTGCAGGCCGTCGATCGCGAGCCCGACAACCCCGCCGCCTGGACCGTCCTCGCCGAGGTCGCGCGCGCTCAGGCCGATCGCGCCGGGTTCACCACCGCCGCCGAGCGTGCGCTCACGCTCAACCCGCTCGGCGAGGAGGCCAAGCGCCTGGCGACCGACGCGGCCGCGTTCGAAGCGCCGCCCGCGGGCTCACCCACGGCGACCGGGACACCGCTGACACCCGAGCAGGACGCCGTCGTCGAGGGCGGCCAGTCGATCCCGACGCCGACGCCGTCGACGCCGGACAACACCACACCGGGCGCCGATCAGCCGACGGCGCCCACGCCGGACACCGGGGGCGAGGACACGTCCCCGATCGCGCCGATCACGCCGATCCAGCCCTAACGGCTATGCCACAGGGTGCGAGGCGGGCGAGCCGCCGTTCGCCGAGGCTGCCGCGTCGCGCTGCTCGCGCTCCAGCCGGGCTTCCTCCGCGAGCGTGAGCGCCGCGCGCGACGCCTCGAGCGCGCGCTCGGCCGCTCGCGCGCGGGCCTCGGCGTTGCGCACGCGGCCCTCGAGCTCGGTCAGCTGCCGCGCGGCCTCCGCGGCGTTGTGCTGCGCGGCTGCGGCAGCCGGCGGGGCGGCAGCGGCGGCCGCCGCGTCCGCGCCCTGCGGGTCGGGCGCGGCCGGGACGGGCCGGGGAAGGTCGATCGTCACGACATCGCCGCAGCGCAGGGCGTAGGCCAGCCGGCCGGTGGACAGCAGGTCGCTGGGCAGGGGGAAGACCGCCGACCACTGGCTGCCCGCGGGATCGGCGACGGGATGGGCGACCGCCGGCGCCGGCATGACGCGCAGCGCCCGGCGTCCGTCGTCGACGACGAGCCAGGCGTACGGCAGGCGCTTCGTCGCGCCGGCGCGCCACACGCCCTCGATGCGCAGGACCTCCCAGCCCGGGGCGGCGGGGGCGCGGGTGAAGCCGTGGAGTTCGAAGATGGCCATGCGGGTTCGTAGCTTCGCGTCAGGGCAGCAGGTCGTGCAAGGCCGCCAGCGCATCGGCCAGGACCTCCGCGGGTGTCCTGCCCGCATCGAGGACCCGGAAACGCTCGGGGTCGGCGGCGGCCAGCTCATCGTACGCGTCGGCGACCCGGGCGAAGAACTCCGCCCCGGCGAGCTCTAGCCGATCGGGGGCCTCGCCGCGGCCGTCGAGCCGGGCCCGGCCGTCCTGCGGGGCGATGCGCAGCAGCAGCGTGCGGTCCGGGGTCAGCCCGCCCGTCCCGAACGCGTTGAGCGTCGCGATCTCCTCGACGCCCAGCCCGCGGCCGGCGCCCTGGTAGGCCAGCGACGAGTCGACGAACCGATCGAGCAGCACGGTCCGGCCGGACCTCAGCAGCGGCAGGAGGGTCTCCTCGACGAGCTGGGCGCGCGCGGCCGCGTAGAGCAGCGCCTCGGCGCGCGGGCCGCACGTGAGCTCCGGGTCCTTGACGAGCGCGCGGATCCGCTCGGCGAGGAGCACGCCTCCGGGCTCGCGCAGCAGCTCGACGTCGATGCCGCGCGCTTGCAGCGCATCGACGAGGGCGGCGGCCAGCGTGGACTTGCCGGCGCCGTCGAGGCCCTCGACGGTGATCAGGCGGCCGGGCATGAACGCGGGACCCTACCCGCGGCGGCGCGCCCGCGCGGTCAGCCCGCGCTGCGCCACAGGGTGCCCGCGCCCAGCGCGATGGGCGTGACGGCGCCCTCGGCCGCCGCGGCGATGAGCGCCCGCTCGACGGCGTCACGGTCGGGCTCGCCGAGGTGCGGCGTGGCGATGGCTGTGAGCTCGGCGGTCGTCAGCCCGTCGGGGAACTCCGCGAGGACGGCGACGACGTCGTCCGTCGGGTCGCGGCGCTCCAGCGCCGGGTCGAGGTTCGCGATCGCGACGTCGTAAGCCTCGACCGGCTGGAACCCGCCGACCTCGAGGGTCCGGCCGTCCGCTGCGGCGAACTGCAGCGACGGCGCGGTGAAGCGGACGGCGCCGTCCGTGTCGGCCGAGCGGCCCTGCGCCTCGGTCGGCGAGCCCGCCGCGGTGCGCGCCTGCGCACGGTCGGCCTCGTACGCGGCAACGGTTTCCGGCGCGTCGATGGCCTCGACGATCGCGTCGGCGTCGATCCCCGGGACGTCCGCGAGCGCCTCCCGGATGTCCTCGGGGCGATCGAAGACGGCCGGCGTCGTGAAGTGCGCGAACTGCAGCGCGCGGAACACCGCGACCTCACGCTCGGGAGCGTGCAGCCGCGTGGCGACCACCGCGCGGCACGCCGGGCCGGTCGCCGCGATGCGCTCGCGCGGCGCGCGGCCGAACGGCATGCCGAAGCGCCGCTCGAACGTCAGGTACCCGGCCGCCTGGCGCGCGGGGTGGTAGCCGCCGCGCACGTAGCGGTCCGGCGTCTCAGCCAGGCCGATGAGCACGAGCCGCCACGCCAGCTGGGCGCCGAAGCGCCACTGCAGCACGGCGTGGGCCGGAGCGGCTGAGTACGCCCACGGGCAGCCCGGGTCGCTGAAGTGCGTGACGGAGAGCGCGGCCATGTCCCCCACTGTCGCAGCGAGGCGAGCGCCGGCGCGCCCACGGGTGAACCACGTTCTGGCGCGTAGACGAACGAGAAGCCAGGCTTCACTTCACCTGTCTCCGGGAAGGACCTCCTCGTGCCGCTCCGCCCGCTCACCCTCTTCATGGTGCTCTACGTCCCTGCCGTGGTCGTCCTCGCGATCTGGCAGGCGTCCGAGCGCGGAGGACTCACCCCGGCGGGAACGGCATCCGCGCTGCTGCTCGGCGTCCCGGTGGCCATGTGCCTCATGACCGGCGCCGCGCAGTCGCTGCGCGGACGCCGCCGCGCCGTCCGGCCGTCACGGGGTCGGCCGCCGGCGCGACGGCAGGCCGGGCGGCGTCCCGGGACCCCGCGACGGCCCGCACCGCCGTCGCCGGGTCCCGGGGCGCGTCGGCCCGCGCATCGCCTCTGACGTTCGGGCTCATGGATCGGCGTCCGGGAGCCGATCAAGGGAAGTGGGTCAACCCATCCCTGCCGACCGACCGTGTCCCTCCGCCGCGTCTTCCTCGCTTCCGTCTTCGTGATCTTCGCGACGCTGTCCGCCGCGTGGATCGCGCATCTGACGGGCTCGCTCAACGTCGCGCGGGTGCTGGCGGGCATCGTCCTCGCGGCGATCCCGACGGCCGGACTGGCCTGCCTCGTCCTGGCCGACACGCCGGAGCTCCGCCACGCCGGATGCCGGGGCGGTCGCGCCAAGCCGGGGACCGCCGGGCCTAGGATGCGCGGGCATGCTCTCCGGGACCGAACGCCATCCCCACGCCGCCGCGGTGCTCGGGGCGGCGCTCCCGGATGCGGATCACGCACGGTCGCCGTCGCACGCCTACCTCTTCCATGGGCCGGCGGGCAGCGGCAAGCGCGCCGTGGCCCGGGCGTTCGCCGCGGCGCTCTTGAGCGACGGCCTCGACGCCACTGACGCGCAGGCGGTCGCCGCGCGCGTGGAGCATGGCGCGCATCCCGATCTGACATGGGTCAAGCCGCGCAGCGCGGCGGGCATCCTCGTCGCCGACATCGACGAGCCGGTCGTCGCGGCGGCCACGCGCACGCCGTTCGAGGCGCGCCGCCGTGTCTTCGTCATCGAAGCGGCCGACGAGCTCAACGACCAGGCCGCCAACCGGATGCTGAAGACGCTGGAGGAGCCGCCCTCGTTTGCGCATCTCCTGCTGCTGACCAGCCGCCCCGGCGAGGTCCTGCCGACGATCCGCTCGCGCTGCCAGGACGTGCGGTTCGACGCGCCGCCGGTCGAGGAGCTCGCGCGGTTCGTCGGGACACGCGGCGTGCCGCCCGAGACGGCCGATGCGTGCGCGCGGCTCGCCCTCGGCGACGGCGAGCGCGCGCTGGCGCTGGCGCTCGGCTCCGGCCCGGCGATGCGCGCCGCGTCGGAGGGGCTCGCCCGCGCGGCGCTGCGCGACGAGCTCGCCGGGGCGCCGTGGCTCGGCCTGCTCGAGCCGGCGAAGGCGACGGGCGAGGAGGCGGGCGCCGCCGCGCTCGAGGGGCTCGACGAGGAGCTCGAGCTCGTGCCGAAGAAGGACCAGAAGCGCGTCAAGCGCGAGCGCGAGGAAGCGGCCACCCGCGCGCAGCGGCGGGCCCGGACCACCGCGCTGTCGCGGGGGCTGGAGCTTGTCGGTCTCTGGTACCGCGACGTCGCCTGTGTCGCCGACGGCGCCGAAGACCTCGTGCATCACACCGATCGCCTGGCGGCGCTGCGCGAGGACGCCGACGGCCGGTCGCCGCACCGGCTGCGGGCCGCGCTCGTGCACGTCGACGACACGCGGCGCTCGCTCCAGCTCAATCCGAACGAGGAGCTCGCGCTCGAGGCGATGACGCTGCGGATCGCGCGCGAATTCGCGTAGCGGTTCACCGCTTCGTCACAGATTCTCCCTCTGAGCAGGGGAATCTCTGGGTGTGCGCAGGGATCGCCTGGGTCCGGCGGCGTTCACGGTGGCGGCGGTGGCCGTCCTCGCGGCGGTCGTCGTGTGGCGCGCGCCCGAGGTGGGGCGGGCGCTGGAGGTCGTCCCGCTCGGTGCCGTGCTCGCCGCGGTCGCGCTGCACGCGCTCACGCTCGGCCTGCGGTCGGAGGGCTGGCGCGTGGCCATCGCGGGAATCGACGGGCGGGTGCTCGACCGCGACGCGGTGCACGGCGCGAACGCGGGCGCGTTCGGCGCGGGCGCGATCCAGAGCCACTTCACGCTGCCGGTGCGCATCGCGCTGCTGCGGCGCTGGAGGTCCGAGCACGCGCCGCGGGTCGTGCACCTCGCGCTGGCGGACCTGCCGATCGCGCTCGCCGAAGCGTGCTGCCTCGTCGCGCTGCTCGCGTGGTGGCAGCCGTGGCTGGCGCTGCCCGCGATCGCCGCGCTGCTGCTCCTCGGCCCCGCGGCGCGCGTGGCCTGCGCGAGGTGGCCTGGCGCGCGTGGGCTGGGCGTGCTCGTCGACCGGCGGCGCCGGGCCGCGCTCCTCGCGCTCGCGGCGGTCATCACGGTCGCGACCGCGGCGCGGGTGTGGGTCGTGCTGCTCGCCTGCGACCTGCCGCACGGGCCGGGCGACGTCGCGGTGCTCGTCGGCGCGCTCGGGGTCCTCGGCCTGCTCCCGCTCGGCCCGGCGGCGAGCCCGGGCGCCACGCTCGCCACCCTCGCGGCCGAAGGGGTCGGCAGCGCCATGGCCGCCGGACTGCTGATCAGCGCGAGCTCGATCGGCGCGGTCGCCGCGTACGGGGTCGCCGTCGGCGCGGTGCTGGGTGGTCGGCGTGCGGTGCGGTGGGTCCGTCGTCCTGCGCCGGAGGCGGCCGGGGCATGAGGCCTGCCGCCCGGCGACGCCGGTTCGCCACAATGGTCGTGCATGCCCCTGCGCTCCGCCGCCCTGACCGTGATCTGCGCCGCCGTGCTCGCCGCGTGTGGTGGAGGCGGTGACTCGGGGCGCTTGACCGCGGACGAGTACCGCAGCCAGGGCAACGCCGCCTGCCAGCGCTACGAGCAGGCCGTCAAGAAGCTCGCGCAGCCCTCGTCGCTGCAGGACGTCTCGGCCTACGCGGACGACGCGCGCGAGGAGCTGGCCTCGCTGGTCGACCAGCTCGAGGCGCTCGATCCGCCCCAGGATCTGCAGGACCGTCACGATCAGCTCATCGCGCTGGGTCGTCAGAGTGAGGACGCGCTCGGCGACCTCGCCGAGGCCGGTGACAGCCAGAGCAAGACGCAGATGACGAAGGCGCTGGCCGCCGCCGCGAACCTCGACCAGCGCAGTGACACGCTCGCGCGCGACCTCGGGCTGAACCGCTGCGCCGATCAGAGCTGAGCGTCACCCTGTAGGAACCGACCGACCGCTTCGCCAGGAGGACGACATGAGCACGCACGCGCTGTGGCACCCCTTCGCCGACATGGGCGCCGTCGACGGTGCGCGCTTCGTGATCACGCGCGGCGACGGGCCGTGGGTCTTCGATGACGCCGGCCGCCGCTATCTCGACGGCACCGCGGCGCTCTGGTACGCGAACCTCGGGCACGGCCGGGAGGAGATCCGCGAGGCCGTCGAGCGCCAGATGCGTGAGCTTGACGCGTACTCGATCTTCGGGGACTTCGCCAACGAGCCGGCCATTGAGCTCGCCGACCGGCTGGCGGGGCTGGCTGCCGGACCGGGCGCGAAGGTCTTCTTCGGCTCGGGCGGCGGCGACGCGATCGACACGGCGGCGAAGATCGCACGCCGGCACTTCGCTGAGACCGGGCAACCGCAGCGCGTGCACCTCATCAGCCGCGGGCACGGCTACCACGGCACGCACGGCGTGGGCACGAGCATCGGGGGGATCCCGCCCAACCTCGAGGGGTTCGGGCCACTGCTGCCCGACACGTCGACGGTGCCGCACGACGATGCGCAGGCGCTCGAGGACGAGATCCAGCGGGTCGGCCCTGACCGGGTGGCGGCATTCTTCTGCGAGCCGGTGATCGGCGCCGGCGGCGTGCACCTGCCGCCCGACGGCTACATCGAGGCGGTCGCCGAGATCTGCCGCCGCCACGGCGTGCTGTTCGTCGCCGACTGCGTGATCTGCGCGTTCGGCCGGCTCGGCACGTGGCTGGGCATCGACCGGTGGGACGTCGCCCCGGACATGGTCACGATCGCCAAGGGTGTGACGAGTGGGACGCTGCCGCTTGGCGCGGTCATCGTCGCGGAAGCGGTCGCGGCGCCGTTCTTCCCAGGCGCGCCCGGTGCGCCGGTGCTGCGCCACGGCCCGACGTACGCGGGGCACCCGGCGTGCTGCGCGGCCGCGCACGCGGCGCTCGACCTCTACGAGCGCGAGGACGTCATCGCCCGGGGCCGGCTGCTCGAGCGGCCGCTCGCCGACGCGCTCGCGCCGCTCGCCGACCATCCGCTCGTGGCGGAGGTCCGGTCCGGGCTCGGGTTCCTCGCGGCGGTGGAGCTGGTGGATCCGGCGCGGGTCGGTGCGCTGCAGATGGCGGTGCGGGCGGAGGGCGTCCTCGTGCGGCCGCTCGGGCGGGGTGTCGCGGTGTCGCCGCCGCTGGTGTGCGGCCAGGAGGAGATCGACCTGCTGGCCGGGGCGCTGGGGGCCGGGCTCGAGGCGCTGGCCGCCGCGGCGGTCTAGGGCTCTTCGACGATCACGCGCTCCCACACGGTGATGAGCGCTTCGAGCACCCGGTCGGGATCGCTGATGCTGCCGCGGCCGAAGGCGTCGACGAGCATGGAGAAGTTCATGAGCGTCAGCGCACGGGAGACGGCGGAGGCGTCGAGCGGCGGCGTGCGGCCCGCGGCGATGCCGGCCTCGAACAGGGCGGCGGTGGCGTCGACGCTCCAGTCGGTCATCTGCTGCAGGCGCCGCTCGACCGTCGCGTCGGTGGCTGCCGCGTCGTAGGCGGCCCGGAGGACCGGGCCGTTGCGGCTGGCGAGCTCCACGACACGGGTCATGACGGCTCTGAGGAACCCCGGCTGCGTCGGGTCGCCTGCTTCGGTCAGCGAGGCGCGGATGTCGTCGAGCAGGAAGAGGACGACGTCGGGCAGGCCGGTGAAGTGGCGGTAGAAGACGGTGCGCTTCAGGCCGGCCTCGTC
Organism: Bifidobacterium breve; assembly: GCA_945878865.1. Classification (GTDB taxonomy): domain Bacteria; phylum Actinomycetota; class Thermoleophilia; order Solirubrobacterales; family Solirubrobacteraceae; genus Svornostia. The sequence goes on along the minus strand of CAMCUD010000029.1, from coordinate 20,084 downwards.
CATCACGTCCTCGACCGTCAGCTCGCGCAGCGGGCGGGTGGCGAGCAGCGTGCCGGTGGCCTCGACGATGCGACGCTTCGCTTCGTCGGCGGGAACTCTGGGGGCGCGTGTTGACACGACGTCACAAAGCATGGCACAGTATTTGCGACACTACGTCACAAAGGACCTCTCCATGCAGCCCGTCAGCGTCAGCACCACGGTTTCCCGTCCGATCGGCGAGGTCTACGACCACCTCGACGTCCTCGGCAACCATGAAGCGTTCACCGATCACTTCATGGTCGACTGGGAGCTATCGGGCCCGCCGAAGGGGGTGGGCGCGCGGCTGCACGCCAACGTGGTGGCGATGGGGCGCAAGCAGCCGATCGACCTGGAGGTCTACGAGGCGGCCGCGCCGACGACGATCGTCGAGCGGACGGTCGCCGCGGGCGGCAAGCGGGTGACCCGCGGGACGTACCGGCTCGAGCCCGTCGGCGAGGACGCCACGAAGGTCACGTTCGAGATCGCTTGGGAGAAGACCCCGGTCGGCGACCGCCTGGCCGGCCCGATGATCCGCCCGGTGCTGCGGAAGATGAACCAGAAGGCGATGGACCGGCTGGCCGAGCAGTTGGCCTGACCGCGCACCCCCCCTTGGGGGCCGAACGTACGTTGTGCGGGCCGCTGGGCCCGCCCGTCAGACGCTCCCCCGGCGCGGCGGGCCGAGCGTACGTTTGGCGGGGCTCTGACCCCGCGCGACAGACGTTCGGCGGGCGTAGGGTGTGGGCGTGGCCCTGAACGCCGAGTGGCACCGAGCCCACCCCATGCCGCCCAAGGCGACGTTCGAGGAGCGCGTGGCCTGGCACCGCGACCACGCGCGGGAGTGCGGATGCCGCCAGCCCCCGCCCGACATCGCCGCGGTGCTGGAGGCCGAGCGGGACGGGCCGAACGTACGTCGTGCGGGCCCCTGACCCCGCAGGAAGGACGCTCACCGGGCGCGACGGGCCGCCTCAGCCTGGGCGGCGCGCGGACCGCCGCCGGTCGCCCGGCGGCTGGCTGAGCCGGCGCAGCCGGGACAGCGCGCCGGCACGGCGCTCGTCGGCCGGGTCGAGCAGTTCCACGAGCGCGCGGGTCGCCACGATGTCGTCGCGCCCCGACGGGGTCCGCAACCACGCCACGAGTAGCGCCGGGTCCGCGCTGCGCAGCACCGCCTCGCGCAGCTCCCAGTCCAGGCGCTCACGCACCTCGACGATCTCCGGCACCTCCGACGACGGCAACAACGGGCCGGTGTACCGCTCCAGCGCGGCGGCGAGATCCCCGTCGGCCAGCAGCCGCTCGAGCTCTTCCACATCAGACGTCACTGCGCCGCGCAGGCGGTACGGGTTGGCCTCCAGCCGATCGCCCAACAACCGCCGCAGCCGCGACAACTCGGCCCGCACGCTCACCGGCTTGCCGAAGTCGCCGTAGAGCTCGACCGCCAGGCGCTCAGCCGACATGCCCGCCGGCTCGAGCAGCAGGAGCATGAGGATCTCCGAGCGGCGCGGCGTGAGGTCGATCGGCTCGCCGCCGAGCGAGAGCCGCGCGCGGTCGCGCCCGAGCGCGCTGACCGTCAGCCGCGCCGGTGCCGCCACCGCCGACGCTGACGCCGAAGCGGCCCGCGCGCCGGTCCGCCACAGCAGGTACGCGTCGCCATCCTCGACGGGCTCCACCCGGGCCGGCCCGCCGGGCAGGGCCACCTCGCCGCCGTCCGGCGGGAGGTCCAGACGCGCGAGGCGGCCCCACACCGGTTCTGCGGAGAGCAGCACGCGCCCGGAGGGGGAGACGAGCGCGCCTGCCTGTCCGCCGCCTGCGCCGACCGCGCCGCCGTAGCGCTCACGCAGCCGCTCGTTGCGCTCGGCGGCCTCGCGGGCCAGCCCGGCTTCGAGCATCTGCGCGGCCGCGCTCACCAGGGCGAGCGAGTGCGGGTGCGCGGTGGCGAACTCCCCGGAGAGGTCGACGACCCCGACGGGCTCTCCGGTCTCCGGGTCGTGGACCGGCGCGGCGCTGCACGTCCAGCCCTCGACGGCCTGCGCGTAGTGCTCGGCGCTGAACACCTGGACGGGGTGGTCGACGGCCAGCGCGGTGCCCATGGCGTTGGTCCCCGCGCGGCCCTCGGCCCACCCGGCGCCGATCGCCAGGTTGATCTCCTGTGCCTCGTCGACCACCGCGGGCTGGCCGTCGATCCACAGGATCGTCCCGTCGGCGTCGCACACGAGGACGACCTGCTTGCTGTCGTCGTGCACGTCTTCGAGGAGCGCGCGCAGCATCGGCATCCCGCCCGCCAGCGGGTGGGTGCGCCACCGCTCGCCGGCCTCGGCGGCCGAGAGCACCCGCGGCGCGAGCTCGCCGGCCGGGGCGACCCCAGCCTCGCCGCTGCGCGCCCACGACTCGGCGATGACCTCGCGCACCGGCTGGTCGGCCGCACCGCCGCCGCCCAGCGCGGCGTCGCGGGCCCGCGCCAGCGCGCGAGCGAGTCGACGGCGATCCGTCGTCGCGTCCAACGCCACCCACGGGTTCTGCTGCACAGCACGCTCCTCCAGCGCTCGTCCCCCCAGGGTAGAGACCAGAAGGCGGGTTGCAACGCAGTTGCAGCCGGATGGCCTGGCCGGTTCCGTGCACCGTCGCAACGGGCGTGCAACCCGCCCGGTGGGACGGTGACGTTCACAGACGACTGCGGCTGGGGAGCCGCACGAGAGGAGACGTGATGGCCACCGAGATTCAGGTCGACGCGCACGCACGCGAGTTCGTCGGTCATGACCACCCCATGCTCATCGGGTCCGACTGGGTCGATGCGGCGTCGGGCAAGCGCTTCGACGTGCTGAACCCCGCGACGGGTGAGCTGCTCTGCCACGTGGCGGAGGGGTCGTCCGAGGACGTCGACCGCGCGGTGAAGACCGCTCGCGCCGCGTTCGAGAGCGGGCCGTGGCACACGATGAAGCCGTCCGAGCGCGGCCGGCTCATCCACAAGCTGGGCGACCTCATCCTCGAGCACGGCGACGAGCTCGCCGCCCTGGAGACGCTCGACAACGGCAAGCCCTACGCCGTCGCACGCGCCGCCGACGTGCCGCTCGCCGCCGACCTCTTCCACTACATGTCGGGCTGGTGCACGAAGCTCAACGGGCAGACGATCCAGCCCAACGTGCCGTACATGCCCGACGCGCAGTGGCACGCGTACACGACGCGCGATCCCATCGGCGTCGTCGGCCAGATCATCCCGTGGAACTTCCCGCTGCTCATGGCGGCGTGGAAGCTCGGCCCGGCGCTGGCGTCCGGCTGCACGATCGTCCTCAAGCCCGCCGAGCAGACGCCGCTGAGCGCGCTGCGCCTGGGCGAGCTCGTCCTCGAGGCGGGCATCCCGCCCGGTGTCGTCAACATCGTCACGGGCTTCGGAGATGCGGGCGCCGCGCTGGCCGCGCACCCCGACGTCGACAAGGTCGCGTTCACCGGCTCGACCGAGGTCGGCAAGCTCATCGTCAAGGCGGCGGGTGAGACGAACCTCAAGAAGCTCACGCTCGAGCTGGGCGGCAAGTCGCCGAACGTCGTCTACGCCGACACGGATCTCGAGACCGCGATCCCCGGCGCGGCGATGGCGATCTTCTTCAACCACGGCCAGTGCTGCGCGGCGGGCTCGCGGCTGTTCGTCGAGAGCAAGGTCTACGACGACGTGCTGCAGGGCATCAGCGACATCGCCAAGCAGATGAAGGTCGGCTCGGGCTTCGACCCCGAGACGGAGATGGGCCCGCTCGTCAGCCAGGAGCAGCTCGACCGGGTGACGGGCTTCCTCGACGCGGGCGCCGCCGAGGGCGCGTGCGCGGTCGCGGGCGGCAAGCGCGTCGGCCAGCAGGGCTACTTCGTGGCGCCCACGGTGCTCACGGACACGACCCCGGAGATGAAGGTCGAGGCCGAGGAGATCTTCGGGCCGGTCGTCGTCGCCAAGCCGTTCAAGGACGTCAACGACATCCCGCCGGTCGCCAACAACACGAACTACGGCCTGGCCGCGGGCGTGTGGACGCGCGACATCAGCAAGGCCCACGAGACCGCCCGCGCGATCCGGGCCGGGACGGTGTGGGTCAACTGTTACAACGTCTTCGACGCGGCGCTGCCGTTCGGCGGCTACAAGGAGTCCGGCTGGGGCCGGGAGATGGGCGGCGAGGCGCTGAACAACTACCTCGAGACGAAGTGCGTGGTCACCCAGCTGTGACCGTCTGAGCTCCTCTCATCCCAAAGGCGCGGCTGGGGCGCCGGTCAGCAGATCGAGCCCCAGCCGCGTCGAGAGCTCGCGGATCGCGACGCGGCCCGGCACGCTCGTCCCCGCCGCGTCGACCCGGGGCGAGAACGCCGCCAGCGCGCCCCACCCCGGGACGACCGCCAGCACCCCTCCCGCCAAGCCGTTCTTCGCAGGGATCCCGACCTCGGCGAGCCAGCGGCCCGACGTCTCGTACATCCCCGCGATCGCCATGAGCGCGATCGCGTGCCGGGAGGCCGGCGTGCCGGCGGCCGCGAGCGCCGCGCCCATCGCGGCGACCTGCGTCACCGTCGCCTGCAGGCAGCACTGGCGCACGTAGAGCTCGAGCGCCTCGACGGGGTCTCCGGCGATCGCGCCGTGCGCGGCGAGGCGGGCGACGAGCGCCTCGAGCCGCGGGTTCGCGCCGCCCGCCTGGCCGTGCAGGACGGGGTCGAGGACGAGCTCGGTACCCGCCAGCGCGCTGAGCCGTTCGCGCAGCAGCGCCCAGCGTGCATCCAGTCCGTCGCCGGGCAGGCGGCTCGTCGTCGCGATCGCCCCCGGGGTGACCATCGGGTTCGTCACACCGTCGCCTCGATCGATCGCCTCCGGGTCGTCGAACCGCAGGCCGGTCGCTTCGACGCCGAGCTCGTCGGATGCCCGCGCCACGCCGATCGTCTCGGCGACGAACGCCAGGACGAACACCTTCGACAGGCTCATGAGCGCGAACGGGTGCGCCGCGTCCCCGGCGACGATGGGCGCGCCTGCGATCGGCGCCGCCGCGACCGCGACCAGCTCCGGGTCGGCGCCCGCAAGCGCCGGGTAGACCGACGAGACCGCGCCGCCCTCGACGCGCCGGGCGTGGGCGAGCGCGGCGTCGACCGCCGCCTGCACTACCGCGCGGCCCACGCGGCGGCGTACCGCCCGAAGAACTCGGCCTCGGCCACCGTGGCCTTCTCGAACTCGTCGAGCAGCACCCGTTCGTTGGGCCCGTGGATGTTCGCGTAGCCGTCCGCCGAGCCGACGAGCAGCACGTCGGCGTCGGGCGCCGCCTGCTGCAGCGCGCTGACCACGGGGATCGAGCCGCCGACTCCGATCTCCACGGTGTCCGCGCCCCACGCGTCCGCCCACGAGGCGCGGGCGGCGTCGTAGGTGAGGCTGTCGGTCTTGGCGCTGAACCCCGGGCCCGTCTCGCCCGCCGTCACCGTGAGGTCGACACCGAACGGCCGCAGCGCCCGGAGGTGCGCGATCACCGCGGCCTGCGCCTCGAGCGGGTCCTGCGCGGGATGGACCCGCACGTTCAGCCGCGCCCGCGCGAACGGGATGACGGCGTTGATCGCATGGTCGACCGGGGTCGCGTCGAGCCCGATGACGGTGATCGCCGGCCCCGACCACAGCCGGGAGCCCAGGTCGCCGGTGCCGACGAGCGGGAGCCCGTCGCGGATCTCGGCGAGCTCGCGCAGCTCTTCGGCGTCCGGGCCGAGACCGGTCCACGGCGTGCGCAGGAGCCCCTCGACGGCCACGTCGCCGTGCTCGTCGTGCAGCGTCGAGAGGGCGTGGATGAGGGCGACCAGTGCGTCGGGCGCCGCGCCGCCGAACATCCCCGAATGCTTCGCCGAGGCGAGCGTGCGGACCTCGACATCGACGTTCGCCATGCCGCGCAGCGCGACCGTCAGCGTCGGGATCCCGGGGCGCACGCTGCCCGCGTCGCCGATGATCATCGCGTCGGCGGCGAACGGCTCGGGATGCTCGGCCGGGTACCCGGTGAACGCCGCGCCGCCGATCTCCTCGTTGCCCTCGATCGCGAGCTTGATCCCGACGGGCGGGCGGCCGTCCCACGCGCGCAGTGCGCCGACGTGGACGAGGATGTTCGACTTGGTGTCCGCGGTGCCGCGGCCGTAGATCGCCCCGTCGCGCTCCACCGGCTCGAACGGCGGTGTCGACCACAGCGCCACGTCGCCGGGCGGCACCACGTCGTAGTGGCTGTAGAGCAGGACGGTCGGCGCGCCGGGCGGCGCCGGGATGCCGCCGATGACGACCGGCGCGGTGTCCGGCAGCTCGAGCACGTCGACGTCCGCGCCGGCCTCTCGGAAGAGCCGCGCGACCTCCTCGTGCGCTTCGAGCAGCGGCTCGGACGGACGGCCGGGCCCGGAGATCGAGGGGATGCGGACGAGCGTCTGGAGGTCGTGTCGCAGCCCCGGCATGAGCTCGGCGATCTTTGCGGCGATGTCGGTCCCGGCCATGCCCGGACTATGTCACCCGGTTCGGGTGGCGACGCCGCGAACGGCTGGCGTAGGGTCGAGGCATGCCGACGCCTCGTAGGACGACGAACGCGCGCAAGCCCGCGGCCCGGAAGCCTGCCGCCCGCAAGCCCGCTGCCCGCAAGCCCACGGCGCGCAAGGCGCCGGTGGTCCCGCATCTGACCGTCGCCGAGCGGCGCGCCAAGGGGAAGGCCGCGCGCGCTGAGGTGCCGCGCGGCGGCCACGGCGAATGGACGGCGCCGGGTGACCGGACCGATCCCATCGCGCTCCTCGAGCAGCAGGCCGCGACCCGCGTCCCCGAGCTCGTCCCGCTGCGCTACGGCCGGATGCTCGCGTCCCCGTTCACCTTCTACCGCGGGGCGGCCTACCTCATGGCCGCCGACCTCGCGCGGACGCCGACCACGGCGCTGCACACCCAGCTGTGCGGGGACGCGCACCTCTCGAACTTCGGGGTGTACGCCGCACCCGACCGTCAGCTCGTCTTCGACCTCAACGACTTCGACGAGACGCTTCCCGGCCCGTTCGAGTGGGACGTCAAGCGACTCGTCACGAGCTTCGAGGTCGCTGCGCGCGATCGCGGCTTCGGCCCCGGCGAGCGCAAGCGGATCACGCAGGCGACCGCGCGCTCGTACCGCGAGGCGATCCGCGAGTTCTCGACGATGGACACGCTCGACCTCTGGTACCTGCGCATCAGCACCCAGGACATCCTGGAGCGGGTCGGCCCGCTGGCCACGGACGCCGAGCTCAAGCGCGCGGAGAAGAACCTCGCCAAGGCGCGCGCCAAGACGAACCTGCGCGCGCTGGACAAGCTGACCGAGCGCGTCGACGGCGAGCTGCGGATCCGCCACGACCCGCCGAAGATCGTCCCGCTGCGCGAGCTCGCGCCCGCGGGCGCGACGGCCGAGCAGATCTCCGAGCGCCTGCACGAGATCGTCCGCTCCTACCGCGTGACGCTCAACGACGACCGCAGGCAGCTGCTCGAGCGCTTCCGCCTCGTGGACGCCGGGCGCAAGGTCGTCGGCGTGGGCAGCGTCGGCACGCGGGCGTGGATCGCGCTCCTGCTGGGCCGCGACGACCGCGACCCGCTGTTCCTGCAGATCAAGGAGGCCGAGGCGTCGGTCCTCGAGCCGTTCGTCAAGAAGAGCCGCTTCGCCCAGCACGGCCAGCGTGTCGTCGAGGGCCAGCGGCTCATGCAGGCGGCCAGCGACATCATGCTCGGCTGGCTGAAGACGACCGACCCCGAGGGCATCCCGCGCCACTACTACGTTCGCCAGCTCTGGGACCAGAAGGGCTCCGCGCTCGTCGAGGTCATGGAGCCCAACGCGATGGCGGCGTACGGCAACCTCTGCGGCTGGACGCTCGCGCGCGCCCACGCCCGCGCGGGGGACGCCGTCGCGATCGCCTCGTACCTCGGCGGCGGCGACACGTTCGAGAAGGCGCTGGCGAAGTTCGCCGCGGCGTACGCCGATCAGAACGAGCGCGACTACGCGGCGCTCAAGGACGCCGTCGACACCGGCCGCGTGAAGGCGGAGTTCGAGACCGAGGCGTAGCCGGCGCGCCGCGGACGGTCACCCGCCCGCGGCGTCGCAGGGACCTGGATTCAGCGCAGGCGCAGCGTCGCGACGACGCCGGCGTGGTCGCTCGGCCACAGGCCGCCGACCCGGTCGGACGCCTTGTTGCCGACGACCTGCGTCTTGACCACGGTCTGCTTCGGGCGGACGAGGATGTGGTCGATCGAGCTCTTCAGCGTCGACGTCGGGTTGTTGACCAGCTCGTTCTGCCCGGAGGTCTTGGGCAGCGGGTTGAAGACGTTGACGAACCCCGCGCCGACGATCGCCTTGTACGCGGCGGCGTCCGCCGCGGCGTCCTTGGGGTCGGAGTTCAGATCGCCGACGAGGATGGTGTTCGTCTTCCTCGACGTCAGCGGGCCACTGGGGCCGATCAGCTGCTTGGCCTGCGCCTCGCGGATGTCGCCGCCGTAGGCCTCGAGGTGCGTGTCGACGAAGCGGAACCGCTTGCCGCCGACCTTCGCATCCACGGCGACCCAACCGCGCTTGGAGTCGGCGGTGCCCGCCTGCGTCGGCACGACGAACGTCTTGGCGTACTGACCCTTGGACGTCTTGCCGGTCTTCACCTTCGAGCCGACGCGGGCGAGGATCGCGTCGCGCTGCGTCAGGCGGATGTCGTACCCCAGCGCGGTGGGCGCCTCGAAGTCGAACTCGTCCTGCGCGATGACGACGCGGTACTCGACCCCCTGCTTCTTCAGCTCGGCGCGCAGCGTCTTGATGTAGTCGTAGACGACGACGTTGGCCGGGGTGGCCGTGCCGTCCTTGACGCCGTCCGGCGACTTGCGCCAGACGGCGGCCTCCTGCAGGCCGATGAGGTCGGGCTTCGTGCGCTTGATCTCCTTCGCCAGCGCGGTCGCGCGCTTGGGGAAGTCCGTCGCCTGGACGTTGCGCCACACGTTCGCGGCGGTCGTCTCGAACGACGGGAGATCGGTCGCCGAGGCGAGCGGGATGAGGTCGGCGCCGAGGTAGAGGTTGCGCGACATGACGGTGAGCTGGGCGTCGCTCGAGCTCGACGTCGCGGCGCCGGCGGAGGCCGGGAGCGCCAGGGCCGTCGCGGCGACGGCGACGGCGGTGATGCGGGCGGAACGGGACACGGTGGCCTTTCGGCGTGGGACAGCTGGCGCGACGTTAACAGCGCGTCGCCACCGAACGATGCGGTTCCCCGCGCGGCGCCCGCATCGCCGGGAATCGCACGCTAGAGTTTCCCGTCCGCGCCGCCATAGCTCAGCTGGTAGAGCACTTCACTCGTAATGAAGGGGTCCCCGGTTCGAGTCCGGGTGGCGGCTTGTGCGGCGCGGCGTCTCGCGATGCCCTCGCGCATGCCGGTGGACGGCGCACTATCAATTTCGTAGTGTGCCCCCGATGGCCGGCACCGCCCCCGACCTCCACGTCGCGATCATCGGCGCCGGGATCTCCGGCATCGGGATGGGCATCGCGCTGCGCCGGGCCGGTATCGAGGACTTCGTTCTCTTCGAGCGGGCGGACGACATCGGCGGGACGTGGCGGGACAACGTCTACCCGGGCATCGGCGTCGACGTGCCCGCGCAGGCGTACCAGTTCTCCTTCGAGCTGAACCCGGACTGGTCGCGGGTCTTCGCGCGCGGCGCCGAAGTGAAGGCCTACGTCGATCATTGCGCCGACGCGTACGACATCCGCCCGCACATCAGGCTCGGGCACGACGTGCGGGCGCGGACGTGGGACGAGGATGCGCACCTCTGGCGGCTGGACGTCAACGGCGACGAGGTCACCGCGCGCTTCGTCGTCAGCGCAATTGGGCCGTTCGTCGCGCCGAAGGATCCGGGCATCCCCGGCGTCGAGGGCTTCGGCGGGACCGTGCTGCGGTCAGCCGGCTGGGACCGGTCGTTCGACGCGCGCGGGCAGCGCATCGCGGTCATCGGCACCGGCGCGAGCGCGGTGCAGATCGTGCCCATCCTCGCGCGGCACGCCGCGCGGCTGGACGTCTATCAGCGCACGCCGATCTGGGTGGCGCCGAAGGTCGATCCGCCGACGCCCGGCGTCGTCAAGGCGCTCTACCGCAGGGTGCCGGGCGTGCAGCGCGCGGTGCATCGGGTCGCCGCGGACCTCGTCGAGATGGGGCTCGTCGGCGCCGTCGTCGACTATCAGCGGCTGAAGCTGCCCAGCCGCGCCGTGAAGTTCGTCGGGCGCGAGGTCTTCTACCGCCAGCAGGTCCCCGATGCCGAGCTGCGTGCGCGGCTGACCCCCGACTACGACATCGGGTGCAAGCGCCCCGCCGTCTCGAATACCTATCTGCGCAGCTTCACGCGCGAGAACGTCGAGCTCATCACCGACCCGATCGAGCAGATCACCGCGACCGGTGTCCGGACGGCCGACGGGGTCGACCGCGACGTCGACGCGATCGTGCTCGCCACGGGGTTCCACCTGGCGTTCGATCCCGAGCCGTTCGAGGACCGGCCCGTCCACGGCCGCGACGGGTTCGATCTCGCTGCGCTGTATCGGGAACGCACGCCGGGCTCGTACGAGAGCGTGAGCCTGCCCGGGCTGCCCAACCACTTCATGATCTTCGGGCCCTACGGCTGGACGGGCGGGACGTGGCACCAGCTCGTCGAGTCGGCGTCTGCGCACATCGTCCGGGTCGTCCGCGAGGCCGGCCGGCGTGGCGCGACGGCCGTCGAGGTCCGCGCTGAGGCCGCGGACGCGTGGACCGCGATGGCCGAGCGCAAGCTCAGCCACTCGCTGTGGCGCCAGGGCAACTGCGCGACGGCGAACAGCTACTACTTCGACCGGCACGGCAACACGGCGTTCCTGCGCCCGACGAGCTCGCGGCGCGCGTTCCGCGCGGCGCGGACGTTCCCGCTCGACGACTACCGCTACGAGACCGCGGACCGCCCGGCGACGGTGCCTGTCTCGCATTGACGCGCCGACACGCGCGAACGTGGATAATCGCGCAGTGCGCGCGACACGGACGTTGATGCTCGGAGGGCTCGCGGCGCTGGCAGGGTTGCCGGCGACTGCGGATGCCGCATCGGTGAGCTACATCGACGGCGGCGAGGTCTGGGTCTCGACGCTGGACGGCAGCAGCAAGGCGCAGCTCAGCAGTGGCGGACCGTTCAAGGAAGTCGCGCGATCTGACGCCGGGCACACCGTCGGCATCCGGCGCGACGGACGGTCCGAGCTCAGCACGTTCACGGTCTGGGATCCGTCCGGCGCGGTGTCGCACTCCGGGCCGCTGCTCTACGAGGTCGGCCTGTGGACGGCTCGCGCGTATCCGCTGAGTCTCGACATCACGGCCGACGGCGGCTCGATCACGTACGGGTACAGCAACTCCTACTACGACGCGTCGCGCTTCCCGGCGCCGTACGTGTTCGGCAGCGGCGCGATGCTCGTGGCGTCCACCAACGTCGCGAGCTTCCAGCAGACGGTCTTCGCGCCGCAGAAGCAGGAGGGGAGGCGGTGGCCGACCTTCGTGGGCCGGCGCCTCGTGACGCAATCGGGCGGCTCCGTCCTGCTGCAGCGCGCCGGCGACGGCGTCCCGTACGCCAACGACCACGACCCGTGGTTCAGCCCGACGATGCCCGCCGGGTACGACCTGCACCGCACCGACGTCGCCGCGAACGCGTCGTCCGCGGCGTGGGAGCGGACCTACGATTCGGGTGGCGTGTCCGACGCCAAGATCGACGTCGCGCCGCTGCGCTCCGGCTTCGCCGCCGGCCCCGACGAGGCGGCCGGGTGCACGATCCCCGCGCAGGGCAAAGCCTCGGACGTCTCGATCTCGCCGGACGGCACGGCGATCGCGTGGAAGGACGACGGCGGCGTGAAGGTCGCCGGCATCCCGAACTTCTCCGGCGTCAACGATTGCGCGTTCACCTCGCCGCCGGTGGTCATCTCGCCGACGGCCAGCTACCCGTCGATCGGTGGTGGGGACGTCCCGAGCGGCCCAGTGGGTGGCGGCAGCGGCGCCGGCGCGCCTCCGTCGCCGAGCGGAAGCGGCAGCGGGTCGGGAGGCCCGACCCCGCAGAGCACGCCGCCGGCCTCGCCCAAGCTCCTCCTCCCGGCAAAGTTCACGGCGCGCGGCCTGCGCGGCGGGGTCACCGTCTCGGTCGCCGTGTCGCAGCCGGGCCCCGTTGACGTGCAGGTCCTCGTCCCCTCGTCGAAGCTCCGCGCAGCGAAGACGACCGTCATCGCGCGCGGCAAGACGACGGCGAAGACCGCCGGCACCGTCCGGGTCAAGCTCCGCGCGACCCGCAAGGCCCGGGCGAAGCTGCGCCGGCTCAAGGGCGTCACGGCGTCGGTGAAGGTCGTCGTGGGCACGACGACGACCACGAAGCGCGTGAAGCTCGGCTGACCCCAAACCCGGGGTTTCCCCGGTTTTCGCACACCCCGCGCCGGGGGATACTCAGGGAAGGCCGGCGGCCTGTCGGCTCTGAGTACGACGGAAGGGGGCGCCATGCGCGTCCTGGTGATCTACGCCTCCACGCACGGCGAGACGCAGGAGATCGCCGACGCGATCGCCGGCGAGTTGCGCGCGCAGGGTCTGGAGGCCGACGCGGTCGGCGCCGAGGCCGTCCACGAGCTCGACTGCGACGCGGTGATCCTCGGCAGCGCAGTGCGGTCCGGCCGGTGGCGTCGCGAAGCGCAACCGGTGCTCCACGACTTCGGCGACGCACTCGGCGCGATGCCGTTCTGGGTGTTCAGCTGCGGCCCGCTCGCCGAACCGGCCGCCGGCGAGACGCTCGGCGACCGGTGGGTCGAATCGCAGCACACGATCGCCGAGGCGGTGCGGCTCGACGCCCGCGACCACGCCGTGTTCGCCGGCAGCACCGCCGAGCACGCGGAGCAGATCCGGACGTGGGCCCAGGGGATCGCCCACGACCTGGAGGCGATCGCCACGCCTTGAGTTCGCACTAGCGTTGGCGCGATGGAGCTCCGCCAGCTGCGGTACCTCGTCGCGGTGGCCCGTCACGGGCACATGACGCGCGCCGCCGACGACGTGCACGTCACGCAGTCGGCGCTCAGCCAGCAGATCCGCCGGCTCGAGGCCGAGCTGGGGATCGAGCTGCTGCACCGCTCGGCGACCGGGGTCTCGCTGACGCCGGCCGGCGCCGATCTCGTGGCCCGCGCTGAGGTCATTCTCGGCGAGGTCGAGGCGGCGGAGGCGGAGGTGCTCGCGCACCGCTCGGTCGTGCGGGGGCTCGTGCGCGTGGCCGCGACCGCGGCGGCCGCGCCGATCGTCGCGACGGCGCTGGCCGGCGTGCACCGCGACCGTCCTGACGTGCGTCTCGTGGTGCGCCAGGCCGCGTCGGCCGAGCTGCCGGGGCTCGTGGCGCGCGGGACGGTGGACCTCGCCGTGGGCGACCCGCGCGCGGAGGACGTCGACGCGGCCAGCGGCGTCATCGCCGAGGAGCGGCCCGCCGAGCCGCTGGTCCTCATCGGCGCCACCGGCGGCGTCGACGCGCTGCGCGCGACGCCGGTGGTGCTGCCCGAGCAGGGCACCGGCCTGCGCGACGCGATCCTCGCCGCCTGCGAAGCCCACGGCTTCGGCCCGCTCGCGCTGCTCGAAGCGTCCGACCCGACCACGGTGCTGGCGCTCGTGGATCGCGGCCTGGGCTGCGCCATCGTCCCCGCCTCGTGGCGCGACGGCGGGGAGCCGCTGCCCGGCCTCGCCCACGCGCTCCAGGTGCTCAGCGCCCAGGCCGCCGGGTCGCCCGCGTCAGCCCTGGTGCGCGAGCGCCTGCTCGACGTCTGAGACGAACCGCCGCTTGGGCCGCGCGCCGACGAGCTTGCCGACCGGCGCGCCGTCGCGGAAGACGATGAACGTCGGCATCGAGAGCACGTCGTATCGGGCGGCGACGCTCGGGTGCGCGTCGACGTCGACCTCGACGAACCGCACATCTGAGCGCTCCTCGGCGAGCTCGCGCAGGATCGGCTTCATCGCCCGGCAGGGCGGGCACCAGGCGGCCGTGAAGTCGACGACGACGGGGACGTCGGATTCCAGGACGCTCGCGGTGAAGGTGTCGGCGGAGAGGGTGGTGACCATGCCGCCAAGCGTCCCGCGACCGTCCGGCCTTCTCCAGCGGAAGTGCTGATGGGGGTGATTAGCCGCCGCCCCCGCCGCTGGGCGGAGGCGGCGGTCGCAGGCCGCTAGGGCCGCGGGTTGGCTTGGAAGAACGCCCAGAGGCGCTCGCGCTGATCCTCGGCCTGGGCCCCGAGCGGCCAGTTGTGCGACGTCAGGTACACCACCCGCGCGACGACCTTCGCGCCGGCGGAGCAGCTGAAGGTCCGCGTCGTGCCGTACAGGTCGTACGTCCGTGTCGCGTTCGAGCCGCAGTCGTCGACATCGCGCCACTGCGCGGTGTTCTCGCCCAGGCCGGCGTACGTGAAGTCCAGCTGACCGGTGAACATCGCGACCGAGATCGGCCGGGCGGGGTGGCAGCCGTCGGCGATGCCGAGGAGCATCGGGTCGCCGCCCCCGTACGAACTCACCGACGCGAAGGTACCCGCGGACTCGCAAGCCATCCGCTGGCTCATGACCGCGCCGTTGGACCAGCCGTCGGCGTGCACGCGCCGTGGATCCACGCACCACGTCGCGGAGATGTCGGCGACGACATCCTCGGCGAACTGCACGTCGTCGCTGCCGTTCGTGTACGGGTCCCAGACGCCGGCCCAGCCGAGCGGGCGTGCTTGCGGGTAGGCGACGATGAACTTCTTCGCGTCGGCGAAGCCGCTCCATCCGCTGAAGAACTCGACGGTCTGGCCGTTGCTCAGCGCGCCGTGGAAGACGACGAGCAGCGGCGCGCGGGTCGCCGTGATGCCGGCGGGGACGCGCAGCAGGTACGTGCGGCCGCCGAGAGTCCGGGTGATCGTTCCGCCCGTCGGGTTCAACGTGCAGCCGGACGGCGGGTCCGCCGCCTGGGCGGGCGTCGCGCCGATCGTCAGCGCGAACGCGACGGCGGCGAGCGCGGAGATGCGTCGCATGGGGCTCCTCCTACTTGTGGTCAGCCGTCTGACCAGACGGCCGCGGCGAACCTACAGGTCGCGCACGCATCTGGCAAGTCGACTGACCAGATACGCGTGCTGCGCTGGTAGCGTGCACCGCGTGCCCCCGACGACCGGACGCCGCTACGGCTCGAAGACCGCCGAGGAGCGCCGCGCCGAGCGTCGCGCGCGGCTCATGGCCGCCGCACTGGACGCGTTCGGGACCGACGGGTACGGCGCCGCGTCGATCGAGCAGCTGTGCGCGGCCGCCGGGATCTCGACGCGCAACTTCTACGAGGAGTTCCGGACGCGCGAGGCGCTGCTCATCGCCTTGCACGACGACGTCAACGCGCGGGCGCTGGCCGCGGTCGGGGCGGCGCTCGCCGGCCTGAACCCGGCCGACCTCGAGGCCCGCGCCCGCGCGGGGGTGCGGGCGTACTTCGACGTCATGACCTCGGATCGAAGGTGGGCGCGGATCGCGCTCGTCGAATCGGTCGGCATCAGCGCCGAGGCTGAGGCCCACCGCCGCGCCGCCATCGACGGCTTCGCCGCCCTGCTCTCCGGCGAGCTGGTTCGGCTCGCGGACGCGGGGGCGATCACGCACCGTGATCGCGAGCTCACCGTCGTCGCGCTCGTCGGGGCAATCAACGGCCTGGTGAACACGTGGACGGTGACGGAGGACTGGGACGCGCGGGTCGACGACGTCGTCGAGACCGCGGCGCGGCTCGTCGTCCTCGCCGCGCGCGGCTAGTCGTCGCGCTCTTCGTGCGTCCGCGCAAGCGGCCGCTCCTGCAGCGCGAACGCGAGCACGATCGCCGCGATCGCCAGCGGGACGAGCATGAGGAAGACGGTGTGCAGCGAGCTGGCCAGCGCGTCCTGCGCGCCCTCGAGCAGGTTGGGCGCCAGGCGGGCCGTGCCGTTGAAGAGCTGGTCGGGGTCGACGGAGCGGCTGGCCTCACCCAGCTCGGCGACGAGGTCGCTCGCCAGTCGGTTGGCGAGAATCGACCCGAGGATCGCCACGACGAAGCTGCCGCCCATCGAGCGGAAGAAGACGAGGCCCGCGGTCGCGACGCCCACCTCCCGCATCGCGACCGCGTTCTGCGCCGCCACGATGTACGGCTGCCACATCATCCCCATGCCGAGCCCGAGGACGACGAGCGCGGCGGCGACGCGGCCCTGCCCGTCGTCGGCGTTCAGCGTGGCGAGCAGGACGACCCCGCCGAGGGCAAGGAAGCTGCCGATGATCGGAAACGGCCGGTAGCGCCCGAGCCGCGAGATGAGCTGCCCCGAGATCGTGCTGATGATGACCCAGGCGAACGCGAGCGGGATGAGCACGACGCCCGCGTTCGTCGCGCTGCCGTCCTGCACGCCGACGACGAAGATCGGCACGTAGATCGTCACGCCGAACAGCAGCGCCCCGAGCACGAACGATGCGGCGCTGCTGACGCTGAAGATGCGGTCGCGGAAGAGGCGCAGCGGCAGCAGCGGCTCGGGGGCGCGCTGCTCGACCACCAGGAACACGCCCGCGAGGACGAAACCGGCGACCGCCACGCCGATGACCTGCGGTGAACCCCACGCGTACGTCGTCCCGCCCCACACGGATGCGAGGAGCAGCAGCGTCGTCGCGACGCTGAGGACCGCGGCGCCGAGCAGGTCAAGCGTGTGCTCACGGCGCTCGGCCGGCGCGGGGAGCGTTCGCGCGATGACGGCCATCGCGATGAGCCCGACCGGGATGTTGATGAGGAAGATCAGCCGCCACGTCGCTGCGTCGGTGAGCGTGCCGCCGAGCAGCGGCCCGGCGATCGCGGCGGTCGCCCAGACCGCGCCGACGAACCCCTGGTAGCGGCCGCGGTCACGCGGCGGGACGAGATCGGCGATCGCGGCCTGCGCGAGCGGGATGAGCCCGCCGGCGCCGATGCCCTGCACCACCCGGAACGCGATGAGCTGGCCCATCGACTGCGCGGCGCCGCACAGCGCCGACCCGGCGAGGAACAGCGCGATCGCGATGAGCATCATCCGGCGCCGCCCGTGGACGTCGCTGAGCTTGCCGTACAGCGGGATCGTCACGGTCGTGGCGATGAGGTACGCGCTGACGACCCACGAGAGGTTGTTGAACCCGCGCAGGTCGCCGACGATCGACGGCAGCGCCGTCGCGACGATCGTCTGGTCGAGCGCCGCCAGGAGGATCGTCAGCATGATCGCGACGAAGGCGGCGAGGATCTGGCGCTGGGTGAGCGGAGCGGCAGATGTTGCGATGGAGAGAGAGGCTAGGGCGAGGGGGCGGGAAGTCCACCCATTGGTGGAGACACAACGTCTCGGTTGATGTAGGGTCGGCGGGTCACTCACCCTCGACTGACGGGAGTTGCCATGCACGTCCGCGTCGTCCGCTTCACCGACGTGGCCCCGGACCGGGCCGCCGCGATCGCCGACCGCATCGAGGACGCCGGCGGGCCGCCCCCGGGTGCGCCGTCGAGCGGCGTGCAGCTGCTCTACGACGAGGACCAGCGCACGGCGATCGTCCTGCAGTTCTTCGACTCCGCCGAGGACATGGCGGTCGGCGAGCGGATCTTCGCGGCAATGGATCCGGGGGAGACGCCGGGCACGCGCGCCTCGGTGGACAGGTGCGTGCAGAAGGTCGCGATGACCGTCTGAGCGCGCCCGTCATCGCGGCCGCCCACTACCGTCAGGGCGGCCACGATGCTCACCGACGTCCTACCCGCCGACCCCACCGCCGACGCGCTGTACGACGCGTTCACCTCCTGGGCGGTCGAGGAGGGCATCGAGCTGTACCCGCACCAGGAGGAGGCGGCGATCGAGCTGTTCGGCGGCGATCACGTCGTGCTCGCCACGCCGACGGGCTCGGGGAAGTCGCTGGTCGCCGTCGCCGGCCACTTCGCCGCGATGGCGCAGGGCCGGGTCTCGTACTACACGGCCCCGATCAAGGCCCTCGTGTCCGAGAAGTTCTTCTCGCTGTGCGCGACGTTCGGCGCCGACAACGTCGGGATGCTCACCGGCGACGCGGCGGTCAACGCCGACGCCCCGATCATCTGCTGCACGGCCGAGGTCCTGGCGAACATCGCCCTGCGCGAGGGCGCCGCCGCGCAGGCCGGCCTCGTGATCATGGACGAGTTCCACTTCTACGCCGACCCGCAGCGCGGCTGGGCGTGGCAGGTGCCGCTGCTCGCGCTGCCGCAGGCGCAGTTCCTGCTCATGAGCGCGACGCTCGGCGACATGACGACGATCAGCGAGGACCTCGTCAGGCGCACCGGCCGCGAGACGGCGATCGTCGACGACGCCGCCCGCCCCGTGCCGCTGACCTTCCGCTGGTCGCTCGACCCGCTCCACGAGCTGCTCGAGGAGCTCACCGCGACCGACCAGGCGCCCATCTACGTCGTGCACTTCACGCAGACCTCGGCGATGGAGCGCGCGCAGTCGCTGCTCTCGGCCAAGCTCTGCACCCGCGAGGAGCGCGACGCGATCGCCGAGGTCATCGGCGGCTTCCGCTTCGCCGCGGGGTTCGGCAAGACGCTCGGCAAGCTCGTGCGCAGCGGCATCGGCGTCCACCACGCGGGGATGCTCCCGCGCTACCGCCGGCTCGTCGAGCAGCTCGCGCAGCGCGGTCTGCTCAAGGTCATCTGCGGGACGGACACGCTGGGCGTCGGCATCAACGTCCCGATCCGCACCGTCGTCTTCACCGGCCTGGCGAAGTTCGACGGGACGAAGCAGCGGCTGCTCAAAGCGCGCGAGTTCCACCAGATCGCCGGCCGGGCGGGCCGCGCCGGGTTCGACACCGCCGGGTACGTCGTCGTGCAGGCGCCCGAGCACGCGATCGAGAACGCGCGGCTGATCGCCAAGGCCGGGGACGACCCGAAGAAGCAGCGCAAGGTGCAGAAGCGCAAGGCGCCCGAGGGCGAGGTCTCCTGGAACGAGGAGACCTTCGAGAAGCTGCGGACCGCCACGCCCGAGCCGCTGGTCTCGCGCATGCGCGTGGACCACTCGATGATCCTCAACGTCGTCCAGCAGCCCGGCGACGCGGTCACCACGATGCGCGCGCTCATGGAGGACAACCACGAGGACGACCGTGGCCGCACCCGACTGGTCGACGCCGCGCAGACGCTGGGCGACGAGCTCATCGAGGCGGGCGTCCTGCAGTGGCTGCCCGAGCCCGACGCCGACGGCCGCACGCTGCGCCTCGCGCCCGACCTGCAGGCGGACTTCGCGCTCAACCAGCCGCTCGCGTCGTTCGCCCTCGTCGCGTTCGACCTGCTCGACCCCGAGTCCGAGACGTTCACGCTCGACGTGCTCAGCGTGGTCGAGGCGATCCTCGATGACCCGTGGCCGCTGCTCGCCGCTCAGGCCAAGCAGGCGCGCGGCGAGGCGGTCGCCACGATGAAGGCCGAGGGCATCGAGTACGAGGAGCGGATGGAGCTGCTCGAGGAGGTCACGTACCCGCAGCCGCTGGGCCCGGAGCTGACCGACGCGCTGCGCGTCTACCGCGAGACGCATCCGTGGGTGCGCGAGTCCGACCTCTCACCGAAGTCGGTCGTGCGCGACATGTGGGAGCGCGGGCTGAGCTTCACCGAGCTCGTCGCGTTCTACGGCGTGGCGCGCTCCGAGGGGCTGGTGCTGCGCTACCTCTCCGACGTCTACCGCGCGCTGCGCCAGACGGTGCCCGACGAGGTCAAGACCGAGGAGCTCGACGACCTCGAGGACTGGCTGGGCGAGACCGTCCGCCAGGTCGATTCGTCGCTGCTCGACGAGTGGGAGGCGCTCACCGACCCGGAGAAGGTCGCCGCCGCTGCGGCAGCGGCCGCCGAGGGCGCACCGCCCCCGCCGGCTCGGCCGATCACCGGGAACGAGCGCGCGTTCTTCGTCATGGTGCGCAACGCGATGTTCGCGCGGGTGCAGCTCGCCGCGCGCGATGACTTCGAGGCGCTGGCGCGGATGGACGCCGCCACCGGCGCGCTCACCGACCCGCCGGTGCGCCCGGTGATGACGCGCGACGCGTGGGAGGAGGCGCTTGGCGCGTACTGGGACGAGCACGAGGAGCTCGGCGACGGCCCGGCC
>CAMCUD010000028.1 GCA_945878865.1 Bifidobacterium breve | reverse complement strand
CCGACACGCCGCCAGCCCCCGAGTCGGGCCCGGTTCCGGCTGCGGCGCCGGCCCGGCCGGCGGGGCCGCCGCGGCCGGCCCGCGCGGAACGCCCGGCGCCCGCGGCGTCCTCGACGCCGGTGGCGGACGCACCTGCGACGACGAGCGCGCCAGCCGCCGAGGAGCCGGCCAGCGCGCCTGCACCCGAACCGGCCCCGAGCGAGACGCAGGCGGCCCCGGAGACGTCCTAGCCGAAGAAGACCTTCGCTTCGTCGAGCAAGGCGAAGTCGATCGGCTTGACCCCGTCGACGTCGGTCAGCGGGATGCTCGTCAGCTCGTCGCCGCGCAGCGCCGCCATCCGGCCGAACTCGCTTGCCATCACCATGTCGGCCGCCTTGATGCCGTAACGGGTGGCCAGCACGCGGTCGGTCGCCGTCGGCGTCCCGCCCCGCTGGACATGCCCGAGCACGGTGATCCGGGTCTCGAAGCCGGTGCGCTTCTCCAGCTCCTTGGCCAGCAGCGTGCCGATGCCGCCCAGGCGGACGTAGCCGTACTCGTCGGTCTCCTCCGAGGCGAGGATCTGCTCGCCCTCCTGGCCCTCGAAGACGAGCTTTGCGCCCTCGGCGACGACGATGATCGAGAAGTTCTTGCCCCGCTGGTGGCGGCGCTCGATCGTCGCGGTCAGCTCTTCGACCGTCGTGTCGATCTCCGGGACGAGGATCCCGTCGGCGCCGCCGGCCAGGCCCGAGTAGAGCGCGATCCAGCCGCTGTTGCGGCCCATGACCTCGACGATCATCACGCGATCGTGCGACTGCGCGGTGGTGTGGAGGCGGTCGATGGCGTCGGTGGCGACCTGGACGGCCGTGTCGAACCCGAAGGTGTAATCGGTGCCGACGACGTCGTTGTCGATGGTCTTCGGGACCCCGACGACGGGCAGGCCCAGCTCGGCGTGGAGCTTGGCGGTGATCATCTGGGTGTGCTCGCCGCCGATGCCGATGACGGCGTCCAGCGGGTGTGACTGCTGGGCGGCCAGGACGCGCTCGACCCCCTGCGGCTCCATGAACGGGTCGAACGACGAGGTCGAGACGATGGTCCCGCCGAGGTGCAGAATCCCCGAGACTGCGCGGTCATCGAGCTCCATCCGCAGCTCCGGCTCGGCCAGGCCGCGGTAGCCGCGGAGCAGGCCGACGGGCTGGTGGCCCTTGCTCATCAGGCGCCTCGAGGCGGCTCTGATCACGGCATTCAGGCCGGGGCAGTCGCCCCCGGCGGTCAGGATTCCCACGCGCATGGTCCGGTTCTACCACCTGCCCGGCGCGAGCTCGCTCGACACGGTGTAGGAACCGATGCGCCTTTCGTCGGACGGTTCGCTGTTGCGGTGCTTCCGGACCCAGGTCTAGGGTGCTGGTGCACCAAGCGATCCCTGAGGAGGGACGAAGTTGCGTTCACGTCAATGGGCAGCCGCAGGTTGCCTGGTAGCCGCGTTGTCGCTCGGCGTTGCCGCGTGCGGCAGTGACGACGACAGCGGCGGCAGCTCCACGTCGGACAGTGCCTCCGGCGGGACCATCAACATCTACTCGAGCCTGCCGCTGCAGGGCGCGTCGCGCCCGCAGACGACCGCGATGGTCAACGGCATCAAGCTCGCGCTCCAGCAGGCCAACAACAAGGCCGGCGATTTCACCATCAAGTACACGTCCCTGGACGACTCGACCGCGCAGGCCGGCAACTGGACGCCTGAGGCCACGTCGCAGAACGCGCGCAAGGTCGCCCAGGACGACAAGGCCGGTGTCTACATCGGCGAGTTCAACTCGGGCGCCTCGGCGGTCTCGATCCCGATCCTCAACGAGGCGGGCGTGCCGCAGATCTCCCCGGCCAACACCGCGGTCGGTCTGACCACGGACGAGCCGGGCGCCGACAAGGGCGAGCCGGACAAGTACTACCCGACCGGCAAGCGCACGTACACGCGCATCGTCCCGATCGACACGATCCAGGGCGCGGCGCTGGCGACGACCATGAAGCAGGACGGCTGCACGAAGGTCGCCATGACCAACGACAAGGAGGTCTACGGCGCGGGTCTGAGCCGCAACGTCCAGCTCGCCGCCCAGCAGCAGGACGTGGCGATCCTCTTCAACGAGGGCATCGACCCGAAGGCGCCGAACTACCGCTCCCTGGCCTCCAAGGCCAAGGGCGAGGGCGCCGACTGCTTCATCTACGCGGGCATCACCGCCAACAACGCGGTCCAGCTGTACAAGGACTTCGCGGCGGCGATCCCCGGCCTGAAGATGTACGGCGGTGACGGCGTGGCCGAGTCCGGCTTCGTCGACCCCAAGGAGGGCGGCCTGCCGACGTCCGTGTCCAAGAACGTCAAGGTCACGGTCGCGACCCTCTCGCCGGACGACTACCCGCCGCAGGGCCAGGAGTTCTTCTCGGACTTCGAGGACACCTACGGCGACAAGAACCCGGACCCGTACGCGATCTACGGCTACGAGGCGATGAACCTCGCGCTCGACGCGATCCAGCGGGCCGGCTCGGCGGACAAGGAGAAGATCCTCGAGGCGCTGTTCGCCACGAAGGACCGTGAGTCCGTGCTCGGCACGTACTCGATCGACGAGAACGGCGACACGACGCTCACCGACTACGGCCTCTACACGGTCAACGACGGCGAGCTGGAGTTCGACAAGACGATCAAGGCGGAGACGGGCGGCTGATCCGTCGGTCGCGCCGCCCGGGGCCGTCAGCCCCGGGCGGTGCGGCCACCGCCTCCCAGGTCTTTCATGGAAGCCGCCAGCCTCCCCGCGACCCGTCCGAAGCCGCTCCGCGTCCTCCAGGACTGGCTGTCGAAGTACGGGCTCATCGTCGTCCTGCTCGCCATGCCCGTCTACTACGGGATCCAGGACCTGTCCGACGACGGCAATCTGACCCGCCTCGGCGGGAACATCGTCGACGGCCTCTCCAACGGCGCCATCTGGGCGCTCGTCGCGATCGGCTACACGCTGGTCTACGGCATCATCGAGCTCATCAACTTCGCCCACGGCGAGGTGTTCATGATCGGCTCGTTCACCGCCGCCGGGTTCTTCGGCACCGTCGGGCTGACGGCGGGGATGGGCGTTCCGGGCCTGGCGCTCGGCCTGCTCCTGACGCTCGTCGTCTGCATGGTCGTCAGCGGCATGCTCAACGTAATGATCGAACGGGTCGCGTATCGACCATTGCGCAACGCTCCCGTGCTGGCGCCGCTCATCACCGCGGTCGGCTTCAGCTTCATCCTGCAGAACGTCGGCATCCTGTGGCGCGGCGGCTCGCAGGAGGGCATCCCCGACCTCATCAACTCGCAGCACGAGCTCTTCACGATCTTCGGGCTGGACATCACCAACGGCGACGTGCTGTCGATCGGGACCACGGTGCCGCTCGTGATCCTCATGGTGACGTTCATCAACCAGAGCCGCCTCGGCAAGGCGATGCGCGCCACCGCGCAGGACCCCGAGGCCGCGCGGCTCATGGGGATCAACGTCGACACGACGATCTCGCTGACGTTCCTCATCGGCGGCATGCTCGCCGGCGCGGCCGGCCTGATCTACGCGCTGTACCAGACGACCATCTGGTACGCCCAGGGCTTCACGGCCGGGCTCA
This sequence comes from Bifidobacterium breve, assembly GCA_945878865.1. Classification (GTDB taxonomy): domain Bacteria; phylum Actinomycetota; class Thermoleophilia; order Solirubrobacterales; family Solirubrobacteraceae; genus Svornostia. The sequence goes on along the minus strand of CAMCUD010000028.1, from coordinate 49,871 downwards.
TCGCGTTCACCGCGGCCGTCATGGGCGGCATCGGCAACATCAAGGGCGCGGTCCTCGGCGGCGTGATCATCGGGATCATCCAGCAGATCTCCGACAACCGGATCGGCACGGAGTGGACGCCGGCGATCGTCTTCGCCTACCTCGTCCTCATCATGGTGTTCAAGCCGTCGGGCCTGCTCGGCGAGGAGACACGGGAGGCCGGATGAGCACCGCTCTGCAGCAGCGCCGGACCCAGGTCGCGATCTTCATCGTTGTCCTGGCGGGCATCATCGTCCTGCCGCTGTTCTTCAATCCGGCGAGCGGCTTCGTCGACGACTGCACCCTCGCGCTGGCGTACATCACGATGGCGCTCGGGCTGAACATCATCGTGGGCTTCGCGGGGCTGCTTGACCTCGGCTACGTCGCGTTCTACGCGATCGGGGCGTACACGATGGGGTGGCTGGCGTCAGGGTTCTACGCCGACGCCGACATCCACATCGGCGTTACGGGCTTCGCGGAGAACCTGCCCGGGATCCACCTGAACTTCTTCCTCGTGCTCATCGCGGCGATGGTGTTCACCACGATCGCCGGCATCATCATCGGCCTGCCCACGCTGCGCCTGCGTGGCGACTACATCGCGATCGTCACGCTGGCGTTCGGCGAGATCATCGGCCGCGTCGCGATCAACGGCGACGAGATCAAGTTCTCCGAGGGCTTCCCGCTGACCAACGGCCGGCAGGGCATCACGCCGGTGGACAAGATCGACCTGCCGTTCGTCGACCAGTTCACCTCGCTGAACCTGCGGCCCTGGTACTGGGTGGCGCTCGGGCTCGTGCTCGTGGTGCTGTTCGTCAACTTCCGGCTGCGCGACAGCCGGCTGGGCCGCGCGTGGATCGCGCTGCGCGAGGACGAGGTCGCGGCGATCTCGATGGGCATCCCGGCCGTGAAGACGAAGCTCTTCGCGTACGGCACCGGCGCGGCGTTCGGCGGGATCAGCGGCGCGTTCCTGGCCAGCTACCTCAACACGGTCAACGCCGACCAGTTCCAGTTCAGCTTCTCGATCTTCGTCCTGGCGATGGTGATCCTCGGCGGGCTGGGCTCGATCTGGGGCGTCGTCCTCGGATCGGTTGCGCTGACGTTCATCAACTACCGGCTCATCCCCGACGTGCTCAACGACGTGCCGAACAAGGTCGGGCTGGACTTCGACCTGACCGAGCTGTCGTTCGGCATCTTCGGGTTCCTGCTCGTCGTGATGATGGTGCTCAGACCCGAGGGGCTCATTCCCGAGCGAAGGCGCCAGATGGAGCTCGAAGAGGGCATCGGGGCCGGCGACACCGAACTGGAGCTCGTCGAGCCATGACCGAGACGAGCCAGGACATGATGCTCGAGGCGCGCGGCGTCTCGAAGGTGTTCGGTGGCCTGACGGCGGTCGGCGGGGTCGACTTCGTCATCCCGCGGGCGAGCATCGTCTCGCTCATCGGGCCCAACGGCGCCGGCAAGACGACGTTCTTCAACATGCTCACCGGCCTGTACAAGCCGACGACCGGCCGCATCGTGTTCGACGACAAGCCGATCACGGGCGGGCGCCCGGACAAGATCATGGCGCTGGGCGTCGCGCGGACGTTCCAGAACATCCGGCTGTTCGGGACGATGAGCGCCCGCGAGAACGTCATGGTCGGCGAGCACGCGCGGATGAAGGCCGGCCTGTTCGGCTCGATCCTGCGCCTGCCGCACGTGCGCAAGGAAGAGCGCCACGTCCGCGACAAGGCAGGCGAGGAGCTGGAGTACGTGGGGCTGCGCCCCGGCACGTTCGACCAGCTCGCGGTCAACCTCTCCTACGGCGACCAGCGTCGCGTGGAGATCGCCCGGGCGCTCGCATCGGACCCGAAGCTCCTGCTGCTCGACGAGCCGACGGCGGGGATGAACCCGCAGGAGTCCGACGAGCTGACCGCGCTGATGCGGCGGCTGCGCGACGAGCGCGGCTTGACGATCCTGCTCATCGAGCACGACATGAAGGTGGTCATGGGCGTCAGCGAGCACATCACCGTGCTGGATCACGGCGAGAAGATCTCCGAGGGCCTGCCCGACGACGTGCGCGCGGACCCGAAGGTCGTCGAGGCGTACCTCGGCAAGGGGGCGGGTCAGCTGTGAGCATGCTCGTCCTCGAGAACGTCCAGACGTTCTACGGCAACATCCAGGCGCTCAAGGGCGTCTCGCTCACCGTGGAGGAGGGCGAGTGCGTCACGCTCATCGGCTCCAACGGCGCGGGGAAGTCGACGACGCTGCGCTCGGTGAGCGGGCTGACTCCGCCGCGGCGCGGGTCGATCCGCTTCGAGGGCAAGGAGATCGGCCGCATGGCGCCGCAGGACATCGTCTCCCTGGGGATCTCGCAATCCCCGGAGGGCCGGCGCTGCTTCCAGCGGATGACCGTCGCCGAGAACCTCGACATGGGCGCGTACCTGCGCCGGGACAAGGAGATCGAGCAGGACCGCAACCGCGTGTACGAGCTCTTCCCCCGGCTGGAGGAACGCGCGAAGCAGAAGGCGGGCACGATGTCCGGCGGCGAGCAGCAGATGCTCGCGATCGGCCGGGCGCTCATGGCGCGGCCCAAGCTCCTGCTCCTCGACGAGCCGAGCATGGGCATCGCGCCGATCCTCGTGGAGCGCATCTACGAGACGATCGCCGAGATCAACCAGCAGGGCACGACGATCCTGCTCGTCGAGCAGAACGCCAACTTCGCGCTGGGCGTCTCCCAGCGGGCGTACGTGCTCGAGACGGGCGCCGTCGTGCTCAGTGACGAGTCCTCGAAGCTGAGGGAGAACCCCGACGTGCAGAAGGCGTACCTGGGCGCATGACCCCCATCCTTGCCGAGATCGGGGTCACGGCCCTCTACCTGCTGTTCTCGTGGCTGGCGATCGCCATCGCCTGCGGATGGCTGGCCAAGCAGTCCGGCTTCCAGGAGAAGACCGGGCTGGCGACGGGGATGATCTTCTACGTCGCGGGCCTCGTGGTGTGGATCGTCATCTGGGCCGGGTTCGCCAAGGAAGGGTCGGCGCGCAAGCCGCTCATCGACGGATAGGGCGCCCGGCGACCCGGCGGGTCGATCCACTAGGGTCGCGGGTTCGATGTTCCGGGTAGCCGCGCTCCTCCTCGCCCTGGCGGCCGTCGTGCTGGCCGCCGGATGCGGGTCCGACGACACACCCACGCCCGACGACGGCGTGAAGGGCAGCCGCACGCTCACGGTGTACGCGAGCGTGCCCCTGCAGGGTGAGCAGCGCGAGGAGTCGATCGACTCGGTCAACGCGATCAAGCTCGCGCTCGCGGATGCCGGGGGCCGGGTCGGCGCGTTCACGATCAGCCTCGCGGTGCTCGACGACGCGACGGCCGAGGCCGGCGGCTGGGACCGCGACGCGACGATCGACAACGCCACGACCGCCGCGCGCGACCGCAACGCGATCGCGATGATCGGCGAGTGGGATTCCGACGCGTCCGCGCTGTCGATCCCCATCCTCAACGAGGCCGAGCTCCTGCAGGTCAGCCCCGCGAGCACGTACGTCGGCCTCACCCGGGCGGGCGGCGTGTCGAAGGGCGAGCCGGAGAAGTACTACCCCTCGGGGAGCCGGAACTTCGCGCGGGTCGTGCCGGCGGACGACCTCCAGGGTGCGGTGATGGTGGCGACGCTCCGCTCGCGCGGGGTGCGCGCGCTCTATCTCGCCAACGACCGGTCGCTCTACGGCAAGGGGCTGGCGGCGCAGGTGCGCACGCAGGCCGAGGCGGCGGGGATCGAGATCGTCGGTGACGACGCGCTGCAGCCCTCGGCCGACGACTACGCGTCGCTGGGGAAGAAGGTGCGGTCGTCTGGAGCGCAGGGCTTCATGTTCGGCGGGTCGGTGCGCAACGGGGCGGTGCAGGTGTTCAAGGACGTCGCGGCGGCGAACCCCAACCTGCCGCTGATCGGCGGAGATGCCCTGCTGCTGCAGTCGTTCACCAGCGTGATCGGCGACCGGGCGGCGAAGAACCTCGTGCTGACGTCCCCCGCCGTCGACCAGGGCGACTATCCGCCTCAGGGCGTGCGCTTCGCCCAGCGGTTCGAGGGGAAGTTCGGCCATCCGCCCGCGCCGATGGCGATCTACGCGTACGCGGCCATGCAGGCCGTGATGGCGGCGGTCAAGGAGGCGCAGGAGCAGGGCAACGATCGTGACGCGGTGACCGAGCAGATGCTCGCGCTGCGCATGGGCTCGTCGGCGCTCGGCCCGTACGCGATCGACCGGCAGGGCGACACCTCGCGCCGGCGCTACGGCGTGTGGGAGGTCCGGCAGGGCGAGGCCGTCTTCGACCGGTCGGTCGAGGCGCCGGCGCCGAAGTAGCGCGCGGCGCCGCACGCGGCGCCGCCCCCGCGTCCGCACCCTCGGGCGCGAACGTCGGTCGTGCGGGGTCAGAGCCCCGCACGACGTACGCTCGCCAGCCCGCCGCGGCCGAGCGTCGGGATTGCGGGCCTATGGCCCCGCACGACGTACGTTCGCTCGCACGGCGAGGGCGATGAGGAGGTCGGGCCGGTGGTACACGTCGTCCGTCGACAGCCGGTACACCGTCCAGCCAGCGCGCTCCCACTTCCGTTGGATGCGCAGGTCGTGCGTCGGGTACCGGTGGAAGTCGGGGCCGTCGAGCTCGATGATCACGCGGCGGTCGGGCCACGAGTAGTCGGCGGCGTGGCCGGCGATCTTCACGTTGACCCCGGGCAGCTCCAGCCCGGCATGGCGAAGGATCGCGAGGCCGAGCAGTTCGGCGTCGCTGCGACACCGGGTGGCGGGCAGACCGGAGTACTCGGCGGCGAACGCGCGCAACGCAGCGACGCCGCGCCGGCCCTTGTGGCGGATGACCGCGCGCACCAGGTCCTCGTCGGTGACCGCGCCGATCCGCAGTGCTTCGCGGACGATGCGGTCTCCGCGCGTGCGGGCGACGGTCCCGATGAGATCGAGCGCGGTCCGTGCGGGGGTGGTCACCGGCATCCCGTCGTACGACGCGACGTCGCCGGCGAGGCGGTTCGACCGGCAGACGAGCAGCCGCCCGAACTGCTGCGGTCCGCCACTGCCGGGGCGGACCACGGTCACCGCGGGCCCTCGGTGTTCGAAGAACCCGTGGAACGCGCCAGCAGAGACGAACGCGAGCGCGGTGTTCGGCGCGGTGAGCGTGGCTGCCCGCCACCGCTGGAGCTCGCTGAGGGCGGCGTGGCCGCTGGCGTGCACGCCGTCATGGACCTCGCGCAGGCCCTTGATCGCGTGGCGGATGGCATCGGGGGAGGCGCCGTCGCCCCGGAGCTGCCAGGACGACACGAGGCCTTCCTGGGTGGAGAGGCGGCGCTCGACGAGCGGATGGGTCATGCCCCCGGTAGGGCGCGGCGCCGCCGAACTCGCCCCCAACCCGGGCCGAGCGTACGTCCTGCGGGGCTGGAACCCCGGTGAACCAACGTTCACCCGGGGGTGGCGGCTGTACTCGGCGGGTACGGTGGCGGACCTGTAGGGTACGGAGGCGTGGAGGAGCGAACGCTCGTCGGGGTGCACCCGGAGGTTCGGCCGTTGCTCGGGCAGTCCGTGCAGCGCGCCCGGCTGCTCGACGCGATCGTCGACGTCGTCGCCGCCAAGGGGTACGACGCGGCGACCGTGGCGGACATCGTGAAGGTCGCGCGAGTGTCCCGCGGGACGTTCTATGAGCTGTTCGACAGCAAGCGCGCGTGTTTTGCGGCCGCGTACGTGCTCGGCAGCGAGGTGCTCGAGCAGCGAGTCGACGAGGCGGTGCAGGACGCCGCCGACTGGCGCGAGGAACTGCGGCTCGGCATCCGTGCGTACCTCACCGCGTTCGTGGAGGAGCCGCGCTTCGCGCTCGTGTTCCTCACCGAGACCCGCGCGATCGCGCAGGAACGCGACGACGTGATCCGCCGCTTCGCCACGCGCTACGGACTCAGCATGAAGAAGTCGGGGCGCCCCAAGCCCCCCGACGACGCCCTGTTCGTCCTCGCCGCCGGCGTGGATGAGCTCGCGCACGCCGCGATTCGCGCCGGGCGCGACGTCACCGACCTCGAAGACACCCTGGTGGGCTGCGCCGTGCGGTTCGCCGCGGAGGAGGAACCATGGACCTGACGTTCAGCGACAGCGAACTCGCGTTCCGCGACGAGCTGCGGACCTGGCTGGCCGAGCACCCGCCGCCGCCCGAGCCCACCGAAGGCGGGGACGAGGCGGGCTTCGCCTGGCGGCGCGACTGGCAGCGCACCCTGTCGGAGGCCGGCTGGGTCGCCCCGGCGTGGCCCGCCGAGTACGGCGGCCGAGGCGCGACGCTCACGGAATCCGCCATCTACTTCGAGGAGTTCGGCCGGGCGCGCGTGCCGCTGCCCGCCAACGTGCTCGGCATCCTCCTCGGCGGCCCCACGCTCATGGTGTGGGGGACCCCGGAGCAGAAGGAGCGCTACCTGCCGCCGATCCTCACCGGCGAGGAGATCTGGTGCCAGGGCTTCTCCGAGCCGGGCGCCGGCAGCGACCTCGCAAGCCTGCAGACGAAGGCCGTCAAGGACGGCGACGAGTGGGTCGTCACCGGGCAGAAGGTGTGGACGAGCGCCGCGCAGTGGAGCAAGTGGTGCATGCTCGTCACGCGGACCGACGGCGACGCGCCCAAGCACAAGGGCCTCACGTACTTCCTGCTCGACATGGAGCAGCCCGGCGTGACGGTGCGCCCGCTCAAGCAGATCACCGGCGAGGCGGAGTTCAACGAGCTCTTCCTCGAGGAGGCGCGCATTCCCGACGCGAACGTCGTCGGCGGCGTGGGCAACGGCTGGAAGGTCGCGCTCACCACGCTCATGAACGAGCGCGCCGGGCTCGGCTTCGCCCTGCAGGTGCGTCTGCGCCAGTACCTCGACGACCTGTTCGCCGCCGCCGACGAGCGTGGCCTGCTGGAGGACGCCGCGTACGCCGACAAGCTCGCCGACCTGCACACGCGCTGCGAGGCGATCCGCCTGCTGGCGTGGAAGGGCCTGACCGACGTCGAGAAGTACGGCCAGCCCGGGCCCGAGGGCTCGCTCGTGAAGTGGCTGTGGTCCGACACGAACCAGCAGGCCACCCAGCTGGCCGCCGACATCGTCGGCCCCGAGGCGCTGACCTACGGAAACGCCTGGAGCTACGAGCTTCTGCGCGCCCGCGGCAACACCATCGAGGGCGGCACGACGGAGATCCTGAAGAACATCGTCGCCGAGCGGGTGCTCGGCCTGCCCCGGCAGAAGACCGCGGCGTAGGGGAGGAGCACCAGTCATGGACTTCGGACTGACCGACGACCAGAAGGACATCCAGCGTGCCGCGCGCGACATGCTCGCCGAGCGCGCAAGCGCCGAGCGGGTTCGCGAGCACGCCGAGCGCAAGGAGACCGACCGCGAGCTGTGGGCCGAGCTCGGCGAGATCGGCTGGCCGGGCATCGCCATCGGCGAGGCGCACGGCGGCCAGGGGCTCGGCGCGGTGGAGCTCGCGATCCTCAGCGAGGAGCTCGGGCGCACCATCGCGCCGGTGCCGTTCCTGCCCACGGTCGCCGCCGCGGCGATCATCGAGCAGGGCGGCAGCGACGAGCAGAAGACGCGCTGGCTGCCCGAGCTGGCCGCCGGCCGCGCGATCGGCGCGGTCGCCACGCTCGACCACGAGGGCGGTTCGGGACTCGTCGTGGGCGGGGCCGACGCGGACGTGGTCGTGCTCGTCGACCGCTGGCACCAGGCCGGCAGCGTCCTGGCCACCGCCGACGCGACGGTCGAGCCGATCGACGCGATCGACCCGACCCGCCCGGCCGCGCGCATCCACGGCGGGAACCCCGAGGCGCTGCCCGGTGACGTGTCCGGCGGTGTCGACCGCGCGCTCGTGGCGACCGCCGCCGAGCTCGTCGGCGTCTGCTCAGGAAGCGTCGAGATGACGGTCGCCTACGTGAAGGAGCGCAAGCAGTTCGGCACCCCCGTCGGCGCGTTCCAGGCCGTCAGCCACCGGTGCGCGCAGATGCTGCTCGACACCGAGCGGGCGCGCGCACTGACGAGCCAGGCCGCGTGGAGCGCCGACGCCGCGCCCGACCGCCTGCACGAAGCCGCCGCGATGGCGAAGGCCGCCGCGAGCGACGCGGGCCGCGAGGTCACCGCGAGCGCGATCCAGGCGCACGGCGGGATCGGGTTCACCTGGGAGGCCGACGTGCACTGGCGCTACAAGCGCGCGCAGATCGACGCGGTGCTGCTCGGCGGCGCCGGCGCGCATCGCGCGCGGATCGCGCGGCTGGCGGCGGTGCATGCCCGCGAGGCCGTCACGGCGTAGCCACCACGGACATCGGGTCGAGTTCCGGGGTGTCTGGCACCCAAAACTCGACCCGATCCGTCGCGGCGGTCAGGCCAGGGCCGCCGCGAGCGCCTCGTCGAGGTCCGGGTGCTGGAACGTGTACCCGAGCTCCGGCGCGCGGCCGGGGACCATGTTCACCCCGGTCAGCACGATGATCGCCATCTCGCCGTAGAGCGCCTTGATCGCGAACCCCGGGGTCGGGTTGAACGAGGGGCGATGCAGCGCGCCGCCGAGCGCCTTGCCGAACGCCTTGTTCGTCACCGGCGCCGGCGCGCTCGCGTTGATCGGCCCCGAGAACGAGGTCGAGTCGATCGCCGCGAGCAGGATGCCGACCTCGTCGTCGAGCGAGATCCACGGCATGTACTGCTTGCCGCCGCCGATCGGGCCGCCCACGCCGAGCTTGAACGGCGTGAGCATCTTCGACAGCGCGCCGCCGTCCTTGTCGAGGACGATGCCGGTGCGGACCCGGATAACCCGTGTGCCGAGCTCGGCGGCGCGCTCGGCCTCACGTTCCCACGCGACGCACACCTCCGCGAGGAAGTCCGTGCCGGGCGGCTCCTTCTCGTCGACGCGCTCGTCGCCGCGCGGCCCGTAGTAGCCCGACGCCGACCCGGAGACCAGGAGCGGCGGCTTCTCCGCCGCGGCCGCGATTCCCGCGACGAGATTGCGGGTGCCCAGCTCGCGCGAGTCGCGGATCTCCTGCTTGACCTTCGCGTTCCATCGCTGGCCGACGTCCTCGCCGGCGAGGTGCACGACAGCGTCGCGCCCGTTCAGGGCCTCGGCGGGCGCCGGCTGCGTCTTGAGGTCCCAGGCGAACGCCTGCACGTCGCCCAGCGCCGCGCGCGCCTTGTCGGGCGATCGGGTCAGGACGGTGACCTCGTCACCGCGCTCGAGGAGCGCGGCCACCAGTCGGCTGCCGATGCGGCCGGTCGCTCCGGTCAGGGTCACCTTCATGCTGGGAGAGCTCCTCGGGTCGTACGCGTCACGTAGACGCTACGCGCAAGAAGCGCTCCGTGGATCAGGCGCCCGCGTGCAGCCGCTCGGCGTCGACCGCGGCGAACCCGATGGTGTTGCCGCCCTTCGCCGCGCCGGAGCGACGGGCCTCCTCGGCGACCGCGGCGGCCACGGCCGGCGCGACGTCGCGGTTGAAGACCGACGGGATGATGTAGTCCTCGCGCAACTCGTGCTCGGCGACGACCTCGGCGATCGCCCGCGCAGCGGCGAGCTTCATCTCCTCGGTGATCTGCGGGGCGCGCGTGTCCAGCGCGCCGCGGAAGATCCCCGGGAAGGCGAGGACGTTGTTGATCTGGTTCGGGTAGTCCGAGCGGCCCGTCGCGATGATCCGCGCGTACGGGGCGGCCTCCTCGGGCGCGACCTCGGGCGTGGGATTGGCCATCGCGAAGACCATCGCGTCCTTGTTCATCCGCGCGAGCGCCTCGGCCGGGAAGACCTTCGCGCCCGACAGGCCGATGAAGAGGTCCATGCCGTCGATGACGTCGGCGGGCTTGCCGGTGAGCTTCTCGGGGTTCGAGATCTCCGCGTACCAGCGCTTCATGCTGTTCATCGAGCCGTCGAGGTAGTCCTCGCGCTCGGTCGACAGCACGCCCTTCGAGTCGCAGCCGATGACGTGCGGGACGCCGGCCTCGATGAGGATCTTCGTGACCGCGACGCCGGCCGCGCCGAGGCCGATGCACAGGACGCGCAGATCCTCGAGCTTCTTGCCGGTGATCTTCACCGCGTTGAGCACCGCGGCGAGGACGACGACGGCGGTGCCGTGCTGGTCGTCGTGGAAGACCGGGATGTCCAGCCGTTCTTTCAGGCGGTCCTCGATCTCGAAGCAGCGTGGCGCGCTGATGTCCTCGAGGTTGATGCCGCCGAACGTGGGGGACAGGCGCACGACGGTCTCGATGATCTCGTCGGGGTCCTTCGTGTTCAGGCAGATCGGGAAGGCGTCGACGCCGGCGAACTCCTTGAAGAGCATCGCCTTGCCCTCCATGACGGGCATCGCCGCCTCGGGGCCGATGTCGCCCATGCCGAGGACCGCGGTGCCGTCGGAGACGACGGCCACGGTGTTGCGCTTGATCGTGTACTGGAAGGCCTTCGCCGGATCGTCGGCGATCGCCTGGCAGACGCGGGCGACGCCGGGCGTGTAGGCCATCGAGAGGTCGTCGCGCGTCTTGACCGGCACGCGGTTGTGCTGCTCGATCTTGCCGCCCATGTGGATGAGGAACGTGCGGTCGGTCGTGTCGATGACCGACGCGCCGTCCAGGCCGTTGATCCCGGCGACGATGGCGTCCCAATGCGACTGGTCCGCGGCGTCGACCGTGATGTCGCGTACCAGCCGGTCGTCCTCGACCTCGATGAGGTCGACGGCGCCGATGACGCCGCCCGCTTCGCCGATCGCGGAGGCTACGCGCCCGAGCATGCCGGGCGTGTTGTCGATCTCGACGCGGATCGTGAGGGAGTACTGGGCGCTGGGGGTCACGGACATGAGCCCCGTTGAGGATACGACGGTCGGGCGTGCGGGGAGGTGCGCCTGTGCCATCGGAACACCGGGTTGCGGTGTGATGAATCCACCGGCACACTTTCCGGTGATGCGCCCGTTGCTCGGCCGGTGGACGGTCACCCTCACCGCAGCCGTCGCGCTGGCCGCCCCGGCAGGTGCGCACGCCGCGCCTTCGCCGAAGCTCGACAGCGGGCTCGCGCAGGTCGTCCGAGCCGATGACGCGGGGCAGCCAGTCAAAGACGCCGCGGCCGCGCACGCGGTGACGGTCTCTCCCGGTGGGCGGGTGCTCGCCGAGGTCTACACGTCGACGGCGCCGGCCACTGCCGAGCGCCGGATCGACGGCGCCGGCGACGGTGTCGACGTCATCGCCTCCGCGCCCGGGCCCGGCGCGCTGTCCGTCGCCACTGCGTGGGTCCCGGTGGACGAGCTCGACGCCGTCGCCGGTGCCGATGGGGTGCGCGCCGTCCTGCCCGTCCAGGGCATGATCGCCGACACGGGCACCGTCCTCAGCGAAGGCGACGCGGCGCACCGCGGACCGCAGGCGCGGGCCCTCGGCGCGACCGGCGCCGGCGTGAAGGTCGGCGTGATCAGCGACTCGATCAACCAGGTCTCCCAGAGCGTCGGCGGCACGCCGTTCACCGGCATCGCCGCGTCGCAGGCCGGCGGCGAGCTCCCGGCGAGCGTCGCGGTCATCAGCGACCAGACGGGCGGCTCGGACGAGGGCCGGGCGATGAGCGAGATCATCTACGACACCGCGCCGGGCATCACGCAGATGGCCTTCGGGTCGGGGACCGCCGGCGGCTCGGCCGGCAAGGTCAACGCGATCGACGGCCTCGTGGCGGCGGGCGCGAAGATCATCGCCGACGACATCGCGTTCCTCTCGGAGCCGTTCTTCCAGGACGGCGCCATCGCGCAGGCGGCCGACCGCGCCCGCGCGGCCGGGGTCCTGTACTTCGCCTCGGCGGGCAACCGCGGGCGCCAGAGCTACGAGAGCGCCCCGCGGTTCTCGGGCGCGGGGACGTTCCACGACTTCGACCCCGGCGCGGGGACCGACACGACGCAGACCCTCGTCACCGTCCCCGACGGCAAGACGCTCACCGTCTTCCTGCAATGGGACGAATCGTGGGGCGCGGCGAAGACGAACATCGACACGACGCTGGTCAACGCCGCCAGCGCGGCGACGCTCATGAGTGCCGTCACGAACAACGCGACGACCGGCATCCCGCGCGAGAACGTGTCGTGGACGAACACCACGGGCGCCGACGTGTCCGTGGGCCTCCGGATCCGCTACGTCGGCACGGCGAGCGGCGGCCCCGCCGTCACGACCCTGAAGTACATCGCCAACGGCGACTTCGGCACGTTCGGAGTCGGCGAGTACGCGACGTCGTCTGACGCCATCAACCCCGACGCCGCGTCGTCGCGCGGCGCGCTGGCCGTCGCGGCGGTCAACTGGGACGACATCGGGCTGAACAGCGCCACGGGCTTCAGCTCCCGCGGCCCGAAGACCCGCCTGTTCGACGCCACGGGGGCCCGGCTCGGGACGCCTGAGGTCCGCCAGAAGCCAGACGTCGCGGCGGCCAACCGCGTCGCGACGAGCGTTCCCGGCTTCCTGACCTTCAGCGGGACGAGCGCCGCGGCACCGGCCGCCGCGGGCGTCGCCGCGCTCGTCCTGTCGGCGCGGCCGTCGATCCCGTACAGCCTGCTGCGGGCGATCATGACCGACCCCCGGACCACCAGCGACTGCACCGGTGCCGGCCTGCCCGACCTCGACTGCGGCTGGGGCTTCGTCTTCGCCGACACGGCCGTCGCGATGGCGCAGGACACCACGCCGCCGGTCGTCGGCCCGACCGGCGCCCCGGCGCCCGGCGCGTGGGCCACGAGCGACCTGAACGTCGGGTGGAGCGCGACCGACGCGCAGTCGCCGACGGAAGTGCTCAGCGGCTGCGCCCCGTTCACCGTGACGAGCGACGGGGAGACGACGCGCAGCTGCCAGGTGCGCAGCGCCGGCGGGACGACGACCACGAACGCCACGATCCGCCGCGACACCGTGCCGCCCGCCGCGCCCTCGATCCAGGGCATCGGCGCGACGACGTACGCCGCGGGCGCGCTGCCCGCGCCGAGCGCGATCTCGTGCGCATCGAGCGATGCGACCTCCGGGCTGAGCTCCTGCGTCGTGACCGGCTACGACGCGAGCCCGGGCACCCACACCCTGACCGCGACCGCCACGGACAACGCCGGCCTGAGGAGCACATCGACGCTGACCTACACCGTCGCGCCCGCCGCGACGGATGCGATCACGAGTGTGGGCAGGAAGGTCAGCCCGTCCGCGCTCATCGCGATGCCGTCCACCCGCGCGTGCGTGAAGAGGACCAGGCGGCTCAAGCTCAGGATCGCGCCGCCGACCTCCGGTCGGGTCACGCTCGTCCGGGTGAGGATCACCGGCGTCAAGAAGCTCGTGACCCGCACGAAGGCCGGCGCCATCACGCTGCCGAAGCTCGGGCGCAGGAAGGTGACGGTGAGGGTCACCGTGACACTGGCCGACGGGCGCACGGGTTCGGTCTCGCGCACCTACCGCCGCTGCTGAGCCGTCCACCTGGCGGGTAGGGTGGTCGGCCGATGTCCGACCGTCCCGAGCGCCTCTTCCTCATCGACGGCAACTCGCTCGTGTATCGCGCCTTCTTCGCGCTGCCCGAGTCGATCGCCACGTCCACGGGCCAGCCCACGAACGCGATCTTCGGCTTCGCGTCGATGCTCGTCAAGATCCTCACCGAGCACGGCGTGCAGCCCACGATCGTCGTCTGGGACGCCGGCCTGTCCGGCCGCAAGGAGATCTCGCAGGACTACAAGGCGCAGCGCTCCAGCCGGCCGGATCTGCTGAAGGAGCAGTGGCCGCACTTCGCGCCGCTCGTCGACGCGTTCGGCTACAAGAACGTGTCCGTCGAGGGCTACGAGGCCGACGACGTCATCGCGTCGATCGCCGAGCGCGCCCGCGAGAAGGGCATCCGCTCGACGATCGTCACCGGCGACCGCGACGCGTTCCAGCTCATCGATCCCGAGGGCGTCGTCACCGTCATGGCGACCTCTCGCGGCATCACCGAGACGAAGCTCTACGACCACCAGGCCGTCATCGACCGGTACGGCATCGCGCCGGAGCTCATCCCCGACTTCTACGGGCTGAAGGGCGACACGTCGGACAACATCCCGGGCGTCCCGGGCATCGGGGACAAGACCGCCGCGCAGCTGCTGCAGGCGTGGGGGGACCTCGACGGCGTGCTCAGCCACATCGACGACATCTCCGGCGCCAAGCGCAAGGAGAACCTCACGAACCACGCCGACGACGCGCGGATGAGCAAGGCGCTTGCGACGATCCAGCGCGACGTGCCCGTCGACGTCGACGTCGAGCACGAGCTGGGCCGCGAGCCGGACCGCTCGAAGCTGCGCGAGGTCTTTCGCGAGTTCGAGCTGCGCGACCCGCTGCGGCGCCTCGAGGAGGTCTTCGGCGAGGACGGCGCGGCGCCCGTCGAGGACTCGGCCGTGAAGCTCACGGCGACGGTCGTCGAGGGCGAGGTCGCCGACGCCGCCGCGCTGCCGGGTGACGAACTCGCCGTCGCCGTGCTCCCGCCCGAGATCGAGGAGGGGCAGCTGCTGGCCGTCGAGGAGCGCTGGCGCTTCGCGGTGGCGTGCGGCGACCGGGTGGTCGTCGGCCACGTGGAGACGCCCGAGGCGCTCGTCGACGCGCTCGGCGACCGGCCGGTCACCGCCCACGACGTCAAGGCGCTGCGGCGCATCCCGCCGGCGATCGCGCACGACACGCTCATCGGCGCCTACCTCCTCGAGCCCGCGCGCCGCGGCTACCCGTTCGCCGAGCTGTGCTCCGAGCGCGGGATCGCGGCGGAGACCGGCGACGAGCTGGCCGACACCGCGCTGCTCACCCAGGCGCTCACCGCGTGGCAGCGCGAGCAGCTCGACGACCGCCAGCTCACGCACCTCCTGCACGAGATGGAGCTGCCGCTCATCCCGGTGCTGCGCGACATGGAGCTCGCGGGTGTGCGCTTGAACGTCGAGCGCCTCAACGAGGTGGGTACGCGCGTGCGCGACGAGATCCACACGCTCGAGCGCGAGATCTGGGACCTCGCCGACGAGGAGTTCGTCATCGGCTCGCCCCAGCAGCTCGGCGCGATCCTCTTCGAGAAGCTCGGCCTCTCGCGCAAGCGGCGCGGCAAGACGGGGTTCTCCACCGACGCGCGCGTGCTGCAGGCCATCCGCGACGAGCACCCGATCGTTCCCAAGATCGAGCGCTGGCGCGAGCTCAACCAGCTGACGAAGACCTACCTCGACGTGCTGCCGTCGCTCGTCGACCAGGCGTCACGGATCCACACGACGTTCGAGCAGGCCGTCGCGCAGACCGGCCGCCTCGCGTCGAAGGACCCGAACATGCAGAACGTCCCTGTGCGCACCGCGCTGGGCCGGGAGATCCGCGGGTGCTTCGAGGCGGCTGACGGCAACGTCCTGCTGAGCATCGACTATTCGCAGATCGAGCTGCGCGTGCTCGCGCACATCGCCGACGAGCCGGTGCTCAAGGAGATCTTCGTGCGCGGCGAAGACGTGCACAGCGCGACGGCTTCACAGGTGTTCGGCATCCCGCCGGACCAGCTCGACGTCGGGCAGCGCTCGAAGGCGAAGATGGTCAACTACGGCATCGTCTACGGCCTCACCGACTACGGCATGGCCGACCGGCTCGGGATCGAGCGCGACGAGGCCAAGGAGTTCATCGACGCGTACTTCGCCCGGTTCCCCGCGGTGAAGGTGTACATCGACACGACGATCGAGCAGGCGCGCGAGCACGGGTTCGTCCTGACGATGTGGGGGCGGCGCCGGCAGATCCCCGAGCTGAAGGCGCGCAACTGGCAGGTCCGCTCGCTCGGCGAGCGCCTGGCGGTCAACACGCCGATCCAGGGCACCGCGGCGGACATCCTCAAGCTCGCGATGATCCGCACCGCGAGGGTGTGCGAGGGCACGGCCGTGCGCCCGATCCTCACCGTCCACGACGAGCTGCTCTTCGAAGGGCCGGCCGAGGCGATCGCCGAGCTGCAGCCGAAGATCGTCGCCGAGATGGTCGGTGTGTGGGAGTTCACGCCTCCGCTGGAGGTCGACGCGGGCGTGGGGAAGACCTGGCTGGAGGCCAAGTAGCGATGGATCGCGGGGTCGCGCTGGCGGTGACGGCCGCGGCCGGCGGCGTCGTCGCGTTGCAGCCGCTCGTCAACTCGCTGCTGGGCAAGCAGGTCGGGACGCTGCAGGCGGCGCTCGTGTCGTTCTGCGTCGGGACGGTGGCGCTGGCCGTCCTCGTCGTGTTCGCCTCGGGCGGCTACGGCGCGCTCGGCAGCATCGGCGGCGTGCCGTGGTACGGGCTGATCGGCGGTCTCATGGGCGCCGCGTACATCGTGTGCGCGCTGCTGACGGTCCGCACGCTGGGAGCGGCGGGCGTCGTCGCCGCGACGATCACCGGACAGCTGACGATGTCGGTCGTCGCGGACCGGTTCGGCTGGCTCGGGGCCGACAGACGGCCGGTGACGCTCTCCACGCTGCTCGGCATCGCGCTGCTCGCCGCGGGCACCTGGTTGATCGTGGCGCGGGACTGATTTCCACCCAGCGGTCAGTTCGGCCCTTCTGTCGGGTCGAAGCCGCTGCGATGTGGGCGTGGTGTCGATACCTCCGGGCGCGGCGGCGGGCGACGCTATGGCCCGCAGATGAAAACCCTTCCCGATGAGCGAAAAGCCGACGTCCGCATCGCCGGCGGCCGTGTCCTGACGCAGGACGGGCCTGCCGACGCCGATCTCCTGCTGGCCGGCGGGCGGATCGCGGACCTCGCCGAGCCGGGCGAGGGACCCGCGGCCGCCCACACCGTCCGCGCCGACGGCCTGCTCGTGCTGCCCGGCCTCGTCGACGCGCACACGCACTCCTACGCGCAGCTGTGCCGTCACGGCCTGGCGACCGACCGCCTCGAGCCGTGGCTCCCCGGCGCGGTGGCCAGCGGCGCGGGGCTCACCGCCGAGGGCGCCGCGGTCGCGGCCACGCTGAGCGCCGTCGACGCGCTGCGCCACGGCGCCACGACGACGCTCGATCACGCCACGCTCGGCGAGGGACACGCGCAGGCGCTCGTCGACGCCTACAGCGCGGTGGGCGCGCGGGTCGCCCTCGCCGCGCAGGTCCAGGACGTGGCGTTCGCCGACAGCCTCCACGGGGTGGCGCCGGACGTGCGCGCCGACGTGGCGGCGGCCGACACGCGCGGCGCGCCGACGACCGAGAGCCAGATCCTGCGCTGCCGCGAGCTCATCGAGGCCGCCGCCGGGCACGATCGGATCACGGTCCTGCTGGGGCCCTCGACGCCCGAGCGCTGCAGCGGCGCGCTGCTCGACGCGGTCGCCGCGCTCGCCGCGGAGCACGGGCTCGGCCTGCACGTCCATCTGCTCGAGACGCCGCAGCAGCGCGCCGGCGGCGACTCGCTCGGGATCCTCGCCGACCACGGCCTGCTGCGCGCCGGGCTATCCGTGGCGCACGGGGTGCACCTCGATGCCGCGGACCTCGCGCGCCTGCACGAGGCCGGCGCGGCGCTCGTCCACAACCCGCTGAGCAACCTCAGCCTCGGCAGCGGCCGGCTGGACCTGCGCGCCGTCCTGGAGGCCGGGGTGACCGTCGGCCTGGGGTGCGACAGCTGGACCACCGGCGGTCCGCAGGACCCGCTGGCCCAAGCGCGCCTGGCGCTGCACAACACGCGCCCGGAGGAGCCCGCCGCGGCGTGGCTGACGCCCGGCGACGTGTGGGCGCTCGCCGCCGCCGGTGGCGCCGCGGCGATCGGGCTCGGCGACGAGCTCGGCGTGCTGGCTCCGGGCGCGCACGCCGACCTCCTGCTCGTCGACCCGCTCGCCGCCGGGATCATCGACGGCGTCGACCTGCCCATGCAGCTCGTGATGGGCGGCCTCGGCCACGGGCTGCGCGAGGCGTGGGTCGCCGGCCGTCCCGTGCTGCGCGACGGCCTGCCGCTGCACGTCGACCTCGGTGCGATCGCCGCCCGCGCCGCCGAGCTGCAGCCCGCCCTTGCTGCCGCGACCGCCGAGCAGCAGCCGCTGGCCGACCGGCTCGCGGCGCTCCTGTCTTCCACCGTTCCGCAGACCACCGTCGCGTAGGAGCCTCCGTGCCCAAGCCCCTGACCCGCCTGTATCCCATCGACGTCGAGCTCATGGAATGGGTGCGGCCCGACGGCGCACCCGACGGCGTGTGGGAGAAGGTCCTCGCCCTCGACCCCGAGACCGGGTCGGTGACGCGGCTGCTGCGCGTCGAACCAGGCGTGGGCACCGGCGTCTTCACGCACGACCACTGGGAGGAGGTCCTCATCCTTGAGGGCTCCTACAAGATGGGCGAGGAGTTCCACCCGGCCGGGACGTTCACCTGCAAGGGGCCGGGCGTGCCGCACGGGCCGTTCTCCACCGTCGAGGGCTACACGTGCCTGGAGTTCCGTGACTACCACGGGCCGTCCATGGACAAGCCCGCCGTCCGGCTCTACCCGATCGACATCGAGCAGATGCCGTGGACGCGGCCCGAGGGCTCCCCTGAGGGCGTGTGGGAGAAGCTGCTGACGATCGGGCCGTCCGGCTCGGCGACACGGCTGCTGTGGGTCGAGCCGGGCATCGCCACGGGCGTGTTCAACCACGACCACAGCGAGGAAGTGATGATCCTCGAGGGGTCCTACAAGATGGGCGACGAGTTCCACCCCGCGGGGACGTTCACCGCCAAGGGGCCGGGTGTCGACCATGGGCCGTTCCTGACCTCCGAGGGCTACACCTGCGTGGAGGTGCGCAACTACGCATGAGCGCGGCGACGGTCGATCGGGACGCGCTCGCCGGCGACCTGGGTCGCGGCGGCTACCTGCGCGGGACCTTCGCGCACGGCGCGAGCCACTGGTTTCAGACCGAGATGGTGCTCGCGCGTCCCGGCGTCCTGGCGCGGTGCGCGGACCTGCTCGCCGGCGCGGTCGACGCCGACGCCGACCGGCTGGCCGCTCGAGGACCGGTCGCCGTCGCGCTCGCCACGGCGCTCGCCCTGCGCACCGACCTCACGCTCATGCTCGAACGCGACGAGGGCGGCTTCGCCGGGGACGCCTTCCCGGGTGCGCGCGTCGTGCTCGTCGAGGACGTCGTGATGACCGGCGCGCACGCGCTGGAGTCCGTCGCGCGGCTGCGCGATGCGCACCTCGACGTGCGGCGGGTCCTCGCCGTCGTCGACCGCGAGGCCGGCGGCGCGTACGCCGTCGAGGAGGCCGGGGTCCCGGTGACCGTGCTGTACCGCGAGCGGGAGCTGCTGCCGTGACGGTGGCCGAGCGGCTCGACACGCGCCTCGCCGCGCTCGCGGAGATCTCCGCCGGCGGCCCGGGCGTCACCCGACCGTCGTTCGGCGCGCTGGAACGCGATGCGCACGCCCAGGTCGCGGCGTGGGCGGCGCAGGACGGCGCGCGCGCGGAGACCGACCCGGCCGGCAACACCGTGTTGATCTACGGCGAGGGTGAGCCGTACCTGCTCGTCGGCTCGCATCTCGACAGCGTCCCGGAGGGCGGCCGCTACGACGGCACCGTCGGTGTGCTCGCCGGGATGGAGGCGGCCGCGAGCGTGGCGTCCGAGCTGGAGCTCGGGATGCGCGTCGTGATCTTCAGCGCCGAGGAGGGCGCGCGGTTCGGCCGGCCGTGCCTCGGCAGCGAGCTGGCGACGGGCGCGGCGCCCGACGGGCTGCTCGACGGCCTGCGCGACGGCGAAGGGCGCAGCGCCGCGGACGTGGCGCATGAGAGCGGACTGCGGCCCGAGGCGTGCCCGCCGTGGCTGCGGGCTCCGGAGGTCGCCGCGTACCTGGAGGTGCACATCGAGCAGGGCCGTGTGCTCGAGCGCGAGCGTGTGCGGCTGGGCGTGGTCGACGTGATCGCCGGCGCAGCGCGGCTCGAGGTCGAGCTGGGGGGCCGGCCCGAGCACAGCGGCACGACGCCCATGGACGACCGACTCGACGCCCTCACCGCGGCGGCGGAGGTCGTCCTCGAAGTCGAGCGGATCGGGCGCGAGGCGCGCCACGGCGTCGCAACCGTCGGCCGCCTCGACGTGCACCCCAACAGCGTGACGACGGTCCCCGGCGGGGTCCGGCTCGTCGTCGACGTGCGCGACGTCGACGCCGGTCGCCAGGACGAGGCGGCCGCCGCCGTCCGCGCCGCGATCACGCGCATCGCCGGGGCCCGCGGCACGCCGGTCGAGATCCGCGAGCTGGCGTCGCGCGCGCCGGTGATGCTCAGCGCGTGGCCGCGCCTCGCGCTGGCGCAGGCCTGCGGGGAGGAGCGTCTGCCCTTCCGCGTCCTGCCGTCCGGGGCCGGCCACGACGCGGCGGTCGTCGCCCACACCGCGCCGTCAGCGCTGCTCTTCGTGCCGACGCCGAACGGCCGCAGCCACACGCCTGACGAGGCGTGTCGCACCGAGGACGTCGCCGTCGCCTGCGCCGTCGTGGCGCGCGCGCTGCGTCGCCTGGACCGGGACGCGCGCGGCGTCGCCGACCCCGATCTCACCACGACCACCCCCGAGGGCTGAGCCATGCAGACCATCGATCGTGTCGTCAGCATCATGCAGCGGGTCGCCGAGGCGCCCGGCGGCGTGACGCTGTCCGAGCTGTCGCGCCAGACCGGGCTCGCGCCGGCGACCTGCCACCGGCTGCTGCGTTCCCTGTCGGCGTCGGGGATGGTCGAGCGCGACGACACGACCAAGCGGTGGCGCCCGGGCATCGGACTCGTGCGGATCGCAAGCTCGGTGAGTCCCGCGGCCGGCTACGGCGCGCTGGTCGACCCGGTGCTGGCGTCGCTGCGCGACCGCTGGCAGGAGTGCTTCTACTTCAGCAACCTCACCGACGGCGAGGTCGTGTGCGTGCGGTCGGTGGAGACGACGGAGCCGCACCGCATGAGCGTCCGGGTCCCGCTCGGACGGCGCATGACGCTCCACGCGTCCGCGGCGGCGAAGGCGATCCTCGCGCACCTGACCGAGGACGAGGCGCGGCAGCTGCTCGCCAGCGTCCAGCTCGAGCAGTTCACGCAGTACACGATGACGACGATCGACGAGATCCTCGGGGACCTCGCCGCGACCCGGGACCGTGGCTTTGCGGTGTGCGACCAGGAGATCGAGCTCGGGGTCGCGGCGTACGCGGCCGCGATCCCCGGCCCGCCTGGTGAGGCCCCGCGCAGCCTCGGGGTCATCGGACATCGCGAGCGGCTGGGATCACGCATCGGCACAGGCCTGCTCGACGCGCTGCTGAGCGCCGCGGAGGATCTGTCGGCGGCGATGGGGACCACGCCCGCCCGTGCGATGACGTGGTGACCGCGGCCCGCGCCGGCACCGGTGCGGCCCCGCCCAGACGCGCGATCGGGCCGGTGCGCCTCGGGCTGCTGCTCGGGTACGTGGCCGGCACGAGCGGGCTCGGGCTCGCGGGCGCCCCGATCGTGAGCCGCCAGGTCGCCGACGACCTCGCCATCTCGACCGCGCAGACCGCCTGGGTGCTCGCGCTGTTCTCGCTCGGCATCGCGGTCATGACGCCGGTGTTCGGGCGCCTGGCCGACCTGCACGGCGGGCGGCGCGTTGTCGGGATCGCGTCCGCGTGCGCGCTGCTCGGCACGTCGATCGTCCTGCTCGCGCCGTCGCTTCCGGTGCTGCTCGTCGGCCGCTTCCTGCAGGGCGGCGCGTCCAGTGGGCTGTCGATCGTCGCGTTCGCGCTGCCCGCCCACCGTCT
The DNA here is from genome assembly GCA_945878865.1 of Bifidobacterium breve. Classification (GTDB taxonomy): domain Bacteria; phylum Actinomycetota; class Thermoleophilia; order Solirubrobacterales; family Solirubrobacteraceae; genus Svornostia. Next base: position 28,241 of record CAMCUD010000028.1, on the reverse strand, counting down.
CGACGGCGCGGCGCGGGCCCATGCGCTGGGGATCATGACCGCGCTGGCGGCGCTGACCCTCGGCTCCGGGCCGCTGTTCGGCGCCGCCGCGGAGGCGCTCGCGGGCTGGAGGGCGGCGCTCGCGCTCAGCGTGATCATGCTCCTGGCCGCTCCCGCCCTGGCACGGCTGGCGGCACCGCCGCTGGCCGGCGCCGAGGCGCGGCTGGACCTGCCGGGCGCCGGACTGGTGCTCGCGGTCGGCGCCGGCTGCTCCGTGCTGCTGCAGGCGCGCACGACACATCTGAGCGCGCCGCTCATCGCCGCGGTCGCCGCGATCACGATGGGCGCGGCGGCGACGCTCACGCGCCACGTGCGCCGCGCACCGAACGGGTTCCTGCCGCTGACGGTCGTGCGCAACCCGGTCTTCGTCGCGCTGTCGCTCGGCGCGGCCGCGCTCATGGCCGGGTTCCTCGCCATGGGATTCCTCGCGCCGCTGCTCTTGACCGACGGCGTCGATCGTCCGGCGCTGGAGGTCGGGGTCATCCTCCTGCCCGCGGCGTTCGCGGCCGCCGCGACGGCCACGGCGGTGGGCCGCCTGCGCGCAAGGATCTCGGCCGAGCGCATCCTCGCGGCCCTCGGTGTCGCGGCGTGCGGCGGGATGCTCGTCGCCGGGGTCGGGCACGGGCTGGCGCCGTGCGTCGTGGTGGGCTCCGCCGCCGCGACGGCGGGCTTCGCCGGCGCGCAGGTGGCGCTGCTCGACCGGCTGGCCGATCTGGTGCCCGCGGGCGACCGGGGGATCGCCATCGGCGTGTTCAACCTCATCTTCGTCACGGGTGGCGCGATCGGCGCCGCGTTCGCGGGCGCGCTGGTCGACGCGACCTCGCTCGGCACGGCGGTCGTCGGCTGCGCGGCCGTCACCGCGCTGGCGGTTCCCGCAGCTCGCGTGGCCGCGTCCGGCGCGGTTCGCTGAGCGGAAGGGACAGGGCCGTCGCTTCCGCTGCACGGAACGAATCGGCGTGCTGCCGACCGCGTGGCGCGGGTCCACGGCGGCGGATTGGCCGGGGTGGCGATGGGCGCGCCGCGCACCGGATGGAAGGGTTCGGTCAGCGCGCCCCGCGCGGTACGGACACCACCGAAGGACCCGTCATGCTTGCCCCGATCGCCCCGCTCCCGTGAAGTTCGACGTCCTTGTGCGCGGCGGTGTCGTGGTGTCGGGCGCGGGGGAGACCCGCGCGGACGTCGCGGTCGACGGGGGCAGGATCGTCGCCGTCGGCGACGATCTCGGACCGGCGCGCGAGACGATCGACGCGGATGGGCTGCTCGTGCTGCCGGGCATCATCGACGAGCACGTCCACCCGATCTACCACGACGACCCGCGCGAGACGTCGATCGTCGGCGCGTACGGCGGCGTCACGACGATGATGGGCTTCGCCTACGCCCATCCTGGCCAGTCGCTGCTCGAGGAGGTCGAGGCGCTGCGCGCCCGGTGCGAGCAGGGATCGGTGCTCGACTACACGATCCACGCGGGGATGTTCGACGCGCCGCGCCAGGTCGACGAGATGGCGGCCGTCGCGGCGACGGGCGTGCGGACGTTCAAGATCTTCCTCGCGTACGCCGCGCAGGGATGGATGACCGATGACGCCGCACTCGTCGATGTGCTGCGGACGTCGCGTGACGTGGGCGGCCTCGTGCTCGTGCACTGCGAGAACGGGCCGGTCATCGACGTGCTGGAGGCCGAAGCCGCCGCCGGCCGCCTGGCCGAGGATCCGGTCGATGCGCTGCTTCGCAGCCGCCCCGATGTGTTGGAGGCCGAAGCGGTCTACCGGGTCGCTGCGGTCGCGGAGGCCCTCGAGGTGCCCGTCTTCATCGTCCACGTGACCTCCCGCCGGGCGCTCGACGTGGTGCGCGCCGCGCGCGGTCGGGGCCAGTTCCTCATCGCCGAGACGTGCCCGCAGTACCTCGCGCTCACCGGCGAGGCCGTCCGCGAGTGGGGCGCGCTGGCGAAGATCGGACCGCCGCTGCGCACCGCCGACGACAACGAGGCGCTCTGGGCCGGCCTGGCGGACGGCGCGCTGCAGACCGTCGGCTCGGACCACGTTCCCAAGAAGCTCGTGGCCGAGCGCGATCTGCCCCTGCTCGAAGCCGGCTTCGGCGCGCCGTCGATCGAGACGATGCTGCCGATCGTGCTCGACGGCGCGCTGCGGGGGCGCATCACGCTTCCGCGGCTCGTGCAGGTGCTCTGCGAGCACCCGGCGCGCGCGTTCGGCCTCTTCCCGCGCAAGGGCGTCGTCGCTCCGGGGGCGGACGCCGACCTCGTGCTCGTCGACCCCGCGGCCACCCGGACGCTCGGGGCGGCCAGCGAGCACACGAACTCGGGGTACTCGCTCTACGAGGGCAAGGAGGTCCGCGGCGCCCTGCGGCTGACGATGGCCGGCGGGCGGACGATCGTGCGCGACGGCGAGCTCGTCGACGACCGGCCCGCCGGGACGTTCCTGGCGACCGGCCCGTTCGCCGACGCGCTCTACGCGCCGGCGCCGGATGCCGTCACGACGCTGTGAAGCGGATCGGCTGGGCGCCCTGCCACAGGGTCGCCTCGCCGAGCGCGCGCAGGTGCTCGAGGCCCTCGTCGATCGTGAGGAAGTGGTTGCCTGCGAGTTGGCCGACGACGCTGGAGAAGAGCGTCGGCCCGTACGGGACGAGCACCTCCGTCTCGCTCAGCCCGCCCGGGTAGAGCAGGACCTCGCCCTTCGCGGGGTGGCTCGTGGCGTGCTCGGCGCCGACCTCGAAGTCGAAGTCGCCGAGCGGGATCCACGACGCCTCGCCGCTCCAGCGCACGTGGACGAGCCGGCCCTCGAACGGCAGCCGCGAGACGAACGCCGCACACGTCTTCGGTGCGGCGTCAAGCTCGAGCCGGGCGCCGAACGTCCAGGCGCCCGCCTCGATCGTCAGGCGTTCGATCACGAGGCGATCGGGATGACGCTGCCGTAGTGCAGCTTGACCGAGTCCGGGTTGGCGATCTTCAGCCACTGCTCGTAGACCGGCTTCATCTCGGGATAGTCGTTGACCTTCTCCCACGCCTCGACGCTGTCGGCCTCAATGACCTCGAGGATGTCGTAGGCGATGTCGCCGCTCGTCGAGCGGTCCATCTCGAAGACCTCGTAGCGCGTGATGCCGGGCTGGCTGCCGCCCACGACCTGGTCGACCGTGGCCGACCACTCGCGGTACTGCTCGCGGGTCACGCCCTCGGCGAGGTCGTAGGTGATGATGACCATGGTCATGCGCGGGGTTCCTCCTCGTAGCCGTACACGTCACGTGCCTCCTCGGGCGTGATGTAGCCCGCCAGAAGATCTGCCGCGATGGCGTCGCGGTCGCGCTCGCGCGGGTCGCCGAACCCGCCGCCGCCGCCCTGCAGGGAGACGAAGACGTCGCCGGCCTGCAGCGGGAGGTTGGCGAACTTCGACGGCGACGCCAGGCCGTAGCGCTCCTGGACGGCGAGTTGCTCGCCGCCGCGCTCGATCGCGAAGCCGTTGGGCGCGCCGCCGCGCCCGCCGTCGAGCCCGTGGGCCTCGAGGCGGTGGTGGCCGCTGGTGGCGCTCAGGCGGGTCGGAACCTCGACCTCCCAGCGCCGCTCGGTGCCCAGCCCGCCGCGCCAGCGCCCGGCGCCAGCCGAGCCCTCGCGCAGGGCGAACGCGCGGTAGCGGATGGGATACCGCGCCTCCCACGCTTCGCAGGACTCGTTCTTCGAGTTGGCCATGATGTGCCACATGGCGCTGTTGCCGTCGCCGCCGGCGAAGGCCCCGCACCCGCCCGCCTGGTAGCTGTACCAGAGGAACTCGCCCTCTCCGCCGGGGCGCTGGCCGCCGCCCGTGACGTTCTGCCCGGTCGAGTACGAGCCGGCGACGGCGCGGTCGGGCAGGAGGTCGGAGAGGGCGCGCAGGACGACCTCGGCGGCACGCGCGGCCGGGTCGGCCGTCGTGCCGAAGCACGGGGCGGGGTAGACGGGGTTGACCATGCAGCCCAGCGGCGCGCGCACGTCGATGAGCTGGGTGACCCCGGCGTTGAGCGGCAGGTCGGGGTCGAGCATCGTGATGAGCGAGCCGATGACCGCCGCCCGCGTGCTGGCGTACGTGCAGTTGATCGGCGCGAGCGCCTGCGGCGACGTCCCCGCGAAGTCGGCGACGACCGTGCCGTCGGGCAGCTGCTCGATCCGCACGCGGATGGGGAACGGGCCCTCGCCGGTCGCCGTGTCCTCCATGACGTCCTCGCCGGTCGCCGCCCGGGCGGGGAGCTGCTCGGCCGCCGCGAGGAACCGGCGGCGGCTGTAGGACAGCGCGGCCTCGATCGCCGCCTCGTAGCCCGCCATGCCGTTGCGCTCGACAAGCGCCTGGATCCGACGCTCGGCGGCGATCGCGGAGGCGATCTGCGCCTGCATGTCGCCCCAGCACTGATGCTTCATCCGGACGTTGCGCAGCACCATCCGGCGCACGTCCTCACGGAGCTCGCCGCCGTCGTAGAGCTGGACGGCGGGCAGCAGCAGCCCCTCCTGGACGATGTCCTGGGCGACGCCGGACCAGCCGCCCGGCGCCATCCCGCCGACGTCGCTCCAGTGTCCGCGGTTCGTCGCGAAACCCACGTGCACGCCCTCGGCGAAGATCGGCCGGACGACGCAGACGTCGGCCTGGTGGGTGCCGCCGTCGTAGGGGTCGTTGTGCAGGTAGACGTCGCCGGGCTTCGACGGGCCGGCCGCCTCGCGCATCACCGCGGCGATCGCGAGCTCGAGCCCGCCGGCGTGGACGCCGACACCCTGGTCCTGGGCGATCATGCGCCCGTCGGCGTCGAAGATGCCGCACGTGAAGTCCTCGCCGTGGCAGAAGCACGTCGAGTACGCGGTGCGGGTCGTCGTGATCACCATTTCCTTGACGGTGTTCACGAGGTAGGACCGCAGGATCTCCGCGGTGAAGGCGTCGGTCTCGATCGTGCTCATGGTGTCGGTCCGGTCGTGATGAGGACGTGGCCAGCGCGGAGGAACGCGCGGCGGGCGGAGGGGACGACGGTGACCGTCGATCCCTCCTCGACGAGCAGCGGTCCGGCGATCCCCGTCGCGTCGGCGGCGGCGAGGTCGTCGCGTGTCACGACAGGGACCTCCGCGCCGACGAGCTGCAGCTCGCGGGTGGAGGCGGCGCTGGGCGGTGGGGCCTCCGCCGACGCGGCGGTGCCGATCGCGACGTCGGGGCGCAGGCCCACGAGCGTCACCCAGCAGTCGACGACCTCGACGGGGTCGGCCAGGCGGGTGCCGAACCGGCGCTCGTGCTCGGCCTCGAAGCGCTCGGCCAGCGAGCCGGGATCGCCGGCGACGGGCAGCGGCAGCTCGTGCCACTGATCGGCGTAGCGCACACCGACCCAGCGCTCGGTGAGGAGGTCGGGGACGTCGGTGTCGGCGAGCCGCGCGGCGGCCTCGCTGCGGAGCTCCTCGAACACCGCGTCGGCCTCGGCGGTCGCGACGAACGCGACGGGCTCGAGCAGCGTGCGGGTCTCCGAGACGCGGACGTCGGCGGTCAAGAGGCCGACGGCCGACAGGACGCTGGAGTGGGCGGGGATGACGACCGTGGCGATCCCGAGCTCGTCGGCGACGCCGGTGGCGTGCTGACCGCCCGCGCCCCCGAAGGCGACGAGCGCGCAGCTGCGCGGGTCGATGCCGTGCCTGACGGTCACCTGCCGGACGGCCTGGGCCATGTTCGCGTTGACGATCTGGTGGATGGCCTTGGCGGCGCCGACCGCGTCGACGCCGAAGTGCGCGCCGAGGCCCTGAAGCGCCGTCTCAGCTGCGTCGCGGTCGAGGGCCAGCCGGCCGCCGAGGAGGCCTTCGCCGCCGAGGATCCCGAGGACGAGGTTCGCGTCGGTCACCGTCGGCTCGATGCCTCCGCGCCCGTAACAGGCCGGCCCCGGAAGCGCCCCCGCCGAGCGCGGGCCGACCTGCAGCGCGCCGCCGCTGTCGACCCAGCCGATCGAGCCGCCGCCCGCACCGACCGTCGAGATGTCGATCGACCGCACGCGGGCGGGCACGCCGAACGCCACGTCGAACGTGTCGCGCTCGCGCAGCTCGCCGTCGCGGATGAGGCAGACGTCGCAGCTCGTGCCGCCCATGTCGAGCGTGATGACGTCGCCGATCCCGAGCTCACGGGCGACCTGCCGGGCGGCGAGCACGCCGGCGGCCGGGCCGCTGAGCGCGAGCTGGATCGGCCGCTCCGCCGCGTCGGGCGGGGTGACCACTCCGCCGGCGGAGTGCATGTACAGCGTGGGCGCCGAGATCGCGCCGCACAGCTCCTCTGCGTAGGCGCGCATCGCGGGGACGGCGCTGGCGTTCAGGGTCGCCGTCGACACGCGCTCGTACTCGCCCATCCGCGCGTCGACCTCCGTGGCGACCGTCACCGGGCGGCCGGGCGCGACCTCGCGCCACACGTCGGCGACCGCCCGCTCGTGGGCCGGGTTGGCGTACGCGTTGTAGAGCGAGACGGCCAGGCACTCCACGCCGGCGTCGAGCAGGGCGCGGCACGCGGCCTCGACCTCCGCCCGGTCCAGCGGCTCCGATTCGGTCCCGTCCCGCTCGATGCGCCCGCCGACCTCCAGGCGCAGGTGGCGCGGCACGAGCGCCGGCTCCTTGCGGTAGTGCGCGGCGAACGTCCGCTCGCGGAACGAGTACTGGATCTCGAGGATGTCGCGGAACCCCCGGGTGGTGATGAGACCGACCGTCGCGCCGGTCCGTTCGATGAGCAGGTTGGTCACCGTGGTCGTGCCGTGGCTGAACTCGGTGACCTCCTCGGGCTGGGCCCCGGCCGCCCGCAGCGCGGTGAGCGTGCCCTCGGCGGGGCCGGTGCCGCTGTTCAGCGCCTTGCCCAGGCGCATGACGCCGTCCTCGCCGAGCGCGACCAGATCCGTGAAGGTCCCGCCGACGTCGCATCCCACCTTCATGCCTTCAGCGTCTCCTCGTGCTGGTCGAGGAACGCCTCGACCACGTCGATGGTGCGATCGATGTCCGCGTCGGTATGCGCCGCCGAGACGAACCCGCGCAGCGTCCCGACACGGCGCTGCATGAAGATCGCCTGGTCGCGCAGGTGATGGCGGAACGCGAGGTTCAGCGCCTCGGTGTCGTGGGCCAGCGACGCGGCGAGGTCACGGACGTCGCGCACCTTGCGGGTGTGGAAGTAGAGGTTCCACGCCGAGCCGTGGTGCTGGACCACCGCGTTGAGGCCGCGCGCGCAGATCGCCGCGTTGATGCCGACGGCCAGGCGCTCGCACGCGCGCACCGCCCGGGCCATCGCGTCGGTCGACTCGAGCTCGTCGAGCACGGCCGTCGCGGCCGCGACCCCGATCGGCCCGCCGTTGAACGTGCCGCTGAAGAAGACGCCGCCGTTGGGGGCGAGCAGGTCCATGAGCTCGGCCTTGCCCGCGAGCAGGGCGAAGACGTGGCCGTTGGCGATCGCCTTGCCGTACGCGGCGAGGTCCGGGACGACGCCGCTCGGGACCGCCGCGCCGCCGATGCGCGAGCGAAAGCCGCAGATGATCTCGTCGAAGACCAGGACGGCGCCGTGGCGGTCGCAGAGGTCCCGCGCGGCCCGCAGGTAGTCGTGGTCGACCGGGATGACGCCGCTGGAGTAGAGCGCCGGCTCGACGAACACCGCGGCGATCTCGTCGCCCTCGGCCGCGAACCGCTCCTCCAGCGACGCGATGTCGTTGGCGGTGACCGCGAGGATCGCCTCCGTGACCTCGGGCAGGACCCCCGTGGAGTTCGGCACCGTGGGCGGCGTGTGCGTGGGGGAGATGTCCGCCGCGGGCGGCACGGTGCTCGCCCCGAAGTCCGAATGCCAGCCCTGGTAGCCGCCTTCGACCTTGACGATCTTGCGCCGGCCCGTCGCCGCCCGGGCGACACGGACGGCGTGGTAGAGCGGGTCGCTGCCGCCACCGCCGCAGAACGCGATGCGGTCGGCCTCGGGCAGCAGGTCCACCAGCCGCTCGGCGAGGATGGCCTCATGGACCTGGGCGCAGCCGACGAACGTCTGCCCGTCGGCCATGGCGCGCGCCACCGCGCCGTCGACACCGGGATGGGAGTAGCCCAGGAGTGCCGTGCCGTAGCCGCCGTGGTAGTCGAGGTACTCCGTCCCGTCGACGTCCTCGATGAACTGCCCCCGCGCGCGCGTGAAGACGATCGGGTACGGGTCCTCCCACCGGCCCGCGCCGGTCACGCCGCGCGGCAGCAGCGCCTGGCGGTGCGCGAGCATCTCCTCGGATCGACTGGTGTCCACGAGCGTCATGCCATCTCCTGGTGGGCGGGTGTCAACTCAAGGGGCGCCGGGTCGAGGAACCGGCGCAGCACGTTCAGGGACATGCGAGCGACGTTGTTGTCGTAGCGCTCGAACGCCATCGCGGCCGTCCAGCCGATCGAGCCGACGCTGAACACGCCGCCACCATTCGCCGTCGGCATCAGGGTGATGTCGGCGCGCACGTCGTCGCACGTCGTGCCGCCGAGGCGCAGGTGCGTGACGGGCACGTCCTCGCACACCAGCAGCACGAAGTCGCTGTGCCCGCCTTGCGATGTCGCGAGCACGAGCGCCTCGGGCGGGCTGCCGTAGCGGACGTCGTGGCGGTCGATCTCGTCCGACGCCGCGCCGCCCATCGAGAAACCGAACGCCCCGATGATCTCGTCCTCGCCGATGCCGTCGAAGACGAACGCGGCGCGGGGGTCGCGGGCGTCCGGGAGCTGGTGGTAGCCCGGCGCGTCGGGGTCGAAGCCCTGCGCGGCGAATCCCACGCCGACGAGCGCGTTGGGAGACCGCCCACGGTTTCGCCACAGCCCGCCCAACTCGCCCGTCGACGTGTGGTGCATCTCGCCCGCGGCCGACTCCCAGCAGCGGATGCCGCAGACGCCGCGCCGGATCTCGACGACGTGCGGGCGCTCCGGGTCGATGCTCGTGACCCAGTAGAAGCCGTTGCCGCCGAGGTACATCAGCCGGCCGCCGGCGTCCAGCCACGCTTCGAGCGCGTCCATCATCGCCGCGGTCCAGTACTCCGGGTGGCACCCGGTGATGAGGACGCTGTAGGGGGAGAGCAGGTCGGCGCCTTCGGCGTGCAGGTCGTGGTCGGTGAGCGTGTCTGCGGTGATGCCCTCGCGGTCGAGCCAGTCGACGACGTAGAGGTCGGCGCTGAACGCCCGCGGCGCGTGCGTCTGCCAGTTGCGGTGCCAGGGCCGCATGTTCAGCACCGGCCGGCGGAAGCTCGAGAACGCGATGCCGCTGCCGTCGGTGTGCGTGTCGTACAGCGACGAGCCGAGCTCCGGGTGCTTCCGCAGGAGCAGGTCGCCGCGGTCGGGGAGGATCTCCATGCCCATGACGCCGGGCTCGTGGACGAACTCCCGCTCCTGCATCCGCTCGTTGGCGTACGCGCCGTACGAGACGGTGGGGAAGAGCATCGCGACGTCCGCGGTCGCCGTGCCGGCCGGCGGCAGGACGAAGAACGGGACGACGTCCTCGAGCCCGCCGGCGCGCAAACGGGCGCCGTAGACCCCGCTGGGCACATCAAGCGGGAGCTCGAGCGTGGCGGTGATCGGCCACCGGCAGTCGTCGAGATCGTCCTCGTGGAAGTGGCACGCGCCGTAGTGGCCGGGCGCGAGGTCGGGGTGGTTCGCCGCGCCGGTGAACGCGTGCCCGGTCGCGGGCCGGCTGGGCAGGTGATGGAACGTCACCGGGGCGGCGGCCGGGCCGGCGCCGAGTTCCCATACGGCGAGCTCGCCGTCGGCGCCGGAGAGCCGCGGCGCCTCGAGCTTGCCGTTGAACAGGTCCTCGCCCGGCCCGCTGGCCGCGAACGTCAGCGCGCTGACCGAGGCAGCGCCGCCGAGCTCGCCCTCGACCCGCGTGCCGTACGGCGGCCAGCCGCGCGTTTCGGTCTCGAGGAAGGTGTCGGCCGCGACCACGCGCGTCCATCGGCCGGCCGGTGGCGCGTCGGCGCGCAGCTCGTCATCGCCGGCCCGCAGGATGACGGCGCCCTCGGCGTCGAGCAGGAGGGTGAAGCGCGGGCAGGCGGCGATCGCCTGCTCGCGACCGATCGCGGGGGTCGTCGGCCAGATCCAGATCTCGAAGGCGAAGGCGCCGAGCTCGACGGGGCCGGGCAGCGCACCGGTGGCGAACGAGCCGCGCGGGACCGGTTGCAGGGCGATGGGGTACGTGCCCGCTCCGGGCATCGCCACCTCGGCGCTCCGCGCCCCCGGGCCGTCCGGGTGCTCGTCGCCGCAGTACAGCCGCACGACGTCGATCGCCACGTCGCCGGTGTCGCCGCTGACCATGAGGTCGAGCCGCTCGCCGGGCCGGGCGCTCAGCCGGTCGGCGTAGCCGAAGAGGGTTCCGCTGGGTGGAGGGGAGTTCCGCACGCAAGAACAGGCTGATCGTCGGCGGCTGCTCTCGGTAGCGCCGCCCTGGCCACGTCGTCCAAGGCGCGGTTGGCCACTCGGTCGAGCCGAGGCCGCGCCTTTCCGTTCAGCGCAACCGTGGGCGCTGCCACTGCCCCGTCCCGAGCTCGGCGACGACCTCGCCGTCCTGCGCGGCGAGCGTCCCGCGGACGAACGTCATCGCCACGACGCCGCGGACCTCGCGGCCGTCGTAGGGCGTCCATCCCGCCTTCGACCGGACGTCAGCGGAGCGCAGCGTCCGCCGCGCCGCCGGGTCGACGAGGACGATGTCGGCGTCCATCCCGGGCGCCAGGGCGCCCTTGCGATCGGCCAGCCCGAGCGCCGCGGCGGGTGCCGCGCTGTACACCTCGACGAGGCGCGCCCAGTCCAGATCGCCGGCCGCGACGGCGTCGAGGAGCAGCGGCATCGTCGTGTCGATGCCGGGCAGGCCGAACGGGCAGTCGAAGATGTCGCCCTCGGCCTTCTGGGCCAGCGTCGACGGCGCGTGGTCGCTGGAGAGGATCGCGACCGCGCCGGAGCGCACGTGCTCCCAGAGCTCCGCGCCGGCGGGTGCGGGCCGGGCCGGCGGGGTGAACTTGCGGGTCGGGCCGTGGGCGACGACCTCGGCCTCATCGAGCAGGAGGTACTGCGGGCAGGTCTCGACGTCGATGCGCGCCCCGCGCGCACGCTCGCGCAGTGCGAGCTCGACGACCTCCGGCTGACTGGCGTGCGCGAGGGTGACGCGTGCGCCGGTCAGCCGCGTCAGCAGGGCGGTCACGACGACGGCCGTGAGCTCCGCCTCGCTCGACCGCCACGCCGGGAGCACGCCGAAATCCTCGCGCATCGCGGCGCGCAGCCGGCGCTCCGCGCCTGCGGTGATCGACTCGTCCTCGCAGTGGGCCAGCACCCGCATGTCCGCGCCCGCGCACGCGCGCAGGAGCCGCAGCTGCATGTCCGGGTCCAGGCCGTCGATGCCGTGGGTCGTGCAGGTGAACGCCTTGACGAACGCGACGCCGGCTTCGCGCAGCGCTCCTGCGTCTTCCAGCGTGTCCGGCGTCGCGTGGGCGCCGAGCGCGTAGTCCACGACGGAACGCGCCTCGAGATGGCCGACCTTCTCGCGCAACTGCGCGGGCGTCGTCACCGGCCAGCCGTGCGTGTGCTCGGCCACGCACGTCACGCCCGCCGCCACTGCGGCCGACGAGCCGTGCGCGAAGTCCTCGCGGGCGGTCGGGCCGGGTTCCATGAAGTGGACGTGCTGGTCGACCATGCCGGGCAGCGCGACGAGGCCGTCCGCGTCGATGGTTCGCGCAGCGCGGCCCGAGGGCGCGTCGCGCAGCGCGTCGATGCGTCCGTCGGCATCGACGACGATCGTCCCGGGGCGCGTGCCCTGCGGGGTGACGAGCAGCGCGTCGGTGATCTCCAGTGCCGCCGTCATCGCGTGTGCCTCGTGCGCTGCACCCGGGCCTCGGCGGCGAGCCGTCCGTGGCTGATGACGAACCGCCTCGGCGGCTGCTCGGCGACGGCCGCGCGGACGTCGGGGACGGGCACGACGACGACGTCGGCGCGGGCTCCGGGTTCCAGGCCGTAGCCGTCTCCGACACGCATCGCGCGGGCGGCGTTGACGGTGATCATGTCCATGACGGTCTCCAGCTCGTCGGGCCAGGCCAGCTGGCAGGCGTGCGCGACGAAGGACGCGACCTCCAGCTGGTCGGGGCGGCCGAGGGGGTAGTAGGGGTCGTCGACGTCGTCCTGCGCGGCGAGGACGTTGACGCCCGCGTCGAGCAGCTCGCGCACGCGCGTGGTGCCACGGCGGACGAGGCCGCGGTCGTGGCGGCCGTGCAGCAGCATCGAGATCTGCGGGTTCGTGCACACCGAGATGCCGGCGGCCGCGACGAGGGCGACCACGTGCGCGGCGTACGGCTCGTCGTAGGCGGCCAGCGCGCCCGCGTGCGACACGGTGACGCGACCCTCCCAGCCGGTCTCGATCGTCCGGTGCGCGAGGTATTCGAGACTGCGCTGGGCGGGGTCGTCGCTGTCGTCGACGAGCAGATGCGCGTCGGCGTCGCGGCGGCGGGCCAGATCGAGGACGAAGTCGACGTGGCGGCGCATGCGCTCCTGCGTGGCTTCGCCCGCGGGCAGCCCGCCGACGACGTCGGCGCCCGCTTCCATCGCCTCCTCGAAGCGCCGCTCGCCCCCGGCGTCGGCGTACAGGAGGTCCTGCGGGAAGACGCACACCTGCAGCTCCACCTCGCCCGCCCAGCGCTCGCGCAGCGCGACGAGCGCGCGGGTGCCGGTCGTCCCGGCGACCGCTTCGACGTCGGCGAAGGCGCGCATGCGCGTCGTGCCGTGCAGCAGCGCCCGCTCGACGACCGCGGACGCCCGCTCGGTCACCTCGTCGACCGTGTACGTGGCGCGGTGCGCGCGGTTGACCTCCCACATGCCGTCCCAGCCCGGCCAGCGCGCCGGGCGCACCGCGTCGCCGATGCACGTCTTGTCGAGATGCTGGTGCGCGTTGACGAGGCCGGGCAGCGCGAGGCCGCCCTCGCCCGCGAGGACCGTGGCCGCCTCGATGTCGAGCGCCGGGCCGACCCGCGCGACGCGGCCGCCGTCGATCGCGATGTCCACCGGGTCGCGGTCGCCGCGGCGGCGAACGTCGCGCAGGAGGAGGTCGACGGGCATGCCGTCATGGTGCGCGCGCGGCGCCCCGGCAGCTATCGACGCGGCGTCGGGGACGCCGCCGGGTGATCTCGCCGGTTCGTCCAACTCCGGGAACGCGCTTTCGCTCAGTGGAACGATCGTGCGGGTTTGGGCGCCGGTCTTCCTTCTGACGGAAAAGGCACCGCCGAACTGGACAACGTGGCGAAGCGCCCCCCGGACCGCCTTGGCCCGGCGGGCGCTATGTCCGCCACCCGGTCCACCGGATCATGGACTGCACCCCGTCGCGTGACGCGTTCGGGGCCCCGGAGCCAAGCAACGCAGCGCAAACGGAAGGACCTCCTGGCCGTGGACACCACCAATCTCGGTCGACCGCACTCCCGGCGGACCTTGCTCAAGGTCGCGGGCGGCGGCGCCGCCGCACTGACCCTGCCGACGTTCCTGATCGCGTGCGGCGATGACGACGAGTCGGCCAGCACCGCCGCCTCCACGACCGCCGGCAGCGGTGACGCGCTCAAGGTGTCTGCGGGCAGCGACATCCCGAAGAAGACCGTGAAGTTCGGCATGGCGCCGTTCGCCGACGCGACGTTCTACGTCATCGCGATGAAGCAGGGCTGGTTCGACGACGTCGGCATCACGATCGCCCCGGCCCCGACCGGGGTGCAGGTCACCCCGGACAACGTCGTGACGAAGATGGTCACCGGCGAGGCCGACATCGCGACGTTCTACGGCCCAGGCAAGATCGCCACGATGGCCAAGGCGCCGCAGCTGAAGATGTTCGGCTTCAGCGACACGTACGTGGGCACGTACATCCTCGTCTCGCCCGACGTCAACGTGAAGACCGTCTCCGAGCAGGTCGCGGAGGGCGTGCCGTTCGACCAGGCGATCAAGACCTCGATGGCCGCGCTGAAGGGCCAGCCGGTCGCCTTCAGCAACACCGGCCAGCACCGCGACTTCCTCGACCAGGCCTTCCAGCTCGGCGGCCTGACGTACAAGGACGTCGACGTCGTCGCCACGACGGACTCGAAGATCCTCCAGCTCGCCAAGGGCGGCAAGACGGACTTCACGAGCCCGGAGGGCGCCGCGCAGAACATCGAGCTCGTCAACGACGGGTGGAAGCCGCTCGTCTCCGTCGACGACCTCCTCAAGGGTCTGCCCGCGGGCGACGCGCGCAGCGTCGCGGCCGTCGGCCACGAGGGCCCGGCGGCGTCCGAGGAGTTCCTGGAGAAGGAGCGTGAGACCGCGCTGCGCTTCCTCAGCGTGATGTTCCGGACGATCGACGCGATCCACGAGGACCCCAAGAAGTACCTCCCGGATCAGGTGCCCTACCTCGAGAGCGTGTCCGGCACGAAGACGTCGGTCCAGGACCTCGAGACGATCTACAAGGTCAACGACCCGCTCATCGGCTTCGACGAGCAGACGCAGTACTGGTCTGACGTCAAGGCGCCGACCTCGTACCAGACGATCTACAACGCGCAGATCGCCAGCGCCCAGAAGGGCGGCGTCCTGCCGAAGGGCAAGAAGTACACGGCGGACGACGCGATCGTCGGGAAGGACTTCTACGACCAGCTCGTCGCGCTGCGCAAGGGCTACGACGAGATGCTCCCCGACGCGAAGGACCTGTCGGGCTCGCAGGCCGCGCTGGCCAAGGAGGCCGCCGCGCAGTACAAGGCCCGCAACTACCTCGACGCGTACCGCCAGCTGAAGGCCGCCACGAGCGCTTCCTGAGTCTCTCGTGGCTGACCCCGTCTCCTCCTCAGCGACCACGCTGGCGCGTCCCGCGCGCCGGCCGGCGACCCGCCGGCCGGCGACGGGCGCCTCGTACCGCCTGCGCTCGTGGGCGGTCACGACGCTGCTCGCGCTTGTGGGAGTCGGGGTCGTCGTCGGGATCTGGTGGCTCATCGCGCTGGGCTCCGACCCGGTGCGCATCCCGTCGCCGCAGATCGTGCTGCAGGCGCTCATCGACGACTGGAACGAGATCCCGGCGCTGAGCTTCATCGCGTTCCAGAGCGGCGGCATCAAGCAGGCCGTCGGCTACACCGCGATGAACGTCGTCGTGGGCGTCGGCATCGGCGCCTCGATCGGCTTCGTGGTCGGGGCGCTGCTCGGCCGCTCGCGACTGGCGCGCGAGACCTTGTCCCCGGCGCTGTTCGTCATGAGCACCGTGCCGGTGCTCATCCTCGCGCCGTTCCTGACCATCTGGTTCGGCACCGCGCGCATCGTGCAGGCCGGCCTGGTGATCGTCTTCGCGCTGGTGACCGTCGCGGCGGTCACGCAGCAGGCGACGCTCGACGTGGGCGAGCGCTACACGAACTACGCGGCGTCGCTCGGCGCGCGCCGCTCGCTGCTGCTGCGGGCGGTGATCCTGCCGGCGATCGTCCCCGCGGCGATCGGCGGGATCCGCGTCGCCGCGGCGGCCGGTTGGAGCTTTGCCACCGTCTCGGAGCTGCTCGGCGGCAACCAGGGCGTCGGCAAGCTCATCCAGACCATGCAGGGCCTGTCGGCGACCGCCGACATCATGGCGGCCGTCATCGCGCTCGGCATCGTCGCCGTGCTCGTCGACGCCGTCATCCGTCTCGTCGGAACGTGGGTGGTGCGATGGCAGGAGTAGCGGTGGAGACGGCCCCGGCGATTGAGCTGCGGGGCGTCACCAAAACCTTCCAGCTGGAGTCCGGGGAGGAGGTCGTCGCCGTCAACGACGTCACCCTCACCGTGCCCCAGGGCGAGTTCGTCTGCGTGCTGGGCCCGTCGGGGCACGGCAAGTCGACGATGCTCAACATGATCGCCGGGTTCGCCGAGCCGACGGCCGGCGAGCTGCACAGCGCCGGCGCGCCGATCGACGGGCCCGACCCGCGCCGTGGCGTGGTCTTCCAGCGCGACACGCTGTTCCTGTGGAAGCGCGTGGCCGACAACATCGCGTTCGGCCTGCGCGCCCGCGGGGTGCCGAAGGCCGAGCGTGACGAGATCGTCGAGCGCTACCTGCGGATCATCGGCCTGGAGAACTACGGCCGCGCGTGGCCGCGCCAGCTCTCCGGCGGCATGCGCCGCCGCGTGGCGATCGCCGCCGTGTTCGCCAATGAGCCGGAGGTGCTGCTCATGGACGAGCCGTTCGTCGGCCTGGACTACGCGCGGCGCGCGACGCTGCACGAGGTCCTGCTCGAGCTGTGGGAGCGCTCGCGGCCGACGGTCTTCTTCGTCACCCACGACGTCGACGAGGCACTCGCGCTCGCCGACCGGATCCTCGTCGTCGTCCGCGGCCAGATCGCGATGGAGGAGCGCATCGAGATCGCGCGCCCGCGCAGCGTCGGCGACCTCGCGACGGACGAGGCGACCGAGCTGCGCACGCGCATCCTGGAGCACCTCGAGCTGGGAGCGCGCAGCGCATGAGCGCCGCCAGCGTCAGCCGCGCGCCGATGCGCCGCCTGGGTGGCGGCGGGTCGGCGTCGGCGACCACCGCGAAGGCGATGCGCCCGTGGGTCGTCGTCGCGTCGGTCGGGGTGATGCTGATCCTCTGGCACGTGGTCTCGGCGATCGCGGGGGAGAACAAGTCCAACGAGGCGATGGTCCCGACGATCGTCGACATCGCCAACGCCGTGCCGCGGTTCGCCGACTACTGGCGCGGCGGCCTCGGTGTCGAGGCGACGAAGGTCGGCGGCGACGTCACGGCGCAGGGCGTCATCCTCGGGTTTCTCTACAACGTCGGCCTCTCCGGGTACCGCCTGCTCGTCGGCCTCCTCCTGGGCATCGGCGCGGGCATCGGGCTCGCCGTGTGCGTGAGCTGGTCGCGTGTCCTGCGCGACATCTTCACGCTTCCCGGCCACTTCGCGCGGATGCTGCCGCTGCTCGCGATGGTGCCGCTGTTCGGGCTGTGGTTCGGCAACACCGAGCACGGGTCGATCCTCTTCGTCGCGTTCACCGCCTTCGCGCTGGTGTTCGCCATCGCGCTCAACGCGATCGGCAACGTCGCGTCGTACTACGCGCAGTTCGCCCAGAGCCTCGGCGCCTCGCCGGTGCGCACCTACGTCGAGGTGATCCTGCCGGCCGCGCTGCCACAGCTGCGCGCCGGCGTGCTGCTCTCGGTCGGCTTCGGCTGGAGCGCCGTCATCGCCTCGGAGTACCTCGGCCAGGAGTACGGGCTGGGGAAGATCGTCCAGAGCGCCGAGTTCTTCGGCCGGACGAACCTGCTGGCCCTCGTGGCGTTCATCACCCTGATCCTCGCCGCGGCCTCCCTGTGGGCCGCCAGCCGGGCGCTGGACTGGGCCACCCGCTGGGCCGAGTGACGATGGCGAGATCCGCACTGCAGATCGCGGCGTTCGACACCGCGAGGCTTCGCCGCGAGACGATGCTGCTCGGACGGCACCGCTTTCTCTGCGACTGGGCCGTCAACGACCCCGAGGCGACGGCCGGATTCATCGAGTTCGACCAGCCGACGGTCGTGCCGTATCCCTTCCCGCACACGGAGATGCACTACGCGATCTCCGGCAGCGCCGAGTACCGCAGCACCGCCTTCCCGGCCCACGAGGAGGAGCGCGTGGACGTCGTGGAGGCGGGCGCACTGTGCCTCATCCGCTTCGGCTCGACGGTGAACATCACGCCGCTCGAGTCGCCGTACCGGGTCGCGTGGGTCGTCATGCCCCCACCGCCCACGCCCTACCAGCAGGAGGACACATGAAGCGGGTCGGCATCGACATCGGCGGGACGTTCACCGATCTCGTGTGGTTCGACGACGCGACGCAGGCGATCGGGAAGGCCAAGACGCTGTCGACGCCCGACCCGCTCGACGGGCTGAGCGAGGCGATCGCCGCCGCGGAGCTCGAGCCCGCCGACATCGGCCTGTTCCTGCACGCGACGACGATCGTCACGAACCTCGTGCTGGAGCGCAAGGGCGCCGTCGTCGGCCTCGTCTCCACGCGCGGCTTCCGCGACCTGCTGGAGATCGGGTCGGGGCTGAAGCCCAACCCGTACGACGTGCAGTGGTCGCCCGTCGAGCCGCTCGTGCCGCGCTGGCTGCGCGCCGAGGTCGACGAGCGCACGCTCGCCAGCGGTGAGGTGGCCCTCGCGCCGGGACGCGAAGAGATCGCCGGGGTGCTGGACGACCTGGTCGAGCAGGGGTGCGACGCGGTCGCCATCTGCCTGCTCAACGCGTACGCCAACCCCGCGAACGAGCTGCTCGTCGAGGAGGTCGCCCGCGAGCGCCATCCGCACCTGCGGATCTCGCGCTCCTCGGAGATCGACCCGCGGATCCGCGAGTACGCACGAGCCAGCACGACGGTGGTCAACGCCTACGCGCTGCCCGCCTTCTCCTCCTACGCGGAGCGGCTCCAGGACGGGCTCGGGCTGGAGACCGAGGTGCGCTTCATGCAGTCCAGCGGCGGCGTGGTGGGCGTCGACGACGCGGCGAAGGCGCCCGTCAACCTCGTCTACTCCGGCCCGGCCGGCGGCGTCCTCGGCGCCCGGCGGCTCGGCCGCGCCGCGGACATCCCGCACCTCATCACGCTCGACGTCGGCGGGACGAGCTCGGACGTCTGCGTGATCCGCGATCAGGAAGCCGGCGACCGCGACGAGCTCGAGCTGGAGTTCGGCGTCCCGATCCGCACGCAGACGCTCGACATCTCCGCGATCGGCGCGGGCGGCGGCAGCATCGCGCACGTCGATGCCGGCGGTGCGCTGGCCGTCGGGCCGGAGAGCGCGCGCAGCACGCCCGGCCCGGCGTCCTACGGATTGGGCGGCACCCGCCCGACGGTCACCGACGCGAACCTCGTCCTCGGGCTCCTGCGCGAGGACAGCCTCTTGGGCCGGAGCGGCATCCGCCTCGACCGGTCTCTGGCGGAGGGTGCGCTGGCGCCGCTGGCCGAGCACTTCGGCCTCTCGGTCCTGGACCTCGCGCGGGGCGTCTACCGGACGGTCAACGCGAACATGGCCCAGGCGATCAGGGAGATCACGGTCTTCCAGGGCATCGACCCGCGTGAGCACACCCTCGTGGCGTTCGGCGGGTGCGGCCCGCAGCACGCCGCCGAGGTCGCGCGCGAGGTCGGCATGCGCAGCGTCATCGTCCCGTGGATGCCGTCGGTGTTCAGCGCGCTCGGCCTGCTCGGCGCGTCGCTGGCCCGCAGCGAGAGCCGCACCGTGCTCGCGCCCGTCAACGCGGAGGGCATCGCCTCCGCCGCTGCGGTCCTCGAGGAGCTCGAAGCGCGGGCGACCGCGTCGCTGACCGAGGACCCCGTCGTCGAGGACGTCGCCGTCACCCGGGTCGGCTACCTGCGCTACGTCGGCCAGTCACACGAGCTCCCGGTGACGCTGCAGGCGCTCGACGCCGACGCCATCCGCACCGCGTTCGAGGACGCCCATGAGCACCGGTACAGCACGCGGCTGGGCGATCCCGTCGAGCTCGTGGACCTGCGCGTCACCGCGATCGGCGTGGTCGGCGAGCCGCCGCCGCCGGTCTGGACCGGCGGCCGCGCCGACCCGGCGCCCGTCGCGATGGCCGAGACCGCGGACGGCGCGACCCCGGTGTTCGCCCGCGAGGACCTCGCGGCCGGGGTGCGCCTCCACGGCCCCGCGCTGATCGAGGAAAGCGACAGCACGACCTATGTCCCCACCGACGCCGAGGCGATGATCGATGAGCACGCCAACATCCGCATCACGCTCCCATGAGCTGACCGAGGATCCGTTCCTCGACGAGATCCTGCGCAACGCCTTTCTCTCGGCGGTGCGCGAGATGATCAACGTGACGGTTCGCGCCGCGTACTCGACGTGCCTCAGTGAGGCGCTGGACTTCACGTGCGGGCTGTTCGACGCCGACGGCCGGCTGTTCGCGCAGGCCGGCGGCAACCCCGTGCACATCGGCGCGCTCGACGAGGAGCTGCAGGCGGTGCTCGCCGCGGTCGGCCCAGTCGCGCCCGGCGACGTGCTCATGCACAACGATCCGTTCGAGGGCGCCGACCACCAGTCCGACGTCATCGTCTGCGTCCCGATGTTCCACGGCGACACGCTGCTGGGCTTCAGTGTCAACCGCGGGCACTGGTCGGACATCGGCGCGATGTTCGCCGGCGGCTACGGCCTCGCGCGCCACGTCGTGCAGGAGGGGCTGATCATCCCGCCGTGCAAGCTCATGCGCGGCGGGGAACTCAACCGCGAGGTCCAGCAGTTCATCCTGCGCAACGTCCGGATGCCCGACCAGGTGTGGGCGGACATCCAGGCGCAGATCGCCTCGGCCCGCGTGGCCGCCGACCGGGTCGCCGACCTCGTCGCCCGGTACGGCGTCGAGCGGGTGGAGGCCGGCATCACGCATTCGTTCGCCTATGCGGCCAAGCGCTTCTCCGAGCGGCTGAAGGTCATCCCCGACGGCGTCTACGAGGCGCGCGACGCGCTTGACGACGACGGCTTCGGCAACGGCCCGTTCCCGGTCGTGGTGAAGGTGACGAAGGAGGGCGAGCGCATCCACGTCGACCTCACGGGCTCCGCGCCGCAGGCCGCGGGCGCGGCGAACTGCACCATCGCGGGCGCGAAGGCGGCGGTCTACACCGCGCTCAAGGCGGTGGTCGACGCCGAGGCGCCGTTCAACTCGGCGGTCGGCGACCTCATCGAGATCACCGCGCCGGAGGGGACGATCGTCAACCCGACGTGGCCGGCGCCCGTCTGCTGCGCGCCCGCGGACTCCACGACGCGGATCTACGAGACGACGCTGCGCTGCTTCGTCGACGTGCTCCCTGACCGCGTCACCGCGGGCAGCTACTCCAGCGGGCTGAACGCCCCGGGGTGGGGGACGACCGAGGACGGCCGCGAGTTCATGTGGTACGCGCTGGGCGGCGGCGGGGGAGGCGCCCGCGCGCACGCCGACGGCCTGACGACGCAGTGGCACAGCATGGCGATGTGCGGCAACGAGTCCATCGAGGTCTGGGAGTCGCGCTACCCCGTGCGCTTCGAGAAGCGCGAGCTGCGCACCGACTCCGCCGGGCCGGGGCACACCCGCGGCGGCGTCGGCGACGAGCGCGTGTTCACCTGCACCGCCGAGACGCTCGTCAGCGGCTTCCTCGACCGCTGGAAGTCCGCGCCCTGGGGCGCGCGCGGCGGCCAGGAGGGCGACAGCAACACGTTTGCGGTCGTGCGAGAGGGCCGGCGGCTGACGATGCGCGACCTCGGCCTGGAGTCCGACGGGAAGTTCACGAACGTCCCGCTGCGCGCCGGCGACGCGTTCGTCGTCCGGTCGGGCGGCGGAGGCGGGATGGGAGACCCGTTCACGCGCGATCCGGAGCTCGTGGCGCGCGACGTGCGCGCCGGCTACGTCTCGCCGGAGGCCGCCCGCGAGCGCTACGGCGTCGCGCTGACCGGCGCGGGGGAGATCGACGAGGCGGCGACCGCCGCGCTGCGCGGAGGAGACGCCTGATGCTGGAGATGGATCACGCCCGCGTGCCCGAGCGCCAGGACCTCACGGTCCGCACGGCGAAGTCCGCGGCGTTCCACGAGCGCGCGCAGCGCAGCGCCCCGCTCGGCGTCATCGGCGGCGGGCGCTACTGGCGCCCGTACCCGCTGACGATCGTCCGGGCCGCAGGCGCCCGCCTCTGGGATCTCGACGGCAACGAGTACATCGACTACCACGCGTCGTTCGGGCCGTCCGTGCTCGGCCAGAACCATCCCGAGGTGCGCGAGGCGGTGATCGAGGCGATGGACCGCGGCGTGCTCTTCGCGCTCCCGCACGAGGCCGAGATCGAGCTGTGCGAGCGGGTCGTCGAGCTCCTCCCGAGCGCCGAGAAGGTCATCCTCACGTGCGCCGGGACGGAGGCGACGTATCACGCCGTCCGGGTCGCCCGGGCGTTCACGGGCCGCGAGCGGGTCGTGAAGTTCGAGGGCCACTACCACGGCTGGCACGACGCGGTCCAGCAGTCGCTGAAGCCGACCATGGACGTCGCCGGCCCGCCTGAGGCGCCGCACACCGTCCCCGTCTCGGCGGGGACGCCGGCGGCGATCACCGCGCTCACGACGGTCCTGCGCTGGAACGACGGCGACGGCCTGGAGGCCTACCTCGCCGAGCACGGCGACGAGGTCGCCTGCGTCGTCCTCGAGCCGATCAGCCACGCCTGCGGCGTCCTGCTGCCGCAGCCGGGGTTCCTCGAACGCGTCCGCGCGCTGTGCGACCGCCACGGCGTCGTCCTGATCTTCGACGAGATGATCACCGGCTTCCGCCACGCGCTCGGCGGCTGCCAGGAGCTCTACGGCGTCACGCCCGACCTCACGACGTTCGGCAAGGCCGTGGCGAACGGGTTCCCGGTGTCCGGCCTGGCGGGGCGCAACGACATCATGTCGCTCATGGAGCCGGAGGGGCCGGTGTCCTACTCGGGGACGTTCAACGGCGAGCTCGTCTGCGTCGCGGCCGCGCTGAAGACGCTCGAGATCCTCGAACGCGAACCGGTCCACGAGCGCCTGTTCGCGGTGGGCGACCGGATCTCCGCCGAGCTCAACGCCGAGGCGCAGCGGCTCGGCCTGCCCGCCCAGTGCCTGAACTTCGGGTCGATGTGGTGCCTGTACTTCACCGACCGCGAGATCGTCGACTACCGCGACATCGCCGCGTTCGCGGTGACGAAGGACACCGGCATCGACGCGGAGTTCCAGGGGCACATGCTGAGCAGCGGCATCTACATCCAGCCGTTCTACGCCAACCGCTGCTTCACGTCCTACGCCCACAGCGACGCGGACATCGATCGGACGATCGAGGCCGCCGGCGAGTTCCTGCGCACGCGGGGGAGAGACATCCAGGTGGCGTACGACGAGGC
This sequence comes from Bifidobacterium breve, assembly GCA_945878865.1. Taxonomy (GTDB): domain Bacteria; phylum Actinomycetota; class Thermoleophilia; order Solirubrobacterales; family Solirubrobacteraceae; genus Svornostia. Next base: position 5,402 of record CAMCUD010000028.1, on the reverse strand, counting down.
GTACGCCACCTGAGGCGATGCGCTAGACGGTGAACGCGGCGACGGCGTCCTCGAGGGCGCGGGCCGTGTCCTGCAGCTCCTTGGCCGCGGCGGCGATCTCCTGCGTCGACGCCGACGTCTGCTGCGTGGAGGCCGAGACGTGTTCGGTCGTCTCGGTCGAGCGGTCGGCGACGGCGGCGACCCGGTCGACGTCACCCAGGACGTGCTCCGAACCGCTGACCACCGCGCCGATCGCGCCGGCGATCTCGTCGACGCGCTGCGCCACGCCGCGCACGGACGCCTCGATCGCGGCGAAGGCCTCGCGCGCACGAGCCACGGTCTCGTCGCCCTTCTCGCTGCGCTCGGCGCCGGCATCGACGGCCTGGACGGCGGCTTGCGTCTGCGCCTGCATCTCACCGATGAGCGACGCGATGGAGGCCGTCGCCTGCTGCGACTCCTCGGCCAGCTGGCGGACCTCCTCGGCGACGACGGCGAAGCCGCGTCCGTGCTCGCCCGCGCGGGCCGCCTCGATCGCGGCGTTGAGCGCGAGGAGGTTCGTCTGCTCGGCGATGCCGTTGATGGTGTGGACGATCCCGCCGATCTCGCGCGACCGGTCACCGAGGGTGGAGATCGCCTCGCTCGCGTCGGCCGACGCTTCGCGGACGGTGCGCATCGCCTCGGTCGCGTCCTCGGCGGCGCGCAGGCCTTCGCTGGCGGCCTCTGCGGCCTGCTCGGCGGCCGTCTTCGTCGCCCCGGCCTGCTCGGCGGAGTCGCGCGAGGCCTGGGCGATCGACTCCGTCGCCGCCCGGGTGCTCTGGACGGACTGCTGCTGGTCGCGCGCCCCGACGGCGACCTGCTCCATCGCGGTGGCGATCTCGTCGATCGCGCGGCTCGCCTCGTCCGAGGTGGCCGCCATGTCGCGCGACGCGGCGGTCAGCGTCGACGCCGACGCCGTGACCCGGCCGACGAGGTCGCGCAGCCGCTCGATCATCGCCTCGAGCGCGCGGCCGAGCACGTCGCGCTCGGAGCGCGGGGTCGCCTCGACCGTGAGGTCGCCGTCGGCAATCCGGTCGGCGACGCCGGCGGAGTCGCGCAGGTAGGCGCTCATCCGGTCGAATGCGCCGCCGAGCCGGCCGAACTCGTCGCGGCTGCGCACGTCGACGTCCTGCGACGTGTCGCCTTCGGCGATCGAGTCGGCGACCTGCACCATCCGGCGCATGGCGCCGGTCGTGGCGAGGAACAGCGCGAGGAACAGGTAGAGGCCCAGGAGCACCACGAGGGCGGTGATGATGAGCGTCCGGCGCTGCGCGGACTGGAAGCCGTCGATCCGGACGCCCATGAGCCGGTCGAGCTGCGGGGACATCTCAGCGTAGAGCGCGTTCGCCGACGTGTTCGTCGCGGCGCCCGCGGCCTCGGCGAGCGCGGGCTCGACGGTCCCGTTGACGGCCTTGTCGACCTGCGCGCTCTGCGTCGTCGCGGCGGCCTTGAGCTTGGCCTGCGCCGGCGCGACAGCCGGCTTGAGGCCGCTGTCCTTCGTGTTCTGGTACGCCGTGGCGAGACCGGCCATGAGCCCGTCGACGGTGGACTTCAGCACGCCGCCCGTTGCCGCCAGGTCGATGCGCTGGCGCTGGGTCGGGGTGGCGCCGTCCGCCGTCATGACGACCTGCATGTCCGCCGCCTGCCCGGCCGTCTCGGCGATCGTCGGCAGCTTCACCACGACGCCGTCCATGAGGTAGTACGTGTCGAGGTCGGGGTCGAGGATGAGGTTCGAGTTGTTGCCCGCGAGCGTGATCAGCCCGATGGCGTCGGCGTTGACCTTCGTATGCGCGTCGAAGAGCGCCTTGGGCGAGCCCTGCGCGTTCCCGAGCGCGTCGATCGAGCGCCGCAGCTTCGTCCACGCCTCCGTCGTCGCCAGCTCGCCGCCGATGCGCTCGTCGACGCCGTCGAGCGTCGAGACGGCCTTTTGCACGCCGGCGCGCGCGGCGGCGAGGTCGGCGCCGCGCATGCCCGCGGAATTCTTGACGGCCGCCGACCGGTAGTCGACGAGGCGCCGCAGGAGATCCTCCGCGGGGAGGAGGTACTCCACGCCCACCTGCTCCTTGGCGCTGAACGCGACCTGCGTCTGCTGCTGGCTGCGGTACTGCGCGCCGACGAACACCGTCGGGACGATGAGCACGATGGCGATCAGGCCGAGCTTGAGGCCGAGTGACAGCCGGTCAAGCAGCTTGGTGGCCGGTGCCAGGACGACACGGAGAAGTGCGCGCATGCAGGGGATTCCTTTCCCGTCCGGTCGCGCCCACGGCGCTCTCGGGAGGCAAGACAGAAGCTTTGTCTCACATCATCGGTTCTGGGGACCCCCACTTGAGCGGGGTGGGCGCCAGGATCTCAGGCGAGGGCGGCGACCGGCGCCTGCTGCGGCGTGGCGACCGGGGCTCCGTCGTCGATGAACGACGGCGGGCAGATGTCGAGGTAGTGGTTGAACGACCAGTCCACGAACCCCTGGCGGGTGAAGAGCTTCATCGCGGTGTCCATGAGCGGCCGCGGGTTGGCGAAGCCGACCATCCGCTGGACGCGCAGCAGCCAGTCGTAGGCGAAGCGATGCTCGTCATGGAACGCGGCGTAGCGCTGCAGCGCCTGCTCGCGGCTCTGCCGCCCCTCGATCACGGCGCGCAGCTCGCGGCCGAGCGCCAGGCCGAAGTACAGGGCCGGCCGGATGCCCTCGGCGGTGGTCGGCAGGCAGTGCCCAGCGCTGTCGCCGACGAAGAAGACGCCATCCTCGGTCGCCCGGCGGAGCTTGTGCGGGATGTAGTTGCCCTGCCACCCCTCGGCCGGCAGGCCCTCGTCGGCGACGAGCTCGAGCGTGGGCTGCTTGACGTCGAGCGCAGGGTCGAAGGAGCCGACGCCGATGCGGACCTCGTCGTCGGCGGGGAACGCCCAGCTGTAGCCCGGGCCGATGTACTTCGGGTCGAGCCAGAGCTCGAGGTCGACGCCATTGGCGGGCGGGTGGACCTCGAGCCCGCGCGACAGCGTGGCCTTGGGCGGCTGGATCGTGCTGCGCTGGCTGAGCACCCGGCGCCAGCCGAGCGCGTCGATGACGATCGGCGCGCGCAGCTCGCCGCGGTCGGTCACGACCGTGATGAGCTGGCCGTCGCCCTCGGCGCCGCGGCGCTCGACCTTCGCCGTGTCGAACTCGGCCTCGCCCTGCTCGGCGAGCAGCGCGCAGAGGTGGCGGTAGTCGAACGTCGAGAACGTCCACGGCAGCGTCCAGCGATGGTCGCGCGGCGGATCGCCGAAGTGCTTGGCGGGGCGGTGGACCAGCAAGTCCTGGAAGGTCTGCTTGACGGCCGGGCCGAGGCCGAGCTTGTCGAGCCACTCCGTGGGCGCGGCGCACGCGGACGTCTGACGCTCGCCGATCTCGTAGCGGTCGAGCACCAGGACGTTCGCCCCGGTGCCGGCAAGCTCGCGCGCGACCGTGAGGCCGGCGAAGCTCGCGCCGCAGATCAGGACGTCGTAATCACCGGAGATCGGGGTGCGCGCGTCGCCGCGCTTCGTGGCTCGTACGGGCATCGCGCCGGATCATAGTGACGACGCCGCGGCCTCCGAGGCCAGCGCCATGATCGACACCTGCGGGTTGACGCCCGGACACGACGGCAGCAGCGACGCGTCGGCCACCACGACGCCGCGGACGCCGCGCAGGGCGCCGAACGGGTCGCAGGGGTGGCGGGCCGGATCGGCGCCTGCGGCGGCCGTGCCGGTGGGATGGAACGCGGCCACGTGCAGCCGCCGCGGCCGCATCCGGCCCAGCGCGCCGGGGAGATCGGCTGCACGGTGGACGGCGGGTGCGCCCGCGCCGAGCTCGACCTCCTCGGCACCGGCGGCCAGGAGGACCTCGGCCATGGCGCCGGCCGCGCGGATGAGCCGCTGCGCGTCCTGACGCGCGAGCCGGTAGACGATGAGCGCCTGGCGGCGGCCGAGCACCCGGCCCGACGGCGCGTCGGCGACCATCGCGCCGAGCGTCGCGACGTGCGCGGCGCGGGCCATGCGGCGCACGAGCGGCCCTCCGGTGCCCGGCAGGATCATCGAGCCCATGCCCGGCGGTGTCGCCGTGGCCTCGATGAGGATCCCCTCGCGCGCGTGAAGTTCTTCGACCCCGGCGCTCTGCAGGACGCCGCGCCACGCGACCACCGGTTCGGCGAACGTCGCGGCGACGCCGAGGGATGGGTGGATGGACAGGTTGCGCCCGAGCCGTGGGTGGCCACCCAACCCGCTGCGGCGCAGCAGGGTCGGCGTCTCGGTCGCGCCCGCCGCGACGACGACGAGCGGCGCCAGGACGCGAACGGCGCGGCCGTCGGCGTCACGGCCCAGCACGCCCACCGCGTCGCCGTCGTCGACGAGCACACAGTCGACCCGGATCCGCGCGGCGATCCGCGCTCCGGCTGCGCACGCCTGTGGCAGCGCCGTGAGGTGGACGCCGGCCTTCGCGTTGTTCGGGCAGCCGAGCGCGCACTGACACGCCCCGCGGCAGCCGGGCGCGTTACGGCGCAGCGGCCCCGCGTCCCAGCCCAGCGCGCGGGCGCCGGCGAGCGCCAGCGCGCCGTTGCGGCCGAGGACATCCGCCGGAACCGGCGCGACGCCGATCGTCGCCTCGACGTCGTCGAGCCGGGCGTCGAGGCGGTCGGGCGCGGCGAGCTCCAGCCCGTGCTCGGCGTGCCAGGCGGCGCGGACGTCCCCGGGCGGCCGGTAACACGTTCCGGAGTTGACGACCGTGGTGCCGCCCACCGCACGCCCGATCGGCAGCGCGACAGGCGGCGCACCCGCGGCGAACGTCGCACCTCCGGCGCGGTAGAGCCCGGCGAAGCGGGCGACGGGGTGCGTCGCGCGCAGCTCGTCGACGCCCCATCGCCGCCCCTCCTCGACGATCACCACGCTGCGCCCGGCGCGGGCGAGCTCGCGGGCGGCGAATGCGCCGCCCGCGCCGGAGCCGATCACGACCGCGTCGGCGTGCACCTGGGGCGCCAGCTCGGTGCCGTCGACCACGTCAAGCTTCCCGTCCGCGCGCGCGGGTGCGTGCGCGTGGGCGACCGCGGCGATCTCGGCGGCGTGGCCGTCGCCGCCGGCCGCGAGCAGCAGGAGCGTCTTGACGCCGTCGACCGCGATCGCCCCGGCGGCGCCCGCACCGCCGACGGCGTCGAGCAGCGCGGCGCGCGCGTCCGGCGCAAGCGCCTCGACGCGTCGCCGGTGCCGGGCCAGCGCCGCGGCGTCGAGCGCGAGCCCGGCCGCGCCCACCGCCGCGGCGGCGGTCTGGGGCATCTCGGCGAGCAGCAGCGCCGCCGCGCGCTCGACGTCGGCGGGTGCGGGGCCGCCCTCCTCGGGCGGCCGCAGCGCGGCGGCCAAGGCGCGCACACCGCGCCGGTCCGCACGCG
>CAMCUD010000027.1 GCA_945878865.1 Bifidobacterium breve | reverse complement strand
GCCGGCCGGCGGGGCTCGGCGCGCCGAGCCCCGCCCGGTCTGGGCTACGCCTCGACGGCCTCGCCGTTGGCGGTGAGGACCACGTCGATGTTCCCGCGCGTCGCGTTGGAGTACGGGCACACCTGGTGGGACGCCGCAACGATCTCCTTGGCGTCCTCGACCGAGGCCTGCGGCAGGGTGACGTGGAGCTCGACGCTGAGCTTGAAGCCGCCGTCGCCCGTCGGGTGGAGATTCACCTTGCTGTCGATCGCGACGTCGCCGGCCTCGACGCGCTTGCGCCGCGCGACGACGCCGATCGCGCCCTCGAAGCACGACGCGTAGCCGACCGCAAAGAGCTGCTCGGGGTTCGTGCCGCCGCCCTGACCGCCCATCTCGGTGGGCAGGCGCAGATCGACCTCGAGCGCGCCGTCGCTCGTCTTGCCATGGCCCTCGGCGCGGCCACCGGTGACGTGGGCCTCGGCGGTGTAGAGGATCTTCGACATGCGTCGTCCTTTCGCGGGGTGAGGGGGATCAGCCCGTGCGACCGCGCAGTGCGAGGACGTTGTCGACGTACCGCCGGGTCTCCGGGAGCATCCCGTTACGCCGAACCGAGCCTAGGCCCTGGTAGTAGCCGGCGACTGCAGTAGGCACGTCGCCACCCGTCTCCTTGAGCAGCTGGCCGAGGAAGAGGCTGCCCGCGCGGACGTTGTCCGTGGCCGACGCGCGGTTGAGCGGTGGGCGGGCGAGCGTCCGGTCGATCCAGTCCCACGTGCCGGGCATGATCTGCATGATCCCGCGGGCCCCTGCGCTGGAGGTCAGCGCGTTGTTGAAGCCGCTCTCCTGCCAGGCGATCGCGGCGGCGAGGTCCCCGGGGGCGCCGTTCGTCGCGGCGATCTGGGAGATGTCGCCGCCGGACATCCGCTCGGCGGTCGGCGCGGCGCCGACGCCGGTGGCGGCGGGGGCGCCCTCCGGTCCGGCGGCCTGGGCGGACGCGGTGGCGGGTGCCTGCGCCGCGCCGGCCGGGCGCAGCGTCGTCCCGGCGAGGATGACGTTCGGATCGGTGATGCCGTTGGCGGCGGCGAGCGCCGCGGGCGTCGTGCCCATGCGCGCGGCGATGGCCGAGAGGGTGTCTCCGGGCTGGACGAACGTGCCGCCGGGGGTGGCTTGCGGCGCCGGCGCCGCCTCGGTGGGTGCCGGAGCCGGCGTGGCCTGTGGCGCGGGAACGTTCAGGGTCTGTCCGCTGATGACGAACGCGTCAGCGGGGATCCCGTTGGCCGCCGCGAGCGAGGCGGCGCTCAGCCCGTTGGCCGCGGCGATGCCGCTGAGCGTCTCGCCGGGAACGACGACATGGGCGTCGGCGGCGGAGCCGGGGCCGGCCGCGAGGACGCCGAGGGTGAACAGCACGGTTCGTGCACGCATGCGCGCCGTGCTTCCCCGGTTGCCGATAACGGGGTGCAAGACTCGGCCCATGTCTTCTGTGCTGCAGGACCGCATCGCCTTCGTCACCGGCGCGAGCCGCGGGATCGGGGCCGCCGTCGCCCGGCGGCTGCACGCGGCCGGCGCGAAGGTCGCGCTGGCGTCCCGCTCGGGCGACGACCTCGGCCTGGAGGGTGCGCTCGGGGTGGCGTGCGACGTGACCGACCGGGGTGCAGTCGCCTCCGCCGTCGACGCGACGGTCTCGCAGTTCGGCGGGCTGGACATCGCCGTGTGCAACGCGGGGGTCGGCGCGTACGGCGACTTCGTCTCGCTGGACTGGGACAAGGTCGAGGCGATGGTCGACGTCAACCTCATGGGCACGCTTCACACGGCGCGTGCGGCGATCCCGCACCTCGTCGCGCGGGGCGGCGGGGACCTCCTCGCGGTCGCGTCGGTTGCGGGCCTGCGGGCGTTCCCGGGTGAGAGCGTCTACAACGCGTCGAAGTTCGGCCAGGTCGGCTTCATCCGTTCGCTCGACCACGAGCTCCGTGACCACGGCGTGCGCTGCACGAACATCTGCCCTGGCGGGGTCGCGACGGAGTTCGCGTTCGGCGACGGGCGCGAGCCGGGGATGCCGGAGCTCGACGGGATGATGTCCGCCGAGGACGTGGCGGACGTCGTGATGTTCGCGCTCGAACGTCCTCGGTCGGTGCGGCTGCTGACGGCGTCGTTCCGGCCGGCGGGGGAGGGGAGCTGGGGGTGATGGCGGTCTGGCCCGTGTACGTGGAGGAGTGGCAGCAGCGCTGCTGCGGCGAGGAGTTTGTTGTCGGTGATCGGGTCAGCTGGCGGCTCCGGCTCGAACCGGATTGGAGCGGGTTCGAAGCCGTCGAGGTGGATCTGGGCGACGGTGGTGACGATGAGGCGCACGTGGGCGGCCTGCACGCGCGGTGGGAGGGCCCCGGCCGCTCGCGCCGCGGGGTCCTTGTCGAGGAACACCACGATCGGCCGGCGGCATCGACCGCGACGGAGGGCGTCGTCCGCCGCGTGCGCATCGTGCGTCGGTCGTTCGCGTGGAGCGAGCGACACGGCGCGATGGCGCCGACCACCGACCCGATCCGCCTGCAGCCCGTCGACGGGCCGGCGGCGACCCCGTACGACGACGAGATCACCGGGTGGATCGTCGACCTGGAGACGCCACGAGTGGAGGGGTGATGTTCAAAACGGTCGAAATCGGACCGTTTTGGGCGACACCCCTGGCACGGCGGCCCACGGACCCCTACGAGAACTCGTCCGGCAGCGGCGCCGCGTCCGCCGGCACCGCCCCGAACTTCGTGATCCGGTAGCGCGGAGACCCGTCGACGATGCAGGCGAGCGGGTCGTCGCGGTCGTACCAGATGGTCGCTGGCGCGCCCGCCTCCAGACCCGTGCGCGTCGTGTCGTTGAAGAACTGCCGCACCGTGACCTCGCGCGGTGCGGGCTCGCCCAGCGGCGTGAAGCGGAAGGTCATCTCGAACTCCTTGGCCAGGCCGTCGCCCTTGATCTCGCCGGTCTCGCGCATCGCGAGCATCTCGCCCTCGACGCGCTCGCCGCGCAGCACGAGTGCCTTCGCCAGCGCCTTATCCGGATCGTCCTCGCCGCGCTTGAACAGACCCACCCGCGTCAGGCCTTCTTCACGACGCTCGACTTCAGCTGCATCGGGCCGAAGCCGTCGACCTTGCAGTCGATGTCGTGGTCGCCGACGCCTTGGGCCAGCCGGATGTTGCGGACCTTCGTCCCGACCTTGATCGGTTGCGAGCTGCCTTTGACCTTGAGGTCCTTGATGACCGTGACCGTGTCGCCGTCCTGCAGCACGTTGCCCACGGCGTCGCGGATGACCGCGGCCTCCTCCGCGTCGCTGGGGATCCACTCGTGCCCGCACATCGAGCACACCTGGAAGCCGCCGAGCTCGTAGCTGTGCTCGCTCGAGCACTCGGGGCAGACGAGGGCCTGGGTCATGGGACGAACCATAGAACGACAACGGCCCGCCGAAGCGGGCCGTCTTGGCATCACGGAGACCTGGGCGGGGTCCTACCCGCCAAGTGCCTCGGGCCGCGACTGCCGCCTCACCGTGTTTCGTACGCTCCCATGCTGGGGCTCGTGGAGCGACGCAGGCCGGTGATGTCCCGCGCGTTGAGGTCCTGTCCGTCGACGTAGAACGGCGGCGGGGTGGTGGATACCGTGCCCGCGACCGCCGGCGAGCCCTGCGTCTGCACGAGGCCCGCGACGTTCGCGAGGCGGCTCTTTCCGGCGCCGAACGCGGAAGTCGTCAGGCGCAGATCCGCGACACCGTAGTCCACGAATCCGCTGACGCAGGGGTAGACCTTCTCCGACTTGTTGTACGCGCACCGGGCATCCGCTTCCGCGTGATTGGTTTCGACCAGCAGGGTGTGCCGCGAGTCGAGGTACGTCGCGTTGTCGAGCAGGTTGTCCCGCACGAGCGCACGGGTCGTGTCCGCGGTCGCAGACGTCAGCCCCGTCACGCCGGTCAGGGCGATCCCCACGCCGACCCCCTGCGGGCCGACCTCTCGGACGATGGTGTTGTCCGCGACGACCAGACCGTGAATCGCGCCGAGATGCAGCGCGTTCCCCCCGCGGCCCGCGAGGTCCGGCCAGTGGTAGTCATGGACGACGTTGTTCTGGTACCGCACGTCACTGGCGCCGACGATGATCGCGCCCTGATTGAAGATGTGGTGGAAGAAGCTGTCGGTCACCACCACGTTCCTAATCTTGTGCGTGCCGGCGACCCCGATCCCGGAGCAGACGCTGAACGTCCCTGCGGGATAGAGCAGCTTGAGCGCGTCGGCGTTCGCCTGCGTCGTGCACTGCGAGGGGTCTTGGAACTGCACGCCGTCGCTGTGGCATCGCGCCGGCGTGCCACCGAACGAGCACGTCGCTCCGAGGGTGAAGTCGGTCCGCGAGTCGTAGGCGTCGCGCACCACGTTGCGCTGGAACAGGACGTCTCGCACCCAGACCATCTGGACGCCGTCCTGCTGCAGTCGCTGCATCAGGTTGCCCCTGAGGGTGATGCCGTCGATCGGCCCGTAGGCCGACAGCTGCGCGTCCGTTTGGCCGGGCTCGCGGAATTCGCCCTGGTTACGCACGGTGTTCGACGCCGCCGCACCCTGAGAGCAGTCGTGCAGGTAGTTGTCAGTGATCTCGATGCTGTACGCGCGCTGCTCGAGGGTGATGCAGGGGAAGCCGGACCGTTCGGCTCCGGGGCCTCCTGTGACCACCCCGGAGGTCGTCACCTCGCTCTGCGTCACTGCGATGTCATTGGAGAACTTCGAGATGCCGAGGCCGCGCGGGAACCGCACGGCACGGAACGTCAGTCCGCTCGGATTGGGGCCCGCGGGCCCGGCTCCGGCCAGCACGAAGCGCGCGGCGCTCGGACTCCCCGCCGTCCGGATCTCGGGGAGTTCGGGGCCCGAGCCGCGGATGGTGATTCCTGGGCGGCGCCACGCCGCGCCGTCTCCGCTCTCCTCGTACACGCTGTCACCGCGCACGTCGACCGTCTGTCCCGGGGTGGCGACGGTTAGCGCCTGCGAGATCGTTGCGAACGGCTGGCCAGCGGTTCCGTCCCCGCCAGGCAAGGCGGTTCCGTCCACGAACAGGTCGCCGGCCCGCACGTCGATGGGGATGACGCCCGCGTCAACCGGTGCGCCGCTTCCCGGCGCGCTCGTCGAGATCCGAGCGTAGACCCGCCCGCCGGCAGACGGCGTCGTGCCGCCGGTGAAGCGCAAGACGACCTCGTCGGCGTCGATGGGCGCGCCACTCGCGTCGTCCCAGTCGACAGCAGGCGATCCCGTCGCGCTGACGTACTCAGCACGGTTGGGCCGGGTGGCAGACGTGTCCAAGGCCCACGCTGCGTCGTCGGCCATGCCGTCGATGGCCTGCGGTGTGCCCAGGTCCAGGCCGGCCGGGGCAACGCAGGTGCCGGTGGGGGCGTCGCACAACTCCGCGCGGATGCGGCCCAAGAGGACCCGCTCCGAGGTCGGCGCAAATCGCAGGGTCGTCGAGACGCCGGTGGCGCCCGGTGCCCAGTTCGAAAGGAACGCGCGTCCGCTGACGATCGGGCCCTCAGGCACGTCCACGACGATCGATGCCGTGTCGGTCACGGAGGGATCGCCCGTGCTTCGCACGCGCACGGTCCGCGTCCCCTCGGGCAAGGGCCCGTACGTCCAGGTTCCACTGACGGACGGCGAGTCCGAGCCGCAGGCGGTCCAGTTGACGATGCCGTCGATCTGGCACTCGTACGTCTGCGCGGTGGCCGATCGGAAGGCCATGGTCGCAGTACCAGAGCGGACGGTGCCCGTGCCCCTGGTGAAGGCAACCTGGCGACCGGCGTTGCTGTGCTGCGTTGCCTCGGCAGCGGTGAGTTCGCGGTCGTAGAGGGAGATGTCGTCGACCACCGCGTTCGCGCCGCCGGTGTTGCCGATCCGGAAGGGCGAGGGGTTCGCGGCGTCGACCGGTGCGTACGCGCGGCTGCCGGTGCTGCCGGCCACCCCGTTCTTGTACGTCCGAACCAGGCCGCCGGAGACGGTGAAGATCACGTGAGTCGGCTCACCGATCGTGAGCCCGACGGCGGCGGTGGTCATCGGGACGTTCGTCCCGTCGCCGATGTACATCCTCAGTGCGGACGCTCCTCCGGACTCGGGGGTGAGCCGCACGCGGAACCCGCGAGCTCCGCCGTAGCTGGTGACGAGGTCCGTGTAGCTGCTGCTGCCGTCGTCGCGCACCCACATCTCGATCGAGAACGACCCGGGATTTAGGGCCGTCGAGAACGGCGTCGAGAAGTTGCCGGGCCGCAGGGCGGTGCCGCCGGAGTTGGGCACGAGCGCGGGTCGTCCGAGGCTGGCGGCGTGCGGGCTCGAGGTGCTTGAGGTCCCGGTGAACCCGCCCTGCGCGTCGGAGATGGTGGTGGCCCCGGCTGGTTCGTCGAGGGGCCAGTGAGCGACGAGGCCAGGGGTCGCTCCGATGACCGCCCCGTAGTCGGCGCTGGCCGGGGCGGCGCCGATCAGCAGGGCCGCCAAGACGAGAAGACCTCCCGTCGCGCGACGCTCCCAGCGCGAGCGCCGGTCCTTGCGCAGCGTGCAATGCATTTATCAGGCTCCCTGGTTTGTACAGATGCGGTGGTTGCAACCAGACCACGGGCGCTCGCGCCCGTCCAGGGAGGGCCACCGAATCTTCACAGCGCTGCGTCAGCGGGAGCGCGGGAACGACAACGGCCCGCCGAAGCGGGCCGTTGAGAAACTGCCAGCGCTGGAAGCGCTTCTTACATCATGCCGCCCATGTCGGGCATGCCGCCCGGCATGCCGCCGCCGCCGTCCTTCTCCGGCACCTCGGCGACGATGGCCTCGGTCGTGAGGATGTTCTTGGCGATCGACGCGGCGTTCTGCAGCGCCGAGCGGGTGACCATGGCCGGGTCGATGACGCCCTCGGCGACGAGGTCGACGATCTCGTTCGACGCGGCGTTCAGGCCGTGGCCCTTCTTCGCCTTACGGACGTCGTTGACGACGACCGAGCCCTCGAGGCCCGCGTTGAACGCGATCTGACGAAGCGGCTCCTCGAGCGCGCGGAGCACGATCTTCGCGCCCGTCTGCTCGTCGTCCTCGTACTCGTCGAGCTTGATCGCGCCCTCGGCCTGGAGCAGCGCGACGCCGCCGCCCGGCACGATGCCCTCCTCGAGGGCCGCGCGCGTGGCCTGCAGCGCGTCCTCGACGCGGTGCTTCTTCTCCTTGACCTCCGTCTCCGTGGCCGCGCCGACCTTGACGACGGCGACGCCACCGGACAGCTTCGCGAGGCGCTCCTGGAGCTTCTCGCGATCGAAGTCCGAGTCGGTGGTCTCGATCTCGTTCTTGATCTGGGTGATGCGGCCCTTGATCGCGGCCGTCTCGCCCGAACCGTCGACGATGGTCGTGTTGTCCTTGCCGACGACGACGCGACGCGCGCGGCCGAGCTGCGAGATCTGCGTGTTCTCGAGCTTGAGGCCGAGGTCCTCGGTGATGACCTCGCCGCCCGTGAGGATCGCGATGTCCTCGAGCATGCGCTTGCGGCGGTCGCCGAAGCCCGGCGCCTTGACCGCGACGCCCGTGAACGTGCCACGGAGCTTGTTGACCACGAGGGTCGCGAGGGACTCGCCCTCGACGTCCTCGGCGATGATCAGCAGCGGCTTGCCGGACTGGATGACGGCCTCGAGGACCGGCAGCACGTCGCGGACGGAGCCGATCTTGGAGTTCGCGATGAGGATGTACGGATCCTCGAGCACGGCCTCCATGCGGTCCTGGTCGGTGACCATGTAGGGCGAGATGTAGCCCTTGTCGAACTGCATGCCCTCGGTGAACTCGAGCTCGAGGCCGAAGGTCTGGCCCTCCTCGACGTTCACGACGCCGTCCTTGCCGACCTTCTCGATGGCGTCGGCGATGACGTCGCCGATCTCCTCATCACCGGCGGAGATGGTCGCGACGCGCGCGATCTGGTCCTTGCCGCCGACCGTCTTGGCCTGCTTGCCGATGTTCTCGACGACCGAGTTGACGGCGCGCTCGATGCCGCGCTTGAGCGCGAGCGGGTTCGCACCGGCCGTCACGTTCTTCAGGCCCTGGCGGACGATCGCCTGGGCGAGGACCGTGGCGGTCGTCGTGCCGTCACCGGCGACGTCGTTGGTCGCCGTGGCGACCTCGCGGACGAGCTGCGCGCCCTGGTTCTCGAAGACGTCCTCGACCTCGATCTCGCGGGCGATGGTGACGCCGTCGTTCGTGATCGTCGGGGCGCCGAACTTCTTGTCGAGGACGACGTAGCGGCCCTTCGGGCCGAGCGTGACCTTGACGGCGTTGGCGACGGCGTCGACGCCGGCCTCGAGGGCCTTGCGAGCCTCCGAGTCGTACTTCAGTTCCTTGTGAGCCATATCTGGTGCGTTCTCCTGAGTCTTGGGGAGGCTGTTACTGGACCTTGGCCAGGACGTCCGACTCGCGGAGGACGAGCAGGTCCTCGCCGTCGACCTTGATCTCGGTGCCGCCGTACTTGCTGTAGAGGACGGTGTCGCCCTTGGCGACGTCAAGCGGCGTGCGCTTGCCGGTGTCCTCGTTGACGCGGCCGTCGCCGACGGCGAGGACCTCGCCCTTCTGGGGCTTCTCCTTGGCGGTGTCGGGAAGGACGATGCCCGAGGCGGTCGTCTCCTCCTCGTCGATCGCGCGCACGATCAGGCGATCGCCGAGCGGCTTGAGGTTCGTGGCCATGCAGCTACCTCCGAAGGGGGGTGTTCGTTGGACCCGGCTGGCACTCGTCGAGGGAGAGTGCCAGCGCTGTTGCGGGGCCACGATAGCGCACTCGTATCGGCCGTCAAGGCGGAATGCTGGCACTCGGACGAAAAGAGTGCCAGGCGGCGATCATCTCAGCGCACCGGACTGAGATCTGCCCGACCGGCTGTGCGGGCAACTCCCTACCGAGAGGTGGGGACGCCGGCATCGGCCGTCCGTCGGCCCGACTCCCGGGGAGGCGCCAATGCTCCGACACGAGGGAACACAACCACCCCCGTGAGGCCACCCCCTCTCGACGACGCTTCCAGGGAGCCCTGCCGCCATGCATCGTCCACGAGTCCGAGCCTCACTCGGCCTGAAGCTCTACGGGCTCACCGCCCTCCTACTCGCCCTAATGGGCGTCGTCCTCGCCGTGGGGCTGTCCGGCCTCAAACGGACGGAGGACAGCGGCCACGACGTCTACCGCAACGGTGCCAAGCCACTCGCCGCGCTCGGCGCCGCCCAGGCGGACTTCAACTTCAACCGGGCACTCGCGTTCAAGCACGTGCTCGAGCCCGACCCGAAGGTCGATCGAGAGCTGGAAGCGCTGATCCAGGAGAACGTCGGCCGCATCGACACGTCCCTGCGCGTCGTCGGGACGTCCCTTGACCCCAGCGAGCGGGGCGCGCTCATCCGGCTGCAGGCCGCGATCACGCGCTACAACACCGCGCGCGACCGCATGCTCTCGATCGCCCGGACGAACCCGCAGGCCGCGTACGCGTACGCGAATCGGGTGTCGACGCCGATCGGCAACGAGGTCACCGAGGGCTTCCGCAAGCTCTACGCAGCGAACGCGAAGCTCACGGAGGAGGCTGACGCGTCCGCGTCGCAGTCTGCCTCGGCGGCCCGCACCCGGATGCTCATCGGCGCAGGCATCGCCGCCCTGCTCGGACTCGGGCTCGCGACGCTCATCATCCGCGGGGTCCGTCGCAACGTCGCGGAGGTCCGACGGCGCACCGCGCAGCTGCGCGACGAGGACGTCAGCAGCCTGCGTCACGGCCTCGCGGCGTTCACCGCCGGGGACCTCACGGTCACGGCCATGTCAACGACGGAGCCCGTCCCCAACCCGTCCGGTGACGAGATCGGCGACATCGCCCGCGCCGTCAACGACGTTATCGAGGCGACCCGCGGCTCGGTCGACGAGTACAACGCCAGCCGCGCGTCCCTGGCCGACATGATCGGCGTGGTGTCCACGACCGCCCAGAGCGTCTCGGCCGCGTCCGAGCAGATGGCGGCGACGTCCGGAGAGGCCGGTCGCGCGGTGGAAGAGATCGCCAACGCGGTCGGTGAGGTCGCGCACGGCGCTGAGCGCCAGGTGCGCACCGCGGAGAACACCCGCGCCGCGGCGGCAGAGGTCGACGAAGCCACCCGGAACAGCGCCGAGGAGGCGCGGACGACCGTCGACGCGGCCCGGGAGGCGAGCGCGCTCGCCGAGCGGGGCGCCGACAGCGTCGCCGAGGCGACGCGCGCGATGGTCGCCGTCCGCGAGTCCTCCGACCAGGTGACCGACGCGATCCGCGAGCTCGGGGCGAAGTCCGAGCAGATCAGCGGCATCGTCGACACGATCTCCACGATCGCCGAGCAGACGAACCTCCTGGCGCTCAACGCGGCGATCGAGGCGGCGCGCGCCGGGGAGCAGGGTCGCGGGTTCGCGGTCGTCGCCGACGAGGTGCGCAAGCTCGCCGAGGAATCGCAGCACGCTGCCGCGTCGATCGGCGATCTCGTCGGTCAGATCCAGGCCGAGACGGCGCACGCGGTTCAAGCCGTCGAGGACGGGTCGCAGCGGACGACCGAAGGCACCGCCACCGTCGAGCAGGCGCGCAGCTCGTTTGAGGCGATCGGTGACGCCGTTCGCGACATGACCGAGCGGGTCGAGCGCATCGCGTCCGCCGTCGACGCGATCGCCGCCGGCTCCGAGCGCCGGGCGGCGGACATCGCGGAGGTCGTCGCGGTGGCCGAGCAGTCGTCCGCGGCGACGCAGCAGGTCTCGGCGTCGACCGAGGAGACGAGCGCGTCGACGCAGCAGATCGCCGCGTCGTCGCAGGAGCTGGCCCACGCGGCCGAGCGCCTCTCCGGGCTCGTCGGTCGCTTCCGCCTGTAAGCCCCCCGGCCGGAAGCCCGGCTCCGCGCGCATCGCGGGGCCGGGTGACCGGCTCCCCGACGAGAAACGGCGCCCCGCGGGGCGCCGTCGTCACGTCCGGGGTCGGGCGGCGGGGCTCAGGACGGGTCGTCCTTCAGCTCCGCGATCCGCGCGCGCAGCACCTCGCGGTGGATGCGCAGACGGTCGGGGCCGGAGATCGTCTCGAAGACGACCGCGTGGACGTCGGGCTGCTCGACGCGCACCACCCGGCCGCGGGCGTCGACGTCGCCGTCCTCGAGATGGACGTAGATGTGCAGGCTCTGGTCCTGCTGCAGGTCGTGGGCGCCCGAGACGAGCATGCCGCCGGCGGCGACGTTCTGCGTCTCGGCCCGCCACAGCATCCCGAGCTCGTCGGGGACGAGCAGCGTCGCCAGGCGCGCGTTCGCGCGGGTCCACGACCGGCGGTGCGGCTCGTGGACGACGAGCTCGACGCGCTGCTGGTCGGCGGCGGCGCGGAGGGTGCCTTCGAGCTTCAGCCCGCTGGCGACGTGGATGAGGCGCGCGTCGTGACCGTGCAGGGACCAACCGGAGAGGTCGCCGTCCAGCACGATCGAGGCGAAGCCGCCCTCGATGCCGTCGACCCGGCCCGCGAGGGTGCCCAGGCCGTCGACCTCGAGCTCGACGCGCTCGGGCTCGGGGGATGCCATGTCCGGGAGATCGGCCATCGACGTCGGAGTTTGAAGCATCCCGTCCGGCCCGCCGACGAATGGCGGGCCGGAACTGGCGATGTGCGTCAGGAGGTCGACGTGGTGCCGGACGCCGCGGCAGGCTGCTGCCCGCTGGGCGGCGCACCCCCTGACGGCATGTTCTCCTGCAGCGCCGCCTTGACCTTGTCGACGTCGAGGTTCAGCGCCTTGGCGAGGTCCGAGGCCATCGTCGAGGTCGACGGGGGACCCGACGAGGGATCGGTCGGGCGCGTCGATTCCATCGCCGACTGCAGCTTGGTCTCGCTGACGCCGAGCGCGCTGGCGAGCGTGCTGAGGCCTGGCGGCGTGCCCTGCTGCTGCGGCGCGCCCTGCGCGGCGCCTGTCTGCTGCTGGGCGGCCTGCCCGGGCTGCTGCGCCGACGCGGTGGACTGGCCGTCGTCACCGCAGCCGATGACGCCGGCGGCCAGAGCGCCCGCCGCGGCAAGGGCGGCGACGGCGCGGGTATGGACCTTCATGGGAGACCTCCTGGTGGGGGAGGTCTCACGGTGTCGCGGACGCGTGAGCCGCCGCTGGGCGACGGCCGAGCGTTTGCTGAGGGGCGATCGGGTCGACTTTTGGGTGCTGGGGGACCCAGAACTCGACCCGATCCGCTGCGGGTGTCCCGCGACCGGATCCCGGCCGCCTTCCTGCGCCGCTAGTTCTGCGCCCCGCCGATGCCGCGGAGACGATCCGTGACCTCGGGCGGGTTCTCGATGATCTGGCTGAACCGCACGACGGTCACCGTGTCGTCCATCGAGACGGGCTTGCCGTAGATCTGCTCGAGGAAATGCACCATCTCCTCGACCCGACGGAACTCCGGGTTGTCGTGCTCGACGTCGCGCGGCGACAGGTCCTTGACCCGCTTGACCTCGACCTGGTCGATGACCGCGTCGAAGATCTTCTCGCGGGGCGAGTGCTGGTAGCCGATCGTCACCATGACCGCTTGGTTCTTGCGGTACTTGTGGGACTTGTCACCGAGGCGGATCGTCGCGGTCTTGCGGCCGCGCTTCAGCTGGTCGGCGAAGATGGTGGAGTAGAAGTTGAGGACCTGCATGGGAGCGGGTCGGAGATTATCGGTCGGGGAGGCCGCGCGCCGCCGCCCTTGCCGCCATGTCGCGCTCGCCGGCGTACGACAGCTCCTCGGCGGCCCGTTCGAGCGGCATCCAGCGGGCCGCTTCGACCTCGTGGTCGTGGTCGTCCAACGAGCCGGAGACGTAGCGCAGCAGGAAGAATGCGACGACCTTCGCGACCCGCTGACCGTCGCGCTGGTACCAGTACTTGACCTCGCCGAGGCGGTCGACGAGCTCGGCCTCCACGCCGGTCTCCTCACGGACCTCGCGCAGCGCGGCGTCGGCGGCGGACTCGTCCCCGTCGGGGTGGCCCTTCGGCAGCGCGAGCACCTTGGCGCCGCTGGCGGCGCGGCGCGTGGGGACGATGACGATCGCCTCGCCGCGGTCGTTGACGACGACGCCGCCGGCGCTGAACTCGCTCAGCGCCACGCCGTCAGTAGACGTACCGCTGCAGCGCCGCGGCGTCGTGGACGGTGATCTTGCCCCGGCCCTGCGTGACGACGCCCGCACGCTCCAACACGGCGAGGAAACGGCTGGCCGACTCGCGGGAGGACCCGGCGAGCTGGGCCACGTCGGACTGGGTGATGACGAGCAGCACGTCGTCGTCGGTCGACTGGCCGTTCTCGGCGCGTGCCTTCTCGACGAGCTGGCTGAGCACGGTGGCGACGCGGCTCTGCACCGTCTGGAAGGACTGACGCGAGAGGCGCTCGTTGGCCTCGCGCAGCCGGCGCCCGAGTGACACGACGAGCTTCATCGAGATCTCGGGATGCTCGCGCAGCAGCCGGCGCATGTCGTCGCCGGTGATCGCGACGGCCTCGACCTCGGAGAGCGTCTCGACGGTCGCCGAGCGGCGTTCGGCATCGAACATGGCGAGCTCGCCGAAGAAGTCCCCCGGACCGAAGTGCGCGAGCGTGATCGAGCGGCCGTCGGCGTGCTCGCGGACGGCGCGGGCCTGCCCGGCGCGCACGATGTAGCACGTGTCGCTGGCGTCGCCCTCGCGAAAGATGGTCTGGTTGGCGGCGAACCGGCGGGGCACTGCGACCGCCGCGACCGCCGCGAGATCATCACTCGCGAGGGTCTCGAAGACCGGCACCCGTGCCAGCAGCTGCACCGCTTCCTCGGCGGTGGACATATTCCGTGAGGAATACCACACGACCCGACCGTGACGGCCGGGTCGTGCGGTTCGGTCAGGCGGCGTCGAGGCCGCGCTCGCGCCGGCGGCGCGCCATCGCGCGGGCGCCCAGCAGCGCGCCGAATCCGAGGATGAGCAGGGGAAGCGCGGCCGCGGCGCCCACGACGAGGGCGCCCGCGGCGACCTCCAGGAGGCGGCCGGCGTCGCGCAGCGCGTCGCCGAGCGACCACGATCCGTCGTCGTCGGCCCCACCGGGTCCGGCGATGCCGTTGTCGCTACCGGTGATGGTCACGGCGATCGTCGCGCGGTCTGCGCGAGCACGCGCTGCGCGCAGCGCGGCCTCCTGGCGGGCGATGTCCTGGCGCGTGAGCCGGAGCCGGGCGCGGATCGAGGCGACCTCGCGCTCGGTGTCGGCGCGGCCGAGGGCCCGCAGCAGCGCCCGGCGGGCCGCGCGGGCGTCGGCGAGCCGGTCCTCGGCGCTGACGACGACGTTCGTGATGTCCTGCGCGTCCTGGGTGCGGTCGGCGACGCTGCCGAGCTTCGAATACGCGGTGAGCGCCTCGTCGAGGCGGTCCGACGGCACGCGCAGGTCGAACTGCGCCTGCCCGGCGGTGGCCTTGCCCACGTTGATCGACGAGCTCTGGACGATGCCGCCGACGCGATCGGTCGCGCGGACCACCTCGTCGGCGGTCTTCTGGACCTCGTCCTCGGGGACGGTCAGGTCCAGCGTCGCGCTGCGCTCGACCTCGCGCTGGGTGCGGCCCGGCAGCTCGGTGGACGGCGCCGCCGACGCCTTGGGGGCGGCGGCGCTGGTGTCCGCGCCGGCGGCGGATTCGGCCGCGGCGCGCTCCTGCTGCTCGGGCGTCGCGGGCGGCACGGCCTCCAACACCGCGTCCCCGCCGGAGGTCGAACTCGTCGTCGCGCCGTTCTGCCCGACCACGCCGACGACCGCGACCGCCAGCACGCCGGCCACCGCGATCCCACCGGCGCCCAGGAGGAGCCGGCGGCGGCGCCGGGGCGCGCGCACGGGCGGCGCGTCGTCCCGCGGCGGGAAGCCCTCCCGCACCCGGGCGTCGAGCTCGGCCAGGAAGGCCGGCGTCGGGCGCGGTGCGGCGTCGCGCACGTCGGCGACGAACACCCGCAGCTCGTTGTCCTCGCCGCGCAGCGCGGCGTCCAGCGCGTCCAGCTCGGCCAGCGCGCCCTCGTCCAGGCGATCCCTACGCAGTGACATCGCACGCCCTCCTGAGCTTCGTCATGGCCCGGTGCAGTTTCGTTCCGGCATTGCTCTCGCTCACCCCGAGCACCTCGGCGAGTTCGGCGTTGTCCAGCCCGGCGAAGAACTTCAGCGCGACGATCTCGCGGTCCCGCGCGCTGAGCCGGCCCAGCGCGGCCCGCACCTCGGCGCGGCGCGCGGCCCGCTCGGCGCTGGCGACCGGATCGCCCGCGGGCGCGTCGTCGGCGACCTCGTGGTCGAGCGACGTCGTCCGGCCGCGCCGGCGCAGGTCGTCCAGGGCCGCGTTGCGCGCGATGGTGAACAGCCACGCACGCGGCGTTCCGCGGCCCGGATCGAACCGGACGCGGCGGCGGTAGGCGCGCTCGAACGCGAGCGCGGTCACGTCCTCGGCGGCCTGGTCGTCGCGCAGGAGCGTGCGCACGTAGGCGAAGACGTCGCCTGCGCACTCGCGGTACAGCGCATCGAATGCCGCGGAAGGTGGTTCCATAGTCGGAGGGGACATCGTCAACGTCTCGCCCATGCCTGCACAACGCACGACCCACAGATTCGTCACGCTCGTCGTGATCTTCTTCGCCTTCGCCGCCGGCGCGAGCCCCGCGCACGCGGCTGCGAAGACCCGCCTGTGGGCGACCGTGAACGTGTGTGACACCGAGAAGCAGCCCGACACCATCGGCCTGCGCGGCTCGATGCCGGGCAACGCCGACAGCAAGACGAAGATGTACATGCGCTTCCGCGTGCAGTACTTCGTCTCGCGAGAGAACGCGTGGAAGCAGGTCCGCAAGGGCGGCGACTCGGGCTGGGTCAGCGTCGGCTCGGGTCGGTACGTCGCGCGCCAGAGCGGCCGCTCGTTCCAGTTCTCCCCGGCGGCCGGGAACATCCTGCTGCGCGGGCAGGTCAGCTACGAGTGGCGCCGCGGCAAGAAGGTCGTCAAGCGCGCGACCCGCGTCACCGAGGACGGTCACACCTCCTCGGCCGGCGCCGACCCGGCCGGCTATAGCGCCGCCGAGTGCCTCATCAAGAAGTGACCGCGTCCGGCCGCGGGCCGAACAGCCGCGGGTCGTTCGTGATGACACCCGCCACGCCCATCGCCTGCAGCGCCTCGATCCGCGGCTGCTCGTCGACGGTCCAGACGTAGAGCTCGCCGCCCGCGTCGTGGACCTCGCGGACGAACCGCGGCGTGACGAGGCGCCAGTGGCTCATCACCGCGTCGATCGCTCCGGCCCGGACGAGCCGCGCGGTCTGCCCCGGGAGGCGGCGCTGGAGCACCTGGATGGCGACGATCGCCAGCAGCGCGGTGTGCGGCGCGCGCATCGGGTCCTTGTGGACCTTGGGGACGGAGAGGCCGAGCCGCAACCGGGGCTCGAGCGCGCGCAGGCGCTGAAGGCTCACGCGTTCCATCGTGGAGATGAGCACGCGGTCGACGAGGTCGAACCGGCGCAGCGCGTCGACTACGCGCTCCTCGTAGCCGGGAAGCTTGAGGTCGACGTCAAGCTCGACGCCCGCGTAGGCCTCGTCGGCGAAGTGCTCGAGCCCCTCCTCCAGCGTGTGCGGCGTGCGGCTGCGCGCGTCGTCGTAGTCGTGGGCGAGCCACAGCTCGCCGGTGCCGTCGAGGTGCTCGGGCAGGACGTCGAACTCGATCATGTCGACGTCGGCGTCGAGCGCCGCCCGGAATGACGCGAACGTGTTGCCGGGCGCGATGTGATCGGCGCCCTTGTGGCCCACGCGCCTCATCGCTGGCACGCCTCGCACCAGAAGGTGGGCCGGTTGTCGTCGCCCTGGCCGCGGCGGCGTACCGTCGCGCCGCAGCGCGTGCATGGCCGGCCGGCCAGCCCGTAGACGTGATGGGGCTCGACGCGGTGCCCGTGCTGTGCGGAGTTGCGCATCCGCGGGCGGGCGGCGCGCAGCACGGCGCGGATCTCGTCGTCCCCGACGTCGCGGGTGCGCCGCCACGGGTCGACCTGCGCGTCGAAGCAGCTCTCGCACTTCCAGATGTTGCCGATGCCCGCGACCGAGCGCTGGTCGAGCAGCGCGTCGCCGAACGTGCGGGTCGGGTCGTCGCCGCGGACCCGGCGCAGCGCGACGTCCTCGTCGAAGTCGTCGGCGATGATGTCCGGGCCCAGGCCGGCGATCCGCTGGTCGGCGCGGGCGCGCGCCTCGGTCATGAGCTCGAGCACCGGCCCGTCGAACTGCACGACCTCGCCGCGCTCGGTGCGCAGGACGAGCCAGGCGCGGTGGCGGCCGCGATGCCAGCGCCGGTTGCCGGTGTACGTGCCCCAGGCCCCGGTCATCCGCAGGTGCGAGTGCAGCACGAGCCCCCCGTCGAAGCGCAGGAAGAGGTGCTTCCCGCGCGCGTCCACGCTCGTCACGGCTCGGCCGGCGAGCCGCTCGGGCCAGCGGTCGGCGGCGAACCGGCGGTGCGTCTGGATCTCCGGCGTCAGCCCTTCGAGTAGCGGGCGGATGCGGTGCGCGGCGTAGTGGATGGTGTCCCCTTCGGGCACTGGCACCTAGGGTACGCGGCGTGCGTGAGCTGGAGACCATCGTGGGGTTCGAGCACGTCCGCGTGCCGGGCGCGGCGGATCTTGCCGACGCGACGGAATGGTCGGGGCTGCGGGGGCGCGCGGACGCGGTCGTGCTGCCGGGCTCCCCCGAGGAGGTCGCCGCGGTCGTGGCCTGGTGCTACGCGCAGGATGTGCCGATCACGGCCCGGGGCGCGGGCACCGGCTGGGCGGGTGGCGCGGTGCCCGACGGCGGCGTGGTGCTCGGCCTCGAACGGCTGCACCGCGTGCGCCGGATCGATCCGGCGTGGTGGCGGATGGAGGTCGACGCCGGGGTCACGACGGCGAACGTCGCGCGGCGGGCGCGAGAGGCGGGGCTCTACTACCCCGTCGATCCGGGCGCCGCGGAGAGCTCGCACATCGGCGGGAACCTGGCGACGAACGCCGGCGGGCCGCACGCGCTGAAGTACGGCGTGACCCGCGCGTGGGCGCTCGGGCTCGAGGTCGTGCTCGCCCCCGGTGAGCTCGTGACCCTCGGCGGCCCCGTGCGCAAGGACGTCGCCGGCTACGACCTGGTCTCCCTGCTCGTCGGCAGCGAAGGGACCCTGGGGATCATCACCGGCGCCTGGCTGCGCCTGGTGCCGGCGCCCGAGGCCGCGTCGTCGCTCGCCGTCGCGTGCGAGAGCTCGCGCGCCGCGGCCGCCGCGATGGAGCGTGCCCTGACCTGCGGCGTCGTCCCCGCGGCGCTCGAGTTCCTCGACGACGGCGCGGTCGCGGCGGCCGCGGTGGGTGCGCCCGCGGAGGTGCCGCCAGGCGGCGTCCTGCTCCTCGCCGACGTGGACGGGGATGCGGTGCAGGTCGCGCGTGACCATGACGCGCTGCGCGAGGCGCTGGAGGGCGGCGACGGCGTGCTCGCGGTCGTCGAGCATCCGCACCGGGCCGATCGCGAGGCGCTGTGGCGCTGGCGCGACGGGATCGGGCTGGCCGTCGTCGCCCAGCACGGCGGCAAGCTCTCCGAGGACCTGGCGGTGCCCACCGACCGGCTCGCCGAGGCGATCGAGGAGACGCGCGCGATCGGCGCGCGCCACGGGCTGCAGGCGTGCAGCTGGGGGCACGCCGGCGACGGCAACCTGCACTCGACCTTCCTGCTCGACGCGGCCAACCCGATCCAGCGGGCTCGTGCCGACGCGGCAGCGCAGGACCTGTTCGCGCTCGCTCGCCGCCTCGGTGGGACAGTGAGCGGGGAGCACGGCATCGGCCGGCTCAAGGACGGCCAGCTGCGCCACCAGTGGGCGCCCGCGGCGGTCGCCGCGCACGAGGCGATCAAACGCGCGCTCGACCCGAAGGGCCTGTTGAACCCGGGCGTCAAGCGCCCCTGACGCGCCGAACGTCCGATCACCGTCACTGGAGCGACGGCGATCAGACGTTCAGCTCCGGCTCTGCCTCAGGCGACCGTCTCGCAGTCGGCGTTCGCCTTGTCCTTGGCCTCGCCCGGCGCGTTCACCGTGTCGGCGTCGGCGCCGCAGGACGCGGTGTCGCGCAGGCCGTCCACCGTGATGGTGAGCGCGTCCGCGCCCGGGCCACCGAACAGGAGGTCGGCGCCGGTGCCGTCGACCAGCGTGTCGGCGCCGTCGGACCCGTAGACCGTGTCGGCCCCGGAGCCGCCGTTTAGCGAGTCCGCGCCCGTCGTGCCGAGCAGGACGTCATCGCCGCCGTTCGCGGTGATCGTGTCGCCTCCGCCCCAGCCGTTGATCTCGTTGGCGCGGTCGTCGCCGATCAGCTGATCGCTGGCCGTGCCGCCGCGGAGGTTCTCGACGTCGGAGGCGATGAGGTCCTTCTCGCCCGCGACGCCGCTGTTCCCCGTGCCGCCGAGCAGCGCCGTGACCGGCTTGGTGCGGGTCTGGTAGGAGACGACGTCGCGGCCGGTGCCGCCGGCGGTGCGATCGTCGCCCTTGTCGGTGGTGATGGTGTCGTCACCCTCGTTGCCGTGGACCGACGCGCTGCCCGTTCCGTCGAACAGCTTGTCGTTGCCCTCGCCGCCGAAGATGCGGTCCCGGCCACCGCCGCCGCGGATCGTGTCGTTGCCGCCGTCGCCGCAGATGACCTCGTCGGCCACGGTGCCGGTGTACACGTTGTCGCCGGAGCCCAGGTGGATCGCACCGGGCTTGTCGCACGCGTTCACGAGCGAGCCCGGGGACGTCGTCTCCTGACCCACGACGGTCGCGCCGCGCACGCCGTCGGCGCTCAGCGTCGAGATGGTCGGGAGCGGCAGCGTCTTGCTGCCCGCGGCCGCGGCGTTGTCGAGCGAGAAGTACGCCGTGGCGGCGCCGAACTGCACGCCCGTCACCCGGCTGCCGTAGTTGTCGAACACGTTGACCGCGTCGCCGCCGGTGCTCAGGCCGACGCCGCTGCCGCCGTACGTCCCGACCTGGACGCCGGCGGGCAGCGCCGGGCCGTAGAACGAGACGAAGTTGGACGCGACCGTCGCGTCACCCTCGATGAAGACGGCCGACGCGCCCGGGGCGATCGTCGTGACGCCGCCCAGCGCGACGGCGTTGCCGAACGCGTTGGAGTTGTCGTCCATCTTCCACCCGGTGAGCACGAGCGGCTGGAGGCCCTTGTTCGTGACCTCGAACCAGTCGCCCGCGTACGGGCTGTTGCCGCTGCTCCACGGCGAGACCTCGGTGATCGCCGCCTCGACGATGGTGCCCGGCGAGCCGGTCTCCGGACCGGCCGTGAACGCGCCGTACTTCCCGGCCACGCTCAGCGTCGAGATCGTCGGCAGCGGCAGCGTGGCGCTGCCGGAGCCGGCGGCGTTGTCGAAGGACACCTTGTCGGTCGACGAGCCGAAGCTCACGCCGGTGATGCGCGTGCCGGTGCCGTCGAAGACGTTGACCGCGTCACCGCCTGTGCTCAGGCCGACGCCCGAGCCGCTGTACGTGCCCATCTTGTAGCCCGCCGGCGGCGCGCCGCCGAACCAGGCCGACTTGAACGACGTCGCGACGCTGTCGGTGCCCTCGATGAAGACGGCCGACTCGCCCGGCGCCAGCGAGCTGACCCCGTTGAGGGCCACGGCGCTGCCGAACGTGTTGGAGTTGTCGTCCATCTTGTAGCCCGAGAGGTTCACCGTGGAGGACCCGGTGTTCGTGATCTCGAACCAGTCGGCCGCGTACGTCCCGTTGCCGCTGCCCCACGGCGCGACCTCGGAGACGATGAGCGAGACGCCCGAGGGGCCCTCGTTCGCCACGTCCGTCACGTTGAGCGTGAGGGTGGTCGACGTCGCGTCCGGCGTGCCGCCGACGTTCGGGTCGTCCGCGGTCACCGCGACCTGGTAGCTCGTCTTCGCCTCGTAGTCGAGCGTGACGCCGGCCTTGAGGTACAGGCCGGTGCCGTCGACCTCGAACGCGCTCGCGTCCGGGCCGGTCACCGCCAGGTTGTTCGTGCCGAGGCCGTCATCGCCGATGCGCACGTCGGCGACCTTCAGGCGCGTCGCGGTGCTCGTGTTCTCCTGCACTGCCGAGGTGCGGTTGACGAGCGCCACCGCGGTGGGCGCCTGGTTCGGCGCGGTGGCCGGCGCGTAGACCCACAGCTGCGGATGGTTGATGTCGCCGCCGCCGTTCT
Organism: Bifidobacterium breve; assembly: GCA_945878865.1. GTDB lineage: Bacteria > Actinomycetota > Thermoleophilia > Solirubrobacterales > Solirubrobacteraceae > Svornostia. Next base: position 32,898 of record CAMCUD010000027.1, on the reverse strand, counting down.
CGCTGACGACGTAGAGGTTGCCGTCGTTGTCCATGGTCAGGCCCTCGTGGGTCTGGTCCTGGACGGAGATCGTCGTGTCGAGATCGGGGTTGATCGTCAGCGAGCTCGAGACGACGCCCGTGCGGCTGATGTTCACGATGCGGCCCGACTCCTGGCTGAGGATTAGCAGGTTCGAGGACTGCGGGCCCGTGAGCGTGGTGACGTTCGACAGCGCGAAGACGTCGGCGAAGTCGGCCAGTCCGGCGAGCGCCGGGTCGAAGAGGTTGGTCGAGTTGACCGTCGTCGGCGAGCCGTTGGTCGCGGTGCCCGCGTCCCAGTCGATGCCCGTCTGGAAGATGCCGACCGGCGACGTCTCCTTGACCGGGATGAAGTCGCCCGTGGAGGGGTCGTCCGTCACGCCCTCGAGCCCGATGTTGTCGATCGTCGTGCCGAGCTTGACGGTCTTCGTGTCGTTGCGGGTGAGCGTCGTGCCCGGCGCGTAGGTGAAGCGCACGAGCTGGCGGTAGCGCTCCTCGGTCATGACGAACTTCCCGCCGCCGATGTACGTGATGCCCTCGGTGTCGTAGAACTCCGTGCCCTGGGGGCTCGAGCCCTGCGCGAGCGTCATCGTGTCGATGAGCGCGCCGGTCTTGCTGACCTGCGTGATCGACGTGCCGCCGTCACCCGTGATGAACAGCGAGTCGGTGTCCGGGTTGTACGTGACCGCCGACGCCTCCTGGCCGAGGAGGTTGTTGGCCGGAGCGGTCGTGCGGGTGGGCTCCGGCAGGTCGTACCGGCCGACGCGCACGTAGTTCGACAGGTCGACGTTGGTGATCGCCTGCGCCTGCGCGGGCAGCGCCGCGATGGCGGTGAGCGCGAGGAGCCCGCCGGTCAGCAGGCGCCGGCGTCCGCCGGTCCGCGCTGCTCGACGGGGGCCGGAGCGTACTGCGGGCATGGAGTCTCCTAACGGTGTCCGGACGCCCGGCGACCAGAACGGCACGGGCGGGCCCGAGCGTATGAACGCTCCGGCTTCCGGGTTGTTACCGAGACGTCGCCGGCTGGTGACGATCCGGAGACGTTCTGGAGAACACGCCCCGCTCAGGCGGTGGCGGCGCGCACGAGCTCGGCGTCGTGCGGGTACGTCATGCGGGCGGCCGCGTCGGCGGCATCGAGCCACACGAGCTCGTCGACCTCGTCGTCGCGCTCCTCCGGCGGGGCCTCGCTGACCGGGCGCATGACCCAGTAGCGGACCTCCTTCAGCCGCCCCTTGACCTCGTAGAACACCGGATCGAGCTCGGCGCCCAGCTCGCAGCGCCACCCGGTCTCCTCCTCGACCTCGCGCAGGGCGGCCTGCTCGAACGTCTCGCCGTCGTCGAGCTTGCCCTTCGGCAGCGACCAGTCGTCGTAGCGCGGGCGGTGCACCACCAGTACGCGGCCGTCCGGATCGAGGACGACCCCGCCCGCTGCGCTGATCTCGACGTTCGCCATCAGCCGGCGGCGGCCGGCAGCGTCACCGGGCCGCGCGAGTACGTCGTCGCGGAGCCGCCGGACATGCTCGTCGCCTGGATCTTGATCTCGACCGTCGCGCTCTTGCCCGCCTCGAGCTGCTTGCGCAGCCAGGAGGACGTGCCGGGGACGAGCGTCACCGCGAGGTTCTTCGTGGCGTTGCTCGACAGCATCTGCGCGCCGTACCCGGCGGCGTTGCGGGTGCTCGTGCCGCCCTGCGCATCGGTGACGGTGATCTTGCCGGTGGCAAAGACGAGGCACATCGCGTTGCACTTCACGTCCGTGTCGAACCGCGAGAGCGACGCGTTGATCGCGGGCGGCTCCGTCGCCGTCACCGCGAACTGCGCCTTCAGCGACGTCTGGAAGACGTTCGTCCCGCCGCCGGGCGCCGGCGACGTGAGGTTCGTGGCCTTCGAGGAGAAGACGACCTTCGCGCCCGCGGCCGAGAGGTCCGGCTCACCCGAGGCATTGTTCGCCGCCGGCCCGCCGACCGCGCGGCTCGCCAGCGCGAGGGACCCGTCGGTGATGTCGCGGACGAACACGTCGGGGTAGAGATCGTTATCGACCGTGCTGAGGTTCGTGCCGTACGAGCGGAAGGCGACGAGGTCGCCGTCGGGCGACACCGCGGGCTGGTCGGACGCCAGGTCCGACGCCGCGCCGGAGGTGCCGGCCGCTCGGCTCACGAGGGTGGTCGTCTTCGCCGAGCGGTCCCGGGCGAAGACGTCGCGCAGGAGTGCGTTGGCGCCGGGGGTCAGGTTGGCGTCGGACTCGAACGCCACGACACGGCCGTCGGCGCTGATCGACGGGGCGTAGGACCCGCCGGCGGGCACCGAGCCGTCGTACGGGACGCTCACGAGCTCGGTTGCGCCCCTCGTGGCGTCGAAGGCGAACACTTCGCTGAGCAGCACCGCGTCGCCGGCCGCGAGGTTCGACGCCGTCGACTCGTACGTGACGACCTGGCCGAGCGTGCTGATGTCCGGGTTCTGCGAGTTGCCGAGTGCCGGGAGGCCGTCGCTGCCGAGGCTCACCAGCTTCGAGTCGCCGGTCGCGCGGTCGAAGACGAAGACGTCCTGGGTGCCGTCGCCGTCGAGCGGCGAGAGGTTGTTCGCGGTGCTCGTGTACGCGACGTACCGCCCGTCGGGGCTGACCGCGGGCTGGGTCGACGTGCCGTTGGCCGCGCCGCCGGCCTTGCTCTTGCTCACGAGGCGCGTGGTGTTCGACTGGATGTCGCGGACGTAGACGTCCTGGCTGTTGTCGCTGTCCTCGTCGGAGAGGTTGTTCGAGGCGCTGACGAACGCGATGTAGCGGCCGTCCGCGCTGATCGACGGCTGCGACGAGCTGCCCGCGCCGGGCGCCCCGCTCGCGCCGTCGGCGCGGCTCACGAGGCGGGTGATCCCGCGTCGGCGGTCGGCGAAGTAGATCTGCGCGGTCCCCGCCGGGTGGTCGGCGCCGAGGTCCTCGGCGTTCGAGACGAAGGCGGTGATGGAGCCGTCGGCGGAGGTCGCCGGCGCGGTCGACGCCGTCGATGACGTCCGGGTGAACGTCGCGGGGCCCTCTGGACTGAGGGCGTTGACGCCGGTCACGCTCAGCGGGGCGGCGTCGGCCACGTTCGCGCCGCAGAGAAGGACGGCCAGCGGAAGCCCGGCCATGAGACGGCGGACATACGTGGATGGCATGGCGAACTTCCCCCGGTCAGACCTGGACAACCCGGCCGTCCCCCCGGACAGCCCCCGAACGCGGGCAGCCTACCGATCGCCCGACGCCACGGCAAACGCGGTCAGGCGCTGAGGGTGAGCTTCCGCGGCCCGCCGCGGAAGCCGAGCTCGATGAGGACGGGCTCGAGGTCGGAGCCGACGACCGGGTCGCCGTCGATGCGCTCGAGCGCGAGCTTCAGCGTGCGGCGCTCACGCACGAAGTCGGCGAGCGCGGCGAGGGACGCCCGCAGGCGGGGGTCGTCGCGTTCGACGAGGACGCTCAGCCCGCGTCCGCCGCGCTCGACGTAGACGACCGGCTCGGCCCCGGCGAGCACGACGTACGCGCCGGCCGCGCGCGCCGGCCTCCGCCGCTCGTCGTCGTCGCGCTTCGGCCACGGCAGGGCCGCGCCGTACGGTTGCGCCGGATCGGTGGCGGCGAGCACCAGCGGCGGCGCCTCGGCCGCCTCGCGCGCGGCCCGCAGCCGTTCCACCGCGCCGGGAAGCGCGAACTGCGCGCCGCCGAGGCCCTCGACGAAGTACCCGCGCCGGCACACGCCGAGCGTCTCCAGCGCGGTGAGCGCGTCGTAGAGCGAGCTGAACCCGCCGGGCACGCCCTCGGCGAGCACCTGCTCGCGCGTGACCAGGCCGTAGCGCTCGAGCAGGAGCTCGGCCATGGTCCGGCGCTGCAGCTGCAGCTCCGGCTCGGTCCGGAAGATCGTGCTCGCCAGCGACCAGCGGCCTTGCACCGTCGGCTGGGCGCCGCCGCGCCGCGCGCCGAACCGGCGGCCACGCCGCGGGGTGCCCGCGGCCCGGGTCTTCGCCAGCGTGAGCTTCGGCGCGCGCAGGGGTGCGAACGCGTCGTTCGTCGCCTCGCCGGCCCAGACGAGGTCCCACAGCCCCTCCTGGATCTCCTCCGGCGAGAACGCCAGCTCGGCGAGCAGATCGGTGAAGAAGCAGGGGGCGGCGGCGAGCCGGTCGCGCAGCGTGACGTGGATCGGGTCGCCTGGCGCCTCCGCGCCCCGCGGCGGTGCGGGTGGGCCCAGCATCTCCGCGTCGTCGCGGAAGTACAGCGCCACACGGCCCGAGTTGCGGCCCAGCGCGCCCGCGCCGATCCATACGACCTCGCCGCTGGCGCACAGCTGGTCCATCCACGTCGTGGAGTAGGCGCCGCAGCGCCGCGGGAGGATCTCCTTCTCCCACACGTCGGCGGGCAGCGCGAGACCCTGCAGCGGGACGAGGACCTCGCGCAGCCGGTCGATCCCGGCGCCCGTGGGCGGATGCCGGTCCACGCCCTGCCACGACGGCAGGAACGTGGCGAGCGCCCGCTGATCGGCGGGCTCGATCTCCTTGCGCAGTGCGGCCAACGACGCGCGACGCAGGCGGCGCAGGACCTCCGGGTCGCACCACTCGCGCTCGACCCCGCCGGGCCGCAGCTCACCCCGGACGACGTCGCCGTCGCGTTCCAGCTCCGCCAGGGCGCTGGACGGATCCACGCGATACCGCGCCCGCACCTCGTCGGTCGTGAACGGACCATGCGTGCGGGAGTACCGATGCACGAGGCGCCGCAGCGCGTCGGGGACGTCGGCGGTGAACGCCTCCGGCAGCCCGCCTGGGGGAACCGCGCCAAGCGCGTCGCGGTACAGCCCCGCGTCGTCCGCGGCGATCCACCGCTCCTCGCCGGCGACGCGAAGGCGGATCGCGCGGCGCTCGCGCTCGAGGATCGCCAGGAGGCCCGCCGGGTCGACGCCCGCGATCACCCGTGCGGCGACCTCGTCGTCAGTGAGGTCGCCCAGGCGCCGGAGCACGTCGGCGAGGGCGTCGCTCGTCTCGGCTTGGGTCCGGGCGGACCGGTGCTGCAGGTCGTCCTCGACCGTCTGCAGCGCGGCGGGGTCGATGAGGTCGCGCAGCTCGTCCTGGCCGAGCAGCTCGCGCAGGAGGTCGCGGTCGAGCGAGAGCGCCGCCGCGCGCCGCTCCGCGTTGGGCGTGTCGCCCTCGTACATGTACGTCGCGACGTAGTCGAACAGCAGCGACGACGCCATCGGCGACGCCGTGGCCGTCTCGACCTCCACGAGCGTGAGGTCGCGGCTGTGCAGCCGCGTGAGGATCTCGCGGAGCCCCTCGACATCGAGCACATCGCGCAGGCACTCGCGGTACGTCTCGAGGATGATCGGGAAGTCGGCGTAGCGCCGGGCGACCTCGAGCAGCGACTGCGACTTCAGGCGCTGCTGCCACAGCGGCGTGCGCTTGCCCGGGTACGCGCGCGGGATCAGCAGCGCGCGGCCGGCGTTCTCCCGGAACCGCGCGCCGAACAGCGCGCTGCCGCCGAGCTCACCGACGACCATGTCCTCGATCTCGTCGGGCTCGATGAGAAACCACTCCGCGCCGGGCGGTTCGTCGGCGTCGGGCAGGTGGACGATGATCCCGTCGTCGCTGTAGATCGCGTCGCTCTCCAGCCCGATCTCGTCGCGGATCCTCGCGCTGATCGCCAGGGACCACGCCGCGTGGACCCGGCCGCCGAACGGGGAGAGCACGCACACGCGCCAGTCGCCGATCTCGTCGCGGAAGCGCTCGACGACGATCGTGCGGTCGCTGGGCAGCACGCGGGTGGCGTCCTGCTGCTCGCGCAGGAACTCCAGGAGGTTCTTCGCGGCGAGCTCGTCGACCTCGTACTCGGCGCGCAGCGTCGCGGCGTCCTGCTCGACGGCCCACCGGCTGAACGCGCCGATCGCCTCGCCGAGCTCGCGCGGCCTCCCGACGCTGTCGCCGCGCCAGAAGGGCACCGCGCCGGGCGCGCCCGGCGCCGGCGTGACGATGACCCGGTCGCGGCCGATCTCCTCGATTCGCCACGTCGACGCGCCAAGCAGGAACGTCTGGCCGGCGCGCGCCTCGTAGACCATCTCCTCGTCGAGCTCCCCGACCCGGCGGCCGTCGGGCAGCGTGACCGCGTACAGCCCGCGGTCGGGAATCGTCCCCGCGTTGGCGATCGCCAGCTGCCGGGATCCCTTGCGCGCGCGGATCGTCCCCGCCACGCGGTCCCACACGATCCGCGCCCGCAGCTCGCCGAACTCCTGCGACGGGTAGCGGCCGTCGAGCATGTCGAGCACGTTCTCCAGCAGCGGACGCGACAGCTCCGCGAAGGAGTACGTGCGGGTGACGAGGGCGAAGAGCTCGTCGACGGACACCGAGGACTCGCCGCCGAGCTCGGCCGCGGCGCAGATCGCGACGACCTGCTGGGCGAGCACGTCGATCGGGTTGCGCGGCACGACGGTCGGCTCGATGCGCCCTTCGCGCATGAGCTTGACGACGACCGCGCACTCGAGGAGGTCCGCGCGGAACTTCGGGAAGATCCGTCCCTTCGCTGTCTCGCCGACCCCGTGGCCGGCGCGGCCGATGCGCTGCAGCCCCCGCGAGACGGACTTTGGCGACTCGACCTGGAGCACGAGGTCGACCGCGCCCATGTCGATGCCGAGCTCCAGCGACGAGGTCGCGACGAGGCACGGGAGCTCGCCGGCCTTCAGCTGCTCCTCGACGACCGTGCGCTCCTCGCGGGCGAGGGAGCCGTGGTGCGCGCGGGCGATCTCTTCGTACGGGCGCCCCTCGGGGAGCACCTCGTTGTGGAGTTCGTTCAGGCGCAGCGCGAGCCGCTCGGCCATCCGCCGGTTGTTGACGAAGACGATCGTCGACCGGTGCTGGTGGACCTCGCGCAGCAGCTCCGGGTAGATCGCCGGCCAGATCGAGCGGCGGGTCGCCTCGCCGCCGACGACGGGTTCGAGGGGGTCGCGGTTTGGGTCGTCGTCGGGCTCGACCATCGACTCGACCGGCACGTGGATCTTCAGGTCGAGCGCCTTGCGCTGCCCGGCGTCGACGATCCGGCACGTCCGCCGCGGGCCGACCATGAACCGGCCGACCTCCTCCAGCGGGTTCTGGGTCGCGCTCAGCCCGATGCGCTGGAAGGACCGCCCCTCCTCCTGCAGCGCCTCAAGTCGCTCGAGCGTGAGCGCGAGGTGCGCGCCGCGCTTCGTTCCCGCGACCGCGTGGATCTCATCGATGATCACCGCCTCGACCTCGCGCAGCCCCTCCTGGGCCTGCGAGGTGAGCATGAGGTACAGCGACTCGGGCGTGGTGATGAGGATGTCCGGCGGCCGCTTGCGCATCGCCGCACGGTCCTTCTGCGGCGTGTCGCCGGTGCGGATCCCGACACTCGGCATGGCGGACGGGTCTTCGGCGGCGATCCCCCGCAGCGGCGCGCGCAGGTTGCGCTCGATGTCGTACGACAGCGCCTTCAGCGGCGAGACGTAGACCAGCCGCGTGCGCGGCGCGTCCTTCGGCGTGGGATCGACGTGGAGCCGGTCAAGCGCCCAGAGGAAGGCCGAGAGCGTCTTGCCCGACCCGGTGGGCGCGCTGATGAGCGTGTGCTCCCCCGAGGCGATCGCGGGCCAGGCCTGTTCCTGCGCCGCGGTGGGCGCGGCGAAGGCACCGGTGAACCAGTCACGGACGCGGGGGCTGAACACGTCAAGCGCCACTCGTCCAGCCTAGGCACGATCGAGGCCAGGAGCTGTCCTCTATGCGCGGCGCCGCCTGAAAGGACAGAGGGCCCGCCGGTCGGCGGGCCCTCGATGTCCGTCAGCCGGATGTCCGACCCGTGCCTACGGGCCCCAGACCCCGGTGGGGGAGAGGCGCAGCGTCGTCGTGCCGTCGCCGATCTGGCCCTGGGAGTTGTTGCCCCAGCAGACGACCCCTTGGCCGCCGCCGTTCGGCTGGACCCCGTTCGCGACCGCGCAGGTGTGGCTCTCGCCCGCCGCGATCGCCGTGGCGGTCAGGCCCGGGACCTGCGTCGGCGTGAGCCGCTGCGTCGTCGTGCCGTCGCCGAGCTGGCCGTTGGCGTTGTTGCCCCAGCACCAGACGGTGCCGTCGCTCTTCAGCGCGCAGGAGTGGCTGCGGCCCAGCGCGATCTGGGTCACGTTCGTGAGTCCGGTCACCGCGACCGCACGCGTCCGGTTCGTCGTGGTGCCGTCGCCGAGACGGCCGTTCGCGTTGTTGCCCCAGCACGAGACGGTGCCGGTGTTGCGCAGCGCGCAGGTGTGCTGCCCGCCGGCGGACACCTTCGTCACGCCCGTGAGCGTCGCGACGGCGGTCGGGGTGAGCCGGTCGACCGAGGAGCCGTCACCGATCTGCCCGGAGGTGCCGCTGCCCCAGCAGACGACGGTCCCGCCGGTGCGCACGGCGCACGAGTGCGCCTGGCCGAGGCCGAGCGCCACGGCGTCGGTGAGGCCGCTTACGCTCACCGGGCTCGTCCGCTGCGTCGTCGTGTTGTCGCCCAGCCGGCCGTTCGTGTTCAGGCCCCAGCACTGGACGGAACCCGCCCCGATGATCGCGCAGCTGTGATCGTCACCGGTCGCGACCAGCGTCGCTGTGGTGATGCCGGAGGTGTTGACGGGCGAGGTGCGCTGTGTCGTCGTGCCGTCGCCGAGCTGGCCGTTGGTGTTGACACCCCAGCAGGACACGCGGCCGGTCGTCCGGCGGACGCAGGAGTGCGCACGTCCGGCGGCGACGTTCGTCGCGTCGGCCACGTTGACGACCGCGGTCTGCGTGCGGCGGACCTTCGTGGTGCCGTCGCCGACCTGGCCATTGGTGTTCCGGCCCCAGCACACGACGCCGCCGCCGCCGAGGATGCGCGCCGCGCACGTGTGCTCGACGCCGCCCGCGAGCGACGCCGCTCTCAGCAGCTCGCCGTCCGAGGTGATCTCGCAGGCGGTGAACAGGTCGCCCGTGTCGCGCACGTAGGTGTCGAGCCCGCCGAGGCAGGAGAGGAAGTCACGCTCGCCGATGCCGGTCTGCCCGCCGTCGAGGTAGTCGTCTCCGCCTCCGCCGACGAGCTGATCGCGACCGGGGCCGCCGTACAGGCGGTCGGCGCCTGCGTTGCCGTAGATGATGTCGTTGTTCGGGCCGCCGGTGATCGTGTCGTTGCCCAGGCCGCCGTCGATGCGCTCGATGCCGGAGGGCACGTTGTCACCCTCGCTCAGCACACCGTCGTTGGGAAGGTCATCGAGGGTCACGGTGACGCCGCTCTTGCGGGCGACGTACGTGATCGTGTCGTAGCCCGCGCCCGGGAGGAACGTGTCCGCGCCGGAGCCCCCGTCCATGACGTCCGGGCCGTTGCCGCCGTCGCTGGTGTCGTTGCCGGGGCCGGCGTTGATGATGTCGCCGCCATCGCCGCCGACGATGATGTCGTCACCACCGAAGGACTCGATGCGGTCCGCGCCGCCGAGTCCGCAGATGACGTCCGGTCCGGCCGTGCCGAAGATCTGCTCCGGATCGTCCGTGCCGGTGATCGTGCAGGGTGGATATGCAGACGCGGTTGCCGGCACGAGCATCGCGGCGAGAATCGCCGCGACCGCCAGCGAGAGTGAGAGGCGCATTGAGGCAGTACTCCTGTCAGGGAAGTCCAGAAACGACGCGCCATGTTCGGGGCGGCTGACCGGAGGTGTGTCATTTCCGAGTGAACGACGCGCCGTCTACGGGTGCAAAGGCTCCGACGGCGCGGCGCGGCTTGGCCCTGGGAGATGCGCTCGAGATCCGTGACACTCTCGGACATGCGCCTCACTGCCGCCCTCGCGATCGCCACCACGCTGGCCGTCTCCGCCACCGCCGCCGCGCAGTCCACGCTGCCGCCGACGATCAGCCCGGTCTCGCCGCCGACACCGATCGCCGCGTATAACGGCACGCTGGTTTGGAGCCAGCAGGCCAGCAACGGCCAGTACCAGCTCGTCTCGCGCACCGGAAGCGGGCCCGTCACTCCGGTGCCGATCCCGACCCGCGGCGTGCCCTTCGACGTGGACCTCGGCCCCACGAGCAGCGGCACCCTCTACGCCCTGTACTCCCGCTGCGCCACCGAGCCGGAGTGGGGCCAGTCCGGGATGCCTCCCTACCAGCTCGGCAAGGGCTGCGCGATCTACAAGTTCCAGTTCCCCAACGGGCCCGAGGTCCGCTACTCGAAGGTCAACGCCAGCAACGCCAGCCAGTACTGGCCGACGTACTGGAAGGGCAAGGTCGGCTTCGCCCGGACCTACGCGAACAACCCGAACCGCGGCTACGTCTACACGAAGACCGTCTCGAGCTCGGTCCCGTCGGCGCAGATGCCGATCGGCTCGCTAGGCAACGGCGCGTCGTACGGCCAGCAGCTCGAGCTCTACGGCTCGCGCCTGGCGTTCGGCTGGTTCTACTCGGAGACCCAGTACGGCTACTACCAGCTGCGCCTCGACACGATCGGCAGCAAGGCCAGCACGGTGCTCGACCAGACGAAGGGCGGCCAGAGCATCGTCGGCCTCGGCTGGCCGGCGTTCGGCGGCGGGCTGATCACGTGGCTGCGCTACTGCACGGGCGATCCGGCGAGCTGCCCCGGCGCCGTCCGCCTGCAGGAGGCGTCGTACTCCGGGGCCAACGACGCCACGTCGCCGACGGGCGAGTACACGCAGGCCTACGAGCTCGATCAGAACATCACGTACCTCGAGAACGACGTCAGCAGCGCGTACACGTGCCAGACGCTGACCCAGCCCGCGGTCCCGGCGTGCACGATCACGGCGACGCAGCCGCCGTACACGCCGCTGGGCTGACGTTCTCCGCACGGTCACACCTCGTCAGGGCGTGAGGCGTACGCTGCCGTTCATGCGTCGCCTCACCGCCCTGCTCGCCTTGGGCGCCGCGCTCGCCGCGGCCGCCCCGGCGAGCGCCGCTCCGCTGCACGTCCTCATCACCAACGACGACGGCGTCCGCGCGGAGGGCATCGACGCGCTCGCGCGGGCGGTGCTCGCCGAGCCGGACACGCGCATCACGATCGTCGCGCCGGCGTCGAACCAGAGCGGCACGGGCGGCCGCACGACGCCCGGCCCGCTTGACCGCTTCGCCGAGACGACCCGCAGCGGCCTGCCCGCCACCGCGGTTCGCGGCACGCCCTCCGACAGCGTGCGGGTCGCGCTGGAGGACGTCATCCCCGCCGACCTCCCCGACCTCGTCCTCTCCGGGGTCAACGACGGGGCGAACCTCGGCGCGGTCCGCGACAACTCCGGGACCGTCGGCGCGGCGCGCGCGGCCGCCAACCGCGGCCTGCCGGCGCTGGCCACGAGCCAGGGCAGCGGGTCGCCCGCGCGCTTCGAGGACGGCGTCGCGGCGACGATCGCCTGGCTGCGGGCCAACCGCGGGAGCCTCGTTCCCGGCACGGTGCAGAACCTCAACACGCCGACGTGCCGGTTCGGCGCCCACGCCCTTGGCCTGCTCGACGTTCCGGCGACGAACGCGTTCGACCTCGACACGCTCCTGTTCGCGGCCGGGCAGCAGCCCGTCTGCCGCGCGACCGGCGCCGCGCCGCGAGACGACGTCCGCGCGTACAAGCAGGGCTACAGCGCGCTGAGCCCCATCCGCCCCTGACGTCCATACCCCGGGGTGTGGAGTTCCACAGCCCGTCGTGCCGCGAGATGGTCCATCGCCCAACGGGGGCGGCCGTACGGTCCCTCTGTGTCACAGCTCACGCGCAAGGCGTTCCTCCGTCAGGGGTTGCTCACGGCGGGGGCGGCGACGTTCGGCGGGGTCGTTCCCTCACTGGCCAACGCGGCCGACGACCCCCTCGACGGCGAACGCCTGCACCGTGACGTCCGGGACCTCTGCGCGTTCGGTCCCCGTCGCACGGGGACGGACGCCGAGCACGGAGCGAGTGCGTGGGTGGCGGAACGGCTGCGGGCCGCAGGAATCCCTGTCTCCCTGGTCCCGTACCCGTTCCGCCGGTGGCGTCTCGATGGATGGGCCGTGGAGCTGGCGGCCGGTTCGGCCGGAAGGGAGGTGGCGCCGTTCCCCCAATCTGTCGCCACCCACCCCATCTGGGGAACCCGGCCGGCCGCCGGCGAAGCGGACCTCGTCTACGTCGGGCTCGGCACGAAGCAGGAGCTCGACCGCCACGACCTGCGTGGCAAGGCGGTCCTCGTCGACGGCAAGGTGCTGCTGAACGTCTTCGCGACGTACAGCGCTGACGGGTACGTCTACTGGAACGCCGCGCAGCGCGGAGCGGTGGCGATGTTCGCCACGTCAGACGCCCCGGGGAACCTCGTCCGGATGATCGGGATGGGCCGCAACGAACTCGACGCGAACCCGATCCCCGCGTTCACGGTCGGCCGCCAGGACTTCGCGAAGCTGCGCAGCGCGGCGCGCGCCGGCGGGGCGCGGATCCGCTACCGGCTCGACGCCGCGTTCCTCGACGGCGTCACGCACGACGTCGTCGCCACGCTGCCCGGCGCGAAGACCGACCGCGACGGGCTCGTCGCCTGCGCCCACGTCGATTCGATGTTCACCGGCGCGCTCGACGACGCGACGGGGATCGCCGGTCTCATCGGCCTCGCCCACCACTTCGCCCGGCTGCCGGCGCGTCGCCGCCCGAAGCCGATGACGTTCCTCGCCGTCAACGGGCACGACACGGGCTTCCCCCATCTCGGCGTGCGCCACTGGGCGGACGCCAACCCCGCGCAGGTCGCGCGGCTCGGGGGCTTCTGCACCCTCGACCACCTCGCAGGCATCGCGGCGGAGGATCTGCCGGACGGCAGGCTCTGGCGCCACAGCGGCGACGAGGAGCGACTGCTGCTCATCTCCGACAACGCGCTGCTCTACGGCATGGTCGCGCAGGTCGCCACACGGCACCGGCTGTTCCCCGCGATCCCCGCCCCCGAGCCGCTGGCCGAAGCCAACCCGGACCTTGAGGGCCTCATGGTCCGCCGCGGCGTTCCCGCGGTGAACATGACGATGGCCTATCCCTGGTACCACACGCCGGAGGACACGCCGGACAAGATCCCGCCGGCGCAGCTCGGCCGCTGCGTCCGCGCCTACGCGGACCTGCTCGACGCGATGCAGCGGATGCCCGTCGGGCTCATCCGCCGCGCCGAGCGCACGCCGCGGCCCGTCAGTAGAGACTGATCTTCTGCCGGCTCACGAAGAACCCGTGGCCGCTCGTCTTCGACCGGCAGCGCAGGCCGATGGCCTTCGACAGGCAGGTGAACCCGCCGTGCGACCAGGTCTTCCCGTACGCCAGCACGGGCTCGCCCGGCTCGGCGACGGTGTCAGTCACTCGCCCGAGCTTGGCCTTGCCCTTGTGCTTGAGGAAGACCGCCGTGTCGTTGCGGAAGAACAGGTCGCAGCGCAGGCTGGCGGGGAAGTCCTCGATCGCCGGCATATAGGCGCAGGCGATCTTCTTCGACGGGGTCGTGAAGCGGACCATGTCGTCGGCGCTGGCGGGCGCGGCGGCGGCAAGTGCCAGCAGGACGGCGAGGGCGGCAGCGCGGAGCATGGCTCGACCTTATCCCCCCGCCAGCGCGCGTGCACGCGCCAGCACGTCGTCGAGCATCCCCGGGGTGAGACGTCCCGTGAACGTGTTCTGCTGGCTGGGGTGGAAGCACCCGAGCAGCGCCCACGGCTCGGCGTCCACGACCACGCTGTGGCCGAACCGCGGCTTGGGTCGCAACGGCGGATGCCCGGCGGCGACCCGCAGCCTGAGCGCGGCGTCCCAGCCGAACTGGCCGAGGCACACGACGACGCGGACGCGCGGCAGGAGTTCCAGTTCGCGCACGGTCCACGGCAAGCACGTGTCGCGCTCGGCCGGGGTGGGCTTGTTCGCCGGCGGCGCGCAGCGGACGGCGGCGGTCACCCAGCAGTCGCGCAGCGCGAGCCCGTCGTCACGCGAGACCGAGGTCGGCTGATTGGCGAACCCGGCCCGGTGCAGCGCCGCGAACAGGAAGTCGCCGGAGCGGTCGCCGGTGAAGATGCGCCCGGTGCGGTTCGCCCCGTGCGCGGCCGGCGCAAGGCCGAGCAGGAGCACCCGGGCGTCCGGGTCGCCGAATCCCGGGATCGGACGGCCCCAGTACTCCTCGTCGGCGAACGCGGCACGCTTCTCGCGTGCCACCTGCTCGCGCCACGCCACCAGCCTGGGGCACGCGCGGCACGCGGTGACCTGCGCCTCGAGGGCGTCGAGCGCGTCGCTCACGCGCCGGGGTCGAGCAGGATCCCGAGCAGCAGGCGCTCGATGAGCGGCTCGAGGTCCTCGACGCGGGCGGGCCGCCCGGTGCGCAGCTGGCGGCTGATGAGCTCGACCATCGCGCCCACGACGGCGAACGCGTCCTCGACCGTGGCGAACCGCTGGCCGCCGCCGCGCTTCTCCACGCCCTCGCGCGCCTCGTCGTACATGACCTGCGCGAAGCCCTCGAGGATCGCGTCGCGCCGCTCGAGGGCCTCCTCGCCGGCGCCGACGCTGACGACGAGGACCGTCCGGCCGATCGCCGGCTGGCCGGCGACGAGGTGCAGGAACGCGTGGAGACCGGCGCGATGGCGCTGCAGAGGATCGGCGCCCGCGTCGCGCGCGGCGCGGACGAGCTCCTCGAGCGCGAGGCGCGCGGCCTCGTCCATGATCTCGAGCAGGCACGCCTTCTTGTTGGCGAAGTGCTCGTAGAACGTCGCCTTGCTCATGCCGGCGGCCCGGGCGATCGCCTCGGCGCTCGCGTCGGCGTACCCCTGCTCGCTGAACACCTTCACCGCCGCCTCGAACAGGCGCTGGCGCTGGAGCTCCTCGCGAACCTCACGCGGAGGCGCGTGGCGGCCGCGGGGAACGCGGGATGGGGCGTCGGCCATCGCCGGAGTGTAGGCGCGGGGCCGACGGCCCCGCCGCGCGGCGTCCGCTCGGATACCCTGCTGGCCGTGCGCCGCACCCGTCTCGTTCCCGTCGCTCTCGCCGGTCTCGCGCTGGTCGCCTCAGGCTGCGGCCAGACCGACTCCCGCGAGGACGTGTCGTTCACCGGCACGCAGAAGCAGGTTGCCGACGCGATCGACAGCTTCTCCAAGGCGGCGAAGGACGAGGAGCCCAGCCGCATCTGCCGCGGGATGCTCGCCGAAGCGCTGCAGACGCCCGACTGCAAGGCGCAGGTGCAGCAGGCGATCGACGACACCGATCAGTTCGCCATCGACGTCCGGGCCGTCAACGTGAAGGGCGACACCGCCACCGCGAAGGTGATCACGGGCACCGGCGACGCCGAGCGCACCACCACGATGACCCTCGTCAAGGAGGGGACGTCGTGGAGGATCAGCCAGTTCGAGTAGCCGGCGCGTCCGACCGCTCGAGCAGCGTGCGGTCGTCGGCGAAGCAGTAGACCCAGCTCTCGCCCGGCTCGACGGAACGCATGACCTGGTGACCGTGGTGCTCGGCGTGCGCGCGGGCGTGGCGGTTCGGTGAGCTGTCGCAGCAGCCGACGTGTCCGCACGTCAGGCACACGCGCAGGTGGACCCAGCTGTCGCCGAGGCGAAGGCACTCCTCGCAGCCGGGCGTCTGCGGCACCACCGACGCGGTCGGCCCGATGTGGTCGCACGCGGCGTCGCCGAGGTCGACGTCGATGGGCGCCTCGGTGTCGACGGTGCCGTGCGAGGTGCTGCGCACCGCTCGCGGGGTCGCCTCCCGCCCGGCCCGGCCGTGGTACTGCGCGACCTGCTTGGCCTCGATGAGCGCGTCGCCGAGCTCGCGGCCGAACGCCTTGAAGAGCTTCGTCAGCAGCAGCGAGCTCGCGGCCAGCTCCTCGGTGACGACGTGGGTCGCACCCGCCTCGACGAGCGCCGCTTCGTCCTCGGCGTAGCGCGCGCGGACGATGACGCAGACCTCCGGGTCGAGCGCGCGGATGACGCCGACGACCTGCGCCGCGCGCTCGGCGCCGTCGTCGGGGATGACCACCGCCTTCGCCCGCTCGATGCCCGCCTCGTTGAGCGTGCGGATGCGCGCGGGGTCGCCGAGAAGGACGGGGACGCCGAGCTCGTGCGCGTCGGTGGCGCCCTCGGGGCTGAGTGTCGTGACGACCACCGGGACACCGGCATCCTGCAGGACGCGCGTGATGCCCCGCGCCCACTCGCCGTAGCCGGCGAGGAGCACGTGGCCGGAGATCCCCTCGGCGACGGGCGCGCCGGCCACCGGCTCGGCGCGGCCGACGAGCGTGTCGACCTCCTCCTCGGGCCGCATGCGGTCGCCCAGGCGACTCCCCAGCGCGGAGAGGCCCGGGGTGGCGGCCATGAGCAGCACGGTCGCGGCGATGAACCCCTGCGTGCCCTCGGCGCCGAGACCCGCGGGGGTCAGGCCCTCCGCGGCGCCCGCCGTCGCGAGCACGAACCCGAACTCGCCGACCTGCGCGAGGGTCAGGCCGGTGGCCAGCGCCACGCCGACGCGTTCTCGCAGCGCGAGCATCGCGCCCGTGGTCGTCAGCGCCTTGACGAGCAGCAGGGCGAGCACGGCGCCGAGGACCGCCGGCAGGTGCTCGACGGCGAAGCTGACGTCGAGCAGCATCCCGATCGAGACGAAGAACGTCGCGCTGAAGATGATCTGCAGCGGCAGGATCTCCCCGAGCGCCTGGCTGCTGAACCGCGACTCGCTGACGACCAGCCCGGCGAGGAACGCGCCGAGCGACACGCTCACGCCGGCCAGGGACGTGAGGTACGCCGTCCCGATGCAGATCGCGACGACCGTGAGAAGGAACAGCTCCGGCGAACAGGTGCGGGCGACGCGCTCGAGGACCGGCGGGAGCAGCCGGCGCGCGACCACCATGACCGCGACGATGATCGCGATCGCGATCCCGAGCGCCTGCACGATGTCCAGCGGTGACCCACCCGAGTCGCCCAGGATCGGCACGAGCAGCACCATCGCCACCACGGCGAGGTCCTGGAACAGGAGCACCGCCACCGCGAGCCGCCCGTGGTCGCTGCCGACCTCGCCGCGGTCTGCGAGCAGCTTGAGCACGATCGCGGTGGACGAGAGCGAGACGAGCATGCCGCTGAACAGCGCGACGTTCGGATCGACGCCGACCATGACGAGGATCGCGAACGTCACGAGCGTCGCGAGCGCGACCTGCAGCCCGCCGCCGAGCAGCAGTGGTCGTCGCAGCTCGCGGAGCCGGTCGAGGCTGAACTCCAGGCCGATCGTGAAGAGCAGCAGGAGCACGCCGATCTCCGCGGCGGCGTTGACGACCTCGATGTTGTCGACGATGCCGAGCTGGTTCGGGCCGATGACGATCCCGGTGAAGAGAAACGCGACGATCGGGACGATGTTCAGCCGCAGGCCGACGTAGGCGACGACCGCGCCCCCGACGACGAGTGCTGCGATCTCGGGCAGGAACTCCGGCGTTGAGCCGGCGGCGAGGGGCGGCATGCCCCGCGATGCTAGCCGCGCGGCTCGGAGGCGTCACCCAGCGTTGGACGTTCTGCCAAGAACTGGTACCTTTCCGCGCTTCATGCGTAAGGACAGGATTCTTGGACTCATCAGCGTCGGCTGCGCGTTTGTCGCCCTGGTCGCGCCCACGGCCGCGTCCGCGGCCTGCGCCGCGCCGTCGCCGGCAGCTGTGGCGCACGACGACCCGGCAACCGACGCCGAGGGGTTCGAGGTCACGGGCGACACGCCCGACGACGCCGCCATCGTGACCGCGCCCGAGATCACGCGGGTGACGGGCGGGCTCGACGCCGCCTGCGCCATCACGTACGACAGCACGCTGGCGCTGCCGCCGGGCGAGACCGAGCCGCTCGTCGAGCGGGAGAGCCTGCGCTACTACCTCGACGTCGATGCGAATCCGGCCACGGGCGGCACGGTCACCGGCGCGGAATGGCTGGTCCTCGTCGACGGCGCGAACGGGGCGGACAGCACGTGGCTGCTGCGGTGGAACGGATCGGTGTTCGCCGAGCAGCGCGCGATCGCGCCGGCGGGAACGGTCGGGTTCACGCTCCCGCTCGCCGCGATCGGGATCCAGCAGCCGACGACCCTCGGTGTCCGGGTCCACAGCCGTCTGGTCAGCGGCGGGATGAGCTACGTCGACCTGGCGCCGGACCGCGCCGTCCCGCAGATGCTGCTGCCGCTGCAGTGGACCGTTCCAGCCCCGCCGCCGGTCGTCGTGCCGGTGCCGCCCGCCTCCACCCCGCCGGTCAAGACGACGCCGACCTGCGTCGTGCCCTCGCTGCGGGGCAAGACGCTCGCCGCCGCGCGCATCGCGGCCACGAAGGCGAGCTGCAAGACAAAGGTGGTCCGCCGGGCGTCGCGCAAGGTCCGCCGCGGCCGGGTCATCACGACGACGCCCGCGGCCGGCATGCGGACGATCGATCCCGTCACCGTGATCGTCTCCAGCGGCCCGCCGAAGAGGAAGAAGAAGCGCTCGCCGTCTACGAGCTGAGTTTGGTGCCGTACTGGCGTTCGTAGTACTCGCGGTAGTCGCCGCTGCGGATCGGTTCCCACCAGTCGCGGCGTTCGACGTACCAGGCGACGGTCTGTTCCAGGCCGCCTTCGAAGAAGTGATGCTTGGGGGTCCAGCCCAGCGCGCGGACCTTGTCCGAGCTCAGGCTGTAGCGGCGGTCGTGGCCGAGGCGATCGGTGACGTACTCGATGAGGTCCTCGGTCTTGCCGGTGAGTTCGATGACCTTGCGGACGACGTCGATGTTCTGGCACTCGTCGGGGCCGCCGGCGTTGTAGACCTCGCCGGGCTGGCCTTTGTCCAGGACGGTGCCGATCGCACGGGCGAAGTCCTGGGCGTGGATCCAGTTGCGGACCTGCTTGCCGTCGCCGTAGACGGGGAGCTTGTCGCCGTGCAGGGCGTTGAGGATGGTCAGCGGGATGAGCTTCTCGGGGTACTGGTACGGCCCGTAGTTGTTGCTGCCCCGGCAGATCATCGCTTCCATGCCGTAGGTGTGGAAGTAGCTCCACACCAGCAGGTCGGCGCCGGCCTTCGTCGCGCTGTACGGCGAGGACGGCGCGAGCGGGCTCGTTTCGGTGAACGAGCCTTCCTCGATGCTGCCGTACACCTCGTCGGTGGACACCTGGACGTAGCGGATGCCGGCGTCGCGGGCGGCTTCGAGCAGCACCCACGTGCCGTAGCTGTGGGTGGTCACGAACGCGTCGGGCTCGGCGATCGAGCGGTCGACGTGCGTTTCGGCGGCGAAGTTCACGACGGCGTCCTGGCCCTTCAGCGCGTCGCGGACGGCGTCGGCGTCCTCGATACCGGCGTGGATGAACCGGCCGGCCGCATCGGTGCCCTCGAGGTTCTCCCGCCGCCCGGCGTAGGTGAGCTTGTCCAGCACCGTGACCTCGTCACCGGCCGCCTCACGGATCCGCACGAAGTTCGAGCCGATGAACCCGGCACCACCACAGACCAACACCTTCATGCCGCGTTCCTTTCCTCGATGAAGCCTCGGACACCGTCCTGCCACGGCGGGAGGACGGGCGCGTTCTCGCCGGCGCGTTCGGTCGCCATGACGCTCCACGCCGGGCGCGGCGCGGGGCGCTGGAACTCCGCGGCGGTCGTCTCGCCGACCTCGCACTCCACACCTGCTTGCGCGAACAGCTCGACGGTCAGGCCGTGCCATGACGTCTGCCCGCCGCCCGCCGTGTGGACGATGCCGGTGATGTCGCGCTCGGCGAGGTCGAGCAGCGCGGGGGACAGGTGGCCGGTCCACGTCGGCGAGCCGACCTGGTCGACGACCACGGCGACCTGGTCGCGGGTCGCGGCGAGGCCGAGCATCGTGTCGCAGAAGTTCTTGCCCCCGGCGCCGAAGAGCCACGCGGTGCGCGCGATCGCGTGGTTGTCGAGTTCGGCGGCGAGCGCGAGCTCGCCAGCGAGCTTCGTGCGGCCGTACGCGCCGATCGGGCCGGTGGGGTCGGACTCGACGTAGGGACGGCCGGTCAGCGTCCCGTCGAACACGTAGTCGGTGGAGACCGCAACGACCCGTGCATCGATGTGCCGCGCCGCGCGCGCGACGTACCGCGACGCGTCGGCGTTGACCTTCAGCGCCAGGGGCTCCTTCTCCTCGGCGCCGTCGACGTCGGTCCAGGCGGCGCAGTGGATGATCGCGTCGGGCGCGTGGCGGGCCACGATCTCCCGCGCCGCATGCTCGTCGGTGAGGTCGGCGTCGGGTAGGTCGATCCCGACGGCCTCCCAGCCGCGCGCCTGCGCGTCAGCCACCACGCGGTGACCGAGCATCCCGGCCGCGCCTGTCACGAGCAGCTTCACAAGATTCCGACGTGGGAGTTGTCGCCGATCATGAAGCGGTAGGCGCGGGGTTGTTGGGGGGTGCGGTCGATGGTGCTGTTGCGGCCGAGCAGGCTGGATTCCATGCGGCCGTCGAGGTGCAGGACCTTGCTGCCGGCCAGCAGGATGCTGTGTTCGACTTCGCTGTTGGTGATGACGCAGTCGCGGCCGACGGCGCTGTAGGGGCCGATGTAGCTGTCGGTGACCTTTGCGCCCGCGGCGATCACGGCGGGGCCGCGGACGGTGGTGTTGGTCAGGGTCGCGCCGGGTTCGACGATGACGCGGCCTTCGACGCTGGAGTCGATGAGCTCGCCCTGCACGGACGGTTCGATGACGTCGAGGATCAGCCGGTTGGCCTCGAGCATGTCGGCCAGGCGGCCGGTGTCCTTCCACCAGCCGCGGACGACGTGCGGCTCGACGCGGCGGCCGGTGTCGACGAGCCACTGGATCGCGTCGGTGATCTCCAGCTCCCCGCGCGCCGAGGGCTGGATCGCCCTGGCGGCCTCATGGATGAGCGGGGTGAACAGGTAGACGCCGACGAGCGCGAGATTGCTCGGGGGGTCTTTGGGCTTCTCGACGAGCCGGACGACCTGGCCCTGCTCGTTGAGCGCGGCGATGCCGTAGCTCTGCGGGTCGTCGACCTCGGTCAGCAGGATCAACGCGTCGGGCTGGTTGGCCTCAAACGCCGTGACGAGCTCGGTGATGCCGCCCTGCAGCAGGTTGTCACCCAGATACATCACAAACGGCGAATCGCCCAGGAACGGCTCGGCGGTCAGCACCGCGTGCGCCAACCCCAACGGGGCGTCCTGCTCGATGTACGTGATCTGCACGCCGAACTGCGAGCCATCGCCGCACGCCTCACGGATCTCCCCGCCGGTCTCCGGCGCGATGATGATCCCCACCTCACTGATCCCCGCCTGGGCCATCGCCTCGATACCGAAGAACAACACCGGCTTATTCGCGACGGGCACCAACTGCTTCGCCGACGTATGGGTGATCGGACGCAACCGCGTCCCCTTCCCACCCGACAGGATCAACCCCTTCATCTAGTAGACCCCGCCGAGCTTGCGGTGGTCCCAGGTCGCGCGCTCGAGCTCGACGAACTCCATCGCGACGCGCTTCTCGGCCTGCTTGGCGACCATCGCCTTGACCTCGGGGGCGAGCTCCTCGACGCCGGGGGGCGCGTAGCGGGTGAAGATCTCCTCACCGAGCGCGGCGACCTCCGGGGTGTCGTGATGCAGCTTGACCTCGGTCTTCAGCATCACGCCGCGCAGCTCGCTGTAGACGCCCTCGCCGGCCTCGACCTGAATCGTGGCGCGTGGGTCGCGCTCGAGATTCCTCACCTTCTGGGACTTCGCAAACGTCCAGGCCCAGATCGTGCCCTCCCGGACGACGAACCAGAGTGGCATGAGGTGCGGGAAGCCGTCCTTGCCGTTCGTCGCGCAGATCATCACGCGCTCGTGGTCGAGGAGGTCGAGCACCTCCTCCTCGGTCATCTTGATCTGATCGCGCTTGGACGCCATGCGCGGAAGGCTACCCGCGCATCCCTCCCAGGCGTTGCGAGGCCGTGACCGCCGCGCGGCGCGCCGCATCGGCGTAGCGCTGCTCGTCGCGGGCGAAGCGCGCGGTGGGCACCGGGATGGAGATCGCGGCCACGGGGCCGGCGGTGTCGTGCACCGCGGCGCCGACGGCGCTGATCCCCTCCGTGTGCTCCTCACGGTCGAACGCGACCCCCGCAGCGCGGATGCGCTCCAGCTCGCGTCCGAGCTCGGCGCGGGACGTCATTGTCGCGGGCGTGTGCGCCTCCAGCCGCGGCGGCAGCAGCGCGGCGACCCGGTCGTCGGGCAGCGCCGCGAGCATCGCCTTGCCGTTGGCGGTGCAGTACAGCGGGAAGCTCACGCCGACGGCCGAGACCGCGCGCAGGCGATGGTCGGCGGCGAGCTGATCGACGAAGCGCATGCCGCCGCCGTCCAGGACGGCGAGGTCCACGGTCTCGTCGACCTCGTCGCGCAGCGCCTCCAGCACGGGGCGCAGCTCGTGGCGCAGGGTCTGGCGGGTCGCGGCGCCGAGGCGCGCGAGGCCGCCGCCGAGCCGGATCTCGCCGCCGGGTGCCGTCGTGACGAGTTCCTCTGCGGTGAGCGCGGCGACGAGCCGGTGCACGGTGGACTTCGGCAGGTCGACGTCGCTCGAGAGCGCGGCGAGCGTGAGGCCTTCCGGCGCGGCCTCCAGGGCGCGCAGGACCCTGCCCGCCCGGGCGATGGCCTGGATGCCTCCGCGTGTCGTGGAATCGTCGTCTTGCATCGTGGAACTCGCGTTCTGTATCGTGGAACGCATTATGGCAGAAGAGTTCGACGGCGCGCTGCTGCGCCGAGGCGACGCCGGCTACGAAGACGCGCGCCGCGCCACCATGTGGAACGCGTTCGTCCCCGACCGCTTCCCCGACGTCATCGTGCGGGCCGCCAGCGAGCAGGACGCGGTGCGCGCCGTCCGGCTCGCGCGCGACGAGGACCTGCGGATCGGCGTGCGCTCCGGCGGGCACTCGTGGGCGGGCAACCATGTCCGCGACGGCGGGATGCTCCTCGACCTCTCGGCGCTCGACGAGGTGACGGTCGATCCGGATGCGCGCCGCGCGACGGTGCAGCCGGGCAAGGAGGGCGCCGCGCTGCTGAAGGACCTCGCGGCGCACGACCTCTTCTTCCCCGGCGGGCACTGCGTGGGCGTGTGCGTCGGCGGCTACCTGCTCCAGGGCGGCTTCGGCTGGAACGGCCGGGTCCACGGCCCGGCGTGCATGAGCGTCGAGGCGATCGATGTCGTCACCGCCGAGGGCGAGCTCGTGCGCGCCGACGCGACGCACCACCCGGACCTGTACTGGGCGGCGCGCGGCGCGGGCCCGGGATTCTTCGGCGTCGTCACGCGCTTCCATGTCCGCGTGTACGAACGGCCGAAGGTCGTCACGCAGGGCGTGTACCTGTTCGACGTCGACGTGCTCGACGAGGTCTACACGTGGGCCGCCGAGATCGGGCCGAAGGTGCCGCGGATCATGGAGCTCATGGTGTTCCTGCACCGTGACCACGAGGGGGCGGCGGAGCTCGCGGTCACCGGCCCCGTGCTCGCGGCCGACGACGAAGAGGCCGACGAGGCGCTCGCGATCCTCGACACGCTCCCGGTGCGCGACCGGGCGAAGCTCGCGCTCCCGAAGGTGCCGGTGACGATGGACGACCTGTACGCCGGCTCGCACGCGATCTACCCCGACGACCATCGCTACGCCGTCGACAACATGTGGACGCACGCGGGCGCCGGCGAGCTGCTTCCGAGGATCCGGGCGATCGCCGACTCGATCCCCGCCGCGCCCTCGCACTTCCTGTGGATGAACTGGGACGCCGCGGGCGGGCCACCGCGCGAGGACATGGCCTTCAGCGTCGAGGACCGGACGTACCTCGCGCTGTACGGCGTCTGGGACGACCCCGCGCGCGACGAGCAGATGGTGTCGTGGGCGACCGACCATATGCGCGCGATGGAGCCGCTCGCCACCGGCATCCAGCTCGCCGACGAGAACCTCGGCCGCCGGCCGGCGAAGTTCGTCTCCGACGAGAACCTCGCGCGGCTCGACGCGATCCGCGCGACCTACGATCCGGACGGGAGGTTCCACCCGTGGATGGGACGACTGTGACGCTCGACGACTACCTCGACCGGCCGCTCAGCCCGCCGGACCCCGCGGCCCTCACGGCTGTCGAGGGCGGCGAGGCCGATGCGGCCGGGGTGCTCGGGCTCGACGAGATGGACCGCCTGACCGACCCGGCGCCGCTGCCCGTCGAGACGGGATGGTGGCGGCTGTCCGACGGCACGCAGCAGGTCGCCGCGCGCACGCCGATGCCCGACGTCACCGGGTCGATGGTCGACTGGTGGTTCGACTGGCATCCCCGAGAGGCGATCCGCTACCGGATCTGGCATCCGTCGGCGCACAAGGACAACGCGCTGGAGGTGCCGGCGGCGCCGGGCGCCAAGCCGTTCTGGGGCGCGGTCCATCACCCGGTGGAGGACATCGGCACGGGTGTGGTGCGCGCGCGGATCGCGTTCCTGGCACCGAGCGCCTACGGCTTCTCGACGGACACGCTCGGCGACCCGAACGTCGCGACGATCGTCGGGGGCTACGTCGGCGACGACACCCGCCGCGCCTGGCACTCGATCATGACCCACGTGTTCCTGCAGGAGGACGAGGGGCTCGTGCTGCGCAGTCGCTTCTGGCTCGGCGCGCGCGTCATCCCCATGCTCCCGGGGCCGCTGGCCCGCCCGATCGGCCGCGTCGCTTCGCTGCCGGCGGTGCGCCGCCGGACGCTCCCGCACGACCTCGCACCGTCGCTCGCCCACCACTGCGTGGAGGAGTACTCGAACCTCGCGGCGCTCCTGCCGGAGCTGCACGCGCGGTTCGCGTGACGGCTACCGCGCCGCGACCGCGCGCAGCCGCTCGACCGCGCTGAGCACGGCCTCCCGGGCTTCGCTCGGCGCGAGCACCACCGCGTCGCCCGCCTCGGCGAGCACCTCGCGCACGAGCCAGTCCGTCCCGGCGTAGGAGAACTCCACGACGATCGCGCCGTCCGCCAGCTCCTCGGCGACCCGGCGCTCCTCGCGCGCCCACCGCGCCCGCTCCGGGCTGATCCACACGCGCGCGGTGCGTGACGCGGCGACCTCGCCGGTGCGCAGCCACCCGTCGACGCCCGCGGCCGGGTCGACCTCTGGGCGCGGCTCGTACGCGGTCTCCAGCACCTCGGCGGAGCGGATGCGGTCCAGCCGGAAGTGGCGGACGTCGTCGCGTTCGGGGTCGAACGACGCGACGTACCAGCCGTCCCGCCCGTTGACGAGCGCGTACGGCTCGACCGTGCGGTGGGAGAACTCGTCCTCGTTGGGCTTGTAGTACTCGATCGCCAGCAGGCGGCGGGCGGCGATGGCTTCGCTGACCACGCGCGCGATCTCGGAGTCGTCGCCCACGGCGCTGGCGACGTGCAGGCCGTGCTCGGTCGGGTCCTCGCCCAGCGCGGCGACGATCTTCTCGCGCGCGCTCGTGAGCGCGCCCTCGGGCAGGTGGTCGCCGATGAGGTCGATCGCGGCGACGAGCGCCTTGGCCTCGACAGGCAGCAGCCGGGCGGGCCGGGCGAAGTTGTCGCTGTAGGGCTCGGGATCGACCTCGATCGTCCCGTCGTCGCGCAGCTCGGCGTACAGGACGTAGGAGCCGCCGCCGAAGTTCACGACGTTCAGCAGGTCGATGTCCTCGCGCAGCTCGCTGTCGGAGAGCTGGAGGCGCTCGCGCAGCTCCTCGGCGTCGATGAGCTCAGCCTTGCGGCCGGCCTCGATGAGGATCGACGCGAGCGTGACGAGCCGCGCGAAGCGCTCCGGGCGGATCGCCGCGTCGGCGCGACGGGCGCCGCGGGGCGCCTCGGCCTCGCCCTCCTCGTCCTCGGGTACCTCCATCGCGACGGGCTGCGCGAGGTCGAGGCCGCCCTCGCGGTGGCGCTCGGTGAGCAGCTCGAGGCGGTCGGCGACCTCCTGCTCGAGCTCGCTCGGCGCGACGACGCGCACGTGCTCGCCCATCCGCAGGACCCACGCGGCGAGCAGCCGCGCGTTCGCGTAGGCCGTGGTGAAGATGACGGCGCCGTCCTCGGCGGGGCGCAGCTCGCCGTAGCGGCCGTAGTGGCGTTCGACCTGCCAGGCGATGCGATCGGAGATCCACAGCTCGGCGGTCGCGTGCTCCTCGCCCAGCTGCCACGGGGCGCGGGCGGCGTACTCGCGCGGGTCGAAATCCTGGGGACGCTTGAAGTCGTGCTCGGCCTTCGTCGCGTACGCGACCTTGCCGGTGATGCGCGACAGGCGGAAGACGCGCATGTCGTCGCGCTCGTGCGCGCGGCCGACGAGGTAGAACTGGCCGTTCTGGAACAGCAGCGCGTACGGGTCGACCTTGCGGGCCTCCGTCGCGTCGCGCTCCATCGTGTAGTAGTCGAACGTGACGGTCTTCTGGCGGAAGATGGCCGTCTCGATCTTCGCCAGGCGCTGGCTGAGGTCGTGGCCCCCGGGGGACGCGGTGATGCCGAGCGCGACGGCGCGCTGCTCGGGCGCGGTCAGCGGGCTCGGGCGGCCCCACGAGAGTTGCTGGAGGGCGAGGCGCAGCGGCTCGGCGTAGGCGAACTCGCCGTCGAGCAGGGCGAGCGCGGTCTGCAGCGCGGCGAGCTCCGCGTCGCTGAACTCGATGGCCGGGAGATGGAAGTTCTCAGGTCGCAGGGAGTAGTTCTCCTGCTCGGCGATGCCGTCGGCGGGCTTGTCGACCGTGAGCTGGATACCGAGCGACTCGAGCTCGGCGCGGTCGGCGTAGAAGCGCCGGGCGAACGCGTCCTCGTTCATCCCGCTGTATCCCTCGACGTCCCGGCGGATCTCCAGCGCCGTGACCGGGCGCCGCTCTGCCATGAGATACGAGATCAGCGACAGCTGGCGGATCAGCTTTTCCGTGTCCTTGGCCATTGCCGAACACGATACGGCGCGGGGCCGGAGCCGCGCGCCCCTCGGGACCTCGGAAAACCCGCAGTTTGCGGGTTTGGCCACCGACGACCTCGCAACGAGATAGTGTGCCTCGCCGTGACGAGCCTGGTGATCATCGACGACCACGAGGCCCTGCGCGAGGGCCTTGCGACCCTGCTCGATCAGAGCGGGCTCGAAGTCCTCGGGACCGCGGGAAACGCCGCGGCGGGCGAGGACCTCGTGGCGGTGACGCATCCAGACGTCGCGATCGTCGACGTCCGGCTGCCGGACGAGAGCGGGATCGACCTCGTCGGCCGGCTGCTGCGCCGGCAGGGCGACCTCGGCGTGATTCTCTACACGGGCGACACCGAGGCCGAGCTGCTCTACGAGGGGCTGGATTCCGGCGCACGCGGCTACGCGCTGAAGGCGGGCTCGATCGGCGAGCTCACCGGCGCGATCGAGACGATCGCCGGCGGCGGCTCGTACGTCGATCCGCGGCTCGACCGGGTGCTGCTCTCTCCGCGCGCGACCGAGCGCATGCCGCAGCTCTCCCCGCGCGAGCGCGAGATCATGGCGCTCATGGCCGAGGGCATGACCGGTGAGGCGGTCGCGGTGAAGCTCGGCCTCTCCGTGGAGACCATCCGCACGCACGTGCGCAACGCGGTCCGCAAGCTGCGCGCGCGCAACCGCGTCAACGCGATCGCCATCGCGCTCGAGCGCGGCGAGATCGCGCTCGGCGAGCAGGAAGCCGAGTAGGCGTTACGCGGCCGGCCGCTGGTCGAGCGCGGCGGGCGCCGGCTCGACGGCGGGGAAGTGCGCCGCGCCGCCGATGGCGCGGTCGTAGGCCGACCACTGCTCGCCGTCGGCGAGCGTCTGCTCGAGGCGGTCGAACGAGCCGAGGCGGCCGCCGAGGTTGTCCATGAAGTGGACGAGCGTCGCCTCGCGCGTGGACGGCACGACCGGGGAGCCGTGCTCCAGTGCGCCGTGGTGGCTGAGCAGCACGTGCAGCAGCTCCTGGGCGCGCGCGGGCGGGACGTCGCCCATCGCCTCGAGCTCGCTGCGGACGAGGAAGTAGCCGAGGGGGATCTCGCCCTGCAGGCGGCCGGCCGACGTGAAGTCGATCCCTTCGGGCTGCGCGGCGTACGCCTCGAGCTTGCCGATGTCGTGCAGCAGCGCACCGGTCACCGCGAGGTCGCGGTCGATCCCGGGGAAGATTGCGCTGACGGCGCTGACCGCTTGGGCGACCGTGAGCGAGTGCTCGAGCAGCCCGTGCTCGTAGGCCTGGTGGTAGCGCTTGGCCGCCGGCGCGTGGCGGTAGCGCCGGCCCGTCTCGGTGTCCGGACCCAGGAGCCGGAGGAGCAGCCCGTGGAGGTGCGGATCCTGCACCGTGGCGACGAGCTCGGCGAGATCGGCCTCCATCTGCGCGGTCTCGCGATGCGGCCCGACGCACGCCTGATCGGCGCGATCGTGCTGCTCGGTGCCACCCCTGACGTCCACGATCGGGAGCGTTGCATCGCGCACGGACGGCACGCGCTTGACACGGCGATAGGGTCGAGGCCATGGACCGCACCGTGCTCATCACCGGAGGCTCGGGCGGGCTGGGCGCGCCCGTCACCCGCGCCTTCCTCCACGCCGGCTGGCGCGTCGTCGTGCCGATCTACGACGACGCCGAGATCTCCCGGCTGCCCGAGGATCCGGCCCTCGTGCCCGTCAAGGCCGACCTGTTCGACGAGGCGTCCGTCACCGAGGTCGTCAACGCCTCGGCGAAGCCCGATGCGCCGCTGAAGGCCGCGATCAACCTCATCGGCGGCTTCGCGTTCGGCGGGCGCGTGCACGAGACGCCGATCGCCGACTTCGAAGAGCAGTTCCGCCTGAACCTGCGGCCGCTCTACCTCGTCACGCAGGCCGTGATCCCGCACTTGCTCAACACGGGTGGCGGCTCGATCGTCGCCGTCTCCACGCGGGCGGCGCTGCGGCCCTTCTCCGGCGCGGCGGGCTACATCACCTCGAAGGCCGCGGTGCTCGCCTTCGTCGATGCGCTGGCCACGGAGTACAAGGACGACGACATCCGCGCCAACGCGATCCTGCCCTCGGTCATTGACACGCCCGCCAACCGCGCATCGCATCCCGGCGAGGACTACGCGTCCTGGGTGTCGCCCGAGCAGATCGCCGAGGTGCTGCTGTTCCTCGCGGGGGACGGATCGGCCGTCGTCAGCGGCGCGCACGTCCCGGTGTACGGGAAGGCGTAGCTCAGCCGCGCCGCAGCAACCGGCGCCGCTTCGAACGCTCTCCGCCGTAGAACCGGATCGCCTGGTCGGCGAGCCGGCGGGTGTCGAGCTCGTTCGCCGTGGCGTTGAAGAAGATCGCGAAGAACGGGATGAGCCGGCCGGCGTACGACTTCGCGCCGCGCTTGCCCAGGTACGTCATGAGCCGGACCGCGAGCGCCTCGTCGCGCGCGAGCTGGCCGTTGAGCTTGCGGTCGACGTAGTGCATCGCGAGGTGCTGCTCCTCGCCGTCGAGCGCGCGGCGGGCGGTCACCGGGTCGTCGTAGAGGCCGTGCAGGACGAGCATCTCCGCCGGGCGCATCGGGTCGTGCGGGTCGTACCCGTAGGCCGCCGCGATGTAGAAGATCATCCGCGACTGGATCCACGCGAGGCCGACGAGGTCGGGGATGAGCGTGATGACGCCGCCCACGCCCGTCGCGGCGCCCTCGAACCGCGCGAGCGTCGCGTGCTTCGCCTTCGCGGCCTGTGCGAAGTGATGGTTGTCGTGGGCGTACCGCCCCCGCTGCTCGGTGATCCACTTCTGGGCCTGCGGCGCGTGCAGGTGCGCCGACGCGAGCGCAATGATCTCCGGTGCGCGCGCGGGTTCCGCGCGCAGCCGGGCGATGAGATCGTCGGGAATGGGGATACGTGGAACTCCGCGCATGGTCGAGACACACCGTAGAGATCTCAAATTCGTAGCGATCGATACGATTAAGACCGGGTAGGTGATGTGTGATGGCTGAACCTCTCATCGAATACCGCGACGAGATCGCCGGGCACGCGACCCGGGTGCTCGAGATCGAGGGCGATGGGCCGCCGATCCTGCTGCTCCACGGGTTCGCCGACTCCGCGGACACGTGGCGGATGGTCCTCGACCGGCTGAGCCGCACCGGCCGCCGTGCGATGGCGATCGACCTGCCCGGCTTCGGCACGTGCACGACGATCCGTCCTGATCAGGAGGTCCTCCCGCAGCTCGACGAGATGGTCGCCGCCGCGGTGCGCCGGCTCGCCGAGGAGACCGGGGAGCAGGTCGTCGTCGCCGGCAACTCGCTGGGTGGCTGCGCCTCGCTGCGCGCCGCGCAGGACCGGGAGCTGCCGATCGTCGGCGCGGCGCCGATCGCGCCGGCCGGGTTCGGGTTCCAGCCGTGGTTCCCGCTCATCGAGCGCGACCCGATCCTGCGGTCGCTGCTCGCCACCGGGCTGCCGATCCCGCACCCGATCACGAAGGCCGCGATCGGCCAGATCTACCGGACGATGGCGTTCGCGGACATGACCGACGTGCCGCCGCAGGTCGTCTCGACCTTCGCCGAGCACATCCGCGACCGGCGCAGCATCGCCCGCATCATGGGCATCGGGCGGCGGCTGGTCAGCGAGCTGCGCGAGCCATTCGCGCTCGAGCACGTCACCGTGCCCGTCCTGCTCGTCTGGGGCGATCGCGACCGGATGGTGCCGCACAAGGGCTCGCGTCTCCTCCTCGAGGCGCTGCCGCACGCGCGGTACGAGCTCATCGAGGGCTGCGGCCACTGTCCCCAGCTCGAGACGCCCGACCGCGTGACCGAGACGCTCCTGGAGTTCGCGGCCGTTCCGGCGTGACGTCCCGCACGAACCGCTGACGGTTCTTTCAGTACCGTCCAGTACCAAGGTCCGCGAGGCGCCGAGTTCGACGTGTTCAATCCGCTTTCCCCGCAACAGCTCGGCGACGCCGCCGCCAACGTCTGGGACTCCGTCGTCGGCGACGGGCTCGCCGACCTGCGCCCGACCCCGCGGCAGATCATCGCCGAGGCCCCGCAGCGCACCGTCTACCGCTACCTGCCCGCCGAGGAGCGGCCGCAGACCGAGCTGCCGGTCCTGCTCGTTCCGCCGCTGGCCGCGCCCGCCGAGTGCTTCGACCTGCGGCGCGGCTGCTCGCTCGCGGCACACCTGCTCAACGAGGGGCACCCGACGTACCTGCTCGAGTACGGGTCCATCCGGTTCGAGGACCGCGAGCTGGGGCTCGAGCACTGGATCGACGACGTCATCCCCACGGCGATCCGCAACGTCGCCGATGACACCGGCCGGCCCGTGCAGCTCATCGGCTGGTGCCTCGGCGGCATCATGGCTGCGCTCGCCGCCGCGGCCCACCAGGAGCTGCCGATCCGTTCCATCGTGCTGGTCGGCTCGCCGTTCGACTTCCGCAAGCTCACGCTCGCCCGCGCCCTGCTGCCGGTCGCCCAGGTCGGCGACGGAGCGCTCGGCACCGCGATCTACAAGACGCTCGGGGGCGCGCCCGCGCCGCTCGTGCGTCGCGTCTTCCAGCTGACGTCGTGGGACAAGTGGGTGACGAAGCCCGTCGCGGTCGCCGCGAACCTCAACGACCGCGACCGGCTCGCGCAGATGGGCGCCGTCGACCACTTCATGGACAACATGGTCGGCTATCCGGGCCGCTCGATCGCGCAGCTCTACCACCTGTTCTTCCGCAACAACGACCTCGCCGACGGGCACGTGTTCCTGGGCGACGAGGAGATCCGACTCGGCGATGTCGCCCAGCCGGTGTTGTCCGTCGCCGGTGCGGACGACGTGCTCGCCCCGGTGGCCGCGGCGCACGCCGTCGGCGAGCTGCTGACCGGCGCGCCGGAGGTCCGGCTGCGCACGGCGCCCGGCGGCCACCTGGGCGTGCTGACCGGTCGCAGCGCGGTGGGCACGACGTGGGCGGAGATCGATCGCTTCCTGTGCGATCACGGCGCCGTGGAGACGGCCGCGCCGCTGCGCCGCGTGGCGTGATCGGTGCACGCGCGATTGCAGCGGCAGGAAGGTCCGTGGGTACTCTCGAACGCTGTGCGCCGACGGCTGCTGACGCTCCCCCTCGCCCTGCTCGCGCTCGCCCCTGCGGCGGCGTCGGCGCAGGCTCCCGCGCCCGATGAGCGCATCGCCGCGGGCGTGGTCGCGGGCGGCGTCGACGTCGGCGGGCTGACCGTCCCCGAGGCGGCGAAGAAGCTCGACGACGCGCTCGGCCGCCGCCTCACGCGCGATGTCGTCGTCAGGGCCGGCAACCGGTCGTACCGCCTGACCGCGGCCGAAGGCCAGATCGTCTTCGACGCGGAGCGGACCGCCAAGCGCGCGCTCTACGAGGGGCGCAAGCGCGGGGACGCCGTCGCGACGCCGAGCGGTGGCGGGGCGACGGCCGGCGTCGATGTCGGCCTGGCGGTCGAGCACTCCAAGGCGGCAGTGGCCGCGTTCGCCTCGACGGTCCAGTCGCGCAGCGCCAAGGCTGCACGCAACGCGAAGCTGAAGATCACCGTCCGCAAGATGATCATCCGCCGGGCGAAGGTCGGCCGGCGCATCGATGCGGCCAAGCTCGCGGGTGCGATCGACGCCGCGCTGGACGATCCGAACGGCTCGCGCCGGCTGCGCGCCAAGCTGCTGAAGGTCCGCCCGGCGATCAACGCCAACGACCTGCGGCGGCGCAACGGCACGGTGCTGACGGCGGATCGCTCGACGTTCAAGCTGCGCCTGTTCAAGCGGTTGAAGCTCCGCAAGACCTACGGCATCGCCGTCGGCCAGGCCGGGCACGAGTCGCCGTCCGGCCTGTTCTCGATCACGAACAAGCAGGTCGATCCGGCGTGGCACGTGCCCAACAGCGACTGGGCGGGCTCGCTCGCCGGCCAGGTCATCCCGGGCGGGGCGCCGAACAATCCGCTCAAGGCGCGGTGGCTCGGCATCACCGACGGCGTCGGCATCCACGGCACCGGCGAGCCGTGGTCGATCGGCAGCGCGGCGTCGCACGGCTGCCTGCGCATGAAGGTCCCGGACGTCATCGACCTGTACCCGCGGGTGCCGGTCGGGACGCCGATCCTCATCAAGTAGGCGGTACGCCCCCCCACCCCGCTGCGCGGCAGATCGGGGTGGCTA
>CAMCUD010000026.1 GCA_945878865.1 Bifidobacterium breve | reverse complement strand
GGCGCCGCGGGACGGATGCCCGCGGCGCGCCGGTTCGATCAGGCGCTGGCCGGCAGCTTCCAGGCCGGGCGCACCCAGTGGCAGGTGTAGCCGCCCGGGTTGCGCTGGAGGTAGTCCTGGTGCTCGGGCTCGGCCTCCCAGAAGTCCTTCGCGTCCTCGATCGTGGTCACGACCGGGCCGGGCCAGGCCCCGGAGGCGTCGACCTCGGCGATGACCTCGCGGGCCACGCGGGCCTGCTCGTCGGTCATCGGGAAGATGGCCGAGCGGTAGCTGCGCCCGATGTCGTTGCCCTGCCGGTTCAGCGTCGTCGGGTCGTGCAGCGCGAAGAAGAACTCCAGCAGCTCGCGGTAGCTCGTCACGTCGGGGTCGAAGACGATCTCGACGGCCTCGGCGTGGTCGCCGTGGCGGTGGTAGGTGGCGTTTGGCGTGCTGTCGTCGCCCATGTAGCCGACCCGGGTCGAGACGACCCCCGGGCGGTCACGCAGCAGATCCTGGGCGCCCCAGAAGCATCCGCCGGCCAGGTACGCGCGCTCGGTCGTCACGACGCCACCTCCTCGCTGAACAGGGTGCGGTACTCGCCGTAGCCGGCGTCCTCCAGCTCGCCGACCGGGATGAAGCGCAGCGCCGCGGAGTTGATGCAGTACCGCAGGCCGCCCTCCTCACGCGGGCCGTCGGGGAAGACGTGGCCGAGGTGGCTGTCCCCGCCCGCCGACCGCACCTCGGTGCGGATCATGCCGTAGCTGACGTCCTGCTTCTCGACGACGTTCGCCGGGTCCACCGGCACGGTGAAGCTCGGCCAGCCGGTGCCGCTGTCGAACTTGTGGACGGACGCGAACAGCGGCTCGCCCGAGACGACGTCGACGTAGAGGCCGGGCTCCTTGTTGTCCCAGTACTCGTTCTGGAACGCGGGCTCGGTGCCGCACTGCTGGGTGACGCGGAACTGCTCGGGCGTGAGCTGCTCGATCGCGTTCGGGTTCTTGGTGTATCCGCCCAAGGCGTGCTCCTTCGTGGGTGGCTGAAGACGGTCGCGCCGGTGGTGTCGACGCGTACATCTCAGTCTCGGGAGACGGTCGTCTGTTACACGGTACTGACGCAGCGAAGGATCACTTCCGCGAGTTCCGCGGGCCGTGAGAGGAACGGCGAGTGGCTGCCGGGAAGCTCGATCGGCGCGGTGCGCAGGATGCTTTCGGCGACCTCGTGCGAGTAGGTGATCGACACGGCGTGGTCGTCGGTCATCACGATGCTGCTCGATGGGACCGCCGGCCAGGCCTCGAGCGGGCAGGCCTCGGCCATCGGGGCCTGCGCCTGCGGGCGCTGGCGTTCCCACGCGCGCCGCGCCACCGCGACGGGAACGTCGTGGTAGTACCGCTCGCGCGCGACGTCGAATGGTCGCCGCGGTGTGACGGACCGGGGGTCCGGCGCCGCGCTGGCGCCTCCCTGCAGCGCGTCGCTATGTGCCGCCATCTCCTCGACGAACGGCGAGCCGGGCCGGGGAACGAGACCGGCGACGAACACCATCCGCCGAACCGGGCGCAGCGCGGCGACGACCGGGACGACGAGTCCGCCGAGGGAGTGTCCGACGACGACGACGTCAGCGGCGTCGCCGACGCTGTCGCACACGACCCGCGCGTAGGCGAGCGCGCCGGCGTCGGGATCTTCGATGGGCAGGTCGGGCGCGACCGCGCGGTGCCCGGCGCGCGTGAGCGCCGGGATCACCGCGTCCCAGCACCAGCCTCCGTGGAACGCGCCGTGGACGAGCGCGATGGTGGTCATGGTCAGATCATCGGCAGCAGCTGCGACGGGCCGGAAGGGCGCCGGGGTACGATCGCCGCCCCCGACCCGTCAGGAGCTGCCATGCCGTTCGACACGCTGATGGCCTACGCCGCCGTCTACGACCGCCTCGAGGATGCTGAGGCCGACTACCAGGTCGTCAAGGACCTGCACACGGAGGCAGACCTCATCGACGCGTACGACGCCGCGATCGTCGAGCGCCGCGAGGACGGCAAGGTGAAGATCGTCAAGAAGCATGAGACCCCGACCCGGGTCGGCGGCGTCATGGGCGGCGGGGTGGGCCTGGCGACCGGGCTCGTCGTCGCGCTGTTCCCGTTCGCGGCCGTGGGCGGCGGGCTGCTGGCGGCCACCGCGGGCGGCGGCGCGCTGCTCGGGGCGCTGGCCGGTCACGCGGCCGCCGGCATGAGCCGCGGCGACCTCAAGGATCTCGGCGAGCAGCTGGACGCCGGCCAGGCCGGCCTCGTCGTCGTTGCGGTCTCGGACATGGGCGCGAAGGTCGAGCGGGCGCTCGCGCGCGCGAACAAGATCGAGCAGCGCGAGCTGAAGGCCGACATGGAGGCGCTCGAGCGCGACGCCGCCGCGGAGTAGCGGCTTCAGGCGCCGCGCCGCGCCGCGCGTGCGCCCACCGGCCGTGCGAGCAGGTCGGCGAGCCCGTCCTCGCCGGGGTCGGCGATCGCGCACGCCGCCCCGGGACCGTGGAGCTCCGCTGCGAGCGGGTCGCGGCCCGTCCGTCGCGCGACCGCGGCGAGCGGGCCGAACAGCGCCGACTGAACGGCGGCGGGCGGTCGGTGCAACCGGATCGCATCGGCGTACTCGCGGGCGATGGCCGCCACCCAGAGCGGGTCGGGCAGGCCTGCGTCGTTCGTGCGACCGAGGGCGGCGAGCGACCAGAGCGCCTCGATCATCGAGATGAAGCGCATGGCGGGCTGGCCGGGCGCCGTCGGGGTCGCCTCGACCTCGACGGCGACGTGGGCGACGCCGTCGCCGGTGTTCCACCAGTCGTGCAGCGTGCCGGCGGGGACGACGACGGGGCCGTCTCCCGCGTGGGCGGCGCGTTCGTCGCCGTCGAGCTGGAAGCCCACCTCGCCATCGCGGACCTCGAAGTGCTCGGCGAAGTGGTCGTGCAGGTGAGCGCGCGCGACCGCCGCGCCGGGCTGGAGCCAGAGATCCACGCCGACACGCCTCCCGTCCGTTTCGGAGGGCGCGAGATTCACGCGGGCGATCTCGCCGGTCACGGGGTTGTGGAGCCACGCGCCGGCGGCGATCGATGTGGCGGTCGTGCTCATGGGGCATCCCTCCACGGGGATATAGTTCGAGCGTCGAACTATTATGATGAGCTCGTCGCAGCAAAGTCAAGGTGTCTCGTTTCTGCCGAGACGGCCGCCGAGCGGCACCGACAACTTCGGCAACCTGTTCCGCGACCCCATGCTCGTGATGCAGGGGCTCGTCGCCGAGGGGCTCGAGCGCCGGGGTTTCGGCGACCTGCGGCCCGCGCTGCTCGCGGTCGGTCAGCACGTGGGGGCCGACGGCACGCGGATCACGGAGCTCGCCGAGCGGACGCTGCTGACGAAGGCGACGGTCGTTCACGCCGTCGACGAGCTCGAGCGGCTCGGCTACGTCACCCGCCGGCCGGACCCGACCGACGGCCGCGCGAAGCTCGTGGTGCCCACCCGCCGCGCGCACGCTGCTGAGCGCGCGGCACGCGAGTCGATCGCCGAGATCCGGGATGCGTGGGCCGCGCTGATGGGCGAGCGGGATATGGCCGAGCTCGAGGCGGGCCTTCGGCGCCTCCGCACCGCTCTGTGGCCCACGGGGTGACCGGCGCCGCCTATGGCCCGGTCCACGCCCGCGGCTGGAGGAACTCGTCGAGTTCCACTCGCCCGAGGAAGGCGTCGAGCAGCCCCACGAGACTCGCAAAGCTGCACTCCGCGAGGATCTCGAGCATCTCGCCGTCGGTCACGCCAGCTGCCCGGGCGGCGGTCGTGTCCGCCCGGCCACGCTCGAGCACGATGGCCCGGGCAAGGTCGTGGATGGCGGCGAGCTTGGGATCTGCCGGCGGCCTACCTGCGCGCAGTTCGCGCACGTCGGCGGGGTCGAGCCCGAGTCGGTCCAGCGCTGTTGAGTGAAACGCGACGCCGTAGCGGTTGTCGATCGCCACGCCGACCGCGAGCCCGGCGACCTCGCGGGCGACGGGGTCGAGGTCGCCGCTGAGGATGGCCCGGCGCAGCCCGTCGAAGCCCTGCAAGAGCGCGGGGGACGCCGCGATTGTGGCGGCCATGTTGGGGAGGACGCCGAGATCGGCGGCCAACGCCTCGAGGACCGGACGGGACGCAGGTGGCGCGGTCTGTGGGGTGAGGACGCTGAGGTGCATGGTGCGCACACTGGCCCCGAGAGGGCGTCCCGCCAATTCCCTCGCGGGGAGGTGGGCGGCGGCCGGGTCGTGCGTAGGATCAGCGCATGGCTGTCGCCGATGCCAGCGTGGGACTGGGCGATCTGCTGCGCCACTGGCGCCGGGTCCGCCGGCTGAGCCAGCTCGACCTCGCGTCTGCCGCGCGAACGACGCCGCGCTACGTCAGCTTCGTCGAGACGGGCCGCGCGCAACCCAGCCGCCAGATGGTCGTGCGCCTGGCGGTCGCGCTCGAGGTCCCGTTGCGTGAGCGCAACGGGTTGCTGCTCGCCGCCGGGTACGCGCCCCTCTACCGCGCCACGGGTCTCGACGAGTCCGGGCTTGCGCTCGTCGAGCAGGCGCTCGCGTCGATGCTCGCGCAGCACGAGCCGTTCCCCGCTGTCGTGATGGACCGCGGGTGGACGGTGCTGCGCGCCAACGCAGGCGCCCAGCGGCTGTTCGGCGGTCTCGTGGCGCCGGCGGCGTTGCCTGACGACCCGAACATCCTCGACCTCATGCTCGAGCCGGGCCCCGTGCGCGAGGCCGTGGTCAACTGGGAGGTCGTCGCGCCGGTCCTGCTCGAACGGGTCCAGCGCGAGGCGGTCGGCGGCGTCGTGGACGCGGCGACGTCCGAGCGGCTCGCCCGGTTGCGCGCCAGACCGGAGCTGGCCGCGCTGCTGGACGCACCGCCGGTGGGCGGCGGCGCTCCCGTGTTCGACGTCGTCTTCGCGCTGGGTGGGCAGCAGCTGCGCTTCTTCTCGCTGGTGTCGACGGTCGGCACCCCGGCCGACGTCACCGCACAAGAGCTGCGCGTCGAGGCGTTCTACCCGTCGGACGACGCCACGCGCGACGGGTGGAACGACGGCGCGGTGTGACGCGGAGGTCCGCGGCTACAGCGCCTCGACGATCGTCGCGTTCGCGGTTCCGAGTCCCTCGCAGATGGCGAGCGCGCCATAGCGCCCACCACGCCGGCGCAGCTCGTGCACGAGCGTGCCGAGGAGCTTCGTGCCGGTCGCGCCGAGCGGATGCCCGAGCGCCTGCGCGCCGCCGTTGACGTTGAGCTTGTCCAGGTCGGCGCCGAGCGCCTTCGTCCACGCCAGCGGCACGGAGCCGAACGCCTCGTTGACCTCGTAGAGGTCCACGTCGTCGATCGACATCCCGGCCTTCTCCAGGACGCGCTGGGTCGCGGGGATCGGGCCCTCGAGCACCATCGTCGGGTCCGAGCCGCAGACGTCCATCGCGTGGACGCGCGCGAGCGGCGTCAGGCCGTGCTGCTCGACGGCGCGCTCGCTGGCGATGAGCACGGCCGACGAGCCGTCGCAGATCTGGCTGGCCATCGCGGCGTTGATCAGGCCGCCCGGCACGAGCGGCTGGAGGCTTTCCATCTTCGCCCGGTTGGGGGGTCGCATGCCCTCGTCGCGGTCGTGGACGATCGTGCCCTCGTCGGTCTGGACCTCGATGGGGATGATCTCGAGGTCGAACCGCCCGTCGTCCGTCGCGGCGATCCCCTTGACGTGGCTGGCCTCCGCGAAGTCGAGGAGCTCCTCACGGGTCACGCCGTACTTCTCCGCGACGCGCTCGGCGCCGACGAACTGGCTGAACTCCTCTCCCGGGTACCGCGAGGAGATCTCGGTGCCGTCGAAGGGGCTCGCCATGCCAGCGTCCACGCCCGCGGTCATCGCGCTCAGGATCGGCACGGCGCTCATGACCTCGACGCCGCCGGCGATGACCACCTCCTGCGTCCCGGACATGACGGCTTGCGCGGCGAAGTGCGCGGCCTGCTGCGACGAGCCGCACTGGCGGTCGATGGTCACGCCCGGCACGGATTCCGGCAGCTGTGAGCTGAGGATCGCGGTGCGCGCGACGTTGAACGTCTGCGGGCCGACCTGCGAGACGCAGCCGAAGATCACGTCGTCCACCGCCTCCGGCGCGATCCCCGTCCGCTCGACGATCGCATCGATCGCGATCCCGCCGAGGTCGGCCGGGTGGAACTCGCTCAGTCGCCCGCCGCGGCGGCCGCCGGCCGTGCGCACGGCCTCGCAGATGTACGCGTCGCCCATCGTGTCTCCCGTTCTCCTGTCACCGCTTGACCGTCGGGACGAGCCTACGGATCGGCGATGCCGCGGAGGTTGGGTCGACGACACTGCGGCGCCTGGGGTGGTTGGTCCGAGGACCGCGCGGTCAGGCGGCGACGAGCGTTGCTGCCGCGTCTGCGCCGCTGCGCACCGCCGCGCCCGCGGAGGCCCCGCCGCACCAGTCCCCTGCGACGAGGAGCGTGTCCTCACGCAAGTAGGTCTCGGGCAACGGCGTGCGGGGTCGCGCGTACCGCCACCGATGCGCGGTGACGTGGACGGGGTCAGCCCGCCGGCCGACGCGCTCGAACCAGCGCGCGAGGAGGAGGTCGATGACCTCGTCGGCATCGACGTCGAGGTACGCGGTGGAGAGGTCCTCGTCGGCTTGGAGCACCCAGCGCTCGCCCGCCGTCCGGCCGGGCTTCGCTCCGTCGGCGACCGCGCACGCGATCCCGGGGATGTCCTCGGTCGCGGTGAACCCGAGGTCCAGTGGCGACCCCCATGCGGCCATGACCGACCAGCACGGCGCGAACTCCACGTCCGCGGCGCGCGCGGCCAGCCGGGGGGCGGCGCCGGCGAGCAGCTGCGCGGCCTGGGGCGCCGGCGCGGTGACGATCACCGAGTCGAACGACCCGAGCGCGCCGCCGTCCTCGCCGGCGAGATGCCAGCCGTCGCCGGCGCGCAGGATCGTCTCCACGCGCGCCAGCGGCCGGACATCGAGCCCGTGCGCCAGCGCCTTCGCGGGCGCATTGGCCGACGGGATGCCGACGACCTCGCGCCGGACAGCGC
This sequence comes from Bifidobacterium breve, assembly GCA_945878865.1. GTDB lineage: Bacteria > Actinomycetota > Thermoleophilia > Solirubrobacterales > Solirubrobacteraceae > Svornostia. The sequence goes on along the minus strand of CAMCUD010000026.1, from coordinate 48,674 downwards.
CGCCGGGGAGATTCACCGCGTAGGTGCCCAGCGCTTCCAAGCCCTCGAGCGCGAGCGGCCCGTCGTGGAGGAACGGCGCGCCGTGATCGAAGCGCATCCCGTCCGGGCCGCGGCGCGTCGAGGTGCGGCCACCGGGGCCGCGCGCCTTCTCCCATACGACCACGCTGTGCCCGTCGTCGTGGAGGGTGCGGGCGGCGGTGAGGCCGGCCAGGCCGGCTCCGATGACGGCGATGCGCATCGACGGGCGGTACGGGCGGCCGGTGCGCGCAGGATCACCGTGCCGCAGCGGCAGTCTGCCGTCAGGGGCGCAACGCGATGCGCCGGAGCATGTCGCGAAACTGCGCCGCTTCGGTGGCGTCGAGCGCAGCGAGCAACTCGGCTTCTGCCTCGTCGCTGGCGCGGAGCGCCTCGGTCAGGGTGGCGCGGCCGGCGTCCGTGAGTTCGACGACGTTGCGGCGCCGATCTGCGGTGTCCGGGCGCCGGGTCACGAGGCCCTTGGCCTCCAGGCCGTCGATGAGCGAGACCATCGTCGTGCGGTCGACGGCGAGTCGTCGCGCCGCCTGCTGCTGGGACTCCGGCTCGCGGGAGTCGAGGAGCAGGAGGACCGCCATGTCCCGCGCCTCGATGCCGTACGGCGCGAGGCGGTCCTGGTGGAGCGCCTCGAGTTCGAGGAACGCCCGCTTGAGCCCGAACGTCAGCCGTCCGCTCAGTCGGGGCCCGAGATCTTCCTCCGTGGGCATCCCGTCAGCCTAGTGCTACCCTGATCGTCAGTATCACTGACGATCAGGAAAAGGACGCATATGCCCACGCTGTTGCTCACTGGCGCGACCGGCCTCATCGGATCTCGCCTGGCGCCACGTCTCGTCGACGCCGGTTTCGACTGCCGCGCGCTCGTCCGCGGCGACACGGCGCCCGAGGGCGCGACCGCCGTCCGCGGCGACCTCACCGACCCCGCGTCGCTGGGGCTGGCGGTCGAGGGCGTCGACGCCGTCGTCCATCTCGGGGCGCTGTTCCGGACCGAGGACGAGGACGCCATCTGGGCGATCAACCGGGACGGCACCCGCAACCTCGTTGCAGCGGTCAAGGCGCACGCGCCCAGCGCGCGCGTGGTCATGGCCAGCACGAGCAACGTCTACGACGCCGCTGCCGTGCGGCCGGGCCGTGAGACCGACGACTGCACCCCCGCGGCCGCGTACCCGGCGAGCAAGATCGCAGCGGAGGCGATCCTGCGCGAGAGCGGCCTGACGTGGGTGGTCCTGCGCCTCCCGTTCGTCTACGGCGACGGGGACGGGCACCTGGAAGCCATGCCCACGCTCTCGCAGCGGTTCGGCCTGCACCCCGCCAACACGTACTCCGTCGCCCACCACCGCGACGTCATGACCGCCGTCGGCATCGCGCTCACCGGAGCGATGGACGGCCGCGTGGTCAACATCGCCGACGACGCGCCTGTGACCGTGCTCGAGATGACCGAGATCGCCGGCGCCCCGATCGAGGGGTCCTCCGAGCCGCTGCCACACCCGTGGGCGGGTCGCATGGACACGACGCTCGCCCGCGAACTGGGCTTCCGGCCGGCCGTGCCGACGATGCGCGGCGCGGCCCGGGATGGGCTCCTCTAGGCGCCCGGCGTCGGCCGGGCAGGGGCGCCACCCCATATATGGCGAGACCCGGACTCGAACCGGGGACACCACGATTTTCAGTCGTGTGCTCTACCAACTGAGCTATCTCGCCGAGGACGGTTGATCGTAGCGTCCCGCCACACCTCGGCGTCCGGCGGGTACCTTGCCGCGCATGAGTCGCCGCCTCGGTGTCTACCTCGCGACCCTCGCCGTCGCGCTCAGCGGCTGCGGCGGTGGCGGTGGCTCGAAGCCGCCGGCAGCTCCCGACCCGCTCGGCGACGCGCTCGCGTACCTTCCCGCCCAGGCCCTCGCGGTCGGCACCGTCTCGACGCAACTGGAGAATGGCCAGGGCGGGCAGCTCGCCCAGCGCCTCGCGCGGATCCCCGCCACGCAGCTGCTGCTCGGCGACGCGTCGAATCTCGCCAGCGAGGCCGGCCTGAGCCTCGACGATCTCCGCGCGCAAGCGGGCAATCCGGTCGCCATCGCGGTCCCGGATCTCATCGACGTCACGGGGGACCGCATCCCCCTGGTCGCGTGGGCGGTTCGCGATGCGGGGTCCCTGCAGGAGAGCCTGGACGGCGCGGTGGACCGCAAGCGCGTCGATCCGGCCGGGACGCACCGCGGCGTGGCCTTGTTCCGCGCACAGGACGGCGCGCCCGCTTTCGCGCTGGCCGGCGGCATCCTGCTGCTGGCCAAGGACGCCGACACCCTGCGGCTGGCGATCGACCGCCACGCGCAGAAGCGCGGTCTGACCCAGCGCGAGCTGGCCGACCGGCTGCAAGGCACGCCGGCGACGGCGCCCGTCCGTTTCAGCGTCAGCGCGCCCGTCGCGCTGGCGGGCCCGCGGTTCGCCGAGCTGCGGAAGATCCCGTGGGTCGCGGCCCTGGAGCGCGCCACGCTCGCCGTCGGCGCCGATGAGCAGCGCATCACCGCGGTGGCGCGGTTCGACACGTCGGAGAGCGATCTCATCGTCGGGGACCTGCCCGTCGCCGGTGGGACGGGCGCGCCCGCGATCCCCCGGTTCGGCGCGTTGCGCGCCGGCCTGCTCGCCCCCGGCGACACGCTCCTCTTCGCCCAAGAGGTGTGGAAAGCGCTGAACCCCGGCGGCTACCGGATCTTCGAGGCGGCGCAGGGGCCCATCCAGCAGGCGGGGGTCGACCCGCAGCTCGACCTCCTCGATGAGCTCGTCGGGCCCGCGACGCTCTCGACCGATCTGCAGGACAGCAAGTTGCGGATCGGGCTCCGCGACCCGGAGGGCTTCGCCGACGCGCTCACGCGGTCACGCTTCCTCCTCGGGCCGCTGCTCGCGACGCTCGGCGTGCCGGGACTCCAGTTCACCGTCGCGCCGGACGGGGCGACGCAGGTGTCGGTCAACGCGCTGGTCGTCGCCCGGCTGGCGGTCGTCAACGGGCAGTTCGTCGTCACCACGAAGGACCCGGATCTCGCGCGGGTCGAGCGCGCACCGCGCACGCGTGAGCCGGGGGCCGAGGGCGCGTTCGTCGTGCGGATGCAGAGCCGGCGGCTGCGGGCGACCGCGGCGAAGGCCGTCGGCCTCCCCGAGCGCGCCGGATTCGCGCTCGACGGCATTGGTGACGGCACGCTCGTCGTCCGCTCCGAGCCCGCGGGCACGACGGCGGTGCTGCGGCTCGACGTGCGCTAGCCGGCCCAGGCCCTGAGGTCGGGCAGCGGGTCGATCGGTCGGGAGTTCGCGTCGCGCCGCCAGCCGCCGACCCAGATCTCGAAGTGCAGGTGCGGACCGGTCGCGCGGCCGGTCTGGCCCACCTGGCAGAGCTGCGCGCCGGCGACCACGACGGCGCCCGCCGCCACCGCCGTCGAGCCCTGCTTGCAGTGGGCGAAGAAGTACGAACGCCCGTCGCTGCCGTCGAGCACGACGTAGTAGCCGGCGCCGCCGGCCTGGTAGTCGGTGGTGACGATCGTCCCGCCGAAGGGTGCGACGACGGGCAGACCCTCGGCCGCCACGACGTCCTGCCCCTGGTGGATGTGGCCGGGGCGGCCTGCGCCGAAGCGGGCGTCCTCGCCGCCGAACGTGTAGGGCCCAGCCACCGGGAAGACGCCGCCGGCCGAGGGCGCCGGTGTGGGGGACGGCGTCGGCGCAGGCACCGGATCAGGCGTCGGCTTGGGCTTGGGCTTCGGCTTGGCCTTCACGACGAGCCGCGCGCGGCCGGAGTACCGGGCGGTGCGGCGTAGCACCTGTCCGATCGCGTCGCGGGCGTGCACCCGCACGACGTACCGGCCGGGCCTCAACGTGAAGCCCTCCGGCCAGCGCACGCGGACCTGCCGGCCAGGCCGCGCACGCAGCGTGACCCGGGCGACCGGTCGCATCGACGGGAGCTTCAGGACGACGACGCGCACGCCGCGCAGCCGGGTGCCCCGCGGCTGGTCGATCCGCACCCGGACGCTCGGCCGGCGGCCCTCGACGATCCGCGTCGGGCTGATCCGCAGCAGCTTGACCTCGGGCGGAGCGGGTCGCACCGCGGTGCCGTACGCGGCGCCGCCGCCGCGGGCCGGCGTCCGCGCGCCGCCGGTCGCCGCGCCCGCGCTGACGTCGTACGTCAGGACGGCGAGCAGCGCGCACAGCACCACTGACAGGCGCGGGACGACCCTCATGGTCAAGAGAGTCGAACACGAGCCCCGCCGATCAAGGCGCGGGAAAAACCTTGCAACGGCAGGAGGGCCCTGGGCCGGGAAGAAGATGGCCCGTTCGCGGCCGCTGCTCAGGCGACCGCAGCGCCGTCGCGTGCGTCGGCGACCGCCCAGGCCGCGCCGCCCATCGCGACACTCACCAGCGCCACCGAAGGCCACGCGCCGATGACGTGGCCGAGCCCGTGCGAACCGACGAACGCGGCGGCGTAGGCGAAGGTCAGGCCGGCCGCTCCCGCGATGCCCGCCGCACGGTGCCACCGCGGCACGCACCAGAGCAGGGCGGCGAGCAGGATGAGCCCGCCGAGCGGGCGGATGCCGGTGGCGACCGCGACGCCGAACCCGAGCGCGAGCGAGCCGGCGGCGATCGGCCAGGTGGGCAGCGGGCGATCCATCGCCCTCAACGCTACCGCTGCAGCATCCGCGCCATCACCTCGAGCGCGCCCGCCTTGTGCAGCGGCTCGTTGAGGTTGCCGCACTTCGGCGACTGCACGCAGGACGGGCAGCCCGCCTCGCACGGGCAGTCGGCGATGAGGCGGTGCGCGTCGGCGACGAGCGTCTCGAAGACCTGGAACCCCACGCGCGTGATGCCCACGCCGCCGGGGTGCCCGTCGTAGATGAAGATCGTCGGCCGCCCCGTCTGCGGGTGGGCGTTCGTCGAGAGCCCGCCGATGTCCCAGCGGTCGCACATGGCGAGCAGCGGCAGCACCGCGATCTGCGTGTGCTCGGTGGCGTGCAGGGCGCCGAGCAGCACCTCGAGCGGGAAGTCCTCGGCGAGCAGGTCCTCGTCGGGCTCGTACCAGAGCGCCTGCGTCTGGTAGGTCGTCTCGGGCAGGTCGAGCGCCTGGAGGTCGAGGACGCTGTGGTCAGACAGGCGCTTGCGCTGGTAGGCGATGACGGTCTCGGTCACCGACACCAGGCCGAAGCTCAGCGTCACCCCGAGCACCTTGCGCTGGTCGAGCAGCTTGTCGATCCACGTGAGCGTCTCGCGCTTGGGCTGGGTGTACCAGTCGCCGTCGAACGGCTCGACGAGCGCGCGCCGCGTCTCGAGGTCGAGCTCCCGGACGACGTATTGGCGGCCGAGGTGCAGGTACACCGCGCCGGGGTGCGTGGTGTTGAAGGCGCGCGCCGCCTCGACCGACCCGAGCACCTCGCCGCTGGCGACGTCGATCACCGCGAACGAGTCCGGCGACGCGCTGCGCAGCGACACGCGCGCCGCCGGGTAGTCCTCGGGCCGGCGCAGGACGTACGTGCCGCGCCGCGCGACGAGGTCGCCCGATGCGACGAGCGTCTGCGCGTGCGCCTCCCAGCGCGGCCCGAGCGTCTCGGCGTCCGCGGGCTCGAGCGGGCCCTCATGGGCGGCGCACAGCAGATGCCCGAGGTGGATCTGCTCGTTCTCGTAGTCAAGGATCGCCGACTCCACCGCCCGGTCGAGGAACTCGTCGGGATGGCGGCAGAAGAACTGGTCGAGTGCGTCTTCGCCCGCGACGTAGACTGCGAGGCCGGTCGTCCGCCGGCCCGCGCGTCCCCACATCTGGCGCAGCGACGCGACGGTTCCGGGGAACGTCGTGACGACCGCCGCGTCGAGGGCGCCGATGTCGATGCCGAGTTCGAGCGCGTCGGTCGTGATGACGGCCCGCAGCTCGCCGTTGACGAGCTTGGCCTCGAGCTCACGGCGCTGCTGCGGGGTGAACCCCGCGCGGTACGGCGCGACCTTGTCGGCGAGGTGCGGGTGCGTGTCGGCGAGCTTCATCGACACGAGCCGCGCGGTCAGCTCCACGGCCTTGCGCGACTTGATGAAGCAGATGGTCCGGGACCCACCGGCCACGAGCTCGCACAGGAGGTCGGCCGTCTCGGCCAGCGCGCTGCGACGCAGCCCCAGCGCCTCGTCCTCCAGTGGCGGGTTCCACATCGCGATGTGCCGCGCGGCGTGCGCGCTGCCGTCCTGGTCGACGAGGGCGAAGTCGTCGATGCCCGTCAGGCGCTCGGCCAGCTCGGCCGGGTTGCCGATCGTCGCGCTGGCCAGCAGGAAGCGCGGCTCGGTCCCGTACGCCGAGGCGACCCGGCGCAGGCGGCGCAGCACATTGGCGACGTGCGAGCCGAACACGCCGCGGTAGACGTGGGCCTCGTCGACGACGACCACGGCGAGGTTGGCGAAGACGTCGCCCCAGGCGCGGTGGTTGGGCAGGATCCCGACATGGAGCATGTCGGGGTTCGTGAGGATGAGGTTGCTCTTGCGGCGGATCGCGGTGCGCTGCTCGCGCGGCGTGTCGCCGTCGTAGATCGCGGGGCGGATCTGGCGGTGCAGCCCGAGCGCGTGCAGCGCGCGGGCCTGGTCCTGCGCGAGGGCCTTCGTGGGGTAGAGGTAGAGCGCGCGGGCGTGCGGGTCGCCGCACAGCACGTCGAGCGTCGGCAGGTTGAAGCACAGCGATTTCCCTGACGCGGTGCCCGTCGTGATGATCGTCGGCCCCCCGAACGCCGCCTCCAGCGCGTCGGCCTGGTGCACGTACAGCGCGTCGACGCCCGCGCGGTCGAGCGCGGCGCGCACGTCGGGGTGCAGGTCGGCCGGGATCGGCGCGGTGACCGCGGCGCGCGCGCCCTCGTAGGCGCGGCGCACGAGGCGGCCGTCGGCCTCCCCGGCGTCGAGGAGCTGCTGCCACGGATCCTTGCGTGCGCTGACGGCCACGAAGGACCGAGGCTAACCGGCTTCGGCCCTTCCCCGGCGCTTGTGCGCGTACATCGCGGTGTCCGCGCGCTCGAGCACCGCCGTCACGTCCTCCCCCGGGGACGCGATCGTGGTGCCCACCGACACGCGGGGCAAGACCATCGCGTCGCCCACCCGCAGCCCGGCGGCCATCTCGTGATCGACCCGCGCGCCCAAGGCGAGCAGCGCGTGATCGTCGACATCGTCGAGCACGAGGAGGAACTCGTCGCCGCCCCAGCGACCCGTGAGGTCCGCGGGGCGGACGACCCGCCGCAGGCGTGCGGCGACCTCTTCCAGGACCGCGTCGCCCGCGCTGTGGCCCAGGTCGTCGTTGATCTGCTTGAAGTTGTCGACGTCGACGAACATCACGCCGAGGTCCGGCGCCGGATGCCGGCGCGAGAGCAGCCGCTCGAGCTGCTCGTTCAGGCACGTCCGGTTCGGCAGGCCGGTGAGATCGTCATGGAACGCGCGCCGGGTGAGCTGCGCCTCGAGCCGGCGGCGCTCGGTGATGTCCATCACCAGCACGCACAGCCCGGTCGTCGTGCCGGCCTCCTTGATCGGGAAGAAGTGCAGGCTCCAGTGCCGTTGGACATCCGGAACCGGGCCGGTCGCCCCGGAGATCTCGACGCCCGTGAGCGGGACGCCCGACTCGATGACGCTGCGGTAGAGCGCCTCGGCCTCCGCGCCGAGCTCGCCGTGCAGCTCGGTCGGCGTGCGGCCGATGAGCTCATCGGCCGGAGCGCCGTTCATCTCCGCGAGGGTCGCGTTCGCGCGCACATGGCGCAGCTCGAGGTCGAACACCCCGAGGCCGACGGGGGCGTCATCGAACAGCGCTTCGAGCAGGGCGTGCTCGAAGTTGCCCTCGCCGTGGTGTTGCTCCGGAGGCATCGCGCGGTGGAGTGGACAGCCTGTCTCGCAACGCTACCGCTTCCCCGCCGGCCCCGCACCTGCTCGTCCCTGCTTTCGCGCGTACATCGCCGCGTCGGCGCGTTCGAGCACGAGGGAGGCCGCCTCGCCCGGCCGGGCCAGCGTGACGCCGACCGAGAGCGTCGTCGCGATCGTCGTGCCGCCCAGGCCGATCGGCGCGGCGACCTCGCGGCGCACGCGCTGGGAGAGCGCGTCGAGCGCCGCGCCGTCGACGTCGTCGACGAGCAGGATGAACTCGTCCCCACCCCAGCGACCCGCGACGTCCGAGGGGCGGATGACCTGCGGCAGGCGCGAGGCGATCGCCTTGAGCACGGCGTCGCCCGCGGCGTGGCCGTAGACGTCGTTGATCTCCTTGAAGCGGTCGACGTCGACGAAGAGCACGCCGAGGCGCGGCGCGGGTGGGCGGCGTGACAGCAGCCGGCCGAGGTGCTCGGCGACGAGCGTGCGGTTCGGCAGGCCGGTGAGCTGGTCGTGGTAAGCGAGGTGCGCCAGGCGCTCCTCGAGCGAGCGGCGGTCGGTGATGTCCTCGACGAGGATGCACAGGGCCGGCGGCGCGTCGTCGACGCGGACGGGGAACATGTTTAGCCGCCAGTGCCGGGGCTCGTCGGGATTCGCGCCGACGGCCGCGGTGATCTCGATCGTCGCCCGTTCCCCGGTGGCCAGGAGGTGGCGATACATCTGCTCGGCTTCCTCGGCGGCGGGCCCGTGCAGCTCCGCCGGGGTCCGTCCGAGGATCTCCTCGGACGTCAGCTGCATCATCCGGCAGAGCGCGTCGTTGATCCGGGCGTGGCGCAGCTCGGCGTCGAGCACGGCCAGGCCGACCGGGGCCGCGGCATCGAGGGCCTCGAGTAGCGCGTGCTCGAACCGCGGGTCGGTGACTGTGGAGTTCCGAGGCATCCGCTTCCTTCGAGCGGCGGTACCCGAGACACCCAGACTTGACGCATGGGCCGCGGCATTCCCGACCGCGACGGTATGTGTTAGGTTGCCCTAAGTCCTGATGAGCTCCGCGACGCCCGCACCGTACCCGCAGGCCGAAGAGGCGGATTTCCCGCGCACCGGGGTGCGGGCCCGCCGCTGGTACCGCTTCGAGCGTGACCTCCACAGCTGGCTGGCGACCAACGACGGGCGCTTCGCCGCCTGGCGCGCCGCGCAGGACGTCAGCGCTTCGGGACCGTCGCGCGCCGGCTCACGCTGACCCGGCCCGTCCGGCCGACGGTCACGACCTGCGCGGAGCGGACCGCGATGCGCTTGGAGGCCCCCGGCACCTTCAGCGTCTTGGCCCGGGTCGTGCGCGCGACGGTGCGCCCGTTGGCGAGGGTGGCCCGGACGACGTAGCGCGCCGCGCCCACCACCGGCGACCACGAGACCCGCGTTCCGCGGACGGTCGCCCGGCGCGGCGCGGAGGGCCGCCAGGTCGCGGCCGTGCGGTACCGCGCCACGGTCTGCGGCGCGTTGGCGGGGCTCGGCTCGCCGACCGGCGTCGCGACGATGGTGCGCGTCCCGGCCGGGCCGGGAGGCGAGGCGAAGCGCAGGACGCCGCGGCCGCGCCGCACGACGCCCAGCGGCCGCTCACCCGCCGACGAGCGCTCGGTGATCCGCACGCGGGTCCCGCTCGGCCCGGTGACGCGGTAGCGCAGCAGCCGGCCCGAGCCCGTCCGCTCGACCTTGCCGGTGACCTTCGTCGGGGTGACGCTCCGCGAGATCGCGAGCTCGGTGATCGCTGGCGAGCCGTCGCGCGGGACGATCTGCCACGTGCCGGCAGGCGGGTCGCGCAGGACGACGACCGTCGCGCCGGCGCGTCCGAGCGTCACGGCCGAGACGGTCTTGTCGCCGCCCGGCGCGCCCCACCCCTGCGGGGTGATGCGCCGCCCGTCGGGCGCGATGACGTCCACCGCCGGCGCCTCGCCTTCTCCGCGCACCTCGATGTTCGCGAGGTCGAGGCCGCCCGGCAGCGTCACCGCGCGGCCGGCACCGGCCTGCGCCGCTCGACCGGCCGGGGCCGGGACGGTGTAGTCGGACATCGCGCAGGTGTCGCCGAAGATGAGCCGGCCCGAGCCGCCCCACTGGTAGCCGACACCGGCGTAGCCGGAGGTGAACGTGTCGGGCGGCCGGGGCACGGGGACACGCACGCAGCCCGCGACGCCCTTGTTCGACACCGTGCCGCTGAAGCCGCTGAGCGCGAGCCCGAAGACCTCGGTGTCGCCGCTGAAGGTCCCGGAGAACGTGCCGCTCGGCCCGTCGACGAAGAACTTCCCCGCGCCGCTCACCGCGACGACGTCGAGATCGATGCCGAACGAGCCCTTGATCGACGCGAAGCCGTCGGTTGTGGCCAGCGCGGTGCCCGTCCCGACCTGAACGCCGAACATCCGCTCCGTCCCGTCGAACGTGAACTCCGCGCCGCCGTTGCGGACCGCCAGCGTCAGCCCGCCGTCCAGCTCGGCCGCGAACACGTCAGCAGGCGGTGGGGTGTAGATCGCGCCGAACGACGCACCGACGCGGACGGTCAGCGGGTCGGGCGCGAACGAGCCGGTCACGCCGAGGAAGTACACCTTCGGGAACACGAGGATCCCGGGCCGGGGGAACCGCAGGTCGACGGTGCCGCTCGCAAACGCGCCGCCGCGGAACGTCAGCGAGACCTTCAGCGCGCCGAGCGGCAGCTTGAGGCCGGCGGCGCCCGTCCACGTGTCGCCGGCTCCGTCGTAGGCGACAGACAGCCCCTCGAGCTCGAGCGGGCCGAGCGGAATGCGCCCCACGCTGAAGCGGAACGACTGCAGGACCGCGCCCCGGCCGGTCTCGGTGCGCAGCGTCGCGCTCGCGCTGATCCCGCCGAGCGCCGGTGGGAGCTTCAGCGAGATCGGGATGTCCAGGCCCGAGCCGCTGATCTTCACGTCGAAGTCCGCGTCGACGGGGAAGCCCTTGATCTTCGGCCCCGCCGGGAACGTGATGCCGCTGAACAGCGACTGGCCGGCGTTCGACCCGAGCTTCGCGTCGATCTCGACGGTCCCCAGCACGATCTCGCCGATCCCCGGGCCGCGCAGGATGACCTGGACCTTGCCCGTCGTGCTGAGCTCGCGCCGGCGCGGGTCGAAGATGATCTTCGTGCTGCCCACCGGGCGCAGGATCAGCCCGTTGAGGTCGACCTCGGAGGTCGAGACGACGGCGCCCGGGAACTTCGGGTCGGTGCTCTCCAGCAGGCAGCCCGCGGCGGGGGTGAGCTTCACGGCGGCGAATCCGGCCGTGGTGCAGCCCGCGAAGCCGCCTGGGATGCCCGTGCCCGCGAGGCCGCCCGCGCCGGCCTTTCCGGTCGGCGACAGCGTCCCGAACGCGGTGGCGGCGATCGTCCCGTTGAACGTCCCCGTCGGGTCACGCCGATGGACGAGCACGCCGCCGCCGTCGCCGGCGGCCCCGAGCGTCATCTGGTCGATGGCGTTCGCCGACGCCGCGACGAAGCCGCCGCGCCACGTCGTGCCGTCGTCGCTTTCGCGCAGCGTCACCTCCTGCGGCGAGGCACCCGTGGAGTACGCGGCGTGCAGCACGCCGCCGGGGTCCTGGGTGAACGCTCGCGCCTGGTTGACGTCGCCGGGGCTGATCGTCGCGGGCGGCCCGGCGTTGCCGCCGGTGACGTTGCGGACGGTCCACGCGCCCTCGCGAGACAGGAGGAACGTGCCGCGCGGGCCGCCCGCGAGCTTCGGCAGTTCGCCTGGGAGCGGGGTGCTCGACCACGAGCCACCGTCCGCCGGGTCCGCGCCCGACCGCCGCACCGTGATCCCACCGCCGCGGTTGGCGAACGCCGCGACGAAGCCGTCGCCCTCAGCGGCGAGGCTGCCTTCGTAGGCGTCGGCGTCCCCGCCCAGCAGGGTGCTCGCCGAGGTGAAGCTGCCGGCGTCCAGGAGCTGGAAGTACGTGCCGCCCGTGAACGTGTCCGTGATGACGCCGATACGGGGGTTCACACCGCCGGAGAGTTCGGCGTCACCCGACGGGATGATGGTCCCGACCATCCCGGGACCGGTCCAGGTCGTCCCGCCGTCGGACGAGGTCCACGCGTAGGTCGTGCGGTCGCGGTCCTTGCCGTCGGGCTGGCGCACGACCGGGGGGTAGCGGTGGCTCAGCACGACGAGCTGGTTGCCGATCTGCAGGATCTTCGGCCCCGCGTCATCCGAGGCGTACGGCACCGGGATCGGCATCGGCGTGGGGTTCGGGTTGTCGCAGGCCGAGGCGCCGCGGGGCAGGCGGCAGTAGTGCGTGATGTCCGGCGTCTCGCCGATCTGGTCCTCGTTCCAGACGATGTGCGACGTCCCGGCCGCGTCGACGAGGAGGTCCGGCTTCTCCCCGGCGCCGATCGAGACGGGCGTGGGCGGCGCGGCCGGCTTCGTCGCGGGGACGGTCGCGATGCCCTTGTAGCCCGGGGTGCGCAGGGCGCCCGGCCGCTTCTTGGCGGTGACGTGCGCGGGCACCCCGGTGAACGGCAGGGAGAGCGTCGCGCGATCGGCGGGTACGGCGGCCAGCGCACCGGGCACCGGGCCGGCCGCGGCGGCGCCGGCGAGCACGACGAGGGCCGAGGTGAGCAGGCGGCGCGCCACGCCTCCCGAACCCTAGTCCGATCTGGAGGGCGCGTCTACGGCGTCGGGGGTTTCCCTCGCCGCGCGCGTGGGCATCGATCCCCAGCGACCCCAAGATCACGAAGGAGCTGCCACTCGTGCCCACCACGCACCACGCCGGCGCCGGGATCCTCTCCGACGCCAACACCGAGAAGCGCGAAGAGATCCTCGACCTCCTCACCCGCGCGTACTGGATGGAGATGGAGACGGTCATCAACTACCTCTCGCTCTCCCAGCACCTCGACGGCATCCGCGCCGAGGAGGTCGCGGCCGCGCTCGGGCAGGACGTCACCGAGGAGCTCGGCCACGCCAAGCTGTTCGCCGAGCGGATCAAGGACCTCTACGGGACGCCGCCCGGTTCCCTGGACTTCACGCCCGACCAGTCGTACCTCCAGCCGCCCGAGGACGCGACTGACGTCCCCTCGGTGATCAAGGGCGTGATCGAGGCCGAGGCCGGCGCGATCGAGCACTACACCCGCATCATCGAGGCGACCGACGGCGTCGACTGGGCCACGCAGGACATGGTCATCGCGATCCTCCGCGACGAGGAGAACCACATGCGGACCTTCGAGCGCTACCTGCGCGAGTTCGAGTGACCGGGCCGCGGGGCGCCGGCACGCGCCGGCGCCCCGCAGCCGATCACGGCGCGAACGGGTTGTCGACCTCGAGGACGTTGTTCGCCTCGTTCGACTCGTCGACGGTGTTCTTGCTGTCAACCGTCGCGCGGACCTTCGTGTCGTAGAGCCCCTTGATGTCGAGCTCGGCGCTCTGCCCGGCCGCCAGACCGGGGGACGCGACGTCCTGGGCCGACGACGGATCGCCGAGGTGCAGGAACGCCGTGGTGAACGGCCCCGCGTCGGCGGTGCCCTGGTTCTTCACCGTGACGACCGTGCGCCGGGGCGCCGTCGTCACCGTCCGGATGCCCGTGACCACGAGGTCGGGCTTGCGGGTCACCGTGACGGTCGTCGTCGGGGGCGCGGGCACCGGCGCGTCGGACGACGGCGGCGTGGCCGGCGCGTCTCGCACGGGGATCGGCGTCTTCTCCAGCCCGTCCTGGTCGACGACGAGGTCGAGCTTGCCCGTGGCGATGTCCTCGAGCGGGTTGACGACGACCGAGCCGTCACCGGCCACGATCGCGCGGCCCACCGGGATCCCGTCGCGCAGGAGCGTCGCCGCGGCCCCACCCGCCTCGCGGCCGAGCGCGGCGGACACGACGCTCGTCAGCTTCACCGACGGGCTCAGGACGAACGCCGGGCGCGTCGCGCGGATCTCCATCGTCGGATCGCCGAAGTACTGGTACAGGCGGTTCTCGCGGCGGATGTCGCTCGTCGCCGAGCCCCAGCTGCGGTCGTCGTAGAACGACTGGATCGTCGCGGACTGCAGGATGACGTGGAGCTTGCCGCTGTTGAGCACGTCGCCCATGCGGCGGAGCGCCGTGCTCGATCCGACGTCGGGGAGCGTGGTCGGCCAGATCGCGTCGACGAGGCCGACGGCGAACCGATTGTTCAGCTCGCTCGGGCTGTCACGCGACGCGGCGACGACGCCGACTGCGCCACCACCCGCCCGGCGGATGAGCTGCTCGGCAAAGCTCGGCGTGCCGGGGTCGTCGTAGTGGCCGCTCGAGCAGTTGATGGAGAAGAACACCGGCAGCAGCGCGCCGTTGGTCATCCCGCTGATCTGCGACATCGAGATGTCCGGATCGCCGACGAACGTCGGGGCGCCGTGGTCGCGGTGCATGACGAAGAAGCGGCCATCGTTGATCTGGTCGCGGACGTCGTTGCCGGTGCCGTTCCACGCGAAGCCGGGCTTCTTCAACGCGGCGGGCAGCGCGTCGCCGGTGTCGTAGGTCAACGGGTTCGAGGCGGCCGTCGTGTAGACGCGGCTCACCGTCTTGCCGTTGGCGATGAGCGCGTTGCGGACCTTCTCAGCGGTGCGCACGAAGCCGCGCTCGTCCTGCGTCCCGGTGCCCTGGAAGAACCCGGTTACCGTCGCGCTGCCGTAGAACCCGGTGGAGAACGGCGCGCTGTTCTCGTACCCGGTGATCTTCGCGACCATCGTGTCGGCGGTCGCGACGCTGTCGGCCGGGATGCGGCCGACCGCGAGGTTCGGCAGGTACAGCTCGCGGAACTTCAGCGCGTAGTCGAGGTCGCTCGGGATGTCGGGGATGCCCGGGTCGCCGGTGAACGTCGGGACGTTCGCGGTGTTGCCGAACAGCACGAGGTAACTCGGCCGCACGCAGCCCGACTGCGCGACACGGCCCTGCACGAACGTGCGGATCTGGTCGGCGGTCGTCCCGGCCCTGCCGCTCCCGCTGCCCGTCTCGACGACGCGCGTGAGGATGCCGCGGGCGTTGCGCGCGGCGGCGAACGTGTCGGCGGACGAGCGCAGCGCGGGCGACGTGATGACGAGCAGCTCCTCGCCGCACGGGCGCGCGACGATGCTGCCGGGAGTGAGGTGCTCGAAGACCGTGTCGCGGTTGACGAGCAGCTGGCCGTAGAGCTGGCGGTACGACCGCTCCCACGGGTCGTCGATGCCAGGCTTGCCGAACGTGCCGGCGCCACCGGTGAACTTCACCGTGACGTCGATGCTCGTGAACACCTTGAGCTTCTTGGACTTCGGCTGGTACTGGGCGCCCGCGAGCGCGAGCTGGCCGACGTCGAGGTCACGCAGCTCGCCGACGTCCTGCGCGGCGGCGGGCGTCTTGGGGAACGCGCGGTCGCTCGCGTAGGCCCCGGGGCTGCGGGTGAACGGCTTGTCGGCGAACCTCGGCTCGTCGGCGAGGCCGTCGAGCGGCTCGGGCTGCGCCGGGTAGAGGTTCACGCCGTCGAGCGTGTAGCCCGACGCCTGCTTCGCGGTGACCTCCACCTTCGCGCCCTCGGGGACGGCGAACGTCTCGGCGGTGGCCGGGACCCCGGGCTGGCCGGGGGCGCCTGAGGTGTCGAGCCCGGGCATGACCAACTGCTCCCACGCCTGACCGCCGCCCGTCTTGGGAATGAGCTGCGGGTCGGGCAGGTTCACGCGCACGGTGATCCCCTCGGGCGTGCTGCGCACGACGCTGGCGCCGGAGGACCCGCCGAAGCGCGCGGTCTTGCGCCCGCCGCAGCGCTTCGTCCGCACGTCGGCCAGCAGGAGCGCCTGGACGCGCAGCGCCCGGCTCGACAGCGCGGCGCGCCGCTGCACCGGCACCGCGCGGCCGGGGCGGCCGCGCAGCGTGCGGCGCAGCGCGGACAGCCGGCCCTTGGCGCGGCACCACCGGTTCGCGCGCACGTCGGCGCCGATCGCGGTGACGGCGATGCGCGCGCGGCGGCGCACGCGCGGGGAGACGGACGCCGGCAGCGAGGACGCTTCGGTGCGCAGGGCGCTGACGGCCTTCGAGACCGGCTTCGGGACGGCGGCGGGCGCGGCGGCCGGCACGGCCAGCAGCGCGCACGCGACGGCGCCCAGGAGGAGAAGGTGGGGTATCCGGCGGGGCATGGGGGCGGTCCTCGGTTCAGGGATGGTCAAACCCCCGGCGTGAGGACCGCCGGAACATCGTTCACCTCACGACGGTGAACGCGACGGACTCCGGCGCGCTCGTCTGGGCCGCGCTCGTCGCGCGGAACAGCGCCCGGTAGCGGCCCGGCCGCAGCGGGCGGTTGCGGAAGCGGCCGCTGAACGGCACGGCGTTGCGCGCGCGCCGCGCGACCCGTGTGAGCGTCACGATGGTCTTCCAGCGCTTCCCGGCCCGGCGCTGGATGACGATGCGCACCGTGGACGGCCGGTCGACGACGTAGTTCAGGGTGGTGCCGCGCGCGGCTGCCGTGCTCGCCTTCGTGACGCCGACCGCGATCGGCGTGTTCCAGGTCGCGGGGGCGAAGGTCGTGCGCGTCATCCAGACGCGGCTGAAGTCCGGCCGCGGGCCCTGGCAGCCGTCGGGGACGAAGCACGGAACGGCGGCGGACGTCGTGCCCGAGCCTCCGCTGCCACCGCCACCGCCTGCCGGGCCGCTGACGCCCACGGCGAGCAAGTCCTGTGGGACCCCGGACGGCGGAGCGGGGGGCGTGGGCGGCGGGGGCTTCGGCCCCGCGCCGTCGGCGGCGATGCCGAACGGCGCGGTCAGGCCGCCGATGAACGTCGTGATCGACCCGCCGGTGGAGATCGAGCCCCGGCCGATCGATCCGGCGCCCGGCGTGCCGTTGCCGGCGCTCGTCCAGTAGACGAAGTCGCCGTCCACCGCCACACCGGTGATCCGCGGGTTGCCCGTCCAGAACGTGTTGACCTGGCCGCTGCCATCGAGGTTCGCGCGCCCGATCGAGGTGCCGCCGCTCGTCGACCCCGCCACCTCCCGGATCCCCCAGTACAGGTGGGTGCCGTCGGTCGCCACGCCGCACGGCGCCGAGCCGACCGGCAGCTTGATGAACTCCCCGTCGATCTCCTGGCCGGCCGTCGCGTACCCGTCGAGCTTGGCGCGACCGATGCTGTACGTCGAGGTGTTCGCGAAGTAGACGAAGTCGCCGTGCACGGCGACACCGCAGGTCCTGGGGTTCGGCTGGCCGACCTGCGACTCGAACGCCTGGTACTGCTGCCCGCCGATGATCGGCGTGCGGCCGACGCCGCTGTTGTCCTGGTTGTTCAGGCTCCAGTAGATGTGCGTCGGGCTCACCGCCATGCCGCTCGTCGACTGCCCGATGGACGCGGTGAACGCCTGGTTGACGTCGCTGCCGTCGACGTTCGCGCGGGCGATGATCGGCGGCGCGAACGGCACCGACGGGCTCGTGTTGGGCATGTGGTTCGTCCAGTAGACGTGCGTCCCGTCGGACGCGACGCCCCGGGCGTAGGCCCAGGTGCCCGCGACCGAGGGGATGAACGTGTCCTGGGCTCCGCTCCCGTCGAGCGCGGCGCGGCCGACTCCGAGCCGGGTGGCGTCGTGCGTCCACCAGATGTAGGCGGGAGCTGCCGGTGCCGCTGTGAGAACGGCGCCGGAGCAGACGACGGCGAGTACGGCGATGCGGGCGAGCATGCGGCCCTCCAGTCGTGTGTGCGCACGAGCGTACGCCCGCGCGCCTTGCGGGGGAAGGCGTTCGACGCGCCGGAACATCGTTCATCTAGCGTGGGAGTGGTGCACGCGCTCTACGTCGACCTGGACGGCACGCTGCTGGGCAAGGGCGGGTCGCTCGTCCACGACGCCGACGGGAACCCGTCGCTGCTGGCGCTGCGCGCGGTCGAGGCGTGCCTGCGCGTCGACGCGGAGGTCGTCCTCATGAGCGGCCGCCGCCAGGTCACGGTGCGCGAGCCCGCGCGGCTGCTCGGCCAGCCGTCGTACATCTTCGAGGCCGGCGCCGGGATGGTGCTCGACGGCGAGACGTTCTGGCTGTGTGACGGCTTGGAGCCGGGCGAGCTGACGATCGCCGAGCAGGTCGCCGTCGACGGCGCACCCGAGCTGCTGCTCGAGCGGTTCGCCGGCCGGCTCGAGTACCACGCCCCCTGGCATGAGGGGCGCGAGGTCTCGCATCTCTTCCGCGGCGCGGTCGATGCCGCCGAGGCCGACGCCGTCCTCACCGAGGCCGGGCACGAGACCCTCCGGCTCGTCGACAACGGCGCGATTGCCGTCCCGCGCCACGGCCTCGACGTCCCCGATGACGCGCTGCGCGCCTACCACCTCGTCCCGCGCGGCGTCAGCAAGGCGCGGGCCGTCGCGCGCCACCAGCGCGCCCGCGGGTACGACCCTGCGCGGTGCATCGCGGTCGGGGACTCCCGGGAGGACCTCGCCGTCGCGCCGGCGGTCGGCACCTTCTGGCTCGTCGCCAACGCGCTGGCCCACGATCCCGAGATCACCGCGGGGGCGCCCGCGAACGTGAAGGTCGCCGAGGAGCGCAACGGCGCAGGCGTCTACGAAGCCGTCGTCTCCACGCTCGCGCAGCGCGGATGACCGCGGGCATCCTCGAACGCGACGCCGAGCTCGGCCGGATCGACGACCTCCTCGACGAGGTCGTCACCGGCGGCGACGGCGCGGTGGTGCTCATCGAGGGGCCGCCGGGCATCGGCAAGACGGCGGTGCTGCGTGAAGCCGGCGCGCGCGCCGAGTCGCGCAGGGGCAGTGGCGGGGTCACCGTGCTGCGGGCGATCGGCTCGGAGCTCGACCGCGAGTTCCCGTTCGGGCTGGTCCATCAGCTGCTCGACCCCGTGGTCGCCAGCGCGGACGACGCGCGGCGCGCGCGGCTCCTGGCCGGCGCCGCGGCGCGCGCCGAGGCCGTGTTCGCGCCGCGGCCCGAGGGCGACGGTGAGGACCCGGGCTACGCGCTCCTTCACGGGCTCTACTGGCTGCTGGTCAACCTCGCCGAGGAGTCGGCCGTCGTGCTCCTCGTCGACGACCTGCACTGGGCCGACCGCGCGTCCCTGCGCCTGCTGGAGTTCCTCGGCCGCCGGCTGGACGGCGTCCCGGTCGTGGTCGTCGGGACGCTGCGCCCGGCCGAGCCGGGGGCGGAGATGGATCTGCTCGCCGCGCTGGCCGCCGGCCCCGCCGCGCACGTGCTGCAGCCCGCGCCGCTGAGCGAGGGCGCGGCCGCGCAGCTCCTCGCGTCCGGGCTCGACCGTGAGCCCGAGCCGGGGTTCGTCAGCGCCTGCGCGACGGCCACCGGCGGCAACCCGCTCCTGTTGCGCGCGGTGGCGCGCGAGGCGGCCGAGCGCGGGATGCAGGGCCGGGCCGCCGAGGCGCGTGACCTCGCCGACCTGGGCGCCGCCGGGCTCCGCGTGGTGGTCGAGCGCCGGCTCGGCGGGCTCGGCTCCGACGCGGGCCGGCTCGCGCGCGCAGCCGCCGTGCTGGGCGACCGCCGCACGCTCGACGACCTCGCCGCCGTCGCCGACCTGCCGGATCTCGAGGCGCGCGCGGCGGCCGACCAGCTTGTCGCGGCCGATCTCCTCGACGCCAACGGCTGGGTGTTCGTCCACCCGCTCATGCGCGAGGCCGTCGCGGCGAGCACGCCGGCGTCCACCCGGGCGGAGCTGCATCGCCGCGCCGCGGCCCGGCTGCGCGCCCAGGGCGCCCGGGCCGATGAGATCGCCGTCCACCTGCTCTCCACCGAGCCCGCCGGTGATCCCGAGGTCGTTGAGCTCCTTCGCGTGGCCGCACGACGGGCGGGCGGCGAAGGTGCCCCGGAGACCGCGGTCGCGCTGCTCGAGCGCGCGCTGCGCGAGCCGCCGCCGGCCGACGACCGCGCGACCCTGCTCCTCGAGCTCGCCGAGCTCGCGCTGCGCGTCAACGACACGCGGACTACCGACTTCGCCCGCGAGGCGATCGAGCTCGGCCTGCCGCCCGACGACCTGGCGCGCGCGTACGCGGCGCTCGGCGCGCATCTCATCCTCGCCGACCCGATGGCGGCGCTGGACGACCTCGAGCGCGGGATGGCCCACGCGCAGGACCCGGCGATGGCGATGCGCCTGGAGGCCAACCTCCTCGAGGGCTCGGTGCTCCTCACGAGTCTGGCCGAGCGGCGCACCGAGCTCATGCTCGCCGCCCGCGAAGACCCCGACCCGTCGCCGGTGATGCTCGCGCACCTCGCCCAGCACGCGGGCGCGGTGCCGTGGCCGGTCGACGAGATCGTCGACCTCACCGAGCGCGCGGTCGCCGGCGGCCGGCTGCTTGACGCGATCGGCCCGGGGACGAACACGTACAACCTCCTGCTGCACGCCATCCGCTACGGCGAGCGGCCCGACATCATGGGCCGCCTCATCGACGAGGGCGACGTCGTCGCGCGGCGGGAGGGGTCCCCTCGGTCCGCGATGTTCCTCGATCACACCCGGGCGTACCGGGAGCTGCTGTTCGGCTCGGTCGCGGCGGGTATCGCGTCGGCGCAGGGCGGGCTGCGGGTCGCGACCGAGGCGGACTTCTTCATCCCCGGTGACGCCTTCACCGCGATCACCGCCGAGCTGCTCTTCCACGCCGACCGGCTCGAGGAGGCGGTGGAGGTGGTCGCGCCGCTCGACGCCGCGGCGGCGTCCGGGACGATCGCCGGGCCCTTCGCGATCTCCGCCCGCGGCCTCGTTCGGCTGGCGCAGGACCGTCGCGCGGACGCCGAGGCGGACTGGCGCCTGACGATCGAGCTGCTGGAGAAGCGCGGCTGGCGGGCGCCGCTGGCCACGCGGGCCGCGCTGCGGCTCGCCGCGTCGCTGGGGGCGCGCGGTGAGACCGAGGAAGCACTGGCGCTGGTGGACGGCGACGTCGCGATCGCTCGCGACGCGGGCATGCGCGGCGCCGAGGGCGTGGCGCTGCGCACGCGCGGCCTGATCGTCGGCGGCGACGAGGGGATCGAGATCGCCCGCGAGGCCGTCGCCGTGCTACGCGCGACCCCGCTGCTGCTCGACACCGCCTACGCGCTCCTGGACCTCGGCGCCGCGCTGCGCCGCGCCGGCCATCGCACCGACGCACGTGAGCCCCTGCGCGAGGGCCTCGACCTCGCCGACCGCATCGAGGCCGAGCGCGTCGCCCGCCTGCTGCGCGAGGAGCTCGCCGCCGCGGGCGCCCGGCCGCGCCGCCGCGCGCTCACCGGCCCGGCGTCGCTGACGCCAAGCGAGCGCCGGGTCGCCGATCTCGCGGCGCGCGGGCTGAGCAACCGGGAGATCGCCGAGACGCTGTTCGTCACCCGCAAGACCGTCGAGCTGCACCTCGGCCACGCGTACGGCAAGCTCGGGATCAAGACGCGGACGCAGCTGCCGGAAGCGCTCTCCGACGGCGGGTGATGACCGGCGTGCCCGCGCAATTCCTGCCTCCTTTGTAGGATTATTAG
The DNA here is from genome assembly GCA_945878865.1 of Bifidobacterium breve. Classification (GTDB taxonomy): domain Bacteria; phylum Actinomycetota; class Thermoleophilia; order Solirubrobacterales; family Solirubrobacteraceae; genus Svornostia. Next base: position 27,406 of record CAMCUD010000026.1, on the reverse strand, counting down.
GCGCACCTAACGTGGTGCGTCCGTCATGCGCAGCCGTCTCGTCGTCATCGCCCTCGCCGCCGGCCTCCTCGCCGCGGCGCCCGCCGCCTCCGCCGCGAGCTCCGCCGGGACCGTCACGGTCACCGCGTCGGGAGCCGCCGCGAAGGAGCTGCGCCGCGCGGGCGTGCAGGTCGGCGCGCCCAAGTCGGTGTCGCTGGTGGACGGCAGCACGCGCCTGACGTTCACCGCGACCTCGCGCGCCGTCGGGTCCGCGAAGGCGACCCTGCCGCTGGCCGGCACGCTGCGGTTCACCCGCCGCGGGCGGGCCGTGCGCTTCACGTCGCTGCGGCTCGACGCCGGCACGTCGTCCGTGCGGCTCACGGGCCGCGTCGGCGGCGGCGCGCGCGTCACCCTGCTCCAGGGCGTGCCGGTGAGGCTCGGCGTGCGTCTCGACCCTGCGGCCAAGACGCTCATCGTGCGCCCGACGACCGGACGGCTGGGCGCGGTCGCCGCACGGACCGTGCGGACGAGGCTCCGGCTCGGTGCGGTTCCCGCCGGGACGTTCGGCCCGATGACCGCCACCGCCGGGATCACGGCACCGGGGACGAAGGGCTCCGGCGGCACGACCACCACCCCCGGGAGCGGCACCCCGTCGGTCACGGGCCCCACGACCGAGACGACGTCGCTCGGCCGGCCGGCGACCGCCGTCGACGTCGTGAGCGCCACCGTCGTCTGGCGCGTCCGCGAGTCGTTCATCCGCTACGTCAACAGCGGCGAGGGGACGACCGTGCGTGACGGCGCCATCGCCGATCCGGCCGAGAACCTGCCCGAGGCGGGCACGCCGCTCGTCTACCAGTTCCGCTTCCCGTTCCGGGCGGGCTGGGCGGACCCGAGCGGCAGCGCCGCGGTCGCGTCCACGGGAGGGGTGCGCTTCCGCTACAGCGCCCACACCATCGACTTCACGACCTCCGACCCGGAGATCGAGCTCAACGGCGCGGCGTCACGGGCGACGTTCCGGCTGAGCGGCAGCGACGGCACGTCGTTCTCCGGCAAGCGCGCCGTGCTCGTCGAGTTGCGGCCGGGCGCCGCCGCGTCGCGGACGGTCAGTCCCGACGGCAAGACCGTCACCTACGACCGGATCCCGGCCTTCATCCCCGCGGGCGCCGTCGACTCGGTGTTCGCCGGCTTCTATCTCGCCGGCGCGCCGTTCGGCTCGGTGTCCATCACCTACACGACCACCTGACATGTCCCGACTCCGTCCCCTCCTCGCGGTCCTCGTTGCGGCGCTCGCCGCACCCGGTGCCGCGAGCGCCGCGACGACGAAGCGCGTCGTCGCCGTCACCCCGTTCCAGGCCAACGTCCTCGCCGAGCTGGGCATCAAGCCCGTCGCGCGCGGCGAGGTCCTTGGCGGCCGCGACCGCGTCAACCCGCTGCTCAACGGCGTGAAGATCCTCAAGCTGTCGCACCCCAACGGGCCGAACCTCGAGCAGGTCGCCGCACTGAACCCCAAGCTCGTGCTGACCACGCCGACGTTCCGCCGCGGCGAGCCCGCGCTGCGCCGGCTCGGGATGAAGGTCGTCGAGGCGGAGCCGACGAACGTCGCGCAGGTCCCGACGCAGTACGTGCGGATCGGCAAGCTCGTCGGCCGCGAGCGTCAGGCGCGCACGCTGGCCAACCGCCAGGTCAAGCGCATCAACTTCGTCATGCGCAAAGCCAAGCGCCGCCCGACGGTGCTCGTGATCCTCGGCGTCGGCCGCACGCCGTACGCGTTCCTGGCCAACAGCTGGGGCGGCGACATCGTGCGCCGCGCCGGCGGCCGGCTGCTCACCGGCGGGCTGACCGGCAGCGGCGGCTTCGCGCGGATCAGCAACGAGCTCGTCGTCAAGCGCAACCCGGACGTGATCATCGCCGTGCCGCACAGCGAGTCGAAGGACATCCAGGCCGTCGCGCGGTACATGAAGACGAACCCCGCGTGGCGCACCACGAAGGCCATGAGGACCGGCCGCGTCTACGTCTCGACGGGCAATTCGCTGCTCCAGGCGTGGACCGACGTGCACAAGATCATCGCCGACGTCCAGACGAAGTTCCTGAAGAACCGGTAGGACCATGGCTGTGGCCACCCCCGCCGCCCCGCCCGCCGTCGCAGAGGAGACCGGCGCTCCGCTCCCGGAGCGCCGCGCCCGCGGGACGGTGCGCCAGACGGCCGTGGCCGTCGTCGCCGTGGTGCTGCTCGCCGGGTCGGTCGCGGCGTCGCTCATGCTCGGGGCCGTGCACGTCCCGCTGGGCACGGTGGTCGACGCGCTGCGCGGCACGGCCGACGACGGGCCGCTGAAGGAGATCGTCCTCCAGCTCCGGCTGCCGCGGACGGTGAGCGCCATCTGCGTCGGCGCGGCGCTCGGTGTCGCCGGCGCCCTGCTGCAGGGCGCGCTGGCGAACCCGCTCGCCTCGCCGGACGTCATCGGCGTGACGGGCGGCGCCGCGTTCGGCGCGATGCTCGTCCTGCTGGCCTTCCCCGGCTCGATGGCGCTGCTCCCGGTCGGCGCCCTGGCCTTCGGGCTCCTCGCGGCGGGCATCGTCTTCGCGATCGCATGGGCGGGAGTCAACCGCGGCAGCATCAGCCGGCTGATCCTCGCGGGCATCGCGATCAGCGCGCTGTTCAGCGCGGGGACGATGACGCTCATGACCGCGTACCCCGACCGCGTGCAGTCGGCGATCTTCTGGATGGCCGGCGGGATCTCGTCGACCGGCTGGGAGGACATGAGCGCGGTGTGGCCGTACTTCCTCGCCGGCTTCGCGCTCGCGGTGCTGCTGCCCCGGCCGCTGGACCGTCTGGCGCTGGGCGACGATGTCGCGGCGTCGCTCGGCTCGCGCCCCGCGGTGATCCGGCTCGTGGCCGGGCTGGCCGCCGCGTTCCTCGCCGCCTCGGCGGCGGCGATCGCCGGCCTCGTGACCTTCATCGGCCTGGTCATCCCGCACCTCGTGCGGATGGCCGGCGGCACGTCGCGTCATGGCTACGTCATCCCGGTCTCCGCGGTTGCGGGCGCCGCGCTGCTCACGGCCGGCGACACGCTGGCGCGGGTGCTCATGGCGCCGAAGGAGCTGCCGGTCGGCCCGTTCATGGTGGTGCTCGGGGTCCCGCTCTTCCTCTGGCTCCTGCGGAAGGCCACGTGACCGACCGGATTCTCGAAGCCCGCGACGTGCGCGTGGCCATCGGCGGGGTGCCGATCGTCCACGGCGCCGACCTGCACGCCGGCGCCGGTGAGCTCGTCGCGATCGTCGGGCCCAACGGCGCGGGCAAGTCGACCTTCGCCCGGGCGCTCGCCGGCCTGCAGTCGTTCGAGGGCGAGATCACCTGGAACGGCGAGGACGTGCGCCGCCTGCGCGGCCGGCGCCTCGCCCGGACCCGCGCGTTCGTCCCGCAGCGTGCCCGCGTGCCGGATGGCGTGAGCGTCATCGAGGCGGTCCGGATCGGCCGGTCGCCGCACGTTCCGCCGCTGCGCCGACTCGTGACGGCCGACCATGAGGCGGTGGAACGCGCGATGGAACGCGCCGGCGTGGCGGGCTTCGCCGACCGCATGCTCTCCACGCTGTCGGGCGGCGAGCTCCAGCGCGTGCAGATCGCGATCGGCCTCGCGCAGGAGACGCCCGTGCTGCTCGCCGACGAGCCGACGAGCGCGCTGGACCTCGGCGCGACGGCCGGCCTCGCGCGGCTGCTGCGTGACCTCGTCGAGCACCACGGCATCGCCGTCGTCCTTGTGGTCCACGACCTCGCGCTGGCGGCCGCGGTGGCGGACCGGGTGGTCGTCGTCTCGCGCGGCCGGACCGTCTCCGCAGGGCCTCCCGCGGACGTGCTCACGCGCGAGTGCCTGCGCGACGTCTGGCAGGTCGACGCGGCGCTGGAAGGCGATGGATCGCGGACCGCGCTGCACGTGGACTGGCTCGCGCCGTCCACGCTGTGACGCGCGTGCCCCGTACACTCCCGGGGTGCCTCGGATCGATGCCGACACCGTCGCGGAGCACCGCGAGCAGCAGCACGTCGCGCTGCTCGACGCCGCCGAGAAGATCCTCCTCGATGACGGGTTCGAGGCGCTGACCTTCCGCGCATTGGGTGAGAAGACCGGCCTGGCCCGCAATTCGGTGTACCGGTACTTCTCCTCGCGCGACGACATCGTCGCGCAGGTCTGCGAGCGCGATCTGCCGTACTGGCTGCAGGAGCTGCGCGACGCGATGGCCGTCGCGACGAACGTCGACGACACGGTCACCGCGTTCGTCGGCGGGCAGCTGCGCCTGGTCGCCACCGGCCATCACCGCCTGGCCGAGGCGCTCGGCGACGCGCCGCTCGGCCCCGAGGCCCGCTCCCGCATCGGCGCGATCGCCTACAAGCCCGCCGAGGTCCTCGAGGAGCGCTTGCGCGAGCTGGGGCATCCCCGCCCGGAGATGACCGCGCAGCACGTCCAGGGGCTCGTGAACACCGGGGTGCGGATGCTCCACCGCCGCGAGCTGGACCTTCAGACGGTCATCGACGAGACCACGCGCAGCGCGCGGCTCGTGGCCGCCGTCTGAACTCGCGCGGGCCGAAATGGTCGGCTTGCAATGATCAGTGGACATGTCCCCACTGAAAGGCCCTTCCATGTCCGGAACCCGTGTCGTCCTGCTCGCCTGCGCGTGCTCCCTCGTCCTGCCGGGCGCGGCTCGCGCGCAGGACGCCGCGCAGCCCACCGTGCAGGCCGTCGGCACGGGCTCGGTCAAGCCCGCGCCCAGGAACCGCAGGAGCCAGGACTCGATCGCGGCGGCGGTCGCCGCGGCCCGGGATAAGGCGCTGCCGAAGGCGATCGCCGACGGCCGCGTGCGCGCCCAGCAGCTCGCCACCGCGGCCGGGCTCACGCTCGGGGCGCTGATCACCGTCAGCGACGAGCCGGCGGCGTCGCCGTTCTTCTCCCCGTGGGGTCAGGACGGCACGTTCGGGCCGGGGAAGTACTGCGGCACGATCCGCACCGCGAAGTACCGGATGGTCAACGGCAAGCGGCGCCGCACCGGGTGGCGTACGCGCCGCGCGTGCCGCGTGCCGAGCCAGGTCGCCCGCGCGGTGCGGTTGACCTTCGCGACGACGCCGGCGCCCTGACGAGGGCTATGCCGCTGCCGCGGCGCGCGCCCTCTTGGCCAGGTCCACGGTCGCGGCCCGAAGCCCGTTCGGCTCCGTGCACGGCTCGGTGAACGTCACCCGCACGTCGTGCGCGACACCGCGCGGCGTGCGGAGCTTGAGGTCGAGGCCGTAGCGGTCGGCGCGCACACACGTCGCCTCCGTCGCGTCTGTGTAGCCGGCCAACTGGCGCGCCATCTCGAGGAGCGCGTCGGCGTGGTCCTCGTTGAGGTGGCTGATCGCGTACGCGGCGTGGGGCGTGACCGGGTCGGGCTCGGCGTCGCGGTACTGCTCGGCGTTCGTCGAGTCCATCCGGCCGAAGCCGCCGACCCAGCGGACGCGCTCGACCTCGAGCACGAACAGCGAGAAGTCGCCGAAGTCGATGTAGATCTGCGCGGAGGGGACGGCGGCGAGATGCGCCGCACGCGCAGCGGCTAGGCGCTCGCCCTCGGGGCGCACGACGCGGCCGGCGAGCGTCACGCGGCCGTGGTCCAGGGGATCGCCTTCCCGGGCCTGCTCGGCGACGACGAGGCTCGCGCGCGGGTCGCCTTCGAGGTTGCGGGTGTGCTCGGCCAGGCGCGAGACGAGGAAGACGGGCGAGCCGTCCTCCAGGACGCCGTAGGAGACGAGCGAGCCCCACGGGTCGCCGTCGCGCGTGAGCGTCGACAGCGTGCCGAGGATGGAGTTCTGCACGAGCGAGCGGGCGTGCTCGGCTGGGGTGCGGCGGCGCTCTGCGACGCCGGCGGGGGTGGTGAGCGGGCCGGGGACCTCGAACAGCTCGGAGGGAGCGTCGTGATCGGTCGGCACGGTGACGACGTCGACGGTCATGGACCGAATGTTAGCGACAGGTGTCGATAAACGTCGCGACGGGTGTCGCAAAGCGTAGGAGGCGGGGCTGCGGCCATCCCACCGCAGCCCCGCCGTGCATCAGCCGACCGAGATGCGGGCGGTCCGCTGCTTGACGAACCGGTTGGTCCGCTGGAGCTTGTAGGTGCCCTTGGTGAGCGAGAGCTTGACCTTCAGGGTCTTGCCCTTGACCGTGCCGACGGTCAACGGGCGGTTCTTGCGGCCGAGGACCGTGACGTGCACGGACTTGCTGCCGAACGGCGCCTTGGCGAGCGTGTACACGCGGATCGTGGGCTGGCTGCTTGCACCCGCCGTTCCGGTGTCGCCCTTGGGGCCCTGCGGGCCAGGCGCGCCCTGCGGACCGGTGTCGCCCTTCGGGCCCTGCACCGGCGTGGCCGGGATCGCGGGCTCTGCCGGCGCCGCGACGCGGATCGCGAACGCGCCGAAGGTCGCGGGGTCGCGGTTCGGGCCGGAGCCGACCGGATACGACGAGCTGAACACCGTGGTCGTCGCGATCGACGGGACGATGTTGCCGATCGTCGAGCTGCCGTCGACGTGGTCGACGATCCACGCGTTTGACAGGTCGAGGTTGAACACTGTCGTGTCCGTGTACGGCGAGGTGGCGCCGAGCGTCGAGCCGCCCTGGCCGGAGGCGATGAGCGTGCCCGTCGTGCCGTTGATCTCGACCTTCGGGTTCTCGATCGAGATCGGCGCGCCCGCCGGCGGGAAGAACGACGGATGGACGCGGAACGTGAACGCGCCCGTGAACGACAGGCTGAGCTTCGCCGACGCGATGTCGTACGTGCCCGGCGTCGCGGCGTCCGGGTAGGTGATCGTGTACGTCTTGTCGATCCCGCGCGGGGAGGTGCCGTCGATGACGGTCTTCGGCGCGGTGGGCGGCGCCCAGCCGGCCGGGCCGGTCAAGGTGGCACCGTCGCTGACCGTGGCCGTGCCGTTCGACGCGCCGGCGCCGCCGACGGTGTTCGTCGCGTAGCCGAGGAACGTGCGGTACGTGCCGGCCGGCTGCGTCGTGTCGTAGACGTTGACCTGGCTCCACGCCAGGCTCGCCGCGGTGACGTCGACCGTCGCGTGCGCTGCGGCCGGGGTCAGGGCGGTGGCGGCCGCCGCGGCCGCGAGGCCGCCGGCGATCCGACGCGTCTTCGTGGTCATGGGTTCGGGGTGTCCTTTCGGGCGTGGGAAGTCGTGGTGGGTCAGGACGTGACGCGCAGCGTGAAGCCGCCGAACGGCAGGTCCTTGCCCCAGAGGCCGGAGCCGGGGCTGCTCGTCGCGTTGGCGATGTCCGCGCCCTCGGTCGTCAGCTTCGTGCCGGGGCTGGCGGGCACCGTCCATGTGCGCGTCGTCGCCGAGAGCGTCGAGCCGGGGTCGGTGAACGTGGCGAAGACGACGCGGCGCGCCTGGATCTGCGTCGCCGGCGTCGGCGGGACGCCCTGGTACGAGTCGCCGGTCATGATGATGCGCGGCTGGCCGCCGTCGATCACCACGATCGGGTCGGCGAGCGCGATCCGGAAGTAGTGGTCCGGGTAGCAGAAGTCGATCCGCCCGCGGAACTGCGCGACGGTGCGCGTGCCGTCGACGGTCGCCGACTCGAACGTGAACGTGAAGCCGCTGCCCGCGGTGTACGTCGCGCCGTTCCACGTCGCGACCCGCCCGCCCATGCCGACGTAGTCGACGAACGACGGGCGCAGGTCCCAGGTCAGGGTCGCGCTGGTGGCCGCGCTGCTGCCGGGCAGCGTCGGCACGCCCACGCTCTCGGGGGTGAGCGCGCCGAAGGTCTGCTGGCTCAGGCACGCCTCGGCGAACGGGCCGGTGAAGGGCGGAGGCGTGGGCGTCGTCGGCGTCGTGGTGGTCGGCGTCGTCGAGGCGGGGGTGGTGGTCGTCGGCGGGGCGGGCGCCGGCGCGGTGGCGGACGGCCCCGCGCCGGGCGTGGTCGGCGTGCCGCTGGCCGCCGGGGTCTCGGCCGCCGCGGCGGTCCGCAGCGTGCCGCTCACGACGCCGAGCGTGGTGCCGGGGCGCAGCGTGCGGCGCAGCTGACGGCCGAGCCGCGTGGCGCCTGCGGGCGCGAGCTTCAGCGCGGCACGGCGGAGCTTCAGCTCGGCGGCGCCGGCCTTGGCCGCGGTGCCCGTCCGGCTGGTGAGCACGGTGATCGTGCGGCCGCCCGTGCGCCCGCTGACGGTCAGGCCCTTCGCCGTCGCGACGAGCGTGAGCCGCGTGACCGTCGCCCGCCGCGCGCCCGCCGTGAAGGTCAGCGAGCCCTCGAGCGCGACGCGCGAGGTGGCGCCCAGGGTCGCGGTGCCCGCAGGCAGGCTCAGCGTCGTGCGGGTCGACGTCGCGGGGGTGCCGACGGTGAGGCGGGTTCCGGCGAAGGCAGCGGGTGCGCCCCCCTTGGCGGGAGACGCGAGCGCGATCTTCAGCGGCTCGGGTGACGCGGCGAGGCCACTGTCCGCGCTACCCAGCGCAGCTGCCGCCGCGAGAAGAATGATGGGGATCCGGTGCATTGGGTTCCTGCCCCGTCGGGGTATCCGACCCTGCGGGTAGGAGTTAGGGTACCCAAATACTGCATTCCCGTGTGGTCTCCCTCACCAGGGAAGCGGCCGGCCGTCCCGGAAGAAGCCCCCGGTCGGCCCGCCGTCGGCGAGCAGCACGCCCCAGACGACGCTCGCCGCGCCGTCCTCGATCGGCCGCCCGCCGGGCGCGCCCATGCCGCCCTCGCCGGAGTACGTCCAGCCGGGGCAGACCGCGTTGACGAGCACGCCCGAGCCGTGCAGCTCGTCGGCGAGCGTCAGGGTGAAGGCGTTCAGCGCGGCCTTGCTGACGTGGTAGGCCGGCGTGCCGCCGCCCATTGTCGCCAGCGAGCCGGCCTGGCTCGAGACGTTGACGATCCGCGCGCTCGGCGCGGCCCGCAGCAGCGGCAGGAACGCGAGCGTTACGTCCCAGGCGCCGAACAGGTTGGTCTCCATCGCCTCGTGCACGATCCCGAGGTCCGCGCTCGCGGCGAAGGCGTCCCAGTCGTAGTGGATCGCCGCGTTGTTGACGAGCGCGTCGCAGCGGCCGTCCTCTGCGGCGACCCGCTCGGCGGCCGCCGCCACGCTGTCGTGATCGGCGACGTCCAACGCGAGCGCGCGCACGTCCGGGCCTAGCTCCGCCGCCGTGGCCTCACCTCTGGCCGCGTCGCGTGCGCCGAGCCGCACGGCGTATCCCGCCGCGGCGAGCTGCCGGCACACCTCCCGCCCGATGCCGCGGTTGCCGCCGGTGACGACGGCGACGGGCCGGTCGCTCATGCGTCGTGATCCCGGCGGGTGACCCGGTCGCGCATGCGATCCCAGACGCCCGCGCGGCGCTCGCGCCAGCGCGCCCGCGGCGGCACGGTCGTGCGCACCAGGGCGACCCAGTCGTCGAGGGGCAGGTCGCCGCTGATGAGCCGGGACAGGCCGGTCGTCACAGGCGCCTCGACCTGCGCACGCTGCAGCGCGCGGGCGAGCAGCGGCACGGTCTCGAGCGATTCGACGGCCTGCCCCACGCGCGCGGGGATGTCCTCGCCCCGGACCCCGGCGGCCAGGAGCTCACCGGCGCGCCGGTTGCGACTGCCCGGTGCGAGCACGGTGGCGACCAGGTCGCCGGTGCCCGCCAGGCCGACCATCGACTCCGGCCGTGCGCCGAGCTGGGCGGCGAACCGCCAGACCTCAGCGAAGATGTGGCCGGCCGCCGCGCCGGCGGCGTTCAGCCCCTGCGCCTGCGTGGCGCCCGCGGCGAGCGCGGCGGCGTTCTTCGCGGCGCCGGACAGCTCGACGCCCACGGGGTCGTTGGATTCCTCGCATACGACGCCCGCGCGGATGAACACGCCGGCGATCGTCTGCGCGAGGTCCTCGTTCGCCGACGCCGCGACCAGCCCCGCGCCCGCGGTGACCATCTCCTGCGCGTGTGACGGACCGCCGACACACGCGACGCGCTTGGCGCCGAACTGCTCGTTGAGGACGAGGGTGGGCGGCGAGCCTTCGGGCCCGACGAGCCCCTTCGCCAGCGAGATGATCGGCGTCTTGGGCCGCAGGCCGCGCTCCGGCAGCGCGGCGATGAGTTCGCGCAGCCCGACCGACGGGACGCCGAGGAAGACGTAGTCGGCGCGGGCCAGACCGGCGTCGAGCGACTCGATCCGCAGCGTCTGCGGCAGCTCGACGTTGGGCAGGTACGTCTCGTTGACGTGCGTGGCGATCAGCTGCGCTGCCTGCTCGGGTGTGCGCGTCTGCAGCGTCGTGCGCAGGCCGCCGCGGGCGAGCAGCACCGCGACGGCGGTGCCGAAGGAGCCCGCGCCCACCACGACGGCGCGGCGCGAGAGCTGGGGCGGCAGCTGAAGATTGCGGGTGGGGGCGGGCACGACGGGGCCCCACAGCATCGCAGCGCGTGCGTCTCGGCCGCGGTCAGGCGCGTGCAGCCGGCTTCCAGTCGGGGCGCCCGGGCATCGGCGGCACCGTCCGCCCCTCGAGCCACGGCCGCAGGAACGGCCCGAGGTCGCGGCCTGCCACCTCGCCTGCCAGCGCGATGAAATCGTCCGTTCCCGCAACACCGTGGCGGTGTCGCGCCACCCAGGTCCGCTCGATCCGCGTGAACGTGTCGTCGCCGACCTCGAGCCGCAGGGCGTAGAGGGCGAGCGCCCCGACCTCGTAGACGAGGTTGCTGAACGGGCTGAGGCCCGGGCCCCACGGCGATCCGTGCGGTGCGGCGAGCGGGCCGTAGCGCGCGAGCAGCGACCCGGCGCGCCGCTCGTAGATCTGGCGCATGGTGCGGTCGAGCCCCAGCTCGCCCTGCGCGTCGCCCCACAGCAGCTCGTAGTACGTCGCGTGGCCCTCGTTGAGCCACAGGTCGGTCCAGCGCCGGGGCGACACGCTGTTACCGAACCACTCGTGCGCGGTCTCGTGGACGATCGTGCCGTCGTAGCCCCAGCTCAGCCCTTGGCCGGTGAGCCCGCGCCCCCACAGCAGCGTCAGGCCCTGGCTCTCCAGCTCACCTCCGGCGATGACGGGCGCCGCGACGACCCCGTACTGGCGCAGCGGCAGCGGGCCGAGCCGCGCCTGCAGGAACGCCAGGCCGCGGCTGACGATCCGCAGCCCCGGCGCGACCGCCCGCGCGCGGCCGCGCGGGACGACGTGGCGCAGCCGCACGCCGCCGGGGCCGGCCGACCGCAGGACGCCGAACCTCCCCACGATGACCTGCAGGAGCTCGGGCGCGAGCGGCTCAGCCGAGCGGAACGTCCGCGTCGTCGTGGTCGTGTTGCGGCGGCTGCCGACAAGCTCGCCGTTGGCGATCGCGTTGAACCGCGACGGGGCAGTCAGGGTGATCGCCGCTGGCGCCTTCTGGGCGGGATGGTCGGCGAACGCGGCGAGCCGGCGGGCGCCGGACGGCTGAAACGACGTCTCGACCCAGTCATCCTGGCGCGCGATGGTGGGCGTGACCGAGCGTGACGTCCACACCGACGCGACGGTGACGACGGGCTTGTGCACCGTCACCGCCACCCGGAAGGGCGTGCCCGCCTGGATCGCGCGGGGTGGCGTGATCTGCAGCTCGGTCGCCGTCCGCGTCCACGTGGCGGTGAGGCCGTCGACGGTGACGGCGTCGACGCCGCCTCCCACGAGGGCGAGGTCGAAGCGCGAGAGCGCCTGGGTCGCCCGGGCGCTGACCTGGGTCGTCGCGCCGTAGGCCGACAGGTCGTCGGTGAAGCGCAGGTCGAGATCCCAGTGCGTGACGTCGTAGCCGCCGTTTCCGAGCATCGGCTGAGCGAGGTCGCCGAGCCCCGCGCTGCCGGGGCGCGGCACGTCGTCTGCGCGAGCGGCGGCGGGAGCGAGGAGCGCAGCGGCCGCCAGGATGGTCAGCAGGGCTCGACCGGGCACGCGCTACAGGATGGCAGCCAGCCGTTCCCCGGCCGCCTCCAGGGCGTCGGGCGTGCCCGCTTCGAGGATCTCCTGGAGGTCGAGGATGCGGGCGTCGAACGCGTCGAGCGCGTGCTGGCCGACCACCGCGTGGCACGGCACCCCGGCCTGCCGGGCCCGCGTGGCGAGCTCGCCGGTGACCTTGCCCTGCAGCGACGTGCGGTCCAGCCGGCCCTCGCCGACGACGATCGCCCGCGCCGCGCGCATTCGGGCATCGGTCTCCAGCGTGCCGAGCACGAAGGCCGCGCCGGGCTCGAGCGCCGCGCCGTAGCGCGCCCACAGCCCGCCGGCCAGCCCGCCGGCGGCGCCGGTCATCGGTTCGCCCGCCGGGTCCTTCGGCAGGGTCGCGGCGAGTGCCCGCAGCCGCCCTTCGAGCGCGCGGACGTCGGCGGGCGAGGCGCCCTTCTGCGGCCCGAACCGCGCCGGCGCCTCCTCCCAGGGCGTGCGGACGTCGCAGAGGACGACGAGTCGGGCGCCGCGCAGGCCGCCCGCGTCCTCGATCGCCTCGATCGCGCCCGCGCCGCCGTCCACGGTCGCCGACCCGCCCGCGGCGACGAGGACCACCGCCGCGCCGGCGTCGACCGCCGCGGCGATGAGCTGGCCGGTGCCGTACGTGCTCGCCGCGATGACGTCGCGCTCGGCTTCGGCCACGCGAGGCAGCCCGCTCGCCTCGGCCACCTCCACGATGGCCGTGCCGCCGTCCTCCACAAGGGCGAACCCGGCGGCGATCTCGCGGCCGAGCGGATCGCGCGCGGTGGTCCCCGCCGTCTCGCCGCCCAGGGCGGTGAGCAGGACGGCGAGCGTGCCCTCGCCGCCGTCGGCGACCGGGCAAAGATCCGCGGGCACGCCTCCGCGCTCCAGCCCGCGGCCGATCGCGCCGGCGACCTGCGCGGCGGTCAGCGTCCCCTTGAACGCATCGGGCGCGACGAGGACGGGGCGGGCGGCGAGATCCACGGCGGCCATCCTGACGGACGGCCGCGCGGTCAGGTCGCGAGCGCGGGCTTCTCCGCGGTGGCGCCCGGCGTCATCGGCGGCTTGGACCGCATGAGCGCCATGACGTGGTTGGCGGCGAACAGCTCGAAGCGTACGAGCCGTTCGTCGCTCGGCGCCAGGCCCGCGCGGCGGAGCCGCTCGCGCAGCCGGATGAGCGCGCGCAGGACCGGGATCCCGGCCGCCAGGCGCGAGTGCGGCACGTGCAGGATGTCCGCGCGCTCGTCGCCCATCCAGTCCCGGGCGACGGCCGCCATGCCGTAGCCGGCTGCCCGGCTCAGCGGGCCGCCGAGCGGCCGGGGGAAGACGGCGTCGATGCCGAGGCCATGGAAGAGCAGCGCGTGAACGAGCTGGTCCGCGCCCTCGATGCGCACCTCTTCGACCTCCTGCGCGGTGTGCCACAGCGCGACGGCCTCGTCCCAGGTCTTCGGGAGGTACTCGTGCGGGACGCCCTGGAGGTGGCTGATCCACGACCACAGATGGACCATCGCCTCGAGCTCCTCGGCGGAGTACTCGACGCCCAGGCGCTGCAGGCCCGTGATGGGGTACGCGCAGAACCCGATGATGCCGGTGGCCAGCGTGTCGCCGACGCTGATCGGCTCGCCCCAGTTCGCGGTGTCCCACTCGCCGGAGCGGCGCAGGTGCCGGCGGATCAGCGCGTGCACGAGGCGGATGCGCACGGTTTCGCGCAGCCCCTCCGCGCCGGGATGCAGCTGGCCGGGGCGCGTCGCCAGCAGCACCCAGTTCGCCGTCTCGCCGAGCCGGCGGCCGGCGCGCTCCTTCAGCCGTCCGGTGATGAGCAGCGGGCGGGCGAAGCTCGTGCTGTAGCCGTAGGCCAGGGAGCCTGCCGTCAGCGCCAGCAGCTGCAGTGGACCACCTGCCCGCCACCAGGCGACGGCGCCGCGGTCGACGAGCTCGAGGTCCACCCAGTCGGGCGGCGTGATCGCGTCCTGCACGAACGCGGCGAGCTCCGCCGGCGGTTCGGTGACCGCGTCGATCCCGTCGCGCAGCGCGACGTCGAGCATGCGCCAGCCCGCACCGCCCGGGAGCTCGGCGAACCGCTCCACCAGCCGGTCAGCGGCCGTGTCGGACTCGAACACGCTCCGCGTGATCATGTCGACGGTGGCCGGGTCGTAGCGGCGGCGGACCTCGTCGAGGTCCCCGAAGCGGGAGGGGTGCGCGACGGCGGGCATGCCGCAGTTATATCTGACAATGGGGACTGTCAGCAATGCCCGCCGCGCGCGGACTCAGCCGGCCTCGGCGGCCAGCGGCACCGGCGCCGTGCCCGTCCGGACCCGCCGGCCCGCGAGGTAGCCCACGAGCGCCAGGAGCACCACGCAGGCCAGCGTGCCCCACGTCAGCAGCTCGAACTTCGCGAAGCTCACACCCCAGGCGTCCTCGAAGTCGTAGTCGAGCCCGACCACCTTCTCGAGCGTCCCGGGGAACACCGCGACCCACGAACCGAGCGCCACCCAGAACGTGATGAGCCCCACCGCGACCCGGATGCCCCACGGCCCGCCGGGTACGCGGTACGGGCGCGGCGTCTCCGGCCTGACGGTGCGAAGCCGCAGCACGGCGGTGAAGATCCAGAGGTAGGAGATCAGCGTCGTGCTGATCGCGATCGTCAGCACGACCTCGAACGCGGAGCTGTCTTGGAAGATCGCGAGCGCCGCGATCATGAACAGCGACGAGACCACGCCGGAGAGCACGTTGACTCGCACGGGCGTGCCGAGCGTGTCGTGGAACTTCGCGAAGAACGGGAAGAACGCACCGTCGGCTGCCGCGACCGCTTGGATGCGGTCCGAGCCGATCATCCACACCGCGCCCGAGGTCAGCAGCGTCCCCACGAAGCACAGCGTCACGATGCCGAGCAGGACGTCCGCCGCGCCGCCGTACACCGTGAACGTGGTCGCGACCGCATCCATGAAGCCCGATACGCCGGTGATCGCCTCGGGCGGCAGCACGAGCATGATCCCGAAGACCGGGATCGCGTAGAGGCCCACGCCGAGCGCCCCGCTGCGCAGCACCGCGAGCGGGACGTCCTTCTGCGGGTCCTGCATCTCCTCGGCGGCGCCGTTCTGCAACTCGAAGCCGACGTAGTTGAAGAGCAGCACCGGCACGAGGCCGAGGAACACTGCCATCGTCGGTGACAGGTCTCCCACGGGGAAGCCGTGGACGCCGTTCTTGATCGCGTAGACGACGAGCGTGATGGTGAAGCCGCCGAGGACGACGACGCGGAGCAGCGCGCCGACGTTCGGGATCCACTTGCCCTTCTGCAGCGACGCGATCGCGACCCCGATGGAGAACCAGATGAAGAGCAGCTTGAAGACGTAGTCGCCGACCGAGCCCGAAGGGATGCCGAAGATGTTGGCGTCCCACGCCTCCGTCGCGATGAACGCGAGCGACCCGCCCACCCAGAACGGGTTGGTCACCCAGTACATGAGCGCCGCGATCGCGGCGTGCCCACGGCCGAAGGCCATCTTCACCCACTCGTACGGGCCACCCTCCTCGGTGAACGCCGACCCGACCTCGGACATGACCAGTGCATAGGGCAGCACGAAGAGCACCGCGAGCACCACGAGCCAGGTGAATCCCTGCGCGCCGGCCCCGGCGACGAGACCGAGGGTGTCCAGGCCGACGAAGGCGCAGACCGTGAACCCGATCATGTCGAGCCGGCTGAGCGACTTGTGGAGCTTCTGCTTCTCGCCCTCCAGCAGGGCGGTGTCCGCCGTGGTCGGCGTCGGGTCGGCCATCCGTGTCTCCTTCACGCGATCGTGACCGCCGGAAGTCTGCGCTCGGCCGCGCGGCCGACCAACGGACCATCGGGTGGAGAATCGGCTGCGCGTGCTGGCCCGAGCGTCACCTCCCCGGACCTGGGTAGTGTGCGCCCATGGCCGAGTCGGTGGCCGGCGGATGTCTGTGCGGCGGAGTGCGCTTCGAGGCGACCCCGCCGTTCCTGCGTGCGAACTGGTGCCACTGCTCGCGCTGCCGCAAGCACAGCGGCGCAGCAGCGTCACCGCAGGCGCGCGTCCCGCGCGACGCGTTCCGGCTGCTGGCCGGCGAGGAGCTCGTCGTGGTCTACCGGCCGCCGGAGGGCGGGATGGTCAAAGCGTTCTGCCGGCGCTGCGGCTCGTCGCTGTTCGGCGGGACCTGGCCCGACGGGCCAGAGGTGTCCATCCGCCTCGGCGCGTTCGACGGTGATCCCGGGATCGCGCCGCAGTTCCACACGTTCGTCGGCTCGAAGGCGCCGTGGGAGGTCCTGCCCGACGACGGGCTGCCGCGCCACGAGACACGGGCGCCCCGTCCCCGTTAGGCGGCGGCCGCGATCTTCGGCGCTGCGTCGGCGACCCGGTCGCGCCCGGCGGCCTTCGCGGCGTAGAGCGCATCGTCGGCGATGCGGAACGTCGTCTCGAACCGGAACACCTCGCCCGGCGCGGACACCGCGACGCCGAGCGACGCGGTCACGGACAGCCCGGAGACCGGCGTGCAGCGGATGGCGCTCCACAGCTCATCGGCGAGACGCCGCGCGTCGGCCTCGTCAGCGCCCGGGAGCAGGACGACGAACTCCTCGCCGCCGAGGCGGTAGGCGAGGTCGAAGGCGCGCAACTGGGTGCGCATCCGGTAGGCGACCTCCTGCAGGACGCGGTCGCCGACGGCGTGGCCGTGCTGGTCGTTGATCGCCTTGAAGTGGTCGAGGTCGAGGACGATGACGCCGACCCGCTCGCCGGTCAGCTGCGACTGGTGGGCCAGCTCGTTCGCGCGCGCGGTCAGCGCCGCCCGGTTGAGCATGCCGGTGAGCTGGTCGACGACCGCGGCGCTGCGATGCTCCATGCTCGCGCTGCGCACGGCCGAGGAGATGATCGGCACCGCGATGTACATCGCGAGGGGCACCATGAGCATGGCGGGCTCATCGATGACGGCCTCGGGGAAGAGGATGAGCGAGGGCACGACGAGCAGCACGCAGCACCAGTACGTCGCCAGCGCGGTCAGCCGCTCCGGCGCGGCGCCGCAGGCACCGAGCAGGGGCCAGATCAGCACGGTGGACCCGATGACGTAGGTCTGCGGGGCGAGATCGCCGTACGGCACCGAGTTGATCGCCGTCGCCACCGCGATCATCGTCGTGCCGAACCACCACGCGTAGACAAGCGGATCGAGCCGCCGCTGTCGCGCCACGAGTCGCGACCCCGCGTAGAACGCGACGGCCGCCAGCGCCATGGGGACGAACGCGATCGGCTGGAACCACGGCAGGCACAGCGCCATGAGCCCCAGCACGGGGATCATCGAGCGGATCATGGCCGGCTCGATGCGCCGGTGCATGTCCATGATCCAGGCGCGCTCCTCCTCGTCACGGCAGATGAAGCGGGAGATGTAGGCGGACGGCCCCACATCGTCAGGCTCGGCGTCCACACGCTCAGCCTTGAGAAACCCGGCGCCTTCCGGACCAGTCGCGGTTTCAGGAACGTCCCGGATCTGCCGAAAAGGGGAAGGACCCCGACGCCCAGGAGTTCCCTTCCCGATGGCAACCGAGACGGCCCAGCGTTTCCGCCTGGTGACCCGCAGTGACTTCGACGGCCTCGTCTGCGCCGCGCTCCTGAAGGAGCTCGACATCCTCGACGACATCCTGTTCGTCCACCCCAAGGACATGCAGGACGGCAAGGTCGAGATCACCGACCGGGACATCACGACGAACCTGCCGTACGTGCCCGGGGTCCACCTCGCGTTCGACCATCACGACTCCGAGCTCGAGCGGGTCGCCGACTCGCCCGACAACCACGTGATCGTCGCCGGCGCGATGTCCGCCGCCCGGGTCGTCTTCGACCACTTCGGCGGCCGCGACGCGTTCGATCCCGACCGCATCACCGACGTGATGATGGACGCGGTCGACAAGGCCGACGCGGCGCAGTTCTCCCTCGAGGAGATCCTGCAGCCCGACGGCTGGATCCTGCTGAGCTTCCTCATGGACCCGCGGACGGGCCTCGGCCGCTTCCGCGACTTCCGGATCTCCAACTACCAGCTCATGATGCAGCTCATCGACGCGTGCACGGAGATGAGCGTCGAGGAGATCCTCGAGACCCCCGACGTCGCCGAGCGCGTCACGCTCTACCTCGACCACCACGAGGCGGCGCTCGAGCAGCTGCGCCGCTGCGCCGACGTCCGCGGCAACCTCGTCGTGCTCGACCTCCGCGACGAGGAGGTCATCCACCCGACGAACCGCTTCATGATCTACGCGCTGTTCCCGGACACGAACATCTCGATCCATGTGCTCTGGGGTCTGCGGCAGATGAACACCGTGTTCGCGACGGGCAAGTCGATCGTCAACCGCTCGTCGAAGACGAACGTCGGCGAGCTCATGCTCTCCTACGGCGGCGGCGGCCACGAGGCCGCGGGCACCTGTCAGGTCGAGAACGAGGACGCGGTGCGCGTGCTCGCCGAGCTGACCGCGAAGATCAACGCGGACGGCTAGCCGAGCTGATCGATCGTGCAGTCGGCGGGGTCCTTGTCGTCCCGCCAGCGCTGCACCTTCGCCCCGTGCCGGATCCGCCCGTCGCTGGCGTGGTCGTAGGTCACCTCGACGACGAGCTCGGGCCGCAGCTCGACCCACTCGAGGTCGCGGCCCTGCGTCCAGCGTGACGGCTCGCCGCTCCCGCGGTTGCCGGTCTCGTACGGCTCGAGCGTCTCGACGAGCTCGCGCTTCTGCTTGGCGGTGAAGCCCGAGGAGTGCCCGACCTCGCGCAGGCGGCCTTCGGGGGTGTAGAGGCCGAGGATGATCGCCCCGACCGTCCCTTCGGCCTTGCCCGGGCGCCAGCCCATGACGACCGCGTCCATCGTGCGGACGCGCTTGATCTTCACCATCCCCGTGCGCTCACCCGGGCGGTACGGCGCCGCGCGTTCCTTGGCGATGACGCCCTCGGCGCTGTGGAGCCAGTGCTCGGCGTCGGCGGCGGTCTGCACGTACGGCGTGAGCTTCACGGGTGCCGCCACGAGTGCTTCGAGCCGGGCGCGCCGCTCCTCCCACGGGAGGTCGAGCAGGACCTCGTCGTCCTGGGCGAGCAGGTCGAACGCCATGAACGTCGCGGGCGTCTGCTCGGCGAGCATCTGCACGCGTGACTGGGCGGGATGGATGCGCTGGCCGAGCAGGTTGAACTCCTCGCCTTCGCCGTCGGACGACTCGATGACGATCTCGCCGTCGAGGACGTAGCGGCCGGGCATGAATCGCAGCTCGGGGAAGTACCGCTTGAGGTCCTTGCCGTTGCGCGATTTCAGCTCGAGGTCGTCACCGTCGACGAAGGCGATCGCGCGGAAGCCGTCCCACTTGGGCTCGTAGATCCAGCCGTCGGCCTCGTCGGGCAGCCCCTTGCGCGGGCGGGCCAGCTGGGGGGCGACGGGTGGGGTGAGCGGAAGGGCCACGGTCAGTCGAGGCGCGGTGCCGCCGAGGCGCCGCGCATGCGGTGCAGCATACGGTCGGCCAGCCGTGGCGACACGCCGTTGACGACGCCGAGCAGCCGGACGAGCGCGGGGTAGTAGACCTCGCGGCGGTCGCCCTCGACGGCGGTCAGGACCTTCGCGGCGAGCGTCGTCGCGGGCTTGGCGTCGTCGGCGCGATACCAGCCGGGCATGCGCTCGCGCTCGTGGTCGTGGAGGGCGGTGGCGATCTCCCCCGGGTAGACCGTCGTCACGGAGACCCCGGTGCCGGCGAGCTCGTGACGCAGCGCGGTGCTGTACCCGCGCTGGGCCGCCTTCGTCGCGCCGTACGCCGCGGCGCCGGGGAACGAGCGCAGCCCCGCGCCGCTCGAGACCACGACGATGTGGCCGCGCCGGCCGCCCAGCAGGTGGGGGAGCGCCGCGTGGATCGTGTAGACGGTGCCGAGCCAGTTCACGCGGGTCATCTGCTCGACCTCGCCCAGCGGCTGCTCGGCGACCGGGCGGTAGTGCGTGAGCCCGGCGTTGGCGACGACGAGATCGAGCCCGCCGGCCTCGGCGGCGAACCGGTCGACGGCGGCCTGGACGGCACTCGCGTCGCCGACGTCGCACGGGAGCACGGCGTGCCGTCCGGGAAGCGCTTCGGCCAGCGCCTCGAGCTCGGGCAGCGACCTCGCGACGAGGCCGACCTGCGCCCCGCGCGCCGCCAGCGCCTCGGCCAGCGCACGCCCGATTCCGCTCGATGCACCGGTGACCAGCGCCCGCGTGCCCGGAGAGATCTGCATGGCGCGTACGGTACGTGACAGGTGCCCTAGGCTTTCGGCGCATGTCGAGCGATCACGTCACCGTCGCGGAGGAGGAGTACCTCCAGACCCTGTTCTGGCTCTACGAGGCGGGCCTGCCCATGACGGGCGCCAACGTCGCGCGCGCGATGCAGCTCTCCGCGCCGACCGTGCACGAGATGATCGGCCGGCTCGAGCGCGACGGGTACATCACCCGGGGCTCGGACAAGAGCATCAGCTTCACCGACTCGGGTGTCGAGCACGCGGAGCAGATCGTGCGCCGCCACCGGCTCATCGAGCGCTTCCTCACCGACGTCCTCGGCATTCCGTGGGACGAGGTCCACGAGGAGGCCGAGCGCTTGGAGCACGCGATGAGCCCGGTGCTCGAGGAGCGGATGCTCGCCGCAATCGGCGACGCGGCGACGTGCCCGCACGGCCACCCGATCAACGTCGGGCAGCGCATCGGCGGCGTGCCGCTCGCCGACGTGGAGGTCGACGCGAACGTGACGATCCTGCGCTTCGAGAACGAGGCCGAGGACATCCTGCACTACCTCAAGGACCACGGCATCGAGCCCGGCATGGACGGCACGGTCGTCGCGAAGGACGACGAGTCGATCACGGTGTCGTCGGCCGACGGCGAGCACGAGCTCAGCATCTCGGTGGCCGAGACGGTCTCGGTGAAGGCCGACCCGTCGCCTCCGGAGCGCGTCGCGCTGCCGGGCCAGCTGGTGCTGGCCAAGGAGCGCTACGGGCGCTAGCTGGCCGCGGGGGATTCCGGGTACAGGCCTCGGCCGAACCCCGACTCCTCCTTGATCTCCTCGATGAGCATCTGCTTCTCGGACATCTGCGGGATGGGGAGAGATGCCGCCTCCTGCGGCCAGAGTGTGCCCTCAGAGGCCTCCCGCGCCAGCGTGCCCAGCGTCTGCGCCCCGTTGGTGATTGCCTGGGTCGCGTCTTCCTCGTCGCCGTCGATCGCCTGGCCGGCGTTCTGCGACGCGTCCTGCTCGACCCGCTGAAGGTCCTGCTGCACGGCTTGCCGCCCAGCCTGGCTGGGCGCCTGTCGTGGCGGCTCAAGCACGAGGATGCGGGGGAGCTCGATCCCCTCCTGGATGAGTTGCTCCTCCGGCGTCTGTGGCGGATCCGGTGTGGCCTGCGCAGGGACGGGCCCCGCTGCGCCCAGCAGGGTGCCGGAGGCCAGGACGGTGATGAGACCTCTCCAGAGCATGCGGGACCATCGGCCCAGGGCGCGGACGGCCGGACGTCCGGCGACGAGGCATGCGCTGATGTTCGAGGCCTGCTTGCATCCGCTAACGGTGTTAGCTACCGTAGCTATCACTGTTAGCCAACGGAGCACGCCATGACCGCCGCCACCACCACATTCACCGCGCCACGCCGTCTCGTCCTCGGCGCCGTCGCCCTCGCGTCGATCGCCGGGGCGATCGCGCTCATCGGGCCCGTCGCGCTCGCGCTCTGGCTCGTGCCCGACGTCGCGTTGCTGGCCGGGATGTCGAAGGAGTTCGCCGCGGATGGGCGGCTCGCGCCGCGCGCCGTCCCGCTCTACAACGCGCTGCACAGCCTGCCCGGGCCGCTGCTGCTCGGCGCCGTCGCGGTGATCCTCGCCAGCCCGTTCGCCGCCGCCCTCGCGCTCGTCTGGCTCTCCCACATCGCCACGGACCGTGCGGTGGGCTACGGCCTGCGCACGAAGGACGGCTACCAGCGTGGCTGAGGACCGCGTCACGCAGGCCGTCGGCGTCGCGCGCGAGCTGCTCGAGGCCGACGGACCCGATGCCGTGAGCATGCGCGCGATCGCCGCCCGGATGGGGATCCGCGCACCGTCGCTGTACAAGCACGTCCCCGACAAGGCGGCGCTCGAGGCGCATCTCATCGCTGCGGCGCTGACCGAGCTGGGGCACGCACTGCGCGACGCGGGCCCGGAGCTGGCCGACCTCGCGGCCGCGTACCGGTCGTGGGCGATCGGCCATCCGCACCTGTACACCCTGGCTACGGCGCAGCCGATCCCGCGTGACCGGCTCCCGGCCGGCGTCGAGGACCAGGCCGCGGCGCCGTTGCTCGCTGCGTTCGAGGGCGACGAGGACCGGGCGCGCGCGGCCTGGGCGGCGGCGCACGGCCTCGTCAGCCTCGAGCTCGCAGACCGGTTCCCGCCCGACGCCGATCTCGACGCGGCGTGGGCGGCGTTCGTGGCGGCGTTCAGCCCGCGACCGGAACGGCGTGCACAGCCTCGGCCAGGCGCTTGACGCCTTCCTCGATCTGGTCCGCCGTCACGCCCGAGTACGCCAGGCGCATCGTGTTCTCCCCGCCCTCGAGCAGGAAGTCCGTGCCCTTGACGATGGCCACGCCGCGCTCGGCGGCCGCCGCGAAGATCGCGTCGATGTCCGAGCCCTCCGGCAGCGCGACCCACATGAAGTAGCCGCCCTCGGGCTTCTGGAACGTCGCCTCGGGGAGGTGCTTCTCGAGCGCGTCGCACAGGAGGTCGACCCGCTCGGCGAGCGCGGCCTTCACCGTGGCGATCGCGCCGTCGATCCCGCCCGACGCGCAGAACTCGTAGACGATGCCCTGCGCGACCATGTTCGGCGCGATGTAGGTGTTCGTCGCGAGCTTGCGGATGTCGTCGATGAGCTGCTCGGGGCCGACGAGGTAGCCGACGCGCACGCCCGGGCACACCGTCTTGGAGAACGACGACGCGTAGACGACGTGCTCGCCCGCGTCGTCCATCGACAGCATGGTCGGGAGCGTCTCCCCGGCGAAGCGGATGTCGATGTACGGGTCGTCTTCGAAGATCGGGAAGCCGAACTCCGCGGCGAGGTCGAGGAGCGCGCCGCGCTTCTCCAGCGACAGCGTGTAGCCGGCCGGGTTCTGGAAGTTGGGGATGATGTGCGCGAGCGACGGCGTGACGCCCGACTCGAGCAGACGGCGCAGCTCGTCGGTGGAGATGCCGTCGTTCTCGAGCTCGACCATGTGGACGTTCGCGCCGAGCGACTTGAGGTTCAGCAGCGTGCGGTCGTAGGTCGGCTTCTCGACGACGACGTCGCTCCCGGAGGCGACGAGCGTCTGGAAGAGAAACGCGTCGGCCTGCATCGAGCCGTTCGTCACGAGCACGCGCGCCGGGTCGACGCCGTGCTTCTCGGCGATCCACTTCCGGAGCGGCACGTACCCGATGGCCGTGCCGTAGGCCGTCAGGCCCGCCGGGTCGTTGGCGAAGGCGCGCTGGGCGGCGGCGCTCAGGCCCTCCACGTCGACGATGTCCAGGGACGGCGCCCCGCGGGCGAAGGAGATCGTGTCGGCCATGCCGACCACAGTAACGCGCGGAGCGCGCTCAGCGGCGTCGGGGCAGCGACGCGGCTGCGGCGGCCACCTGCATGGCGGGATCCGTGGGCTCGAACCGCGCCTCGCGGCGCGCGATCATCGCGTCGAGCTCGTCACCGAGCCCGCCGACCGCCCAGGCGACGTCGTCGAGCGCCGCCTGGAGCGAGGCGCCGAGGCCTACTGGCTGAAGACGACCTTCGAGCCGTCCTGGGGATCGATCTTCACGTTCCATGTCTTGCCGAGCTCGTAGGGGCTCATGTCGGTGCCGGCGATCATCGTGACGAGCGTCGTCTCGTACGGCGCCCCGCCCTGCGGGGTGACCGTCAGGTCGAACTCACACGTCGCGTTGCCGGCGGTGCGCTGCCCGGTGTCGCGCGCGGCCTTGATGATGGCGGTCCCGGGCGAGCCGGTCTGCATGATCCGCACCATGTCGTTGCCGGCGCTCTGGACGGCATCACGCGCGGCGATGCCGCCGGCGAGGTCGGTGCCGGAGATACCGGCCTGCTGCTGCGCCTGCGCGGCCATGTCCTGCGCGCTGGCCATGGCGCCCTTCATGTTCTTGAACAGTCCCATCGCGTGCCTCCAGAGGCTCGTGGTTCGGCGACCTTATGCGCCCGTGTCTGGAGGCTCAACGCGCAACCGGCGCGCGTCTTACGGGATCTTGATGCCGGCGACGCCCTCGAAGCCCTTGAGCAGGATCGTCGCGGCTTTGTCCGCCATGTCGTCGGGCGGGTAGGTGACCGGGTCCTCGACGATGAGGCGGGCGAACGCGTCGCTGATGCCCGCGACGGCGTTCGCGCTGATCTCGGCCTTGTGATCGGCGTCCTCGACGCCGGCGCTGCGCAGGTAGGCACCGATCATCCCCGTCATGAGGACCACCTGGCTCGTGCGGTGCTGCTCGACGCCGGCGGCGATCTGCGGGTCGAGGCCGTCGTGGACGGCCATCACCGTGGCGCGGAAGCTGTCGGGCAGCGACGCGACCGCGCGGAAGAATCCCGTCAGGCCGCCGCGCAGGGTGGAGGCGGGGTGCTCGAGGTCGACTTCCTGCGGCATCGAGGCGGTGGTCGCCTCGAGCAGGCGCTCGGCCTCGCGGCGCAGGAGCGCGGCGAACAGCTCGCGCTTGTTCGGGTAGCAGTCGTAGAGCACGGGCTTCGTGACGCCCGCCTCCGACGCGATCGCGTCCATCGAGGCGCCGTCGAAGCCGGTACGCAGGTAGACCTGCAGCGCGGCGTCGAGGACGAGCGGGCGCCGGCGCTCGGGCCCGAGATGCTGCGCTCGCGCGCGCGGGACGGATTCACGGGGCGTGCTGGCCACGTGTCCAACGTACCTGACCGGGGCGTCAGTCGCCCCGATCAGCGGTGTCGGCGCGAGCGCGAGCGGCGGCCGTCCGACCCGCTGGACTTCCCGCTGCGGCGCAGCCGCTCGAGCTCGCGGCCGAACGCGTCCTCGGCCGCTTGGCTCATGATCGGCTCGAACACGGCGAGGTAGGCCTCGGAGGCCAGCGGGCGCAAGCGCTCCAGGGCGGTGCGCACGTCGGCCCAGCGCTCATCGGGCATGCCCGCCGCCTCGAACGGCTTCCAGACGCCCTCGAGGAAGAGCTTGACGAACGACCGGGCGGCCGCTTCGGCGTGGCGCTGGAGCTGCTCGATGAGGTCGAGGGCGAGATCAGGGTCGACGCCGAGCTCGTTGAGCGTGTCCCCTGCGCGCAGCAGGCGCGGGCTCGTGACCTCGAAGCGGCCGTCGCCGACGGGGCGCAGCAGACCGAGCTTCGTGGAGCGCTTGATCCGCTCGGGGCTGGCCTCGCCGCCGAAGCGGGCGTGGAGCTCTTCGACGTCGAGGATCTCGGCCTTCTCGGTCTCGAAGCCCGCGAGCAGGACCTGGCGGAGGTTGATCGCCTCCTCGCCGAAGCGCTCGTTCTCGAGCAGCCGGCTGATCGCGGTGAGGTTGAAGCCCTCGGCCTGCAGCTCGCGGATGAGGCGCAGCCGCTCGACGTGGACGGCGCCGTAGAACCCGGTGCGTCCGCGGACCTCGGGCGGCGGCAGCAGGCCACGGGACTGGTGCGCGCGGATGTTGCGCACGCTCTGCCCGCTGGCCATGGCCAGCTGTTCGATCGTCATGTCATGTTCGACCGTCGACATGGGGAGAACCGGGTGTGAGACTACCCGCACACGATGTTCCATCGATCGATGTAACATAGCCCCATGGCGTACTTCCCGCTTCCGCTCGCCGCTGCCGACGCCCCCGCCGGGGGCGCCGCGATCGATCAGGTCGCGATCGCGACGATCTCCGCGTCCATCCTCACCGTGGTCCTGCTGTGGATCGGCATGCGCTATCGCGCCGGCGGGGTCGGCTGGCTGCGCGCGATCGGCCGGTTCTCCGAGCGCGTCTCCGGCATGCCGTCGTGGGCCGGCGTCTCGGCGGGGCTCGGCGGCGGCGCGCTGCTCGTCGCGCTGTTCGGGATGTACTGGGACATCTCCATCCACATCGACCAGGGGCGCGACGCGGGCCCGCTCGCCAACCCGGCGCACTACTTCATCCTCGCCGGCCTCTACGGCCTGCTGGCCGCCGGCGTCCTGGCGATCGTCATGGCCGACGAGGACCGCCCCAGCCCCGCCGCGGTGAAGATCACGCGCACCTGGCACGCCCCGCTCGGCGGCGTCCTCATGGTCGCCTGCGGCAGCTACGCGCTGCTCGGCTTCCCGCTCGACGACGTCTGGCACCGCATCTTCGGGCAGGACGTCACCCTCTGGGGGCCCACGCACCTCATGCTCATCGGCGGCGCCGTCATGGGGCTCGTCGGTCTGTGCGTCCTCGTCTCGGAGGGCATGCGGATGGGCGACCTCTCCGGGCGCACGCTCGCCGAGGTCGTCGCGCAGCGGTCGCGGACCTTTGGTCTCATGGGCGGCCTCATGGTCGGCCTGGCGACCTTCCAGGCGGAGTTCGACTGGGGCGTCCCGCAGTTCAACCTCCTGCTCGAGCCTGTCCTGCTGGCCGCGTCGGCGGCGATCGGCCTGGTCTGCGCGCGGATGTTCCTCGGCCCGGGCGGGGCGATCGGCGCCACGCTCGTCTTCCTCGTCCTGCGCGGCCTGCTCGCGCTGACGATCGGCCCGGCGATCGGGCAGACGACGCCGCACTTCGCGCTCTACCTCCCGTCGGCGCTTCTCGTGGAGCTCGCGTTCCTGGCCGCCGGCCAGGCGCTCCGGTCGCGGCCCTACGTGATGGGCGCCGTCGCCGGCCTGGCGGTCGGCACGCTCGGCACGCTCGCCGAGTACGGCTGGTCGCAGGTCTGGATGCCGATCCCGTGGCCTTCGACGATGCTCGTCGATGCGCTCGTCGTCGGGACGATCGCCGGCGTGGCCGGCGGCGTGATCGGCGCGTTCATGGGCGGCTGCCTGAACGCGCAGGTCGGGCTGTCGACGATGCGCCCCGGCCGAGTCCTCGCGCCGGCCGCGACCGTCACCCTCATCGCCCTCTTCGGCGTCCTGCTGAACACCGGCGCGCAGGGCGGCGTGACCGGGACGGTCACGCTGCGCGAGATCACCCCGGCGCCGGACAGGACGGTGGCCGCAACGATCCGGATCGCCCCCGCGTCCGCCGCGCAGGACGCCCGCTGGCTCACGGTCACCGCGTGGCAGGGCGGCGGCTTCGACATCGACCACCTCAAGCAGGTCGGGCCCGGGACGTTCGAGACCACGCAGCCGCTGCCGGTCTCCGGCGACTGGAAGTCGATGGTCCGCCTGCACCAGGGCAATTCGCTGCTGGCGATGCCGATCCACCTGCCTGAGGACACGGCGATCCCGGCCCCTGAGGTGCCGGCGACCGCCTCCTTCACCCGGGCCTTCCTCGCCGACAAGGTCGTCCTGCAGCGCGAGGCCAAGACCGACGTCCCGGGCTGGCTGTGGACGGTTGCCGGGCTCGTCGTCCTGGCGATCACGCTGACGCTGTTGAGCCTGCTGGCGTGGGGCCTGCTGCGCCTGTCGGCGACG